>NZ_RQHV01000062.1:0-470000 GCF_004771005.1 Leptospira ilyithenensis
TGTTTTTTTCCAATATTTCTTTATAAGTTTCATGATTTTAATTTTTCGACTTTCGTATAACGAACTAGCCTTACCGACGTTGTCCGACCCTGAGCCTCATTGAGGCGTTAGGGACTGGCGCGTAGTTTGCGTATGCAAACGAGTGACAGAAGGACAATGTGTCGGAGACCGAGCAAGGGTGAGCGGAGCGAATCCCGCAGCGTAGCGGTAAGGCGTAGTTATGCGAAGTCAGGTTTAAGTCAAATGAGAGTCATTTTGAAATAAAAACTGTAAATAATTAGAATATCAACAAATATGTTAATTTCTATTTTAGTAAATTTTCTTGTATATAATGTCGAAAATATTACTATGAGTAATAATATTTTGCAAGATTGGGGTATAAGCGTAGAGGAATTTTCAAAACTGGTTATTGAAAATCCAAGTTTACGTGGAATGATATTAGGTTATGTTGCGGAGTTTCAATTTGAAAAAAATTGGCTAAGCAATCCTAAAATATCTGATATTTCGAAAACAGATGATCATGATCGAAAACAAAAAGGTGACCGCAATATCCGCTATAAGAATAAGAGATTTATCATAGAAGTTAAATCACTTCAAACTAATACAGTAAAGAGGGTCGATGATAGTTGGGTTGGCAAAACACAAATAGATGCATCGGACAATAGGGAAGTTAAACTCCCTTCTGGTGAAATAGTAAAAACTACTTGTCTTGTCGTAGGTGAATTCGATTTGGTCGCAATAAATTTATTTGCATTCAGTGGTGAATGGGTTTTCGCTTTTGCAAAAAATAGTGATTTACCTAGAACAAAATCAAATAAATATACCGATGACCAAAAAAAACATCTCTTAGCGACAACAGCGACAGTGAGTTATCCTCCTCAACCGCCTTTTTTTTTGGATCCTTTTCCATTGCTTGATGAATTACTTGAGGAACGATAAGAGTCAATTTGTTTTCCATTGGGAACTTTAATGAAAACAAGAAAGTAAGAGTGATTTTTTCTAGCATGCACTTGTTTTAACATTCGACTAACAACTGGTCGATTTTGTCGTATGATTACAAATAAGTCCTTACAGTAAAAGCCTAAAGTTTGGTAATAATTAATTAATTCAACATGTGTCAGATTTTGTCTGTTGGCACTCACTTCATCTTGGCATTTAACAATAAAAACACCTTTGTTTTTGAGAACACGTAGAGCTTCGTTGCCTCCACGAAAGTACATATCTAATACGGCATTATGCCATTTTGGTCCGTCTGTAGTTTCTTTTCCAGTAGAGTAATATTCTCGAAAGGCTTTATGGCTTCCGCTGCCAGCCAGGTTCACTTTACTTGATCGATATAATCCCTCCATGTAAGGAGGATCAAAAACTACGCAATCCGAAGAGTTATCTTCATATGGTAGATTTCGACAATCTACGCCAGTTTTGAGATCAGAGGGGAGAAAATTATATTCGGAAATATCAACATTTTTCCAGAAAACCCCAGTTCCATAAGTTATATCATAGATGGTTGCCCCCTTTGATACATGAAGAGAGAGTATTTTTGGAAAAATGTCTGCATTATTGCTTGTATACGCTGATAAAGTTGCTTCTGAAGTAGTAATACCTTCTGGCTGGCGACGTTTCTTATCAGCTTCAAAAAGAGATAGTTGCTTTGCCATGACACTATACAAACATATGTACCAATTTAGTCAAGCGGCAATCTACTATGTTATCAATAAAGATATTTTCTTTTCCTTGCCGATCTAAACTTTCGTAAATTATTCAAATTTTCTTTAACCTGATTTCGTATAACGGACTAGCCTTACCGACGTTGTCCGCAGCTGAGTCCCAAAGGGACGTTAGCGTCGGCGCGTTTTCTTGCTTATGCAAGAAACGTGACGGAGGACAATGTGTCGCAGACCGAGCAAGGGTGAGTGAAACGAATCCCGCAGCGCAGCGGTAAGGCGTAGTTATACGCTGTTGCATATCTATTTTATTCAGTTCCGAAAATTTTATAATGGTTTCTGTAAAGATTTAATTTCATATCTTTCATCAATCCTTCTAAACCTGGATAAAGGCTATATGGAGTTATTCCCATGTTTGCTAGTTTAAGAATTATGCTTTTTTGTAAATTTCTGCTTATGTTTATTTTGAAAGTATTTTGTTCTATATCGGAAGGATAATAGATTTCTAAATTTTCGATAAATGAAAGATTTGAATTTCCTTGCAGAAAGAATAAACCTTGTTGAATAAAAATTCTTTTATTGAAAATATCTGGTTCAACCGGTAAAACGAGATTTATCGCATCAGACTGTAATATTTCATTATATAGTTTCTGAAAATTATCGATATGACCCCAATTAATAAATTCACTTTGGTATGATTTTGGTTCAATTTTACTTTTAATTTTTTCTTTTTGTCTATTTATGCAGTCATAAAGTTTCATTCTGAAGAATGAGGGTTGGAAACCATAAATAGATGCAAAATCTGAATTTGGACTTAAATCTTCGAATGCAAAATACAGAGCAATATACGGAGATTTTGTGAAATCTAACAACCGAGTTGGCACCCCATGATGTTGAAGAAATGAAAGAATTTCTAAATAGTTTTCTGAATTAATATCTCTTAGCTCGTCATATATTCGTTTTGTTCTAATTACATGAAAGATAGACTCTTGCTCACTAAAGGGAAAAAGACCGATGCTTTGGGAAATCCTATCAATGGTTGTATTTAATTTCCAATCGCTATTTGCTTCACCTCGAAAAACCCATAAATCGGTAAGTTTTTCTAGCTCATTTAGCTTTTTGATTAATTCACTTTCGGTTGTTATTGTTTCTTCTTTGATCATTTGAATTTATGCAATGGCGTATAACTCCTTCTCCTCGAATTGCGTTAAATTTTTCCTATTCGGTTATCCCTTTCTTACCGAGGAATAACCGAACAACTAACTGATTCGATCGAAAGGGCTGCGGATTTTAGTGAGTTGGGTGCGGGACACCTTCGCATAGATTTGCGTAGTTCGGACACTCATATGGCCGAGCAAGGTCTGGATCATTCTCAGATCGGTTCCCTGTTCCAATAGATGGGTGGCAAAGGCATGGCGCAGAGAGTGAAAGGATACTTTTTTGGTAATTCCTAGTTTTTGTTTGGAAGTCTCGAAGATTTTCTCAGCGGATCGTATGGAAAGCTGAGTGAATCCATGCCCGGGGAACAACCATTCGTTTTTGATAGCGGGGGACCTTTGTGCTGTGGAAACCGGCCCGAACTGCAATACTTTCTTTCTGTAGAGTAAGTATTCTCTCAGCTCTTCGCAAAGAGAGTCGGCAAGGAGGGTATATCTGTCTTTTTTTCCTTTGGCTTGTTCGATGCGAATCATCTTTCTATCAAAATCAATATCCGAAATTTTGAGATGAACCGCTTCACTGACCCGGAGTCCTGCGGAATAAGCCAGCTTAAGAAGCAGTTTGTGTTTTGGGTTTGCGGGAGCGTTCAGAATCTTTTTGACTTCGGACTCGGAAAGAACTTCGGGCAAAGTGTTTTCCTTTTTCATTCTGGGAAAACTAAGATCGGGGAATTGACAGCGAACTACTTTAAAGTAAAACAAAAACGCTTGCCTCATAGAACGAATGCTAGCTGAACTGAGTGATTTTACTTCTGTGCAGTAATCCGTAAATTCGATGATTTCATCTTTTGTGATTTGATAGGGAAGCTTTCTAAAATGAAAACAAATCTGAATGATCCAATGATAATAGGTGCGCGCCGTCTGAAAGGAGTAGTTCCTGGCTCGCATCGCTTGGTGAAGGTCAGCGAGAATTTTTACGGATCGGGGGATCTCTTTTATATTGAAGCGAATCGGTGTGTCGTAAAAAGTTTTGAGAATGATTTTGAAAGTAACCGGATCTTGCGGAAAAGACCAAATATTCCGATTCCAATCATACTTTCTGCCGGGAATGGATTTTGCCAAACGAACCCATTCCGCACGATAGGGGAAATAGAGAATATAACGGCTGTCTTCCGGTGAATATTTGAGTTCAAGAATGGAATCCATAACTTAAATATCCAATTTCGGAAATATGTAAACATATGTAAAGTGTTCTTGCTTTTCTTCTTTTACCTTGGGAAAATTTGTCCCATTATATTATGAGACATAATCCTGATACTCCTTGCAACACCTCAGCAATCCGATTTGTTCCTGATAAATGAATCCTGTTCTTATAACAGTTGTATTATTTACATTATGTAACATTCAGTTATAGCTTCGCCCCATGAGTCCCAGCCCAAGAAAAAGTGAGGCTAATTCTCGTTACTAGATAACAGGGAGCAATACATTTTCGCCTGACAGGTCAAATATTGGTGATTTTATTTTTGAAAAAGGAGGGGGGAGAAAATACGTTGAGGTTAATTCGAATGCTGAATGGAAATTCTAAGACAAATTGGAGAGAATTGTGTCTTTGCGGGAAGGGGATCTGTCTTCCGGATAATCCGTGCTAAAATGCAGCCCTCTGCTTTCCTTGCGAAGTAGAGCGGAACGGACAATCAACTCTGCAACTTTTACTATATTCCTTAATTCTAATAGATCCAGAGAAACAGTAGTTCGTTTGTAATAGTCTTTTACTTCTTCCGAGATTAAGGTGAGTCTACGAAGGGCTCTTTCCAATCGTAAATTCGATCTTACGATCCCCACATAGTTACTCATGATGGTTTTGATCTCTACTAAATTATGAGAAATCAAAACCCACTCTTCCGTATTTGTAGTTCCTTCTTTATTCCAATCGGGAATGTTTACGATTTCTTTTGCATAATCCAGTTTGCCTTGAGAGCGGATATCGTCGGCTATTCTTTGTGCAAAAACAACGCATTCCAATAAACTATTTGATGCTAGGCGGTTGCCTCCGTGAACTCCCGTGCAAGCGGTTTCGCCCACAGCATACAGGTCAGCAATATTGGTTCTTCCGAAAAGATCCGTAGCAACTCCTCCACACATAAAATGAGCGGCAGGTACAACCGGGATCGGATCAGTTGTGATATCGATTCCTAATTTTTTACAACGTTCGTAGATGGTGGGAAAATGATGGATGATATCGTTTGCCGGCTTATGAGTAATATCGAGTAGTACATAAGATTCCCCTCGTTTTTTCATCGTATCGTCAATGGCGCGCGCGACTATATCTCTCGGGGCAAGTTCTCCCATTTCATGGTAATCCTTCATAAAAGGACGCCCGCCTATTTCTCTTAAAATTCCACCATGACCCCGAACTGCTTCTGAAATCAAAAACGAATTTCCTTGTTCATGGAATAAGGAAGTAGGGTGGAATTGATAAAATTCCATATTCTTAATGATGGCACCGGCCCGGTAAGCAGTCGCTACACCATCACCTGTCGCAATATTCGGGTTAGTTGAATGTAAATAGACCTGACCGGATCCTCCTGTGGCAAGAAGGGTTTTTTTAGCAATCACCGGAAACACTTCTCCCGTTTCCGTATCCACTATATAAGCACCGTAACAACGAAGAGGAAGACCTTCCTTGTCCTTCAGATGGTGGCGTGTGATGAGATCCACGCAGGCATGGTTTTCCAAAATACGGATATTCGGAACAGCGTGAACCGCATCCAGGAGAGCGGTCTCTATCGCACTTCCCGTCCGGTCGTGAGAGTGAATGATTCTGTGTTTTCTGTGGCCGCCTTCCCGGGCTAGATCTAAATTGCCTGATTCGTCTTTGGTAAAAGGAACACCGATTTCGAGTAGTTCTCTCACTCTGGTAGGGCCTTCTTCCACCAGGACTTTGACTGCATCCAGGTCACAAAGACCTGCGCCTGCATTCAGAGTATCTTCTATATGTTCTTCAAATTTATCTTTATCGTCAAATACCGAGGCGATTCCGCCTTGCGCATAATTCGTATTAGATTCGTAGTCGGCTTTTTTCGTAACGACGACTACGGAACCAAGGGGAGCGAGTTTGAGTGCCGAAAAAAGCCCGCTTACTCCACTCCCTATGATTAAAAAATCTGCTTGGATGCGGCTCACTTGGCGTTGAGCAATCCTTCTATATAATCCAAACTACGGATCAACATATAGTCAGGTTTGATCGCATCTCCTGCATGTTGTTTTAGGAAAGCATCCGCTTTCCCTTGTTTTTTTGCATATTCTTTGATTGCATCGATATTGAACTTGGACTTCACCACTCCGTCATAAGGAATTTTAGGCAAATGATTCCACATATCTTCTTCTCTGTAACGGAAAGGAAAGTTTCCATCCGCTTCCTCGGATACTTCGATATCAGGTGAAACTCCAACTACTTGGATTGTTTTTCCGGAAGGAGAGTAATAACGTGAATTTGTGATTTTGAGCAGATAATCCGCGTTACCCGGAAGATCCATCAGCTTTTGAACTGTTGCTTTTCCAAAAGTTCTTTCGCCGAGTAAAATCCCACGTCCGTGGTGTTGGATGGCACTTGCTACGATTTCCGAAGCAGATGCGGATTTTGAATTGATAAGTACTACCAAAGGAAGATTTGTGATGTCTTTTTTGCTCGCAAACTGTTCATCGGGGCTTCTATTGGGAACTTTTGTGGAAACAATCAATCCCTTTTCGATGAACATATCCGCAATATCAATGGCAAGATCCAAATAACCGCCTGCGTTATTGCGAAGATCCAAAACAACCGCCTTGAGAGGTTTGTTGTTGTTCTTAGCTTCTTCTTCCAAAGCGCGGAGACCCTTTACGATGAGTGAATCCGCTTGTTCGCCGCCTTGTGTTTTTACAAAGCCGGTAAGTTTGATATAACCAACCTGAGGATTTTCTTTTAACAAGTGGTAGGTGATATTTTTGATTGTGATTTTATCACGAATCACTTCGATATCTACATTCCCGGTATTTCCCTTACGCCTGAGAGTGAGGGCTACTTTGGTGCCTTTTGTACCTTTGATTTTTTTAACTACTTTATCCAAAGAAAGGTTTTTGATCACCTTGCCGTCTACGGCAACAATTACATCTCCGCTCCGGACTCCCGCTTTTACAGCGGGGCTTCCTTCTAACGGGTTTTCAACGACCACTTCTCTGGAACCTCCGCCGGAAAGAATAGCACCGATTCCTTCAAAGGAACTGTCATTGATTTTTGCCATGGATTCTTCCCAAACTTCTTTGAGAAAAACATTGGAATGAGGATCAAGTGAATTGAGATAACCGTTTGCTGCACCAAGGAACACTTGTTCCATGGTAAATTCTTTTTTCTCTTCCTCTTCTTCCGAAACTTCACCATCCAGTTCGATGAGTCCTTTCAGAACGGGAGTTTTGTATTTATCAAGATTGTCTCTTAGGTATGCGATGATACGATCAAAATCCTTTTTGGAAAAATTGATTTCTTCCCATTTTGCAGTGATGACGGATTTTTTAAGTTTTTCCCTTTCGATCAGTTTTTTGACTTCTTCATCGGAGAGTTTTTTGTTCTCGTTTTTTTTGAATTTTTCCTTTTGGATTTTTTCTACTTGCTCGTAATCAGGGTCGAATAACACAAATTTGTCGGAAGGAGAAATCTTGAATGTTTTGCCGGGATAAAGTTCTTCCTTATCATCGTACTTTTCCCGTTCGTTGAAATAACTTTCGGGATAGAGATAAAGCGGATGCGGCATACTCAAGGTTGCAAAGGCCGCCGCATCGATAAAGGCGCGGTCTTTGTTGATGATTTTGTCTATATAGTATTTATCTACCGCTTGGACCACGTTTTCAAAATCTTGGTAGGTAAAATTGGTAACCTGTTTTTGGGCTTTTTTCGCCTCCGGTTCACAGGATATAAATCCTGCAGGGAGAGTTAAGCAAAGTATTGCCGATAGGGAGATTAGATATAAAATACGTTTCAATGGTTCTCTCGATTTAGTACTTAGATTAGGCAAGGAAAACCTGATTTTCCAGACTGGGCAACTGAAAAAAAACAGGACAAGCCTTGATTCTTACGTTAAAATAGACATATCCATGAAAGGATTCGGCATTTTTCTTTTTTCCTTCCTTATCGTTTATTCCTGTTCCGCACCGAATAAAAACCCTACAACCGATCCTTATAGTTTGGAAACCTTGAGTTTCCTGGAAGAGGTGCTTTTGGATGTCTGGGAAAGTGCGGATTCAAGGGAAGACGCTTTGTCCCGCTTAAGGTATGTTTGCCGAAACAAGGACACCGATGACGGATATCTATGTTACACCTGGGGACTTTTGGAATACAGGCGCGGAAATTTCAGTGAAAGTTATACAGCTTTCAAAAAGGCTTTGGAAAAAAATCCTGACGACACTCTTTATAAAAACATGCTCCGTCTTTCCGCCGAAAGTTCGAATAACCTGGAAGATATGAGTCAGACTTTCGAAGAAGGGAAAACCTTGGCGGCGTATTCGAAAGCGATTCGGTCTTGCGGAGAAGAATATAGGCACAAGGACGCTTTTCCTTCCGTTTTATTTCTCGCAAAAGAAGGCCATTTAACAAAGGATATGCTTCGAAAAGGAGTATTTGCCGAATGTTATCTTTCTTTTTCCGAACCGGAAAAATCGGAAATTCTACCTTATATCAAAACCGCCCGTTCCATTTATTCGGACAGATTGCTCAGCGATCAGGTGAAAACGGATCCTTTCTCCCGGGTTTGGGACACAGGCGCCTATCACAAAGGCGGAGAGACAAAAGAAGGAACTGTTTCAAATCATCCTCTTACCGAGGCATGGCGTAAGCTTCGTTTGGCGGCCGGAACAGGCAATGAAAACGGGGCGCGGGATGCGTTGAAACATTTTTTAAATGAGATCCAGATTCTTAAGAAGAAAGGTAAAAAAGAAACGGATCTATGTCTTGCTTTGGAAAGGTCCGCAAAACTCTTGATAGATCAGGATCCTGTTTATTCTAAGATCCGGTTTCTTTCGAAAGAATTTTAAGATAGGATTTTACCGTTTTTTCCATTCCGTCCACAAGACTTTGTGCTACCAATCTGTGTCCGATGGATACTTCCGCAAGATGGGGGAGATGGGAAAATAATTTTAAATTGTTTGTGTCCAGATCGTGTCCTGCATTGATCCCAAGACCTAGTTTGTATGCGGCTTCTGCAGCATTTTCGTATTCTTTATAATATACTTTTCCGGCTTCTTCCGATTGATCGTAGGCATGGGCAAAAGGGCCTGTATAAAATTCAATCCTGTCGGCACCGATTCCCTTTGCGGTTTTGTATTGGGAAGAATCAGTATCCATAAACAAGGAAACTCTGATTTTTTCCTTATGAAACTTTTCAATAATCGGCGCTAAACGATCGACTTCCGATTTGTTTTTCAAATTAAAACCGTGATCGGATGTGATTTCCCCCGGACGGACCGGAACGAGTGTTGCCTGGTCCGGTTTGGCTTCCAGAACCAATTTCACAAAACGTTCGCTAGGTTCTCCTTCTATATTGAATTCTCTGTGAAACGAAGCGTTTCGATTGTAATTCAAAAGGAAGATTTGAAGAGAGAAAACGTCTTCCGTTGTAATATGCCTTTGGTCTTCTCTCGGGTGGACCGTGATCCCGTGCGCTCCCGCATTCAGGATCAATTCGGAAAAATGCACTACATCGGGAATATCTCCACCTCGGGAGTTGCGTAGAGTGGCGATCTTGTTTACGTTTACACTTAATTGAGCCATAATAAAAAAAATACTTTCCTATTATTTTTATCCAGGAGAAAAACGTCAAATTTCAAAAAGGTTGTCCCAGAGATGGGGTCTCCGAAGATCGTCAAAAGAACTCCTATGGTAGCAAAGAAAGCAGTTAAAAAGTCAGCCCCTCCACCGAAGAAAAAAGCTCCGGTAAAGGCATCCAAGGATGTTAAACCCGCTAAAAAAAAGGAAGAGAAACCAAAATCTCCTCCTAAGGCTGGTTCCGCAAAACCCTTGTCCAAGCCCAAACCGACAGCAATAAAAGAGAAACCAGTAGTAGCTCCGGTAAAAGTATCTAAAGCGGAACTTGCTGCCAATGGCCCGCTTGGTAAAAAATTTACATGTTATTCTTGTTCTACTAAATTTTACGATCTGAACAAACCTGAAAAAAAATGTCCTAAATGCGGTGCCGATCAGTTGGCAAAACCAGCGATCAAATCGCGTATGGCCGCAATTCGTCAGAGCGAGTATGATGTTGAGGATGAAGAAGATCCGGTAGTCGAAGAAGAACTTCTGGAAGAAACTGAGGAACTGGAAGAAGCGGAAGATGACACTCCTGCCGCAGAAGAAGAGGAAGCTTAAAAAGTTTTTTACGATTGGAAAAAGGAAGGGGAATTTTTTCCTTCCCTGAATCTTTTCCCATTTTGTTTTTCCTACTTCGTATCCTTTTGTTCCTCCCGCAATGGAATTTTTCAAAACATGATCCTACCCATTCTTGCCGGTCCAACCGGTTCCGGCAAAACCTCTCTTACCGGGAGCTTAGACCCCAATCGATTTGAAGTTGTATCTTTTGATTCCCGGCAGGTGTATTCGGAACTTGCCGTAGGTACCACATCTCCCACAAAAGAAGAAAGAGATCATATCCCTCATTGGGTTGTAGGGATTTTAACGGCAGATAAATCTCCCAATGCCAAACAGTATTCCACTTGGGCAAGAGATGCGATTCTTTCCATTTGGAACAAAAACAAAACTCCCTTTCTTGTTTGCGGGACAGGATTTTATTTACGCGCATTTTTGATGGGAATGTTTCCCGTACCAAATGTACCCCAAGATACAAAAGATTTTGCGCAAAACCTACCGCTTTCGGAAGCGGTTCTGCTTCTCAAAGAAAAGGATCCGAAAGCATTTCGTAATATTTCAGAAACGGATGGATATCGGATTCGCAGGGCTTTGGAAGTTGTACTCACAGGTGTTCTTTGGTCTGAAGTTTCCAGTCGAACCACCGGGGGATTTTTGGAAGAATTTCCCGATCTGAAACCGAAAGCAGTTTGGTTGGATTGGCCTCGTGCAGATTTATATGCCCGCATTGAAACGAGAGTTCCCGGTCTATTGAAGGACGGGATGTTGGAAGAGAGTAAATTGGTTTTGGAAAAATATGGTCCCGACTGTCCCGGCCTACATTCTTTGGGATACAATTTTGCGCTTGATTTCTTGTATGGAAAAATCGATTTTAATACATTGCTTGAACGTTTGGCACAATCTCATAGAAATTATGCCAAAAGACAGATCACATGGTTTCGAAAAGATCCACTTCTCGTTCCTATGTCCTGGGATTCGGCGTTCAAGGAATTTACAAAAATAGATTAAAAATATAGAAACCACTCGGGAATTTCCTATGTCTGCAAAAAACAACATCCAAGACCAACTTCTCAATACTGCTCGAAAGGAAAAAATCGATCTCACAATTTATCTGTTAAACGGGGTTCCGCTCAAAGGTAAGGTAGTGAGTTTCGATAACTTTACAATTGTCTTGGAAAATGATAACAAACAAAGCTTAGTTTATAAACACGCCATTTCCACCATCATCCCGGCAAAGCCGATCAAACTACATTCGGAAGACGCACCGAAGGATGCTCCCGCTACATAAGGGAGCATTTCTTGTTTTCCTTTTCCCACTCTCTTAAAACTTGGTAACTAGCGGATATTTGAAATATGGCAAAGTTACCAAAAGAGTTACCTGTTGTTTTGATTATGGCGGGGGGAAAGGGAGAACGGTTTTGGCCCAGATCCCGTACTAATTCCCCGAAACAACTACAGAAAGTTTACTCCAATAAAACATTATTGAAAGAGACGATTGATCGGGCTCTTACAATCACGAGCCAGGATCGCATTTATATTGGAACCAATTCCAATTTGAAAAACGAAATCTTGAAAAAAGATCCGAAGTTTCCTTCCGCTAACTTTATCATCGAACCCGAAGGCAAAAATACCGCGCCGATCATCGCCTTATCCGCATTATATTTTCAAAAGAAATATGGAAACCCGAACCTAATCGTTTTATCTGCAGACGCGTTTATCGATCCTATCAAAGAATTTGCCAAGACCATCGAACAGGCATTATTTGAGACGGAACACGGCTTGGTTCTATTGGGTGTAAAACCCAACCGTCCCGAAGTGGGTTACGGTTATATCAGTGCGGGAAAACCGACTGATGTCGGATACCAGGTGAAAGCTTTTTTCGAAAAACCGGATTTTAAGACTGCGCTAAAATACATCAAAAAAAAGGATTTTTACTGGAACCCCGGGATTTTTCTTTTTCGGGTGAAAACCATTTTGGAAGAGTTTGAAAGACATGCTCCTTCCCTGTTACAACCGTTAAAGAATGGATTTCCTTTTAAAAATTTCGGAGATTTGAAAAACGCATTTTCCCTTTTGCCGAGCGAAGCGATTGATACTGCCATTATGGAAAGATCCAATCGGATCCGAATGGTAGAGGCAAGTTTCAATTGGGATGATGTCGGATCTTGGATTTCTTTGGAAAGAATCCTTCCCGGTGATGCAGGGAAAAATCGCCATCAAGGAAAAGAAGTCATCTATCACAAATCTTCAGGGAACATCTCTTCCGTCTCCAAAGACCTCATTGCCTTTTTGGGAGTGAATGATTTGATTGTCGTAGAAGAGCCGGATGTTATTTTTGTTTCTTCAAGAGAAGGTATTGGAGAGATCAAATCGATGCTCTCTTCTATGCGTAAAAATAAACATTTACAAAAGTACCTCGATTAGAATTTTGACTTAAACGGCTTATATAAGGAGGAAGGAATGCCTTCCGGAAAAAAGAGAAAGCGTAGAAAAATCGCAACCCACAAACGTAAGAAAAAAAGAAGAGCCAACCGCCACAAAAAGAAGAAATAATCTTCCTTCAGTGACTTTCTATTTCCTCCGATACATCTTTTATGAAGCATGTTTGGAGGAAACAGAAACCCCGCACACCGGGATTCACCCGAGCCTATACGATGGAAACTCCTCTCGGAGATATCTTAGAGGCAGAGTTTAACTTTCACGAAAGACTTGTTAGGTTAGCGGTTGAAATTAAAGAAGAAAAAGGCAGGATGTATTCCTCTACAGTCCGGAATGGAATTGTACTCCAGGAAAAGGATATATCCTCCGGCAGAGCTTATCCGGTATTTAGAAAGCTCTGGCCTTTCCGAGATTATTTTTCCTCACTCCCGGACAACGACCTTCTTTTATCCGTAGGTGGTTGTTATGATATATTCCCACCAGTCCAACAGGAATACCAGGACCGAAGGTTCGATTCAGGTAGAGATTCCTCTTTTCCCCGTTCCAGTCGCTATGATTCCGTATTTGGGATTGTAAGAGAGACCCGCTTCCAGAGATGGAAGAGAAGACGCAGAGAGGAAATAGAGGCCCGTGGTACGCTTTGGGAGCGCTTTAAAAGGAGATTTTGGGGAGATCTGCAAGACATCAGCCTCGGCTGTGGAATCGCCTATCTGGTGTACCTATTTTACTATGATTATGTCGTATTGGGTTGGAGCTTAGCGGCTTTGGGTATGACAACTGGTCTTTTGGATTTTCTTGTCAGAAAACGTTCCGTACTTTTTACAAAAGTGTTGTCATTTCTTTCACTTGGGTCATATTTTTTCTATACTGGTTACGTCTACTTCTAAGATCGTATCCGATAGAACCCAATGGCAAAAGAATCGTCTAACAACAATCAGTTTATCCATGAACAGTACATCATATTCAATTTAGGTGAAGAAGAATACGCCATTCCCATCACCATTGTGGAAGAGATTGTAAAAATCACAAATCTCATCCGAGTTCCCCAGTCCAAAACCTACTTTGCCGGTATCATGGACATCCGGGGAAAAGTCGTTCGAATGATCGACCTTGCCAAACGATTGAACATCAAAACTGGCCAGGAGACTTTGATTGAAAGAGCTATTGTCATCAATTTGGGTGGAAAATCAGTCGGTGTTATCGTGGACAAAGTGTCTCATGTGGTACATTTTCCCGCAAACCAGGTGGACCCACCGCCTCCTTCCGTAAAAGGGATTTCTTCCCGCTACATCACCGGAGTAGGAAAAAAGGACAATCGGTTCATAATTTTGATCGATATCGAAAAAATTCTCACAGTAGAGGAAATTTCAGAAATGGCAGTTGTCTAATACCTTTGGCAAGCCATGATGATTTCCAAATTTTACTACCTTAGAAAAAATCTTCATTCGATGGCCGAACTTGTGCTCGAACAAGTCATCATGTTAGGTGAAGCTTTGGAAAACGACGATTACGATCTCGCCAACCGGATCGTAGAGCGTGACGATCGTATAGATGATTTGGAAAAGGAAAATGACAATCTTTCCCAAAACGCAATCCTCGAAGCCATTACCAACCGGAATATTCTGGGAATGGGAAATGTAGACAATGATATCGTTTTAAAAAAAGACCCTCTTCGGTTCGCACTCTCCGCCATTCGTATCACGCGAAATATGGAAAGGATGGGAGACCAAGTGGTGAATTGCGCGGAAGTATTCCGATACAAAACCATTCGCAAGACCTTGTTCAAAAAAGAAGAGCCGATGACATTGATTCTTGCCCGGGTAACCACTCTTGCCGGAATGGCGATCGAGTCCCTTGTTGAAGAAAAAGAAAGGTTTATGGGCAGCGTCAATACCATCGAAGAAGAGTTAAACGGACTTTGCGATCAGGCATTCAAAAAATACAGAGACGCTCAAGATATGGACAAAGTGGAATTTGCGGATCTTTACCGCATCATTCTTGCCATGGAGCGATTGGGAGATTATGCCGTGAATATTGCCGAAGAATTGGTCCGTTTGAATACCGGAAAGGATATCCGTCATTTGGGGAACGAAATCCAAAGTCCGACGTCTGTCAGTTATGCGGTAGATCGTTCTGGTTAGATTGATTCGCGTTCAGATATTCGTTTAATTCCTGCTGGAGCCCTTCGGGCAAATGAAGTCCTTTGCTCAGGATTCTTTCATTGTACTTATTAAAAGATAAAATATGTTGGTTGGTATGGAGATAACCGATGAGTGCCTCCGATGCCCAAGGAATGATTTCTTGTAAGAAGTCGGGATTCTCTTCCAATTCGTCGCAATAGTGTATGAAAAGCGGTCGGTTGACAGGTCTTCCTATATTTCGATAAAACAAAAGACAATATAGGGCTTCGTCACCAAGCACTTGTTCTATTCTGATTCTTTCTTCCACATATTTCAAGTTGATGGAATCCAAATAATCGATATTGAACGTTTCGGGCTGCAATCGTTTTAATACGAATTTGGAAATCTCCTGTTTGACAAATGTCAGATTCGCACAATGAGGGGGACAATTGGAATGATCTTTGTGGAGATCGCATTCTATAAATAAAATGCAATCCACATCGGAAGTGGGCTCCACAATTCCGAAATTGATCGAACCCAAGATTTCGAGAGCTACTTCATACCCTTTTCGGGAAAGTTCTTGGGTGGCGAGACGGAATGCTTGCATTCGCTTGAGTGCATATTTCGTATCGTAATTACGATATTTGTTTTTTAGAACCAGGTAACGCTCTACGATGTTCTGCGCCATGACCATCATTAGGAAGGGGGGTCTTCTTCCATGACAACCCTTTTCGATTATATGATTTTCTTTTTTCACCGATAGGTATAGAGTAGGAATCCTTAGAAAAGAAAAAATGGAAAGAAGTCATGAAAAGAAAGAAACCGGTAAAAAGGGAAATGGATTTCTGACGGGAAAACTGTTCTTTCTCACTGTGATTTTTCTGTTTTCCGTTTTGCCTTTGATTTCAGGGGAAGAAGATCGGCGTAATCCTCTTCAGGGACTTTATCTCAGTCCTTTGCAGGTGATTTCCGTAGAGGAGTTGGGCCAATTGGATTCGGAAAAACGAATCCCGATTGATGAGGATTCCGGGATTGCACTTCGCCCTCCGGACGCGGCTCCGATAGGAACCGACCCGGCTGTTGCCGATCCGAATGCCACAACTGTGATTGAACCTCCCGTTGCAGAGGATTCTTCCGTTGAAACTGGTCCCAAAAGTTTGGATACCAAGATCCGGGAAGGGGAAGGATTACTCAAAAGATACTACAGTCAGTTTATAGAAGAAAAGCGGATTTGGGAAGATAGAGAAAGGGGGAATGTATATTCTTCCCGGTCGGATCAAAATGATATCCGCCTTCTTCTCTGGCAAAATACTCATAAACTTTCGGAAACATTGGTAGTGAAAGATTCTCCAGTTTTGTACGAACTTCACACACGTATGGCAAGACTCTATACCGAGAAAGAAAAATACGCACCTGCTCTCAGACATTACATTGCGGCATTTCGATATCACCCTTTGGATCCGTCGGAAGAAAGATTTAGACAAGGGGAATGGCAAAAGGAAGATTATAAATCCTTATTTGCTCCGTCTGCAAAAGAACACCAAAGGATTTGGGAAACAAAAGACAAAGCGGAAAAAGATTGGAAACAGGCAAAGGATGACAAACACTCTGTACTTGCCGATTTGGCCCGGACCAAAAGACCTCTTTCCGAAATTTTGGCAGAAGAAAAAAGACAGGATGAAATTATAAAAAACAGATCCAGTACTTTGCAAACCGCTTCCAAAAACTACGACGATTCATTTAAGTCCCGTTATGCTGCGTATCTCCTGGGAAAACAACAATCAGATTCCAAAACTTTTTATGATATGGCGAATGTCGTGAAAAAGATAGAAGATGATAATAAGGAAAGGCTGAAGATTGTAAACAAACTGGGAGTCGCGGGAAAAGGGATTTATGTTTTGTTCGATTATAAAAGAAATACGGATTTTTTCGCTTACGAATTGCTTTTAGAAAAAGCGTATTCCCAATGGCAGGAAAATCCGCAGGTGATTTTGGATGTGGCGGAACAATACCGCCAAGACGGTAAAAAAGAGAAAGCGATCGACTTTTATGAAAAATACCTGGGACTCATTGAAAAACAGAATCCTCAGGACGAAGCCGGAAAAGAAAGCCTGACAAAGACATACTTGCGTTTGGCGATGCTCAATGCGGACATAAAAAGAAAGGTAATCGCAAGCGGTTATTATGAAAAATACTTTCTTGGTTCGCAGGATAACCCGGAAAAAACAAGAGTTTCTTATGAGATGGGAGTATTCTTTGCAGGCCATATAGGCGATTTGAAAAAGTCGAGCTTATACCTAAGCTATTGGCTGGAGCGGAATAGCAAAGATTGGAATCCCGGCTTGGATGCAAATACGAATCTTCCCGAATTAGAATCCATTGCATTTTTTTATCTGTCTAAAAAAGACAAATCGGATCGGAATCAGGAAGCTGAACGTAATAAATTGAATTTGGCTTATTCTCAATGGAAAAAATTGGAAACCTTACATATTGAAGCCGAGAAAGAACTGGAAACAATCCGCGCCCGCAAATTAAAAATCAAAAAAGATCTCCTTGTGACTACGGAAGACGATGCGCTTTCCCAATACAGGCTTCTTGACATTCGAGTCGAAGACCAGGAAGCGGTGGTAAGGGTTCTCAAAACCAAACTGGACAAGATTCCCGTATTACAGTTGTTATTTCGTTTGGGAGTGCTTGCGGAATACAGCAAGGATTTTGAAAAAGCGGTAGGTTATTATAATTCCGTAATTGAACTCGGCGGAGAAGTTGAAATCCAGCTGGCTTTGAAAGAAAAGAAGAGAGTGGAAAGAATTTTGACTACCGGAGTGATCTTTCCTCCTTTCAACGAGAGTATTTGATCAATTCGTCCTTTTCATCCGTGGCTAACTCTTGTTCGATGGTATCTTCCGTGTAACCTTCTTCCGGCAATACTTGAAAGTTCACCTCATCCACAGTCTCGCCTTCGTGGACTATTTTCAAAAGATATTCCCCTGCAATGAGCCCTGTGAATTCGTCTCTGATGGAATTGGATTCCAGTTCCGCAAATTTCTTTTTGATATCCACTTGCACATAATCCAGTTCATAACGATTGAGTGAGATATAAATCTCAGTCTCTTTACCGGGATTACGGGAGAATGTATAAACGTAATGAATCGTATCTGTAGGAGAAAAGATAAGACCATCGCGCATCATTTTATAATCCGTGATGATCATGATATGTTTTTCCAGAATGTCTAAATCACCGGTTTTGGAGGTAGCCCAACCAAATTCTCCTTTGGGAACACCGCAATTGATGGCAAAACAGAGTGCAGGGAGGAGGATTAGGATACGATAGAAGGGAAACATTCTAATTCTATCATCGGAAGGAGTGGAATTTTTAGAAAAAAGAAATCGGGTTAATCTTCCAAAATCCTTCCTTTTTCGGAGATGTCTTTTTCCTTATGAAAGCCCTGTCTAGGACCGGGAACTTCCGTTTTGTATCGAATTTGTTCTTGTTTCACATGTGCCGAAAAACTAAAAAATCGGGAAAGGATTCGGAACACATAAAACAACAGAAGAGAAAGTATTATGATTTTGATCACGATTTTATCCTACTCTTTAGACGAAAGAGGTGCAAGCGTTTTCCAAAGATTTATTTGCGTCGGATGGTTTCCGGTAATTGGAAGTCCGTTTGGTTTCCACCCCATCCCAATTTGGTGATTCCATACAATCCCATGGAAAGAAAAACCAGGATTCCGATACACAGCCAGGGATTGTATTCTTCCTGGACGAACACTTTTCCTTCTCCCGGTTTCGGGGTTTTCTTCGGTGCAATGGGTAAGCCGAATTTGCGGGCCAGGGATTCTACTTGGATCACATTGATGACCGGGATATCTCTTTGCAAAAACTCTTTGATCACGGAATCGGGAGGATTGATATCGTCCGGCAATTGAGTGATGAGTCCGCTCTTAAACACCTGTTTGCCGAGACTTGTCCCGAGAACAGTGGTACCTCCTCCTATATTGATAAATGCTTTGATTTGTTTTCCGGCGGAGAGTTTTTGATAAAGATCCATTCTTTTTTTGATTGAATCTTCGAAACTGAGCGGATCAATATAGATCACCTTATTCCGTTTAATACCGGTTAAAAGATAATCCTTTCCTTCTTTGGACATTCCGATCGCTTTGTCTTGGGTGCCTCCGAGGGAAGCATGCGTCGATCTTACGGAAAAAACGGATTCCTCCGACAATATTCTTTCCATATCCAGCCACAACATATGAGGATGATTGGCGCCGAATTGGGAAGCGGATGTGCTTGCGATGATGATAGGTTTCAGCTTGAGGGTTTCCAACGCTGCAAACAAACAAACGTTCATTGCAGGAAAGGACCCGGAAACCGCAACGGCGATCGTATCTCCTTCTTCCAACTTTGCTCTTTTCAATAAATGCAAAATCACTGCGGCAAAGTTCGGGTTTACGGATGTTTGTTTGGAAGAAAGAGATCCCGTATTGCTCGTAACGGGACTTAAAAACTCACCGACGAGACCGGTGTTAGCCGGGTCCCAATCTTTATAATCCGGTTTTTTTTTCTTCAGTAGATCCGAGCGTAAAACTTGGAACGCCCGTTCCGCTAATTTAGCCGCATGGATCTTCTTTTTGAAGTAAGGTTGTTCTTTTTTTACTTTGAAGGATTCCGTTGCAATTAATCCCAAAACGGCGAATAACGCCAGAAGTGCGATGGCAATACTCGAATGTTTCCAAAAACTCCAATAGATGCGGGTGATCATAAAAATTCGGAACCTATGGAAAGAATCAGTAACATTTTTACCATGATGGATGCAATCACCAGGACTGATGTGGTTTCAATTACACCTTGTCTTTCGAACCAGATTCCGATCAGGCCGGGGATGATGAATCCGATGCTTCTTACATCGGAAAGAAGAGGAGTTTCTATATCGGGTAAAATCTGAAAATTGAAAAGATAACCGTAAAAATAGCCGAATAACAGAATCAGTACGGTCTTTCGTTTTCCAAATAGAATGAAAAGGAAGGATAAAAGTTCCACCGTTAGGTAAGCAAATAGTGCAATTAGAAATGTAATCGCTAGGTTTTTAGGATGGTTCAGGTTGAGTGCGATATAACCCGGAACGACAAGTCCTGTTCCTACAATTCCGAAAAATTCGGAAAAGACCAGACTTATGACAAGACTGAGCCCTATGGAGAGAGATAAAATATCATTCATTTCTGTTGTCTATCTTTGCCCTGTTTTTTAGATACTGAGTGAGCTCAAGTCCCATTCCGGCAATATTCCCTAGTCCGAGTACAAAGGACTTCGGTTTCATTTGTGCCACAAGAGATTCAAAAATCAAATCTATATTATAATCTTCCCAATTGAAAACGCGCATTCCTTCCTTACATTCTTTCTTCAAGTAATGCATTGCGTATTTGGTTCCCGCCCCGATGAGAAAGATGGCATTTACATCCGCCCACTTCGCAATCTCTTGGGCAAGCAGCTTGCTCCTTTCCAGTCTGTCCTCTCTGCAATGGAAAAGCAAAAATCCGGAACGATCTTTTGAATATCTTTTTTTTGCTTCGTTCCAAATCATTCGGGTACTTTCCGTATCATTGGCAGCCATTGCGTTGATGAACAATATATCTTTTCCGAAAAACTGAATCGGTAAAACAGTGAGTGCACCAGGATCGGGTTCCGAACTTATCATCGCTTGGAATGCAACATCTCGACTAACGCCTAACTCCTGGCAAACTTTTAAAGCAATGGCAACGTTTTCCTTATGTTCCCAATAGGAAAATCTTGCAATTTCGGCATCCGTGACCAAAAAATCCTTGGAAGAAGTTCCACTCACTTCGATCCAATCGGTTTTTCTGTCTTTGCATACTTCTCCGATGATTTTTTTGAATTTGGTCTCGCCTGTAATCAGTTTGCCGCCAATGGGAATCGTGGAAGCAAGAGCATGCGCCACATCATCCAGATTAGGTCCCATTACGTCCAGATGATCTTCTCTGATATTGGAGATCACTCCGATTGTGGATTTTAAAATCATCCCTTCGCTGGCCCATTGGTAACGTGGTTCCAAAGCCATACATTCGATGACGATGGAGGTCGCATTTTCTTTTTTGGCAGCTTTCAAAATGGAGATCTGTTCCAGGATGGAAGGTCTGCCGAAACGATGGACGGCTCTTTCCGTTCCGTCAGGCAATATCATTCTTGCCAAAGTGCCTGTGGTTTTTGCAAAAACCCTTTCTCCATTGGCGGCGAGACCTGCCCGTATAAGTCTAGTTATACTGGATTTCCCTCTTGTTCCGTTCACATGAATTCTATTACGAAAACCCGATAGTGTCATCCGATGGATCAAAAGTTCGATGAGATAGTAAAAAAGTAGGAGGGAAATAAGTACAAAAAATAGAATCGTATTTGATTTCATACGTGTTGCTACGCCGGATTACACGATTCGTTTAAGAGAATGTCATCAGATTGAAATACGAAAGGTTTAAGGTTTAGTTTGGACATGAAATCTTATGAGCATTCGTTATAAATTTTTACTCATCCTGAGTGTCAGTCAAATCATCTTGGTTTTGGCACTCACTACAAGTTTTGCCTACCTACTACAAGCTGTAAAGAATATACCGCAAACGCAAAGGGCTGAAGACTTATCCCGAAACTTCCAGAGGGAGTTGGATTTTAAAGAAGAAAAATTGCGGCTTTTGTTGGAAGAAATTACGATCAATCCCACAACCAAAGGAATTTTAGAAAAGGGACTGAACAATCGAAACGTATTTCATTCGGAGTTGGCTTATTTTCAAAAAATCATGAGCCGTTACGGGCTTTCCCTGTTTGAGATTGGGGATGCGAACGGCAAGGTGCTTTTTCGTTTTCATAGACCAAAGGATTTCGGGGATGATAAAAGAAATCAGCCGATCATTCAGAAAGCGTTGCAAGGACAGTGGGCCGCAAGCCTGGAAGACGGACATAGCGGGTTGGGCTTTCGGCTTGCAGCACCTTTGATGGGGAAAGGCACAATCCTCATCGGTCAGGTAGTGGACGATAAGTTCACTAAAACCATTTCCAAAGACAATCGCATTCATCTTGCCATCTTGCAGGAAGGTAAGGTGAAAACGATCGGATCGGATATCATTCGTTCGGTGATTAAAGAAGATCCCAAACTTTTGGAAAACAATCAGAGGTTTCATTTTAAGGACAAGCCGTATTATATAGTTAAGATCCCTTATACCGGAAAGGAAAACACACTTCAAAATCTGGAATTTAACGTGATGATCGATGAAAACGAAGTGGAATCCAAAACTTTCAGAATCTGGTCGTTTTTTACGATCGCATCATTTTTGTTATTTGGAATTATATTTGTAACTTCGTTTTTGTTTTCTCAAGACATGGTGGAAGCGATCAAATTGCTTACCAACGCAATGAATGACATTGAAAATTGGAAACCGGAAACACTTCCTACAAAACGTAAAGACGAGATAGGACAGATGGGAAGGGTTTTTGTCGAGATGAAAGAAGAACTTTATGTTCATCAGAACAATTTGGAAGATTTGGTGGAACAGAGGACCCATGAGTTGAATGAAACTTTGGAAGAAGTCCAGAAACTGAAGGAAAAACAGGATGGAGATTATTTTCTCACATCACTTCTCATCAAACCGTTGCGAGGTGCTTTTGCAAAATCGGAGACGGTTTCTGTTTCCATTCTGGAGAGACAAAAAAAAGAATTTAGCTTTCGAAGCAGAAAATCCGAGATCGGAGGCGATCTCACCGCAACGGATACGATTTTACTTCTGGGAAAAAAATATACTGTCTTCTTAAACGCGGATGCCATGGGAAAATCCATTCAAGGAGCCGGAGGGGCTCTTGTTATGGGAACTGTTTTTAAGTCGATCGTAACCAGAACTCAAAAACTAAAATATATGCAAGACCGTCATCCGGAGAGATGGCTGAAAGAATGTTTCCAGGAAGTGCATAATGTTTTTATCAGCTTTGACGGACATATGCTACTATCGGCTGTTATGGGACTTGTGGATGAAGAGACAGGAACATTATACTTTATCAATGCGGAACATCCCTGGTTGGTTTTGTATCGTGATGGAATCGCCGGATTTTTGGATCAGGAACATTCCCTTCGTAAAATCGGATTTACGGAGATGAACGGTGAAGAGGTTTCGATTCAGGTTTTTCCTTTGAAGCAGGGGGATGTTGTGATCATCGGTTCGGACGGAAGGGATGATATTCTTATCAGTGAAGATGAAGAATTGCGTGTGATCAATGATGATGAAACTTTATTTCTTAAACGTGTGGAAGAGGGGGGAGGGGATTTATATCAGATCGAAGAAGCGATTCTTGAAACCGGTGAATTCACAGATGATTTCAGCTTGCTTCGAATTTCCTTTTTAGAGGAAAAAAACGATCGATCGGCGAATACCACCAAACAAAAAGAATACTATATCAAATTGAATGAAGGGATTCAATCTTATCGGGACGGAAACTGGGAAAATGCGATCATCTCGCTTGAGTTGGCGTTGGAATCCGAATCGGAAGATCCTTATTGTTTGCGGGAGCTTTCCAAACTTTATATCAAATCGGAAAGATACGAAGAGGCAATTGTTCATGCTGAAAAATACCTTAAGACCAATCCGCAGGATACGGATTTTCTTTTTTATATCGCTTTTGCTTATAAACAAAAAAGAAACTACGAACAGGCTTGTGATTTTTCGGAAAGACTCAGACTCCGCGATCCCAAAAATTTTAAAAACTTACTTTTGTTAACTGAAATTCTGATGCATATGAAAAATACGGACAAGGCGGGAATTTTATTGGAAACAATGGAAGAAAATTCTCCTGGAAATGCCAAAGTTGCCAAGTTGAGAAATTTTTGGAAAAAGATGGTAGGCGCGTTTACTTCTTAAAAGAAGAAAGTGCTTCGTCCAGAGATTCGAAAATCAGAATCACAGAAGAGATCTTGGAGATACGAAAAATTTGTTGGATGGTTTTGGATACATTTGCAATCCGAAGCCCTCCACCTGACTCGGCAAGTTTGTCATTGAGAGACATAATGAGTCCGAAACCGGAAGAATCGATGAAGTTCACTCCTTCCAGATCAAATATAAATTTGAACTCATTTTGAGCAAAAGACTCCCTGATTCTTTCCTTCAAGATTCCGGCATTTAACATATCTAAGTTTCCGAAAAGTTTCAGAACTATAATGTCATTTGTCTTTGACTCAGTGTATTCCATTAAACGCTTAGAGGATAATCAATTTTCGGTATTGGTCAATCAGATTAATTTACGAATTTATCCCATTTTTCTTGAACGGAAACAACCCTGAGGATTCTCCAGATCAGATTGGAGCCGTTTTCCGAATTGGTCATAATCACGATCCCATATCCCTTGTTTGCGTTAAAAAATGCCAGCGACTTATGTCCCTTTGTATGGCCGCCATGGAAAAAATATTCGGAAGGACCGGATTGGTTGATAAAAAAGCCCCGGCCTACGAGCGCATGCACCGTCAGATTGGCAGCACTCATTTTAGGAGTGAGTAGGTATTTTGCGGAAGATTCGGAAATCAGAGAAGAGTTACCTTTGGTAGCGAGTGCCACTTCCGCAAAAACATTGCCAATTTCTTCCGGAGTGGTCCAAAGCCCTCCTGCGGCCAGTTCGGGTGTGACAAATTTTTTTTCTTCCAGGATTTCTCCCTTTTCATCATGACCTTCGCAGTGATCGTCCGCTTCAGTCAGGTTTTGGCGAAAACTGCTTCGTTTCCAACTGAGAGGTTTTCCCACATATTTAGTGATCACTTTGGGAAAAGAAAGCCTGGTTGCTTCTACGATCGCTTCCTGGATGACGCTATAACCCGCTCCCGAATAACGGGACTTAGATCCCGGTTTGTAGTATATTTCCAAGCCATGGCCAGGTTTGGGAGAGAAAGAATCTTGAATGTCCGTTAGGTGCTTTTTGTTTTGGTTGATCGGATCATCCCAGTTTCCTTTTTCCGTGAGTCCGCTCGTATGAGAAAGCAGACTGTCCAAATTGACAAATGAACCTTTTTCTTTTTTCTGATACCTGATATGAAATTTCAGCAATTTTTGATTCCAGTTGGAATAAAGATTCAGCTTTCCTTCTTCGGCAAGTTTTACTGCGGTGACTGCGGTGACTGTTTTGGAAAGGGAACCCGCACGAAACAAAGTATTTTCCGTTACTTTGTTTGAAGTTTTTAAATTGCGAACACCGTAGTTTTTTTTCCAAACCAGTTTGTAGTTTTTATAAACGGCCACTCCGATAGCAGGGACTTTGCTTTCTTTCATCAAAGTTTCCAAATCCACTTCCGTTTGATTTTTAGGAGCTTCTCTCAGCTTTAATTTTTTACCACCAAATATAGATTCGGTGAGAATGGATTTATATGAGGACAAATCTCCTTTGGTGCCTCCCCACGGATTTACAATCGAGATCAGTATATCGCTTTTTCGATCCTGGTAAAATAGATTGGCAATCCCTTTTACTTTTCCATACGCCCAATGAAAATACTCTCCTACATACATCCCTTCTCCGAAGTAGATGGAATCTTGCGAGATGGAGTCCTGTAGAATTGTTTTCAAGAAAAGTTTTTCCACTTCTTTTTTGGGCAATAGACTCGGGTGCAATAGTTCTTCTTTCCAGAGAACAAGATCCTCCGGGTTGGAGTAAATTCCGCTATTTCCCAGAAACGGATCGTGAACATCCACATAGGAATGATTCATGTTCAACGGTTTTAAAATCGTTTCTTTGATATAATCGGAATATGATTGTTCTGAGAGTGTTTCTATCAGATAACCTAATATAAAATAGTCGAGTCTCGTGTACTTCCAGTATTCTCCCGGAGGAAAAGAAGGTTGTAGGAAGGAAGAAGTAAAACTATTTCGAACCTGGATTCTTTTTTGGGCTTCGAGTTTAGAATCAAAATGGGAATCGATTTCTATAAATCGGGGAAGACCGCTTGTGTGTTTGAGCAAATTTTCAATCGTGATTTCTTTATGGGGAAACCAGGAAAGATATTTGACCACAGGGTCGGATTCTTTGATGTTTTTTTCCCTGAGAAGGATTCTGAGCGCGAAAGCGGTGAAAGCTTTTGTTACTTCACCTAATGGAAAACTATGTTTCCTGTAGAGCTGGTTCGGTTGATTTCCCTTTTTGTGATAGAAAGTTTCTCTGAATAGAATGTCCTTGCCTTTGGCGACGAGGACAACTCCTTGAAAATTTTCCTGTCTTAGTTTGGTTCTGATCTCCTTTTTTTTTGTTTCCGATAGGGATCCTACTTCTTCGGAACAAGAAATTAAAAATAAAGCAAGAAAAGAGAAACTTAAAACGGAAAAAAACTTCATATAAAAACTACCGTCGGATGAGGCTCTGGTGGTATCCGACAGGTGCTTCAAATCCCAATACATCCAAAACAGTTGCTGCAATATTCGCCAAACCAAAATTAGGATCCTGCACTACGAATTCGATTTTTAACTCCGGATCGAAAACAACAAAATGTACAGGATTCAAGGTATGGCTGGTTTTAGGAACTGGTTTGCCATCTTGGGAAGTTTGCGCATGTCCTTTTTTGTCCAATTGATACATTTCGTCTGCGTTTCCATGGTCGGCAGTGATAAAAAGTACGGTGCCCGACTCTTTGCAGATTTTTACCAAACGGTCTATGCAAGAATCCAGATATTCCAAACCTTTGATCGTTGCTTCCATATTACCTGTATGTCCCACCATATCTCCGTTAGCATAATTGACTCTTAGGAAAGGATATTTGTGGCTTTGGACGGCTTGGATAAGAGTATCTGTAATTTCTTTTGCTTTCATTTCGGGCTTTTGGTCAAACGGAATGACATCCGATTTTACTTCTTCGTAAGTTTCGAGTGATTGGTTGAAGTATCCGGATTTGTTTCCATTCCAGAAAAAAGTAACATGTCCGTATTTTTGCGTTTCCGAAATCGCGTATTGAGCAACACGTTCGTTCACCAGATATTCTCCCATCGTGCGGTCGATGACGGGTGGAGAAACTAAGTATTGTTTGGGGATGAATGAATCTCCGTCGTATTGCATCATGCCTGCAAATTCGATCTTGGGAAAACGGATTCGGTTGAAAGGAGAAAAGTTTTCTTCCGTAAATGCTTTTGAGATTTCAATGGAACGGTCTCCTCTGAAATTGAAAAAGATGACCGAGTCGCCGTCTTCCACGGTTCCTACAGGTTTGCCATTCGGATCGGTAACAACGAAGGAGGGAAGGTATTGGTCTATTACGCTTGGATTTTCTTTGCGGAATGTTTCGATTGCTTCGGTAGCAGAAGAAAATTCCCTACCTTCACCTAATACGTGTACCTTCCAACCCCGTTCTACCATAGACCAGTCTGCGTCGTAGCGATCCATGGTGATTTCCATTCTTCCTCCTCCTGAGGCAACGGAAATGTCCAACCCTGAATTTTTAAGTTCGTTTAGACGGGCTTCCAGCGGGGTAAGATAATCAAGTGCGGACTTTTCGGGAACATCCCGACCATCCAACAAAATATGAAGTCTGATTTTGGGAACTGCTTCCGCTTTTGCCACATCGATCATCGCTTTTAAATGGTCGATGTGGCTATGAACGTTTCCATCCGATAGCAGACCTAAGAAGTGTAAGGTTGATTTGTTTGTTTTTGTATTTTGGATTAATTTTTTCCAAATGGGTCCATGGAACATTTCTTTGGAATCGATCGAGGCACTGACTAGTTTTGCACCTTGGTCGAAAATGCGCCCCGAACCGAGAACATTATGGCCCACTTCGGAATTGCCCATATCTTCGTCGCTCGGCATTCCCACGGCAGTTCCATGTGCTCGTAAATGAAGAGTGGGTCTTGTTTTCCAAAGATTTTTGAGGACAGGCATTTTTGCCGCTTCTACCGCATTTCCGTCATTTATGCCTTGTTTGGTGAATCCGACTCCATCTAAAATGACTAGGAGGACTTGTTTTGCAAGAGGTCCATTGGGATGTTTTTGGAGAGATAACATAGATTAGATTCCTATTTTTTTCCAGTATCTGAATGATTCTACATTTTGCAACCGCAAGATATGGTTTGGTTTAGGGGCGGAGGTGGAAGGATCTTGTTAATCGGAAGGGTTTGAGTCGGTATATTACCGTGATCTCTTTGGGTTTGGATTGAAATGTAGGAACACCTTCACTTTTTCTCCCTTCACCCTCCATCTCCCAAAACATCATCAAACTCACAATCAAAGTTCTGGAAACCCTAAAATTCCCCGCAATCAATCCTATCTCCGCCCAATCCTCATGACCTGGTCGAAAGTTCACCTTTACATAATAACTTTCCGCATCCTCCAAATGACTTTGGTAGGTAATCCTTAAATTTCTCTTTTGTCTTACCGAATTCAAATGCACCACCAACCTTTCCCTGTGCCTCCGGATCAATCTACAAAACAGATCCCTGCTATCGTGCCTTCTCCGCAAGAGTCTGCGATAGAAGCCCGCTGCCGTTTCGGAGAGCAACAAACTGGAAACGGATGTGTCTGCAAAAACCAGAACTTCCCTCATGAGCCAACGATTCTCTTGCATACTTTTCCTCTGTTAGAAGAGTTAAAGATTCTGCACGATTGGTTCAAAAAAAAGAGGACTTAGATCCAAAGGATTTCAATTTAGCTTTCATGAAGAAATATGACGTATTTGGTGTGGGAAACGCTCTTGTTGATATTATCGCATTTGTAGAACCGAAATTTTTAGACAAACAAAAAATAGACAAAGGCATTATGACCTTGGTCGATGAAACGAGACAGGGGCAAATCTTAGCCGATCTCCACGATATCAAAAAAGAACTCAGATCCGGCGGTAGTGCCGCTAACACGATGATCGCGATTGCAAACTCAGGAGGGAACTGCTGTTATGCGGGAAAAGTCACTCACGATACATACGGTGAGTTTTATAAAAAAGATATGGAAGATGCAGGCGTCCAATTTGAAACTTCCCCGGATAAAGAAGGTCATACGGGAACATGTGTCGTCTTGACAACGCCTGATGCTGAGAGAACCATGCTAACTTGTCTGGGCATCTCTACTTCACTTTCTCCAAACGACATTGATTTGGAAAAGTTGAAATCTTCTCAATTTGTTTATGTAGAAGGTTACCTTTGGGACGGTGACTCTACAAAAAAAGCGAGTCAGCTTACAATGAAAGAAGCCAAAGCCAACCAGGTAAAAGTGGCATTCACATACAGCGATCCGTTTTGTGTAAATCGTACTCGTGGCGAATTCATTCAACTAACAAAGGATTATGTGGATGTTGTTTTTTGCAACACGGAAGAAGGTCTCGCACTGAGCGAAAAAAACGATCCTTTGGAAGCGGTTGCTTATATCGGAACTTTGTCCCCGTTGGTATTTATGACTGCGGGCAAAGAAGGCGCTTACGTTTGTCAAGATGGACAAATCGAACTGGTTCCCGGATTTCCGGTAAAACCTGTAGATACTACGGGAGCAGGAGATGCATTTGCGGCAGGAGTTCTCTACGGATTGACACATGGATTCACACCGAAACGTTCCGCAAGATGGGGAAATTACGTTGCTTCCCGGATAGTAGAAAAAGTAGGGCCTAGATTATCCGTCAAACTGGCGAACAAACAGGAAGAGATTTTAAAAGGTTACTGATGTTAGTTGGTGTTTCCCTTTTTGAAAAGGGTTTGCACCAACCCAAAGTTATTTGGTCGTTGCCTCATTCCACAAAGTATAAATCTTTGCGGTGATTTCAAGCGGAGCGAACGGTTTTTCAATAACCCCGATTGCTCCTCTTTTTTGGTATTCCTGAATTTCGTTTTTTTGCACTCGGGAAGTGATGAAAGCAACGGGGATCGTTGCCGTCTCAGGAAATACTCTCAGTTCTTCAATCAATTCCAAACCATTCATCCCCGGCATCAATACATCTAACAAGATCAAGTCGGGTTGCAGGATGATTGCTTTTTGCAATCCCTCCGGACCTGTTTTCGCAAAAAATACGTTAAAGTCGGAATTGTATTCAATGGCTATGCGAAGGATTTCAATAATATCTTCTTCGTCTTCTACGATTAAGACCGTTTTGATGTGTTTCGGGTTCGTTCTCATTGATTCTGTCCTTCTGTGAATTTAGAAAGAGAATTCAGATCATACAAAGGCAATGTGATTGTAAATGAGGTTCCGGTAGGACTTGTAATAAAATCAATGGAACCTTTCATCACTTCGATAAATCCTTTGGTAATCGATAGTCCGAGTCCTGTTCCGCCAACTAACTTATCTTTTGGGGGAGTTCCTTGTGCAAACCTGTGAAATAACCTCGGCTGAAAATCCGGATCAATTCCCGGGCCATGGTCTACCACTTGAATGTAGGCACCCAATTCGTTTTTGCCGACTCGGATAAATACCTCGGAATACTTTGGAGTGTATTTGACTGCATTGGAAATCAGATTGGTAACGCAGTGATTCAAACGATCCTCGTCCACATATACGGAAATGGAATCCGCATCTTTCTGATAATTTAGCAAAACATGATATTGTTCGGCGAATGTTCTCATTCCGTCGACAGAAGCTTGGATGACATCTTCCAAAAAGAACGCTTTGTATTTAAAATTAATATTTCCCGAATCAAGAGCCTCTATATCCAAAAGATCTGTCACAAACCGAACCAGACGAAGTGTATTCTTGCGACAAATATTCAACAGGGATTTTGCCTGATTGGACAAATCTCCCGCTACGCCGCCTATCAAAAGTTCAATGGCACCTTTAATCGAAGTCAGGGGAGTGCGCAGTTCGTGGCTTACCAAACTGATAAATTCGTTTTTTAAACGTTCTGCTTTTTTCCTTTCCGTGATGTTACGAACGATTGCCAAAACTTCTTCCGGGCCGCTCTTTGCGATTCTCGCCTCATAAAATTTGACCCCGTCGTATTCCTCTTTGGAATATTCGATTGATTGCGTTTGATCCAAGGTAAGCACCTGTGAAATCATATTACGGATAGAACTTAAACTTTCCTCGGGAAAAAGAGATTCTACGGAAGAAAATCGTTCTTTCGAATTTTCCGAGGGCATATCCCATCCTGGAAAATCGGGATACATCTTGTAATCAATTACGATTCCGTCCTGATGAATCCGGTAGAGTTTGTCCGGGATGGAATTGATGATGGCACGGTTTTTGGAAACTACACTTTCGTAACCTCGTTCCACCTTCTTTTGCGAGGTGATCTCTGTAGCGAGAACGAATAAAAAGTCTTGAGAAGGAAGAACGAGAAGATCATACCATTTTTCCCCCTGGGCATGAATGTGTTCAAATTGCATACTCCTGTGTTCCCGCACTGAGGTTCTCATTCTTTCTCCAAGCTCACTGTCTTTCACTTGGGGAAAAACCGTCCAGACTTCCCGCCCTATGATTTGATCGGCGGAAAGTTCGACCATTTCCAGGGCTTTTGAGTTCAGGTAAATATAGTTCCAATTGGAATCTAAGATAAAGACGGCGTCTCGAATGGTTTCCAGAATTTTGTTGAGGTAATCGGGAGCCAATTTCTCCCAATTTTCCGAAAGAAGTTGCTTTGCTTCCAACAAGCTTGACTCATCCTTGAAAAAGCCTTTGATTTTTTCGTAAAAGTCATTCATACGTTCAAATATACTTAAAATAAAACCAGAGTTATGATTCAAGTCAGCAATTTATCTAAATTTTATGGGGAAAAACGAGCCATTACAGGCTTGAATTTCAAGTTGGAAAAGGGAGAAGTCGTAGGGCTTCTCGGTTTAAACGGAGCCGGAAAAACGACGACCCTTCGTATTTTGACGGGTTATCTCATCCCAAGCGCCGGAGATGCTCAGATTGACGGCAAATCCATTTTCGAACACCCTCTGGAAGCCAAACAAAAAATAGGGTATCTTCCCGAATCTCCTCCTCTTTACGAAGATCTATGTGTGGAAGATTATCTTAAATTCGTAAGTCGTTTAAAAAAAATAGAAGAATCGAAGTTAAACGGTGAAATCGACCGTGTTCTTCAAAAAACAAATTTATCCGAAGTGAGAGACCGGTTGATCAGCACTTTGTCCCTCGGATTCAGAAAAAGGGTGGGAATCGCCCAAGCAATCCTGGGAAATCCTGCGGTTGTCATTATGGACGAACCGATTTCCGGCCTTGATCCGAAACAAATCGTAGAGATCAGAAATCTGATCCGCAGTTTGGCCGGAGATCATACTGTTTTAATTTCCAGCCATATCCTTTCCGAAATTTACAAAACCTGTGATAAGTTTTTATTTTTACACAAGGGTTCTCTCAGGCAACAACTCAGTCTGAAACAGTTGGAAGAAGAAATGAGCCGGGTGGCAGGTTGGGAAATCGGGCTTTCCGGAAAAAGTAAGGATGAATTGGAAAATTTTCTCCGTTCCCAACTTTTGCCCGAAGACAACTTACAATATTTAGGTGTTCAGAATGAGGAGACTTTGTTTTTGATCAAGGCACGCGAACCTAGATCTTTCAAAGAAAAACTATTCACTTCGGCAATCGCTTCCGGCATCCAGATAGAATCCTTAAAAAAACAGGAAGTATCTTTGGAACAAATCTTTATGGAGAAAATATGAATTGGCAAATCGCTGTTTGGATTTATAAAAAAGAATTAAAATTATTTTTCGGCACATATATGGGACCGTTGGTTTTAGGTGGAACCGCTTTTTTGAATGCTCTCTTTATCATGATTTTGAACTTCAACGGAAGGGCGAATTATGAAGAAGCCACCATTGTAACCTTCATTTCCTTTATGACTACGATCCTCATTGCCATGATCATCATATCAATGGGATCGATCGTAGAAGAAAGAAACAAAGGAACTTTGGAATTGCTTTTTACAAGTCCTATCACTGATGCGGATATTGTTCTCGGCAAATTTCTGTTTGGTGTTACAATCTGCGGAATCATTACCGTATTCATCAACGGGCTTTTTCCGATTCTCCTTTACAGTTATTGGCAGGCCCCCCTTTATATCGTTGCCTCAGGTACGATCGGAGTGTTTTTGTTAGGAACTTTTACCTACTCGATAGGTCTTTTCGGTTCCAGCATTGCCAAAAATCAAATGATTTCCCTTTTGATTTCGGTGCTGATCATTCTTACACTTTGGGTGGTCGGTTATTTTTCCCATTTGTTCCAGGCAACAACCAGAAAAGTCCTGTTTCATCTGCATATATTTTCCCATTATATCAATTTTTCAAAGGGAGTTCTTCCTTTAACAGGCATTATGTTCTTTGTTACCGGATCGCTTCTTTTTTTATACCTTACCGTAAAGGTATTGGAATCCAGAAGATGGAGAGGTTAGTTTTGTGTTAGTTTCAATTGATCGTATTTTTCCTTTTATCAGTGTAGTTTCTCTGTTTTTGTTCTTTTTGCTGGATGGAATGATCACGGATCCTTCCCGCAGGATCGTCTGGCTTCTGGCGATCACCTTATTTTTGTTATCCGACTCTCTTTACCGGATGATTGCACACCGTTTCCGCAAGGAAGACGGCAACCGTTATCTCGGGACAGCTCTCGGACTATCCGCATTTGGATTTTCTTTGCTTAGAGACTATCTGGACAACCAAATGATAGCGGGCATCAATTCCGAAGCCAGTTCCATTCCGAAAGTAAGGGAGTTCTTACTTTTGGTTATTGTTGTATTCGCATTTGCATTTTTATTGCAAGTGTTATTTACGGAAATCGGAAAGTCCTCTCTGGAAGCGCAGAGCAATCTCAGCAAAACAAAAAGTTCTTTGTTACAAAATGCTCTGCTTGGATTTTTGTTGGTGTTGCCTGTGCTCGTTGCGTTCAATTATTTTGCCATCAAACGAAATTATAATTTTGATTTGAGCTCGAAGGGAAAATATTCTCTTTCCCCCATCTCCAGAAATCTTTTGAAGCAGATTAACAAAGAAACAACGATTACCGCTTTTTATCCCAGACCTTTGGAAGCGGACGGTCCGGCAAGTTCCTTTACTTTGACTAAAATACGCCCGGATGTTGAGATTTTACTAGACCAGGTAAAAACGGAAAATCCTCTGATCACGATCAATTTTATCAATGCGGATGTGGAAACCGACTTGTTGAAGGACTTCGGCCAAGCTTCCAACGGAACGATTGTGATTCGATCTAAGAAAGATTCTTTGCTTGATAGCAATACTCCTTATGCGGAAGAAAAAATCTTTGCCAAAGAGCCGAACGATTTGGAAGAACTGGAACGCAAGTTAATCGCAGGTATTTTCAATGTTTCCACGGAACAGAAAAAGATTTATTTCACCACTTCCAACGGGGAAAGATTCGGAGCTGGTTTTCGTTCCGTACCGAATGAACAAATAAACAGACTCAATACAAATTTACAATTTCTCAATTTTAAAGTTTCCGAGTTGGGCTTTGCACAAGGATGGCCGGGAGCTCTTCCAACTGACGCAGATATGGTGGCAATCCTAGGACCTACCGTTCCGTTTTCTCCGGAAGCACAATCCGAAATCAAAAAATTCGTTTTGGAAAAAAACGGAAAACTATTCATCACGATTGAACCGAAAGGAAACGAAGACTTCAATTGGTTGTTAAAGGTTTCCGGGTTACAATTTAAAAAAGAACCTCTGATGGAAAGAGCGGAGAAACCGGGAATCATCCTGGCCAAACGTTTTTCCGAAAACAAACTCACCGATCTTTTGCCAAAAAAAGATCTGGGGATTCTTTTCCCGTATAGCGGCTATTTTGTGACTCAGTCTACCGGCGAAACTCCCTTTTCATTCAAGTCGGCAAATCTTTTGGAAACAGGCTCCGATGTGTTTGTGGATAAAAACAATAACGGAAAACAAGACAAAGAGGAAACAAAGGAAAATTTAATCCTTTCCGTTGTCCTAACGCCTGTTTCTCTGGACGATGACAAAAAAGGAAGAATTGTAGTTCATTCGGGCACTTCCTGGATTACGGATCAGTTCATCGCTTATGTAATGAACGCCCATTTTGCAAATGCATCCATTACCGGGCTTTTCCAGGATACAGGAATTGCCGAAATTCCTCCCAAAAAAGAAGAAGTCCAAACGGTCAGTCTTTCGGACAATCAAAAGCTAATCGTCTGGGCCATCGGAGTATTCTTTTATCCGGGACTGATCTTGGGCATCGGTGCTTATTATGTTCATTCAAAACGTAAAAAATCATTAACTGAAGTATGAAAAATCGTTTAATCTATGTTATTGTTTCCTTCATCTTATTGTTTTTCCTATTTTTCTTTTTAGAGGAAAAAACGGAAAATATCACCGAAACCAATTACTGGAAGGAAAATTGGAAATCGGTTGTTTATTTCCCACCGAAAGAAACCTGGTGCGGAGAAAAAGAACCTGCCTTCGGAAAAGACCCGATCTTTTTTCGTATGTTTGAAAGAGGTTGGAAAAAATCTCCTCTCTTCTCCGTTTCTTATTTTCATCCGGAAGAAAAGGACATTCTCACTTACGAAGGAAATTTCAATGTGAAAAATTCTTTCTCAGATCTGAGTGTTCTCAAAACAAAGTTCATAGAGTCTTCCTCCGAAGAGATTCAAAAATCATATTGTATCGGGGATGATGCTCCCCGTTTGGTGATGAACGAAGATTTACTTGCTATTAAATTTGACGATCTCCAAGGCCGAACTTTGTATTTCGGAAAAAAAACGGAATCGGATACAGCAAGAATGACCGCTCGGGAAAAAGACCGGGTGATTTCTCCTTATTCCTATCTGATTGAAAAGTTCAGAAACAATACTCTCAGTTTTAGAGAACGCCAATTTATCACATATAGCGGTGGTTATCTGGTTTCCATTGAATTCATCGGACAGGGACAAAGGATTGTTGCTGAGAACAATGCAAAAAAAAATCAGTATGACTCGTATGTAAATCATTGGAATCGGCCTACGGGAGAAAGGATCGTTCTCTCTCCTGAAATCGGGAACGCTTTGGAAAATAATACCAAAGCACTTCGCGCGGATCTTTATCCGGATGATGAGAATGGTCCGGGGCTTTCTTTTGCCAAGGAAGCTGTGAAACCGGAACCGGAAGGAAATCTATCCGCAAAACATTCCCTAGGATACAAATGGAAGATTCGTTTTTATCCCAAAGTTCAATGGAAAGACCAAAACTACCGTCCGGTAGTTCGGGATCTTTCTCCTTATTTCGAAGAAAGCCCGAGTTTCGTGAAAGAGGAAACCTTTCAAAACTTTATTCAGGCCGTAACGAACGTGAAAAATGCTTCCCGTTGGGAACGTCCCAATCAGAAAATCCAATAAGGTGCAAAATAATCATTCTACCAGAGCTCGTACGGATTTACTACGAGATGTTTTCTTTTCCCCGAAATCGGCATTCGAATCTTATTTTCAAAAGCACGAATTAGGAGGAAGGGATTTGTTTGTGACTCATTTGAGTCTTGCCGTACTCGGAATCTTATCCAAGTTCGTGAGCAACCTCATTCAGATTTTTGTCTTTAAAGTAACAAACACGGACGAAGAAACCAGTTTGACTTTGTTTCAAGGAGTCTTTTCCGTATTTGCGTTTTATGTTCTGATGATTTTCGTATTTCGACTTCTGGATAGTTTCAGATTGTATCACAAAACGCGTGATAGGCTAACAGATTGGGATGGCCCGGAACCTCATGTGTTTACTGTTTCTTTTCTGCCTTTCACTTCCACAGCTATCTTTTGGATTTTACCTCCTCCGTTTCCTCTCGTCTTTGTCGGGATAGGTGCTTTGTATTCTTTGCAGCTTTCCTATATGTATCTTTCCATGATCCGTCATTGGACAACGGCTGAGTTTTTCTTTTTCTTTCTGAAGGCGTCTTTGTTTTTTCTGTTTTTGACCTTTTTCCCTTTGTTAGTTTATAATATTATTCGGACGGTAAGTTTTTGAAAATTTTCTTAGTGGGAATCGGTGGGATTGCCATGGGCAACCTTGCTTATATGTTGAAAGAGATCGGGCATGATGTATCTGGTTCCGATGAAAATTTATACCCTCCTATGTCCGATAAGTTGGTGGAATGGGGACTTTCACCTAAATCCGGTTATAGAAAAGAAAATGTAAAAGATGCGGATCTAGTCATCGTCGGAAATGCGATTTCCAGAGGAAACCCCGAAGTCGAAGAAGTTTTGAATTCAGGCAAAGAGTATATGAGTATGGCGGAGGCGATCGGTCATTTTTTCTTAAAAGGAAAAAAGCCGATTGTAATCGCAGGCACTCACGGAAAAACAACGACTACATTTTTAACTCATTGGATACTTTCTGAAATCGGTCTTGCTCCGGGACTTTTTGTGGGAGGGATTCGCAAAGACGGTCATGCGGGATTTTCTCTCGGAAAAGGAGATTATTTTGTAATCGAAGGGGATGAATACGATTCTGCATTTTTCGATAAAAGTTCCAAATTTTTACATTACAGACCCTTCTATCTGGTGTTAAACGCTCTTGATTTCGATCATGCCGATATTTTTGCAAATCTCGATGCGATCAAAGTCATGTTCAAACGACTTCTCAATCTTGTGCCAGGCACGGGAAAGGTTCTTTATTGGAAGGGATCCAGGAATTTGAACTCCATTATTGACGGATACAAACACGCACCCGTGGAACCGTTCGAACTAAATGAAAAAGATTCCATCTTGAATTATGCAAAAGGTATTTTGAGCGAAAACAAGTCCAAAAATATTTTGAAACCCTCCTTAATCGGATCACATAATTATCGTAATGCGGAAGCGGCGATCCGAGTTTGTTTGGCCATTGCTCCCGCCAAGAAAAAGGAAATTTTGGAAGCATTTCTCAAGTTTCCAGGGGTAAAAAGAAGACAGGAGATTCTTGTTAGAAATGAAACATCCCTGCTTGTAGAGGATTTTGCCCATCATCCGGTGGCGATATTGGAAACGATCAAAGCTCACAAAGAAGCTTATCCCGGTTATAAGATCATTTCTTTGTTTGAACCGAGAAGTGCTACATCCCATAGAAATGTTTTCCAAGATGATTTTGCCGTATCCTTCAAAGGTTCCGACTATGTATTTATTACGGAAGTCTACCAGGTGAACAAAGTCGCATCCCGCTTGCGACTGAATGTAAAGAAACTTGTCAAAGATACCAAAGCAAAAACAAAAGCATCGTCCTTCTATTGCAAAGACCCGAGAGACATACTAGTCCAAATCAAAAGAGAAATTCCAAAACTTGCCAAATCAAAGATCATCGTACTTGCCATGTCAAACGGTGCTTTCGGCGGAATTTATCCCGAATTGACAAAACTCGTTTTAGAGAGAGAAATCAAATGAGCATCATAAAAGAAATCGAATCCATCATCCTGGAAGCGGAAGAGGCTTTATCCAAGGCGCAATCCGAAGAAGAACTGGATACAAACAAAAACAACTTTATCGGCAAAAAAGGAAAGCTCACTCAAGTATTGAAAGGACTTGCGAGTCTTTCCGTAGAAGAGAAAAAAACTGTAGGCAAACTGGCGAACGAAGCCCAAGTCAAAATCGAATCCATTGTCGAATCCAAAAGAAATAAAATCAAAGAAGAGTTTTACGAAGTAAAACTCAAATCGGAATTTTTCGATGTTTTGCGGACTGAAGAGCCCAAAGAAAAAGGATCTCTTCATCCTATTTCCCAAATCCAATACGAGATCGAAGATATTTTCACATCCATGGGTTTTTCCATTATGGATGGTCCTGAAGTGGAAACCGATGAAAACAATTTCGGCGCATTGAACTTTACGGAAGATCATCCTGCACGGGATATGCAAGACACGTTTTATACAAAAGATGGCAATTTGCTTCGCACTCATACTTCCGCCATCCAAGTGCGTGCACTTCGTAACTTAAAACCCCCTTTTCGCATCATTGCTCCGGGCAGAGTGTTCCGTTATGAAGAAGTGGATGCATCTCATGAAAATACATTTTATCAAGTAGAGGGAATGGTTGTAGGGGAAGGGATTTCCATCGCTCATCTCATCTATACCATGGAAACTTTATTGTCCCGGGTATTTCGCAAAGAAGTGAAAACAAGACTTCGACCCGGTTATTTTCCATTCGTAGAACCCGGATTTGAATTGGACATCAACTGTCTCGTTTGTGAAGGAAAAGGTTGTTCCGTTTGTAAACAATCCGGTTGGTTGGAGTTACTTCCTTGCGGACTAGTGCATCCGAATGTGCTCAGTCATGCGGGACTTGATCCTAAAAAATGGTCGGGGTTCGCTTTTGGCTTGGGATTGGATCGGCTTGTTATGATGCGGTACAATATCCATGACATCCGTTACTTCCAATCTGGAAACTTGCGGTTCTTAAAACAGTTTTAAGTTTTGGGGATCATTTGATCTTCAAAACAAATCATTCCGACTAAGAAAACGATTTCCGTTGACTAACAAAATTCGATTTTCGTCGAATGACTCCTGTCAACTGACCCTTGTTGGTCGAACTCGGGTCTCGAACCTAAATCAAATATGATTGCAAGATTCCGTTTAGTATCTTTAATTTTACCTTTGTTTTGCCGATCTCAATTGTATCCGCCGATTTGATTTCTTCTCCTGACTCGGAAAATAGATTTGTAAGTAACATTGAGCCTGCGTTAGTTGTCACGGCGCAGAGCAGGTATGGTGGTTTTTTTTGTCCGCCCGGGTTGAAGTGCACGGCACTTGCGGATAGAATCACTCCTTCCTCTTCCTCCTTTGCATGGGGAACATTGACTCCTAGGGCGCGCGTAGGTTGAACGGACCTTCTTCCTTTTTGAGGAGCTTCTTTGGAAAAAATAATCACCGAATTGATGCTGTCGATTCCTCCGTTCCCTCCCAGTAAACTCACATTAGGTGGTTCGCTTAGACGATTGGGAATAGGATCTACCGCCAAATCATATTGGCTCGCTACGTCAATGAGTCCCGCAGCACCGGAGAGAGACATGGCAGCCTGGTAATTTAAAATCCCTCCGCCGAAATTGATAGGGATTTGTCTTTTGCCTGTAGGAATTTTTCCCTCATGCAAACTTGTTGCCACTTCCTTTGCCGGCTTTCCGAAATACAGGCTTGCCTGACCTATGATCATTCCTGTAAAACAGTCGTAGATCCAGGCATAATCGATATCTTCTCTTTCCCAGCCGGAAAGAGAGAATGCACGTTCGGCGGCAATGGCGGCGGGACTTGCCAGATCTTTTTTCTGGATAAAGTATTCCGTATGTGCCGCATGTCCTGCACCAGCCAGGTAGATATGTTTCAAATCTTTTCGAATGATCCCTTTGTCGATTAACTCCTGTTTCTTTGTTTCCGTTGTGATCAGAGTTGCAAATCCGTGATCCGTTACTATGGCGATCATAGGAGTGGAATAGGGACCTGCCAGAGGTTTGTGGAGTTGTTTGTCGGTCAGTACTTTTTCGAATTGAAAGGCACGTGGATTGGAAATCGCTTTTTCTCTGAAATATTTTGTAATCTTTTCAAAATCTTCCGAATTTATCCCTGCGTCTTTCATCGATCTTTCCGCAAGGATTGCATAAAGCCCGATGAGTGTGGAACCGTAAGGGATTTCCCAATCTTTATGACAAACAGTGAATGTCAGTTTTTTCAGATCGGAAACCTGTTTGAATACGGATTTGGGAACATCCGCTGCGGCAACTAACACGACACTGTCGGGATTGGATGAGACGATAGTATAAGCTTGCTGGAGCGCTCCTCCCACACTTGCGCCGCCGAGATCCACAACATGGCATGCAATTCCCGTAAATCCCAAATCGTTGGCATCACGAACCGTAAAACCGTAACCTTCTCTTGCCAAAGACTGGGGTTCCACAGAAACAAAATCAGTAAGGAAGGGGGCTATTTTGGCGCGGTCCGTTCCTAAAAACGTAAATAGTTTATCAACGGAACGGAATAGTATTTTATAATATTTTTCTAGAGCAGAGGAAGATTTGTATTCCTCTGCATTGAACTCGGATTCAATTGTGTCGGCAACGCCAAGCAGGATAGGTGTCATTTTGCATAAGTAAAATCAATTATCCATACCTAGCAAGGCATTCATTCTAAAATCTTGAATGATCCCTATACATCGTTCAGTAACCCGATCCAGACTTTCACCGAATTTTCTGCCGTTGAAGTTCGCGGAAGCCTTCGGAAAATCCTTTTCGTTGATTCTGATGATCAGCTCCGGGTTCACCCGGTTTTTGGAGACCAATTCATGGATGGATGTCGCCAAGTTTTTTAGGGCGAAACAACCATCCTTCAAAAGGTTCTGGGAAACTTTTTCGATCATTACAGTATTTCCGTTTGCATCTAAAAAGTTTTTGATCGCTTCTTGGGCTCGCAAGGATGGCACCCCTCTCCGTGTAACACCGATTCGTTCTATTTGAACTATGCTGTCCTGGATTTGAGAGAACTCGATCGTGCCTTTGAATATATTCAGTAATACTGGGAGTTCAATTTCAGCAAAATCCACCATCGCACCGTAAAAATAACGGATTTCCGCTTTTGCCATCGGATGAAAATCTATCTTTGAATATTTGGACAATCTTTCCAAAGATTCATCCATAATTCGGTTGAGTGTTTCGCCTTTGCCTGCTTCTTTTTTTGCGACAAGTTCCTTATATTTGCTTTTGAGTTGTTCTAAAAAAACGACTTCTTCCGATATAAACTTTGTTATATTGCCTCTCATCTGGAGGATTTGGAGGTATCTTTTTTCAAATTCTACAATGTCAAATGCCCTAGGATGGAGTTTGGCATTCTCTCTGTAATCAGTTCTAATTTTTTCTAATAGTGCCTTTACTTCTGTTGCAGCTAGTTCTTTATTCATCTTTGTTTTTTCCAGTTCTCAACCTCCATAATGGACTTGTCCAAGTCTTGCGAAAAGTACAATGATGCAGTTTTCGCATCGGCATACATTAGTTGGTTGGGGTATTGTAATTGTTTAACTTGTGTATCTGCCTTCAAGTTCAGAATATTCATCAATTGAAGACTTAGTTTTTTCAAATCCTTAATGATCGTCTCTGCATGTCTTTGCATTTCAAATAGATGAAGATTGTCCAGTTTATCTTTGTCTGATTCAATTAGCTTCATCTCTTCCCGTTTGTCAGCGGGAGCTTTTGAAATATAATAAGTAATTGGACGAGGATATGACGACATTTCTTTATGCAGATCGATCATTTTATCCAGTGCTTCAAAAACTTGTGATTCAAATTCTCTAGCTAAATTCCCTACAATATTTTTATTTTCAGAGGGATCTCCCGTAATTTCAAAGATACGGGATGCTTGTAAGTTTTTGATGATTGCGTTTGATCGTTCTTTATAAGTTCCAAGCATCTTGATAAAATGATCAATGAGTCCTCTTGCGGGACGAAACTCAGGTATTTCCAAGTTTGGTTGTAAAGAAGGAGAGCTGGCTGAGTTATTAGGAGTAAGCGAAGAGGGATAGGATTGTGCTTCCGCTCCATCCATAATATTGAGATCAATATCTCCTTCCATAAGAAAGTCGGTCGGTTCTTCCGAAGGGATGTTTTGGTTTTCCGATTCTTTGGGCGGAATTTTATTAGAAGTTTCGGATAAGTCTTTGATGGATGAGAGAGTGGGTCTCGGTGGTTGGCTCGCGTCTCCCGCAGCAGTCACCACTTCAAACTCTTTCGCGGAAGTGATCTTTATAATTTCGATACGTCTGGTCTCTTTATTAAAACGAAGCGCATAACGATTATCATCTTTGTCTATGAATCTTTGATTGATTTGGGAAATAGACATACGGTTCGGGTCTATTTCCGAGATAGAATCGATTCGTATATAATTGCCTTTTCCTTTATCCGGTGTCACAGTCTCAGTATGTCCAATAACGCTTCAGTAAAAGCATAAGATAGAAGTACATTCGGGTCAACTTCGTTCTCTAAAGACTTACGATATAATGTAAAAAAATCAGAACGTGAGAGGTTTACTCTATTATGGTATTCGGAAAAAGATCTGTCCCTTTCCCAAACGGAGACTTCCCCCAGAGAAAGTTGAAGGATGGCAAATCTAAGTACCAGCCCTAAATCCAAATGTTTTTCTGTAATGATTTCTGCTAATTCTTTGTCGATTTCCAATAAACTGTAAAACATATGTTTTCCTCTCCTTGGAAAGGTAGAAAACCGGGGGGAATGGTTCGGATTTTTTTCTCTTTCGCCTTGACCCCGGGAGTGGTACTCAAAAGATAAGTAAAAATTCCTCGTAGGGGACATTCCTTGGCTAATTTACGATCTTCTAAAAAAGACATTCGACGTACAGAGCGCAGAAAAGAGCGCAATTCACAAGACAGGACGGAAATCCGTACATACGCACGCGGTTTGCTGAAAGCTATCAAATCAGGAAACAAAGAAGAGGCTCTCGGCTTTTTCTCCAAATACGCTTCTAAGATAGACAGAGCTGCAAAAACCAACCTCATTCATAAGAAAAACGCTGATAGAAAAAAAGCGAGAATGGCGGCAAAAATCAATTTGTTAGCCAAACCGGCTAGCGCCTAACATTTTTTTCCATAGCTAATGAATGAAAAGGTCGCGAGAATTTCGCGGCCTTTTTTGTTTTCAGACAATCGAAATCCTGAAGAAATCCAAACTTTAAAATCTCTAAAACTCTAGACATCCGAGTCCTGTGTTTTTTAATGACTATACGAACGAACGGGCGATTAGCTCAGCTGGGAGAGCAGCTGCCTTACAAGCAGCGGGTCGGCAGTTCAATCCTGTCATCGCCCAAATCCGTTCCTTCCGCCATTTACTTTTTCAAACCCCCATTCCTAAACCTAAAAGAATAGACTTCCCCTTTGGAAACGCCATTTTGGATTAGAATTTATGAGAATTTCTAAAGAATACGATTTGTCCAACTTGATGATTTCCATCTCAGGAGTCAGAGGGAAAATAGCAAACGGGTTTGGTCTTTCGGAAGCTTTATTATTTGCGCAATCATTTACGACCATGATGAATCATGGAAACGTAGTGATCGGGCGGGACTCAAGACCAAGCGGTCCTTATCTGGAGAGCCTCTTAACAGCCGCTCTATTGGCGAACGGTTCTTCCATTCTTTCTTTGGGACTGGTTCCCACTCCTACCACCAAAGCAGTCGTTAAACTTTCGAAAGCACGCGGCGGCATCATGATTTCCGCTTCTCACAATCCTATGGAATGGAATGCATTTAAATTTATTTCCAAAGAAGGGTTTTTTTTCAATGCGAAAGAAAATGAAACCTTGATTGATCATTTGAAACGTTTTCAATTTTCACCCGAGATGATTCATCCCAAAGGTGCAGTCGGTTTCGGCGAAGAATATATAGATTTGCATATCAAATCCGTGCTCGCGCGGATCAATCTTACAAAAATCAAAAAGAAAAAATTCAAAGTATTTGTGGATGCGGTCGGCGGAGCAGGTTCTTTCGTAATACCGAAATTCTTGCGCGAGTTAGGCTGCGCTGTAGTCGAACATAACTGCAAACCGGACGGAACTTTTCCAAGACCTCCCGAACCTACACCGGCAGCTTTGAAATCGTCGGAAAAAGCATTCTTAAAATCAAAAGCGGATATAGGTTTTGCACTTGATCCCGATGCGGATCGTTTGGTTTTATTTACTCCCAAGTTAGGTGCCATATCGGAAGAGTTGACTCTTCCTCTTGCTTTGCGAAACATACTTTCTTCTTCGAAAAAGGGAAGCAAGGTGGTCGTCAATTTATCCACCAGTTTTCTCAATGAACACGTCGCTTCCCTATTCGGTGCCAAAGTGATCCGTTCCAAAGTAGGCGAAGCGAATGTCGTAGAAGAAATGTTAGCTGAAAAAGCGGTGTTCGGTGGAGAAGGGAACGGAGGAGTCATAGATCCCAAAGTTCCTTCTTTCGGACGGGACACTCTTTCAGGTATCGGGCATATATTGAACCTGATGGCGGAAGAAAATAAAACCATCGATGCGCTCGTTTCCGAATTACCTTCCATCCATATGGAAAAACAATCTTTCCCGCTACCAAAAGGTTTTTCTTTGGAAACGCTTTATGAAAAATTTATAAAAGGATTTCCAAAAGCCAAAACATCTCAAAAAGACGGGCTTTGGTTATCAGAAGAAGATAGATGGATTCATATTCGTCCATCAAACACCGAACCAATATTTCGAGTTATTGCAGAGGCAAAGTCGAACGAAGACTTGCAACAAACCTTAAAGAGGGTAAAATCATGTGTGGAATCGTAGGTTATTTAGGCAAGAGAGAAGCTCTTCCCGTTATCATCAAAGGATTAAAACGTCTGGAATACAGAGGTTACGACAGTGCCGGTGTGGCAATGTTAAACGGTAATCTCGACATTGTAAAAAAGAAAGGAAAAGTTTCCGATCTTGAACTTGAAATAGGCACAAGAACTCTCTCCGCAACCGTAGGGATCGGTCATACCCGTTGGGCGACTCACGGAGAGCCGAATGATAAAAACGCCCATCCTCATACTTCGACTGACGGAAAACTTGCGATCATCCATAACGGTATCATTGAAAACTATTCCGCCATCAAAAAGGAATTGGAAAAGACCGGTCATAAATTCAATTCGGATACCGATTCGGAAGTTCTCATCCATCTGATCGAAGAGATCAAAAAACAAAACAATTGTTCCATAGACGAAGCTGTTCGCCTTGCTTTAAATGAAGTGGTGGGTGCCTACGCGATTGTGGTACTTTCTAAAGATGACGATAGAACCATGATTGCCGCAAGAAAGGGATCTCCTCTCGTTGTGGGAATAGGTGAAGGCGAATTTTTCGTGGCTTCCGATGCAACACCTATCATCGAATATACGAACAACGTAACTTATCTGAACGATCGTGAAATGGCTGTTATCAAAGACGGGAGCCTCATTGTAAAAAACCTGGAAAACATTACCAAAACTCCTTTTATCCAAAAACTGGAACTGGATTTGGAAGATATTGAAAAGGGAGGGTATCCTCATTTCATGCTCAAAGAAATTTTTGAGCAACCCAAATCCATCAAAGACGCAATGAGAGGGCGGTTGGTATCCAGAGAACACCATCTGTTTATGAGCGGGATTGATCAATATCTGAATCGTTTTTTGAATGCAGACAGACTTCTTCTCATCGGTTGCGGAACTTCCTGGCATGCGGGTCTTATCGGCGAATATCTTTTTGAAGATTTGGCAAGGATTCCGGCGGAAGTGGAATACGCTTCCGAGTTTCGTTACCGCAATCCGGTCGTAGGGGAAAAGGATATCGTTATCGCAGTATCCCAGTCAGGTGAAACTGCTGACACTTTGGCGGCAATTGAGCTCGCAAAATCAAAAGGTGCTTTGATCTTTGGAGTTTGTAATGTGGTGGGTTCTTCCATTGCACGTGCTTCCGATGCGGGCGCGTATTTGCATGCGGGCCCTGAAATCGGAGTCGCATCAACTAAGGCATTTACATCTCAGGTTACGATACTTACCATGATGGCAATGTACCTCGGACTCAAAAAAGGTACGATTTCTCTCAGTCAATACCAGGAGTTGTTATTTGGGTTGGATACGATTCCGGATAAAGTGGCAAAGATACTTTCCAAGGCGGACGAAATTTTAACGATTTCCAAATCTTTTTACAAAGCGAGTAACTTCCTTTATCTGGGCAGAGGATTCAATTTTCCCGTGGCCCTGGAAGGCGCTTTGAAGTTGAAAGAAATTTCTTACATTCATGCGGAAGGTTATCCAGCGGCGGAAATGAAACACGGTCCGATTGCACTGATTGATGAGGATATGCCGGTTGTTTTCATTGCAACAAAAGACGCATCTTACGAGAAAGTGGTTTCCAATATCCAGGAAGTAAAAGCCAGAAAAGGAAGAGTGATTGCCATCGTAACGGAAGGCGACAAAGAAATCCAATCTATGGCTGACTTTACTTTTGAAATTCCGAGCATTACCGATCCTTTGGTTCCATTGCTTGCTGTTGTCCCCTTGCAGTTGTTATCCTATCACATCGCAATCTTGCGGGAATGCAATGTGGATCAACCCCGCAATTTGGCAAAATCGGTAACTGTTGAGTAAAAATCGTGAAATCGATCTTAATTGACGAAAGGAATCGCCCCAAAATTTTAGATCCGATCTCCAGGTTTCATTCTTTCTTGGAATGGAATTTGGGAGGATTGAATTTGCCTGATAAACTTCGACTCAAGTATCCATCGGCAAATATTTATTATACGGCAGATGATCCCGGTTTTACCAAACTTATATTGCAAAGGCACTCCGATCTTTTGCCTTATAAAGAGATTTCCTATGATGAAACGATTCTCGCGGAAAGTTATTTGCCTTGGGAATTGCAGAGAGTTGTTACTTCCATTATAGAAGAAACACTCAGCCTGAATAAGGATTGGAAAAAATACCGTAAAAATTATAAAATCAAAGGATCCGGATTTCATATCGTAGGTAAGGAAAAACATCTTTATCTTCACCCTAGTGTGACGGTTTATCCGGGAGTCGTTTTTGATACCTCGACCGGACCGATACTCGTGGATGAAGGTGCCAAAATATCTTCTTTTAGTTTTTTGGAAGGTCCGCTCTATATCGGCAAATCTTCTCAAGTCGACAACGCAAGAATTGCAGGCGGAAGTTTGATTGGAAAAAATTGCAGAATCGGCGGAGAAGTTGAAAATTCAATCATCCTTGATTACGCCAACAAACACCATGAAGGTTTTCTCGGCCATTCCTTTGTTTCCAGTTGGGTGAATTTAGGAGCTTTGGCAACAACAAGCGATCTGAAAAACAATTACGGTATCGTAAAATTAAAGTTAAACGACTCGGAAACAAATACGGGGACGATCAAGTTCGGATCGATTTTGGGGCCTTTTGCCAAAATTGCGATCGGGGTCATGTTGAATACCGGATCGGTCGTAGATATCGGTTCCAACTTGTTGGATGCAAGAGTTTCGGGATACCAACATCCTTTCACTTGGATCAGCGCCGGGAAACATTACCAATTGGAATCTTTCCTTGCCGATACGAAAAAGATTATGGCTCGAAGAAGCGTGGATCTTTTGGATTTTGAAGAAGAGTATTTGAGAAATTTATATTCGAATTTATTGGAAGGTAAGTAAGTTTTGAATCCCTCTTTACAAGAGCATATCAATTCGGGAAAATATCTGGAAGTTAACGGAGTTCGTTTCTTTTACATAGAGAGCGGAAAACAAGATGAGATCGTTTTGCTTTTACACGGATTTTTAACGACCTCCTATCATTATAGAAAGTTGATCGGGATTCTGGGAAAAAAATACAGAGTCATCGCTCCTGATTTTTTAGGAGTGGGCTTAAGTGAAAGACCGAATTCTCCTTTGTCCCATAGAATGCAGGCATATCATCTATATTCCTTTTTGGAAAAATTGGTGGGTGAAAAAAAAGTTCATGTGGTTGTTCATGACTACGCTTTGCCTATACTTGCTTTTTTAGCAAAGGAACACCCCGAGCTTGTGAAGTCTTTAACCATTGTGAACGGTTTTTTGAATTTACCGAAATTTCGTTTCTATCTGCCAGTGAACTTGTTGAGAATCCCTATATTCGGATTTTTACTGTCTTTTTTATTTCGTCCTCCGCTCCTTCGGTTTTTTTATCAATTCTTTTTAACAAAAAAGGGATTTGTCTTTGAAAAGGGTTGGGAAAGCAACACCTATCAAATGTTATTTGCCGGAAATGGCCGCAAAAACACTCTTGAATATCTGAACAATGTAGATCGTTCCTCACATGCCTTGAGAGACGTGGAAGATGGAGTAAAGTCATTGATAGGACTGCGACAAATCATCATCGGTGACGAAGATACGAGACTATCCCCTTACCAAACCGAGTTTATCAAAATGACTCTTCGGACCAGCGGCTTTGTTACGGTTCCCGCCAAACACCTGCCAATGGAAGAATGCCCCGAGGAACTTTCCGTCAAGATCGAGTATTTGGTGGATTCCTATTCCAGAAATAAATCCAAAACATTTCATTTCTCCCGCAATAAAATAAATCCTGAGGAATAAACATGGAAACCATTCTCTCAAACATCCGTAACTCCTCCAAAGAGTTCCAAGAAAATAGATCGGCCTTTTTGGAATTGGTTGTTCCCATTCGTCAAACTATCAAACAAGTGAAGTTAGGCGGCGGGGAAAAGGCGTTAGAACGGCACAAGTCAAGGGGCAAACTTACTGCCAGAGAGAGAATCGAGCATTTGTTAGATGTAGATACCGAATTTTTGGAACTTTCCACACTCGCCGCCCATGAAGTTTATCCTGATGTTGTTCCTTCTGCTGGTATCATTACCGGGATCGGCCGCATTGAAGGCGTGGAGTGTATGATCGTTGCCAATGATGCGACCGTAAAAGGAGGAACTTATTATCCTCTTACAGTCAAAAAACATTTACGTGCTCAGGAGATTGCGGGAAAAAACCATCTCCCTTGCGTTTATCTTGTGGATTCCGGAGGAGCATTTCTTCCTTTGCAGGACGAAGTTTTTCCCGACAAAGATCATTTTGGTAAAATCTTTTTCAACCAGGCAAATATGAGTGCGAAAGGGATTTCTCAAATAGCGGTTGTTATGGGATCTTGTACCGCTGGCGGTGCCTATATTCCCGCTATGTCTGATGAGTCAGTGATTGTAAAGGGGAATGGAACCATATTTCTAGGAGGTCCGCCTCTTGTCAAAGCGGCAACCGGCGAAATTGTCACACCGGAAGAGTTAGGTGGCGCTGATGTTCATTGTCGTGTCTCCGGTGTAACGGATCATCTCGCAGAAGATGATTTTCATGCCATTGAAATCACCCGTTCCATTGTCAAAAATCTAAATCATAAAAAGAAAACGGTCTCTCTTCCTTCCCAGGATCCGCTTTATCCCGGAGAAGAAATTTACGGAATCATTCAAAAGGACTCCCGTAAATCATATGATGTAAAGGAAATCATAGCCCGTTTGGTGGATTCTTCCCGGTTTCATGAATTCAAAAAACTATATGCTACCACGCTCGTTTGCGGGTTCTCCGAGATTTTCGGGTATCCTGTGGGAATCATTGCCAACAACGGAGTTCTATTTTCCGAAAGCGCTTTGAAAGCGGCCCACTTTATCGAACTTTGTGACCAAAGGAGAATTCCTCTTTTGTTTCTCCAAAATATAACTGGGTTTATGGTGGGGAAAAAATTCGAAAATGCAGGAATCGCAAGAGACGGAGCGAAGATGGTCAATGCGGTTTCCACTACCACGGTTCCAAAGTTAACTATTGTTATCGGTGGTTCCTATGGAGCAGGAAATTACGGAATGTGCGGTAGAGCCTTTTCTCCTGATTTTTTATGGATGTGGCCTAACGCGAAAATCTCAGTGATGGGAGGAGAGCAAGCTTCCAATGTGCTCTGGACCGTAAAGCTTGACCAAGCGGAAAAAGAAGGAAAGTCCCTCACTCCGGACGAAGAGGCAAAATTCAAAAAACCAATCTTAGATGATTATGAGAAAAAATCTTCTTCGATTTACAGTTCCGCACGTCTATGGGATGATGGGGTTCTGGATCCGAGCGAAACTAGAGTGACTTTAGGCCGGGCTTTGTCGATTGTTTCCAAACGGGACGAAGAAAGAAAACCTTTCGGCGTTTTTAGGATGTAAGTTTTTTTCTTTTCCATTTCCTTTTGATATGAAAACTCAAACAAAATGTTGATTCACGAGACCATAATAGATTCAATTCCAGTGATTGCTCTGGAAGGGGAAGTGGACCTTTATAATGCCAAAGAGCTAAAGGACATTCTCGATTCTAAGATCAAAACTCAGCAGTATGAGATTGTGGTGAATCTTGCGAAAGTTCCTTTTATGGATTCTTCAGGGATCGGGACTTTGGTCACTGCAATGTACAAGCTCAAAAAATACCATGGCAATCTCAAAGTTTGCAATGTACACGGTTCCGTCGCCAAAGTGTTTAAGCTTACCGGAATGGAAAGTCATTTAGAAGTGTTTGCTGACGAAGCCGCCGCTATCCGGGCGATCATTAAAGAACGAGATATAGATTAAGGTAAGTGAAGCGCAGCTTCCACCCTGACTCTGGTTTCTTTACCTTCCAGTTTTTCCAAGATAAAAAGAGCAAATTCAAAAGCGGATCCGGGCCCCAGACTCGTAAACACTTTGTTATGCGAAACAATCCTGTCGGATGTATATACTCCACCTTCACCTAACATGAGACTTGTCGGAAATGCTGTGAATTTATCTTCTTCCGAGATGATGCCCCAATTTCTCAGTACATTCGGTGCGGCACAAATGGCTCCGATTTCTTTTCCCAGATCTCTGTGTTTGAAGATTATCTTTTTCAATAGATCCGAATTTTGAAGATTTTTTGCCCCTTCCAGTCCGCCCGGTAAAATGATCATATCGAAATTTTGATCTTTTACGGAGAGTAAAGTTTTGTCTGTTAGGTGGATTGTTTTTCTTGCGGCGATCACCGGCGCCTCATTCAATGAAGCTGTAACAACCGATACACTCCCTCGTCTGAGAACGTCTACGAGTATAATACCTTCCATTTCCTCAAAACCTTCGGCAAACGGGATAAGAACTGTAGAAGCCATACGGAAAGGTTCCCAAAAATTAAACTTTCGTTCAAGTATTTTATGGAAAATTCGATTTGAGGAAATGGGGATGTATGGAACTAATGTTCTTGAATCCAGTCTAATCAAACAAAGGAGAAGAATATACGATTTATGAATAAACAAAATCCTTTCAAATTCATCGCAGTCGCCGCCACTTCATTATTAATCGGGACATTTTTATCACCTATTATTACTTGTGGGGACTCTCACTCCGACAATCCATTACAATTAAAAGCAGACGGTTCCGATAAACTCTCTCCCGCACAAACACAAGCAGTCGCCTTGGAAGATGCATTCCAAGAAGTATTTGATAAAGCTTCACCCAGTGTTGTCTCTATCGCTACAGAGCGTACGGTAAACGTACAACAGCATCCTTTTGCGGGAGATCCGTTTTTTGATCATTTCTTCGGACGCCAGGGCAGACCTGGACAGGGTGCGGGCAAAGTGATGCAACAAAAACAAACCGGTTTGGGTTCGGGGATTGTTCTGAATGATGACGGTTACATTATGACCAACCATCATGTGATCAAGGATATGGACAAACTAACGGTAAAATTCAAAACACATAAGGCATATGAGGCTAAACTCATCGGATCGGACGAAACGATGGACATTGCCTTGCTCAAGATTGATGCTCCTAAAGGAAGTTTGACACCGATCCCTCTTGCTGACTCTAACAAGGTAAAGGTGGGGAACTGGGCGATTGCCATTGGTGCCCCGCTCGGATTCGAACAATCGTTTACAGTTGGGGTTGTGTCGGCAGTTCAAAGAGGTGGGATCGATAGTTCCGGACTTTCCTATATCCAAACGGATGCGGCTATCAACCAGGGAAATAGCGGAGGTCCGCTTCTGAATATCCGCGGGGAAGTGATCGGAATCAATCGGATGATCGCTTCTCAATCAGGGGGTTCAGTAGGGATCGGATTTACCATTCCTATCAATGAAGCTAGAAAAGTAGCGGAAGAGCTAAAAGTCAACGGCAAGGTAGTCAGGCCATGGCTTGGAGTAGGACTCGATACCATTACGGAAGAAGACATTGCTCAATTGAAACTTCCTTCGGAAAAAGGCGCGATCGTTAGACAAATCATCAAAGGTTCTCCTGCCGACAAGGCGGGAATCAAATTGGGAGATGTGATTATTGAGATTGGTGGAAAGGAAATTTCAGCTCCGGAAGAACTCATTAATTTTGTTCGAGGTTCAAAAATTGGGAAACGACTCGAGATAAAAATCATTCGAAATAAAAATGAAATCTTGACGCAGGTCACTCCGGAGCAGAAACCAAATTGAGTGGGTTTACGTGAAGAGATCAATACGGAGAGCATCGACGAGCCACAGCTTCGTCCTACTAAACTTTCCGAATTTATTGGCCAGAGAGAGGTTCTGGAAAACCTCTCTGTCTATATAGAGGCTGCTAAAAAACGAAGATCTCCACTTGATCATGTTCTGATTTCCGGCCCTCCCGGGCTTGGAAAGACGACTCTCGCAAATATCATTGCCAATGAGCTCTCAGTGGCATTTACATCCACATCGGCGCCTGCTATTTCAAAGGGAGCCGATCTCGTTCGGTTTCTTACACTTCTGAAAACCAACGAAGTGTTTTTCGTCGATGAAATCCATGGATTTGTTAAAAAACAAGAGGAGCTATTGTATCCTGCCATGGAAAACTACTTTGTGGATTTGGTAGTAGGGGAAGGAGTGACCGCAAATGCGCTTCAGATCCAATTGCAGCCATTTACTTTGGTGGGAGCTACCACAAGATCGGGATTGGTCAGTGATCCCTTAAAATCCCGGTTTGGGATTCATTTGAAATTGGATTTTTATTCTGATGAAGAGATGGCGATTATAGTCGATCGTTCGGCTAGACTACTTTCCGTTGTTTTGGAAGAGGGGGTTGCTTTGGAAATTGGAAAAAGAAGCCGCAAAACTCCACGAATCGCCAATCACCTGTTAAAGAGAGTGAGGGATTTTGGAGAAGTCCGAAATGAAAAATCAATCGGTCTCACTACCTGTCGCTTTGCCTTTGACCGGATGGGTGTGGACCATTTGGGATTGGACGGTGTAGACAGACAGATCTTGGATATTTTAATCAATCGTTATTCGGGAGGACCGGTGGGAATCAAACCGATTGCAGTGGTTCTGGGAGAGGAAGAGAGAACGATAGAAGATACATATGAACCTTTTTTGGTTCGTATCGGACTGGTGGATCGAACCCCTGCCGGAAGAGTGGCGACTCGCGCTGCATACGAACATATGGGATTCCCTTATGCAACACAGGTTAAATTAGGTGAAAAAGATGGCCCCAGTCTTTTTTGATTTCCAACTTCCTGAAAAGGAAGAAGGAGAAAAACGTTTATTTTACTCCGCAGCATTTGTGGTACTACTTTCTTCATTGCTTTTAGGTCATCTGATCACTCGCAATATGTTATGGAAGATGTTGGGAGAGGAATCCGCTTCCGAAGAACTTACCGCTCAAGAAAAAGAAAAAATCTATGATGTTCTGGTAGAACAACAGTTTATCAATCCTGACAAGAAGGACGAGTACAAAGCTCTCTCCAATAAAGAATCCGCAGGCGGTGGGGGACTTACCGAAAAACAAGGGTTTCATGCACTTTCCTCTTTTCGTGAATTCGTATTCGGAAGCAAGGCTTCCAATCCGTCGAAGGCGCAACCGAAAGCGGAACAAACAAAGGAAGATGAGATATTCGAAGTAGGGATTTTTAAAGCGGACCCTAAAACCAGCGAAAATCAACAGGAATCACCAAATCAAAGTCAGTCGAGTGGACAGATGATGAAAATTCCTTTCAATTACCGCTTTCAGCAGGATTTTTTGTTTCGATGGGACGGGTCAAAGGCGTTGACTGTACCTACCAAAGAACTCGCAGGTTATCATTATTTTAAAAACATGCTTCGCCAAATCGAACAATCCTTCGCTCCTCCCGGAGGAGGCAACTTTGCATATAGAGATATGGCGGGAACTGTAGTCAGAGAAGGGATCAAACCCGGGATGACAAAAGTTTTATTTATGTTAAACGATTCGGGCAAGGTTGTGGACGTTCGCTTGGTTTCTTCCCAAGGGCAAGTGGTCGTAGACCAATCCTGTATGGATTCTATCCGAGGACAGAATTTCGGAATTGTTCCCGAAGAGGTCAAATCAAAGGGTATGATCTTCGGGATTAATTTTATCTTTCCGAATTACAGATAGAATTGATTTATATATTTTTTCGTTGATTATGCGAATTTATATCGTATGATCAATCGTATGAAAGTGACAGCGATTCTACCCGATGACCTGATTGCCGAGGTTCAGAAATATTCCGGAGGCAAGAATATTACCGATTCTCTCCAACGAGCCCTTTCCGAATGGCTTAAGCAGGCTAAAATTCGGAAATTAAATACGAAACTGCACAAATCTCCCCTTGTCTTTCAAGATGGTTTTTCAGCAGAAAATATTCGTAATCTAAATCGAAATAGATGATCTTAGTGGATACATCCGTTTGGATTGAATTCTTTCGTGTAAAGGAACCTTTCTTTTCCGAATTAAAAGATTTAATTGAGTCTTCTGAAGTAGTTGTTCACGAAGTCGTTTTCGGGGAGTTGCTTCAGGGTTGCAGATCAAAAACGGAACTCTCCTTCATTCTCGATTATTGGGATAATCTGAATACTTTAACTTCCGAAGGTAGCTTTCTTGCCGCTGGTAAACTTCTTACGAAAACAAATTGATTCACAAAGGCATCGGACTGATTGATTCGGTATTGATTAACGAAGTTAGGAATAAGAATTTTCGACTTTGGACTTTAGATGAAAAAATTCTTAAAATTTTGGACAAAAAAGAAATCTATTCTTGATTGTTTTATTTTTCAGACACAGATAGATCCGTCTCAATCATTCACCAATCTGCAACCCAATCTTTCTCCCAAATACTTTGCTTTGTTCGTTCTACCCAAGCCTGAAACAGTTACTTCTTTGTTGGTTTGGTCGAGGTTGAAGAGGCTGATGGGAACCCATTGCCTTGCAAAGTTATGACATTGTTCTTCTGATTGTTTCATTACGTAATAACAAGAACAGAATTCTTTGGAATAAAAACTGGAGATGATGGCAGGAAAAGCGGATAGATGTTTCCAATTCCATTGCACCCAAAAAACTAAAATCAAGAAAAAACTAGCTACACCGATTGCAATTTTCTTTTTCATAAGACTACCTGATCACCGATTCTTTTACAAGTTTAAGAAGTTCATTTTTGCTAAAAGTTCCTTTCTCCCGATCGTCACCATATCTAACAATGATTATATCGAGGCTTGGAATTACATACAACATCTGTCCCCAATGACCTAGACCTGCAAACGTATCTTTTGGAGCATCCGGCCAAGGTTCCGGAATCCCCCTATCGGGCACTCCAGTATTTGCATACCAGTGGGATGTATAATTGTCTTGCGAAAGATCTTCGCTGTAAGGGGTAGTTTTGTAACCGGGTGCGGGGGTTCTTGTAAAGTCCACCCAACCTTCCGGGAGGAGAGGATTTCCTTCCCATACTCCATCATTCAAATACAGATATCCGATCTTGGCTAGATCCCTTGCCGTCAAATACAAGTAAGACGATCCTACAAATGTTCCTGATCCGTCCTGTTCGAAAGGAGCGTCTTTGATTCCGAGTGTTCCGAATAATTTTGTATAAACCAAATCTTCGTATGCTTCCTGCCCATATACTTTTTTTAGAATGGCGGATAGAATGTTCGTATCGCAACTGGAATAATAAACTTGGGTACCGGGTTCCGCGCGAAGAGGCAGCTCACTGCAAAATTCACCCATGTCTTTTCTTCCACGGGTGTACAACATGGCAATCACGGAAGATTTGAGAGGGCCGCTCTCATAACCTTCCTCTCCATCGAGGCCAGAGGACATATTCAAGAGATGACGGATTGTGATTTTTTTATGGGCTTCGTCCTTTCCCAAAGATTCGAAATGATAATAGCCCGGGTCATCCAGTTTGATCAGTCCGTTTTTGATTGTGATCCCGTAAAGTGCTTGGATGATGCTTTTTGATACCGACCATGTTAGGTGGGTAGATTCCTTTGTGAAATTGCGTGCATATTGTTCGAAGATGATTTTCCCGTTGCGGATGATAAGAAGTGCATCGGTCCTTTTTCCTTTTCTGTCCGTTTCATCTCCCGTTCTCGCAAAAGCATATTCACCGACTAATTTCAGTTTTTCGCCGGAAACACCGACGGATTCCGGTTTTGTTTCTTTCCAGTCGAGGGTAGGCCATTCCGGTTTGATCCTTGCCTGCAAGGGAGAGATTGAAGGAGGTCCGCCAAAAGGGGAGAGATCCTTGCCGCAGTCTAACAGGAAGACAAAGAAGATTAAAAGAAACAATCTGTACATGCAACTGTCCATCATTCGAGAGTGGACTCATCCTATACCGGATTGATTAGAAAGGAAAGTACAAATTACTGCGGGTGTTTTGCAAAATTTTGCAGCATATTGACCATAGAGGAAAGTCCGTTTCTGCGGGAGATTGAGAGAAACTTGGACAATCCGATTTCTTCTATAAATCCCAGAGATGCATTTGCGATTTCTTCGGGGGAATGGTCGGAAAACACTCGGATTAAAATCGCAATCAATCCTTTGGTCAGAGCAGTATCACTGTCTGCAAAGAACGTCAAGGCACCGTTCTCCAATTTGGGATAGACCCAAACCTTGGATTGGCAGCCGGGAACTATGTAAGCATCAGATCGTTTTTCTTCCGGATAGGGAGGGAGCTCATCTCCCAATTCGATCAGGTATTGGAATTTTTCTTCCCAATCTTGTAAGTCGGAAAACTCTTCTATGATTTCTTTTTGAATCTCTGAAACGGATTTTTTCATAGTAATGTCATTTAGGCGGTTCATGTGCGAATTTTTCTTTTTTGCGCATATAAAATTTGGGGGGTTGGTTTGATTCGGGCAGTTTCATATCCAGTCTGTTTTGCGTAGAAACCAAAAGTTCAGCTTTGTTATCTTGGTAAGGGAATGTGTATTCGGTTCGTGTTCGTAGTGTTAGTTTGTATTCCGTACCATTCCAAAAGAGATGGCGTTTCTCAAAATCAGCATACAAACATACGGGAGGTCTTACCATTACATCACAGAACTCTCCCTTAGGAGGAAAACGTTTTTCAAAAAGACCGCAACTGCAGTTAAGTAATACTCCCAAGATGAAAATGAATGACGGATAAACTTTATTTTGCACGCTCATCATTTGGAAAGACCTACATCCAATTTTGTTTTTGCAGTCGGTCTTTCTTTCAGCATAACCCGAATGATATTTAAAATCTCTTCATTTTTTTTGCCGGAAAAACTGTAATACTCTTCCAATAGATCAATGCCTTTCTGAGTGAGATTTTGCATATGGAAAATATTCGCTTCCGTGATGACTGCCGTCTCCGTGATTTTGTCGGGATTTGCGGTTTTTGTACTGCGAAGGAGGGAAAGAGAATTCACATAATCTTTTTTATAGAACTTTGACATTCCTTTTAAAAAATTTTCTTCGCGGGGGGAAAATTGAATCCTTCCCGCATAACCCGGCTTTTTTGTTGCGTCCAGGATTTTTTCCAGTCCTTGCGCATCTCCCGCCTGCATTGTGTTATATGTAAGTAGCCAGATAAACACAGATTGAAATTCAGGAGAAAGTTTGGATGTGTCAATGGAGCCGTAATCTTTTGTAAGAGCACCCGGCCTTTTTACATGACGGTAGGTTTCCGTTAGAAATAATAACAGACGGTTGTTCTCCCAATCGGAGAAAGAGGATCCTGCCACAGCTTCGGCGGTTCTGGCATTCCAAAAAATCGAATCGAGCGTGGATTCGGCAAGTTGGGTTTTTCCGATAAATTCCGAAAAATCGGAACCTAAGTTCAACACCAGACTGGAAGAATCGAAAAAAATCCCGATTCGGGGTAAATTCCAATAAAGACTACGCGCGATTAGGTGAAATGCCTGCGGATCGGTCGGGTCTTTTTCGGAAAAATTGACCGCAACCGTTTGAAAGTCTTCTATATCGGATTCTTTCAGTTTGTCCGATTTCCAGAGTTCGATCAGTTTTTCTTTCGCTTTTTCCGCGCGGACACTTTGATCCCTTGCAAAAAGAAAAAAAATTTCCTTTCGGTAAAAATACCCGAGAGAGCCAAGAATGATTAGGAAAATAAGCAGAAACCAGGGTGTTCCGCTTTTCTTCTTTCTATGAGGTTCGTATCTAGAGTAAATCGCCATAGATAGTCTCCATTTTTTTTTAGTCTCCCCACTTGACACGGCTTTTTCTTTATGATTTAGTGTGAGTGTTATGGAAGATGATTTATTTGATGATGATGAAATTGAGGCAGAAAGTCTCAACGAAGACGTTGTGACCTATGCATGTGAGGACTGCGACCATAGATGGGAAGCAGAGGGGGAGGACGAATACCTCGATTCCTGGGAATTGATCTGCCCTATGTGCGGATCTGCCAATATAACAGAACTTTAGTTTGTATCTTTTTTTCTCCATCTACGTAATTTGCCTATTTTCCATTTCCCCTCTTTTTTCGGAGGAAACTTCTTTTAAGTCTTTGTATGATGAATACAAAAGGGGAAATTACGAAACGGTCTCTCGTCTTACGGAAAAAATTTTAAATTCTAAAACCGGTAACCGGGATCCTCGGATTTTTTACCTTTATGTTGCAACGGAGCAGGATTGGGAAAAAATCAAAGCCAGGACGGGAAGTTTTCCAATCCCTACAGGCAAAGACAGTTCTCATTATTTTAATGCTTTGTATTTAGCAATGGAAAGAGCATTGGTTCTCGGGGAATATGAAAGCCTGATCAAATGGGGTAGGTTGTTTCAAAAGGAAGGAAAGGGTAACTCTCGTTATGTGGATGCAGTTTTGATTTTGGCTGCCGGTCTTTTGGAATTGAAAAATCCGAAAGAAGCTTTAAAAGCTATGGAAGAATTGGACAATCTGAACCCTTCCCCAAAAAACAAAGAACAGATGATCGCTCTTAAAAACGAAATAGGGAGAGATACCGGAAATTGAAAAGTTTGCGCGTAGGCTCCGGAAAATGGAGAGGAAAAGAAATCTCCGCACCGGATGAAATTTCGGGGCATCAGAACTTTACTAACAGTCTGATCAAAAAAGCGATTTTTTCTCTTATAGATTCCCGTCTTTCCGGTTGGGATATCCGAGCTGAGGATTGTCTCTTCTGCGATTATTTTTCCGGTAGCGGACAGATCGCAGCGGAAGCGTATAGCTTGGATTTTGCGAGAATTTTAGTTTATGAATTGGACCAGGATCGGTTTGGCAAACTTTTGAAATTGTTCAAGGGTCTTGCCAATGTCAAATTGTTCCGAAAGGACGCCACAAAACATGCATTAAAGTGGGAGCAGGAGACTGAGAAGGCATATATATTTTATCTCGATCCTCCTTATACCTATTGGTCCGAAACTCCCGATCGTATGAAACTCATGATTGAAAATCTATATGCTCATTGTAGCACTCTCTCCCGACCTTCCATCATTCTATGCCAGATTCCCGAACACCAGAAATCGGATAAAATTTGGGTGGGAGTTCCTTTCAAGGAAAGAGAGTATGGAAGTCATTCTTTGATCGAGACTATTTTCGAGATGTGATCCTCTTGTTTTGGAAAGAAAGATTCAAATTTCTTTTTTTTCTCCTATGTTGCAATTATAGTATTTCTATTTTTGCATTTCCCAGCTTTGAAGAAGTCCGCTCTTCCTATTTACCTTCCGATATTCTACTTCTTGACAGAACCGGAGAAAAGCTGCAATCCGTCCGTACATCACATAACTATCGTTCTCTTTCCTGGATCCCTTCAGGATCTCTCGCCAAACATACAATTGATGCCATCCTTCTCAGCGAAGATAAAAATTTCCGGGAGCACAACGGAGTGGATAGCTTGGCTTTTATCGGATCTGCTTGGGAGAAACTCCGTGGGGGAACTCTTAGAGGCGGTTCAACCATCACCATGCAATTGGTCTCCCTTTTGGACGAGGATCTGAAACCCGAAAAGGGAAGGCGTAGTTTTTCTCAAAAGATGAAACAAATCCAAAGGGCAATGGATTTGGAAGAGGTTTGGTCCAAAGATGAAATTCTAACCGCGTATCTCAATTTGATTTATTTTAAGGGAGAGCTGAAGGGAATTCATTCCGCAAGTGCCGGGCTTTTTCAAAAAGATCCCGGATATCTATCGCCTAATGAATCTTATATACTTTCGGTTCTGATTCGTGCTCCGGAAGCAAGTTTGGAAAAAATCATAGAAAGGGCTTGTTTTCTTAAGAAAAAGACGGAGGGAAAAATATTTCAGGATTGTGATTCTCTGGAATTGACAGCAAAGGAATCGTTCTTCGGAAGAATGGAATTTCCGGCTAATCCCAGTTTTGCGCCCCAGTTCGGATCTTATGCCATTCAAAAAGGAATTTCCAACGGTGAAAAAACATCTCTTTCCAAAAGTTTGCAGGAAAAGATTGTAAAGATACTTGTCTCTCATATTTCCCCGCTTCGTTCTCAGAATGTTACTGACGGTGCCGTGCTTGTATTGCACAACCGAACGGGTCAAGTGTTAGGCTATCTGGGGAATCAGGGAAGTGCAAGCGAAGTGTCCTATCTTGATTTGATTCAAACCAAAAGGCAGGCCGGTTCCACTCTAAAACCTTTCGTATATGCTCAAAGTTTTCAGGAAAAAAAGCTCACGCCAGGTTCTATTTTAAATGATGCTCCGACGGACATTCCTGTATTTCGGGGGATTTACCGCCCTTTGAATTATGATAAATCTTACCAAGGTAAGGTGACGGTAAAACAAAGCCTAGGCTCTTCTCTGAATATTCCTGCGGTCAGAACCCTTTCCTATTTGGATATGGGAAAATTCATTAATACATTATCCAGGCTCGGGTTCAAGGATCTCGCCTATCCTGAATTTTACGGTCCTTCTCTTGCTTTGGGAACAGCGGATGTCAGTCTTTGGGAACTAACAAATGCTTATCGGATATTTGCCAATTCGGGAATATATTCCGAACCGAAGGTTCGATTTGAAGAATTAAGCGAAACTCCGAAAGAGAAACGGACATCTTCGAAAGAAATCCTATCGGAAGAAAATCCTATCTTTCGGCCCGAGGTGGCATTTTTAATTACTAGTATTCTTTCCGATAGGGAAGCGAGGGCTTTGACTTTCGGTTGGGAAAATCATTTATCCACTTCGTTTTTCACGGCAGTGAAAACAGGAACGAGCCAGGACATGAGAGACAATTGGTGTATCGGTTATTCCGGCGAATACACCGTAGGAGTTTGGGTAGGCAATGCAAAAGGTCTGCCTATGAAAGATGTTTCGGGCATCACTGGTGCCGCTCCCATTTGGAGGGATGTGATGGAATTTCTTCATTCTGAAACTCCTTCTACATATCCGAAACCTCCCAAGAATATCTCTTACAACACCGACAAACAAACATACTATGAAAAAGGTTTGGAAGATGAATCCATAGAAACGATTCAAGTTTTTAAAACCAAAACTCCGCCGAAAATCATTTCTCCCGCAGATCAAACTGTTTTTGCAGATGATCCCGATATCCCGAAAGGAAGACAAAAAATTTTATTCAAGCTGAACCGGTATGAAAAAAATTCAAATTGGTCTTTGAATAAAAAAAATCTAGGTCCGGCGGCGGAACCTTTTTTTTGGAACTTGGAAAAAGGCAATTTCCATTTGGAGCTCTTGGATCAAAGTGGAAAAGTATTGGATCAAGTTTCGTTCGAAGTTCGTTAGGGAGATAAGGTGGGAAAACCCGTTAAATACAGACACAGTTATTTTCAAAAAGTGGCATGGGGAGAAATGGATGCTTTCGGGCACGTAAACAACGTAACTTATGTTAGATATTTTGAGACTGCTCGTGCGGATTATTTTACAGCGGAATCTCTTTGGGATTCCCCTCTAAAGCCGGTTAGGTTTGGTCCGGTGTTGACCCATTTGGATATGGACTATCGGAAACAAGTTGTATTTCCCGCCACATTGGAAGTTTCCCTGGAAGTTGACTCTATTTCTTCCCGTGCTTTTACGGTTGTATGTTCCATGTGGAATCAAAACGAAGATTGTGTTCTGACGGGACACGCCGGTTTTATCTGGTTTGATTTTGAACTTCAGAAACCCTCTCAGATTCCCGACGTTTTTCGGGAAAAATTTGGTTCTAAATGAAACCGGAGTTGTTTAATATGGAATGAGCATGAAGCTAAAAAGGAGAGAGTCCGACAAGTTCCAATTGGATCAGGAAGTATTGAAAATCGCGAGGATTTGCCTTGGAGTATTTTCAGCATTTATTGCTTTTGGAATTTTTGCCCCCACCCAGGAACAAGGTCTCTATGATCCGAAGTGGATTCGAATCGTTCATTCAAGCGTTACATTCGCTTTCTTTCTATTCTCTTATTTTTCTTTTTTGATTCGCAGATACATCCAATCGATTACGCTCGTATTTTTTTATACGATGAGCACGCATTCTCTTGCTTTGCTCTATTGGAACTCGCTTTTCGTCGGTTATCTGATCGGTATGGTTATGGTGATCAGTTGTATCGGAGTGAGTTTTGTAAATCGCAGATGGCTTGTAAATTATCTGGTTTCCGTTTCATCCGCCGGAATCCTTGTAGGGATTTATACCGTAGATCCGCAAGTGGATCTTTCTCTTTATATCACATCCATCATCACACCGGCAATCGTATCTTATCTCACTTTGAATGTAAGGCTAGGTTCCGTTGCGAAACTAAGAGATTCCGAATTCCAGTTGAAACTTTTTCATGATCGTGTTTCCCGTGACTTGGAACTTGCCCAGGAAATACAAAATAATCTTGTTACTACGGTTTGGCCGAAGATTGCAGGTATTAAATTTACATCTTTTTTTCGTTCTTTTGAGAAAGTAGGTGGAGATGCGATCAGTTATAAATTAAGATCCGACGGTAGTATTGCTATTTTTTTTGCCGATGTTTCCGGTCATGGAATTGCATCCGCAATGGTTTCCGCCATGGCTGTCTTGGCGTTTAACATCCATGCTGTGGAAGAGGAACCGGCGACCTGTTTGAGGGCTATGCATGAGGATTTAAGAAACTTGGTAACAACCAATCATATCAGTGCGGTCGTTGTTTATTATTTTCCTGAAACAAAAAAGATCAGTTATTCTTATGCTGGTCATCCTCCACTTTTATATTTGAAAACGGATGGAAAATTTCAGTTTTTAGAAGGAAGCGGCAGGTTGATTGTATCCATGTTGGAACCCAAGCTTAGAAATTATTCAAGAATTTTGGAAGAAGAGGATAGACTTTTGTTATACTCCGACGGAATGATCGAAGTTTTTGATGAAGAAGGCAGGATTTTCGGAGAAGAAAATCTTGTAAGCAGTATCAAAAACCATTTTGATAAAAAAGGAGAGACATTGCTAAATGCAGTTTTCGAAGATGTTATGGCCTATTCCAAAGAAGCCGCATCCGACGATATGAGCATGCTTTTACTTGAACTTCAATGACATTAAATTTATTTTTAGCACCCTTTGTTTGGTTTAAACGGGAATTCATTCCGTTTCGGATTTTGGATCGTTACCTGTTTTTCGATTTTTTGAAAAACTTTTTAGGTACTTTGATTCTGCTCACTTCCATGATCATCATTTACGAATTTACCAATAATATGAAGTATCTGGTATCTTCCAAAGTACAACAATCCCATGTGTATTTGTATATTTTATATTCTGTACCGGGTATGCTTGTGCAAGTCGTATCTCCCGCGCTTATGTTTTCAGTTTGTTTTGTTGTTGGTCAATACAGTGTAAACAAAGAGTTAGTTGCCATTATGGTAGCGGGAGTTTCTTTTCTCCGTATCATCACTCCGATTTTGTTTTTCGGTTTTTGTATGTGGCTTTTCATGACTTTTTTCCAACAGTTTGTCGTGATCCCCGCCAACAAACAGGCGCAAATTCAATTCAGTTATATGGCCAAGGGTGCCAACAAACTGATTGATTTCGTATATCAATTCCATGTGAAAGGAAAGAACGGATTCTATTACGTATATTGGATCGATGAAAAGGAAAATACCGTCAAAGGTGGATTCAATTATATCGAAATCTCGGAAGACGGTCTTCCCGTATTTACAGTCTCTTCTCAGAAGGCAAAATTCATAGAGTCCCCACACCAATGGGTTTTGTATGATGTGGAAGAGGTTAAGTTCAATAAGGATTTGGAAGTAGTTTCCCGCGAAAATATCCCTGAAAAAACATATCCTTTCCCGGAAGATATAAAATACTTTTCCCGTCCTACCCGTAATCCGGAAGAGATGAACTTTTTCGAACTTGCGGAAGAGATCGAATCCAGGATCGGAAAAGGGATTCCTTATCGTGATGTGATTGTGCATAGACATGCCGCCTTTGCGATGCCCTTGATGTCTTTTATCGTAGTCGCTTTGGGAGCTCTGGCAGGTGCGATCACCAAACGATCAGCAGGTGTTGCTTCTTTGGGGCTTACGATCGCTGTCGTGCTTTTATACTATATTTTATATTCTACAATGAAAACTTTGGCCGAGAACGGAGGGCTTCCCATCTGGTTCGGGATATGGGTCACTCCGGTAATGTTTATTATCTTTGCCTATGTGTTTTATAAAAAAATGAATATTTGATTCCAATTCGGAAACGATCGGCAATGTTTTGTTATATGTTCGTTATGAAACTCCTATGTAGGCTTTGAAAAAAGAAGCGTTGGGTTTTGTATTGAATCATCTTCTTTTTAGTGGGACTTCTTTTGGAATTCAAATCATAGAAACGAGCCCGAATTATATCACGGTTTAGATCCAAGCCTCCGGCAAAAACCCGGAGGAAAGTTTTCTTTTGCAAACTGAACTAAAGGGAATATATGGTTGGTTTTTTAGTCTGTAAGAAAGATCCTCTTATACAAATCTGTTTGCAAAATCCCCTTCGGATCGTATTTCTTTTTCAAGGTATAAAATTTTTTCAGATTTGCTTTCGGAAAATAACTTTCCATCACTCTTTTGCGAAGTGTGGAATCTTTTGCAAAATAAAAACGCCCGCCCGCTTTCAAAACTATTTCGTCCATCGCATAACAAAGATCCCATAACTTCTGTTTATTGGACTTTGTTACCGGAAAATCCATTGCCATTGAGAATCCGTCTACTGCATGGGTGAGCAAAAACGGATCTGGTTTGTGTTTTTTGAATACGGACAAATAGTTTATGATTCCATAAGATTGGCCCAGAGAAAAGATTTTTTTCATCGCTTCTTTTGCAGTCTCTTTCGGAATGAATACCTGGTATTGAATCATTGCCCCCGGTTTATAAACAAATTTCCAGTTGGGAACATAGTCCAATAAAAATGCATACTCTGCATGACCTTGGAGATAAGGTTTGTTATTTACGAGAATGCTCGCAACATACTTTGCAAAATTGATAAGTCGCATCCCCAAATTGAAACTGAAAGGCCTCATCAGAATCCACATCCATTTTTTAGGAATGATTCCGAAAAGCCGTGTAGGAAGATGTTGCTTGTCCAAACGGCAGTTATCCGGAAAATCGGAATCTTCCCCCTCGCTTAGATTGACTGCTTTGTGGACTTGTCCACGGCCCATGGCGGCACCGCTTGCAAAAGCATCGATCCAACCCACCAGATAGTCCGAAGATTTGTATTCTTTTTCAAAATAATCGAAAAGTTCATCGAAATTTTTTACAAGTACGGGGAATATTCGCATCTTGCCGGAATAGATAGGTTTCATTTTGATCTGAACCGTTAGAAAACAACCTAACATTCCAAAGCCGGAAATGGCGGAATAGAACAAATCCGAATTTGTTTTTGGCGAACATTTTAAAATCTCACCTTTTGCCGTGAGGAATGTGAATTCCTTTACATGTTCGCCGATTGTACCTACTTTGAAATTGTTCTTTCCATGAATGTTCATGGAAAGTGCTCCGCCGACGGTAGGCATCATCGTTCCGGAAACAACCGGCGGCCAAAAACCTTTTCCAATTCCCGTTTCCCAGAGGTCTTTGATTCTTGCACCGGATTGAACTGTAATGATTCCCGTTTTCGTATCGAAATTCAATACTTTGTTGAACTCGGTCAAATCCAAAACAATTCCTTCGCTGTTGATGGAGGCGTCTCCGTAACTGCATCCTCCTCCCCTTAATGCGATCTTGGTTCCGTTGAGATTTGCATTTTGAAAAATACTTTGAATTTCTTCTACTGTTGTCGGTCGCAAAACAGAGCTTAACGAATATTTGTTCATTCCCCAAGCCTCCACCTTTTCTGGCTTGGGCAGTTCGATTTTCAGAGGAGATGTTTTTGTTTTGGAAACTTTTTTTGCGACCATATCAGATACTCAATTTTTTAAATATGAAATTGGGGATATTAACAATAATAAGAGCAACCAATTTCCAGATTCCCGGCACGAAGGCTTCGTCTTTGCCCTTGGCAACTATCTTTAGAATTTGTTCTGCTGCTTCCTCGGAGGTGATTGCTTTCAGTAGTCCTTTTTCGGGAAGATCCAAACCTTCAGTCATCTCCGTTTTTACAAATCCAGGTTTAATCGTTGTTACTTGAACATTTTTTTCGGCAAGCCTGTTTCTCAGAGCTTCCAGGTAAGTATTGAGTGCCGCCTTTGATGTGTTATAGACTGGTGCTCCTTTTCTACCCCTTTCCCCGGCGATGGAAGAAATCCCTACGATTTTACCTTTGCCCTGTTTTGCGAAGTAAGTAGCGATCGGATTGATATAGGCAACGGCTCCGAGTGTATTTACGTTTAGCATCTGCAAATCTTTTGCAATATTGTATTCGTCGGATGCGACTGCAGGCATAACTCCCGAAGCGTAATATACTTCATCCAACCCGCCTAGTTCTCCTATCGCTTTCGCAACTGTTTTTTCCGCAGAAGCGAATTGAGTTACATCCGCTACGACCAGGATGGCGGGTTTCGTTTGCCCTTTTTTGTTCCATTTGGAAGCGATTGCCTTCAATTCTTTTTCCCTTCTGGCAACGAGAACCACTTCCGATCCGTTCTTCAATTCAGCCTCTGCAATGGCTTTTCCGATCCCGCTTGATGCACCGATTACGATTATTTTTTTCACTATGGCTCCTATTTTTTGGTTTTAGGGAATCTGGCAAGTTCATTCAATAGGGGAAGTGTCTGTAAACCAACGAATCCTAGTGGATGGGATGAATTTGATCTACAAATTCCCCGATTTGGCCTTTTATTTGGTCGATTACCGGTTGAATGAAGCAAGGGAAGGGCTTTTGGCATATCTATGGCAGTTTTACAAGGAAGAAAAGAGCTGCCAGGTCCTCGTATTTTTCGACGGCAAAAAGGAGCTTCTTTCGGATTGTTACTCGGAAGATTATGAAGGAATGTCGGTTCATTACAGTCATGACCAGAAAGCGGACGATTTGATTATAGGTTATTTGAAACAAGCGCCGATTCCTTCTCATTGTTTGGTGGTAACATCCGACAAAGAGATCGTTAATTTTGCCCGAAGGATCAGAGCCAAACGTAAAACTTCGGAAGAGTTTTACAAAGATTGGTTGGCCTCTCTCGAAGCCAAGGAAGAAGCTGAAATAGACGAAGTTAAAGAAGGCTTGACAGCGACCAAAGACCAAGATTACTGGGAAAAACAATTTTTAGCATAACTATTCCATGTTGTTTAACTCAATCCCATTCTTGATTTTTTTCGCCGTCGTGTATCTTTTTTACTGGGGACTCCCTCGTTCTTATAGAAAACCGTTTCTATTATTATCCGGTATTTCCTTTTACGCTTATTTTTCTCCTCTCTTCACAATTCATTTTTTATCAGTCATCGCGCTGAATTATTTTTTATATACTCAGATCCGCAAAACAAAGAGTAAACGGATTTTGTCCCTTTCCGTCAGCTTTAATTTGCTCAATTTGGGATTTTTCAAATATTTTTATTTTTTTAACCGTTTCCTCGCGGACGTGACAGGTTATCCGTTCTTTGAAGAAGTTCCGAATCTAGTCCATATTGTACTTCCTCTCGCTATCAGCTTTTATTCCTTTCAAGTGATTGCTGCGGCAGTCGATACTTACCGTGATCCTTCCAAACCTTCGGTGAGTGCATTTGATTATTTTTTATTCGTCGCATTTTTTCCCGTTCTGATAGCGGGACCGATTATGAGAATGACGGATTTTTTTCCCAATCTGGAAAAGTTGAATCCGGACAAAGAAAAAATGTATCGAGCTTCCTATCTTCTGATGTCGGGTCTCATCAAAAAGGTGTTAGTTGCAGATCCGATGTCCACTACGATCTCGCCCATTTTCAGTAGTCCGTCCAATTACGATTCTTTTTCTCTCATTATGGCCGGAGTTTGTTATTCCATCCAGGTATACTGTGATTTTTCCGGACTAACGGATATGGCGCGTTCCATTGCATTGTATTTGGGTTTTGAAATTCCTGAAAACTTTACCGGTCCTTTCTTTTCCCTTTCGGGAAGGGAACTTTGGAGGAGATGGCATATCACTCTTTCCTTTTGGCTTCGTGATTATATTTACTTTCCGTTAGGCGGTTCTCGGTTGGGCGAGTTCAGAACCTATCTCAATCTGATCATCATTATGACATTGGGCGGGTTCTGGCACGGAGCGGATTATACTTTTATCTGCTGGGGATTTTATTGGGGAGTGATCCTGGCCGGAGAAAAATTTCTCGAGGATCGTCTGGGATGGAAACTCACTCCTGCAAAAAACGAAGTCCTTATCGTTTTGAAAGCTCTGATTGTTTTTATGTTGTTTTCCATCAGCGGTCTTATGTTTCGATCAAATAGCGCGAGTTTGATGGTTGATCTGTTTGCCGGTATCTTCACTCATCTTCCTTCTTCTTTGGAATCTTTGGTCGGATCGGATTCGAATTCCTGGCTTGTGGGAGCCACTTCCTTATTCGGGAACGGATCACTCTATTCTTTTTCCCATATAGAAAACCTGGAAAGGGTGAGCTATATGGCTGTGGTATTGTTATTGTTTCATCATTTTCAATACTTTCCGGAGTATTGGAGCAAGTATAGAAAATACGATGCTTATCTCGCGCCTATCATCGGAGTCTTCACTATTTTTATGTTAGCGACTCTTTCCCAAGACGGCGGCGATTTCATTTATTATAAATTTTAACAGGGACAAATATGGATTTATTCAAACATAAGTTTTTACTGATTCCTTTTTTGGCAATCGCCCTGACATTCGCATTGGACAAATTGATCCTGTTGGAAAATGTTCATACTTATTTTTCCAAATCACTTTCGGACATTAACTACATTCAAAAAAACGATTTGTACAAGTCTTTGAAAGATTATCTCAAACTTGAGAAACGGGACAAGGTTCTGGTTTATTTCGGAAACTCAAGAGCTCTATTATTTGATAATTCTTACATTCAGAAAAAATATCCCGGTTGGATCATGTTCAATTTTTCCGTGCCTGGTGGAAAATCGGATTATACATTACAGTGGATGGAAAAGTTCGAATCGGACGGGGTGAAGCCTGATTTTTTTCTATTCGATCATTCCGTAGAACTTTATAATTCCGCAGCAACTCTGAAAGTAGATGAAACTCTTACCAACGGTTTGGACGTGTCTTTTGTGCTTCGTCATATGAATTTATTTACTACCGACGAGGTTTCCACGCTGATCGCAAAACGAATGTTCAGGACTTATCAATACAGACCGAAACTGGAAACAATCATTGCCCGTGCGAAAAACAAAAAATCGTTTTTATACCCTTATCGCGAACTTCGTGATAATCTATTCAGTCGTTTGGAAAAAGGGAAGGGGTCGGCCATTACTCCCGGAACTCATGAAGCGATTCTGTCGGACGAGCTTCTCAAAAAATCTGCGTTAGGTGACTTTCATTCTTATCTGGTTCCGTTTCGCTTTTCTGCAAATACTTTAACCTTTATAGACAAATCAATTGATATTGCGTATCGGCTCGGGGTAAAATCTGCAGTGGTCTGGGTGCGTTTGTCCGTACCTTATCTGGATCATATTCGTCATAAGGAAGTCGGTTTGGAAGACGGGGAAAAAGGTACTGTCTATGAAGATTGGATGCCCAGGATGTCTGCTTTCCACAAAACTAAAAACATTCCTTTTTGGAATATGAACGATGATCCGAATTATACTTGTGATGCTTTTAGCGATGCGGGACATATGTCTCCGTCTTGTTATCCTGCCTATACGGATTATATTATGAACAAACTGATTTCATTCGTTCCGTAAAGGAGTACGGATGAATTCCACTCTGTTTTGCAAATCGTTCGGTGAGAGTTTTTCCGGTTCCGTAGGGTTTTGTTTTTGTGCCGGATTCGGCACGGCAGGTTTGTTTGTGTTTTCTTTATCCACCGAATACCCGAAATAATATCCGTGAATCACTTCCACAACTGCAATCGCATGGGAAGAATTTAAATTTCTGATTTCAATGACGACTTCGTCCGGAGGGGCGAGGATCTCGAATACCCATTGGTTTTCTCCGGTGATTTTTTCTTTACGGAGTATAGGCGCCACTTCTTCAGGACCATTCCCACTAAATACTGTTAGTTGCCACTCTTTGAGAGTTCCGTCACCCGCGATGCCGATTCCTAAGGATTGAGGAGCTGCTTCCGAAGCTTTTAAATCGAAACGAATCGCACCGCCTTTGTTGATCGCACCATAAAGTCTTTTTTTAGAAAGAGTCGGATAGAGTGCCAGATCCTGCAATCTTGCAGTTACTTCTTTAACATTCATGCTCAAAGAGGAACCCGGTGGTTCCGCATTCAATGTCCCTAGTAAGAGTAAACTGAAAACCAGAAGATAAAAAAAAGCATTTACAAACATATCTTTCATAGGACTCGAATTCATATATTTTATTATATCACGAATATCCCTTTATTCAGAACAAGAGTCAATTTTTTTAATGGTTTCCTCCAATCTGAAGATTTCTTCCGGATCAAGAGATCCTCGTCTTTTACCTAGGAAATCTACTATCCTTTCTTTTGCAGGGCGAAATACCGGCTTGCATTTTCCTTCAAAATAAGTATAAGAACTAAATCTATCGGATTGATTTTCACTGATCAATTTATAAAAAGCAAATATATCTTTTGCATCATTTGTCTTTTGGTTTAAAACGATATAATCACTATAACATTCGCTCAATGTCGGTCCGGGAACTCCTGTCATCGGGCAAGACTCGGCTTTGTTTGCATTCAGGAAAGCCATGAGTTCAGGGTAAGTGAAGGAATTAAGCGATTTCTCTTTGGGAACTTCCACTACAGGCTCTTTCTTTTCTTCCACTTTTAAAAACTTGGAAATGGTTTGAGGTTTCTGGAAAGGATTAACAATTGTTAAGTCGTAGTCCCCCGCGCTCGCGTTTGTCGTGTCGACTGTTACGTCGATACGTTTGTCGCTTTTGAATTGTTTGCCTATGATTGGTAATTTTTTTTCTTCTTTGGAAATTTCCACTTCGGTAACATCCAAAAAATGATCCCCCTGGATTTCCAGTTCCGAAACTTGCTTTTGATCCTTTTCCGATTCTTGAATTTTAAGCGCGAGTTTCGGTTTGTCTTTATTGGAATCAACAGTAGGTACTTCCGAGATCAATATTTCCATCTCTTTCCAAGGAGACCATACAACCGGTTTTTTGAATATATTCAAAGGTGCCGTGCGAACAAAATAATCTCCCACACCGATATCTTGTACCGAGTAATAGTTCTTTTCTATTTTTTTATCTACAACCACTTTGCCTTGCGTGTCTTTGATTTGGATTTGATAACCGCTTGCGTCCGGAATATTTTTCCAAGCTACAAATTTATAGAGTTCGCTCGCAATCAGTGAAGAAACAAAACTCAGTGATATTAAGAAAATGAGACTGGAGCGAACTTTCATTATTTATGTTTTCCTTCTTTATAAAGTCGTTTGGGAGAAATGAATTCGATATCATTCGGTTTTAGGGTTTTTAATTGGTCTAAAGCGATGATAAAGTTTCCTTTTCTGGACTGAGCGGGGTTTCCGTCTCTATGTTCCAATAATTCCCATGAGAAAGTGCCTTCGTCCAAAATCGTCAGATCCCGAATGGATAGATTGAGGGATTTTGTCTGGGCTCGGTAAATTGCTGTTCGGCGGGAACCTTCTATCTGATAAAGAACAAATTCGTATTTGTCGGAACCGGGTCCTGCTTTCCAGGAGAAGTCCAGACTATTCTTGCCTTTCATCTCGACGATGTTGTTTACTGGAGAAATAAGTTCCAAAGGAGGGGGTTTCGGTTTATCTACTTTTTCTTCTTTTTTAGGTTCTTCTTCCGGGGCTTTCTTTTCCACTATGCTGAATTTGGAAGCTACGGAAGAGGTCCCTTCTTTTCCATCGGAAGAAAATCCTCTGACCCTCGTATAATAAGTGCCAGGTGTAAATTCTTTCCAATTGGGTTGAAAGAAATTGCCAGGAGTTTCTTTGGAAAGATTTGTTGCTGCGAACTTCGCGTCCTTTGCAATTTCCAATTTGTATTTTATCAATTCGGGATTTCCTTCCCAAATCATAATGGCTTGTCCTTTTTGAATTTCATCCAGCGTGATTTCCGATCCGTTTGCGGGACGAATGATAATCGGGGCAGGGTAAGTATCGTCTTTTTTTATCACCAAACTATGTGAAGACGTTTTTTTGTCGGGAGAACCGGGAAAAGAAGAGCGGGCGGTCACTCTCCAGTGATAAGTTCCTTCCTTTAAATCATCGAGTGAGATCGTATTGCCTTCAGTCTCTAAGGTTTTTATAATATTCGAAAATTGGCTGGAATCGGAAATTTCAAATTTATAAGAACGGGAAGTATTGAGTTTGGACCAACTGAATCCTACCATAGGAGGATTGGCGACAAATCTGTATTCGGCCGCATTGCTCGGAGAATCCAGTCTGAGCGGTTCGTCTTTCGCTACGAAAAATTTTCCTGTATCGCTTGATTCCCATTTATTGGTTTTGGTGTCTTTGGTTTTGACTCTCCAATAATAGGTTCCTTCTTTTAAGGAAGCGGTGAATTTGTTTTTACTTACCTTTGATTCGATCAAAGGAAGTTTGAATTGGGGAGATCGTGAAACTTCGATTAAAGATTCTGAAAATCCCGGATCCAGTTTCCATTCAAATCCCACATCCGCATCCGTGCCTTCGATTAGAAATAGTTTTTGCGATATGGGCAATACCAGACGGACGGGAATTTTTTTGACAGTAACTTCGCTTCCTTCGATTAGCTCGGCTTTTCTTCCGCTTTCCACATCCACTTCTTTCCCATTATGTTTTAATTTGGAACTTCCTTTCTCAACAAAAAGGCTCAAATCTTTTTGGCCTTCTTTTTCAATCTTTACATCGCCCGAAGTAACGTCGATTTCACTTCCTTGTGACTTGATGACTATGTTGGATTCTTTGGAGGAACCTCTTTTAACTTGGAGGGAACCTTGCGAAAATTCGAGACTCGGTTTTTCTCCCGTAAGATCCAGGTTGAACATTGAGTTTTCATCAATATTGATTTCCGTTCCATCATTCAAACGGATCAATGCATCGGAAAAAGCTTCCGAACGGATCGTATCTTTGTTTGTAAGCGGGCTGTTGTTTTCCAATCTTTCCCAAACAACCTGATCTTCCAGTTTTCTTTGAACGATATTGTTTTTGAAATGGATCGTTCCGATGACTTCTCTGTCGCCGATATCGATTTTTTTGTTTAAATCATAATAGAATAGTCCGGTAAAGACGACTGCTATAATGATCAATAGAGTGAGAATGCGTAAATCGCGTTTATCTAATTTCATATTTTTCTATTTGGATTTTTTAGAATCCGGGGTAGGGATACCGACTAACTTTCGTAACTCTTGAAGATTTTTAGGACAATTGGAATCTCCCTTTCTTCCGAGCACTGCATAAACTTTTTGGGCTTTTGCTTTTCCTTTTACCTTAATTTCTCCCATACTTACTGTATTGAATTTGTCTTTGACGTCTTCGTATGTGTTTTCCGAGATTAGAATGTCCGTTCCCGATTCTTTATTTAATGATTCCACTCTTGATGCCAAGTTGACCGTATCTCCGATAACTGTGTATTCCATCTTGTCGGAAGAACCGATTTGGCCTGCAATTACGTTTCCTGTATTGATTCCGCAACCGATTCTAATGATCGGTTTTTTGACACTGCCTCTTCCTTTATTGAAGATGAGAAGTCTCTCCCGCATTCTGACGGATGCTTCGACTGCGTCTAAAGAATCGTTTCCTGTGGAACGCAAAGCTCCCCAGGTTGCCATGATGGCATCTCCGATAAACTTATCTACGATTCCACCAGTTTCTTTAACACAAGTTACCATCTCGCTCATGTATTGATTTAGAAATTCCACCACATCCTCCGGTTCCAGTTTTTCGGAAATGGATGTGAAACTTCGAATGTCCGAAAAGAAAACGGCACAGTTTTTTCTTTCTCCTCCGATGGATAGTTTTCCTTTTGCGGCAAGTTCCGCAATTTCAGTGTTTACGAATTTTCCGAAGGAATCTTTTAACTTTTCCCTTTCTTCTAAACCCCGGCTCATGGAAACGAATGATTTGGTAAGTACTCCGATCTCATCCCTGGTAGTTGATTTCAAATCCAAATGGTATTGACCCGCTTCGATTTTTTTGGAGGCGCTGACAAGTGCGAGGATGGGAGTGGAAAGCGATTTTGCAAAAATATAAACCACGATAAATGCCAAAGCAAGAGAAATAATCAGAAGATAAACATTTCGTTTTTGGATATTGTTTACTTCTGCGAATACTGTATCTTCTCTTACTTGCGAAATGACTCCTACGCTGCCTATCGTCAATTTTTTAAAGGATCCTAGAAATTTGACCCCGTCTTTGTTTTCAAAACGATATTGGCCGTTGTCTACAGTGGACTTTTTCATTTTTTCCACTATTGGCGAATCGTTTAATTTGGAGCCGGAAAGAACGATTTTTGCATCCGGATGAGCAAGAACACTTCCGTCGTCCCCTATCAAAATTGTTTCCACTGTCCCTGAAGTCTGAAACGCATCCAATAAACGATCTAACTTCACTAAGGTGACTAAAATTGTATTTGTGTCTTTCTTTTCGGAGAGAGGGAATGCCAAACATAACATGGGGTGCCGGAAGTAAGGACTCGCATTCCATATTACCGTTGATCCTGAATAGGCTTTTTTGACCTTGTCTTTCATCGTTCCCATCAGGTTGCGAATTTCGGATTTATTATAATCGTAGTTCTGTAAGAATTCTTCATTGTATACTTCAAACTGAGGAATCATTCCAGGGCCATAAGCACCAAGTAAAATGAAACTTGAATCTGATTCGAATAATTCCTTTGCGATGACGGAGGAAATTTTCGGATTTCTTATGATCGCAGAAGCTGTAATATGAACGTCTTGTCTGATTGTTTCCAGATCCGATTTGACTTCCAATGCCAGAATATCATTGATCTTGATATTGTTTTCTTTTACCCGCACCTCACTATCTTTTCTGAAGAAGTAGGAAGCGAGAAAGATCACCCCGGATACGGAAAAAAGAAGAACGAAGGAAATGATCATTAATAATTTGAATCGAATGGGGAATTGCGATTCCAAAGAATTGCTCTCATCTTTGATAAACAGGTTTGTAATATTCGTTATGATTTGGCGCATAGATTTCGTCTGAATGACCTAATTTTCAAATTCGACACTTACAAAAAAAGATAAAAACATGATAATCTAGAATTAATTCACCGTTAGATTTTGCAATTTTTTGACTAAATTACGGGCAGGTCAGGTTGACTGTGTACGTAGAGCGAAAAGGATATTCGGGAATGGAAAACTCGGTTTCCGCTACAAATGTGTCGGGAAATCCGTCAATTTTACTCACATCGCCCAAACAAACTAGCTTATAGCTTCCAGGGTTTAGGTATTTGATCTTTGCAGTGGGTTTCGAAGGTGTTGCCGCAAGGGGAAGGGTTGTAGTGTAATTTCCTTCCGTATTGCGAAAAATCGCAAATACATGCCTGAGAGAACCTCCTCCTCCTGTGATCACCAAACTGGAGGCAGTTTCCGGATAGATGATTCTCGCGCGGGAAAGTAAATTGCCTCCGGCGTCTCCTTCTCCGTTATGATCGTTGAACACATCGCTATAACCTACATAGGTAACAGTAGTACTACGGCTGGTTGTATAAGAATGAACCATTAGATTTTCTTTGATATTGGTTCGGATTTCAAGGATATAAGGATCAAATCCGTCCCGCACTTCCATGTCGGCTTGCGTAGGTTGTTGGGAGTATAAAACGGGAAACATCTTGGGAACGATTTGAGTTTTTGCCACGGCACTTGTACCGGGAAGGTAATTGTTCCGGGGAACGATATTCAAACCGTAAACAAGTCGGTTGTCAAATCTGGTGCTGGTTAAAATGGGAACTCCCGCATCTTTTGCATAACCGGTCACTATGGAGCGGAAATAAATGCCCGAATAATAATACTGTCTTCCTAAAAAACTTTTCCCTACCGCACTGAGAGTAGCGATGGTTTCTGCGGAATTGTCATAACCCCAAGTTTCCGCAGAAGGATCGTTGGAAGGATACTGGGCACCGATTCCGTTAAAAAAATCATATGCCTTTTGAACTCCATTGTTCTGTTTGCAAGTGTCATCATCAAATGAGTAGGGAACTGTACAAAATACTTGTCTATTGGGGGCAATGAAGCTCCAGAATTTTCTGGAATCAAGCGCGTCTTTGATTTGGGTCAGATCATTCAACCCTTTCGTATATTTACTTGAGATTCTCACTTCTCCTATATCCAGAAAAATAGGAAGATCTTTGGCCAAAGGCAAATCATTTGTGCTCATGGCAGGATCTCCGCCGGTCCCGTCGCCTATATCCTGTTTGTCCAGGTAAATGGTTCCTAATCCTCCGTTGAGTTCGGCCCAGTCGAGAGGAGAATCCGTAGAATAAGTACCTTTCAAAAGCAACAACATACGGTTGTTAAATAAGGTAGATAGAACGGGAAGGGAGGTTTCTTTGCCGAGATCGATCTTGGTTTTGCAATCGGAAAGAAGCACAAGGAAAACGCTTAGGAAAAAATAGCGAATCACTTGTAATAAATCGAATCTCATAACAAGACTCCCACGACTAACCCGAAGTAGAAAAAATCGGCATTCTGCAATTTATAAGCGTTCGGATTTAAAAGCCTTGGATCGTCGTAAGGACTTGCTAGCGGATAAGTATATTGCGGAGGCATATTCAAATTCGATTCCATTACTTTATTATAATCTACACGAATTCCAATTCGAATTCGGCGACCGGCAATAAAACTGGCTTCCATTCCTCCATAAAGCATGGGATCCCAACGAGCCGTATCCGCAGGACGAGCAACCACATAGGCTTCTCCTCCGCCACCTTTTAGAAAAAATTGAATGGGCATTTCAATGGGAATTTTATAAACGAGCGCCGCATAAAGTGGCATCACGGTAAGTGATCTTTCCGATCGGGAAAGAAATACCGAGTAACCTCCGCCTACTTCCGTGTAAAAAATATAGGGCCAAGGCATCCTGGCATAGAATCCGCCGCCTAGAGTCGTGTCTAAAAATCGCACTGCCGGAGTTCCGGGAAACGGATTGGCAGCACCTACCCATCCCCCCACCTCATAACGTCTTTTTTGATAGTCTTCTATGTTTTGACTCAAAAGAGAAGATGGAACAAACCCTAGTAGAATAAGGAAAAAATAATATTTAAGGAAGGACCGGTTTGTATAGTTCATTAATCTCAGGGAATTTTTCGTAGTAGGCTCGGACAAAATACAGACCGTAAGGAGGAAGAGTCATACCTGCTTTTCTGCGGTCTTCTTCTTCCAAAATTGACTCAATGGATCTAGATTCCCAACGTCCCTTTCCGATGTCTAGTAAAGTTCCTACTGTAATCCGCACCATATTGTGCATAAACCCGTTTGCCCGAATTCTAACTCTGAAAAGGTTCCCATTAAAATTGTCTTTTTCCAAATTTACGGACAAAATTTTTCGAACCGTTTTTTTTCCCCGAATGGAAGTTGCTTTGGCAAAAGAACTGAAATCTTTTTCACCGAGCAAAGTAGGTAATTCTTTTTCCACTTTCTCCCAATCCACTTTGAACTTCAGCCAATAGGCCCTGTTTTTCAGAAGAGGATTTTCATACTTTCCGTGATAGATTTGATAAACATATTCGCGGGCATCACAGGAGAACCTGGAGTGAAATTCATTCGGAACTTCGATAGCGTTTCTAATGCTGACTCCTTTTCCGGACAACGCATTGATGGAAACGATCAGCTTATGAAGGTTGGGAATGGGTTCGAGCGTTCTGAAATTGCAGACCATCCCCAAAGAATGAACTCCCGTATCCGTTCTACCGGCGACAAAGATACGTGAAGGAGGATTTCTTCGTAAAACAACCGCTAAGGCTTCATCTAATGTGCCTTGCACGGTTTTCAGTTTTTTTTGTTTTTGCCAGCCGTAAAATAGAGCCCCATCGTACTCAACCACGAGAGCGTAATTGGGCAATCTCTACTTTTCTCCCCCGAGGGATTCGATCAGAATATTGTATTCGTCGTAAAGTTCTCTGGACATTTCCAAAATAGGTCCCGGTTTTCCTTTGGATGATTTTCCTGAACCATATAACCTGGCTAAGGTTCTTTTCGCTCTGGATAATAACAGGATTTGGTCTTCCGGTTTTGGGGCCATTTGGTCTTTGAATCGTTTGGTCAGATATGCATTGAGGTAAATGACTCCGTCGAATCCCCAGTTATTGTCAGTATCGGGCCCGAGCATTCCCGCAGCTTGGTCTACAGGTTCTTGCCCTGTTTGCATCAGTTCCAGGGTTGTCCCGTAGGTGACAGCCGCTTTCTGGTAGAGTAAATCTCTGATTTTGTCGTAACCTAATTCGGGAAATTCATCATGCAGATCCGAAAAATACCAGGCACCTCTGATCGCACATACTGCTTTTTTGGGAGTAGGTGCAACGGAAGGGCCTCTTTGTTGGTAACAATCCATTGCCAAAAGGTAGGAGGCAGCCCCCAAAACCAATTGCCTGTCCCCATGGAAGTCCAATGGGCCTAGGATTTTTTCGATATAAGACCTTCGGATGTCCACTTGCATGCGCAATGCTTCGTTTTCTGCAGGGGCAATAACGGACCAATCTTTGGGAAAAGAGGAATAAAGGCAACGGGGACAAACGGAAAGGACATAATCCATCGGGCTGACACGCCCGAATTTTTTGTTTTTTTCATACAAACGGCGTAGATCTTGGGATAATTTCCCCGCAATGAGCCGTCCACCTCCCTGGAACATCTGTTCTTTTTGGTGGTTTTCGTCACAAATTGGACAAACAGTCGTTTCCTTGGCTCGGAATGATACTTTTTTGGAATTGGCGGAGGCGGCAATGGACATAAGCTTAGAAAAATCTAGGAAAAGGCTCAATTTTAAAATACAATCTGTCAATCCAATATCATATTTCTCCGATAATCCTCACAGGGGCATCCCTGAAATTACTTGTAAGATTCTTCCCAAGAAGGAAATTACGGAAACGGAATGAACGGCAGCATTATGAAAAAATCCTTTCTGATCCTAATTATGACTCTTGCTACGCAAAACTTTCTTTTTGCGGAAGCTGTCTCCAATAAGTCTTATAAAAAGCGTATCGAACTACTTACTTACTTACGCGAGTTAGAGCCGATCGTCAAAAATTTCCGAGGGGAAGACCCGGAAGGCAATCCTGCTCCACTCAATGCGGCAGAAGGAAAAGAAGGTTTTCGCCTCAAAAAATATCTGGAAGCCAAGCGGATTTACCAGGAAGGGCTTCAGTATTATTTTGAAGGAAACTACGTTGCTTCCTACCAAAGGTTCTTAGAATGCCAGTTAGGTGTTGAGAAAATGTTGGAAGAGTTATCTCAAGTGTACATCCTGCGTGCGGAAGAGATGATGAAAGTGGCGATGGAAAGAAAAAATGCCAACAACCCTTTGGACAAAGCCTTGCTTGATATTTCCATTGAATATGGAAAAGGTTCTTATTTCCGATCGGATGTAATGGATCAACCGAGAGAAGCTCCTTTTTCGCGCAGAATGTATGATGCAAAAGAAGTTCATTATGTTTATAACAAATACACCATTGAAAAAAACATGGAATTGGGTTACAGACATTTGGGTCTTGCAAAGGATGCTAGGATCAACGCTCTTAAAGTGGAAAGAAATTTGGAGAAACACCAAAAGCTCCAACCTTCTCATAGAAAGTTCCGTATTGAAAACTACTTCGGTTCGATCAGCCTTTCCCGTGATTCCAAAGCAAATGCGATCAACATATACAAGTTAAAGTATCCTTACGACAATTATTTCCTGAACAATTCTCAAGCAAAGTCGGAGCCGATGCGTGATGAAAACGGCAATTTCTCCGAAAGTCAACCGGTGAAAGTGGAAGGAGTTACTTATGATTTCAGTAACAACCCTTACATTCGTTTTGATCATAGACTCCAAGCCATGTTTGATGTCCGTATTCCGGAAGAATATAGAGTCGATTATGCGGACACCCGCGGTCGTATCTATGAAATCGATTCGAACAATATGGTATTCTTGAAATATGATCAGGAAAGAAAGAAGGCTTTGAATATCCCCGCAAAACCTGCAACGCCGGCGGGCAATACTCAAGCGCAATAAAAATTTTTCTTTCCGTTTAGTTTATAGTTGTTCACTCACATGTGAAGAAAGCCACAGAAGACTGTGGCTTTTTTTATTTCCTCACAAACCTATTTCCCTCTAACTGTCCTTGTGGTTAAAATTCCAATTCTTGATAATTTTTTAGTAAGAAATTTACATGGGCAACCTGCAAGCTACGGACATCTTGTAATGAAGGTTTATTTCCGAGTAATTCCTCTTGTTATGGGGAAAGCCAGTCCTTATATGATGAAAGGAGTCTGGAAAGCCGCTAAAGGTGACTCAGAGGCGAGGATTGATTCCTTCTTGGAAGGCTCCAGGCTTTGGGGTGAGGACGTCAGGCAGTATACAAAGTCAAAGGTGATTTTATTCAATGCGATCAATCCTCCCGAAAAGGGACATTTGATTTTTTTGAATCATGTAAACGAGATGGACTTTCCTTACGATTGTTATGTGATTCGCAAACCTTATCTTGCCAACCAAGTAATCAAAAAGACGGTCGTTGCTTATTGGTGGATGCTTGCGATGGGTTCGCAGGTATTCGATAACTCCAAAGCAAGGACAATTGCCATTTCCGTAAGGAATTTGTTAGGTGGTATTAAGGAAAATTCCTTTATCGTCTATCCGGAAGGTCGTAATACTTATACAGAAGAAATCCAGCCCTTGAAAAAGGGAATGATCAAAATAGCATTCGATCAAAAGATTCCTGTTTATGTAGTATTGAAATCCGGGATTTCAAATTACCAAAAAAAACCTAAAAACAATACGATTGGCTATCTGGAATTAGGCACGATCCTTCCCGAAGACTTTCCCAATTATGAAGAGATGCAGGCTCACTTGCAAGAGCGGATGATTACAAAAAAGAAAGAGTTAGATGTTCTTCTTGAGCAAGAACTGATGAAATCCCTAAACTAAAACCGGTGTAGGAAGAACTTTTCCTACATTTTCCACAGAATATTAGTTGTTGTCCGATATATATATTGATAGCATTGCGTATAATAAGTATATGTTTAAAAATAAAAAGCGAGTTTTTATAGTTGAAGACAATCTTCTGATTCGAACGGCAGTTAAGCGGGCACTTGCTGCAACTGAAGAATTTGAATTGGTAGGCGAGTGGGATGATAACGTCGGTCTTGCCAAACAAATCGGTCTTACCAGACCTGATATTTTACTTTTGGATCTTCGTCTGAAAGAATCGGACGGTTTGGAAATTCTTCCTGACCTAAAGAAAAACTTTCAACTTATGAAAATCGTAGTCTATACGATGAAAGACGATATGGTGACTTTCCGAAATGCGGTCAAAGCCGGTGCGGACGGATACATTCTCAAGTCCGACAACCCTCTTACCTTAGGCGCAAGTTTGCAAGTGGTTATGGATGGAAAGTTTGTTACTTCCAAACAGTTTTCTCAAAATTCTAAAAAACCGGAAGGGGATTCCAAGTTCAATTCATTGGAAATATCCATCATCGGACAATTGAAACAAGGTCATACATTGGCGAAAGTTTTGGCTGAAGCAAATATTTCCAAAGAACAATTGGAAGAAGTTCTAATCAGTTTGAAGGGTAAGTTCGATGTAAAATCTTTTCCCGAACTGGTTCGAATCATCAGAGAAAAAGTAACAGCTTAAAGTATCTATTCGGTTTGTTTGTTTTCCTGGAATTCTTTCTCGAATTCATTTAGGTACTTTTCCTGTTCTCTGGATTCTACTGCTCTTTCGCTTCTGGATTCTCTTACTTTTTGAATCGCCTCTTTGGCAGTCATTTTTTCTTTCCCGATCAAATACCCTGCCGCAAGTGTGCCCGATCGCCCGAGCCCTCCTACACAATGAATCAGTATTTTTCCCTTTTGCTGAAGAGCCTTTTCCATCCATTTTATCGTTTCGTGAAATGAATGTAAGGTGGGAACCCTTTGATCCAAGGTAGGGAGATAAAATGTTGCAAACCCCGCATTTGCATATTCCTTCTTCATTTCGGGAACACCATATTCCGTATACTCCTGTTCCGTGATGAGACTGATCACATGAGTTACCTTTTGTTTTTTCATCTCCTTTATATCGTCGCTTAAACTTCTGCCTCTGTCTTTTCTGCCGGGTAGAATGGTGAGGCCGATATTTTGAATCAGCTCCGAATTGTTTTTTCCTTCTCCTTTGAGAAAATCAATTCGCAATGTTTTCGATTTTTGAATGTATTCCCTGATTTTATCAATTAAAACGGTTCCGGTGAAGAGCGCCCATTTTCTCTGAACCTCATTACTTTCGTCGAAAGAAAGAGTGTGCATCGCATAACGCAGTAATCCCACATGGGTTTGATAAGGATCCCGATCCATTTTGATCAAAGTAGGATACAAGGATCTGAGTTTGGCGATCACCCGATATGCTTTTCGCAGTTTCGGATTTGAAAGCAAAAAGGGAACGTCAAACGAAAGAGGAACTCCCAGGTCTTCTTGACTTGTAAGAATCCTGGTCAATTCCATTGCCTCTTTCAATTCTTCTTCCGTTTCGATCTTTGTAAAAATATAGAGAATATCATTTTCCAGTTTGAGCAAATCCCGAAGGATATGGCCTCTATGAGTGTGAAAAAAATCGATCATCCAAACATTGTCCTGAGCATCCAGAATGATATTGGCCCCGTTCAGATCTCCATGAACGTATGCTAGGTTATGATTGATCGCATTGTACTCCTTTAAAACAGTCAGATCTTTTTCATAAAAGATACAAGGATTGGGGGCGGAGACTCCCCGGAGAATTTCAATTGTGTTTCCCGTTTGCAGGCCACCGAGCAGACCTTCGACCCTGGTTCGGACGGATTTTGCATATTTGGATTGAAAATCGTAATACTCAAGTAAGTTTAACTTTTCCGAAGATCCCGCTTGGTACAACCTACCCAATTGCTGTTTGAAAACGATATTGATGACGTTGTCGATTTTTTCAAAATCATCACTCGATCCGTACATCTTTTGAAAAGTGCGGACATTCCCGTCAAGCATCGCCGCATAACGATATTTAATTGCTCCTCTTTCTCCCAGTTCGCAAAAGTCAACGATGGAAGGTGCATTATTTCCTAAAACTTCCTGGATGCGCTCGAAAGATGTACGTTCTTTTGCAATCAGATCCCTGTTTCCTATTTTAACAACACAAGGAACTTGAGTATGTCCCAATACATCCACCGATGTTGATTTGAGTACTACGTTTCCCGAAAAACCGCCGTCCAATGTTTTGAATTCCGCTTCTTTGCAATCTCTGAACAAATAGAGAAGAATATTTTTATCCGCATCCGAGATAGGATATTCGGGGTCCAGTTTCAAATGGTTGGAAGAAACGCGGGAATGAGTTGTGATTTTTTTTTCCAGATCAGGTTGGGATCCGGTGAGAAATTCCGTGAAAGCTCCTATCGAAGGAAAGATCTGAATACCTAATACTTGTTTAAGTTGATCCAAAGCAATGAAATGCATGGAAAGGGAAGAGCTGGCGGTAAGTGCGGAACATACGGCGATATCGAATTCAGGGTATCTTGTTTTTAAATCATAAGCGAGAAAGGTAACTTTCGCTTCGGTCCAGACTCCCGTGATTCCCACTTTTAATTTTTTCCCTTTGTAGGGATGAAGTACTGTTTCCAAATCGGTATCTACAAAATCATTCAATCCCGAAGCGTTTACAATCGAATGCCTATCGGAAAAATCCTGAATCCAGGGTTGAAATACAAATTCCGCTCCTTTTGAATTTTTCAAACAATGATCGCCAAACTGTCGTAAGTGATCTTTTTGGTTTGGAGAGCTCGGGTCATGCCAATCTCTGATATGAATGATTTTCAATCGATTCGGATCGGTCTGATAAGCCCAATCTATCAAAGAATAAACCGGTCCGTGTTCCGTCATTTCACCCAGGAGACGATTTGATTCCGCATAACCTACGTGAAGTGCATTCGGGATGGGATCGTATTTGTCCAAAAGAGCTGTAAAATCATTCTGGAGGCATTGGGTGAATAGAATAGCTTCTTCCTTAGGCATGGAAAAATATTGACCGCCTATTGTAAAAAAATCGAGTTTTTTATCTTATATTACTTGTAAAAGTTTAAAAATGGAAAATATAAATTCTGGTTTCCAAATAAAAGGTCAAAGTATGAAATTTTTTTTAATCGGTTTTTTCGGATTTTTTATATTCAGTCCGGTATTACTAGCAGGTAATATCGGCTCCGATTGCAAATTCAAAGGTCAAAAACTTTTTGGCAAAATTCAGTTTGTAAATTCTTTTCCGGACTTTAAGGTTCAGATTGTAAATAGTTTTCCCGATTTAAAGGTTCAACAGGTTGATTCTTTTCCAAATGATTGCGGAAAATGGCAAGTTGTGAATTCATTTCCCGACTTTAAAGTTCAGATTGTAAACAGTTTCCCTGATTTTAAAATCCAATATGTGAATTCATTTCCCGGGGTTCCGTAAACCGAGTAACATAGTTGTGATGGTAGGTTCTTTTTCCAAAGACTTGCGGCTCTCTTCATTTGAAAATTTTACGTTCATCGTAAAACAACTGTTTTTCATCACTCTGTCCCGGATCCACCATTGATGCACTGCGGCACTTCTCTTTTCGAAAGGTTCCGCATCGGGAGCGTGTCTTTCTTCATTCCATCTATCGGGGATTTGGCGACTCTTCAATTCATATGCGAGTGCGGAAACAAAATTATCCACTGCATAAAAGAGGAGTTGGTCGATTCGAATGCACCCATCTCCCGATTTGGGGATAGATTCCCGGATGGCGATTTCGAGTCCAGGTCTGTTGAATTTGACCCCGTTTAAAAATCCGTATGCGGAGATGGCTCCGGGGCATGTGGCGAAAGGAGTTCTTCTTTCTTCAATTTCAGTATCGATGATTGTTTGTTTGGTGAGATCTATCTCAATGAGTAAACTGATATCATGATAACGGTCATAGATCTTGGATTCGATCACCGCTCGGGAAGGAGACTGATCGAAAAACCACCAGAAAGAAACACTCATATTTCTTTCCAGTCCGACAGGAGTATACTGCATTTTTTTGCGGATTGACATATTATAACATTCCCCCTGGAAAAACCTTGTTTTTGTTCATCAGTTCAATGGATAAATTGAAGTATGCTTTTGCTTTTTGCAACGACGTAGAACATAAAATAGGCGTTTGTTTGCACTTTTCGTTGTCGCCGAGAGGAGGATTTGCGGTAAGAGTGAAATTTTTATTTCCGTCGACCCATTGGACTAGAAATTGATTTTCTTCAATCCAACCGAATGCTACCCCATAGGCAAAGTAGGCGGATTCTTTTGTTTTTCCGGAAGAAAGAAGGTTTTTTCCCATTGCGGAAAAGTAGGTTTCCTTTCCCACCAAACCTAATATAGTCGGTAGAACGTCCAATTGGGATGCTGTTCTTGTGTCCAACTTGGCTTTGATTTTCCCCGGTGCCCAAATCAGGAAAGGAACGTTTCTATCTTCTAAGTAATTCAAATATCTATGATGAGTATGGTCCGCGACGAAAACAAAAATCGTATTTTTGAAATAGTCCGATTTTTCAGCGCGACTGATGAAATCGGAAAGAGCCCAATCCGCATAATGGTATGTATTCAGATAGTCGTAGTCCTGGACAGATGGATCGTAGATTTCAAATTTGGAATCGGGAACTTTGTAAGGGTAGTGTGTTGTCATCGTCAGGATCGTTCCCAAAAACGGTTTTCCATTTTTATTGGAAATGCTGATTTCATCATGAAGTACTTCCAATATATCCCTATCGTCATAACCCCAGGCTCCGATCTTAAATCGGTGTTTTTTTTCAATTTCCTTTTTGCCGATTATTTTTTGAAAGCCCCAATGAGGAAGGATGGTTCCGAGACTGTCGAATTGCAAATCGTCGCCGGTTATGAATATGGTATCGTATCCCCAGCGTTTGAATACGTTTCCCAAACCGGAAAAATTTCCGAGCACCTGATGAGTGCGAACGGCTGTTAGTCCCGGTCTGTCGGGAATTCCTGTCAGCATGGAAAGTAATCCGTTGGATGTCCTTCCTCCGTTGGCAAAAAATCTTTTAAAACTATGTCCTTCTTTGGCAAGTTTATTATAAAAAGGGGTGAGTTCTTTTCCGTGTATGATTCCGTCGCCGATCGGCCAAACGAATTTCCCCGTCCAGGACTCCTGCAAAATCAAAACGATGTTTGGTGGTTTTGATTTGTTCGTTTCCAATTGTTTGCGAAGAAGAGGATAATTGGGAAGGTTTACAAATTCGGCTTCGGGATAATCAATTTCATTCCGAACCAATGCATAGGATTCACTCAAATCCATTTTCAACTCTTTGGGGATGGACTGACTTTTGAGGTCCATGATAGTCGTATAAATCCCGTTCAACGGAATATTGTTTACGAACGTATCTTCGGAAAAAATCGCATTGCTTGCTCTTAGAGGAGTTTCCTGAACTCCTCCTCTTGTGAGTATGATGGTAAGAAAAAAAGCTAAGGACAGTGAGATAAAAAATTTATAAAATGAAAAAGGTTCGTTCCCTTGGGGAAGAATCCATTTTTGATAGCCGTAAAAGGAAACCAGAAGAAAACCGATGATCCCTGAAATGATAAGAATCATCACAATAGGGCTTTCATGGATCGCAGATCGAATGAGTATCGGCATGTCTGCTAAGAAGACGATTGCTTCATAGCCGATATGTTTGTTTGCATTTTCATAATAGAGCATATCTCCCGAAAGATGAGCGATACTCCAGGCAAATATCAGGATGGGTGGAAAGGACCAAAGGATACGATAGGAACGAAACCTGTTTAAGATGCTGAGTTTGGAGAGAATATAGAAGGCTCCTAGAAGCATTCCCGTCGTTGCCAAATCAAAACGAAGCCCTACCGCAAACGCATGTAAGATGACACTAAGCTGGAAGGATTCTAGTCTGTAAGAATATGCAAAAAGAAAAATAATTCTGAAAATTGTGAATAATGACAAAAAGGATAGGGAGTATCCCAGAAATAATTTATCCGAAAAGGACAAATTGCGATATAGTAGTTTCATTCCGATCCAAGACATTTGAAAAAAGAGAGCGGTCAACTCGCTTCCAAACATTGTTGATTTATTTTCTGTGGAATTGGACTCTGATTTTTACTCATGTCTCACATTAAAAAAATCTTAATCGCAAATCGGGGTGAAATTGCAGTTCGAGTCATTCGCACTGCAAAACGCTTGGGAATCAAGACTGTTGCCGTTTATTCGGATGCCGACCAAGATAGTCTCTATGTGAAACTTGCGGACGAAGCGATCCATATTGGTCCTCCTGAGCCAAGGCTGTCTTATTTGAATCAGGAAATGATCCTCAAGGCTTGTGAAGATTCCGGTGCGGATGCAGTTCATCCAGGTTACGGATTTCTTTCTGAAAACGCTGAATTTGCGGAAAAGCTTTCCGTAAAAGGAATTAAATTTTTAGGTCCGAAACCTTCTTCCATTCGGGCAATGGGAGACAAGATCGGATCACGCTTGTTAGTTGCAAAGTTCGATGTTCCCATCGTTCCGGGATATGAAGGCGAAGACCAATCCATGGATCGTTTCAAAAAAGAAGCTGACAAAATCGGTTATCCCATTATGGCAAAAGCGAGTGCCGGCGGCGGCGGGAAAGGAATGCGCAGAGTGGAATCCGCTTCGGAATTGGAAGAAATGATTTTGTCCGCAAAAAGGGAAGCATTGTCAGCTTTCGGAGATGATCGTATCCTTTTGGAGAAATATATTTCCAATCCGCGCCATGTTGAATTTCAGATTTTCGGAGATCAGCACGGGAATGTAATCCATCTGCACGAAAGGGATTGTTCTTTGCAAAGAAGGCACCAGAAGGTGATCGAAGAAACTCCGGCGCCCCATTATCCGGCTTCTTTGAAAGAACAGATGGCAAAGGCCGCCGTCCAAGCGGCAAAATCCGTTTCTTACGAAGGAGCGGGCACCGTCGAATTTATATTAGGTGAAAAAGGTGAATTTTATTTTTTGGAAATGAACACCCGTTTGCAGGTGGAACATCCTGTTACCGAGATGACTACAGGTCTTGACCTTGTGGAATTGCAAATCCGTGTGGCGGAAGGAGGCAAACTTCCCGAAACTCCGGAGCAGACAGGTCATGCCATCGAGGTTCGGATTTATGCGGAAGATCCTTCCAACGGATTTTTACCTTCCATCGGAAAAGTCCACGCGCTTCAATTTCCGACAGGAGAAGGAGTCCGCGTGGATTCGGGGATTGTATCCGGATCGGAAATCTCATTGTATTATGATCCTATGATCGCAAAACTGATAGTATGGGATGAAACCAGAACCAAAGCCATTGATAAATTGGTACAGGTGTTAAAAGAGACAATCGTTTTTGGACCTATAACAAATATTAGTTTTTTGAAAAACCTGGCGGATGCGAAAGGATTCAGAGAAGGCAAGGTTTCCACTCATTTTATTGCGGGGAACGAAGAAGAACTACTCCGCCAAAATGTTTCTTTCCCCGTTCGATTGGCACTGGCAGGTCTTGCCGGTGCGGAAACTAAAATAACAGATCCTTGGGTGAGTTCGGGAGAGTCTGCATGATGCTTCGATTGGATACGCACGAGGGTGAGCTTTCCCTTATCTTTTCACATAACAACGTAAAGATCATTCATGGTCGGAAGGTTGAAACCGTTTCTCTTCTCAAGATCAAAAGTAAAACAAACGAGTCTCCTTTCGGAGGACAGATTGTATTTGAAACCGGAAGTATTCTTACCTACTTGCAAGTTCGAAATGAAATTTTCCTACATTATCTGGGGGACACCTGGTCCTTTCGCAGAAAGGAAAGAGAGTTGGCCTTGTCCGGGAACGATTCTCCTGAGATCAAAAGCCCGATGCCCGGAAAGATCATACAGATGTTTGGTGAGCCAGGCAAAAAATTTTCCCGAGGAGAAACCATTCTGATATTGGAGGCAATGAAGATGGAAAATGCGATCAAAGCACCTTTTGATTGTCAGGTGAACCAGGTTTTGAGATCGCAGGGAGAAATCGTGCAACAGGATGAGCCGTTGATTTTATTAGACAAAATTTAGCCAAAAAAGGCAAATTGTGTCAAAATGATTTGACAAGCTCATCTAACATAGCAGAGTCTGACAACCTATATAGTGAACGAGTCATCAATGAATCTATCTTTGTTTCGGAAATTTTTATTTCTGTCCATTCTCATATCTACTTTTGCCCTTTCTGCTCAGGAAAAGCCTGAATTAGAGCAAGCGCCAACCGTAAGACCGGCCCGGGCCGATTTGCCCTTTGAAATTTCTGAAAAGAAACGATTGAGTGAAAGGGACTTAAAGATTAAAAAAGAAGGCGGATACATTACCGGTCTTCCTTTGTTGAATTCCGATCCCAACAACGGTATCGGTTACGGAGTCAGGGTTTTTTATTATTACAACGGGGAAAGGTCAAGACCCCTATTTGAATACACCCCTTATAAATATAGAGTTTTCGTTCAATATTTCACTACAACAAAGAGCAACCAATATCAGGATTTAAGTTTTGATGCTCCTTTTATCTTTGATACGAAATGGAGAGTGCGTTCGGATTTGATTTATGAAAAAAACCCGAACTTGCTTTATTTCGGAATGGGCACGGAAACTTTGAAACCTCTCTCCTATCTGGAAAGAAACGATCCTTCCGGAAGACAGATTCGCAATGCCGGTTTCAGTGATTATTCCGATAGTTTAATGTACCGCAGACCGGGCGGATCCGGAGAACAGTACAATACTGTCACAGACAATAAATACAATCGTTATGAATTGGAAAACCCGAACTGGACATTCTCCGGTGAATATTCTTTCTTCGGAGGAACGGTTCGTACGATTGCAGGTGCCAGAATCTCCAGACAAATCATTCGTACATATGATGGAAAATGGCAGGATTCCAAATTCGGAGGTTATGACCAGTTGGTGGGACTTCCTCTCAATATCCTTGCACCTAACGAAGAAATTTCCACTCCGGAAGGAACTACTAAAGTCACGGAAGAAAACAAGGCTGGAAATATCATAGGTTTCAAGGGAGGAAATGTCAATACCGGGCGAGTTGCGATTGTATATGATACTAGAGATTTCGAACCGGACCCGAATCGTGGTTTGTTTTTGGAAGCCACTCATGAAAGATCGCTTCGTGCGATAGGTTCTGATTTTCAGTTTAACAAAAATTATGTTTCCGCTCGCGGATTTGTCAGCCCCGTGGAATGGTTTACAAAAAAACCTCATGTCCTCCTGGAAAAACTGGTCTTGGGCGCCAAAGGCGCAATGGTTCAAACAAATGGAGATGCTCCTTTTTACGAAATGAGAAATATGTGGGGAACGGAAGTCACTCAATCCGGTCTCGGAGGAAGAACCACTTTAAGAGGTTACAAACAAGATCGATTTGTAGGTCAGACAATGGCTTATGCCAACTTTGAAATTCGCTGGAAATTCGCATCAATCGATGTTGCCAAACAACATTTTGACTTTCAATTGGTTCCGTTTTATGATGTAGGTAGAGTTTGGGATGCTACGGAAAAAGTGAATTTAAAAGGTTATAAACATTCCCGAGGTCTGGGTTTTAGAATTCCCTGGAACCAAGCAACTGTTATTATCATAGATCATGCTTGGTCTGCGGAAGATTCGCAAACCTTTGTGAACTTTAACCATATATTTTAGGGAAGTAGAGACAATGAAACATAGAAATATAATATTGATAATTGCGCTTTCTGTCGTGATGTTCCTTGTGAATTGCGAAGCGAAGCCTGAAAAAGATTTTTACGGAATCTCGGAAGAAGAAACAAATCTGTTGCTAGCAGGTTTTCTGGCAAATCAAAGTTTGGTGGACACGCGAACGGGGACAGTGCGGGATCCTGCTGCCGGTTTGGAATGGCAAAAATGCTCAGTAGGTCAAGTGTATCGTCAAAGCGAGAACGATTGTCAGGGAGGAGCAGCGGGAACGGTATTGAACCCTCAGGATCCGTATCGTTACGGAGCCCGTCAGTTGGCCTTTTGCGATAGCAAGACGCATGCTTGTAACCGCGTGACAGTACCTCAAGTGTTGCTTGCAGCCTCTGAGATAGCAATCAGTGGAACGAGTGAAGCTTACCATGCTTGTGCTGCACTCGGAACAACCTGGAGAGTGCCAACCCCGATCGAATTGAAACGACTGACAGAAACGGGAAGGATATCTGTATTGAATTATTTTCCATTGACCTTGGAAGCGGAATACTGGTCTTCTTGGTCGAATGAACAGGACATCCCCGGAGAGACGGCAAGATCTATCTCCTTTGACAGATCTACTTTTGGAGATGAAAAGAACACTGTTAAGACGGATCGAAATTATGTCCGTTGCGTTAAAAACTTATAATTTCTGACTTTCGCCTCCCTACGACTTCCCTACTGCAAGGTAGGGAAGGTTCCCAAAAAATCCTTCCCATTTATACATAATGTAGTAAGACATGACATCGTTAGACAATTTTATAAAAAAATAGGTCAAAAATGTTCAAATATATAACAAGAAGTGTCATACTTCTTCTTTTTTTACTATCTCTGGGGATTATGGCACAGCCAAAAACGGAGGAGGAGACTGGTCCGCGCGCACCACATCCCGGTCTTCCTTTTGAAATTTCTGAAAAGAAACGGTTGAGTGTCAGGGATGTAAAAAACAAAAAAGAAGGCGGATACTTCACCGGTCTTCCTCTTGTGAACTCCGATCCTAACGTAGGGATCGGTTATGGAGCGAGGGTCATTTATCTGAATAACGGAGGAAGAGATAATCCATTATTCGAATATACTCCTTATCGTTATCGAATTTTCGCTCAGTATTTTAACACAACCAAAAATGCTCCTTACCATTGGTTGAGTTTGGACGCACCTTATATCTTTGATACAAAATGGAGAGTGCGTGCCGATTTGGTTTATGATAGAAATCCGAACACATTGTACTTTGGAATCGGAGAAAAAACACTTCAACCATTGTCTTATCTGGAAAGAAACGATCCTGCCGGCCGGATGGTGCGAAATGCTCCTTTTGCCGATTATGAGAGCAATTTAGGATACCGTAGGCCGGGTGATGTAGGGGCGGGAGAAGCCCCTTATGTTACCGATTCCAGATACAACCGTTATGATATAGAAAACCCGAACTTCAGCTTTTCCGGTGAATATTCTTTCTTCGGAGGCACGGTTCGTACCGTAACTGGCGTAAGACTATCAAAACAAATCGTACGCACTTATGACGGCAAAACATATGATGCCAAATTCGGCGCATCGGAACAATTAGGCGGAGTTCCTTTGGGATCAGGTTTCTTGGACAATGTTGTAGGAGAACATCTGCCTACTCCCGAAGGGGAAACCCGTTTGACTCGTGACCAAAAAGACGGCAAAATTTTGGGATTCAACGGTGGTACTACAAATACGGTTCGTGCAGGGGTTGTATATGATACTAGAGATTTCGAACCGGACCCAAATCGTGGTTTGTTTTTGGAAGCCACTCATGAAAGATCTGCGAAATCAATCGGTTCCAATTATGAGTTTAACAAAAACTTGGTTTCGGGAAGACTTTTCTTCAGTCCTGTGGAATGGTTTACAAAAAAACCGCCTGAGCTATTGGAAAAATTCGTAATCGCAACAAGAGCAGCTTTGATGCAAACAAACGGAGATGCTCCTTTCTATGAATACCGAAATATGTGGGGAACTGAATCAAACCAATCGGGGTTAGGTGGTAGAACTACGATTCGCGGTTACAAACAAGATCGATTTGTAGGTCAGACAATGGGTTATGCCAACTTTGAAATTCGCTGGAAATTCGCATCGATTGATATTTGGGGCCAACATTTTGATTTTCAATTGGTACCGTTTTACGATGTAGGTAGAGTTTGGGACGTTACGGATCGTGTAAACTTAAAAGGTTATAAACATTCCCGAGGTCTGGGTTTTAGAATTCCCTGGAACCAAGCAACTGTTATCTATGTTGATTATGCAGTGTCGAAAGAAGATTCACAGGCCTTTGTGAACTTTAACCATATATTTTAGGGAAGTAGAGACAATGAAACATAGAAATATGATATTGATAATTGCGCTTTCTGTCGTGATGTTCCTTGTGAATTGCGAAGCGAAGCCTGAAAAAGATTTTTACGGAATCTCGGAAGAAGAAACAAATCTGTTGCTAGCAGGTTTTCTGGCAAATCAAAGTTTGGTGGACACGCGAACGGGGACAGTGCGGGATCCTGCTGCCGGTTTGGAATGGCAAAAATGCTCAGTAGGTCAAGTGTATCGTCAAAGCGAGAACGATTGTCAGGGAGGAGCAGCGGGAACGGTATTGAACCCTCAGGATCCGTATCGTTACGGAGCCCGTCAGTTGGCCTTTTGCGATAGCAAGACGCATGCTTGTAACCGCGTGACAGTACCTCAAGTGTTGCTTGCAGCCTCTGAGATAGCGATCAGTGGAACGAGTGAAGCTTACCATGCTTGTGCTGCACTCGGAACAACCTGGAGAGTGCCAACCCCGATCGAATTGAAACGACTGACAGAAACGGGAAGGATATCTGTATTGAACTATTTTCCATCGACCTTGGAAGCGGAATACTGGTCCTCTTGGTCGAATGAACAGGACATCCCCGGAGAGACGGCAAGATCTATCTCCTTTGACAGATCTACTTTTGGAGATGAAAAGAACACTGTTAAGACGGATCGAAATTATGTCCGTTGCGTTAAAAACTTATAACATAAAAACAGAATGCACCCTGGTTTTGCGGGGTGCATCGAACGGACTTGTTTGTAAGTCCCGAATACCTCAAAAAATCTTTCTTTTTTCCCAAATTATTGTAATCTAATTAGTAGATCCTCCGAAGTACCACTTAGAATCATAGGAGTAGGTATGAATTCGATCGGACTGACCAATCAGAAGGCAAACCCAAACGGTCTTTATGCAGACCGACGCGTGAGCTATGTTGGTCATGGTCAGTTGGAAAGTGCTCCTGAGACTTTTTCCGCATTGCATGTGATTTCTCATGAATTGGGACACGCGCAGGAATTTCGTAACCAAGCGTTTCGGGACGGCTCCGAAGTCAGATCTCTTGATGTTAAAATCAATTACGAATTAAGAGATGGTCGTCTGGTTGCTGTTAGTGGAGAAACATCTGCCATCACCCAAAAACGAAAGGAATCTTCTCCTGGGGATTTTTCCCTTCAGCCATACTCGGATGGCAAATCGTTCCAAGATATTTTCTCCGCCAAGTCCAAAGAAGAAGATGAAAAGAAGGCTGAAAAGAAAGACAACGAATTGGTCGGAAGAGTGGAGCATGAGAAGAAAGAAGAGTTGGAAACCCGTATAAAAGAATTGGAAGTTCGTCTTGATTCGGAAAAACAAAAGGAAATATCCGAGAACAAAGGGAATCTTCCTATAGAACAGGACTCTAAATCAAAAGAGATCGCTCAGGAAAAGAGAAGACTGGAAGAGGAAGTTCGATTTCTTAAAATGAAGGAAGAGATCAAGGAAACCTTTTCTATGTTAACCGACATCCGCAAAATGATGGTGTCCAACGTATTTGGAATGATGCAGGTTGCAAATGATTCCAAACCTGGTCAGTTTTTCGAAGCATTTATCTAATTATCTCAAAAGTTTTTAAAAAATCTACGGTTCATATTTTTTTAAGTGAAGTGAACTTAAGGAAGGAAGAATCTCGAAAACGAATCAACGTCTTCGAGATGAAAGTTTTAGTTGGAATATTTTTCCATATTTTCACAACCGGGAATGCTTACTTTTCCTTTGGAACCTTTGTAAAGCTCACAGGATGTTTTTTCCAAAGCGGAAATACAGGTTTCAAATGTGCTTACCATCTCTTCCGTTACTTCTTTTTTCTCAATGGCACGTTTCTTTTGTGCCTCGTCAAACTTCTCTTTGAAGAAAGCTACGCAGTTTTCTTCGGATTGCATGAAAGAAGGAATCATATTGCGGTAAGCGGGAGGAATTTTTGCAAACTCGTCTTTCGTGCATTCAATGGATTTGCTGCACATTGCTTTTTGAAATTTAGGCGCGAGTTCTAAAAGTTTCGCTTCAGGAGATGCGGAACCTTTGCAAGCGGAAAGAAATAGTAACCCAAGGGATATCATTAAAGAAACGGCTTTGATTTTCATGTATGGACCTTTTTGTAAATTTATTTATCAAGTAGGGAAGGGATCTTTCAAACAGGAAATCATTTTTTGTTTTTATTATCACACTGGAATGGTCTGGACTTTGCTGAGAATGAATTTGCGCATCTCTCCGATTCCCTTTCCCGTAGTTGCAGAAACGAAAAAAAGCGGGAAAGGGTAGCCCAGCTCGTTCATCACAGCTTCCATTTCCTTTTGAATCGCATTTCTGTCTTTTTGATTGAGCTTGTCTATTTTTGTACGAACCACTACGGGAAGGATTTTTTTCAATGTAGCGGTTTCGATCATTTGAACTTCTTCCTCCGGAAAACTTCTTTGCGCATCGCAGAGTATGAAAAGAACTTTGAGAGATGTGATTTCATTCAGAAACTGATCCAATAAGTTCATCATATCCTTATGTTCTTTATGGGATGCTTTCGAATAACCAAATCCAGGTAAGTCGATGAGCGAAAATCCTGCCTTTGTTGAGAAGACGTTGATCAGTCTTGTTTTGCCAGGAGTTTTAGAAACTTTGGCAAGTCCTTTGCGATTTGTAATTGAATTCAAAAGAGATGATTTCCCCGAATTGGAACGACCGATAAATCCAAGTAAGGTTCCTTCCGGGAGAGGAGTCTCGGGAGAAATTTTAGAAATCGAAGTACTGAAACTCGTCTCCGGGAACGGCACTTCTTCGTGATAGATGGGTTTGTTCGGATTCATAAGAACTTGTTCTGCCAGTTTTGCGGAAGATCCTTTAAATTAGAATCAAAGAAAGAAAATAAGATTTGGATCGGTTTGCCTTCGTAATATAAAATTGGGATATTTTCTCTGATAAAAAAAGGAATCTTCTTTTCCCGCAAACATTCCGAGATTTCCTTTTTGCCTATGGAAACTTGGATTTTTTCGCCCGGGCGTGAAATTTGAAATGATAATTTTCCATTTATATTCGGAATCCTTCTTTCCTGATCATTCCATCGGATGTATAAATTGTTTCCGTCCGCTTGGGAAATAGGGATTGAAAACAAAGGAGATGAATTGTCCATTATCCAAGTATCACCTAATTTCGATTTGTAAATGGTAAAGAGTTTGTTTTGTAAAAATGCTCTTTCTCCTGCTGTTTGTCGGATGAAATCTTCGAAAGGTGCTTTGTATACGGAAGGAAAACCCAAAAGCTCCAGATGGAAATCCAGGAGAGTTTTCTTTTTTTCTTTGGAAGAATGAATCCATGTTTGGTGAGGAATCAAAAAGTGTTTTGCTTTGACGGAGTTTTTTTTCGGGAGTGGTTCCGAATTCCGTTCTATGTAAAAAGATAAAAATGTTTCGAACTCGGTTTTTTCCCAAGAATGAAAATTCCAGTAAATGGAGTAGTAGTTTAGATTTTCTTTTTCCAAAAGAGGTAGAATTTCATTTCGAATCCTGTTTCTTTTGAATTTTGAATCCGCATTGGATTCGTCTTCATAGACCGGATATGATTCCACGATCCGGCTGTAACAATCCACTCTTTCCTTATCTTCTAAAAAAGCCAAAGGCAAAAAGCGATTGGGACTAAGAGGGGGTAGGGTTTGCAATGCGTTTTTCCCTCCTCCCCGCGTGAGATGAAGCAAAATAGATTCGAAATAATCTCTAGGATGATGTCCTGTTGCATAATATGTGTTATGCGAATCTGAAAGCTGGTTTAGTTCTTCGTAGCGGGCGATTCTCCCCGTTTCTTCCAAACCTTTTTTTAAATGGGAAGCAAGCTCAGGAATTTTTTTTTTATAAATGAAAAATCGGAAAAACGGGATCGGATGAATGTTTCCATTTGTTTTTCTTCGTCCTCATTGTTTCTGATTTCGTGATTGAAATGAAATACATAGGGAGAAGGACAATTGTACTCTTTGTGCAGATATTCGTAGAAAAACAAAACAAGAGTGGAGTCTTTTCCTCCCGAGTAAGAAACGATGGTTTTTGTTTTTTGCAAAAGATTTAAACTGTTTCTCCCCATTCGACGAAGGAGTGATTCGAAGTGGGATCGTAGTTCTTGAGAAAGTTTGTATTTCATAATTTGCGAATCGCCACCATGGTGATATCGTCGTGTTGTTCCGCTTCCATTGTGAAATTTCGAATTTCGTTGTAAATCCTTTCCAATTGGTTCTTCGGTTCCAGAGACAAAGAAGATAAAAAACTTTCCTGCAATCTATGGTCACCGTATTGTTCTTCCGATTGGTTTAGTGCTTCGGTGACTCCGTCCGTAAACATGAGAAGCGTGTCATTTTTTTTCAGATCGATGGAGTCTTCATTTTTGAACTGGGATATATCTCCGGTGATTCCGAGAATGACTCCTCCTGTTTCCACAATTTCAAGGGAATTTGTTTTGTTTCTATGAATGTAAAGTAATCCGTGGCCAGCGCCGGAAACAAGCATTTGATTTGTTTCCAAACTCCAGCGAATCAAAATCAAACTCATAAATCTGGGAGTGGCCGCGTCTTTGTAACTGGTATACAGATAACTATTGATATCGTTTACTATCTCCCAGGGAGAATCTTTGACTCGCACCAAAGAATGCAATATGGTTCGCACCGTTGCCATAACAAGTCCTGCGGCAACTCCTTTCCCGCTCACATCTCCGATACATAAGAATAATTCCTTGCCATTGGGAGATAAAATAAAGTCGTAATAATCTCCTCCGATTCCCCGCGCAGGAACCATGAATCCGCCAAACAGAAGATATTTGGAATCGGGAATCTTTCGGGGGAGGAGGGTTGCCTGAATTTCTTTTGCGATTTCAATTTCCTTTTCCAGTCTTTCTTTTTGGGAAAGGTTCTGATAAAGATTCGCATTTTCCATTGTTATGCGGGCAAGGGAAACGAACGCATTCAAGGCTTCCAGTTCGTCTTGGGGAAATCGGGAATCCGGCTTTGCCAGGGTAAAAATACAATCGGTTCCGTTTTCAAGACTGATCGGAATGATCACTACTTCTTTCCCGATCACTCCGATGGATGCGAAAACCGGATAGTCGCTCGGATCAACAGTGATTGTTTCTTTTGCATGCAATAGATGAATGACAGTCGAAACATCCACAGTGTTTGTTTCGGTGCTGATATGAAAATTTTCCAAATCACGTATCAACTTGAATACTTTTACTTTCATCGACTTGACAGGCTTTTCAATCAAACAGGCTACGGAAGATTCTACGATTCCGGATAATGTCAAGAGAATCATTCGAATCATCTCATCATGATTGTCCAGATAAAGTTTGCTGAGAGTCAATGCGGCAGTATGAAGGCTTTGAAAATTTTTAGATTGGTTTTGCGATTTGGAGTAGAGTAGGGAATTGCGAAGTGAGACCGCAAATTGCCCGACTACCAATTGTAAAATTTCCTGGTCTTCCAAATAAACGGAATAATCATCCTCTTCATAATCGACAGCTAACATACCTACTGCGGTATTTGCATAGATGATAGGAATCACCAATTGGGACTTGGTTCCTGTGAGTTCCGAATAGAATTTATAGAACGGATGTATTTCATCTTCCAGAACATAAAATCGGGATTCCCTTTTGGCCATGGATTCGATCAGAACACCGAAACTTAAATCATAATCCAAACGAATACGTTTGATCGCTCTTTGCAGGCTTTTTTGTTTTGCAGTATAATAGGCCAGTCTGATTTCACCTAACTCAAGGTTTGTGATGAATATTGCAATTTTATCTCTTTTTAATCTTTCAGTGATCAGTTCCGTGAATCTGAATAACAAATCTTCCAATCCCATGGAAGAGTTGAATAAGGAAAGACAATCCAATAGGAATTCCGTTTTTTCCTGTGAGGTGAGTATGTTTTTGCCGACTCTGGTTATTTTACGTTTTTCTAATATCCATTCCCGATCGCAGGTTCTGCAGTAAAATCTTCCGCGTCTTGTGACTCCGTCCGGGACTTCAGGTTCCTGACAGAGCAGACAAAGCGTTTCTTCCACGGGGTCTTGGTTCATTCGGGTTGGATCATATAGGAACTTCATTCAAACATTCTACAAGTATTTTCCAAAAAAAGAGAAGAGAGCTGGTACGATTCGTGCTTAATGTATAAGCAAATGTTAGTTTTTCTATTGTATTCGAGAAAAACTACGCCTAAATGAACAAAAAATGAATAAAATGCCTATTATTTATGCATTGAAGCTAGCTATTGAGCATTTGCTATTGCGTTTTTTTTATACATACCGTAAACTTTAAGAGCAAAATATTATGAATTCAAAGAAAATCAATCCGATCCAATCGATCCACGATGTTGCTACAGCGATGAATTCCACCCAAGACCCGGATGGTTTGCTGGAACTGATTTTAGATCGTTGCATTCAAATTTGCGGTGTAGAATCCGGCTCTCTTATGCTCATCGATGAAAAATCGGCGGTTTTGGATGTGGTGACTTCCCGGGGGATGAACCAACAGGTTTTAAGAGAGACCAGATTGAAGATCGGCCAAGGGATCACCGGAATGGCTGCATCTACAGGACGGGCAAAACTTGTGAATGATGTTTCCAAAGATCCCGATTACATTCAGGTAAAGGAAGAAATCAAATCGGAGTTAGTCGCTCCCATGATTGTTGAAGACGGAATTATCGGTGTGATTTCTCTCGATTCGAATCGTTTGAATGCGTTTAGCGCGGAGATGCTTGAAATTGTAAGTGTTCTTGCCAACCAAGCCGCACAGATTTTTAAAAACCTGCAAACCATTCGTAATTTGGAACAGAGAACCAAGATTCAAACCACTTTGATCGAAATTTCGAAACTAGTAACTTCCACTTTGGATTTGAATGAAATCTTTGAAGGCATTATGGTTACGATGGAAAAATCCCTTCGTTTGGAGAAAGGAAGCATCGTACTTCATCATAAGGAAGAAGGGGTATTGCGAATCGTAGCGGCTTCGGGTCTTTCCCAGGAGGAGATGGACAAAGGTTCTTATCAACCGGGAGAAGGGATTACAGGAAAAGTATTTGAATCCGGGGAAGCGATGATCATCGAATCGGTTGCCAATCACCCGGCGTTTTTGAATCGAGTCGGCTATCTTTCCCATTTTAAGCACGACCCGCATAACGTAGGCTTGTTGTGTTCTCCTATTTTGAGTGATCAGAATATAATCGGCGTGGTGAACGCGTTTATCGTACAGAACAAACATACCGATCTGAAATCATATTTGGATTTTTTACAAGTGGTTGCCTCTATTATTTCCCAATCTATCAAGATCCAAAGTCTCGTAGAAGAAGCAAAAAAGGAAATCTCCAGAGAAAATATCCAACTGAAACGTGAGTTGAAAAACAAATACAAGTTTGGTTCTCTCATCGGCAAAGCCAGTTCGATGGAAAAGATGTTTGAGAAAATCCAGTTGGTAGCGGATTCCCGTGCATCCGTATTGATCACAGGCGAATCGGGAACAGGTAAAGAGATGATAGCGAATGCGATTCATTATAACAGTTCGCGTTCTGAAAATCCGTTTATCAAAATCAATTGCGCCGCCATTCCTGAAAACTTATTGGAAAGCGAATTGTTCGGTCATAAAAAAGGTAGCTTTACGGGAGCGGTGTCTGATAAAAAAGGGAAGTTTGAAATGGCGGATACAGGTTCGATTTTTTTGGATGAGATCGGAGAAATGGATTTGAATTTGCAGTCAAAGTTATTGCGCGTTCTGCAGGAAAGGGAGATTGAAGCGGTTGGTTCGGTGAAAGCGAAAAAAGTGGATGTGAGAATCATTGCCGCTACAAACGCTGAACTGGAACAGTTGGTTGCAGAAAAGAAATTCCGCGCGGATCTATATTATCGCCTAAACGTCGTTAAGATCAATACTCCTCCTCTTCGGGAAAGAACGGAAGACATTCCACTTTTGATAAACCACTTCTTGGAAAAATATGCAAAAGATAATAATAAAGTAATCAAAGGAATTTCGCGAGAAGCAAGCAAACTTCTTTTGAAATACCGTTGGCCAGGAAATGTAAGGGAGTTGGAAAATGTGATCGAAAGGGCGGTGGTTCTTGCCCAAGAGGAATTATTATCTGAAGAGGATTTTTCGGATATAGTAGATCACTTTGAGGAACATCAGGAAACTCATCCCGAGATTCAATCGGCTTCTCACACAGAACCTATGAATTCTTCTGAACCGTTGGATCTTGCTTCTGGCAGATTGACTCCGAACCAATTGGACAATTTGGACGGAAGGGCAATGGAAATAGTCGTGAATGAAGTGGAATCCCGCTTGATTCAATATGCAATGAAGAAGTTCCGATATACCAAAACGAGAGTGGCTAAATTTTTAGGAATCAACCGAAATACTTTGGATAAAAAGATCAAAGAATTGAATATAGAGTATTAGTTGTTAGGTGAGTTTCCTTTATTCCCCGCGCCTCCAGATCAGCTTTGCTGATGATTCTTCGAATACTACTTCTCGCTATATTGGATTTTATTTTGGTATCCCCGCCCTGATTTGGGAGGGGAACTCCACCCGCCGCCCAATGTGTTCCTTTTAGCACATATTATGTGCTCTTTCCAGCTCATTTCCCTTTCTGGGAAAAATATAAAAAATAAGTTCGGGTTTTTGCCAGTTCGTTCGGCGTTTCGAATTTCTTTAAACTTTCACCCCTCCGGAAAATGATTCAGGTGAGTTGTCGGGCCGGTTTGAATCGAATCCTCAATCGCATTATGAATGTATTCCTTTGCGTGACCGACTGCTTCCGGCAAGCTCAGGCCGTGCGCAAGATAGGAGGTGATTGCAGAGGAAAAGGTGCACCCCGTACCATGAGTGTTCTTTACCTTGAGGAAAGGTTTTTTGAAATTATAAATAGACTTTCCATCGAAGAGTATGTCAATTGCTTCCGTTACATTCTGTAAATGCCCTCCCTTTAGAAGGATAGGAACTTTGAAAATATCAAACAATTGTTTTGCGGAACTTTCGAGCTCGTTCTGACCGGTTATGTTTTGTCCCAATAGGAGGGAAGCTTCGTCCAGGTTCGGGGTGATGATCGTTGCAATAGGAATCAAATTTTCCCTTAAGGCCGTGATCGCATCGTTTTTCAAAAGTTTGGCGCCGCTTGTTGCGATCATCACGGGGTCCACGACCAATTTGATATCCGGCTTTGTTTGCAAAACTTCCCGAACGATATTGATGATTTCCTCTGAAAACAACATTCCTGTTTTACAGGCGGAGACCGGAAAATAACTAAGCACTGCATCTAACTGCGCTTTGATAAAAGAAGTAGGGATCTCATGGATGGCAGTCACCCCATCGGGATTCTGTGCCGTTAAACAAGTGAAGGCGGTAGTTCCGAACGTGCCTAGGGATGAAAAAGTTTTGAGATCCGCTTGGACGCCTGCACCTCCTCCCGAGTCGGAACCTGCAATGGAAAGAGTAATGGGGAAATTTTTCATAAAAGACCTTTGGGATTCCAGGCGAATTTTTTTAAATCAATCGTATCATTTGCATCGAATTTTATTTTTTCACCGATCAGGATTTGCTTTTGCAAACCGGCACGTATGGCGTCTCCTTTGAAAGAGATCTGACCTTGTGCGTTGATCACCCTTTGCCAAGGTACGGCCCCAGCCTGACTTTTTTTCAACGCATTTAACGCGTAACCCACAGCCCTTGCGGCTCTGGGCTTTCCCAAAAGAACAGCTATCGTTCCGTACGTCGTTACTTTTCCTTTGGGAACTTTTTTTACCATAGAATATACGTCCTGATAAAAACTGGATACTGCTTTTTTCGGGGCAACCATAAGATACGATTTCTATCTGGTATCTCCGTTCCAAAGAAGTAAATCATTTATTTAAGAATTGGATTTTCCATCTTGGTCATAGGCAGTCGGAATCGATTGATCGGATTATGAAACTTTCGGATTACGCCAAGCACTTGTTACTTTCTCCTCACTTGAAAGATAAACTTACTTCCCCACCTAAGGAATGGGAAGAAGAAAGAGAACCGATTCCTATTCGCATTGAAAAACCGATCAGGGAGGATCGTTTGTCTTTCTCCGATAAGAAAGTCAAAATTCCCAGATTGGAACATTTGAATCAAACCAGTGCAAGGGGATTGACTCTTCATCATTTTGCAAATCATGAATTGATGGCGATCGAACTTTTTGCCTGGGCGATCCTTGCTTTCCCGGATGCACCCATTCATGTGAAGTACGGTTTTATCAAAACCATTGAAGAAGAACAATCCCATCTCAGACTTTATCTGAAACGAATGTCCGACTTTGGAATCGGCTTCGGAGACATCCCTCTCAATTATATATTTTGGAAACAGATTCCCAGACTACATAGTTTGGAAGAGTTCACTGCGGTTTTATCCATTTCCTTTGAAGGGGCCAATCTGGATTATTCGCAAGTGTATGCAAAAGCATTTCATCATTTCGGTGATTTCGAAACGGCAGAGATTATGATGCGGATTTTTGAAGATGAAATCAAACATGTGAAGCGGGGAATGCGGGTGTTTCAAAACGGGATCCCTGAGGGAAAATCGGATTGGGAATATTATCTTTCTTTGATTCAATTTCCCTTCACTCCCAGAAGAGCAAAGGGTTATTATTTTATTCCCGAGACAAGAAGAATGGCAGGAATGTCCGAATCCTTCATTGAGTGTTTGGGAAATTATACAGATGAATACACTTCTCGAGTGAATCATAGGATTTTAGAGCGATTTTCACTGGATGAAAGTGTTTGGAAAAAATCCACCTTCAAAACTTTATAAAACAATCGATTCAAAATAATAAAATCTTAATCAAACAAGGAAGCTCCTTAATACTTGAGCCCTTGTATGTTTGCTAATTTAGCTTTATACCCAATCTATCAAGATCCAAAGTCTCGTAGAAGAAGCAAAAAAGGAAATCTCCAGAGAAAATATCCAACTGAAACGTGAGTTGAAAAACAAATACAAGTTTGGTTCTCTCATCGGCAAAGCCAGTTCGATGGAAAAGATGTTTGAGAAAATCCAGTTGGTAGCGGATTCCCGTGCATCCGTATTGATCACAGGCGAATCGGGAACAGGTAAAGAGATGATAGCGAATGCGATTCATTATAACAGTTCGCGTTCTGAAAATCCGTTTATCAAAATCAATTGCGCCGCCATTCCTGAAAACTTATTGGAAAGCGAATTGTTCGGTCATAAAAAAGGTAGCTTTACGGGAGCGGTGTCTGATAAAAAAGGGAAGTTTGAAATGGCGGATACAGGTTCGATTTTTTTGGATGAGATCGGAGAAATGGATTTGAATTTGCAGTCAAAGTTATTGCGCGTTCTGCAGGAAAGGGAGATTGAAGCGGTTGGTTCGGTGAAAGCGAAAAAAGTGGATGTGAGAATCATTGCCGCTACAAACGCTGAACTGGAACAGTTGGTTGCAGAAAAGAAATTCCGCGCGGATCTATATTATCGCCTAAACGTCGTTAAGATCAATACTCCTCCTCTTCGGGAAAGAACGGAAGACATTCCACTTTTGATAAACCACTTCTTGGAAAAATATGCAAAAGATAATAATAAAGTAATCAAAGGAATTTCGCGAGAAGCAAGCAAACTTCTTTTGAAATACCGTTGGCCAGGAAATGTAAGGGAGTTGGAAAATGTGATCGAAAGGGCGGTGGTTCTTGCCCAAGAGGAATTATTATCTGAAGAGGATTTTTCGGATATAGTAGATCACTTTGAGGAACATCAGGAAACTCATCCCGAGATTCAATCGGCTTCTCACACAGAACCTATGAATTCTTCTGAACCGTTGGATCTTGCTTCTGGCAGATTGACTCCGAACCAATTGGACAATTTGGACGGAAGGGCAATGGAAATAGTCGTGAATGAAGTGGAATCCCGCTTGATTCAATATGCAATGAAGAAGTTCCGATATACCAAAACGAGAGTGGCTAAATTTTTAGGAATCAACCGAAATACTTTGGATAAAAAGATCAAAGAATTGAATATAGAGTATTAGTTGTTAGGTGAGTTTCCTTTATTCCCCGCGCCTCCAGATCAGCTTTGCTGATGATTCTTCGAATACTACTTCTCGCTATATTGGATTTTATTTTGGTATCCCCGCCCTGATTTGGGAGGGGAACTCCACCCGCCGCCCAATGTGTTCCTTTTAGCACATATTATGTGCTCTTTCCAGCTCATTTCCCTTTCTGGGAAAAATATAAAAAATAAGTTCGGGTTTTTGCCAGTTCGTTCGGCGTTTCGAATTTCTTTAAACTTTCACCCCTCCGGAAAATGATTCAGGTGAGTTGTCGGGCCGGTTTGAATCGAATCCTCAATCGCATTATGAATGTATTCCTTTGCGTGACCGACTGCTTCCGGCAAGCTCAGGCCGTAAGTAAGAAAAGAAACCGTTTGAAAAAAATCCGGCTTGCCTGGGATGCCCTGTCAAAATAGATTATTTGGACACCTATCGGAGACTAAGAATGAAATTGCAAATTACTCTTTCCATTTTGTTTGCATGCCTATCTTTCACTGTGGTTCTCCACTCTGAAAAAAATAAAAACACTCCCAGCCTTGAGATGAATCTCCATGATTTTATGGAAGATTATACAAAGCCTGCGACAAAACTTTATGATAAAAAAGGCAATGCGGATTACCTAAATAAAATTTTGGAACATATCCCTTCTCTTGCTCCTTCGGATCAACAGAAAGAATGGAAGGAAATCATCGATGCAAAGTTAGCTGTCGGAAAACCGGAAGATACTTGTAAGTCCTGCCATGTTAAATTTAAGAAAGATTACAAAGACAAATTCAGAAAAAAAATCCTATTGATCCCGGAAGAACTAAAAGATTTTCCTGCCGAAATCAAAGCTGCATTAAAAGCAAAATAATAAAATCTTAATCAAACAAGAGGACCTCTTAATACAGGTAATCTTGTTTGATTGGGAAATTTGCTTTATGCTAACTCTTATGTTCAAAACAAAATTATATTTTATAATATTATTTCTGTTTGCGTTCGCTTTGCATGCGGAAGACCAAAACTTGGAACTGCCTAAGGAAAAAAAAGTAGAGCAGACTGAGACTGTTTCCTTGCCCAAATCACTCAAGTTCGGAGGTTTTATCGATTCCTATTATCTCTATAATAATAACCTGCCTAAAGCTACAGAACGCAAATACACGACGCAAGGAGTTCGTAACCAGGAGTTCAATGTCAATCTGGCCTATATTGATATGAAAGTAGACGAAGAAAAATACAGAGGCCGACTTGCTTTGCAATACGGAACTTCCGTAAATACAAATTATGCATCGGAGCTGGCGAAGGATACAGGTTCCAATCAACTGGGGGTTCGCAATCTTCAGGAAGCATACGTCGGATTCCGTTTGGCGGATAAAACCTGGGTGGACGGAGGGATTTATTTCGGGCATATCGGGTTTGAGTCTTGGATCTCCCATTTGAATTGGAATTACACCCGGGCTTATGCACTCGATTACGTTCCTTATTACTCCACAGGAGTTCGCGTCTCTCATGAGTTCACAAATAAATTTTCCATGCAGTTTCACGTGATGAACGGGTGGCAAAATATAACGGAGAACAATCGGGACAAGTCTTTGGGGTTGCAGTGGAAATATAAATTTACACCGAGTTTGACTTTGATTGTGAATCAGTTCGGAGGAAATGAAGCACCGGACAACGAACGAAAACAATTAAGACTTTATAATAATACGATATTGGAATGGCGTGCTTTGGAATGGATGTCTCTTGCCGGCAGCTTTGATGCCGGAGCCCAGAAAGCTAAACAGAGTCTATTGTACGAACCTTGGTGGAATGTTTGGGATTCTCAGAATCCGATTTATAAGGATTCTGAAGCAAAAGCGTTTCGTCATTGGTATCATGGAACGTTTTGGGTCAGTTTCAAATGGGACCCTGCATATCGTTTGAGTTTCAGAGTAGAGCGGTTTTACGATCCGAAACAAGTGATGGCTCAAACGGGAACCAGGAATGGATTTATGTCCAACGGTTATACGGCTACTCTTGATCTGTTATCCTGGGAACCGGCACTCTTAAGATTTGAATACAATTACAGAAGGTCTGCGGATTCCATTTTTGAATATAGAAACGGGCAAACATCGAAGAAGGAAGATTTTTTCGTAGTCGCTTTTAGTATGAAGTTATAAATAAAAATCCATGATGGAAGTTGGCTTCGTCCACCATGGATCGTTTTTGAGTCATTAGGAGAAAATGATTTTAGCCTATCTCGTTTTCTTTTTGTTTGATCCTTTTTTCGTTTTCTTCTGTTCCGAAGCAGGTTCTTCTTCGTAATCATAATCTTCTTTAAACGAGTTAAAGCTGGAAGTACGCGGATATAAAGTAGAAGCATCCGTTTTGTTTCTTTCTCCAACTACCAGTAGATACAGAGAAGGCAACACGGTTAGCACCAAACACATCGCGGAAAAAAGCCCGCCTACAATTACAGTAGCGAGAGGTCTTTGCACGTCCGAACCTACTCCTGTTCCTAAGGTAGCGGGGATAAGTCCAAGCAGTGCCAACAACATAGTCATTAACATCGGCCGAAGTTGGATTACTGCGGCTTTACTTACTGCAAGCTTTGTGGAAATCATCGGCTCATCAATGAGTAGGTGGTTGGTTCTGGATACGAAAAGTACTCCAGCCATCGTTGCAATTCCGAAGAGCGATATAAATCCGACTCCGCCTGATACGTTGAAATAATATCCTCGGAAAAGTAGTGCATAGATTCCTCCGACCAGAGAAAGAGGGATACAAGCAAGTGCAACATAAACGTATTTTAAATTACGATACAACATAAATAGAACACCAAATATGATTAGAATCGTAATCGGAATCACGATGGCTAGTTTCGTTCCTACACGGGATAGGTTTTCATACTGACCACCGAATTTGATTTGATATCCTTCCGGCAATTTGATCTTTTGTTTTACTTTTTTTTGCAGTTCCGCAACAAAACCACCTTGGTCTCTTCCCCGGATATTGGTTCTAACCGTAATATTCCTTCTTCCTTCCTGGCGAAAGATCATAGTAGGCCCGTCTTCCAAACTGATCTTTGCCAGTTCCGAAAGTGGAATCCTTTCTCCTTTGGGCGAAATGATCGGCATATTCTCAATTGCTTTTTGAGAAGCCCGGTAGTCTTTGGAAAATCGAACTACGATACCAAACCTAGCAGGTGTTTTTGGGGGGATGTCCGAAGGACCTTCGTAAAGAGTGCTGACTCTCTGCATTCCGATTGCCGCTTCGATCATTTGTTGGATATCACTTACATTGATTCCGAAACGAGCAGCGGCTTCGCGGTCAATTTTTATCGTTAATTGCGGGCTTTCCGCTTCTTGTTCAATCCCGTATTCACTTGCCCCTTTCATATCCTTCACGATATCCAAAACTTCGTTTCCAATTTTGCGCATCACTTTGAGATCGTCTCCTGCAACAAACACTGCTAAGTCGGCAATGGTTCCCATGATGGCTTCGGATAGGTTGTCCATAATCGGTTGGGAAAAACTGATTCTGCATCCAGGGAGAGTCGCTTCCAAATCGTTTTTCATGCGAAGTAAAAGTTCCTGTTTGGTAATCTTTTCCTGCCAATCGTTATAATCTTTTAGCCCGATAAGCACCTCAAGTCGGTTTGGTGGAAGTGGATCTGTTCCGTCATCGTTTCTTCCCAATTGGGAAAGGACTATGTTGACTTGTTCGTTCTTGTAAATGGTTTCCCGGATTTTAGGAATGAATTTACGGGATTCTGGCAATGAAATCCCCACAGGAAAAAAGACACGAATGTTGAACCCGCCTTCATCCATTTCGGGAAGGAATTCGGTTCCAAGACTGTACATCCCGATTCCGAGTAATATGGTAACAACCGTAAACGTATAAGTAACTGCTTTTTTGGAACGATCTACTATGTATCTGATTAGTTTTTCATATTTCACTTCCAACCAGGCATAAAAGGGATTATGCCATTCGATCGGTCCCGGATTTGCCGACTCGAAATACTTTTTATACAACATCGACATGATGACCGGAATGACGGCCATCGCAAAAATCAATGCACCTAGGATGGCAAAAGAGATGGTAAACGCCATCGGCTTGAACAATCTTCCTTCGATTCTTTCAAAAGAAAAAATAGGCAAGTATGCCAGGATGATGATTAGGATGGAGAATATAATTTCAGTTCCTACTTCGGCGGCAGCATCTCTTGTAAAAATAAGAATTCCTTTCTCTTTTTCGGAAGGAGACGCATCTCTGTACCGCCTCATGATATTTTCTACCATGATCACGGCACCGTCGACTATGATTCCGAAGTCAATCGCACCAAGCGAGAGTAAGCTGGCGGGAATGCCTGTTATATTCATTAGCAAAAATGCAAACAACATGGCAAATGGAATCGTTGCAACTACGACTAAGGAAGCTCTTACACTTCCTATAAAGAAAATCAATACAAGGCTGACTACAACCACACCTTCCACCAGAGTTTTACCTATGGTTCTGAGAGTGTAATTGACCAAATCACTTCTATCGTAAGTGGTTCTGAGAGTCACATCGGGAGGAAGATAGTTTTCGTTGATTTCTTTGACTTTGGCGCGAATTCTCTCACCCATCTCGTTGGGATCACCCCATCGACGCATCGCCACCAAACCTTGGACAGACGAATCTACATCAATCAGACCTTCATGGTCGTTTTGGATGGTATAGCCGAGAACCCCACTGGGAATGGGATGGGAAATTTCAACAGTTCCCAAATCACGAACGAAGACGGGAACTCCGTTTACCACTTTAACTACTATATTTTCAATATGTTTGGGATCTCTGATGGCACCTAGAGAGCGGATGGGAAAACCTTGCTCACCTTGTAGGAGTAAATTTCCTCCCGTATTCAGGTTGTTAACTTGTATTGCCTGGATCACGTCATTGATCGTCAACTTATAACGAATCAAACGATCGGGAGATGTTACTACATGGAATTGTTTCGGTAGACCGCCAAACGTAACTACGTCGGCAATTCCCGGAATCTGCAGCATCTTGGGCATAACTACCCAATCCTGAATAGTCCTCAACTCCATCGGAGTATGGTTGCCTTTGGACTCTACTACGTAGCGAAAAATTTCACCTACAGGAGAACTCATCGGTCCTAGTGACGGATCCACATCGTCGGGAATATCCGCATCTCTTACTCTTTCCATAAGACGCATACGGGCAAAGTAGTCGTCAGTACCATCAATGAATACGAATTGGAATACTACCAAACCATTGATAGTTCTAGATCGCCTAACGGCAACATTCGGAATTGCGTTTAATACCCGTTCAATGGGAAGAGTTATTCTTTCTTCTACTTCTACTGCCGCTTTTCCAGGAAATTTTGCTATAAGTCTGACTTGAGTGTCTGCTATATCGGAATAGGCTTCTTTGCGAATATCAATCCATGCCCAGGTTCCGAATATGACAGAGACGATTGCCGCAACCAGAGTGTAATTACGGTATCGTAAGGCTTTTTCTATAAAATCTTTAATCATTATTTTGACCTTGTATCAAATAAATAACCCATCTGCATCAATATCTGTGGGTTTTTGTAATCTCCTTGGCCGATTCCTCCTCCCAATTGGAGGAAAAAATTTCCAAGAAGTATATCATATGTTAAACCGATGTATTGTTGTTTGAGGTATACCTTTTGGGTGTCTCTGCTCTGGTATTCCAGTAGAAGGGCCAGATCAGCGTTAACTTCGGCTACGTAAGCACGGATAAATTGATCTTCGTATTTCGGGTCTCTGTATTGGTATCCCGGAACATTGAGCCCTGTCGGATAAGAAGTTTGACCACCTCTGCCTAATTCCGGAGAATAAGGATCTACATTGAAGCTACCTGCAACAATAGAGATACTATGTGCAATGACAGGCGTTTTCCAGAAAGTATAACCCAAGTCCACCTGTCCACCGTTCCAATGAGATCTCCAACTACCACCTGATACTCGTACTACGATATCCTTGTAGTAATAACCTAAATTGAGGTTGATGCTTGCCGGAGTTCCGATCGTTGCACCATAGACCCAAAAGTTGGTGGATTTAGGTTGGTTTTTCGGAAGAAACGTATCGGGATCCAATTCATCTTCTTTTCCGAATCTGGTTTTTTTATCTGGGTCAGGACTCCATTCGGGAGTTTCCTCTTTGTCTTTTTTGTTTCCGGAAGGTGTCGGTTCCGAAAACAAAAAAGAGGAACTCAAAAAACTTGTTAATAGAATTAAGTAAAAAAATCTATTCATGATTAAAAACCGAAACTTAGGCCCTTCAGCAGAATAGATCCTTGAACCACTACTTTTTCCCCTTGTGTGAGTCCGGCGATTACGTTGACTAAGTCCTTAGTCGAAACTCCGAGAGTTACTTCTCTTCTGACAAAGTTAAGAGGTTCTTCTTCTACGAAGACATAGTTTTTACCTTCTACCGTTACAATCGAGTTAAACGGTAATACAACGGTGTCTCCTGCTGTTTCTTCCGGAAATTTTACAACTCCGAACATACCTGGCTTCAGCTTATAATCTTTGTTTATGATTTCGATTCTTACCTTCGCCGTACGAGTGTAAGGGTCTACGTTGTCCCCGATTGCTTCTGCAGTTCCTCCCCAGTCCTCATCGGGAAATGAAGAGAACTTTACTTTTACCTTTTTGCCACGTTTCAAGCTGTTTATTTGAGATTCAGGAACATCGCAGATGATCCACGCTTTTTTGTTTCCTGCATTGGCAAGCTCGCTCGGATTGAGACCGACTGCTCTGAGTTTCCCTTCGAATTCTGCAAGTTCGGCGGCATCATTTCCTACGTCGGTTTCCGATTCCACAAGATCTTTTTCCGTAGCCACTCTATGTTTGAACATATCCTGAATACGATTTAGATTTTTTCTGGATCTATGTACTTTGTTTTTGGCATGAATGTAACCTACGTAAAGATCATTCAATTCGGAAGATTCGAATAACACGATCCTTGATCCGCTGCTCACGGAAGGGGATGTGGAAGCGATCAGTCTCGCCGGTGCTTCCAAATTTACAAATTCACCGCCATTTCCAATGATACTTGATTTTACAATTTCTAGGCCAGGACTCGTAGGTTTGAACTCAATCCTAAGTCCGTTATCATGCACGACTGCCTTTTCAGGATGATGAGGAACTTTTTTCGGTCCTCTGGTAAGTGCAAAAATAGTTATGGAAGCAATAACTACAAGAGCTCCTGTTGCTAATAATAGAAAAGAACGTTTGTTAAGTCTTGTTGTAAGATTCATAAGATTTTACTCCTCTTGGCCTTGTTTATTGGAATTTGGTTTATAATTTTGTGGTTTGGGAATAAATACCCCTAAACCTACGGAGTAATTTACACTTTCAATTGCTTCCATACGATCAGTTTGGAGCTTTAACATTTCCACTACGCTCGATCTGTAGGTTTCAAAAAAATCCGCAAATTCCAAGATGGTAATGTATTTTTTTTCATAACTCATAATCATATCAAGAGACAGGTTCGCATAATCCTTGATATATGTATCAATGAACCTGCGGTAGAGTGCATCTTTGATTCGCGCACCTTGAAATGCAATCGCTACTTCGTTTTCTACTTCTAAGATTCGATTTCTAAGTTCTTGTTTGCGAACAAGGATTGCTTTCTCTGCGGCTTGGATATTTCCCTGGTTGCGGTCGAATACAGGAACATTCAATTGGGCTGTTACTCCCCAATAGTTTTGAAATGCAGTTCCCCCTCTGTTGTATACGGGACCAATGGACAAATCCGGAATTGCGTTCGCATGTTGCAGTTCAAGATTTGCTTCTTCATATTTTAGAGTTTGAAGTGCTACTTTCAAGTCCGGGCGATTTTCTCTCGCTTTGGAAACCAAATCTTCCAATTGAGAAGCATTTGGAATGATGTTATTCAAAGTGCTTTCATCCACAGTCGGGTAAAAGGCAACTTTGGCCTCTCTGTATTTATCTTCATTGAGCAGAACTTTTAGATCGGCTTCTTTCTCATAAACTTTGATTCCCAGCTCTTCTCTTTCTTTTTTTAGAAAAAATAATAATGCTTTGAGACGTAATAACTCCGCTTGGAGGATTGCTCTTCTTTTGTATGCAAGTTCGGAAGAAGATACTGTTTTTTCTATAGACGCAATACTCTGATCATAGAATACAACGGCCTTTCTATAAAAATAAATAGTATAGAATGTTCTTCTGAGTTTGGTAAGTAGTGCCCGTGCAAGATCATAAAACTCTTGTTCGCTGATTTTTGCGTTTAGTTCCGCAACTCTCACCCTTTTATCTATCTTGCCTCCAAGTAAAAATACCTGCTGGATCTGCACCGTGGTTTGACCGGATCTGCTCGTATCAAAGTATCTTTGCGTAGGTTCTGCAAATATACTTTGATCTACAAAGATATTCGGGTTAGCATAAAGTCCTGCTTGCAGAACTCCCGCTTTCTTTGCATCAATCTGAAATTTTGCCGCAATGAGAAGTAAGTTGTTCTTCCAAAGCAAAGTTTCTGCATCCAAAAGATCTAGAGCGACATCCTTTCTTTGGTCCTTGGGATAAAGCTCCGAACCTAAAGAATTGGGGTCATCATCCGAAATCTGTCTATCCAATATGGAAGACGGAGACCTTTCCTGGTTTTCTCCTTCCGGACTGAGAAACCCGAAGGGAACCAAAACCATGAGAAAAAAGAAAAATTTAAATTTCATGCGTGAACCTTTGTTAGGCGTTTATGGTAAAGATAATGCATGGGTGTATCCTCCTGATACGAATTCCGGAAAGTAACCTTTAGGGAGTGTGTTCAGTTGGTGAGAGTATATTATCTCTTACTTACCTACAAAAAGCCCTAGTTCCTTACTGGAGAAAGAAATAGCTGTTTGTTGTTAAGCGATTGGTGGGGGAAGATTTAAAAGTAAATCGGAAAGAAGAGAGGAAATATGAAAGGTATGCGAAATCGGAATACTGGAAAAATGAAGAAACTTTGTTTGGCTGAGTGTGAAAAAATTCTCAAAAACCAAATCAAGGAAATCGCATCTGCTTCTGGTAAAGAGTGCGTTGTCATCCATTCCCACTAGTTCGGGGTCACTTACAGAGTGATGTTCCGATTTTGTTGTGGATAAAGATTTGTGACTTATCGGACTTGATTTAAAATCCAGAAATGCCGAATCAAATACTCCGTCTTCCTCAGTTGGCAGTAAAATAACTGCACTGAGCATTAAGACGATAGCTTTATGGAGCATCCGATTCATCACAATTGCCATATTTAAGAAGACGAGCGGCGCTTCAAATAAAATAGGTTCCCAAAGAATTAAAATTTATAACGTTTCAAAAAGTTCATTCTTTTCCTGGTTCGGGATAAAATATTAAACAAACTAATTCGGTTTGGTGGCAATTTGCGGGAAAGTTAACATAAGATTGGTAGAATCACTCAAATTTCATTCGCTTCTATCGTAAGATCAAACATAAACATAAATAAGAAAAAGGGGACCGCCCTGGTGTACGAACCAGGACGATCAAAGAGTCTTTGGCAAATGAGAAACAAATTTTCACTTAAAATTCAGAAAATATAAAAACATCCTGTGTTCTAAATCCTTAGACTTAGAACACAGGTTTAAAATGGGAGAGAGGAGTTAAACGGGGGGTGGTAGACTTAAATATTGGTCTAACAGAAGATTTGAATATAGTGTTATAACATCGGATCCTTCCGAAACCGGAACGAAAGTTATACGGCAGACATAGGATTTGAAATATCCAGTATCAGCGTCTTCCAGAGATCCTTTGCCAAAATTTTCATTCGAAGACTCGCAAGCATCCTGCACTGTGGAAGACATTTGCGAATGGAATGAATCTTTTGTGTTTGTGTCAGTTGGACGGTTGGGAGTTTTGACAACCCGTACCCGAACCAATAGATTTTCATCCGATAAAAAGGAAATGGCTAACGCTAGGGATAGGAAGGATATTCCTGCTGTCCTTATCATTCTTTTTGCCATATACTCATTCGACTCATAAATTCGATTAAAATCCAGCATTTTTCGATTTGAGTGCTTAGTTTTTGAGCAAAAAACGAAAAAAATGAACTGTTACGTTCTAATGAGACATAATGTAATAGTGCGGATGTTAAAATCCCCCGCCCTGTTGATCAGCTTCGCTGATGATTCTCCGAATACTTTTCGCTTCTATTGGCGCTCAAAGGGGTTGGGGGGAGTGGCTCGTGGGCTGCGGGTTTCCACCTAACACAAAATCGACATTTCGTCTTTTCCTATCCGGATTTTTACAAAAATTCTTTCGAAAGGTTCGCCTTTTTGCTACTAGAGGATTTTCCCCAACCATTCAATTCGGAAAAGGTCCAATCTGCGGTCCAACATATTGCGAACAGCTCCTTTTTTCCTTACCTCCTTCAGAAGGTCCAGATCCAGGTCTGCGATTAAAGTCATCTCCGCGTTCGGGGTTGCCTCCGCTGCTATCGCATCATGAGGAAAGGAAAAGTCGGAGGGGGTGAAAACCGCCGACTGGGAATACTGGATATCCATGTTTTCTATATTGGGAAGATTTCCGACGGAGCCCGTCATCACCACATAGATTTCATTTTCTATGGCTCTTGCTTCTGCACATTTTCTAACCCGCAGATATCCGTTTTTCGTATCCGTATAATAGGGAACAAATAGAATGTCTATCCCTCGTTCGGCGAGGATACGGGCCAGTTCCGGAAATTCCACGTCGTAACAAATTAGAATTCCCACTTTTCCCGCGTCCGTTTCGAAAACTTTGAGAGTATCTCCTCCTGTCACTCCCCAGTAGGATCTTTCATCGGGTGTTGCGTGCAATTTGTACTGTGAGTCATAAGTCCCGTCTCTTCTGCAAAGAAAGGATACGTTCCGAAGCTCTTGGTCTTCATACTCGAACATCGAGCCTGTGATGATATTGATGTTATAAGAGACTGCAAGCTTAACCATTTCATCTTTCATTCTTTCGGTATGCTCGGCTAATGCGCGTACTGCGTTAGAAGCGCTCATTTTATTGAACTGCGTTAGAAGAGGTGCGTAAAAAAATTCGGGGAAAAGACAAAAGTCCGCATTGTAACTTGCTACGGTATCTACAAAAAACTCCACTTGGTCGCGGAGTTCCTCAAAAGACCGGACGGATCTCATTTGCCATTGAACGGCGCCCACGCGAACGACTATTTTCTTCCTTCCTATGAGTTTTTCCTCATCTTCGTAATAGATATTCAACCATTCCAGTAGGCAGGCATATGAACTATAGCCTTTGTTATCCGGAAAATAATTGGTAACGATCCGTCTGACGTGAAAGTCGTTGGCGAGTTGAAAGGAGAGTACCGGATCAAATAATTCCTTTTGTTTTACAAGATTTACATACTCCTGAGGAGTCATCTCTGACTCATGATCTTTATAACCGGGCAGCCAGCCTCCGACTATGATTCGTCTCAGGTTCAGTTTTTCGCAGACTTCTTTTCTCGCATCATACAACCGTCGTCCCAATCGAAGTCCCTGGTATTTCGGATTCACAAACACGTCTACACCGTACAAACTGTCCCCTTCCGGGTTGTGGTTGGGCAATCCTCCTCCTCCCGTAATGGAATGGTAGGTATGTTTGTCTCCATGGTCGCTATAAAATACGATCATGGAGATGGCAGCCGCTATGACTTCTCCTTTGTCTTCGATCGCAATTTGACCTTCGGGGAAGATATTGATCTGTCTTTCGAATTCTTCTTTGGTCCAGGCGCCGTCGAACGCCTTGGAAAAAACCATATTCATGATTTTTTGGACGGATTCATAGTCGGAAGGTCGCAAATGGCGCAACTCAAGTTTGTGCTGCTCATTGACAGCTAACTTTGGTTTTGCTGTTTTCTTGGGCTTCTTTTTTATTTTTTTCTTAGCGTCCATAATCGGAAAGTCCGGTGTCAAAGTACTTTTCCCGGATTCATAATTCCTTTGGGATCAAACACCGCTTTGATGGCCCGCATGGAGTCAATTTCCGTTTGTGAGCGGGAAAAAACCAGATAATCCTTTTTCAAAAGGCCGATTCCGTGTTCTGCGGAAATGGAGCCTTTGTGTTTTTGGATGAGTTGGAACATCTCAGGGTCTACTTGTTTGCATTTTTGAAAAAAATCACTATCGGTAAGTTCTTTTGGTTTAACTATATTTAGGTGGAGATTTCCGTCTCCGATATGTCCGAAAAGTGCGATCTCGAAGCCCTGGTATTTGGAAGAAAGAAGGGACTGCATGTCATATAGGAATGTTTCCATATTGCGAAGAGGCAGGGAAATATCGTTTTTGTGAACAGTATATGCCAGGGACAAAGATTCGGAAATCCCTTCTCTGTATTTCCAGAAGGTTTGATTTTGTCGGGTATTTTGGGCTATGGAACCATCGGTAATGAGTTCCTTTTCCGTAATTGATTCCAGAATAGCGAAAAGTTTTTCTTCGTCGGATTCTTCCGAGATTTCGTATTCCATGAGCACATAATATTCGCTAGGTGCCGGAAACGGATCGGGAACTCCCAAATGTTCCTTTACTTTGTTTAGACAATAATCCGTTAAAAATTCAAATGCGAGTAAGGGCAGGGAAAAGTTGTGGGTTTCTTTGAATATCTCCAGGATATTTTTATATTCGGGAACTGCAAGAAACACTACCCGGATGTCTTTGGGAGGTTTGGTGAGCTTGACCACCGCTTCCGTGATGATTCCCAAAGTTCCTTCAGAACCGATAAACAGGTGTTTGAGATCATAACCGGTATTGTTTTTTAAGATTTCCCCGTTGAAACGAAGGACGTCTCCTTTTCCTGTAACTACCGTTAATCCTAAAATCCAGTCCCGGATGAGTCCGTAATGTACAACTCTGACTCCACCTGCATTGGTTGCGATATTCCCTCCAATATGGCTGGATCCGGTTGCCGCAAAATCCACTGGGAAATAAAATCCTCTTTCTTCCGCTTGCGCATGGAGCTCTTTAGTAATCATACCGGCTTGAATGTGTAAGGTGCCTAGGAACGGATCGAAATCGACTATTTTGTTCATCTTGGTAAGAGAGATGACGATTTCGCTGTCTTTTGCAACCGCTCCGCCTGCATACCCGGTACGACCACCTGACGGAACAATGGCGATTCCGTTTTGGTAAGCATAATCTACGGCTCTTGCGACATCTTCCGTGGTTTCCGGAAGAATTAGGATTTGATAATTCGGTTTATAAACTTTAGTACGATCCGTTCCATAGGAATCGAATGTACCTAAATCCAATTTTCCATCATCTCTGGTAAAAACTTTCTCTTTTCCGAGAAGTCGGATCAAATCTTCTTTCGCATTGTTTGTTGCAGTCGTCATTGCGTTTCCTTTATATTTCCGAAAGATCAATCTGCGAGTTTACGGCAGGATCGTCCTCTCCGGGAAAAAGTCTCGTATAGGAACCGTCCGATTCCAAAACCCTGGCTTGTGTGTTGTCCCGGAGCAGCAGGTCGAGTATTTTATTGATTCTTTTTTTGTGTTTGTCCTGTAGGATAGGAAACATAACTTCGATTCGGCGTTGAAAATTTCTAGGCATACAGTCAGCAGAAGCCAAATACACTTCGTTTTTTCCTCCGTTCTGGAAAAAATAAATACGGGAATGCTCCAGATAACGGCCGATAATCGAACGAACCTTGATGTTCTCCGAAACCCCTTTGATTCCGGGACGAAGACAACATATACCTCTGATGATAAGATCGATTTTCACTCCTGCCTGACTTGCTTCATAGAGTTTCATAATCACATCGGCATCGACGAGTGAATTCATTTTGAAGATGACTCTTGCTTCCTTTTTGGCGCGGGCATTTTCCGTTTCCCTTTGGATCAGGTTTAGAAAACCTTCCTTTAAAAAAGTAGGTGCCGCATAAATTTGTGTTAGCTTCGGCATCTTTCCCGAGCTAGTGATCGTATTGAAAAGAATGGCCACGTCTTCAGTGATTTCAGGTTCTGCGGTAAACAAACTTACGTCCGTATAAAATCTGGCAGTTGTGGAATTGTAATTTCCCGTTCCTAAGTGAACGTAACGGTTCAGTTTGTCATCTTCCCGTCTGACAATGAGTAACATTTTGCAATGGATTTTCAAACCCACCACTCCGTAAACCACATGAACCCCGAAATCTTCCAGTTTTTGTGCCCAACGGATATTTCTTTCTTCGTCAAATCTTGCCTTGAGTTCAACGAGTACGGTTACCTGTTTTCCGTTTTCGGCAGCTTCACCTAAGTATTGTATGATGGGGGAATCCCCTGAGGTGCGGTACAAAGTCATCTTGATCGCAAGTACTTTGGGATCGGAACTTGCAATCTTTAGCATATCTTCAATCGAGCGGAAACTTTCGTAAGGATGGTGGAGCAGGTGATCCGCTTTTCGAATTTCTTGGAAGATGGATTCTCCCTTTTTGATATTGAATCCTGCTTTCGGTTTCGGGTATGAAAATTTTAAATGACCGGTCTTGTCAAGAGTTTGAAAGAACATGAGGTCATTTAAATTGAGTAAGGTGGGAATTTCCATTACTTGGTAATCTTCCAATTCCAAAAGACCTTTGAGTATGTCTTTGATATGACCCGCACCGCTATGAACGTCCAAACGAATGGCATCTCCCCACATTCTGTTTTTCAGCTCGTTTTTCATCTTCGTGAGAAGGTCGCCAATGTTTTGTTCTTCATTGAAGGAAATGTCGGCATCACGAACGATTTTGAAAGTGTGGATTTGTTTTACGTCCATTCCGTAAAAAAGATCGCTTAAGTGAAGTTTGATGATCTCTTCCAGAGGAAAATACCTTCTTTCGTCCGGGTCTGATGTAGCGGGCAATTGCAAAAAACGGGGAAGTACATTCGGCACTTGAACGATTGCGAATAATTCCTTTAGCTTGTTTTTATCTTCGTCCGAGTAAAGAGTGATGCCCAAATTCAAAGTTCTGTTCAAAAGATGAGGGAAGGGATGAGACGGGTCGATTGCCAATGGAGTGAGAATGGAAGATACTTCTCTTTTGTAATAGTTTTTAACAAACTGAATATCTTCGCCCCGAAGGTCTTTCGGATCCTGGACGATATTGATTTTATTTTCACTTAATTCGTGTAAGATGGTTGATAGGCTTTCGTATTGGGTTTTTACAAAACCGGATACCTTTTCGTAAACTTCGCTGATGATTTCGGATGTGCGCTTTCCGTTCAGACTTCTTTCGTCAACACCTGCGGTTTTCAGGTTGATGAGTCCTGCCACCCGAACCATAAAAAATTCGTCTAAATTGTTCTCTGTGATGCAAAGAAACTTCAACCGCTCCAAAAGAGGGTTATTCGTATTTTGGGCTTCCTCGAGGACTCGAAAATTGAAATCGACCCAGGAAAGTTCTCTGTCAAAAAAGATATTTGGGTTCTCCAGTTCGATTTTTTCTGGTGGGTTAGCAGTCATAATTATCAAATTGCGGAAGGAAAAAATTCTGTAAATTCCTAATCATTTAAGCGAATTCGACGACACTAGCTTTGAGGGGTTGTAGGAAAAAAATGCCAGCATACACGATGCCAGGTCTTATGACCGGCCAAAATACCAACGAAATCGTCAAAAAGCTCGTAGATTTGGAGCGTCGCCCCATCAAACGGTGGGAGACTGAAAATGAATATGCCAAAGGGCAGATTCAAGTCTGGAATGAGGTGAAAAATCTAACCACCAACCTGCAAACCAAAACCCGTGCTCTGGTTTCCTTTACAGCTCCTTTTGCTACAAAATCCGTCACTTCTTCGGTAGAAGGCGCGATCACTGGGGAAGCTTCCCGCGCTGCCAAATCGGGGGAAAGGCCTCTCGAAATTCTGGAACTTGCTACAAAACACCAATTATCCGGTGTTCCCGTTGACACTGACATAAAATTACCTGCGGGAAGTTTTACCGTTTATTCCGGAAAATTAAAAGAAACGATCCAGTTTTCCGGCGGAAATCTTTCCGAACTTACCAATTCCATTCGCAATTTGGCCGGCGGTCTTGCTCAGGCGACAGTCATCAAAATTGATAAAGATTCCTCTCTTATTACCATAACATCCGTTAAGACAGGAAAATCGAATGTATTGCAATTTTCCGACCAGGACGGAATTTTAAAATCCGCAGGCCTTGTGGGAGAAAACAAAGCTGCGGGAGAAACCGCTTCGACTCCTCTTGTTTTGAATTTGGAAACTGCCGTTCCATTTGAAGAGGATCGTTTTAAAAATTCGAAAGAACCGGATAAAAAAATTTCCAAAACGGAAATAGCAACAATCATCAAAGCGGACACGGCTTTTTTACTGGATGTAAATCCTTTGGAAATCAGTCCTCGTTCTTATATTGAATTTCAAGTGGAAGGGGAAGCTCCTTCTTCCTGGGAATTGGGAATTTCCGCAGACAAAGACGGAAATGTCCGGAACAAACTGATTCCCGTCCCCGTAAAAGACGGAAAGTATTCTCTCCCTATTTCCGATTTCGCGGAAGGTAAAAAGTTAACAAAGATTATACTGACAAATGCTTCGGCAACCGACGTATCTTTGAAGTCGGTAACATTTTTCCAACCGCCCCTTCCTGGAACAGCGGAACCTTTGAAAGTTTTGGCGGAACCGAAAGATGCCAAGTTTAAAATCGACGGAGTGGAAATCACTCGGGAATCCAATGATGCCATTACCGATGTTTTGGAAGGGATTTCCTTTTCCATTCACAAACCGACTACGGAACCCGTAACGCTTAACATCAACGTAGACAATGCAAAAGGGATGTTGCTCATCAAGGAATGGGTGCAAGCCTATAACGAACTGATGAAATTTTCCAAAGAAGTCACTTCTGTGGAAAAAAACTCCAAGATCTCGGATAAAAAAGCAAGTGATAATACCAAAGAACTGGATATCTCCAAAGAGTTTTGGGACAATAAAGTCAAATCGGGAATTCTTGCCGGGGAAAATTCCGTATTACGCTTGATAGCCGGTATGAAGACAGTTGCGAACTCCTATTACCCTGTTACAAAAGAATCGGGTTTCCGGGTTCTTACTGATATAGGAATCTCTACGGGAGCAGTAGGTTCCAATTGGGAAAAAATCCAAGACGGCGCACTTATCATCGATGAACCGAAACTTACCCAGGCACTTTCCGACAATCCCGACGGAGTACGGGAACTATTTGCATCTGATACGAATAACGATGCAAAGATGGAAGACGGCGTAGGTGTTAGACTGCTTGAGAATCTAAAACCGTACAATCAGTACGCCTCCGGGATTGTTACAAGCAAGGTTAAACTCCTGGAAGACAATTTAGCCGGTAATAATAAAAAAATCAAAGAACACGAATCACATCTAATCAGCTATGAAGCGAAGCTAAAGCAAAGATTTCTCTATATGGAACAAGGCGTAGGGAAAAACAAATCAGTCGGGACTTATTTGCAAAACAATCTATTTCGAGGAGGTCAGGATTAGTATGAATATTTATATTAACGATCAAAAATTGGAAACAAAATTGAATGGGGAAACTCATTTGGGTGAAGTATTGGATGAAATACAAAAATGGATCGAATCGAATGGAAAATATCTTCGTCATTTTACCGTGAACGGTCAGGAAATCAATCGCTCCGAAGTGGAGACTTGGGGAGTAGAAAAAGCGGAAAGAATCGATCTGGTTGTCGGTGAAGAATTGGATATCATTGAGGATAGCCTCGTTGAATTGGATCGTTATGTAGATATCGTAGGTTCAACTCTTGTGGGAAGAGATTCTCTTACGGAAAAGGAAAATTCCGATTTGAAGGAAGGCATTCCTTGGATTGAATCAATGCTCCTTTCCACAAAAAAACTACTTCATTTGAATCTTTCTTCCATCAAACCGATGGGCAAGGGCAAAAATGTGGAAGAGATCATCGAATCTTTGAAACTAGGATCGCAAAACTTAGATTCTACGAAGGTAATCGAATCGTTTTTGGAAGATTTACGCGATTTAAAATTATTTCTAATTGATCTAAGCGCAAGATTGAACGTGATCCGAAAGGATGATGAAGAATTGTTCGAAATCATCAGGCAATTCGTAAAAGACAAAGATAAAGTTAAAAAAGATTTTATGCTAGTGAATGAAAACTTTCAGTCGGGCAAAGATCACCTTGCTACTGAAATTTTAACGGATGCGGTTGGAAGATTCAATTCACTGATTTCCGCGCTCGTATCGTTGCAGTCCCGTCATGCGGAAAACAAATGGTCGGAAATTCTGATCAACGGAAAGTCCTTAGGTGAACTCACCTCATCGCTCAATGAAACTTTGAATGGAATCGCTTCCGCAATGGAAAAAAACGATATCGTGTATGCAGGCGATATTTTGGAATACGAACTTCCCGAATTGTTGGAAGGAATGGTTCCTTTCTTGGAAAAGATTCTGGAAACTGTCAAAAACTGAAAGTTTCAAGGCGCTTTTGAAATGACTTTATTTCTGGATTTGGACAATACGATTCTTCCCTCGAAAGAAGCATACGCGGAGTCTATTTCCAAGTTAGCATCCTTTTGGAAACAAAAAGGATGGGGAGAAGAAGAAGATTTTTTGTCCCGCTATGAAGACGCTAGAAAAACCATCAAACAAAGGTTAAAAGGTCATTCTTCCAACCGGCTACGTATTCTGTGCTTTAAGGAAATGGTGAGCGGGAAATGGAACGGGATTTCCGTTAAAAAAGCGGAAACCATACTTGATTTGGAATCCAAATACTTTGAATTTTTCACCGATTTTTTAAAAAAGGAAAGAAACAAAAACCCGGATTGGGATGAAGTATTTTCTCTTTTGAAATTGATTTCTATCAACGGGAAAATTTTCTTTCTTACAAACGAAAATTTGAGGACTCAACTGCTCAAAATCCAATCCTTCTTTCCTTCCGATCTTCGATTTCATTTGATCACATCGGAAGATTTGGGAGTGGAAAAACCGGATAAAAAGTATTTTAACTTTGCCTTGGAGGAAGCAAATTCCTCACCAAAGGATTGTTTTATGGTAGGCGACAGCTTGGAAGATGATATAGAGGGTGCAAAAAGGAAAAACATTCCCGCCATCTACCAAAAACAAAGATTCGGTGAAAATATAGAAATTCGAAATTTGAGTGAAACTCCATTTGTTTTGGAATCTGAAAATTTGATTTCCACTTTGAATTATATCAAAACCGCCTGGAAATTATAAGCAGGTCATCCCAACAAACGGGCGTTTATCGGTTTCCGGCCTCGGTATAAAACTGGAATAGATCTTTGGCATCCAATTCCAGCCGTTCCAAGTATTCGCTAGCCAATCTGTCGGCAGATTCTATTTCCCAGGATATCTCGTTTCTGTTGGTAAAGCGTGATATCTTTTTATATATGGGTTCGATGAGCCAATACTCTTTGACACCGTTTTTGAGATAAGCAATCATCCTTTTTTCCAAGCTTTCCAGATGGGAAGAAAGAATTTCCACGATCATATCGGGGATGGAATGAATGCACGTTTTATCCGCACTTGGAATCGAGTCTTTGAAATAAATGATATCAGGGTGAAATATCTCTCCGGTAGGAAGAAACAAATTTGTCTCTTCCAGAACTTCTCCGGGAGAATCGTTTCCAACGGCGTTTCGGATAAGGCTTACGATTCTTTTTTGGATCTTATAGTGCTGAAAGGATTTGCCGAATCGCAAATGGAGAACTCCGTCCACAATCCGATAGCCGTAACCGTCATGAGGCAGTTCTTGAAATTCCTTCGGTGTCGCCCGCCATCCAACATAACGAGGGCCATGCGATAATGTTACAAAATCTTTTCTTAAATTGAGTTTTCTATTATTCATAAATTTTCGAAGATATTGTTTTCCGGCAGATCATATTTCGAAACTTGCAAACAATGGAGTTGAAGCTACCCTTACGATCTTATTGTCTTTGGACGAAATTTAGTTTCCAAATAGACAAAAAAATTTTGAGAAAACGCGGCAGAAATCGGATTTCTTCCGTAAGAAATCCGGATTTTGGAACCGAAAGTTTAGAGGGGTTTGCGTAAGGTCAGAAAGAGGGTGTTATTCCAATTGATCAGGCCGAAACTCAGATTGAACAGTATTTTTGTCAGGAAATAATAGCCTAACTTTGCATAAACGGCAAGCTTACTTTTGGAACCGGCAACGGATAAAATAGGCATGAGAACCTTGTATTCGGGTTTGGTGAAACCGCATTGTTTGCCAAGCTCCGCCAAGGTTTTCATTTTGTAGTTATTCACGTGGTCTTTGGCTTCCAGATAATGAACATCCGGTTTCATTCCCCGCAAAGTCACTTTCAGTTTTGCTTTTGCCAACTGGATGGGGAAGTTGGGGGTTTGTAAAAACAGAACCCCGCCCGGTCCCAGAAGTGTAAACAGATACGTAAGTAAAAAATGGGGTTTCGGGATATGCTCTATCACATCCCAAAGGGTGATCACATCAAACGAGTTAGTCGGTAGTCCCGAATCCTGAACAAGACCAGCATGAACCGTAACGAGTTTGTTTTCTTTTTTGGCAAAATCCACCGCTCGCGTGGAAATTTCATAACCGTGCGCTTCCCAAGACGTGGATTCCAAAACCGCTTTCACAAAAAAACCGAGCCCGCATCCCACATCCAAAAGTTTTCCTTGGGGTGCTTTCAGATAAGTTCTGATAAAATCTTTGTAAATCCCCCGATGGGCTTTGTCCCACCATTCCAAATCATAGGACTCGTCTTCTCCGTCCCAATAACCTTCGTAATGTTCCGCTTGTTCGAAAGATGAATAAACATGGCCGCAGAATTTGCATTCTACAATGGGAATTCCGTTTTCATTAAAAACAGTAGAGGACTCGGAGGATTGGCAGAGAATACAAGATTTCATGTTTACTCCATGTATCGTCTAAATAGGGAACGCTGGGTCAAATCAAAAAAGGAGCCGATCTCGCTTGCCAACGAAACCTTCTTTTTCAGGATTGGGTAGAGATACTGTTTCGGAGTTATCATTTATGAAATTGAAATTTACTAAAATGGAAGGGATTGGAAACGACTATGTTTACATTGATGCCACAAAAGAAGACATCCGCCTGACCCCGGAACAGATCCAAAAACTATCCGATCGCAATTTTGGAATCGGAAGCGATGGTGTTATTTTTATTCGCAACTCAAAATCCGGCGAATTCCAGATGGATATGTACAATTCCGACGGAAGCTCTTCCGAAATGTGCGGAAACGGAGTTCGTTCCGTCGGCAAGTATGTATTTGACCATGGGTTAACGAAGAATACCCGACCCACAATCGAAACGGGAAAAGGAGTTTTGACTTTGGATCTTTCCACGGATGGAAATGGAAAAGTGCAGATGGTTTCCGTAGATATGGGAGAACCGATTTTACAACCATCTCTCATCCCCATCGTTTGGCCGGGTACGGATCCTGTGATAAATCAAACCATAGAAGTGGATGGACAGAAATACCAGTTTACATCCGTTAGTATGGGAAATCCCCATTGTGTTATTTTTGTAGAGGACTCGGATAAATTTCCGGTTCATGAAGTAGGTTCCAAAATCGAACACCATCCTTTTTTTCCCAAAAGAGTGAATGTGGAGTTTGTTACGATTCGTGGCAAAGACCATCTCTACCAAAGGACCTGGGAACGCGGCGCTGGAGAGACTCTCGCTTGCGGAACCGGGGCTTGTGCAGTTGCAGTTGCAGCTCACCTAACGGGAAGAGCCGGTCGTAAAGTAAGGATTGATTTGAGAGGCGGGACCTTGCACATTGAATGGAATGAATCCGGAAATATCATCATGACAGGACCTGCCAAAGAAGTATTTACTGGAGAGATAGAAATTTAAAGAGATTCGAAAAATCTCTTTTTATTTCTTTAAAAAATCAGCCTTCTGCAACTCGCCCATTCTGCGTTTTGTTTCTTTGGAGGCTTCGATCATGCCTTCTGCCAAAGGAAGGTGGGCATAGTCCTGGTATTTCACTACTTCGCCAAACACCAAGTTTACTTTTTTATAAACCACTCTCTTCTTGATTTCGCAAACTTCTTTGGGCATTCCCATAAACGCACGAACCAGAGGAGGTATCGGATGATCGGAAATGGTTTCTTCTTCCGGGATGATGACCGCAGGAAGTATATCTACTTTGTTTCGTAAGCTGAATGCGGCAAATCCGTCGTGGAACTTGGCAAGAGGTGCGGAAAAATCATTCTGCACCATATAGTCATGACCTTCCGGAAAGATCCCAAGCACGTCTCCGTTTTTAAAAACCTGTTGTACTTTTTTGATACTTGCCATGGAAATATTTCCGTCAATCGCCATAGGAATGGTTCCGGTTTTTTCCACCAAGTCTTTGAAGAGAGGAATGCGGGTTGTATATTCCGCAGCGATCCAAGATATGAATCTGGGAAATACGGATCCGATTACAAAAGGATCCATATCACTTCTATGATTGCAGGTTAGAATCAGTTTTCCGGTGGGGACAATATTATGATAACCGTAAATAGTCGTCGATACGGCTAGATTAAAAAATGGAGTTACGAACTTTTTGATGTTCTCTACATTCTTTTTAACCTGATCGACTGTATTTTCCATCTTTTTATTCTCCAATTAACTTTTTCCACCATGACTTTGTTTGGTCATCGTTAAGCGCCCGTTTGTTTGGATCTGCGCCTTGGCGGTTTGCATCGTCCTGGTCATTCCCTTCCGTTGCTGAAAAGGTATCCCTTCTCCTCTTTCCTGTTTGGGGTGCGGGAAGAGTTCTTTTGATCTCTTCCAATTCTCTTTGAGCCCCAGCATTTGATTTAAGATACGCACGAATCTCGTCCCACTGGGAGTCAAAATCATTTCCATAAATGGCGTAGTTCATTAGATCGATTCGATCAAAATCGGGCATATAAGCGGAATCCTTCCCTTGTTTCTCCCTTAGAGTTCAGACTAGTTTTCTCTGAAATTCAATCTAATTTTTCCGGACTATACCCAAGGTGCCGGAGGATTTTTAAGAAGGCGGCTGAAGAATCGGGGGTGGGATTCCCGATGATATTAATGTGAGAGATAGAATCGAGTCAAAGCGACATAAGATCAAAAAAGCGAACCAGAACCAAACTATACTGACAGGGAACGTGATTCCTTTTCCAAATTCCCGCCCGAACAAAGAGAAAATTTCCGATCTTTATGAAGATTTGTTTTGCGGGGTAGAGGCTGAGAAAGAAGGCTTATTATAGATGATAAAAAAACTACTTCCGATTGCCTTCTTTTTCGTGGTCTTTTCCGATTCCATGTGCCTCAGGCTCTGGATTGTTTCCGGAAAATTCAGAACGGTCGAAGACACCAGAGAGAATAAAACCTATCAGAAAACACGTTCTTTCCTAAAAGCGAAACAATGGTTGGAATACAAACTAGATCCTGAGATTTCCAAAATCAAAGAAGAAAACCAGGATACGGGAACGATCAAAGGAATAGGACAGATTCGCTGTTATGTACCTTACGGGATCGGGGAAGTGGATGCCAACGAACACGAGTTTAATTATTCGATCTCCATCAGGGAAGGATCGGCTACCATTTTGGTGGATAAGATATTTTCTTTTATCAGAGATCCGAACGATATCATTTTGAATTACGGACCGAAAGACGAACGAGTGGCAAAAGTAACGATTCGTTCCTGTTTTAAACCTTTGTTGGATGATTTTTTCGAATATATAAAATAAAAACTTTGGTAGCGATACGCTGTAATTTGTAAGCAAGAGATATCTTCAAAAAAGACTAATTGATTTGTTCAATTATTTTAAGAAATTCTTTCTGGCTTATAGCTATTAAGCCGGCAGAAGGATAGTTTTTTTATTTCTGGTAATTATATATTTAATTTTCTTTGATTTGGCAGCAAAGAATTGTATTGAGTCTTCAAAGTCTTTGATTGAGGAGTTCAACCCTAAGTCTATAATTTTATCATCGATAGGAATTATATCAATAATGCTTCTAAATTCTTTAATAAGTTCTCTCGCATTTTTTTCATTTGTGTATTTCGAGAGTATGTAATAGATATTCCAAATTATCAAAGAAGAAATAGATGCTTTGATTTTCTGTGTTTCAATTAAAAACTTTCGCTTTATTGGAGAAAAGTAGAAAGTCCTTTAATATTTTAGAAATACTTTCATTTCTAATTTAAATCTGTCTTTTTCCTATAACAAGGAATTAACGATCCAGAGAACCGGGGGAACCTACGGCACCGTAAGTATTTGTGCCTGTAGAGGAATCCGTCAGACCGTAATAGTCTAAATTTTGGGAACCAGTGCTGCTGGTTCCGCTTTGACCATTTGCATCTTGTGAACTGCTTCCCGAGGAATTGGATGCGTTTGGTTTGCCATCTGCTTCTAACAGATCGGTGATATCTTTTGTACTCAGAACTTGTGAACCGCAATCCAAGATAAAAAGAGAAAATAACGCAACCGAGAAGATTCGTAAGCTCATGATTCGATTCTAAGAGACGTGGGAGTAGGGCGCAAGGAAAAATATCTCATTTTTTTCGTCTTTTTAGCAATACTCTTTGGATTCTTTTGTGTTTATCATCTGTTAGTGGAAATAGGAAGAGAAAGATAAGAGATCCGATAATAAAAAAGAATCCCACTCCCGGGCCGAATATCATTGCGAGGGAAAATCCGACTTCCTCGGATTGAATGAATAGGTTCGCATCAAACCCGATCAAATCAAGTAAAAACCCCGAAAGCGCAATTCCAAATGCTTGGGAAAATTTAATCCCCATTTTCCAGAAACCGAAGTACAGTCCTTCTCTTTTCTGACCTGTTTTCAATTCATCATAATCCACTACATCCGTTAGTATGGAATCCATGATCAGAATGGAACCTCCAAATATCCCTCCTAAAAAAGCAACCAATAGAGGAGGTCTTATCTCTCCATAAGGAAACAAAGGATAGGCGATAATTGTGAGTAGACCCAGTAAAAATATTCCTGAAAACGCAGGGATTTTTTTTCCAAATCTCTTTGCCATCCAAACCCAGAATGGAATGGAGCAGATAAGAATCAAAAAGAAAGGCAGCATGATATTGAGGATTACGTCAGATTCTTTTAGTCCGAGTCTGTATTGATAATAATAAAGTGCAATCGCAGTGTTGAAAGTTCTGCCTATTCCGGCTACCACGAAGGCAACGAGCAAAATCAAAAACACTTTGTTTTTGAATACCGAATAGAGAGAGACAAAGAACGAAGGTTGTCCTTCCTCTTTGGAAAGTATATTGTCTTTTCCTTTTGTAACTAAAAAAGTCAGTACGGATGTGAATACGATCACTCCCGAAACAATTTCACTGGCTCCGATTCTGGATGAAATGATATTTTCTTTTGAGGTTTCGTCACCTAGGGATTGTAATATGGCAGCGGGTATGATCATACCAACGAGCATTCCTATATTACTGAAAAAAAGCCTCCATCCGAAAATGGAAGTCCTTTCGTTTCTTTCGAAACTCAACTCTCCTCCGAGAGCGATATGGGGAACGGAGATGATCGTCATAGCGGTATTCACCAACAGATAAGTAGTCAGGAGATATAAAAACTTTCCGAGTTGGGAAGTGATTTCCGGCGGCGAGAACAGAAGTAAAATGGAAAGAGAAAGAAAAATTCCTCCGAACAAGATATAAGGTCTTCTTCTGCCCATTTTCGATTTGGTTCGATCGGATATACTTCCCATCAAAGGGTCACTCACTGCGTCCCAGACCACCGATATGGCAAGAGCGATTCCTGCGAGGCTAGGGATGAGTCCGATGGTTTCAGTATAGTATTTAAGCAGATAAATTTGAGTGAATAGCTGAACGGCTGTTATGCCGATTTCTGCAGAAGCGTAACCTAATTTGGTTTTAAGGTTAAGGGAATGGATCGTCATTTGATTGTATCTATTTGACTGATCGGAATAGGAATGTGGGTATAAGCGGGTTATTTTAGGTAATCGGAGAGTATCGTCAGATCCTCTTTCGGGTATTGCAAAAGCTCCAGGTCTTTAAGAACTTCCAAAGCTTGGGAACGATCTCCCGTTTTGAGATAGAGATGGAATAAATGAACCAGGTAATTTACTTTTTTCGGAGACCGGATTCTGATTTTTTCCGCAAGCTCGATCGCACGGGGAAGCTGGTTGGTTTTTTTAAATAGTTTGGATGCAAAGTAGAGAAAATCATCATCTTCGGGATGTGAGATCAGATAAATTTCCATATGTTCCATTGCCTTTTTGAAGTTGCCGATTTGATAGTATAACTTTGATAAGTCTTTTTGGAGTCGCTCGTTTGCATTCGGTTCCGATTCGATTAAATCCAAAAGAACGTCAATGGACTCGGAAAAGTTTCCCTTGGAATAAAGTTTTTTTGCCTTTCTGAATTTGAGTTTTGCTTCGGAAGAGACCTTGTTTATTTTACGAATTTCATTCGAGTAGCCTATTCGGATGAGAGAGAGATCATCGATTACTTCTCCTTTTCGTCCTATGAGTTCGAAAATCCGATTTAGGTCCGCCTTCCCTTGTTCGATGATTCTTAAAATAAAATTTTCATCCAAATTGACTTCCCAATCCTTTTCATCAGGACCGCCTGCGTGCAAAATATCGTCTTTTCCGTCCGAACCGGCGATGATCACGTCACCGTTTAACAACTGAAAGATTTTTACTTGTGAGAAGGCTTCCGCTCCCAATGTCCCCAGTTTTTGGTACGATACTTCCGATTTGATAAAGGAAGCTTTCCCGTCTCTGTACAATACCGGCCAAGGATGTTCCGCATTTATAAAATAGAGTAAACCCGTTTCTTCTTCAATGAGTCCCATAACGAGAGAGATCAGCATGGTTCCGTCGAATGCTTCAAAAATCCGATGCATTTCCTGAAAGGAATTTCTTAGCCAGAGTTCGGGAGAAATCGCCTGAAACGAAGAATTGTTTTTTGTTCTTTGAACAATGGATTGAAACACTGCTCCGAAGACAAGTGCTCCGCCCGCACCTTGCATCGACTTGCCCATTGCATCCGCATTTACGAATAACAGATATTTTTTGTTTTGAAGGTGTATGGAATGGGAAACGTTTAAGTCTCCTCCTATCTCGTATTCTTTGTCTTTGAACTCAAAATTCTTTTTTTGTTTGAGTAAAAAATCCACATGTATCAAATCACTTTTTATTTCTTTGATCGTCAAAGGGTTGAGAAGCAGGTAAGTTAAAAAATAATCTCCGTCCTGCTGGTATTTTAATTTTCTTACTTCTTGGAGAGTTGAGTTGAGCTCTTCCGTTCTTGCGGTAACTTTTTCCTCCAGTCCTTCGTTTAGGGTTTTGATTTCTTCATACATCCCTTTTAGTTTTTGGATGATATTGTTTAAGTAGAATGCTTGTTGTCCGAAATCATCTCCCGATGTGGGAGTTACGACCACATTGAAGTTTCCTTTGGCAAGCTCGTTCAATGATTTACTGGTTTCGGATATTCCTTGTTTGACGGTCACTGCAACTATATAAGAACATACGATGAGCGGGACAATAAATATGCAGGAAACGATAACGATGGGAATCAAGGGTTCTTCCACCATAGTTTCCCCTTTTACGATGGAATAAAGCAGATAGGACAAAACGGATACGGGAAGTGCCGCTAAACTGAAAAAAGCCAAAACGATTCGTTTGAAATAATCGAATTTGGGGATCTCATTCGGTTTGATTTCAATATTACGGATCTGAGGTAGATCAAATAACCGACGTAAGCTGTTCTCGGTAATAAAGTAATAGGTTACGAAAGAGATGGGAGGGATCATCGCAATTGTGAATATCCCGGAGCGAACGACGGAAGGAGTGTATTCTACCAGATAAGTATACAGTGTAACTATCGGTATGACCCCGGCAAACCAACGGAATACGATGAAGGTCGCTTCAATAAGAGGATATTTGAATATATATAATTTTACCTTTTTTGCATAATCCTGGTCTTGGAATGTATATTGAATATTGGATGAATCATCGGGAAATTTGATCTTGTCTATCTTACGAAAAAGGCGGCGAATCATAAAGTAACGCCATAATGTTCCTAAAATTCCGATTCCGGTTGCAAAGAAAAGGCATAAGCCGACAAAGATCATCCATTTTTCAGTCTCCATCTTTTGAGTGATGATGGCATAATAAACTGCAAATGGAACCGGGACTGTGTGGGTGAAGGTTTCTAATTTTAAGGTGAGTTCCCAGAATAGTTTTTTTGAATTCACGGATTCCACCTGAAAAAGTAACTGTTCGTTATTTTTCCCTTTGTGTTTAGATTATGCAATCATAAAGAAGCGCTGTAAATTAGAAAACCGGAATCGGATTCAATCCGCATAATGAAAATTCTTGATAAAATTGACAACTCCGGAAGAAGGTAGCGGAACGCTGAAGTAATAACCTTGCCCAAGATGAACTCCCAATTCACGTAGCAGATTTCTGGTTTCTTTGTTTTCAATTCCTTCTGCTACAACTTCCATTTTCAATTGATTTGCCAAATGTACGGTTGAATTTATGATCTTGCTGGTATTTGCATTTTTTAATACATCAAATACAAAACTTTTATCGATTTTCAATTCCGTGAAAGGTGCTTTGCTCAATTGATCCAGAGAAGAAAATCCTGTTCCGAAATCATCAATGGAGAGTCCGATTCCTTTCATACATACTCTAGTTAGTATTTCCAAAACCTTGGGATGATCTTCGATCTTTCCGGTTTCAATCAGTTCGAGAATGACTTGGTTTGAATCCAAAGAATATTTTTGAATCAGGCTGATGATATCTTCAGGCATGGAAGTATCCACCAAATCATAAACGGAGATATTGATGGAGACTCTTTTTTTGATTCCTAATTTTGCCAAATTTCCAAAGAATGAACACGCCTCTTGGATCAGATATTTTGTAAGGTCACCTAATATACTAAATTTGGAAACCAAGGGAAGAAATTGGTCCGGAAAAATGATTCCGTGGCCCGGATGACTCCATCGGACCAATGCTTCAAAACCGCTGATTTCTTTTGTATGCAAATTGATTTGCGGTTGGTAGTATAAAACGATTTCTTTGTTTTTAATCCCGATTAGAATCTCTTCTTTTGAGAAATGAAATTCTTTTTGTTCCAATTGTTTCGGTTTCTTTTTAAGATCTTTTCCCTGTTCGATCGTTTTCATTATGGTATTGATCGAAAAAGGTTTGGTCAGACTGCCGATTACATTCAGTCCGTAAGCCTTTGCCACACGTTCCGCACTTTTAAGGACAGACTGACTGTGTCCGCTGATCAAAATGATCAGCGCCTCCGATTTTGCTTCCCCTAAATATCTAAGAATTTCCACTCCGTCCATATCAGGCATAAACAAATCGAGTACAATCAAATCAAGGTCAGAAGAATAATTCTCAAAAAAGGAAGTAGACTTTATTAATTGGATGATTTCCCGGAAATCCAGTTCCTTGAGTACATCGGATAGAAACTCATTCATATCCGGTTCATCATCTAAAATTAATGCCTTGTTAAAATTCATGTTTACGTCCTAATGCTTTTTGAATCGTTTCTTCCAGTTCTTTGGCTTTATACGGTTTGCTTAAAAAATGAAATTCTTTTAAATCACTATATTCTCTTTTTCTTAAATCTCCCGGAAACCCTGACGTAAGAATGATTTTCATGTTCGGATAATCTTTTTTTACGATCTCGGCAAGGGCAAGTCCATCAATTTCTCCCGGCATCATTATATCGCTGATCAGCAAATCAAAACTTCCTTTGTTGTCCAATAATTTCAATGCATCGTCAGCGGATACTGCGGTGGTGACGGTAAATCCCAGATCTACCAAAAGGGTTTCCGCAATATCGATGATTCCTTCTTCGTCATCTACAAGTAACACCCGTTCAGAGTATTTGTCATTAGAAGATTGGTTTGTATTTTGTTCTGCTATAGGATTTTCTGTTTCCGAATTTTCTTCCATTAAAGGAAAATACAACTTAAAGCTGGTACCTATATTCACTTCGCTGTAGACCTTGATGTGACCCTTAAAATGTTTTACAAAAGTATAAATCATCGATAACCCGAGCCCTGTTCCCTGGCCGACCGCCTTCGTTGTAAAAAACGGCTCATAAATTTTTTCTAATATATGGGGAGGAATTCCTTTCCCCGTATCTATCACCGATATCTCCGCATAATTTTCCTGGAGGTTGGGTGAATTTTGCAGTTCGGGTAAGATATTCTTTTGTACGCGATCAATCGTTATAATCAAACTCCCCGCATTTTCCATAGCATCTCTTGCATTGATTGCCAAATTCAAAATGGAGTTTTCCATATCATTTTTGTCGAGGAACAGATAGAGTGGCTTATCGTAGAATTTGAATTGAATTTGAATATGTTTTCCTATCACTCTTTCCAGAATTTCCTGCATATTGGCAATCACCTGGTTGATTTCAACCGAAGTCGGAACAACTGGTTGTTTGCGGGCGAACGCCAAAAGTTTCTGGGTTAATTGAGAGCCTCTGTCGACCGCTTTGAGAGCACTTCCGATTTGTTTTGTAAATTGTTGTCCGGAATCTATGATTTTTCTTTGGATCAGTTCTAAGTTTCCGCTAACAATTGCTAGTATGTTGTTGAAATCATGTGCGATTCCGCCGGCGATTTGTCCAAGTGCTTCGAGCTTTTGAGATTGTTTGAGCTGCTCTTCTACCTTGATTTTATTGGAGATATCACGTATGGTTCCTGTGAAATATTTTTCACCGGAGAACTCCCATTCGGTGACGGAAAGCTCTGCGGGAAAATTGTCTCCGTTTTTTCTTCTTCCTATAATTTGCCTTCCGTAACCTATGATCTTTTTGATTCCTGTTGTGTGATATTTTTGCAGATATTGATCATGTTGGGAATGATCCGGCTCGGGCATTAGAATTTTTACATTTTGGCCTATGAGTTCGGACTCTGTGTAACCGAAGGTTTTCTCCGTTGCTAGATTGCATTTTTGAATGATACCGTTCTGATCTATGATCAGAAGTGCGTCTATGATGGTTGCCAAAATGGTTTTGAGCCGGATTTCATTTTTGATGAGAGAAGCTTCATGCCTTTTTCGTTCTGATATATCCTGACGGGTTCCGTGCATGAATAAAGGCTCTTTGTCGTTGGACCATTTGGTAACCTTGGCTCTGTCCAAAACCCAGATTGTGTGCCCAAACCTATGTTTCATTCTGAACTCGGCTTCATAATAAGGAGTCTCTCCTCTAAGATGTTGCTTCATGATTTCACCTATCCGGCTTAGATCTTCTTCCAATGTAAACTTTGCCAATGTGTCCAAGTTGGTATTTCCCAGTTCGGACAATCTGTACCCTAACATGTTTGCCCAACGTTCGTCTAAAAACACTTCCCCCGTCGAGATATTCCATTCCCAAATACCTACGTTTGTTCCTTCCAGAATATCACTTAATCTTTGTTTTTCGATGATAAGGTCTTCTTCCAGTTTTCTTCTTTCGGAAACGTCGATGCCGGTAATGAGAACATATGTTTCTCCTTTGTAAGGAAAAATTTCTGCCGAACTGAGTAGGGTTTTTATTACCCCGTTTTTGTTTTTAATGTTAATCTCGAAATTTTTTATTCTTTTTTCTTTTTCCAGAATTTCAACCAATTGGGCTCTTGATTCCAGTTCCAGAATTCCCAACTCGATGGAATTACGGCCTACGGTCTCTTCCAGACTATAACCGAAAATCTCCGTCCAAGCCAGGTTGGCCTCGACGATAGTTCCTGATTTTTGTTCGGATAAGATCATAAAGGCAGGATTGGAATAGAATGTTTTTTTGAATTTTTCCTCACTTTCAATAAACTGTTGTTCGGCGTTCTTGATTGCCGATAAATCCTGAACTACTTTTACTATGTAGTCGATGTTTCCGTTTCCATCATAGATGGCAGAGATATGTTCTATTACCCAGACGTAAGTTCCCCCTTTTGTCAATAATCTCTTTTCAATGGAATATTTATCTATTGTTCCTTTGATTAATTCGGAGAAACTGGAGTTATTGGTATTGCGGTCTTTCGGATGTGTTAAGTCGTCCGAAGTTAAATTTTCCAGTTCCTCTTTTGAGTATCCGAGAAGTTCCTGGAATTGTTGGTTGTAACGTAACCATTTTCCATCGGGATAAAAATGTGCGATGCCTGCGGCCGCATGTTCGAACGTAGATCTGAACAGATTTTCGGTAACTATTTTTAAATTCGGATCGTTCGATTTTGCTGCTTCTACAACATCATGTCCGATTTGTAAAACCCCGGCATACATTCCTTCCTCGTTTTTCCATGCGGAAAATTCCCATTCAGTCCATTCGTTGATTTCGGGATCGTTGGAATGTTTTCTAAATTGTAAATGGATCGGTTTGGAAGAAGCGATACATTCTTCCAATGCGGTTAAATATGCAGATCTATCGCCAGGATGAATAAAGTGCAGTGCTGACTGGTAAAGAAGAGCGGCGTGTGTTTTTGCAAATCTAAACTTGAACCAATCGTTTGTGTATAAATACTCTCCTGAAAGATTGGTGAGTAAATAATAATATACTTCTGAGTTTGTCATCCATTCCGGAAATACATTAGTGTAGTTCATTGTTTGTAGGTTACCATGGCAAAAATAAAACAAAAACCGTTCCTAAACGAAACGCAGGATGAAAGTTTAGAATTTGCTCATCAGATGATAGTAATTTTAAAAATAAAACAAAAATATTTCACCTATCCGCGAATTATACGGGCATAATGGAGAGGATGGGTTGGCAGGCTGCGATTGGGATTATGTCTCAAACATTATCCGTAAAGATTGATTTCGGTATTTCCCTAATCTCCTGCCTCATTGGTCTTTGCATGATCAATAAAATATTTCTACAAAGATGATAAAAGATTGAATTTGTATGTTGAATGAATTTGTAATCGTTATCATTTTCAGGAATGATAACAAATAATAAATATTAGAAGGATGTTAAGTATATGCCCAATCAACCAATAAAATCGATCTATGGATTTGAATCCGGATTTCTCAACCAGACCGATTCTTCGACTCTTAACAAGAAAGTAAAAAAAGCATCTTATACAATCCGAGTGAAAGTAAAAGATAAAAAGGACGCGGGCGCGGATGGCTTTAAACTTTATATTATACTTTTCGGGAAAACCCATTCAACTAACCAATTCCGGTTGGACAATAAAAACAAAGATGACTTCAAAAGAGGAAAAACCAGTACTTTTACATTTGACGCAAGTGAAAATCTGATAGGCCTTGATGTAGGAGTTCCTTACGCAATTACACTCACTCACATAGATGGAAATAATAAAGATAGCAGTGATGCTCTTTATCTGGACGAAGTGGAAGTTGAATACAGTGCTACTTATGAAAATGAAGATAAAGCGGAAAAACCAATAGTTGTTAAATTTCCTTTTAATGGAGCAATTGGAAAGAAAGGTGATTTTGACTTAAATTTTGATTGGACGGTTATGACCAAATGTGCCGAAGGTTTTGAGCTTTCAAATAAGGAGCTATCTTTAATAAAGAATATCGATACACTTTATGTTATCTTGGACAATCGTCAAGGTTCAGAGCCAATGTCTCTGACACAGACAGAAAAATATACTTACTCTATCGATTCTTTCTTGGGGAAAGGCAAAGAGGTCGAAGAAGAAAACAATTATAGCTTTTCGATGGGGAAAGATGGAGGATGGTTCGGCGTCGACTATAAATTTTCCGTCGATATCAAGACAAAAACCACTACCAAAACCGTAGAAGAGAGTAGGATGACAATTGTTACAGAAAAAGACTTTGATTTCACGACGAATGCAAACCAGAATCAGCTTGCTATTTATGAATTTCCTATCTCCGTAAAGAAAGAAGCTTTCACTCATAAGATTGGCGATCTGGTTCTTGAAGTGATCAAAGGAGTAAGTAATTTAAGCATGCCTACGGCAAGCAAAATAATGCGCACTTACGGTAAAAACGCGGATTTGAGCCTTAAGGACAAAATACTTTATAAGCAGATTACCGGTAGTGATTTTGAAATCATCACTGGATGATTGTTGCAGTAGAGAGTGTGGTCGATTAACAAAGGAAAGTTGAAAGTTCCGAGTGTCGTTTTACAAAAGTAAAACGGCATGATAAAGGAAACACATTGGAGGAACTATACTCATTGCATGTCCGTGCAATGAGTATATGCGCTAGCTGATAATCAGCCAGCCGCAGCCGTAGAATATCTATCTACTGATTGTCCGAAGAATCCCAGCCGATGGAATAGATCGCGCCGGTAGCAAGAGCAAATAAAGTTTGATAGCCCGCCCAGACCCACCAGAGAATCGTTGGGGTAATTTGAATCAGGTTGGAAAGAAATAGGACGAGTCCCACATAAGCGGTCAAACTAAAGAGTAACCCGAATAACAGTCCACCCACAAGTCCTTTGGGGAGGTTTTCTTTGGCGTAACCGTAGAGAATGCCCAAAAACAAAGTTTGAAGTAAGTCGCCTGCAATAGGTCCGACCCAATAAACATCTGCTATCGGAACGAAAATCCCTTTTAAGGAAGGATCAAAGTAGAATTTGGAAAAAAATAACATGCGTAAGGGGATAGCGACTGCTTCCCAAAACGCGAAGGCCAAAAGGAACCGGACGAGAATCCGGTTCCATGTATCTGTATTGGGAGATTTCATTCTATCTTCCTACGATGAACACCATATTGGTAGTTGCAGAACCACCGATGTTCAACATAAGACCGTTTTTCGCACCTTTCACTTGGTATTCGCCAGCATTGCCGGTGACTTGTTTGTGAAGGTCGAGCATCATACGAACTCCGGAAGCACCTACCGGATGGCCCACACCGATGAGTCCGCCGGAAGGGTTGATCGGTTTTTTGCCACCGAAGTCGATCGTGCCTTCTTCGATTGCGATGTGTTCTTTGCCCGGATCGGAGATTCCGAAAGCAGAGATAGCAGCGTATTCGGAAGAAGTAAAACAGTCATGAGTTTCGAAAACATCAATATCTTTTACGTCCATACCCGCTCTTTTGTAAGCGTCTTTCACCGTTTGGCGGGTCCAAGGAAGGATGTATTTGTCACCTACCGACTCGTCTTTTTTTGCTTCGAATGTAATCGGTGCTACACGGTGTCCCCAACCTTTTACGCGAGGGATGTCACCGAGGCTTTTGCCGTGTTTTTTAGCATAAGCTTTTGCATAATCTTTGGAAGCAAGAACCGTTACAGCCGCACCGTCTGTTACTTGAGAGCAGTCCGTAATGCAAAGTCTTCCACCCACAGCCATATTGTTGTCACCACCGCGAGCGAGTGCATGTTCTTTGTTCATGAACCAGGAACGTGTTTGTGATTTTGGGTTACGTTTTGCGTTTGCGTAGTTGATTCTGGAGATCTCTGCGAGAGCATCCATAAATCTTTCTTCTTTCAGGCCGTATCTTTCCAGGATAACATCTGCTAGTTTTCCGAAAAGTTTAGGGAAAGGAAATTGAACTCCCTTCGCTTCTTTTTCGTAATAAGCGGCAGTTCCTAGAAAGTCGCCACCTACGGAAGAAGAAACCGTTTTCATCACTTCGATTCCTAGAACGATCGCCAGATCGTAATCATCCGTGCGGATGTGAGTGATCGCCGCATCCAGTGCAACGGATCCGGAAGCGCAAGCTGCTTCGTAACGAGCGCCAGGCACTCCGTAAAAAGCAGGGTTAACTTCGGTTAGGAACGCGCCCAAATGACCTTGGTTTGTGTATTGTTCCCCGTCAAAGTTTCCCACGAACACCGCTACCCGGTTTTCTTTATTGAGTCTTTTGATTTCGGAATATTCAATTCCTGTTTTCTCCAAAGAATCTTCGATGATTTCTCTCATCATAGATACGAAGGTTTTGCCTTCTTTGGACCAGTTTCTTTGGAAGTCGGTTTGTTCGCCGCCTAGTACGAATACTTTATTATCACCCATAGTAAATCTCCTGCCTTAACCTTTGAAAAGAGAGCGAGCATCGAGTTTGTCGCCTAACTCATAGAATTTTTTGCCTGATTTTGCATCTGAAAGAATTTTCGGAACCGGCAATTTGGATGTTTCTAACATTTTGATGGTTTCTTTAGGTCCGCCTAAGAAATCCACAAGAGCGGAAGCAGGAACCCAATTGAATCCGAATCCCATCGCACCGTCTGTCATTTCTTTTGTCTCAACTACTTCGCCTACAAGAGAAAGAGAGTAGCTGATATAACGACCGATAAAGTATCTTGCGATGTCAGCTTCCAAACCGTTTGCAGTTTTGACAATTTCCATTGCGCCTTTGTAATCGGACTCTTTGATCTTTAGACGTGCCTGTTTGATAAAAGGGATGTCGAATTTAGGGTAAGGATCGTAAGAACCTGTTTTGATATTATAAACGAATTTTTCACGTTTTCCATCTGCGTGTTTTACCACTTTGGTAAGTCCGCTTCCGGATTTCATTCCTAGTTTCCCTTCATCAATCAGTTTTTGGAAGTAACCGGGAAGTTTGAATGTTTCGTGTGCTTCGTCTTTTGTGTTGTCATAAATATTGTCAACGATTGCTTTGTGAACGTCTAATCCTACGAAGTCGGCAGTAGCAAGAGGAGACATCGCACGACCTGTATAACCGGAAATGATTTCGTCAAGAAGTGCAATTCCACCTTTATCCGCATACTTTTCCGCGAAGTGAGCCACTTCGTTTATCAATTGAAAACCGATTCTGTTTCCCGCAAAGGCAGGAGTGTCATTTGTATAAACTACGGCACGACCCAAAACTTTGTCCAAATACTCACCGAGTGCTTTGGTTACTTTTTTATCATTACCTGCATGAGTGACTAGCTCACAAAGAATCATTTTATAAGGAGGGTTGAAAAAGTGAGTTCCGTAATAGTGTTTCTGACCGTCTTCGTCGTAAGCTTTTGCGAGTCTTCCGATGGAAAGACCGGATGAAACGGTAGATACGATTGTGCCGGGGCGTCTTGCTTTCGCAATACGGGTATTAATCGGCTCCTTGACTTCGTAACTTTCGGCAACAAGTTCAAATACCCAATCGGATTCTGCGACTGCTTTTTCCAAGTCTGCATCGTACGAACCAGGGATCATTCTCCCACGGATTGTATCTGTTTTTACAGAACTAACTGCGGCTTCGATACCTTGTTTAGCTTTTTCTACGTCTCTTGCGAGCATATGGACTTTAGCACCACCGAAAGCGGCGATAACGCCCGCACTCCCGGAGCCCATAGCTCCGTTGGCACCTAAAATCGTGACGGTTTTGATTTCTCTCATGAAGTTGGATTCCGAATATAATTTTACTTACCTTTGTACAAAAGGAAAGCCCTAGGAAAATCGTTTTTTTTGTCAGAAATGTTACAGCGGTATGTGTAATTTGTGCGTCTAAGCGGGTTTTCAATCAGGCAATGTGACATAATGTTCGAGAGGAGGGGAATCGGGAAAGAAAGGAAGGGTATTTTTTGTAAGAGGTACCACATTTTTAAAGTTTGGGCGCCTCGGATTTGTTAGATGATTCTCATCCTTTCCTGCAACGACCGGTCTCTTCGCTCCAATTTTTCCCTGCGGGAAAAGATTTCCGCTTCGATACCTGCCGCGGGGAATCTTTTCCTTTGAGCGGAAATCGACTGCCTTTTATCCGCCTTCGGCGAACAGAGAAGTATCTTGAAACGGACTAGCTGAAGAGAGATTAAGCACTTTTACTTTTTAAGTGAATTATTGGTTCAGCATCTAATGCTTTGGCCAATCTATTAATAAAAGAAAGCGAAAGATTTTTGTAATTACCAGATTCAATTCTTGCAATTGCAGGCTGAGAAGTTTCGATTTTTTCGGCTAAATCTTTTTGTGTTAAATTTCTTTTCTTTCTTAACTTAATGATTTCTTTCGCTAAAGTAAATTCATTAGCGAGGGCATCGTATTCACTTTTGAACTTCTTGTCTTTTAATTCCTTTTTCAAAAGAGAATCAAAATCTTTGATTTTAAGTTTCATCATTTTTCTCCCTTAAAAGAATCCATTAAATTCTGAGCTTTAGTTAATTGATCTTTATTTGTCTTTTGATCTTTCTTAACATATCCGGATGTAACGATAATAATTCAATCGTTCTAAAAGCTGAATTTTATAAAGAATGGTTTCCTTCCTTCTCGGGTTTTTCCCTATGAATCTGTTCTCCCAAAAATTCAGCAATATCGATTTGGCCCATAATAAATGTTAAATTGTATCTGCTCTCGTATAACAAGAAGGAACTGGCCAGAAAAAGAAACACTCCTCCCAAAAGGGCAATCACTGTTGGTATCCAGGAATATTCTTTGGAAACGGCTAACACGATTGCCAAGGTTAAACTTGAAATAACAAATAAAGACGTAGCCATATAAAGAAATGCCATGGAGCGCTGGATCAATACGGCTCGCTTTTTTTGGATGGAAAGTTGATTGGTTAAATAAAGTTTTCTTTCTTCCTGGTAGGCAAGTTTACCTTCGAGTAACTTTTCGACTTCTGTTTTGAGAAGGTTCACCCGATCGAAAATCCGCCCCAACCGATTGGCTGTAGAAAAGATAAGACTGGCACTGGCAGATATAAGTACGGCAGGAGTGATCATTCCTGAAAGGATTTCAGAATTGGAAAAAGATTCGAACATAGGGATAAAATTTATGGTGTTTGCCGCTTTCACAAACAAAAAAGTAGCTCAGATTCGGTTATAGGACTAACTTTCCTCGTTCGAAGGGAGGGATTTGTAAGAGGTACCACATTTTTCATCCGTGGTAGGTGGCAGGTACCACAAATCCAAGGATCCCTAACTTTCCCTCTTCATCAAAACCAAAACCATCGAAGGCAAGACCAATACGGAAATGGCGATCGCAATCGGTCCGAGCCCCCATTTCAAAAAGGGAGAAAGGATTCCTGTGATTCCTCCGGAAAGAACGGTCACAGCCAGAATCATAAAAGCGGAACCCCGGGCATCATTGTCCCCCGCGGCAATCAGAGCATTGACAAACCCTGTTCCTCCCCGCAGTCCCAAACCGATATTGATCGGGATAAAATAACAAATCAAATACAAAGGATCATCTAACTGAAAGTATGCGCCAAAAAGAAATAGTACAGCCGACAGAGAAGCAAACGCAGTGCCTGCCAGAATGACTTTTTCCGGGCCGAGTTTTTTTACAAAATAGGATGAGATTTGCGCAAACGTAAAGAACATTGCAACCGAGATGATCTGTAATAGAATGAAACTTTCGATCTCTCCTTTTTTATAAGTTACGATTAGGTTCGGTGCGGAAAAAACAAACACCAACAATCCTCCCAAAACTCCCGCATGACTAAGAGCGTATCTCAAAAAATTAAAATTGGTAAATAAGCTTTTATAACTTCTTTCCGCATTTTCGGTTAACTTTAATTTGGCGGTATCGGGGCTTTTTGTCTTTGATACGAATAAAAACATACTTATGATCAGAGAAAATATTGCTGTCAGTTGAAAACCCGACTTCCAACCGAACTTTGCCGCCAAATAAGCCCCCAAGAGAGGAGCAAATGCGGGAACCATGGATTCCATACTTCCCATAATGCTGATGGCGCGCATTGCACCCTGGGAAGTAAAAAGCCCTCGGATAAGACCGGGTGCGAGCACTGCCGCACCGCTGGAACTGAGACCTTGGAAAAAGCGAAAAAGAATCAACTCGTAAATATGAACTGAAAAAATACAAACCAGAGAAAGAATCGCAAAACAAAGTAATGATGCGGAAAACAAACGGATCGGATCAAATCTATCTGCAAGAAAACTGAATACCAAAAGCCCTACGCTTGTACCTAAAACGTAAAATGCAATGATCCATTGCGCCTGTGCAGGAGAACTTCCCGGAAACACTTCGGTAAAGTCAGGAATGGAAGGAAGGATGAGATCTATCCCGGATAAACCGAGAACTGTTCCCAAATTGATCAAAATTAAAATCCGGAAAGAGGGCCAGGAAAGAAAACGATTCATGGATACAAAGATTTCAACGGAGTTCTGTTTGGCGATTCCTCTTTGAAACAAAGAACCTTCTTTACAGAAGCCGAACCCGTTTTTTTACTGAATTCATTCTTTCCCGGTACTGAATGGAACCTCTTAAATATATTTACTCCGAAACATTTATTTTTCAGTTGGCTGCGTCATTGGCAAAGGCATACCCTAAACTGGAAAAACACCAATTTCAAAAATCTATTTTCGCACCCCCTTGGAAGGATCTGGAATTGAAAGAGAGAATGTCCCGTATTTCAGACGTAATGATAGAATTTTTACCAAAGGATTTGGATCTTCTTTTTCCTATTTTAAAAGATACAATCGATCATTTGAGGAGGGATGGAGCGGCGGATTTTAACTTCGCACATATGTTCTTTCCTGAAATCGTTCAGAAAACCGGGCTTTCTGAATTTTCAAAAAGTATGAAAGCATTGGAATTTATAACTGTCTTTTCCAGTGCCGAGTATGCCATTCGTGTTTTCTACCTTCGTCATCACAAAGATACAAATAAACAAATGTTAGTTTGGTCGAAGCATAAGGACCCCGGGGTGAGAAGGCTCGCCAGCGAAGGAAGCAGGCCTCTTCTCCCTTGGGGATTGGGAGTGCCTGACTTAAAGAAAAATCCTGGGCAAAGTCTGCCTATCCTGGAAAATCTTTGGGATGATGAAGACGAAGTGGTAAGGAGAAGTGTTGCAAATCATTTGAATGATATTTCCAAACTGGACAAGGACATGACTTGGGATTTTTGTAAAAGTAAATTCGGAAAGTCTGGGGACCTGGACAAAAGTTTAAAACACGCCGTCCGCACTCTTTTGAAAAGAGGTCACAAACAGTCGTTAAATCATTTTTCTTATGATACGGAATGGTCTCCCGAAAAGGTATCTCTCCGTTTGGAAAATGATTCCGTCCGTATCGGTGAAAAGTTAGAATTTAACATCGCTTTCGATTATAAAGAAAAGAAAACAAGAAAGGTTCGAATGGAATATTTGATCGAGTTTGTTTTGGCAAATGGTAAAACGGGCAGAAAGATTTTTCAGTTGGGCGAAAAAACCTTACATCCGGGAGACAAACTGACGTTAACCAAAAAGCATAATTTCGCATTGATTACTACCCGAACTTACTATCCGGGCAAACACAAATTGATCCTTGTGATGAACGGCAAAGAAATCAAAGAAACTTCCTTTCTTTTGGTGAAAGGAAAAAAATGATTTTCAATTATAAGTTTTTTTTTCTGATTATTTTTTTCTTTTCCCGATGTTCCGTTTATTCTTTGGAAGAAAAAAGAAATCTAAAACAAAATAACACAGCCATTGATAAAGAAATCAGTTACGAATTGATCGGTTGGGAAACAAACGAAAACCGCGAAATGGCTTCCTTGTTATTAAAGACTTTGCATACATCGGGGAAATTTAAAAAAATATCTTCTTACGTGAAATCCGATTCGGAGACAAGAGTCCAAATCATTTTGGAATCATCTCCCCGTTTCAAAATCCTATTCGGAGAAAGTGCAGAGCCGGTTTCTTGGATGGTAGAAAGAAAGTTGGGGAGTTTCTCTTTGTACATTTTGAATCGTGTTGCTGCGATGCAAAGTTTTCTTATCATACCTATTTTTTTGAAGAATGACGATACGATTCTATTCCGTGTTTGGAACAAGAACCGTCTCGTGGGGGAGCACATTTATCCCGCACATTCTCTTTATGTGGTCGGATGGGTATCTTTACTTTTAAGGTGGTCCGATGATCGTGAAACATTGGACAAACATTATTCCGACATAGTGCATCAATTCATTGAAGATACAAGAGAGGTGTATTAGAATGTATTTTCGAATCGCTTTCTTGATTGCAAACACTCTGTTCCTCAGTTGTGCCGGATTTTCCAATCCGGTCATTTCGACAACGCGATCCGATTCTTTCTTTGTTCCTTCGCTTGTTCGTTTGCATTTTACCGGGTTCGGTTTTTATGAAAAAGAAAGACTGAAATTGCGTGAGACGATTTTAAAATCGGGTTATAAGGAAGATCCCGATGCCGATTTGCTTTTGGAAGTTAAATTGGAAGAAGTCGGGCATCATTATAAAGATATAAATCTGCATCGACTGAATTTTGTAATGACTTTGATAACAGCCTCTCTGATTCCTTATCAGATTTATACGAATCATAAAATCACATATCGTTACGCGAAAGAGAAAGTTATAAAAGAGTCCGAATACCTAGTGCGCCTAAGTCAATACAGAGGGATTTTGATATTGTTTCTTTCTCCTTTTTATTGGCCGTCAGAGGCTTTCTATCAAAACATAGAAGAGACTTGGAAGCTGGAGTTTACAGGCAAATGACCTATTCAAATCCTTTACGTTTTATCATATTCTTGTCTCTGTTTCTTTTTTTCTGCTTCGGTTGTGGATTCATTCGAAAACAGAAAAGATTGAATGATTCCGATACTTCGGCCCATGAGTTGGAAGTGAACGGAATGTTTCGAAGTTTTTATGTTCATGTCGGTAAAAATCAAATAGGAAATGAAACAGAACCGACTAACGGTCGTCCTCTTTTGCTTGTACTGCATGGGCGTCTTGGCTCCGGTTTACAGGTGATGGAGCAGTCTCAGTTCAATGTGTCGGCAGACAAGGAATCTTTGATCGTGGTTTACCCTGACGGATATAGCAGGAGTTGGGCGGACGGAAGAGGTCAAACCCCTGCGGACAAGGAAAACATTGATGATGTTTTTTTTCTGGAAAAAACGGTTTTGTATATGGAAGACAAGTATAAAATCGACAGTTCCAAAGTATTTATCGTTGGCCATTCTAACGGTGGTTTTATGGTGCAGAGAATGGCTGTGGAAAAGCCGCATTTGTTCAAAGGGGCAGTGAGTATTGCGGCTCAACTGAGTAAAGAAGTTGTGAAAAAATGGGCACCAAGTTCCGGTTTGTCGGTTGCTTTTATGTCCGGGACGGAAGACCCTACCGTACCATATTATGGCGGTTATGTGAGAGACGGCGGTGAAATCTTGAGTGTGGAAGATTCTATCGACAGGTGGAAGACCTGGAACGGATGTTCCGGCCAGGCGACTGTCACAAAAAAAGATGAAAAGTCCGATGAGACTAGCTTGGAGATTTTTACCTATTCGGAGTGCAAAAATAATACAGTCGTCCGACTTTATAAGGTCATCGGAGGAGGGCATTCCTGGCCGGGCCGAAAACAAAGTCTTCCCGTTATTTTTCGAGGCAAACTTACGGAAGAGTTGGACGCTACCCTGGAAGCTTGGAACTTTTTCAAAGGTTTATAAATGAATTCTGATAATAACCAAAATCATAATATAGCAATTGTTACAGGAGCTTCTCGCGGAATCGGCCTTGCTATTTCAAAAAAACTGATCTCTCTCGGCTACTTTGTGAAAGGGATATGTAAAAATCCGGATCGCTGTGAGTTTTCCCATTCGCAATTTGTTTTGGATCGTGTGGATTTGAATGACACCAAACAAATGGAAGATTGGTTGAAGAATTTTCCCGACAAAGACAAAGTTCGTATTTTGGTTCATAATGCGGGAGTAGGGTATTTCGCTCCTTTTGAGGAGCTGTCTTGGGAACAGATCATTGAGATGATAGGTCTTCATCTGACAGCTCCCATGTTGATTTCAAATTATTTTTTAAGGACTTTAAAAGCAAATGAAGGCCGTATTTTTTTTATAGGATCCATTTCCGGAACCAAGGTTTCTCCTTGGGGGAGCGTATACGGTTCCACAAAGGCGGGACTCATTCATTTCGGGAGGGAATTGTTTCAGGAGCTTCGCAAATCGGGAGTTAAAGTAACGAACCTGATCCCGGATCTCACAAACACTGATTTTTTCGATCATTTATCCTTTACTACGGATGAAGACACTCGTTCTTATATTTTGCCCGAATGCATTGCGGATGCAGTAGGAACTGTACTTTCTCAAAGAGAGGGAACTGTTTTGTCGGAACTTGTCATCCAACCGGAACGATTTAAGATCAAAAAGAAGGAGAAAGGAAAGGATTGAATTAAGAATCAAATAGAGAAAGTCTATTCGATCGGAGCTTCCGATACGGAACCGTCTTCACCCTCGGACGGTTCTTCTTCGTTAGATGCATCTTCCGGGGAAGTTTCTTCAGACGTATTTTCTTTCGAAGTGATTTTTTCACCATCGTCGTCTTTCTTTTTGATGGCTCTTATCTTTGAGTCCGTTTCATACAATCTTTCAATCACACGTTTCAAAAGTAAAAATAGAAACTCCGGACTTTCTTGTCCCATTTTAACGAATGTTCCGCGATTGATGATGCCCAATTTGGCATTTTCCGAAACGACAACAATGGATGCAGATCTCGGGCTATTATTGATGATTGCCATCTCTCCGAAAAATTCTCCGGGCAGGATACTTCTCATCCTTGTATGTTTACCTTCGATGTGCTTGTAAATATCGAGCTGACCTTCAAACAAAAAGAACATAGCACCATTGGAAGGAACTCCTTCTTTGAATAGAAGTTCCCCTCGTTTGATGGTAATCATGGAAAGTTTTGCGAGTGATTCTTTAAGTCCCATCGGTTAACTCTTTTAGTTTTTGTTCCGCTTCGATGAGCCTTTCCACATAAGTTTGTAAGAGAGCGTAAACAAACATGGGATTGGAATTTGCAATTTTGGTCAGATTCTGTTTGTCTAAAATCCCCAATTGGGCTCGATCTGATTCTATATATACCGTCATTGTACGCGGATGCGCAGAGATAAGTGCGATTTCTCCGAAGAATTCTCCGGTAGTGAGTTTTCTCACTTCATGAAAGTTTTTTTGTTCGGGGTTTCCCATCCCTACGGAAAGAGTTCCGCTTAAGATGAAATACATCTTTTCGTTAGACGGCTCTCCTTCGCGCACGATAATCTCTCCTTTTTTGAAGGATTTCGTCGGAACCGTATTAACGAAGTCGAATATATTGATTCTATTTTCTTTTCTGGGAAGGGACATCAAGCGCCACGATATATTTCTACTAGTTCAGGTATGTTTTTATCTTCGGCATATTTTAGCGGAGACTTTCCACTACTGTCATCTAAATTTGCATTACCGCCATTCAAAAGAAAAATTCTACCTAATTCTAATATGGAATCTTTTTTACCAGCATCAAATTGCAGCGCCAGTTCGGAAAGAATAGTTTTTCCTGATTTGTCAGTGAGATTTAAGTTTGCCCTTCGTTCAACTAGTAAAAGTACTAATTTTTTATATTGTTCTGCAACTGTTGTTTCACGAGTCTGTAAAAACTTAATCACGGCCTTTCTCAATACGGTAAAACCATTATTATCGGCTGAATCCACTTCCGCGCCTTGGTTCAGTAGTAATAAAATAAGATCGCTATTGTTTCTGTTAAAAGCAATATGAAGTGCGGATAATCCTCTTTTGTTTTTTGCATTCACACTCACTCCTTTGGAGAGCAATGTTTTGACAAGTTCCTGAACGAACTTCTGATCTTTTTTATCTACTTCTTGTTTGGCAACCACCATAATGAGAGTTTCTTCTTCCGAATTCTTTTCGTTAGGGTCGGCGCTGTTTCCGAGCAATAATTTAATCGAATCCAAATCTTTTCTTTCTATGGATTCTGTAAGCAAAGACTTGCCATTACGGGAAACATGATTGGGATTGGCTTTTTTGCTTAACAGAAGTTTGGCGGCTGTAATTTGTTTTGTTTCCAAAGCCAGTGCAAGGGGAGTCTCTCCGTTTTGAACCGTCAAACTGTCTACTGCAACATTCTTTTTCAAAAGTTCTTCGATGATTTGGCTGCTTCCTTTTTTTGCTGCAACATGGATCGGAGAATATCCTCCATCCGTTTGGATATTGAGATCAGCACCGTTTTGAATCAAAGCTACTGCAATCGGAGAACGTCCTTTTTCCAAAGCATCTTCAAGTGCCGGTTTTTTATTGGTAAATCGGATATTTAAGTTTGTTTTGAATTCGATCAGTAGTTTGGCAAGACCGAGATCGTTTTTTTCAACGGATAATTCCAAAAGTGTTTTTCCACTTTTTCCTTTCAGCTCGGTAGACAGACCTTTTCCGAAAAGCAGTTTGATTATGTTTAAATTTTTTTTGTTATAAGCGGTAAAACTAAGTGGTTCGTCATTATCATCCAGCCCGTCCCATTTGGCTCCTCTTGCAAGAAGCAATTCCACTCCCGTTTGGTAGGACTTATCAATGGAAAGTAGAAGCGGTGTGATTGTTTTGGTATCTTTCGCGTTTGCATCGGCACCTGCATCCAAAAGACTAGTGACTAGTTTTATGTTTTTCGCCTCGAGTGCCACAAACAAAGGTGTTCGACCAGTTAACTCTGGTAAGTTGACATTTGCTCCGTTTTGCAAAAGATAATTGATGGAATCCATTTTTCCTTTTTCCACTGCAAAAAACAGGGGGGATTTTCTGGGATTGTTGCGGAGGTTAACATCTGCTTTGCTTTCCACTAAGATCTTTTGAATGGAAAGATTTGCTTTCAGAACCGCGATATGCAAAGGAGTATTTCCTTCCCCGTCATAAGCATTTGGCTCGGCACCTTTTTCTATCAGCGTTTTGATTTGGTTTGTAAATCGGGAAGTCACCAAATAATGAAGCAATGTTTTTCCGGAAAAGTCCCTTCGGTTCAGATCCGCGTTTGCACTAACCAAAGAATCAAATTGTTTTGTTTTTCCTTTCTCCACAGCCAACATCAAAAGAGTTTTGCCCTCCGTGTCCGCCGAGTTGACATCTCCTCCTTTGGAAATGGCAGTATCAAAATCTTTTGGTGTACCTTTGAGTAAAATTTTAACCATATCCGGTCTGATTTCTTCAATGGCTTCGTTTACATTCGGTTTTACCGATTCAAGAGAAGTGTTCGTATCTTGAGAGAGCAAGGAATTGAAACTGAAGATTAGAATGATAAGTGTTATCGTTTGTTTTATTTTTGATGTTTCCATTTTTTCTTTTCTTTATTATTTTGGTAAGTAGGCGCCAGGATCTAACGCTTGTTGTTGTGGTCCTTTTCTGACTTCAAAATGTAGATGAGGTCCTGTTGATTTTCCAGTGTTTCCCACTTCTCCGATGACATCACCGGAACGAACCACATCCCCTTCTGCGATTTTTCTTTGGTTTTGATGTGCGTAATAAGTATAAACGTTATTTTTGTGGCTGAGAATGGTTAACACTCCGTAACCGCCGGCAGTTGTAATTGTCTTCCATACTTTCCCGTCGCTCACTGCCCGAATCGCCGTGCCAACCGGTGCGGGTAAGTCCACACCCGAATGGAAAGCACCTACTTTACCAGTGACAGGATCAACTCTGGTCCCGAAGTTCGAGGACACATAACGGTCGTTATCAATCGGGATTTGAAAGTATTTGGAAATATCGTCGTTATCCACCAATTGACCTTTGTCTTTGGAGACAAATCCTCCGAACACCCAACCTTCCCATTGGTCGTCCCAGTTTACGTAAATCCATTTGGAGCGGGTACCTCCGATGGTTTCTATTTCATTTTTAGCATCTATGATTTTTAGTTTTTCATCCCCCGCGATGGATGCGATAACGGTTCCGTATTCATTCGGTTCATCCCGTAAACGCAAACTTGCCGCACGAACATATCGTTTTTCGCCTGGTTTCAGTTCGTCGGGATTTTCCTCGGGGAAAGATGGGAAGTCCGAATTGGAACTGGAATCGTAACTTTGTACTTCGGAAGAACTTAAGTATCCACCGAACACCCAACCTTTTTGGTATCCGTTTTCCACTTGGTGCCAAGCGGAAGAAATTCCGTCGATATTATCTTCGTAATTTGTGGATTGAATGACTGTGATTTTGATTCCTTTGGTAAGTCTGTCTACGATATAGGAATTCACTTCCGGGTTTTCACGAACATTAAGAGAACCCGCATTCACCCAAAAAAATTTACCTTTTAGTTTGTCTGTGGTTTTCGGTTCCGGTTCCAAGTTTACCGTTTCGGTTACACTGATTTGTTCTTTTCCGGGTATTTCGGTAAACTCAGGAACATTTTCCGTCATTTCTCCCGTAACAGGATCAAAGAACGGTTGTTCTGCGGCCCTGGATTTTTTGGAAATTTTTAGGTTTTCAGGAAATGCAAAGGCTCTAGTAGAAGGAGGTTTCAGACTTGCCAGTTTTTTTTCAGGAGAGTCTTCTTTGGAAATTGCAACGGAAGACAGATATTCGGAAGGAATATAACCTTCTTTCTTCGAATTCGTTCTCACTAAACACCAGTTTGGTTGATCTTTCTTTTCCGGGCCGTCGTTTTTCAAAACCAAAACCACTTCTATTTTTTCCCCTCGGGAAAGTTTGGTGTCCGTATTGAATTTGGGGATAACACTTGGCTCTGATTTCAAGAGATAAGCTTCGCTGGAGTAGGCAAAAATGGACTTCGCTTTTTTTGTTTGTCCGCCGGGGGATTCGTTATGTTCAATTACATCGCGGGCAAGGCTCGGATCCACCGGCAACTCTTCGAAATTGAGGCCGGGATAACGATCTTTCAGTTTGGAATAGAATTGGTAGTACTTTGCCAGTATCTTTTCTCTATTGGCTTTGTCTTTTTGCAAAAGCGCGTCTTGTTTGTCTTTTGCTTTGTTGTCTAAGGAGCTTTGCGCGAGTAATGGGAAACAAGTGATCAGAAAAACAACTAAGCTTAGTATTTTGGTTTTTTTGTGCATTCCATCCTCGTCTTTTTCCTAAGAAATTTAGTGAAATTTAGGATTTGGTCAAGGTTTTTTGGGTTTCAGAACCTTCTTTACTCTTCTTCCGGAAGAAGAGGTGTGAGAAAAAAAGAGATAAATTCCAATTTTCCCCTCATAGAAGACTTTTCATAGATGGATGCGGTTTGGTTTTCCACGGTTCTCAGGCTTTTCCCGCGAACTCCTGCGATTTGTTGGTGGGAAAAGCCCCGTAAAATCAGAACTGCAATTGCCTTTTCCGTATCAGTCAGTTTCCATTCATTCATTTGTTGGTTTGCTTCTTTCCAGAAGTTCATCTCCGGCCCTTTTAGAATCCGGTTGGTTCTTTTTAAGTCGTAGATCACCACTTTGGCTTGGTTGTTTTCCCCCGCCTCTTGCTTTAGCTCTTTGTAGAGTATAAAGATGGTAAGAAAGGAAGAGATCGCGATCAAAGTTTCGAAGCTGGCAATAAAAACCCGGTAACGATCGAAAATGTCAGGGGGATTGGTCAGAGTGTAGGCTTCTTGAATGATCCAGAGAATGAGAGAGATTCCGTAGAACCAGAGGAATAAAATTCTATATTTACGGTGATTCATTGGTAATTGTATTATCTATGGGAACCAAACTATTAACGCAAGGAATTTAACTTCTAGGTGTATTCCGCAATTGCGGGGAACACTTATACCCTCGTTTTTAGTGGGTTCCCACATTTGCGGATAACCTCCATTTGCAGATGAGGTTTTTTTTGAGATACTGAGAGCATGAAACGAACCGCTCTGGGTACTTTGCTGATTTTTCTGGTGATCGGATGTGCAACATTTCCCGACCAGGGAAGGAACTACCGTTATAACAATTTCTACTTTCAGGTCGCACAAGGGAATGTGGAAAGAGTTCGGGAAATCCTGCGGACGGGCCAGAATCCGAATATCCCTGAAGACACATTCGATCAGATGACTCCTCTTATGATCGCTTCGAAAGAAGGTCATCATAATGTAGTTCATGTATTATTGACTTATAAAGCAAATCCAAATCTAAAATCCAGAAACGGGCACACTGCACTTATGATGGCAGCATACAACCGTTATCCTAAGGTTGTGGAATACTTGCTAGACGCCGGTGCCGATCCCAATTTGAAATCCGAGGCGGGTCATACCGCGCTTTCCGAGATCCAACAAAGTGAAAAGGAAACAATCATCCACTTACTCAAATCCAAGGGCGCGGTTGAATGATATGAAACGACCGATGATTTATTTCGTAACGTTCCTTGGTTTTGCCTTCTTTGGAAATTGCGGCAATGTAAAGAGTCGATCTTCCTGTTTGAATCAATGTGCCTCGGAACAATTGATATGCGGTCTGGTTTCACATCAACAGAATGTGAGTTCGGGAAGTTCCTTTGTTACCTGTCTTGCCGTTTATAATCTATGCGAATCGAAATGCGGAGGCACAACAACGGGCACCACTCGAACAACGAGAACCAGCTCCAGTTCCGGTAGGGGAAGTTCTTCCGGCGGCGGTTCCGGGGGAGGTAGTAGCAGTGGTGGAGGGGGCCACGGAGGAAGCGGGCATTGATCTTGAACGGATAGATCTGTTGTTATTTGAAACTTGAATTTTTGTTTCTATACAAATCTTTTCCACCTCTTTCCTGTTGGCAGTAAGCACCTGTTTGCTGCCAACAGAATTTTTTTAGCAATCCGACAAACTCTTTGTGATCTCTGAAAAACCATCCCGATGGACGGATTATCCGGTCTGCCTATAGATGATTTTTGCTCCGATTTTTAAATTCTTATACAAATCAAAGAATTGTTCGTTGGGAACAACACCTTCTCCGTCCCTTGAGAATTCGGGACGTAATGCTTTCAAATAATACATTCCCATCTCACCCTTGTTTTTGGCGGATACCTTGCCTCTGTACTCGCAAACAAAGAATCGTTTTACTTTTTCATAAGTTTTTTCCGAGAGATTGACTTCACCCGGTGTGCTGCTGCTTTCCATACGGCTTGCAATATTTACGGTATCTCCCCAAACATCGTAAGCGAATTTTGTTTTGCCCACCACCCCTGCAACAACCGATCCCGTATGAATTCCGATCCGTATTTCCCAAAATGGTTGACCTAACATTTCTTTTACGATTTTCACCTGATTCATAAAAGATTTGATTTCCATGGCAAAAAGACAGGCGTCGACCGGATGGGTGAAATTCCCTTGAGGAATACCTCCTGCTGCCATATAGGAATCCCCGATTGTTTTCAATTTTTCAAAATTATGACGGACAGCTATATCATCGAATTGGGAAAAACAAGCGTCTAACTGTTGTATTAGATCTTCGGGGGAGAGGGATTCCGCCGCATTTGTGAAATTTTTAAAATCCGTGAATAGAATCGTGGCCGACTCGTATTCCATCGGTATGACTTCTCCTTTTTCCATTAACTCTTCCGCAAGTTCTCCTGGCAGAATGTTTTTCAGAAAATGGATGGTTCTTTCTTTTTCCGATTCCAAGTCGCTCATAAGATTGGCGTTATGAATGGAACCTGCTATCTGTTCGCAAAAAGAATTGATTTCAAAAAATTCGTCTTTGTTCCAATCGGAGCCTTTGGTAAGTCTTGTAACGCAGATGATTCCTATGGTTTGATTTTGAACTACCAAGGGGATTTGCGCAAAATTATCAAGATTGAAGGCATCGATGATTCTTTTATCATAACCGGAAAACAAATTGTCCGAGGATTGGATCCGCTTCAGATAAACCGGTTTTTTCTTTTCATAGGTTCTGAATAAAGATCCTGACTCTTTGGAAAGAGGTGCGGAAAAATTGCGAAGGAAATTGGTAACCAAAAGTCCTTTATTGAATATCTCCTTGGAAAAAACATAAGGCATCAGTTTTTTCTTTTTTTTGTCAGTCAGTAAAATAAATCCTAGCTCAACCCTATGATTGGATTTGAGAAATAAAAAAGCTTCCGTGATGATATCATCTATCTTGTTATGCGAGTTGATTTTGCGGATGGATTTGTAAAGTAGTTCCAACTTTTGTCTGTTGGTTTCCAAAATCTGTTTTTCATTTTGAATCTTTTTGTTTTTGTCGGCAAGTTCGATGATTAAAAATCCTGATTCGATGGAACCTGCAACATAATCTCCGATGATTTTGATTTGATTTTGTTCTTGGGTGGATAGCTTCAAATTGCCCGAATAATCCAGAAGATCGAGAGTTCCTATGAAGTTTTGGCGCAAAAACAAAGGCACAATGAATAAGGATCTTAGATTTACGGAATTTTTATTTTCCAACTCGACTCCTTTGGTATCGTATTTGTTTAAGTCTTCTATAAAAAAAGTCCGTTTTCTTTTCCAGGCGTAAGCATGGGCATAATAAGTGACTGTTTCGTTCGTGACTTTGATTCTTCTTGAGCGGATTCCTTCCCGAAGGTTCTCTTCTATTTCTTCAGGAAAATTAGAGTCGTAAAACACCAGTTCGTTTGTATCTTTTTCGAATATATAAAGAACGTAGTGAGGGACTTTGTATTTGTCCCGAAAATAACGGGCTAGCAAGACTAAAATTTCCTTTAAGTGGCGACAGGCGTTGATCTCTCTCAATAAAGAATCCAAATCTGTCAGTTGGGAATAAGACCGATAGAGTTTGTCCGAAAACTGGTCGGATTGGGATTTTATATCATATATTTCCTTCTTTTTCGAAGCGATCGTATGTTCCAATTCGGAAATTGTAATTTTGTATTGATTGATCTCTTTGTCCCGAGCGGATAAAATTTTATAAATGCGAAAGAGCAAATAAAATATAACTAAAATCCCTAAAGCGGCAGCGGCTAAAAATTCAATCATATCGATTTACTTGATTAGAATTCTTGCACCGCGTTTTTGTTGGGTGTAAAGTCTTTCGAATGTTTCGTTCGGATGAATCCCCGATTCCAATGCAAAGTCCAATCGTAAGGATTTCAATTCTATGATCGGGATCGGATCTCCTTCGTAAGTATTGATTTCCTTCTGGTTTTCCAAAACGAATAATCTTTTTATTTTTTCGGCTGCTTCAAGAGATATGTTGATTTCGGTGGAGTTTGCACCTCTTCGTATAGCTTGTGTTTGTGTAACTGTCTTGCCCCATACATCATAACTGAACTTTGTTTTTCCGATCACACCCGCAACGACCGGACCCGAATGAATGGCGATTGTAATTAGCCGAGGTTTGAATGCAATGTCCGGAAATTCATTTTTGATTCGGTTTGCTTCCTCTCTGATTTGAAGTGCAGCAAGACATGCATCAATGGTATGGGTGAAATTTCCAACAGGAAGTCCTCCCGCAGCGACATACATATCTCCTGTCATTTTTAATTTTTCCATATTATTGGATTTGATGATCTCATCGAATCTGGAAAAATATAAATCCAATCCTTCCAGTAATTCTTCCGGAGTGAGCTGGGATGTCATATGGGAGAAGCCTGGAAAACTGGTCATCAGCATGGTTACGTTTTCGAACTCTACAGGATTGACTCTTCCCTTTCTTTGTAGTTCTTCCGCGACGTTTTTTGGTAAAATATTCAAAAGAAGCGAGTCGGATCTGTGTTTTTCCTCTTCGATCTTATTCATTAGAAAGTTATTTCCTATAGCGCCTGCTATGTGCTCGGAAACACCGACGATGGACGTGAGTTCCTCTTGGTTCAATTGGATATCTTTATCCATAATCCCGAAAATCGCCATAGCAACCACTTTGTCGTTATTGATCAGAGGGGATAGAAGTAAGGACGACACACCGGATTTTGCGATGATTTCCCTGTCGATTTCGTAAGGAATTTTTTTAGGAATCTTTTTCATATAGAAAAATCTTTTTCTCGAATAACACTTGTAAACAAATCCACTTTTTTCGTTTAATTGGAATTTCAGATTTTTGAAAAAGAATATGTTTTCATCCGCAAGCAAATCAAAGCCGGAATGATTTAGATAACGAAACTCGGAAAACTCATCATCCAAATAATACAATACGCAGTTGGAGATCCTATAATTTGATTTTATAAATTCGAAAATTTCCGCAAGAGTTCCTTCCAGGTTGGTCGAGGAGTTGATTGTTTTTGCAAACTCATTCAGCTTTTGGATTTCAAGTTTAGCCGACTCGGCTTTTTTTCTTTCCTGCTCGGTGATCTGGAGTAGAAGGGAATTTTGAATCGCTCCGGCAATTTGATCGCAAAAACCGGTGATCCTTCTCAACTCGTCCCGGTTCAGATTGAGTCCTTCTTTGTAAGAAGTGAAATAAGCCATACCGATCACTTCGTTCTGAACAATCAAAGGATTGATGATAAATGATTTCAGTTCCAGATTTTTGATCATTTCTTTGTCGATCGAATATTCCAGATAACCAGGAATTCGGGATAGATAGAGTGGCTTTTTCCTAACATAGGATTTATAAACAAATCCTCCCCTTTCGTTCAAGGGAATGATCAGGTTCTTTGCAAATTGCAAATGTTCCGGTTTTGCCTGTTCCGGTTTTGTCGTGCTGTAAGTATAAAGTTCGTTTTTTTTATGATCAATCAGTTGTAAGATGGTTCCTTCGATCCCGAACGTTTTCAGAATATAATCGAACATTTCCTGAATGATTCGATCCAGATTGGACTCCGAATTGATTTTTTTGGCAAACTCATTCAGTTTGATCACTTCGTTTTTGGCATACTCGGTATTGGCGCGTGCGAGTTCCGCGAGATTTCTTTCCTTGTTCAATGTTTCGATTAACATCGAATTGATGACGGCCGTGGCGATCGCTTCGGCAGTGCTTTCCGCAACCCGAAGATGATCTTTGGAAAAGGATATGTTTTCTTCCGTTGTGAATAATGTAAGTAAGGCGATCGTTTTTCCTTGTGCTACCAATGGTAAAATCATTCCGGGATGTTTTCCCACTATATCTACCATGATTTGATTGGAATCAGTTAAAATCCCTTCTTTGACTTTGGAAAATCGAAAAGGGCGATTCCGTTTGTAAACCAAATACATAACACCCGAATCAGGGTGGAGCGCGAAGTTCAAATTGGATAATAGTTTTTGTTTTTCTTCCGCCAAATCCGACGAAAGGGCGGATTTATAATAATCAATCGAAGCTTTTTCTTCATCGACCAAAAACAAAATCATGGAATCGCAGGAAACTTCTTTCTTCAGGTATTCGAATGCCTTGGACATAATGGATTCCAATCGCAGACTGGAGTTGAGCGTTTTGGCAAATTCGTTTAACCTTTGTATGTTTTCGCGGGAGTTTGCAAGCTCCTTGGTCCTTTCCATTACCAGCCCTTCCAATCCTTCTTTCAGGTTGTTCAATTGTTCGTTGGACCCTTCCAGATTTTCTTTTAACTTTTCAATGGATGAGTAGGCGCGGGTGAATCCGTAAGAAAGAATATAACCTTGGAATAGAATGAATAACAAAAATCCGAAAGGAGTAAGGTTTAATGTATTGATCACATTGTTTTGATATAGTATGTCATTTGTTAGTGCAACACATACGAATAAAAAACCGATGAGAGACATGCTTGCCGCCACCTTGTCATTGCTAAAGGCTCTAATCGTTGCGGCGATGATTATCACACAGATAATCATAAGCAATAATTGAAAATAAAGAACAAGGGATGCGAACTGATGCACTGGAAAAAACAAGGAAATGGTAAAGGGAGTGATCAATGCCAAAATCGTCAAAGTTGTTTTTTTGCCTAAGGTCTTGGGGAATACCAAATGATAAAAGTATGCGAATACAGCCGTTGAAATATAAAGAGTGGAAAATTCAAAACGAATCAAAACATCCATCGGTATTTCCGGAAAGATGCTTGTGAGTAGTCTTTCTCCCGTTGTTAAAATCCTCAAAATCAAAAACAAACTGAATAATGCGATGAACAAACTTGCTTTGTCTTGTCTTCGCATAATGAACAATCCGATATGGTAGAGCGCCCAAAGAAAGATGCTCCCTGCAATAAAGGAGGTGATCTGGTAGATTCGGTTTAATTTTCCATATATTTGTTTTCGCTCTCCGATTTCAGCGGATTCCCAAAACCCTCCTTTGGGATAATGGTAATTGGCAACTTCATAAACGATCTCGGTTTCTCCGGATAGATCTTCCAAATCAAACAGCCCCGGCTTGTAAGAAGGATGAAAATTTTTCGGAGATCGGGATACTTTGCCTTCTTCGTGGACTAGCTTGCCGTTTACGTACAATTTGTACGCCGAGGATAAATCCGAATTATGAATGGCAAGGGGAGGATTGTTTTCGGGGAGTTTTAGCTTAAGCCGGTAGACGGCATAACCGAATCCTTCCAGAGTGTTTCCATTCACTTCCATCCCTTTCCAAGTGGAAGGAATAGAAACCGGAACAAAGGAGGCGGGACTTTCCGTTTCCAACGATGAAATATCTTCATAGGTTTGGTTCCAATAAAACTCCCATTCTCCATCCAAGGCAACGATTCCGTCTTTGGTAAAATCCCATGTCCCCAAATCCAAGACACCTTGGGAAGCCGGGTCGGCTTTCCTTCCTTGTTTTTGGCAGGAAAGAAAAATGGATCCCAAAACAAAGAGGATGAGAACGGATTTTTTGAAGTAATCAGGCATGGCGGTAGCCACCTAAGCTAAACGAAGATGGCGATTTTTAAAGCAAAAAATTAGTAACTGAGTTTTATCTTCGAATCTTCAATCCAATCCGATAACAAGGAACGAATCGAATGTATCATCTCTTCGTTTTCGGATGCACTGTAGGAAACAACTCCGTCCTTTTTTTGGAATGGATAAAAGAGAACAGCCGTATCTTGTCTTAAGTCCTGCATGTTTTTCAGAAAGTCGGCATTCATCCTGAAGCTACCAATGCTGAAATCCATGATCTTTTCCGAGTTTAGGGTTTTCTTGAACTTTTGGATCAAATCCGAATACGCTTCCTTCCAACCTGGTTCTCTTAAAATAGGATCCAAACAAATCCGCACATTCCATCCGTCTTCACTTGCTTTTTTCAAAGATTGTATTCTTGCTTCCATCGGGGCTGTCTTTTTTTCAATCTGTTTGGAAATACTTTCGGGGGAAACTGTCCAGGCTAAAATCACATTGGGAATCGGTTTTATATCAGCTAATAGTTGATAATTGCTCGATTTGGTCCTGATTTCCAAAACAAGTTCCGGTCTGGATTTTGCAAATTCAATCCAAGCTTTGGTCGCCGGGAAAAATCCTTCCGTTGCCAAAAGATCCGTATCATAAGAGAGGGCAAGATACAGATTGCCCTGTTTTTTCAGGAATTCATCCGTAGATTGGAAAAAATCCTCCCAGTTCACAAATAACACTATATTCCCCGAAGAAAACATACCTTGCAAATAACAATAATCGCAATCGTAAAGGCAATTCAATGCCAGAGTATTATAATAGAATTGCGGATGATCAAAGTTAGGTGAAAAGTCGCTGCCCGGATAAAGGAATTGATCCTTTTTTCTGGCAAGTATCAGTTTTGGAGAAAGTTTTTGAATTCTGAAATCCTGTCCTCTTTTGTTGAACACGTCTTTGTAATGTTTGATTTTAATGATTTCCGAAGATTTGAATCTTTCCAGGATCTGCAAGGTTCTGAAATGATTTTCTATCTCTTCTTCAATATAAATATGAGAAAATGATTTAAACAAGTAATCTCCCGAGCCAGCTTTGGAAGATTTCTTTTGCCATTCGTTTTTCCAGTTTTTTTTCTTCCGGGGGGAATTGGGGAAGAGGAATCTTCGAATCGGGGTGTCTCAATTTGAAATATAAAATCGTTTTTTCCAGTTCAACTAACATAGATTCTGTGAAATTAAGACTTTCTCCTATGTTCCTCCAATGTGTTTTTTCGGAATCAGGAAGGAGCTCTTCTTTTTCCCAGTCAAACGGTTTTAAAAAATCGGATAATAACGGCTCGATCGTTTTTTCCGTATAACCGGTCACTTTGTCTTCCGTACAAAATGTACCTTCCAGATGGTCGGATATGATCTTTCCCACTTGGATTTGTTCCAGTTCGAAATAGAGACTTGCTGCTTCGAAAAAACCGCTGGCTTCCATATCGACCAGGTCGACCGACTTTGACTCCTCTTCCGTCAATTCCCTAAAGTTCGGAAAGGGTTTCGTCTCCTGATCCTTTGAAAAACTCACCGGTCTGTCGAATGTGGTAAGGTGCGCTTCGGCTTTGAGTGAAAAAGATTCGATTCGTTCGGGAAAATATTCCTTTTTCGTAGAATCATCTGTTATGCGGTTGATCCAGAAAAAATCACCCAAAGATTTGTTCGGGGATGTGGTACCTGCGACACCCAAATTCCATACCCTACAGTATTTTCTTTCTTCTTTCGGGATTTTGTGGCTGATCTCTCCGAGAGCAAGTGCTGCCGCCAATTTCCCCACACCAGTCACTGCCAGAATGTGTTCAGGAGTGCGAAAGTATCTGAATCTGCCTTGGGCCGGGTCTGGTTTTGCCCCAAGCGCCCTGATCCAGGGTTTCGCTTCCGAAACTAAAGCAAATGTGATCACTCCCATGGTCTAATCTTTTGTCCGGGGGCATGCATGCAAAGAAAACTTTTACTAGCAATCTTCTTCTTCATCTATTTACCATTACATTCAGGAGAAAAAAAAATGTCATTCCATGATTTCCATTCCCAAACCATCCAAGGCAAAGATATCTCCCTTTCCGATTATAAAGGCAAAGTGGTGCTTGTTGTCAATGTAGCATCTAAATGCGGTTATACGCCACAATACGGCGGATTGGAAGAGCTTCGTAAGGATTATAAAGACAAAGGATTTGCCATCATCGGATTTCCTTGCAACGATTTCGGCGGACAAGAGCCCGGAACGGAAGCCCAAATTGCGGAATTCTGCCAATTGAATTTCGGTGTGAGCTTTGATATGATGAAAAAGATCAAGGTGCTCGGAAAAGACAAAGACCCGATTTACCAGTTTTTAATAGAAAATGCTCCTGAAAAAGGAGATGTGAAGTGGAACTTTGAAAAATTCCTAATCGATAAAGACGGTAAGGTGAAAGCCCGTTTTCCTTCTGCCGTAAAACCGGAAAGCGAAGAATTGAAAAAAGCTGTCGAAAGTTTATTATAATAAAGGGTGTCTTGTTTGTTGCGAAGGTTTTCTATTTTATTTCTGATTGGTTTTGCAGTATCGATTGCAGCGGAAGAAGTTTCTTCTTTGAAAATTTGGAATTCCAAAACAAAATCCTATGGAGATTGGTCTGAGATTCTGAAACAAGCGGAAGAGTATGATGTTGTCATTTGGGGAGAAGAACATGATGACGAGGAAGGCCATAGAGCCGAACTTGCCTTTTTTCAAAAATTCACCGGCAGTTTTCCTGCTTCCGCGTTGAGTTTGGAAATGTTGGAAAAAGACCAACAGCTGATTTTGGATGAATATGCGAAAAATGTCATTCCCGACAGGCAATTGTTAGCTGGCAGCAATCACTGGAAAAATTTTGCATCCGACTATTACCCTTTGGTCAAACATGCAAAGGAATCTTCTTCTTCCATTGTTTGCGCCAACCCTCCCCGCCGTTATGTGAATGCAGTGGCACGAAAGGGAACGGTTGCCTATTCCGATTTTTCCAATGAGGTTTATCATTGGATTCCGGAAGCCCATACCTTAAAACAGAATATTTCTCCGGGTTATCATACCAAATTATTGTCTATGTTCCAAGCGGATCATAGTCGGGATTCGGAGCCAAAGTCCAATCTACCCGGCCCGGAAAATATGATACTCGCACAGTTTATGTGGGACCAAGGAATGGCGGAGTCGATTTCGCGTGAAATCTACCGTTCCGGGCGTAAAATCTTTCATGTGAACGGTCGTTTTCATAGTGATGACGAGGGAGGAGTTGTATTTCGTCTGCGTAAAATGGGGCACAAAGTTTTGGTTTTGTCAGTTTTTCCCGAGGGAAAAGAAGAAGAAGGGGATTTCTCGAAATTAGGTGATTTTGTAATTTTAACAAAGGGCCGATAAACAGAAGAGAGAGTTCCTATGCAGGCAAATATAAGTGCACCATCTCCCAAATATCTTTGCCCCCATTGCAAAAAGGCTTCGCGCCTTCCCCAACCTTTGCCAGAAAACGGGTTGTTTCAACTAACATGCGCTCATTGCCAGGAAAAGGTCGTCCTAAAATTCGAAAATTATAATTTCGAAGTCGATCGTGTTATACCTGCTAAGCGGCAGGAATCCGTTACCCTGCAGGAATCTGAGAAAAACATTAACATTGCAAATACGGAGCCGGAACAAAAGCCTTTGTTTGAAAAAAGAGTCGTAAGAGAAAGAGAGCCGGAAAAACCTTTTTTCAAAAAAGAAGAAAAAAAACCGAATTACCCTCGAAGCGAGAAAAAACCTCTTCCGGCCTGGCTCACTTCTTCCCGACCGCAAACTGTACCCGTTCCGAAAAGACCTAGGATCAAATCGGACTTATCTTTTTTAAAAGTCGGATTCACAGTTACCGCATTTGCGCTTTTTTTATTTATCATCGTTTTTGCTTACTTCATCGCCGGAGTATTTCAAATCAAAAAGGAAGTTCCCGATCTACTGATTTCCCTTTCAAAGAATATTCCCACAAAGATTTTGGATCGTAACGGAAATGTTGTCAGTGAAATTTTTCAAAAGCGGACTTCCACCTTGCACTTGCAAGACTACCCGGAAGATATGATTTCCATTCTTTTGAATATCGAAGATCAAAAGTTTTTTTCCCATGGCGGAATTGACTATGTTGCGATTTTACGGGCTTTGGGAAAAAACATAATCGGCTTTAGCTATAAGCAGGGTGCTTCTACCATTACCCAACAATTGGCAAGGATCATCATTGACGACAGAAGAAAGAGTCTAACACGTAAAATACGGGAAGCTCAGCTTGCTTTTGCTCTGGAATCGGTGATGTCCAAAGAAGAAATTTTGGAAACTTATATGAACCATGTTTATCTCGGACATGGTGCGTTCGGTTTTGGGGAGGGTGTGAAATTCTATTTTCATAAAAACCCTCAGGAACTTTCGCGCGAAGAGATGTTGTTACTTGCATCCCTTCCCTCCGCCCCCAATAAATACTCTCCTTTGAAAAATCCCGAGGACTCTTACAAAAGAGTGAGGGCGATACTTGCGATGTTTCGGAATCGGGGGATTTTTCCCAATCTGCAAAAGGATAAATTCGCTTCTCTATATCATAACTTTTCCACACGTTCGCCGAATGAAACCGTATTCGGAGCAAGACAGGACATCGCCCCTTATGTAACCGAGCATATACGAACCATTCTTTCCTCCATTGCGGGGGATAAAAATATTTACGAGAACGGCGGTTATACGGTTGAAACCACTTTGGACCGCAACATTCAGGAAATCATCAGCCCTCTCGTTCGGTCGTATTTGGCCAAAGCGGTCAAGTCGGGGAAAATTCAGAAAAAACTGATTCGGAAATTGCCCGATAGCTCCGAGGAAAAGGCCATCAAACAAAGGTTTGAGGATGTGTCTTTGATCAATGATTTCCTCTGGGAAGCCGACTTTACGGAGAATTCCAAGGAATCGGGAATCCAGGCTGCGATCGTAGGCATTCAACCGAATACCGGAGAGATTCTTTTCCTTCACGGAGGTCAGGAGTTCAATAGCAATAATCAATTCAATCGCGCCATTCAAATGAGACGTCAGACGGGTAGTTCCATCAAAGCAGTGTTATATGCTTCGGCGATTGATTCCGGAGTGATCCAATCGGGAACCAAAATCCTGGACGCTCCTCTTTATTATAGAGGTGGTGGGGGAAAGGAATGGTCTCCTGACAACTTGGGTGGGACTTTTGACGGAGAGATTTCCCTTCGTACTGCTTTGATCAAATCCAAAAATACCGCAGCAGTTCAGGTTGCGGAAAGACTAGGTTATTCCGGAATCGAAAATTATTTTACCAAATTCTTTTTCCCCAACGCGGGTGAAAAAAAAGCAAGGTTTCGGGGAGATCTTTCTTTGGCATTGGGGACTTTAGAAATCTCTCCCTTGGAAATGGCTTCGGCTTTCACCGCATTTGTAAACCAAGGAACGGTGAAACGTCCCTTTCTGATTAGAAAAATTACCAATTCCCGTGGAATGGTTTTGTATGACCTGAAAGATATGGACGAATTTAAACTGAAGCTTCCGAACGAAAGACAAGTCATTCGTCCCGATACTGCTGAAGTCATGATTTCACTTTTAAAGGACAGCGGTCGTGCCAGTGGAGTACGAAACGGCGGTTATACGGGAGAAGTTGTCGGTAAAACGGGAACAACCAATGATTATAAGGATGCTTGGTTTGTGGGCGCGAGGCCCGAAGTTTCGCTTGCCGTTTGGATTGGTTATGACAATCCTAAATTCGGGATGGGTGGGAGCGGACTCGGAGGAGCACTAGCAGCGCCTCTCTGGGGTGAAATTCTAAGCATAGTCGATCGGAACCATTTTATCGCGCGTAAAGATTTTACTCCTCCTGTTTACAGCAAGATCCATCATATTTGTCCTATCTCCGGAAAGGAAGCGGGTCTTCATTGCCCGAATCCTGCAAACGAACTTTATCTTTCGGATTATCCGCCTAGCGGTGTTTGTACGGACGATCATAAACTTCCCAATTTGGAAAACAGGGATTTGATGAAGAGTTTGTTTTAGTATGAAAAAGATTTTATGCCTTCTCTTTTTTTCCGTCGGGATTTATGCAAATGAGGCGGCTCGTTACCAAAAAGCTTACGAGATGGAAAAAAAAAGCACTCTTTTCGCCATTCCTCTTTATGAATCTTCTTTGCAAACCGCAGGTTCCGCAAACCTGAAAAAAGCGGCCGTTAGTCGGTTGTTCTTTCTTTATAAAAAACACAATAAAATCATAGAAGCAATTCTTTTGGGGACGCGGTTTTCGAATATCATTAACTCCAAGGAAAAAGCCAGTTTATGGAAGAGTCTGACGGAGATCTACCGTCCTTTGTCCTACGGGGAGTTGACGGCTGCTTATTCTCTAGCAATCAAAACAAATCCTGACAATTATTCGGATTTGTTGCAGTATCTTCATTCTCTAAACCAACCGAAATTATTCGAGTTCGTATATATCGTATTGTACAAAAGAAAACAGTATGAAACCCTGAATCTTCTTTTTATCCAAGACCATTCTCTCTCCAAATCTCCGTTATACGAAGGTATCGTTCTTTTGAAATTGAATCCTGAACAAGGAAAAGAATTTATCTTATCCTGGGGTTTCGGATTTGATAAGGACAATCCTACCAAATCCGATCTTTTATATCTATTAGGTCATTATTTCAGAAATACGGGAGATTATGATTCGTCCGCACGTTATTTCAGAATGAGCGCATCCTTTCACTGGCAGGAGCGCGCCAAATTGGAAGCGGCAAAGTCTCTTGTCTTGGGAGGAAAGTTCAGTGAAGCATGTCAAAGTTTTAGTTTTACTTCTTCGCCCAATGAAGAGGTCGGTCAGCTTCTGTATTTGATCTGTACAAAAAAAGATAAGGATTTTCTCGGTGAGATCCGTTCGAGTATCACTGCACTTGGTGCAAAAGAAGGCGGAGAATTTTTTCAAAAAGTAAATCAAGCCTTGGAGAAATGGTAATGACCCGATTATTCCTTTTTAAGAAATTTTACTATCCTGGTCTTGCATTTCTGTTTTTTCTTTTCTTGTCCGGGGGATTGTATTCGGAATCGAATTTTTTATCGTTGGAAGACAGGGAAAGATTTTTGAATTTTCAAGGAAAGAGCGTAGGTGAGATTTTTCTATGTCAGTCCGAAAACAAAAAGGTATTCGGAAAAAATACTGCTTTAAGTAGCGAGTGTTATGCTATTGAGCAAAATCCGATCTCAAATGCCTTGGCGTTATTTTTGGAACAGGCCCGCACGGAAGAGTCGCAGTTCGGTTTTTATACGACCGATGGAAAACAAATTCATCCGGAATGGGAAGAAGAAGGTTACGGCAGGCTAGTCCTTCTTTCTTTTGTGATCACAAACAAACAGCAGTTATTTGTTCAGGTTGTCCGAAAGGACAAGGCTTATTTTTTCTTGAGGACTATTCCTGGGAACTGGGTCAGATCCGAGTGAATTGGGCAGGGAAGGATTCGAACCTTCGAAGACATAGTCAGCAGATTTACAGTCTGCCCTCGTTGGCCACTTGAGTACCTACCCGAGAAAAAATGGAGCCGCCTGAGGGATTTGAACCTCCGACCGGCTGTTTACAAAACAGCTGCTCTACCACTGAGCTAAGGCGGCGCGTGCTTTCCAATTTTCGGGAAAACGCTCTAAGGTCAAATAAAAATTCACTTTGTATCGGAGAGAAGTCGGACAAGATGGCTTAAGTGGCTTTATTTCTCATTCACAGCCTGATGAGTCTCTCCCTAATTTGTTTCTATACCGGGTATTTTTTCCGAAAAAGGAACCTTTTTGCCCATAGGATCTGGAATCTTTCCGGAGTGGGATTCAATCTTTCCGCAGCAATTTACCTGCTTGCCATGAAGTATTTGTTAGGTGGCATTGAAGCTCATTCCATCTTTCCGGCAGTCGCAAATTGGATCATCCAAACTCACAGATTTTTTGCCCTAGTAGCATTAATTATGATGCTTGTCATGGCATATTCGGGAATAAAAAGAAAAAGAAATTTGCACGTAAAGCTACATCGTATCTTTTTACCTTTATACACCGTTGTTTATGTTTCCGGTCTTATTATATTTCAAACCCATCCCATCTCATAAGGTATAAAAATGAGCGCTATCGACACAGCTAAGAAGTTCGCAAAAGACATTCGTATACAGGTAATCAAAATGGTTACTGCCGCAAATTCAGGACATCCCGGCGGGCCATTGGGTCTTGCCGATATCTATGCGGCATTATATACTAATATACTAAAGCATGATCCTAAGAATCCCGAGCTGCCTACTAGGGATCGTTTGATCCTTTCCAACGGACATGTATGTGCCGTCAGATATGCTGCGATGGCTCTCTCCGGATATTTTCCGGTGGAAGATCTGCTTACTTTCAGAGGGATCAACTCTTATTTGCAAGGTCACCCTTCTACCAGATATATGAAAGGGATCGAATCCAGTTCAGGGTCACTCGGACAAGGGTTATCCGTTTCTGTCGGTTATGCGCTTGCTGCCCGGCTTAAAAAAGAAACCTATAAAATTTATACATGTATCTCCGACGGTGAGTGCGGAGAAGGAATGACTTGGGAAGCTGCCCAGTCTGCGGTTCACTACAAAGTGGACAATTTGATCGCATTCATGGATAGAAACTATATTCAGATCGACGGCAATACGGAAGACGTTATGAAACTGGAACCGTTGGATGAAAAATTCAGAACCTTCGGTTGGAACGTGATCAATGCAGACGGACATAATATGGAAGAGATCTTTGCCGCGTTTGAAAAAGCAAACTCGCATTCGGGTAGTCCTACTTTGATTGTGTTTAGAACTATCCTTGGCAAAGGTGTCTCATTTATGGAAAATAATCCTAAATGGCATGGCACTCCGCCAAACAAAGAGCAAGAAGCGCAAGCTCTTTCGGAATTATCATAATTCTAATTTCTTCGATTGACACTGGGAATAGAATTCCCAGTATTCTTGCATGGGACAGGCTCATCATCCAAACTTTTCTTCTGACGACATAACCCGCCTCCTATATGATTGGGAGATTGCACCTCCGGAAAAAAAACGTTTTATTCTAAAGATGATCGCTTCTCGTATTCCTTGGCAGATGTCCATTGATGAAGCGACGGAAGAAGTGAAAGATCCTTTCCTTCGCATCATGGCCCGCAATATTTCCGATGATATTTTCAATTTGAGAGTTCGCCATAGTTTCTTTAAACTCACTCTTCGCGGAAATCCCAATCATTATAAGGATTTGGAAGAGGCAGTGGTTCATCTTTCCAGTCTTGGATACCCTAGTCAAAGTTATGCGGAGATCAAAAAGGAATTGGATCGTATTTCACTCCGTGTTTTCGAGCTTTTTGACGAACATTCCGGCCATTTGACGGAAGAAATGAAAGTCCAAATCCTTTGTAAGGTTTTATACCAGGAAGAAGGTTTTGTAGGAAATATTCAAAATTACAATGACCCAGCCAATTCTTATCTTTTTCACGTATTAAAATCCAGATTGGGAATACCTATTTCTCTCTCCGTTATATATTTGTTAGTTGCCCAGAGGGTGGGGATGCCTCTTTTCGGAACCAATCTGCCTTTGCATTTTTTATTGCAATATGAGTCAGGTAGTTATTTTACCTATATAGATCCGTTTCATGGCGGAGTGCTTTTGGATAGATTTACTTGTGAAAAGTTTTTAGAGGCAAACGGTTATCCTTTGACCCCAAAATATTTCACTAAAGCGAGCACTCTTTCCATCATCAAACGTATGTGTCGTAATTTGCTTCATATTTACAGAGACGGTCAGAAAAAAGATATGGAAGATCTGATGAAAGAGCAGCTTTCTATTTTAGAAAGTCGTTCTACCCATGTCGAATAGATTATGCCGATATCTCTCTCTCTTGCCAAAATCATTTCCCGGGTAGATAAAAATCTTTATTCTATCATCGGGGAAGATCTTTCCGTTTTAAAAAAGATCAAATCTTTTGTCATTGAATCCGGAGGCAAAAGAATCCGTCCTCTCACTCATTATCTTTTTTGCGAACTGCTCGAATACAAAGGCAAAGATTGGGCGGATGTTGGTGCCGTTGCGGAATTGATTCATGCCGCAAGTCTTTTGCATGACGATGTGGTGGATCATGCGTCAGTTCGTCGGGGAAAACCGACGGTTGGAGCTCGGTTTGGAAATAAGACTGCGATCTTGGCAGGAGATTTTCTATTGGCATGCGGAATCCAAAGATTGAATTCTTTGGAAAACCCAAAGCTAATGACTTTATTTTCCAGAGTGCTTCGGGATCTTTCCGTAAGCGAACTCATCCAAATGGAATGGGAAAAAAATCCAAAGATCACTTTGAAGATTTATGATTCGGTGATTTACGGGAAAACAGCCTCCCTGTTCGGTGCTTGCACGGAAAGTGCGGGAGTCCTTGCCAAACGTTCTGAAAAGGAAAATATTCTGCTTTCGGATTTCGGAGTGAGGCTCGGGAAACTATTTCAAAAGAAAGATGACTGTTTGGATTATTTTACCAATTCGAAGGACAGTGGAAAAGAATTTCTAAAAGATTTTAAAAACGGATTGTTCACCTATCCCATATTAGTTCTTCGGGACAAAGCAAACGGAAAGGAAAAAAAAGAGATCCATTCCCTTTTTGCAAAAGATGAAAGAACATCCGTAGATGATGAAAAGATTTTATCCATGTTGTCCGATAAACAGATCAAAAGGATTTTGGATGATGAATTCGAAAAAGAAAAATCCTATTTTCTGAAATTCTTATCCGGTTACAAAGACTCGGAAGCAAAGTCACTTCTCGTGGCTCAGATTGAAAAGTTTTCTTAAGTTTTAGACTTCCACATATTCAATCACAGGTAGATTGATGATAAATTCGGTTTTGCCTTCTTCCGATTCCAATCGAATGGTTCCTCCGTGTTTTTCTACAATTGACTTGGTAAGGTCAAGTCCAAGCCCGCTTCCTTCCCCCGGATTTTTGGTAGTGAAAAACGGGTCGAATACCTTTTTTTGGATTTCGATAGGTATGCCAGGGCCGTTGTCTCTGATCCTGATTTCGATGGTCGTTTCTTCTTTTTTCTGAGTCATTAGAATCAAGTTGCCCTTGTCGTTCATTGCTTGTAATGCGTTCAAAATAATATTTGTCCAAACCTGAACGATTTCTTCGGGCCAACCTAACACATTTGCATTGTATAAAAAAGTTTTTTTGAGAGAGACCTTGTTTTTCATTTTGTATTGGTAGATGGTAAGAACCGTCTCTATACTTTCCACAAGATCAAATATCCTTTTCTCTTCCAGCCTGCTTACTCTTGAAAAGTTTTTTAATGCGGAAATGATTTTGGAAGCGCGATCCACCGCAATTTTAACAATAGATAGGTGCAGATTGATGTTTTTCTGGTTGATGATATAATCTATTACGTTTTTGTTTTTGTGGCCTAGGATGTCGATATCGTTTTGTGTCGGGGATTCTATCCCCACATCCAATAATTTTTCTATTGTGTTCTCGTCATAATCGAATTGATTTTCAGATAAGATCGTTTTTAAATTTTTCTTTTTTTCCTTTCTTTCCGTATAACTGGAAACAGTGCCAATATCGTAATCTTTGCAAATGATATCAATGAGCTTGGTCAGTTCATCCATCGTAAGATCGCTCAGGATTTCTTTCGTTTTTTCCAAGGTTTTGATTTCGTGTTCCGATACCGCTGATAATGTTTCCGACGACGCTTTGATTGCACTCAAAGGGTTGTTTAATTCATGCGCAATACCTGCTACAAGCTTGCCCAGTTCATTCATTTTTTCCGAATAAACAAGTTGGTTTTGCGTTTGTTTGAGATAGTTTAATGTTTCTTCGAGATTTTTTTTCTGTTCTTGTAGTTCGATAGTTCTTTCAAAAACCATATTTTCCAAATTTGTATTTTGTCTTTGAATGATTTTTTCCTTTTCCTTGCGCAAGCGAACGTTAGTTCTTGAAATTGCTATGGTAAATATGATCATTTGAACTGCTGCACCGATATCGCTTGATTGGTTTAAAATGGAAGTGGAAGTAAAAACTCCTAAATTTGTAAGTACATGGGTAGATGTTCCCAATTGCCTTACTAGACATGCTATAAAAAACACAACTCCTTGTTTCGTTTTAAGGACTATGGCATAAATTCCAAAAGAAAGTGCAAACAAACTGACTACCAAATTGTTCGTGTACATTACTTTTATATATTCCTGAACGCCTATAATGTTTATAAATGAAGTGAAAGGGATAATATAAAGATAGATTACCAAAGATTTGTCAATATTAGGAAACAGTTTTTTCGTCTGCATGAACTCGCGAAAAAACAAGATCATCGAAAAGGGAGTGAGTACTACAAATGGAGCGGCAATTTTACTCCAATAGGGCGTATCGTAAAATACGGAAGTAAAAAGGAGTCCGGACCGAAATGTATTTGCGAAGCTGACTGAAAATGTGGAGAAGGCCAGGTATAGATATATTTTTTCTGCGGTGAAAATCCACTGAGTAATTCCAAAGACGATGACCAAAGTGGAGATTCCAATATAGATCCCCTGTATAATGGATGTTAGGCTGACGAAGCGGAGCAGCTCTTCCTTATGAAACGGAGTAAAATTGATTCTATGCGTATCTTCATTATGAACTTTTAGATAATAGTCTCCTTTTTCCTGAAAATCATAGATAAAACCGTAAACGAAAAATTCGGAAGGATCATAAGGCCTGTAAATCCCAGAAAGTTTGGACCAAACGATAGATCCGTTTCGGACCAGATAGATATCGATTTCACCAAGTTGAGGATTCCCCATGTAAAGATAAGGAGGAGAGTTTTTTTTCTCGGGATAACTAATCTTATACCAGGCGGATGCTTTATAGAAACCTAGATAATGGTCTCTCCGGACAAGTTGTTTTAATTTTTCCCCGGAAAGACTTTTTTGGAAAGCCTTCGGACTTGTGTCGTCCACCGGAGATTGGATTTCATAAATAGTTTGCGAATGAAGGGCGAATTGAAATAAAAATAGTAAAAGACCGACTAATTTCAAAGTCTCATCAGACTCAGGTTATTGTGCTACCACGTTCGGTGAATTGCATTTGACTTGTCCTGAAATAGTAATCGCCGTTCCACTACCACTTGCTGCTATATAACAGGTCTGATTGTTGATCGTATAACAGGTAGTTGTGGTAGTCGTAGTTGCCGCAGTACAATTGACATTGTCCAAAGTGGGGCAAGTGCTTGTGGAAGTACTTGTACTCGAGTCCGTAGCATAACCATTCAAATTTAAACTGATATCGAAACTGGGAATCTCCTGGCTTGTTGTCAAACTTGTGTTGATATTGATTCCTGATGAACTCCAACTTACCGATCCTAAAGTCCCGGTAGCTGTTTTGGCAAAGGCACCACCTGTGAGAATAAAACCTTGCTGCGTGTTAATGGTTCCTTTGGTCTGCATATAATCGTAAGTGTATCTCATACTCAGAGTCTCTTTTGTTTTGAAGGTCAATATGGAGACTATGGAAAATTTCGTACTGGTTGTTGTTGAGGAAGAAGTGGCAGTGGTCGTCGTCGTACCTGTTGTGGTCGAGGAAGTTGTGGCGGGACTTGCGGTTCCGCAACTGGAAGTCACGTCCGTATCGATCTCACCTAGAAAAAAGGGATTGCTACTCACGAGACCCAGCAGGTTGATATTTGCTTCGTTGTCGTTTTTAGTTGTACAACCGGAAAAAGCCAGAACAAGCGAGAAAGGGATTAGAGTGAATTTCGACCACATACTTTCATTCTTTCCTCCTCCGAAATGATCGGTCAAGAGGATTCCTAAAGTAAAAATTGTTTTTCCTTGGTAAAAAAAATAGATTTTGGGAACCATGGTTTTATGGTTTTTGGAATCAACATTCGTTCCCTTTTTTCCATTCAAGGACCCAAATCCATTTATGTCTACTCGCTACTGATCGGACTGTTGTCAGGCTTTGGGGCCTATGGTTTTAATTTTATTTTGGCTTTCGTGGAAAGTGTGAGTTTCGGGACATTGATCGGATTTGACCCGGGAGTTCCTGCAGGGGATCGGTTTTTTTCTTTCGAACATGGAAATTATCCCCTCAATAATCTTTGGCTGTTTTTTTTACCAGCTATCGGTGGTTTGCTTGCAGGAATCATCACTTATTTTTTTTGCCCGGAAGCGGCGGGTGGAGGAACGGATTCGCTCATCCATTCCTTTCATTATAATGAGGGGAAGATTCATTGGAAGGTTCCTTTTTACAAAGCAATTGTCACCATCCTTACTTTAGGGAGCGGAGGTTCGGGAGGTAAGGAAGGACCTACCGCGCAAATCGGAGCTGGGTTCGGATCCACTCTGGGAAATATTTTGGGAGTGGGAGCAAGGGCCCGCAGAACTTTGATGTTAGCGGGTACGGCGGGCGGGCTCGGGGCTATTTTTCGTGCACCGTTAGGTGGTGCCATGACTGCAGTCGAAATGGTGTACAAGGAAGATATCGAAAGTGACTCTCTTGTTCCTTGCATTCTTTCTTCCGTGACGGCTTATTTAACATACTCTTCCCTGGCGGGAAGGGGTTCCATTTTTGAAGTTCAGGTATACACTCTTCACGACTACAGACATATCCCGATTTATTTGTTTATGGGGCTTCTATGTTTTGCCGTCGGTTATCTTTTTGTTCGATTTTACCATTTCATACAGGACTTTTTTACAGGTTTGAAGATTCCCAATTATTATAAACCGGCGATCGGCGGTTTGGTGGTTGGAGCAATTGCTCTTTTTTTTCCGGAAGTGCTCGGTTCGGGATTCGGTCTTTTGCAAAAGATGGTGGACGGAGAAGACATCCGATCCTTTCGATTCGGATTTTACGGCCCTTTGTTTTTACTTTCCATTGCATTATTCAAAGTTGTATCCACTTCGTTTACAGTCGGTTCCGGAAGTTCGGGGGGACTCCTCGGCCCATCTTTTTTTATCGGAGGAATGTTGGGTGCCTTCGTGGGAAGTTTGTCTCAAATGTTATTTCCAGCTTGGAATATCCAGGTTTTCCCTTTTATGTTAGTTGGTATGGGTTCTTTCTTTGCGGGAGTATCACGAGCACCTATTGCCGGTATGGTGATGGTCTGTGATATGATCGGAAGTTACGAATTGTTACCCCCGCTTATGATTGTATCCGTACTTGCCGCCATCCTTTCAAGCAAAATGTCTATTTACCGCAACCAGGTGACTAATCGGTTTTTATCTCCTTCTCATCATTGGGACATGAACCAGGACATCATGGATCGGATTAAAATTTCCCAGCATTTTTCGGAGTTTAGAAAATATGCAGTCATTTCAAATAGCCTCCCACTAACAGAGCTTCAAACCCGTGCTCCTGGAATCCAGGCGAGTGATTTTGTGATCGTAGATCAAAACGAAACTTATAAGGGAATTGTTTCCCTTCGAAAAAATCGGATTTTGCCGGAGCACGAGGAATCTTTACAAAAATTAATTATGTGCGAAGATATCCTTGAATCCGTGCCGAGTTTGTCTCCTTCGAACAGCTTGGGGGAAGGGCTTCGTATTCTATTACAATACGATGTCGATAAGGTAGCGGTGGAAAACGAATTCAAAAAATGCCTGGGGTATCTGCGGTATATCGATTTTTTTCATGCTTACCAAGCTGAAATCCGAATGAACTCACGTAAGAACTAAACCAATCTAAAAAAGCAGTGGATCAGGGGAGAATCCTACCATAACTTGCATATATAGGCGATGAGACATAGATTACTACTCCTAATATGGATTATACTTTTTTCGGCTTTTTTCGGCTGCCTCAGAGGCAATGTCAAAGAGAAAAAACCCGACCCTCATACCAAACCAATCGTCATTCCTCCCCAGTATTTGAAACCTATCATCGGTCGTGTGGAGTGGGTTGAAATTCCCAATTTGAAATTAAGAATCCGGGCAAGGATTGATACCGGTGCCAAAACCTGTTCCATCCATGCAGTGAATATAGAAAAGAAAGCGGAAAACGGAGAAACATACATTTATTTCGATACATTTCTTCCAGATGGTAAAATCACCAGGGTGAGAAGCAAATATTCCAGTGAGACCAAAGTGGTGAGTACCAACGGTCAATCCGAAACCAGGATCGTAGTCCGTGAGATTCTGAAGCTGGGTAAGATCACTGAAGAAGTGAATCTTACTTTGAATGACAGAACCAATTTAACTTATCCTTTTTTAATCGGTCGCAACTTTCTTATGGGGAAGTATCTGGTCGACGTTTCCCTATCGCATGCATTAGGTGATTAGTTGTGGATCGAAAAACATTGATTTTTTTTTCCATATTGGTGCTGATCCCGATATTTAGTTTATTTTACAAATTAAAGATCGCAAATCTTTCCCTTCTCCCTATGCCGATTGAAGATACTTGGAATTTACAGGTGTTTTTATATCCGAAGGAAAATATAGCCTTCACCGAAGCAAATTTCCCCATACCGAAAAACTTCGGTCAGGTGAAAGTGCATAAATGGGAGACTCAGGACCAGGATATGAATTTCAATTTTGTAAAAACGAAATTCGGAAATATGGGATATTGGGAGGGAGAGGATTGGGATGTTGGTCATCCGATCGGTTATTCTGCAAAGGTACAGGTTTCTCCTTATTCCCACAATGATCCTGACTCCGACACTTCGAAAAAGGTTTCTGAAAAACAGATTGATTATATCTCTTTGAAATTCTATCAACCTAAGGAACTTGCAGAAGGAAAAAAGATCCTTGCATCCATCCATCCTTATGATAAGGACAAATTGAATGCCGCAAAACAGATATTTTATTTTGTTTCCGAAGAGGTTTTGAATACCTCCAAAGAAATGAGGCTGGTCGATACTTTACTCGTCAGACAAGGAAATGCCTATTCCAAATCACTGATGTTTTCTTTGCTTTGCAGGTTAAGGGAAATTCCGGTAAGGACTGTTGCCGGTTTTGATTTGCAGAAAGTTTCCGAAAAATCCAAGGACAACAAGGTTCGATTCACGTTTTGGAATGAGATCAGTTTGAACGGAAGATGGTATCATGTTTCCACTTCTAAAGAAATTTTCGGAAACAGGGCGGAGAATTTGCTTCCTCTTTGGAAACGAGTGGAAGAAAAAAGGGATTTAGGTTTTGAATCGTCAACGCTCCGTTATTCGGCATACATTACCCAGGCGAGTGTCAATCGTTATAATTATAAGGAATACAGCGAAGAAGTAAGAGAAACAAATTCCTTTTTGAAATATTATTCACTTTATACGCTTCCTCTCCCTTTGCAGAATTTATTTCGTGTAGTGATTTTGCTTCCTATCGGTGCGATTGTTTTGGGTATAGCCAGGAATTTAATCGGGATTCCTACCTTTGGAATTTTCACACCGATACTGCTTTCCATGTTTTTTTGGGAAACCAATCTATGGTTCGGAATTCTTTTCTTTCTGTCCATGATATTGATCGGGTTTTTTGAAAGATATGCATTGGATAAATTCTATTTATTGGCGGTGCCCAGGCTTTCCATTTTGCTTACGATCACTGTCTTGAGTTTGATATTGTTTTCCATCTGGAATGAAAATTTTTCATTATTCAATAATTTGACGATTACTCTGTTTCCCATTGTAATCACTACGATTTTTATCGAGAGATTTTCCATCATGCTCATTGAAGAGGGTGTAAAAAACACTCTTATCACGCTCGCCGGAACCTTTTTTATAGCGCTTGTTACCTATACTTTGTTTTTGTTTTCTTCCTTGCAGGTTTTGTTCTTTACCCATCCCGAATTGCTTTTGATTGTCATTGCCATACAGCTGTTACTTGGTCAGTACAAGGGATACAGATTGACCGAACTTTTCCGATTTAGGGAAATCTTTTCCAAATTGCAATGATTTCAATACTTCGAAAATTCAAAGAAGCGGGAATACTCGGGATCAACCGGAGGATCGGCGAGTTCATTCTTCCTTTGAATCCCCGAGCGAACTACCCTCTTGTAGATGATAAGTGGCTTACGGCTGAGCTCGCTTCCAAGAACGGGGTCTTTATGCCTCATCATTATTCCATGATTGAAGAATTCGGAAGAGTAAAAGACGTTCCTTTGATTCTTAAAGACCAGTCTTCTTTTGTCGTTAAACCAGCTAACGGTGGTATGGGGAATGGGATTTTGGTCATCGAAAAAACAATCTGGAATGAAACCGGAACTCCTTTCTATCATAAGGTCGGTGGAAAAGTTTTATCATACAAGGATCTTCTTCATCATATCACTGGTATTCTTTCCGGATTATACTCGTTAGATGGAAATTCGGATAGGGCGATTTTTCAAGAGAAACTGGATGCTCATCCCTTTTTTACCGATATCAGTTACCAGGGAATTCCCGATATTCGTGTGATCGTTTATCGTGGTTATCCGGTGATGGCGATGGTTCGTCTGCCTACTAAAGAATCGGGAGGGCGTGCCAACCTTCACCAGGGTGCCATCGGAGTCGGCGTGAAGATAAAGGAAGGAGAGATGACAAAGATTGTTCATAAGGACAAAATCATTTTTTCCCATCCTGACACTGGTTTTCATTTGGAAGGAAAAACCATCCCACATTGGGAGGAGATTTTAGTTCTTGCCTCTTCCTGTTTTGAAATCTCAGGACTCAATTATTTAGGTGTGGATATTGTTTTGGATGAAAGAAGGGGCCCACTTCTTTTGGAAATGAATGCAAGGCCCGGGCTTGGAATTCAGATTGCAAACCAGAAGGGGCTACTCGGTGCGCTTCGCTGGGTGGACGGAATGGACGTATCACCGAACAGTCCACAAAAACGAGTGGAAACTGCCCGGCAGGGGATTTAGAGAGTTAGATTTTTGCTTTGATCGGATCCGTGTTTGTGGTAGGTACCACATTCATTCTTTCCAAGAGATACATCCCCCCGAAAAGAGCTCCCGTATAAACCAAATCTCCCGCGATTGAATTTTGGAAAAAAGGAATCGCAAGCGTAAAACAAGCTGTTAAGCCTTCTCCGTTCAAAGGATACATCCCGGAAGTGAGCCAAACCGCAAAATTGGTAACGATAAAGAAAAGCACGGAGCCGGCCAAAGTATACCCGAGGGTTTTAGGAATAGATCTAGCTGATTGGAGTTTGAATCCGAAATATACCCCAAGTGCCATACAAGGATAGATCACAGGCATCAGGGAATGAAAGCCGAAGTATAAATCGCTGATTAACATAGCCAAAAGGGGAACTGCATAGGCCAAACGTTTGTCCGAAAGGAAGGCTCCGGAGAAAAGTGAAACTGCTAGTAGCGGGGTAAAATTAGGAGGATGGGGCAAAATGCGACTTGTGACTGCGGCCACTACCATCAAAGAGGCTACAAATAATCGGGACTGAAACATATTACTGCAATCGTTTGGCTCGCGCCTGACCAGGGCAAGAGAAAATTTCACTTTGCCTGAGATCTGTGTTTGTAAAATGGAAAGCATGTTGCCTCCTTCTTCGCCCTCTCCCATCCAAAATCTTCTCCAATTGACGGCGGATCTCCGCAGTGAAAACGGATGTCCCTGGGACAAAGAACAAAACCATAGCTCAGTCATTCCCTGTCTTTTGGAAGAATCCTACGAAGTAGTGGATACAATCGAAAGAAAGGATGACACGCATCTCCGCGAAGAGCTGGGAGACTTGCTCTTTCAGGTTGTTTTTCATTGTCAACTTGCTTCCGAAAGAGGAGCATTTAACTGGGATGAGGTGGTATCCGAAATTGTGGAGAAGTTGGTTCGAAGACATCCTCATGTATACGAATCCGTAGGAAATATCAAGGACAGTGAGGGGGTCCTCGGACAGTGGGATGAAATTAAAAAGAAGGAAAAGGCGGATAAGGCAAAACGAAACGGTATTGGAGGGGAAGTTTCCGTATTGGATGGAATCCCTCTTTCTTTGCCATCCATCCAGAGGTCGGAAAAAATCCAATCTAAGGTCGCAAAACAAGGATTTGATTGGGAGAATGTTTCCGGTGTTTTTGAAAAGTTCGGAGAAGAAATAAAGGAATTGGAAGAAGCCATCGGGCAAAATGCGGATCCCGGTTTGAAAAAGATACCTTATTCGGAAAACATTGAAGAAGAAGTGGGCGATTTGTTTTTTCTTTTGGTGAATCTATCCCGAAAACTTTCTTTGGATCCTGAAACCACACTGCGCAAAGCAAATGAAAAATTTGAAAGAAGATTTCGACTGATGGAAGATCTGCTTTCCAAAAAGAAGGAAGTGATGAAGGGAAAATCTTTGGAAGAATTGGATCTGCTTTGGAATCAGAGCAAAGAAATCCTGAAACAAAAAACCGTTTGAGTTCTAGGACTTCTTTTTCGATTTTTTAAAATCTTTCCCATTTAGTCTTTTGACTTTTTCAAACGGACCTGTTCCGGTTGGAAAGTCTGTTTTGGGTTTGCAGGAAAGACAATCGTATCATAACCTTTTTTTTCAATCCGAATATTCGATATTATGCTATCATCCCAGATTTGAAAAAAGATTCCCGTCTCGGGATGGCTCTTTCTTTTTTCTCCTTGGAAAAACCGAATTGAATCCGAAGATATTTCCGCTTCCGTAGGCAGGTCCCTTTCATCTGAAATCTTTAGAATGATTTTCTTACGATCCAGAATCTGATCCAAAAGTCCCATCCATACGGGACGGAACGAATCCATTATATATTCTGTTAGGTGATAATCCGGGTTCAAATGGGAAGATTCCATTACATAGGCAAGTGTTCCGTTCTGAAAAAAAAGATAATCTTGATCGACTCCGTCCACCGGGTATAGATTTTTTTTGGCAACGAATTCCTTTTCCGGGTGAAAACTTTGAACCCCGGTTGCCATTCTTTTTCCAATGGAGGTTGCAATATCCGGCTCAGGGTTGGTAATGGATTCAATAGAGTAGGGAATCAAAAGACTATTGGCATATGCGTGGTAACTGATCGAAGCAACAAATCCTTGTTTGTTGGCAAACGCAATCAATGCTTTCGTTTCCGATTCCGAACTTTCGCTTGGTCCGATATAATACGGGCTTTCTCCGTTTTTTGAGGAATACTTTCCGCTGAATTTTCCCCATTGAAAGGGGAAGTTCCGGTTCAAATCCACATCGGGATTTTTTCTTCCCAACAAATGGGAGTTTTGTCAAAAAATTTCCGAGCCGTCCGGATTGAGTATGGGAACGACCCAAATCCGAAAAATATCAAGATATTTTTCAACCAATGTTTCCGAATTTAAAATCGAATATATGATATCGTAACAATGTTCCGTTGCAATCACTTCGTTTGCGTGTATGGAACAATGGAATAGAATCGGAATTTTTTCCGAGTTTGGTTTTTTACTGTCGGAAAGAGATAAGGCGAATATGGGCCTGTTTTCTTTGGATCTGCCTATGGAATGAAGTTCGGTGAGATGGGGGTATCGTTTTGCGATGGAATGCAGATAATACTCATTGATTCTGTTGTCCTTGTACCCCAGTTTAGTGTCTGTTAGCTGGAATTGGGCTTTGTCGGTTTGGTTTTGATAATTTCCCGCAAAATATTTGAAACCCGAATCCTGCTTTGCAGATTGCATCCATTCTATGTTCTTATAGGACAAGTCCCAATCTTTTTTGGGGATTAAAACATAAGCCGATCCTTTTTCCCGATAACGGATTTCTATTTTATTGTTTGTTAAATTTTGGAACTCGGTTAGTTTTGATTCAGAAAAAAAAGCCAGAACCCAATACGATTTGTCACCCAAAGGAATTTGAGGGATCGTTTTTTTGAAAAAACTTCCGCATTGAAAACTAAAAAACAGCGAGAGAATGAAAGTGTTTAATATGAAAGCGGATTTTCGGATTTTAAAGATAAGTTTCATTCGTTTGTTATCTTTTTTATTTTCCGATTCACTAAAGATTTGTTTATGTTTACAGGCAAGCTTTCTTTTAGTACATTGTCGAACAGAAGTTAGGGGACAGCTACCTTGTGACGGCAAAACACTTACCGGAATGCAGTGCATTCCGGGAGGGGAGTTCGTAAGGGGAAGCAATGTATTTTCAGCAAATGAACAACCGGAGTCGGTTGTTCATATCAGCGATTTTTATATGGATTTGTATGAAGTCACAAACGAAGATTTTGAAACTTGTTTGAATGCAGGGTATTGTTCCGACTGTCTTGGTGAAGGGAAGTGCGATTATATCGGTCCCAGATACGGTGCTCCTTACTTGGGGAAAAGACAGCCTATTTTGGGTGTTAGTTGGTATACCGCGAAAGAGTATTGCAATTGGGCCGGCAAACGATTGCCTACGGAGTCGGAGTGGGAAAAGGCGGCGAGAGGAACAAATGGAAATCTTTATCCTTGGGGAAATGAACCTGCCAGTTGTGAGAAAGCAGTGATTGAGGTTGACACTAAAAAAGGATGTGTAACAACAAAAACAGAGAAACCTCAGCTTATGCCTACTCTGGACGTAGGGTCGCGCCCTCCCGGAGTGTACGGATTGTATGATATGGCGGGGAATTCCTGGGAATGGGTTTCCGATTGGTATTCCGTTAGTTATGAGAAATGCGGAAAAGACTGTTTCGGGAAAGATCCCAGAGGACCATGTAACGGAGATGAGGTTTGTCCCGGATCGAACATGAAAATAGTCCGCGGAGGCTCCTGGTGGTGGCCGGGAGAAATGGCGCGCGGATCTTATAGAAGAGCGCATGTTCCGGAGAATTTTCCGGAATACCATCATTTCGGATTTCGTTGTGCAAAAACGTTTTAAGGTGTATATGTATTCCTATTTTAAAATTCTAAAGTGTTTGTTTTTTTTCGTTTCTTTTGTTTCGCTAAGTTCTTGTAATGCGACATTCGGAAAAAAATATTCTTATCTGAGAGAGATCCGGCAAGAAACACTTGTACCTACTCGTTGGGATGTGGGAAACACAACTGTCTCCAATGAAGATAGATTGGATATTCTGATTCCTTATGTAAAAAACATAGGTAACGTATATATCGGAGTCGGATCGGAACAAAACCTAACCATTGCAGCCTGGGCAAAGTCGGAGTTTATCTACCTTATGGATTTTACCTCGGTAGTTGTTTCAGCAAATGAAATGATGGTTTTTTTTCTGCAAGAGTCTCCTACAAAGGAAAAGTTTTTATATTATTATTCCAAAACGGGGGAAGAGGATGCAATGAAACTCATCCGGGAAAAACTTCCCAACCCGGAATCTTATACGAAAGTGTACAAAAAAATCATCCGTTTTGTCCGCAAGCGTCATAAAACAAACCTTGTGTTAGCGGAATTGTATCAGTATAAAATGTTTCAAACGGATGATGATCAATATGCGCACATTCATCGTCTTGCCAAGGAAGGAAAGATTTTTCCCGTAAGGGGCAATTTGCTTGGTAACGTTACTTTGCAAAGTATAGGCGAAAATTTACGCAAAAACGATCTTCATCTGGGAATCATTTATTTCAGTAATGCGGAAGAGTATTTTTATTATCCCAATCAGTTCAAAAACTCGATTTTAAATCTCCCCATGAACGATGAGTCCGCAGTGGTCCGCACTCTTTCCGTCAAAAAAAATACATTTCCTTGGGCTCCTGGCTCGGATATATCCACCAAACTAGGATTTCATTATTGTGTCCAAAGCGGAAATAGTTTTCAGGAATGGCTAACGTTGGTTAAATTCCCATTCAGGTCATTGCACATTATGGAAGAGTCCGGAAAAATCGATCCTAAGCTGGGATTTACTTATGTGAAAAACGGACCCGGATCAAATTCACTTTGAAAAAACTGAAGATAGACATTTCCGACTTTGAGAGCCTGTCCTTTCATTCAAAACAGGCGGTAAAGTTCCTTTTGGAAAATTACCCACCGAAAAACGTAGACGAGATGAATATCGGGCAGGCAGAGTTTGTTTTTCCTTTGAAATGGAAGGCCGAAATTTTAGGTTCCGTTTTCGAATGGATTGTGTCCGAGATGGGTTCGGTAACTTTGCGACTTGCAGAACATCCCAGATATGCCCGCAACCCGCCTCCGATTTTTTATGTAAGCCTTGGTAAATACGAGCCTGCCGAATTCCTTTGGGAAGATCCTGAGGGAAATCCGATCGATTTGTTTTTTGAATCCGGAAAAACTCTCATTCTGGATAAAGTGAAACTTTATTTGCAGTCGTTGTCTTAGTTTTCGAAAATTTTTCGAAAGAGAAGATACGGTAAAATTTTTCTTTTTGCAACCGGATGGGGACTTTTAGACTCAGACTTGACAGAAAGGAAAATACAATTTGAAACTTCCCATTGCTAAAGGGGCAAAGCGCGCCCTGCTCGTTGAAGGCGGCGGAATGAAAGGTGCGTTCGCTGGCGGAGTATTGCACGGTATGAACGGTCTGTTGAATGCGACTAATTTTGATTTGGTTGTAGGAGTTTCGTCCGGCGCCTGTTCGGCGGCATATTATGTTACTATGCCGAAACCGGAGCCGGTTAAAAGTGAAAAGGCTTTATCCGTTTGGTACAGCGAACTTTCAGGGAGACAACTTATCTCCGTTTTTCATCCTTTTCAGGGAAAAACTTTTTTAGACCAGGAATACCTGATTGATTATATATTCAGAAATAAAGTCCGTTTGGAGTCGGAAAATCTGGAGAAGGATGGATTGCCTGAGTTCAGAATTGCAGTGAGCAATCTCCATTCCCATACAGTGGATTATGTTCGTGCTACCGCTACAAACGTATTCGATCTGTTGAAAGCAGCGACTTCCCTCCCGATTGCAACCAGAGGAAAACATAAGCTAGATGGAACGACTTATTCCGATGCTGCCATACTCAATCCATTGCCTTTGCAGGATCTGATCGAAGCGGGATATAAAAGTATTACCGTAGTGATGAATTCTCCTATTGCAAGAATTTCAGAACCTCTCGGATTTATCATAGGTCTTCTCGCTTTTCCGCGAAACTGGAAGTTGAGCAAGATGATGAGAGAATGGCATCATCATCATTTTAATGATGCTCGTAGAATCGCATTGGAACCGCCTAAAGGAGTTCAGATTCATACGATTGCGCCTGATGATTCTCTTCCTGTCGGACTTGTGACTACGGTTCGAAAGAGACTGAGGGAAACGGTTGAGTTGGGAGTAAAAAAAGGAGAAGAAGCGTCTCAGTTTTTGTTGAATTTGTTTTCCTTGAATAAAAAGAAATCGAAAGGAACTGTCAAACCTGTAAAAATCCTAACTTCCCAAAAAAGTCTGACTTTGAAAAAAGTAATAAAAAAGAAAACCAAACCTAAAAAGTCCGCTCCCTCCACGAGGAAATAAGCAATCCATGGACATCCTGGCAGACTTGTTATGCTGGGATGGACTTGACCTCGGAAAAATCTTGCCAAGAAACATTCCTACACAAAACATGTGTTATTCAGTTTGATCCGGCAGACTGAATAACACAAATTAAAAATCTAAGAGATGGCAAATGTTTAAAAATTTATTAGTAGTTGTATCTTTGTTAGGATTTGTTCAATGTTCGTCGGTCTCTTTCAAAGAGTCCGATCTTGGCAATGATCCTAAAATCCCTTTTACAGCATTCAATCCGAAACCAGGTGTGGATGTGTTCAATACTTTGAGAGTCGATATCATCCGACAGTATAGAACTGTAACGACTCAGAATGCAAACGGAACCGTTACACAAAGAAGAGAAAGAGTGGAGGACCAGCCTGCGGGGATTGAGCTGGGGAACGGTCTTTTTTTGGATGCAAATCAAAATCTAATCTTGAGTTTAATTGATGTACTCGGTTTAAGAAACAAAGACAAATTCAAAGTTACTCAAAAAGCATCGGGATTTATGTCCAATGATGTGATTCTTACAAAAGACGGACAACATCTGACTCTTGATACTGGTGGCATACTAGGCGGAAAAACGGAATATATGGTTACTTCGGGTTCGGTCACCCTCAAAGGCGGAATCCTGTCTTCAGATACTGTAATCACTTATGATAAGGATTCGGTAACATACGATCCGAAAGGAATTTTGGGCGGGCTGTCCAAGTTTACGATTCAAAGAAGAGGAACGGATTTTATTAGCCCCGGACTTTTTTGGGATACAGTTTTCAGATTTGATGGAAAGGATGATAGCATCACCCTTGGAACCGATTTGGTTTTACAAAATAAAAAAACTCAGATGGAGGTAACTAGAAAATTCGAAACAACGTCTTTCTTTTCCAGTGAAATCTATACTTCCACATATAAATTTTATAGAACCAAAAGTACGTATTTGATGATCAATCCTCAAGGGAAAGGGTTTAAGGCAACTATCAACGGTAAGTCGGTAAATATCCTTTACAGCGACTTCTGGGGCAATAGAGAAGTTGAAATCATCGTGGAGTAGATTGATTTACGATTAAACTCTTTTAGTAAAACAAAAAGCCCATCATTAGATGGGCTTTTTTATATGACATCCCTTCGGTTCCTTCCATCAAAGAACCGATACCTGAATTCGGAGAAATGATTTTAATCGGTTTTTCGGAAGCTGAGAAAGTTTATGGCGATCTTTGAAAATCGGGAAATATTTTAGAAACAAGCCTAAATTGCAAATGAGAACCGTCTGATCGTATATGGGTATCGAACATTTAGTCGGGGTATTTCTGATTTGTTGCGGAAGTTTTTTAGGGCCTGGAACAGGGGTAGATGAGAATTCATTGCATGGTTGCCCACCCACTCCGAACTGCGTGTCCAGTCAGAGTTTTCGTTATAATTACATCCATAAGATAGAGCCGATAGTTTATCTCATGCCGAAGGAAAAGGCGTATCTGTATTTGGCGGAACGTTTTGACGGAATGGAAAATGTATATGTGGCGGAGAAAAAAGAGAACGATTACATCCGCCTTGTGTTTTTTACAAAAGTTTTTCGTTTTCCGGACAAGGTAGAATTTTATTTTGAACAGGATAAAAAGGAAATCCAGGTAAGATCACAATCTATTTTTGGTTTATGGGATATATTTGCCAATAGGATACGGATCGCGGGAATTCGAAATTATCTTAATTCCAAAGAGGAACCGGTGCCTGCGCCTGCAGAGGCATTATAATTTACAAATTTGATCACCACTAAAATTCAATTACGTTTCAACGATATGGATCCGATGCGAAGGGTAAATAACGCAAGTTATTCGGCTTACCTTGAACTTGCCCGTCTTGATTTTTGCAATCAGTATCTTAAAATCAATCAATTGGAAGATATTCCTTTTGTTTTGGCAAGAGTGGAGATGGATTTGATCCGTTCCGTTTTGCCGGGAGACGAGATTGCTGTGAAAATTTGGGTTTCCCGCATTGGAAATACTTCCTGGGATTTCGACTACGAAGTCTTTCAGGAAAAAACAAATCATATTTATGTGAAGGCAAAGACGATCCAAGTCTATTTTGATTACCATTTGGGAAAAAAACTCACCATACCCGAATCTTTCAGACGGATACTGGAAAAAGAAAAAGATAATATTTGTTAGGCTGCAATTTGTAAAGGAGGCTTCCATCCTCTTCCGTCCATCTCCAAAAGGATTCTGAGCACATTCGTTTTGGATGCATTTGTATGATTTGCAAGGTTTTCCAATTCCCTCAATGTCTTTGCATAAACCTTGCAATGAAAACGAATCAAGCGGTCTTTTTTTCCGATACTCGCATTCATTTCTTCCTTGGTTTCGTGAAAACCGTTGTAAATTGTTCCGGAATACGAACGAATCAGATATTCCAAATAGTTTCCGAGACTTCCGTGTCCGACTACCTTGGATTGAACAACTGTTATTTCCCATTTGGAAAGTAGAAAATAAGTCTGCTTTCTTTTATGATCTCCAAAAAGTATATACAAAACATTTTTATTATAACTTACGTTAATGTGTTTGGCTTTCATTTTGGAGGAAACTCTCTGAAATCAGCTAATAAACGGAAAGCTTAATTTGTTTTTGTTTGCGAAAAATATTATAAATGTTCGTATTTTTGCCACTGTAAGGCGGTCTACTTATGTAAGAGTTAGATGGTATTTCAAAATAACTCTTTGGAACCGTAATGTTTCCATTCCCAATGAAAAGCCTTCTTGTCTCCGAATGCGATACATTCTTCGATCCAATTGGACTCCGAATCCGGCTGGATGGACTGAAAGGCGCTTAGAATATCGTTTGTTAGGTCCTTGTATTCACCTAAGATCTCTTTTGCAAGTGGGTTGATGCCCCGGGCAAACAAAGTCAGAATGGATTGAAAAACTGCTGATTTGATTCCGTTAACTAAAAGCAAATTGCCCGCATCGGAATAGATGATATCTTTTTCTATGATTTTAAAACACTCGATGGCTTTTGTTTCGGAAGGAGAAAGATTGACAGAGGGAAAATTGTCTTTGATACTTAAAAAAGGATCCGTTGCCATCACTCTGCTATGATTTCATCCGAGCTTGAAAAAATAAAACAATTTTGCCTGGCCCAAGGATTTGATTTAGTTGGGTTTTGTAAGGCGGAAATTCCCGAAAAGGACAGAAACAACCTGCTTTCCTGGGTTGAACATGGTTTTTTCGGGAAAATGAATTGGTATACGAAAGAAGTAAGCCAGGAAATCAGATTGGATCTGAAACATTTGGGTTTTTTTCCAAAGTCGGTTCTGGTTCTTGCCGTTGTTTATAATTCTCCTGCAGCCGAAGAAACGATTCAAGCCCAACCTAAAAAGGTTTCCCGTTATGCGCTAGGTGATGATTATCATTCCGTCCTCCGCAAAAAGGCAAATCCTATTTTAAAGGAATTAAAAGCCCTGTACCCGAATCATTCTTTCCGCCAATCGGTGGATAGTTTGCCCGTGCCTGAAAAAGTTTTCGCCCGTTTGGCGGGAATCGGCTGGATGGGAAAAAATACAAACATCATCAACGAAGAATTGGGATCTTATTTTTTTATCTCTACCATACTTACCGATTGTGAATGGGAGATTCCCCTTCAGAAGGAATTCGATCGTTGCGGATCCTGTAGGGCGTGTTTGGATGCTTGCCCAACGGGAGCTCTTTTTGAGCCATATAAAATCAATGCAAACAAATGCATCTCTCATCACACAATCGAAGACAGAAATTCTCTATTGAATGAAGAAACAAAGCTTAGCGATTGGATCTATGGCTGTGATATTTGTCAGGAAGTTTGCCCTTGGAACAAAACCAAAGCCCGTAGAAATTCCGTAAAAACTTCCATGGATGAATTTTTGCCTTATCCTTTTTGGAAAGAAGAGGATTTGTCGGGGGAAAAAGTTTTTTCAGACGAGGAATTCCAATCCAAGTTCAAACAGTCTGCTATAGGAAGAATCGGCTCTCTTGTTTGGAATCGGAATCTTAAATCCGTTCTAGGTTCTAAAGAAATAAATCGGAAAGAAATTTAGCACGTTTTTCGGGAAACTCTGCAGAACAAAGAAAGGATACTACTGCAAGACTATCTGCACCTGCATCTATCACTTGTTTGGCGTTTTTTTCTCCTATTCCACCGATGGCAACCAAAGGGAGATCGGTTTTGGATCGCAATAGTTTCAATCCTTCGATTCCCCAGGGAGGTTTTGTATCTTGTTTGGTGGTAGTGGCAAATACGGGAGATACTCCCAGGTAATCTATCTTTGCTTCAGCAGGAATGTTTTCAAAATCCTCCATGGATTCTATCGACAAACCAATGATAGCCGAATCACCCAGGATCCTTCGGGCGTAGATCGGAGGCATATCCGACTGACCTATATGAACTCCTTCCGCACCCACAGCTAAAGCTACATCAATGCGATCATTGATAAGAAGAGGAATGTCTGTGTCTTTTAAGATGGTTTTGATTTTAAGGGCAAGATCGACGAAATCTTTTGTATCGGAATCCTTTTCCCTTAATTGAATCAGTTTGACACCACCTTGTATGGATTTGGCGACAATGGATTCCAGAGTATGAAATAAACAAAGACCACGATCCGTAACCAGATACGGACCGTGTATATCAGGGAATTTATGTTTCTTTGAAATACTTTCTGATTTCATTTTCCGAGATTTCGTAAAGTGCATCCAAAAAATGAAGTTGGAAACTACCGGGACCTGAGGATTTTACTTTTGCCATTTCTCCTGCGATTCCCATAACAGCCATCGCTGAAAAAGCTGCTCTTTGGTAATCTTTCTGAACGGCTGCGAATGCTCCGCAGATTGCCGTTGCCGTGCAGCCCATTCCGGTCACCTTTGTCATAATGGGATCTCCATTTACGGTTTTTCGAATATCAGTATCTTTTATGATATAGTCTGTAGCACCGGAAATGACTACAACGCCTTTGGTCACCCGACTGAGCGCTTGTGCGGAACCGATTGCCGATTCGGAAGAGTCTGTGGAATCCACACCTTTTGTTTTTCCCGAAGAGGACAATGTTGCCAAAATTTCGGAAGCATTTCCTCTGATAATGCTGGGGAAACCTGCATCCAATATCCGTCTAATCGCTGTATTGCGGTAAGTGCTTGCTCCGGCACCGACCGGATCGAATATAATCGGTTTTGAGAGAGTGTTTGCCTTTGCAATTGCTTTTTCCATGGATTGAACCCAAGGTTCGGAGAGCGTTCCCATATTGATTACCAAAACGCCTGAGATAGTTACCATCTCTTCCACTTCATCAATGGAATGTGCCATAATAGGTGATGCACCTACAGCTAACAAGGCGTTGGCTGTGCTGTTCATCACTACATAGTTTGTGATATTGTGAACGAGGGGAGAACTTTTCCGAATGAGAGAGAGATCTTCTATTATTTGTTGAGTGAAATTTGACATTTTCTAAGCTTCTAGAGGGAAACTTAGGCAATTTTTGCTATAGCGTCTTCTACTTTTTTAATCAGATCGGTCTCGGACCAAGGTTTGTTTAAAAAACTGTGTAAATTTACCTCTCCTTTGAGTTTATTCAAAGAGTTTTCATCGATATGCCCTGAGATGATGATCTTTTTTATCTTAGGGTATTTTTTATGCACATCCCGCAGAAATTCGTCTCCTCTTTGATTTGGCATCAGCCAATCGGAGATAATGATGAGGATATAAATTCCTTCGTCGACTAACTCTTCTATGATGGACCAGGCTTCTTCCGTATTTTGAGCAGTTTCGTATCTATATTCGTTTCCGAAATGTTTTTTCAACTGAGACTTTAAACTCATTAATATAATTTGTTCATCATCTACAAATAAAATCGCTTTTGACATGGCTTATTAAATCCCCCAATAGAAAATCTGATAATAGGAAGGAATCAAGAAAAATTTATAGGAAACTAACAAAGAAACTGAATCGAAGTGAAAAGAATTCTTTAAAAGAAGAGCGCGAAAGAAAGAAATTATTTTCCGTCGTTTGGACAGGATTCAGTATACTTATCTTTTCCCGGACAGGACTCACTGCGTTTTTCTTTTCCAGGGCAAATGGCGGAAACAGATGCGAAACTAAATCCTACGAGTAAAACACCAAGCAATATCTTTTTCATAATAAGCCTCTATTGATAGTTAGACTTGGTTTTTTCGGGTTTTCCAGTCGTTTTTTGGAAATCTACGATTCTTGGGTAAGAATTTCGTAACCTTTGTCAGTGACAAGAACAGTATGCTCGAACTGAGCCGACCATTTTCCGTCTTTGGTACGGACGGTCCATTTGTCTTGTTTGTCAAAATTGACTTCCCAGGTTCCCAGGTTTACCATCGGTTCTACTGTGAAAATCATACCTGGTTCGATTTTGGCGAGCTTGCGGTGCATTCGAAAATGTGGTACCTGCGGCTCTTCATGGAAGTTTCTTCCCACCCCGTGGCCCATCAGATCGCGTACAATCCCATAACCGAGAGGGGTTAAGTAATCATCGATTGCGTTTCCGATATCGTCGATCCGGTTTCCGGGTTTGATTTGCTCAATTCCGAGCCACATGGATTTTTCCGTATCTTCTACGAGCTTTGCAATTTCGGGAGAAACACTGCCTACAAGGAAAGTTCGGGAAGTATCTCCGATATATCCGTCTACAATGGGAGAAACGTCCAAATTGATGATGTCGCCTTCCTTCAGAACTTCCTCTTTTTTGGGAATTCCGTGACAGACGACCTGATTGATGGAAGAACAAATCGACTTAGGAAAACCTTTATAACCCAAAGGAGCGGAGCGGTGTCCGTGTTTTTTGGTAAAAGCTTCAGCTAGATCGTTCAACTCCAGGGTATTCACCCCTGGTTTTACAAATTGACCTAAATAGTTAAGGAGTTTGGCTGCAAAAGCGCCAGCCAACCTCATTTTCTCTATTTCAGATTTGTTCTTAATGTAAATCACGAAGATTAGAAGTCTGTAGACCTTGCGGTTGTGCGCTTATTGGAACCGGTTCTTTCTAGTGCTTTGTCAATCAAACGGTAAACTTCTTCATTTAGACCTTCAATTGCGTCGCCCGCTGTCATAAATCCTTTGGATTTGATGTAAGCTTTGACTTTGGATGCGACGATTAGGGTTTCTTTCGACGTAGATTCATTTTGTTCTTCTGACATGGTGTCCTCGGAGGGTTTTATTTCTTTCTAGCTCCGAGGATTGTATCCACAAGGGATTTTTCAATATTTAATTTTTCACTAATAGCCTCAGGAGTCCATTGGTAGTTGTCATGGAGGCTTAAAATCGTGGATTTTTTGCGCTCAATCAGGGAATTTTGGCTTGATTTGGACCCGGAATTCTGGTTTTTTACTGTTTCCTTCGGGGAAACTACCATTGCGCCCTGAACTATGTCCAAAAACTGGGAGAGTTTTTCGAAGGTTTCATCTGCTTCTCCCAGTAGGGATTCCATGTCTTCTTTGGTTTCCGCAGAGGCTTCTCGCAACTCTTCCAATCGTTTCTGAAGGGTGAGGATTTGTTTGTGGCGATCGGAAAGATCCCCCATAAGTTCTTCGATTTTGTCAAACTTGCGTTCCACCGAATCAATTTGAGCTTCTCTTTCCGCCAGGAATGAAGTCCTGTTTTCTGCAAGTCGAATGGTTTCCGAAAGTTCTTTCTCTCTTGCTTCCACCACTTCGATTTCCCTTTCCATCACATCGAGTCTTGCTTGCAGTTCGCGAGAGTTGTGTTTTTGGGCCTCGAGTCCGGAAGAAAGGTGTAAAACGGAATCTTGGGATCCGGAAAGGGATTCCAGGAAGTTTTCGATTTTGGATTGTTCTTCCGAAATTTTTGACAGTTTGGATTCGATTCCTTCCACTTCGGGTAAAATCTCTCCGAAGAAAGACAATCTTTCTGTTACATATGTTAGGTTAGAGGCAAGGATCTGAACTTGTTTGTCAATATCAGTTGTCTTGTCCTGGTTCTGAATCAGATTTTCCAATTCTTCGGCTATCTGGGTTTGCAATTCTTTGAAAGTTTCGACGGAATTTTGATATGCAAGAAGATTCGGTTTTTCTTCTTCTAATTGTTGTAATGCGGTAGAAATTTCTTCCAAGGCTTTTTCCGCTTGTTTGGAAATTTCGTTTGCCGATTGAAAAAGATCCGTGTGTTCTTTTACGGTTTCCAGTTGTTCCGTCAGATTGGAAATGGATTCACCCAGAGAAGTTATTTCTTCCTGAAATTCCGCAAGACTTTCCCTTTTGATATCCCGCGCTTCACTGAGTCCCGTTTCGATATCTTCTTTTAAGTCGATAAATTGAATGCGGGTTTCTTTTAAAAAGTCCTGACTGTCTTTTGCGATTTCTTTGAAAGATTTTTCATAATCACGTTGGTAAGTTTCGATTTGTCTCTTGGAATCTTCTTTCGAACGTTTGATACTTTCTTCCAAATTTTTGCGAACCGTATTGAGATGGGCTGTGATCTTTTCTTCCAATTGCCCTAGTTGCAAATTGCCTTTGTCCAAAAGTTTTGCCAATTGGTAGGAGATTTTAGAATCAATGGTTTCATTGAGCCTGTCCATCTTTTCTTCTTGCCTGCTGAAAAAGGACTCTCCCGATTCTTCCAGATTTCCTAGAATCCGTTCCACTTCTTCGCGGGCAAATTTGGTTTCCGTTTCGATTTTGGAAATGATCTCGGAAGATTTTTTCTCCGCAGTTTCATCTAACTTTGATTTTATGGAACTGTATTCTTCCTGGAACCGGGTAAGTAGTTCCCGTCCTTCGACATGAATTTCTTTCAAACGATCCTGTAATGTGTCGATGGAATCCGTTTGGTCATCTTTGAGGCGGGAAAGTTCATCTTCCCACTTCACTACGAATTGTTCCAGATTGGCATTTGCGATTCTGATTTTTTCGGAGACGATTTCTTCGGAAGATTTTGCCTTTTCTTCCACAGTTTCGAAAATTTCAGAAGCGGTTTCCCGAAGGGCGGATTTCAAATCTTCCACATAAACGTCCACATCTTTCGTATGAGAGGAAATGGTTTCGTTCAATTCGCCCACTTGGTCTTCGATCCCCCGGATTTGGGAAAGGATTTCGGTTTCTTTGTTTCCGAAGTCCGTTTTCATTTTTTCTTCCAATTCCGACTTCAGGGAAAGGAGAGAGGTTTTGATCAGGTTTTCCTGATTTTCCCGGACAAGTTCCAGATCTTTATCAAATTCTTTTAACTCTCGTAAGGCGCTCTTTTTTAAAGTGGAAGCTTCTTCTTTGAGATCTTCCGAAATTCTATGAAATTCGTCGCTGAATGCTTCGATTTCACGAATTAACTCTTGTTTGCGGGTATCGGCTTGGCGGAGCAGTTTATTCTCCGCTTCCACATATTTTTCCTGGAAGGTGATGATGGTTTGGTTGATTCCATCCGCTTGTCTTCTGGTTTCATTTATGATTTCATCCCGTTTGGAAAGTGTTTCGAGAGAGAGACCTTCTATTTCCCGTTTGATTGTCTCGGTTTCCTGGCTTAAGCCTCTCATAAAGGAATCTTTCGTATGACTGACTTGTTCGAAGATTGCGTCGAATCTTTCTTGGATTTTCTTTTCGAGCAAGTTCACTTTCTCATCTAACTTTTGTGAGACGCGAATGTATTTGTCCTCGATCTTCTCATCAAACTTGTCCACTTTATCGGAAAGTAAGGAAGAAGTATCTTCGAACTTGGTCAATTTCAAATCGATATCATTTTGTGCATCTTTCATGGACTCAAGTAATGAATCCATTTCCTTTCGGGCATGATCCAATCTACCAGTTGTTTCCTGCACCATCACATCCGCGTGATTCAACAATTTTTCTTTTGCGGACTCAGCGATATGGCGGATAGAATCGTCTAACGAATCCGATTTGGTTTCAAGTAGTCCTTCCAGTTCGACCATCTTGTGAGCTACGGATTGTAAAATTTCATCGGAGCGCAGATTCAATTTAGATTGGAACGCATCAAGTAGAGAACCGCTTTCTTCATGCAAACGATCCATATCCTCTGCCACATTTTGCAGTTCTCTTTTATGAGAATGGATTTGGTTCAGGCTCGCTTCCATATTTGAAGTTTCCCGCCTAACTTCCATTCCCAATTGACTGACCTGAGCCATTTCTCCCGAAAGCGAAGAAAGGTATTCTCTGCTGGCTTTGATTTTTTCAAACAGGTCGCGAGACTCGGAACTTAAGGATTGGATTTCTTCCGCGACTTTACGGGATTGTTTGACCAGGATGTCCAGATCAATGCCGGCATCTTTCACTACCTGCATTTTCTGAAGTGCGGAATTATGAATTTCGTCCGTTAATTTTGACGCATAACGCTTGAGTTGCGATAATTTTGCATTGGATTTGTCAAGACGGCGTAGTCCGATTGTGACTGCGATACTCGCTAAAAAGGGTAGGAGAATGATTTCTAGGCCCATCGTGGGAATGATCCAATCATGGAATTATGTCTCATGAAGTATGGGGAGAAAATTGCCTTCTAGTAGAATTTCGGCAAGCCATTTTTTATACTTGGAATTCCTGCGAGGTAAGAGTTCTTACATTTATGCAGGCAGTTCGCCTTTTTAAACAATTTCCGGGAAAAATGGCAGTCAATGACCTCAATTTTTCCCTGGTTCCGGGCAGATTGACCGCACTTCTCGGTCCCAACGGTGCCGGAAAGACTACAACCATGCGGCTTTTGAGCGGTTTTTTGGATCCTAGTTCCGGAGAAGTAAGAATGGGAGGGGTGAATCTTTCCACTTCCCGAAAGAGTTTGCTTGGGAAAATAGGCTATCTTCCCGAAAACGGACCTTCTTATAAAGATTTAACCGTTATGGAGTTTTTGCATTTTTTGGCTCGAGTCCGGGGATTCGATTTGAACAAATCGACAAAGGTGATTCATTCCGTAGTCGAAGAGCTTGTGTTAGGCGACGTTCGCAATTCGATTATAGGAAATTTATCGAAAGGTTACAGGCAAAGGGTAGCACTTGCGGGAGTATTGCTCGGAGATCCCGACTATCTGATTTTGGACGAACCGAGCTACGGACTGGATCCGAAACAAATGACACAAATCCGAAATTTGATCCGTTCTTTGTCCAAACAGAAAACCGTTCTGGTCTCCACTCATAGTTTGGAAGAGGTGGAAGAAATCTGCGATCATGTGATCATTCTTGCCAATGGTAAAATCGTTGCCGACAGTTCCGTGCAAACTTTGCGAAAAAAGGACAAGTTGTACATAGAAGTAAAAGCGGAATACCCTGTGATCGATTCCCTATTTCAAAAATATGGTTTTACAGGTTTAACGTCGATTCAAACTCCGAAAGACGGGTTTGGTAAATACGAATTATCGTTAGGTGAAAAAAGTCCTGAAGAAGTATTTAGAATTTTGGCGAGTACAAATTTTTCCGTACGTGAAATGAGAAGATCGGAAGATTCGTTGAAAACCATATTCGATTCCATCACAAGCGGGCAAAGCTGATATGCAAAAAATCAAAGCATTGTTCCGAAAAGAAATCCTACAAAATTTCAATACACCCATCGGATATACCTTTATCATCTTGTTTTTGTTAATAGAAAGTTTTGTTTTTTTCTACGGATTCAAAAGCACGTCCTTTTGGGATCGGAATAGTTCGGAGATGGAAGTCTTTTTTTTATCGGCTCCTGTTCTGTTTTTGGTATTCATTCCTTCGATCGGAATGCGTATTTGGTCGGATGAAAAAGAAACGGGAACTTGGGAATTGCTGTTTACACTTCCACTCACCGAATGGGAGATCGTGATTGGAAAATTTTTGGCTACTTGTTTTTCATTTATTGCGGCATTAGTTTGTACGATCTTTATTCCTCTGACCATTTCCGTATTAGGTGATCCTGATTGGGGAATCATTTTTTCCGGTTATGTGGGAATGATTTTACTTGGACTTACTTTTACTTCGATGGTTTTGTATGTTTCTCTTTTTGTAAAAAGTCAGATTATTTCTTTTCTAATCGGTTTTGTCTTTTTGGGGATTATATACTTGCTCGGAATTCAAAAACTCATCGATATTTTGGGGTCCGAATATTTCGGTTGGCTTGGGATCTTTTCCATTTCCAAACATTATGAAACATTCCGATTGGGAATCTTTGATCCGAGATCTTTTTATTTTTTTCTGTCTATAACTGCTAGTTTTCTCTATCTCTCGGTAATTCATTTGCAAAAGAAACGATGAGAATACAGATTTTACATAGATGGAAAAGATCGGGGAAATTTCTGGTCTTTCAGGTTATTTTATTTTTTGTTCTTTCCAATGTTCTTTTGGATCGTTTTGTCATCAGGATCGATATTTCCGCATCAAGTCGTTTGAGTTTTTCCGAATATACCGAATCGGTTTTACGATCTATTAACAAACCTTTGGTGATTGATGCTTATTATTCTTCTGATCTTCCTTCGGAATACCAAGTTCGTTTGGATGTGATCCAGGAATACTTGATGGAATTGTCCAAACGGAATTCCAGCCAAATCAAATTGAACTTTTATGATCCCGATAGTTCTCCTGAAGCCAAACAAAAGGTCAAAGATTCGGGACTCATTCCGAATGAGATTCGTAAGGCGGGCGTGAGTTCTCCTTTGTTTTATGAAGCTTATATGGGGATTGTCATTCATTATGACGGTGAATCTGAGGTTGTCCCTGATTTTTTCTTTGTAGAAGAAGCTGAATCTCAGTTTGTCCGTGCGATCCGTCGCATTGAAGAAAGAAAGTTGGGGCAGCGAATTGCAGTGATCGCGGATCCCGGTTGTTTTTATTATCCCAAGCCGGGAGAAGGTTCGGGGAAGGATACATGGGGGGTATTTTTTCACCAAGCACTTGTTAAGGAATATGGTTATCCTAAAGAAATATCTTTGAATAAACAAAAGATAGGTGATACAATCAAGCTTATACTTGTCGTAGGAGCCCCCCAATGGTCAATTCAAGGTAAAAGGAATTTGGAAGAATACCTGCTTCGGGGGGGAAGAGCGATCTTTCTTTTGGGCTCGATGGAATTCCGTTTGAATCCGGTTCGTGGTGCAAAAGGGTTAAGTTTTGAAAAAGCAACTCCTGCCATTCCGAATGCAAATAATTCCTTTTGGACTGACATTCTTTCCCACTATGGATTTCAATTGGAAACGAATCTGGTTTTGGATTTTCAGCACCCCGTTCATTTGGCGGAACAAAAAGGAGGAAGCCTCCCTGGTTATTATCCATTTTGGCAAGTGATTACAAAACATGACGGGGATATTCATTTGGGAAATGAAATATCTAATCTAACGGATGTTTTGTTGGTTCCTTGGGTTTCTTCTTTTTCCATGGATATTTCCAAACAAAGAACCATGAAATACGAAACTCTTCTTTGGTCCGGGGAAAAGATCTCATTAGTTCCGAATTTGGTTCCTGTCAATGGTGTTAATCTTGCTTCCAAAGGAATTCCCGCGAAAAGCAGAGTTCCCATCGCGGTTCTTTTGGAAGGCAGATTAAATCCTTTTTTTAAGGAGAATTTGGAAAAGAAAAAAGAACTAACAAAGATTATGCTTTTTTCGACGCCTTATTTTGTATCCGATATTTTGGCTCTTCCCGAATTTCGAATTTATCTTAGAGATGCTAACGTACCTTTTATGTTAAACGCCATAGATTTTTTTCTCGAAGATCGAAATCATTCTTCCGTTCGCAAACAGAATCTGGCGGTCCTACCTCTCCGAGCATTTTCCATTTATGAAAGAAATCTTTACTCGGCATTTAATACTTTTTTCATACCAATGGCTTTGTTTTTATACGCACTGCGGCGAATCAAAAAAAGACAATCAGCACGTGAGTAAAAATGAAAAAAGCCAATAAAACATTCCTTTTTTTAAATCTGGTTTTGGTTTTACTGATATTACTCGTCTATGATGTATTTCATTTTTTTCCTACAACGTATGAAGAAGCCCGACTTTGGTTGGGAGAGAAAGCACTGGCAGCCGATTTTCTCATGATCAAGGTAAAAGAACCGAATTTAGGTTCGACGGTTGAGTTTTTCATATTCAAAAAAGATAATATATGGTTTGTCTCCCGAAAAGATGAAGAAATTCCAAGAATCTATTTTGCGGATCCGGAAAAAATTCAATCTTTATTGAATGGTTTTGCTGCAATTCGCAAATTCGGAAAACCTGCAAAAGAACTAAGTGATTCTGAATTCAGAAAAGATGGTAAACCTTTTCGTTTGATCCTAAAGAAAGAAAACAAAGAAATAGTTGATTTAGAGTTAGGTGACTGCTTTGAAACCAAATCGGAATGTCTGATTCGTCATTCGAACACTAAACATGCCTATTTGGTTCCTACTGACTTTACTTCACGAATTGGGGAAGGGGAGTTTGATTTCTTTTTAACTATAAAACCTTTTGCTTTTTTATCCATCGGGAATTTGGAATCATTTGTTTATAAAAGAAAGGATCAGATGGTTTTATCTTTCCTAAAAAAAAATAATGTATGGGTTTCCGATCATCCGATTTCGAAACAGAAACTTTCCAATAGCAAAATAGATAATTTATTATTGCGTGTAGTTTCTTTATCCGGTTTATTCGCCGCAACGGAATCCTCTTTGCTTCAGTTCAAATTAAAAGATACAAATACGGGTGAATCTTTGAGTTTGATTTGGCAGGAGTCAGGTTCTAAAAAAGAATATAGCCTGACTGATATGGGAAGTTTGAATGCCACGGGAAGAGTTTTGCGATTTGCACCAAACGGGCAATATGTGATCATGCCGTTCTATGTATGGGATTACTGGCAGAACTTTGATATCAGGCAGCTTGAAGAGTGAGCGCTTTAAAAAACCGGTTGAAGATTTTTTGCTCCTGGTCCAACATATTTGTCAGTCTGGTTTGGTAATCTTTGTCCAGTTTTGCCAGCTCATTTGACATTTCATCCAGATGACCTTCTTCTTCCATGATCAAATTGTTTAAGTTCAGAGAATGACTTGCTTCTTCCAATACGGAATTGTAGATCCTGTAAACAATCATCGCTCTTTCTTCAATAACCGTGGTTGTATAAAGGTATGCCAGATAGGTAAAAGTTTGACCGCTGAAACCTGCATATTTAAGATTTTTTCGGACGCTTGCGTCCAATTTTGCAAAATAAATCTTGGCAGAACCACCTTGCAAGAGTTCTGTGCTACGATATCCCGAGTCAAAATCGGATTTTATGGAACGTGCAGCTTTTTTGAAAAACAAAGCATGCCTTGCTTCCTCTGTAGCATGGCGTAAAATCATTTCAGAAGTTTCTTCGCTTGATTGGGTCATTAGAATTTTACGGGAACCGATGTGTTCCAGTAGAGATAACGTATTAAGCCAAAGGGAATGTTTATCCGTTTGAGTGATTAGTTCTTGAAAGAATGATTTTAATTTTTGTTCTTCTAAGGGCTTTGCAAGGGAAATCATAACTTATCCCAGATTTGCAAACCTTCGTAGAATTTCTAGTTTTTCTTTAAAGGAATTTTGACTTTGGCGATTGTTGCCTTGTCCGTACTCATGATTTTAAAATTTTCTACGGGAAGTTTTTCCCCTTTGAGTAAAATCACGCAAAGGGCAATTCCGATTCCTTCTCCTTCCGAATTGTCCCCTCGTTCGATATAGTATTCCATAATATCATTATAGTTTTGGGCATAGGTAAGGGAGGTTTTTATTTTCTGCATTTCTCCTTTCACCAATCGGTTGTTATTTGTGACTGTCACCTCGATGAAGTCCGGGCTGTGCTCGATTCTTGTTTCTACAAAATAATTTTTTTCCCGGGCCAGCTTTTCATAGGTTTCGCTCTTGCCGGAAAGAATAAAACTTTTGTACATCCGAACTCCCAATTCGTAGTCGGCACCCGATTCGATTTCAAGCCGGTTTTCTAAAAAGAAGATCCTTTTGAAATTTGCTTTGAATCCGTTTAGAATTAAATCTTTTATGATTGTAAAGAAGATGGATGAAAAATCGGAAATCTTATAGAAGGATGTCAGATTGTCGAGTAAGAGTAATAATTTTTCATCAAACAAAGTGGAAGGGCCGTACTCGGTGAGTACGATCGGTTCTCCCGTTTTGATCTTTTCCAAGAATGGGTTTTCGTGTTTTAGATTCATTAGAATATATAATTGGAAGGAAACAAGGCAACCGATTTCTTTTTTTCCGCTTCCAGCAGAGTTTCCATTTCTTTGCGAAATCTATCCGTTAATTTATCTACGGTTCCTCGTTTGTCTTTTTTATAATCTTCATAAAAATCATTCATGGAGAAAGGTTTTGCAAAACTAACAGTCGCTTTGTGTGGTCTATTGGAAGATTCTCCGAAAATTTCGGATTCGTATCGGTATAAGAATTCGTATAGTCTTTCTGCGGAAGGCAGTTCTTTGATATAGTTCGTCTGGATTGAAATATAATCGTATGCTTTGGTTGCGGCTTTGCGGGCCCAATTTGCCATTTCCATAGAAGGTAATTCTCCGTTCGGATCGGAAGCCCCGATTGATACAAGCTCCAAAGTGGTAAGGATTTTTCTTAGCTTTTCGATTGCGTTTGCTTCTTTCTCCCAGTTCGGAATTTTCGCTTTGTCGGCGATATTGTCCAACATAACATGACGAATACGACCGATTCTGAAATCGAAATCTTCCGTTCTGTCATTCGGAACGGAAAGATGAAACTCTCTTTCTTCCCTTTCGATCATACGTTTGCCGATGGATAAAAAACGATGAACTATGTCTTTGCCCGTTTTTGCAATTCCGAATTTTTCTTCCATTCGGGTAAGAGAGAGGTCAATGTCTTTTTGCATCCATTCGATGGAATTTGTCATTCGGTATTTTACAAAAGAAAGTATCACTGAAATTTTAACATCGGTGCCCTTCTTTAAAGCATCTTCCAAACCCCAAAAACTCAATTGGGAAACCCCCGGCTGGAAGGGAAGCAATGTGTCGTTCATTCCGCTGGTCGGTTCCCCCTCAGGAAATAACACCAGTTTGCCGCCAGAACTTGCCAGAATTTCCCTTGCGGCTTTCACCGAGTCCCTGTCCGGAGCACCAGCTAATACGGAAAAGGCGCCAATCGATTGAATGAATTCTCCCACGAAGCCCGCCGCCCAATCGAAAACCTCACGAGCTGCCATATAGAAAAATCGGGAAGACATGATATTTGCGGAATGATAGGCAACGGGAGGTTCTTTGGTCGTGGGGTGGTTGGAAATGTATAGAATCCTCTCATTTTTGAAGGATTTTAACATTTTCTGATCTTGAGGGGAAACCTCGATTCCTTCTAAATTATGCGCGAGTTTCAGGATCAGGGGCAAAGAAAGATCGGTAAACCAGAGCGCAGGCAAATTCAATTTAGCGGGAATAAAGGATTTGATTGACATAGACGAAAGCTATAAGCTTTTAGAAAGGAATCAAGTACGATTTCATATGGCACTTATAGAAGAACTCAACCAACAAGGCAATTTTCTCTTTCGCTGGCGCTCCTACATTCCTGGACTGGTTTTAGCGTTGTCGTTTTATTATTTACCCTTTGTTCCTTTTTTGAACGGAAATTACAAACACAATCTTTATTGGTTGGGATTTGCGTTTTTAATCAGTTTTTTAGGGCTTGCTGTCCGTTGTTTTACCATCGGATACACTCCGGCCCGCACTTCGGGAAGGAACACCAAACAGCAAGTAGCTGATCTGGTCAACCAAACGGGAATTTATTCCCTCGTGCGCCATCCCCTTTATGTAGGAAATTTTCTAATGTATCTGGGACCTGTTCTTATCGTAAGGGATGTTGCATTCACTCTTGTATATGGGATGTTTTTTTATCTTTATTACGAAAGAATTATATTTACGGAAGAGTTTTTCCTTCGTGGCAAATTCGCAAATGACTATCTTGCTTGGGCGGACAAAACTCCCGCGTTTATTCCCCGCTTCTCCGGTTATGTAAAACCGAATCTTGCTTTCTCTTTTAAGAATATTCTAAAAAGGGAATATCCCAGTCTTTTCGGGATCATCGCCGTTTTTACAGTCCTTGATCTGGTACAGATTTATTTCCAGGAACCTTATCTCCGTATTGGAAATTTTTTCGGGATTTGGAAACCGTTTCATACTTATTTTTTCGGGTTCGGGGTTTTGTTTTATGTGGTAACTCGCACATTAGCGAAAACTACAAAAGTTTTGGATGTGGAAGGACGTTAAGGGCGCCTGAACCGCGCTTTCCGCTGCAATCGTATATGCGAATAGATCCTACAAAAAAAATCCTGGAAAGGTCCAGGATGTGAGGGGAATTATTCTGAATTGTGGTACCTCTTACATTGCTTAAATTCGACCAAACACTTCAAAAAAGGAACCAACTGGATCTTTATTTAACCTATTAAGGTTAAGATGGAAAAAAGAAAAATCTTCGCTAACGATTCTTTAGAGTTAACCACTTTATGTAGTATTGGCAAAAGCTCCAATACCTCGTTTTTAATTCCAGTAAGGCAAATGAAACAGTTAACTGTTTCACTGAAGCTTTATCGTTCATTTGCAACTAGAATTAGCTGGTTATTGGCAGAATCCTCCGATTTAATTTATTTTGGAATGATTCCTCGGAAAAGATGGAAAGCAACTTGTTCTTATCAGGAACAAGGCTTGGAATTACAGAAGGTAAGCTGTCGAGTTTTTAATGATAGTATCATTGAAATGGATATAATGGCTAGATCTCTTGGAATTTCCAGATGTAGATTATTTGTTCTACTTTTGGAATTAGAGGCAATAGGCTGGCTTCGGCTTGTGAAAGAGTTGGGTTTAATCAGACCTACCACATCTTTCAATTCCCGAATTTTTTCGATGAACTATCAAACTATCTCTAAAATCCAAGTTTTAAAAATCTGGAAGTTCATTCCAAGTTAGCATACGGGAATATTATGGACAAAGCGTCTCTTCTTCTTGATTTACTTTGGGCTCTTGATTCCAGATATCTGGTCCAACATCCTTCTAATTTTCCTGATACGAAAAGAGAGAGTCTTCGTTCTAATCTTATTCCAAACCTAACAAATAGTAATGGAAGTAATTTGGTAAATTTGGAATTGTTTCCAATTTTGGAATCCAGTCGACTTGGTCGATATTTTGAATCACTACTTGAATTTATTTTTTCACAAAGTAATTATGTGCAAATAATTGATAAGAATGTCCCTCTTCGCAATTCAGAAAGAACATTAGGTGAATTTGATTTTTTATTAGAATGGGAAAACAAAGAAAATATCCATTTGGAAGTAGCTTTAAAGTTTTATCTCAAATTAAAAAAAGCACCCGATCTTTCTTCTTATATTGGACCAAGTGGTGTGGATCGTTTGGATTTAAAATTATCGAAATTATTCGACAACCAAATGACATTATCTCAGAGAGCGGAAGGTAAGGAATACTTGCATGTTAAATATGATAAAATATTCATACCAATGCTTTGGTTTGTTGGATTTCTGTTTTATCCAATAGATGAATACCTATCCGGGGAATACAAAAAATCGTTGTTAAATGAAATAAATTTTGATCACAGATCTGGATATTGGATACCCTGGGAAAATAGGTTGCAGGTACCACAAACAAAATCGAATTCTTATTTTTCGATCCCTTCTCGCTTGTCATGGCTTATGAGTTATCCTTTGCATTCGGATGTTTACACGTATAATGAACTGATTCAGTTTTTGAGAAATTTAGATGATCCCGACTTCTCAGTTCTAATAGTAGAATGGGAACAAATCGGTATTACTCCTAAAGAATTATCACGAGGCTTTTTGGTTTCTCGAAAATTAATTGAATCCGTATCTTTTATGGGTTAATCTTGAAATATGAGTCGATTGAGCAATGGTTGGAAAATTCCTGGAAGTTTGGAAGAAATGCAGGAAATGTTAAGTTCTTTTCAAAAAACAATTTCCGAGATGGAATCGGAAAACCCTCTGATCATCTTTCGAGAACATATGGAAAATGGTCTACTTTTCAAGGCTGGCTTACAAGATGCTCTCAATCAAATCAATACTTACGCCAACCTTTATGCCAGTGCAAGTGAATTAAAAGAAGCAATCGTGAAATGGGAAAAGGGATCTTAGTTGGATTTAAAACCTGAGCTTCAGTCTATTCTACTTGGTAAAACAAAGAAGTTTGAGGGAACGAGATCATTTCCAGCTTTTTTGAAATTGATTCAGTCTGTGGTAGATACCACATTTTCCGAAACCGACCCTCGCACCCTAGTTTCCCAACTTCCTTAAGAGGAATTCCTCTCTTGGATGATTCGCCTGAGATTGCAGGTTAAAGATAATATTGTGGTACCTACCGCGTCCATCTGGCAAGAACTTGGTTTCAACCCTCACGAAATCCATCTGGACGCCATTAGAATTGCGGAAGCCGTGTTTTTCTACGACCGGGCCCGCCGACGGAAAGAGACCTTCTTCCAAAAGGGAAGCCAGGTCGAATTTCTTTTTGTTATCCTTTTTGCCGGGAAGAGTAGGGGACTGCGAAACTTTTTTAGCCGCAATTTTTAAATCCATTTGGATCTCCCTATTTCTCTGAAAGAATGATTTCAGAGAAACAGTTGTTAGTGGAATCAACGTCCATTAGTTTTACTTCTACCGTCAGAATCGAAATACCGGAGGGATAATTTTTTTCCGATTTCAAATTCAGATACTTTTGAATGGGGAACTCGGTTTTGGTTTCGTTTTCTTTGCCAAAACGATAAACTGTGATCAACTTGTCGTTCGGCATCCTCAATTCTTTGTCCACATTGATGCTTTCGCGTAGCAGCAGTTTTGCTTCAAATGGCGGCAAAGTTTGACCTTTACAGGCCTTCCATCCCAAAGAAGTAAAGTTTCTGGGAGAAAAAACAACCCCATCCCAAAAATGAGATAATTTCATTTCCAGAAAGAAGTCCCAATCGGCAGAACTTGGCAATTTTTTTATCCAAACGGTCTCGGAATCGTTGTCTAGTAAGTTGCCGAGCCCTCCGGATTTTGTAGCATCTTCAATTCGAAACGGAGGGAAATTATGATAACGATCTATGTTACTTTTTGTACTGGAAAAAAGATAATAATTGGCTGATAAAATTGAAAAAAAACAAAGCGAAACGGGAACAATCGTGGAAACTTTCATGAAATCTAAAAATATTTGCTTCCCCAAAAAAAGTTCTACTTCTTTTTTATGGAAAGGGTAAAGTCTAAATTATAAATGAAAATCGGAATCATCGGCGGAACCGGACTTGTGGGTATGGAATTCATACCTTATGCAATCAAACGCGGTCATACATTTCGTATTTTCACTCGCAAAAAAGAAATTCCTTCCGATTTGAAACAATTGGGTGAGATTGACTTTGTCACTACCACTCTTCCTACCTCGGCCCAATTGGAAGGAATGGACGCAATCATCAATTTAGTCGGTGAGCCTATAGCGGGTGTTCGCTGGACTGACGAAAGAAAAACTTTAATCCGTACTTCCCGTGTGGAATTTACAAAAGGACTCGCCGCGCGTATCAGAGATTGCAAAAGACCTCCGTCTGTCTATATGCAAGCCTCGGCTGTCGGTTACTATGGCATGTCCGAAACGGAACATGAACCTTATGATGAAAATACGAAACCAGGGGATGATTTTTTAGCCTCCATTTGTGTGGACTGGGAAAATCAATCAAATCCTATCAAAGATACAGGCATTCGAACAGTTGTTATCCGAACAGGGATCGTGCTTTCTCCCAAGGGAGGTGCTTTGGAAAAAATGATCCCTCCTTTCAAAATGGGAGTGGGTGGACCGATCGCTTCTGGCAAACAGGGAATGAGCTGGATTCATATTGCCGATTTGGTTTCCGCTATGTTATTTTTACTCGGCAAACAATCTTCCTCGGGAAGTTATAATGTGGTCTCTCCTTCGCCTTGCAAGAATGCTTATTTTGCTGAAGAGCTGGCGAAGGTGTTGTTTCGACCCGCACTGATGCGTGTTCCCGCTTTCGCGATACAAATGTTATATGGGGAAGGCGCTCAGGTGATTACCCAGGGCCAATATGTATATCCGAAAAGACTCCTGGAAGAAGGTTATGAGTTTCAATATCAATACCTTCGGGATTCATTGATAAATCTCATAAAGAAGAACTGAATTCTTCTTTCCAAATCCCTATCTCGGTGCTAACCTGGAAGCATCCTTATCTGGGAGATAGAAATGAATTCCACAAAAATAATCAGTTTAGTTTCTGTTTGCCTTCTTTCACTTGCAATTGTTGCTTGTGGAGGAGACAAACCTCAAGAGACTACGCCACAAGAAACCGTCGAGGCCACGGCTCCGGTTGACCCTGAAATTGCAAAAGGCGAAGAACTGTTTTTACAAAACTGCTCCTCTTGCCATGGAGAAAAAGGTTTGGGAGACGGGCCTGCGGGGGCTGCACTCAATCCAAAACCTCGCAATTACAAAGCGCCGGCTAACGAATGGAAGAATGGAAATTCGGTCGCTGGAGTTACAAAAACTTTAAAACAAGGTATCAAGGGAACTCCTATGGTTGCATACACCCATTTGGGAGAAGAAAATTTGACCATCCTCGCCAAGTACGTAGAGTATCTAGTGAAAAACTAATTTTTGAAAATCTCCGATCGTACTCGTTTTTTAAGGGTAGGGTCGGAAATATGCCATCATGAGCACAAATTCCGTTAAAAAAGCAGACCGCCCTAGCTGTGATTGTGGTACCTCCCACGATTCCCCGAATGCTAGGAAAGTTGTAAAATATTCTTTTTGGGGATTGGTCGCTATGGGACTTGTTGGAATTTCTGCCACCCCGAAAGACGTCTATTACGTTTGCCGTGTTTGCAAACAACCCTTTGGCCGGTTGTCCAAGGCGGAAAGAAAAGAAGCACGTTAATTTTGATTGACCCAACTCTCCGTATGATTTCCCTGGAAGCAAATGATCGAGGAATTTAAGATTCGGCTGGGCTTTGAGAACGGTGGCGCCTTGCCAGTGATTCACATTGCAGGTGAAATCACCTCGGAAGCGGAAGAGGAAATCGTTCAATCTTACGATTCGATTCCTACAGACAAAAAAATTAGGGTGATCCTCAATTTTACCGAAACCTCCTATATCAATTCGGCTGGCATTGCCACTTTGATCAGCTTGATTACAAAATCATCTGAAACTCAAGGCAAGATCGAATTTGCAGGTCTAAATACCCATTTCCGTAAAGTGATGGATATTGTCGGGCTTACAGACTTTGTTTTAATTCACGACTCTTTGCAATCCGCACTCACTCAATCTTAAATTATTCTAGATTCCTAACTTCCCTTCCCAAGTATAGGAAGGTAGAGAGGCTTTCTGAATGAATCAAGTGGAAATCCACATAAAAGGCAAAACATATCAATTCCCTACCATTATTGGAACCGATGGAAAAGAGGGTATAGATCTTTCTGATTTTTATCGTAAGACCGGACTTGTCACTGTTGACCCGGGCTTATTTAATACTGCGCTCGGTCTTTCCAAAGTTTCCAGACGTGATCCTGAAAAAGGAGAATTGTCCTACCGCGGTTATGATATTGCAGAACTTGCACACCAATCTACGTTCGTAGAGACATCCTATTTATTGATCTATGGAGATCTTCCCAATAAACAGGAGTTAAATGATTTTTCCAGAAGACTGTCAAAACACTCGATGATTCATGAAGATATGTTGAACCTGTTTGACGGATTCCCGGGGGTAGCGAACCCTCTTGCGGTTTTATCCGTTATGGTGACTTCTTTATCCAGTTATTATCTGGAAGACTACGAAGAAAAACTGGATATGGGTGTTGATTTGATCACTCGCTTGCTTGCAAAGATCAGAACCATTGCCGCATTTACCTACAAACATTCGGTAGGTCACCCTTTCGTTTATCCTTTGGATAAAAATCCTTATTGCACGAACTTTTTATATATGATGCACTCTGTTCCTGCAGGCGCTTATCATGTTCCGGAAGAATTCGATCGTATCTTAAATCAACTTTGGATTTTACATGCGGATCACGAACAAAATGTATCCAATATCGCAGTACAAGCGGTAGGTTCCACTCAAGCCAATATATTTGCTTCGATCTCCGCAGGTATTATGGCGCAGTGGGGAGCAAGGGAAGGCGGAAGACCGACTGCTGCGATCGCACTCATCGAAGACATCATCAAATCCAAAACGGATGTGAAACATTACTTCGAAAGATTCAAAACAGGCGAAGCGAAACTTCATTCCAACGGTTTCGGACAAAAAGCTTATGATACCGTAAGTCCGCGTGCAAAAGTGGTTCGCGGTATTGTTCAGGAGTTTTATAAAAACCGCAAACTCAATGCGGTGGAAGAAACCGCCCTTAAAATCGATGAACTTGTTTGGAATGATTCCTATTTCATTGAAAATCTGCTATATCCGAACTTGGAGTTTTATTCGGGAGTTGTATTCCAAACTTTGGAAATTCCAAAGGAAATGTTCTCGGTCATGCAAGTGATAGGAAGATTGCCCGGATGGCTTGCCCATTGGAAAGAACAAAGAAAAAAAGGCGACTTCAGCAAGTTTCGTCCGAAACAAATTTATGTCGGGGAAAACCAACGTAAATACGTTCCGGTACAAAGCCGAATCTAACTTTTGCTAACAAAGAGATAAATGAAATACAAATCCTGGTTCTGTCTTCATTTTCTCTTTGTGTGTATCGGTATTCTAACTGTTTCCTGCTGCAAAGCCGCCCTGGCACCGGTTGCAAAATCGGGCATACTTGATGCGGCGGAGTTTCTGAAAGATGATTCGCATATTCTAAAATTAGTAGGTGGTTGGCAATACTATCCTTGGTTGATGGTAAGCCCGGCCGATTTGCCTACGTTGGACACTCAGCCAAATAAAGAATACTTCACTGTACCTGGGGTCTGGTCCGAAAGTTTTTGGAATCGGGGTTTTTTGGCAGGCGATGGATATGCCAGTTTTCGGATTCTAATCAAACATAATTTAAAAAACGAAGCCCTCTCTTTGAAAATTCCCGAAATGGAAACCGCCTATGTCTTGTTTGTTGATGGGGAAAAACTGGCAAACAACGGAATCGTTTCAAGCTCCGAGTTAAACTCCAGACCGGAATACCGTCCTCTGGTAGCAGACTTCGTGCCTTCTTCGGATCAGAGTGAATTCATATTGCAGATATCCAACTATCATCATAGAAAAGGCGGCCCCTCACAAATCATCAGTCTGGGAAAGGCGAAAGCTATTCATGCCCAATTTGATAAAGAGATACTCAAGGATATGTTGCTCGTCGGTAGTATTTTATTTATGGGGATTTATCATCTTCTTTTATACTTTAACAGAAAGAAAAACCGTCATACTTATTGGTTTGCCCTTGCCTGTTTGCTGATTTGCCTTAGGGTTTTTTTCACTGGAAACAAATACATTACCTTGTTTTTTCCCAATCTACCGTGGGAATTGCATTTAAAACTCAGTTATCTTTCCTTCTTTTTGATTCCTCCCGTTTTTTGCCGTTATGTTTTTTTGCTTTTTAAACCTCATTTTGCAAAGATCGGTTATAAGATCATCTTTAATGTCGGCTTGCTGTTTTCATTGCTTGTTTTATTGACGAAATCTTCTTTTTATACTTATTTGATGATTCCGTATCAAATATTTACTTTGTTAGGTGCTATCTACGTAACGATTGTGATTTTTAAAGTGATTCGGAATAAACAAGTAGGATCCGTTTTGTTTTTATTCAGCTTTCTTATTTTTATCATGACGTTTCTAAATGATATCATGGTGAACAATATCATCATTACGACTCCCCTTATGGCGCATTACGGGATTTTTATGATGTTTTTATTTCAATCTTTGTTTATCGCGCGCGGATTTTCCAAAGGGTTTCAGGATGCGGAAAATCTAGCGAATGAACTCATCGAAAAGAACAGAGATTTGGAAACCACCAGATCGCAACTCACCAATCTAAATGAAAAACTGGAAGATAAGGTGAATGAAAAAACAAAAGAACTTCAATCCAAATTGGATCAAATAGGAAAGGACTTGAAACTTGCAAAAAGTATAGTTAACAGCCTAACAACGATTCCAAACTTATCACCTTATTTGAATGTGCAGATACTCTACCAACCCCTTTCCGAAGTGGGTGGAGATATTTTTTCAGTTAAAAAGATTCAGGATACCTATTTTCGGTTTTTTCTTGTTGATGCAACCGGTCATGGTTTGCAAGCCGCACTTTATACAATGATGATTCAATCGGAATTCGAAAGGTTGAATGAGATAGCGCTCAAGCCTAACGATTTGCTTTTTTATTTGAATCAGCATTTTTATGATAAAAACGCCGATCTTCAGATCTATTTTCCTGCTGTAGTTTTGGATTTTGATTTTTCTCAATCTATTTTGCGTTTTGCGTGCGCCGGAATGCAAAATCATCTCCTACAGAAAAAAAACGGAGATGTGATCTTTCTCGAAAACACAGGACCAATCATCGGTATTTTGGAAAACTATCGGTTTGGAATGGTGGAACATCGAGTAGAGAAGGGAGATCGGATCTTTATCTATACTGATGGGATTTTTGAAGAACTCAACGAAATAGACGGCATCGCCGCCTTGCGCGAGTTTACCGATGTTTTGAAAAATACAATTCATCTTCCCATCGAAGAAGTGATATCCAATCTTACCGAAAACCTTTTCGATAAGATGAAAAAATCAAAATGGAAAGATGACGTATCTATAATCGCTCTGGAAGTCGGTTTGAAATCCAAATCATTGCTAGTGTAAAACAAAAACTACCAATCACCACTGGATCCACCGCCACCGGAATCACCACCGCCTCCGGACCAACTGTCATCCGAACTCGAAGAAGACCAAGAATCATCTGACGAAGAGTATCCTCCTCCGTAAAAGCCCCCACCCGAACCGCTGCCGCCAGTAATCGGTCCAATCAGCTTTAACAAAAGATAGCCGATCCCGATCGCCACGGTGATGAAAATCGCCACAGCCGATTCGAAAAACCCGATTAAACCTTGGTACCAAATGCTGATCGTAAACAGATAGGTAACGATTCCTGCCATAATGGAAGGCATAAAAAGTCCCACAAACAGGATAACAGCTGCTACAATCAGATAAACTGCATGATTTTCCGTTCCCCCGGTCGTTGTTGTGGAAATATCATCTTCGCTTGGAGCATACTCCCCCGAGATCGTGCCGATGATGGCATCCACTCCGGCTTCTACCCCACCATTGATATCCCCAGCTTTGAACCTGGGTTTGATTTCCTTTTGGATGATGCGATACGCCTGAACGTCCGTGAGTGCTCCTTCCAGCCCGCGTCCCACTTCGATTCTCATCTTTCTTTCTGTAGGCGCGATTAAAAACAATACTCCGTTGTTTTTGGACTTTTGGCCTAATTTCCACTTATCAAAAACCTGAATGGCAATTTCTTCGATCGCCTCTCCTTCCAGGCTAGGAAGAGTGAACACTGCAATTTGATTGGAAGTGGATTCTTCATGAGCTTTTAATTTTGTTTCCAGCTTGGCAATTGTTTCTTCGGAAAGTATCCCTGCCCTGTCCGTGACTCTTTTTGATAACTCAGGAACATCTATCGCTTGTAAGCTGGTGATATGGGAAAGGCATAGTAAGAAAACTAAACTGTAGATTTTCAATTTTTATTTCCTAAAGCTGAGTTCCGCCATCTCTGATTTCGTCGGAGATTTCGTTTTTATCATCTTTCTGAATTTGAAGTCCGTATTTCACAAGTAAATTGCCGCAGAAAAGTATGGAGGCTACGATTCCTTCTTTCTTTTGTTTGGATTTCATTCCTTCCACAATCAAACGGACCGCTTCTTCCCAATCGGACTGGGGAACTATTTTTGCGATGCCGGTATCGGGTAGGACGCGCACCATTTTTTCCCGCAAAGATATATAAATCAGAATACCTGTTCGGTTGCTCGTGCGGAATATTTCTTCTTCCAAAAAGGCTTCTTTTGCTTTCAGATTCACAAAGAATTTTTTTGCGCCAAAGGGAACAATTGCTAGGCGAAGAGAAGAAAGAAAATAAGGAAGAATGAATCCCATAAAAGCACCTAACCATACGAATACGATAGAGTCCAGTGCGCCGTAATCCCATCCTTTGAAACCGAATCGGTCCAGAAGGAAAAGCGTTGATCCTCCCAAACCTCCTCCGATAAAAGAACCGAACCAATTCCATTCTTTATAATGGTGGGAAGCTTCTGCAAAATAAGGAACGATTTCCCCTGAAGTCTTTTTCTCAGCTTCTTGGACAGCGAGCTTGATTTCTGTTAGATCGGTTGTGGAAAAGTAACGAGATAAAATACCCATGGGTCAAAGTTTGGGTATTTTTATATCTGTCTGCAATCAAAAAATTATCTAAATTCTGGAATCGACAACGATGGCAATGCTCACAAGAAAAAGGTGAAGTATGCTGAAAAAGAAAAACTTTTTGGCAAAAACTGCTTCCTTGATTTGCAACAATTTATAAGCGAAACTTAGGAAAACAATAGTGAGTAGTATCGCAGAAACTAAATAAATCATTCCCATTCTATCTTCTGCAAAATAGAATCCGAGAACAGTAATGGAATAGGCAATGGAATATAAAAAAATCTGTTTCACAGTTTTGTCCACGCCCGAAACCACAGGCATCATGGGAATCCCTGCGAATTCATAATCCTTTTTCAAAAAAATCGCCAAAGCCCAGAAATGCGCCGGTGTCCAGAGAAAGATCATTAAAAATAAAATCCATGCGGGAAGAGGAAGCGAATTCGAGATGGCCGCATAACCGATCAAAGGTCCTATACAACCGGAAATCCCCCCGATCACAACATTTTGTTCTGTTCTGGGTTTCAACCAGAGAGTATACAGAAATACATAGAGAAGAAGTGCCGCCCAAGCACAAATGGCAGTGAGAAGATTTACATAATAATGCAATATCCCGAAGGCAAGTAGCATAATCACAGTTCCTAAGAACAGTGCGGCTTTCGGAGTGATAACTCCTTCCGGTATTGGTCTTTTTTTCGTTCTGTACATCACCGCGTCTTTTTCCCATTCAATGTATTGATTGAATATAAAGGATGCGGAACTCATCAGATAGGTTCCAAGCATAGTGATCAATGTCAATGAGAGCGAAGGAGTTCCTTCCGTTCCCAAATACAGACCGGGAAATACGGTCGCGAGTACGAGAATCGTTACTCTTGGTTTGGTAAGTTGGTTCCACACTTTAAACATGATAACCTACTTGCTCGGTTTCGCTCTTTCGAAACTGGTGGAAACTGGCGATATAACATGCAGTAAAAACAAAAACTCCGTTTAATGTATGAAATCCGGTCAAAAGCTTCGGCAGCTGATAGAGGACATTCAATGCACCAACTAATATCTGTAAAATGATAAGATGGGACGCCGCTTTCAGATAAAACTTCACTTTTTCATCTTCCAGTCGGAAGATGGAGTAGGCTGTCGCTCCCAAAATCAGAAGTGCAGTGATATATCCGAATAGCCTGTGTTCCATTTGGAGCCTGATCGTGCCTTGCATCTTGGGCATCCATTCTCCGAAACATGTGGGAAAATCGGGGCAAACAAGTCCTGCGTAATGGGAACTGACTTTTCCGCCCAGGAAAAGTTGATATAAAACGAAAGCTAGGATCAGTACGAATAAAAACCGAGCCTTAGGTCTGGCATAAAAAACGGATTTACCTTCTTCCTTTGCCTGCAAAGCGATTGTGAGACATGTGGTGAGAAGTAAAACCGCGTTGATCAAATGAAGGTTAACAGTCGTTGGGTGGAGGAGCTTTGTTACCGTTAAGGCACCCAAAGTAACTTGGGAAATGAGAAAAATAAGGGATAGTATCGCAAGGATCGCATAATTCCTTCTATGTTCTTTGTTTTTGAGAACGAATATCAATGCGGCAAAGATCAGTATTCCTAAAATACCCGAATAATACCGGTGTCCTACTTCCATAAAGATATGAAAAGTCCAGGTAGGTACAAATTGCCCATTGCACAAAGGCCAATCGGGGCAAGCAAGACCTGAATCTGTGGCACGTACAAGCGGCCCGTAGATCATATTGAAGAGGATTAAGACGGAGAGGGCGGTGTATATTTTTTTTATTTTCATCTTCAGTCTGTTTCCTCCAGGATTGAAGACTGGATTGTCAGGAAAATAAATTTAATCAAAGTAAATCTAAAAATTGTTGGAGATTTAAACCGATTTCATTTATAGTCTTAGATAGGAACTATTTATATGAACAACCAAGACCTCTATAACAGAAGTGGATACTTGACTTTTCTTGTGACACTTGTTTTTAACCTTGTTTTCTTTGCCTATATCTCCTTTGTTCACCCAGGTACTCCTGATAACCCAGGGCAAGGGACACCGTCCGGTTATTCCAAATAACACTTGAATTCAGTTAAAACACTCGTGTTATTTTTCAAATCTGCACTTTATCTTCTCTCTTTTGTCTGGGTTTTTCCCACTGTTTTGTGGGCCTATGACCCGCATTCCAATTTGACAAAAGAGAACAAACTTCCCAAAGAACTTTCGGAAATTGGGATTTCAGATGTAACAGGAAAACAAATCGATTTCCACATTCCATTTAAAAACGAAGAAGGGAAGGAAGTCCTTTTGTCTGATTATTTTAAAAAAGGCAAACCTGTTCTTTTTTCTCCCGTTTATTTCACTTGTCCCACACTTTGCAATCATCATATGAACGGAGTGATGAAAGGGTTGAAACTTTTGGACTGGACTGCCGGAAAAGAGTTTCAATACATCGCAGTGTCGATTGATCCGAGAGAAACCGAAGAGATTTCCGCCCCGAAAAAACGAGCATACGTTCAAGAATATGATCGTCCCGGTGTGGATACCGGCTTTCATCTGTTAACTGGTAGTAGTGAGTCTATCACCGCATTAATGAAACAATTACAATTTCGTTACACTTGGGATGAAACAGCCAAACAATTCATTCATGCAAGCGGAGTATATGTATTAACACCCGAGGGAAAGGTTTCTCGTATCTTCCAAGGCATCCAGCTTTCGGAAAGAGACTTGAAGTTAGCCTTTCTCGAGGCAGCAGATGGTAAGATTGGGGGTTTTGTAGACAAGTTTGCTTTATTTTGCTTTCAATTTGACCCATACAAAAATAAATATACGATATACGCTTTCAGGATAATGCAAATGGGCGGGGGTATTACACTCCTGATCTTGGGCTCGTTTTTATTCATAAACTGGCGAAAAACAAAAAATAATCACCGTCAAGGAGTCAAGTAAATGTCTTGGTTTACCGCCTTCCCAGCGACCTCGTCGTTCATGCCAATACAGGCTACGGAAATCGCAAAAGAAGTAGATCTTCTTTACGCGTTTCTGCTCGTATCGAGTCTCGTTTCTTTTGTGATCTTGGTGGGAGGAATGACTTGGTTCCTCATCAAGTTCAAACGCACCTCTGTCGACCAAAAGTCTGCCTACATTACTCATAATAATTTCGCAGAATTTTTATGGTCTTTTATCCCTCTTGTGATCATGGTTGGGATTTTCTATTGGGGTATGGTCATCTTCGAAAAACTTCGTGTTCCGCCTGAAAATATCTCTACGGAGATCCATGTAACAGCGGAGCAGTGGGCATGGACTTATCGTTACGCAAACGGTAAAGAATTCTACAGTTCTGCCAATGATCCTTTGATTGTTCCTGCGGGAAAAGCCACAAAGATCATCCTAACTTCGAAAGACGTCATTCATAGTTTCTTTGTTCCTGCATTCCGGGTGAAACAAGATGCGATTCCTGGAAAATACACGCAAGTATGGTTTGAACCGAAAGAACCGGGTAATTTCATTGTTTTCTGTACGGAATATTGCGGAACCAAACACTCCGGAATGCTTATAACAATCAAAGCACTTCCTGCCGATGAGTTTGCTGCTTGGTTCCATGCGGAGAAAAAAGGTGCAGAGACACCGGCTGACAAAGGTAAAACTCTGTTCGCGCAGAAGGCTTGTGCCAGTTGCCACTCATTGGACGGAAGCAGAGTTGTAGGTCCATCCATGAAAGGTCTTTTTGGAAGCTCTAGAAAGTTTACAGACGGATCCGGTGCTAAGGCGGATGAGACTTACCTTCGTGAATCCATTCTTGTATCTACTGCAAAAATCGTAGAGGGTTATCCCCCGGCGATGCCAGTATTTCAAGGACAACTTTCCGACGAAGACGTCGAAAATTTAATCGAATACATCAAAACTATAAAATAAGGAGACGGATATGAGCTCAGCACATACAAACACAGCACATGATCACTCCACTGATCATCATTATCTGAACCATCAATCAGGGATCTGGTCTTGGCTCACTACGAAAGACCATAAACGAATCGGTTTGATGTATTTCATCACTATCATTATCACTTTTGCATTGGGTGGTTTTTTCGCTTTGGGAATTCGTTTGCACCTGGCAAAATTCGGTGCAACTCCTCTTCTGGATCCTGATACTTATAATAAGTTCATGACCTTCCATGGTGCGATTATGGTATTTATGGTAATCATTCCCGGGATTCCCGCCTTTCTCGGAAACTTCGTTCTTCCCATCCAATTGGGTGCAAAAGACGTTGCCTTTCCTAGATTAAACCTTGCTTCTTATTATATTTTCCTAGCGGGAGCGGCACTTGCGGCAACTTCTATGATTTATAATCAAGTGGATACCGGTTGGACGTTTTACACTCCTTATTCGACATCGAAAACATCAAACGGTGTGATCTTTCTGGTAATGGGTGCTTTTACGATGGGATTTTCTTCCATTTTAACCGGACTCAATTTCATTGTTACCACCCACAAGCTACGAGCTCCCGGGATGACAATGGACCGAGTTCCGCTGATGGTTTGGGCGCTCTACTCAACTTCTATCATTCAAATTCTAGCAACACCGATCCTTGCGATCACTCTTATGTTGATTGCTGCGGAAAAAGTGATTGGAATCGGGATTTTTGATCCGGACTTAGGCGGAGATCCTGTTTTATTCCAACACTTCTTCTGGTTCTACTCTCACCCTGCAGTTTATATCATGATTCTTCCTGCGATGGGAATTATTTCCGAATTGGTAACCGCTTTCTCCAGAAAGACAATTTTCGGATACCGCGCAATTGCTTATTCCTCGGCCGCGATTGCTGCATTATCCTTTATGGTCTGGGGACATCATATGTTTGTTTCCGGTCAGTCTACTTTGGCAGGGATTATATTTTCCATTATCACTATGTTTGTCGGGGTTCCGACTGCGATTAAACTTTTCAACTGGCTTTCCACGATGTATCGCGGAACAATCAGTTTTGAAGCTCCGATGCTTTATGCAATCGGGTTTATGTTTCTATTCACCATCGGCGGTTTGACCGGAGTTTTCCTTGCCTCTACCGGTATGGATGTTCATTTTCATGATACTTACTTCGTAGTAGCCCACTTCCACTATGTAATGGTGGGGGGAACATTGATGGCACTGAACGGTGGGATTCTTTACTGGTTCCCTAAGATGTTTGGAAAAATGACATCCGATTTAGGCGGAAGGATTTCTTGGGTTTTGATCTTCACCGGATTTAATGTAACATTCTTCCCTCAATTCGTATTGGGTGCGATGGGAATGCCAAGACGTTACTTCGACTATCTTCCCGAATACACAAACTTAAACCAAATTTCAACGGTTGGTTCTTGGTTGATCGGAAGCGGATTCGTTGTGATTCTGATCACTCTGATTCACGGTCTTTTGAAAGGACCAAAGGCAGGGGACAATCCTTGGGGAGCAAAAACTCTCGAATGGCAAACTTCCTCTCCACCTCCACACGAAAATTTTATTGAAACACCAACAGTAACTGCAGGACCATATGACTTCCGTTAGTTCAACAAGTGAATTCCACCATCAGCATCACTTTAAGAGTGCTGAGCACCAATACGCTTCTTCAAAACAAGGTATTTGGTTGTTTTTATGCACAGAGATTCTTATGTTCGGCGGCCTATTCGTAGGTTATCTGATCTACCATTCTCTTTATCCGGCCGTTTTCAAAAACGGCTCTCATACCCTCGATTGGAAAATGGGTGCGGTCAACACGGTTGTACTTCTGATCAGTTCCTTTACGATGGCTGCGGCAATCAACTTCGTACAACGCGGATTGCATAAGATTGCATCAATTATGCTGATTCTTACAATCGCTTGTGCTGGAGCGTTCATGGTAATCAAATACTTTGAATACACTCACAAGTTTCATGTTGGAACCGTTCCCGGTAAATTTTCACTCGTAGATCCTACTTGTGGTTCCGGCGGAAACAGATCGGAATGTGAAACGAAAATAGGCGCTCTCCTTAAATCGGAAGAACTACGTCACAAAAACCATGTTTCCGAAGAGGAAGCCGCTCGTTTGCAAGCTGTGATCTCCCGTCCGAAATGGGAAATGTTCTACGGATTTTATTTTATCATGACCGGTCTTCATGGAGTTCACGTTGTTGTGGGGGCTCTTATGATTTTCTGGATCTTGATCAAAACACTTCGAAAAAAAGTAGGTCCTGAATACTACACTCCAGTGGAAGGCGTTGGTCTTTTCTGGCACGTTGTGGATTTGGTATGGATTTACCTCTTCCCATTACTTTACTTAGTCGGATAAAGGACGAAACAGAATGGAATACGTAATTAATTATAGCCTTTGGTTTATCGCATTTGCTGCGGTGGCCACTCCAGTTTTAGGATTTGGAGTTTTTGCTCCTGTAATTGCAAAGACAACCGTGCTCGCTTTCATTGTGAACTGGTTCTCTCAATTTTTCCAAACAGACCGAGTTACAAAATTCAAAGAAGAAAACAAAGATAACAAACTTTTGAAATTCGTAACCGGTGAGGAAGCTCACCAGGAAGATCACGCTTCCGCATCCATGTGGGTGGAAGACGGAGATGGCGGTGATGAAGAAGAACACGAACATCATGTGATTTCCATTAAGTCGTATGTTTATGTTCTACTCGTTTTGTTTTTGGGAACATTCATCACTGTATGGGTGGCTCAATACGATTTAGGCAAATTGAATATGATCGTTGCAATGGGTGTGGCTACTTGCAAGGCATTCTTTGTATTGGCTTACTTTATGCACTTAAAGTATGATAACATGCTCAACCGTGTGATCTTTCTTTCTGCATTCGGGTTCTTAGCGCTGTTGTTTGCTTTTACTGCAGGAGATATCGCTTCCCGATTACTTCCTGTGTTCGGTTTCGACGTAAAGTAAGTAAACCCCTCTTTGGATTATTTCCCGCACTTTCCCGGGAAAATAAAAACAATGAAACCTCACTTCTTCGGTGGGGTTTTTTTATGAAAAAACATTCTTCTATTTTGTTTTCGGGATCGGCGGAGAAGAGAAAGACACTCGGATGAAGGGAAAATACGATATTAAAAACTCATTGAAGACATTCTAATACGGAATACAAAACAAAGAGCTCCAAAATAAACTGGGCGGCGGGCGGTACCCATCTCGTTTATAAGGAAAATAAAATCAATCTTTCCTTTTTTTCATAAGATTGAAACTGGAAATGCTTTGAAATATATTCCAAAGCATTTCCGTGATAGAAAAATACATGAGTCAAATCCCGTCTATAATGCCAGTTGGGAAAGTCGATAGATTCGGAAAAAGTATCTGTCATACACAAGAGTTTGCCTTTTGGGTTTAAAAGGCTTTTTAATAATTCAAATTCTATTTTTGGGTTTTGAAAGTGTTCCATTACTTCCGTGCAGATGATAAAATCGTATCGATTTTGCAGGACAGCAGGATTGTCCCAAAAAAAAGGATCATACAACTCTACGGAGTATCCTTTTTTTCTTAAATGATTTGTTAGAATAGGGCCTGGGCCCGCTCCAAAATCCAGTCCGAGTTTATCCTTTGTGAAATTTGCTTCAATCGCTAGGGTGACAGGTGTTAAAAAATTCAAATACCTCGGATCGTTTATGTCGTTGTTATGTAAAAGGTATCTTTCTTTTTCGGCTTCTTTTGTTATGTGATAATCTTTGCCTAAGTAGACTGAACGACATCTTACGCATTGAAAGTAATCGCCTCTCTTTTCATCCTTCCAAAAAAATATTGCAGAAGAATCGCAAAGCGGGCAGAAATCATTTGATTTTGTGTCCACTTAGATTTCCCAGCCCGTCATATGCTGCGTATTTGTATAAATCATGTAAAGTCGGGAAATTGAAAGCAATCGAGATAACATCGTTTAATGTTTTTTTAGATTCTACCAGACTTAATCCGAAATGAATGAGTTCTGTTGCTTGGATTCCTATGATGTGTACACCTAAAATGATTTGAGTTTGTTTTTCGAAAACCAATTTTAAAAAACCATCCTGTGCCCCTAATATCTTTCCTCTGGGCATATCCGAGTAATGTGCCTTGCCTGTTAGATGGGGAATGTTTTTTTCTTTTGCTTCCCTTTCCGAAAGTCCGACCATCGAAACTTCGGGAATCGTATAAATTCCGTAGGGAAAAATTCTTGCTAACTTATCAAATCCGTCTGTGGCGAACATATGAGTCACTGCGATTCTTCCTTGGTCCATACTTGTGCTGGCAAGTGCGGGAAAACCGATCACATCTCCGACAGCGTAGATGGATTCTATATTGGTTTGGTAGTGTTCATTTACTTCTACTGCTTCTCTTTTTCCTACTTTAACACCTAATTCCTCCAATTGGAGCCCGGCGGTTCTACCACTTCTCCCCGCAGCGAATAAAAACATATCTACTTTTAACTTTTCCCCGGAAGTTAATACGATTTCAAAATCTTCTTCCTCTTTTAAGGGTGAGTTGATTTTATCAAGACCTGAATTAAAAATGATCTGGATTCCGTCATTTCGCATTTGTTCTACTAGACTCGCGGAAAGTTCACTGTCCAAAAAAGGTAAAATTTCATCCCTGGTGTCTACTAAATAAACCGGGATACCCATTGCACCGAATATGGTAGTATACTCGCAACCAATCACACCGGCACCTAAAACACATAGAGATTTGGGAAATCTTTTGAGATTCAGAATCGTATCCGAGTCGTGAATCCTTTCTCCGTCAAAAGGTATGTTAGACGGTCGAAAAGGATAAGAGCCTGTGGCGACTAAAATAAAGTCTCCTTCTATAAGCTCTTCTTTATCATTTACCACCTTGATTGTGTTAGCACTTTCGAATTCCGCTTTACCGTAAAAAAGAGTGATTTTGTGTTTTTCTATATTCTTGTTGATCGCATCTACTTCGGATCGTTTCACATAATCTCTGCGGTAGTAAAAATCTTCAATAGAAGCGTTTCGTCGTAAATCTTTGTCTACTCCGAAGATGCCTTTATCATTTTTACCTGATAGGAAAATGGCCGTTTCTTTTAAGGTTTTGGAAGGGAGTGTACCGGTATGGACTCCTGCACCTCCTGGTGCTTCCGCCATTTCGATCAGAGCTACTTTCTTGCCAAAGTAAGAGGCTTTGGCGGCCGCTTTTTCCCCTGCGGGACCTGCGCCAATGATGATAAGATCGAAGTGTAACATAGCGCTCCTGGGGGGAAGGTGGGGTTTGTGAATCTTTAGTATCCCCGCCCTGATTTGGGTGGGGAACTAGACCGCCACCCAATGCCTTCCTAGTATCATGAGTCGGCTTAATTTACGACACCGATTTCAAATCCCGAAAAAAATCTTCCAAAAAGTTCGCCTTTTTGCCAAACACCCGAAAGATACAAAAAAACCCAAGGAAGAATCTCTCCCTTGGGTTTCTGACCGCACACCAAACTTAAGTTTAGTGGCTTTCTTCGCGGTAGTAAAAAACTAAGCTCTTTCTACAACCATGGATCCTGCGATCCCGCCGTGTGCACAAGCAGTGACTAAGACTTTTTTAGCGTCTTTGTTCTCAGCAAAGTCCATGATGGCGTTGTGAAGAAGACGAACACCAGTAGCCCCGAACGGGTGGCCGATGGCAATGGACCCGCCGTTAGGATTGATTTTCTTTTCATCGAAACGTTTTTCCCAATCGAATCCTGTTCTGATCTTGATCTCTTCCAAAGCCGCTACAGCAGTCGCAGCAAAAGCTTCATGGATTTCAATGATGTCCATATTTTCGATCTTCTCGCCGAGTTCTTCCAATAGAGAAATGGTTGCTTCCGCTTGTCCGAGTCCCATAAGGTTCGGGTCTACCCCTTTCATTTTAAAACCGGAGATATAAGCTTCCGCTTTGACTCCCAATTTTTTTGCCGCTTCTTCGGAAGCAACGATGAGACCGGCAGCTCCGTCGGAACGAGGACTGGCATTGAAAATGGAAAGAGTAGGACCATGTGATTTTTTCAAATACTTGCTGTATTTTTCTTTGAATTGGTCAAATTTCATTTGGGGATTGTCAAAGAGTAACATAGCACGACCCATACGAGTAGGGTTTTTTACAAGCCCTTCACGAAGTAGAACCGCTTCATCCGCTTGGAGAGGATTTCCTTCATCGTCTTTCACTTCCATGATATAAGGTTTATAACGACCTTCGCCTGTTGCTTCGAAAGCTCTTTTGAAAGATTCGTAAGCCACTTTGTCTTGAGTCTCACGAGGAAGTGCGTAATTTTGCGCAAGAATTTCGGCAGTGACTTGCATACCAAAACTGGTTTCTCCGTCACCTAATCCGTCTTCGAGTGTATCACGAACTTCAACACCTTCAGGAAGATCGTTCGGAAGAAGTTTCATCAACGAATCCAAGCTATTTGTTTTTTTATTTAATCTAGCATTTTTAACAACGAACGGCATGGAGGTTTGAGATTCTTCTCCGATGACAAGAAATACTTTTCCTTCACCGAGTAGAATTCTTCTGGTTGCTTCTGCAACAGCTTCGAATCCTGATACGCAGTTGTTTGCTACTGTAAGACAAGGAATGTCCATCGGAAGTCCGAGTAGGTTTGCGATGACTCGAGCGGAGTTCGGTGCGTTGGAAAAACCTTCACCAACGATCACTCCGTCGATGTCAGCCGGTTTCAGACCGCTTCTTTTCATTACTTCTTCACCAACGATCTTACCTAAGTGGTGACCGGAATATTGCGAGAGCGCCTTGCCTATTTGTGCAAAAGGAGTACGAGCAGGTGCTGCAATTACGACTTTTTGATTAACTTTCATGTTGTTCCTCTTGTTTGATTTCTAAATTATTTCGCCAACCACTTCATCATAGAACGTAGTTTTTTACCTACATCTTCGATCGGGTGAGCGGCGTTTTTGTCTCTAAGTTTCTTATATTCAGGATAGCCGGCTTTCGTATCAGCCATCCAACGTTTTGCAAAAGCAGCGCCTTTGTCTTTTTGGATGTCGTTTAACACTTCTTTCATGCGAGCTTTCACGCTTGCATCTATGATTCTTGGACCACTTACATAATCACCATACTCGGCAGTATCGGAGATGGAGAAACGCATACGTGCAAGTCCGCCTTCGTAAATCAAGTCAGTGATGAGTTTTACTTCATGCAAACATTCGAAGTATGCGATTTCAGGATCGTAACCCGCTTCGGTCAGAGTTTCAAAACCGTTCATAATCAGGTTGGCAACTCCACCGCATAACACAACTTGTTCCCCGAACAGGTCTGTTTCCGTTTCTTCACGGAAAGATGTTTCTAAAATTCCGGCTCTTCCTCCGCCTACACCGGAAGCTTGAGCTAACGCACGTTTTTTTGCGTTACCGGTTGCGTCTTGGTAGATCGCAATCAGGCAAGGAACCCCGCCACCTTCCGTAAACACCCGGCGCACCAAATGGCCAGGACCTTTTGGTGCTACCATATAAACGTCTACGTTTTTAGGAGGAGTGATCAGATCGTAATGTATATTGAATCCGTGGGAAAAAACAAGTGCTTTGCCTTCGGTAAGGTTAGGCTCGATTTCGCTTTTGTACATTTCCGCCTGAATTGTGTCAGGTGCTAAAATTTGAATTATATCGGCTTTTTTTGCCGCTTCGGAAACAGAATAAACTTCAAAGCCTGCTTCTTTCGCTTCTGCGATTGATTTGGACCCGTCTCTAAGACCGATGATCACTTTCAAGCCGCTGTCTTTCATGTTTTGGGCTTGGGCATGTCCTTGGCTTCCGTAGCCAATGACCGCGATGGTTTTTCCTTTTAAGATATTTAGATCGCAGCTGTCGTCGTAATATATATTTGCCATGAAGGGCTCACTTCCTAAGGATAATTTAGATGGTTTTTTCCATTTTTTTGTCCTTGGGGGTGGGAAACAAGAACGAATTAGGGCGCCTTTCCTTGCTACTTCGGACTCCGCGTGCGCTTCGGTCCTTCGGACAGCTTCGCTTCCTGCGTATCAAGGGCGCGGTGTCTTTACTAAATTGGCGGATCAGTTCCTAACGACTTGAAATTATGTCACAAGGTTTTGGTCGGAATTTATTTTTGTTTTGTTTCCGGTCGGTTCAGTTCCATCTCATAAGCTAACTTGCATTCAGGAATTTCTTCTCTCAAAAATCGAGACGCTTTGCTCGAACCGACAATATGACCCGGAACAGCAGACGCGATTCCTAATATTTGTCCGAACACATAAGTAGAGTAAGCCGGGTATACAGTCTTATACGCAGACAATTCCACCTTACGATCGCATTTGTATCGGAGATAACGAATGGCATCGTCCGTTGCTCTTGCTTCAGGATAAAGAGCACCGAAAAAAGGCACACTGTATCCTAAGGCATAAAAAGATTTATATTTTCGACTGGAGAAATCTTTTGCATGCCCTCCTTCGTGAAGAACTACGGTAGGAATATCACTGTAAAGGTTGATTGTATTCGAATAAGGATTGTAATGGTCTCCCGAACAAACATAGGGAATCGGGCATCCGGAGAATATTCTCGCAGGGAAAAGCGCGCTAAAAAACCAATTGATGAGTCCAATAGTATACTTTAGAACCGGATTCGCATTATCCGATCTCCAAAGCTGTTTGAGGTCTTCGATCGGCGCATACTGATTGAAACGTACTTTTACATCTTTCATATTGTTCTCAGTGATGTAATTTTTCAGATATTGTTTTGTTTCTTCGGAAATCTTGTGATTCGACATTCTGGAATCGTTGATGATCAGCTTGGATAAAAAACCAAAGGCATTTCCAATCCAATCCAGAACGACATAAGGTTCTCCCGATTCAAACTGAGGATTGTCTTCTTCATTGAAAATATTCTGTTGCGGATAATAAGGTTTACCGAATGTATATTTCTTTTCCGTAGCGAAACTACAGGAAAGAAACATGGAAATCAATAGGAAAAAAAAAGTGTTAAGCCAATGATAAGATTGATTTGTTTGCATTTGATTATTTTTTAGGAAAACTTTCCCTTAGCTTTTCAAAAAATGTAAGGACTGCAATCCTTCCCATTTGATTCAGTTGGTCTTCCCTGTTTCCCCGAAAACTAAGATAGGGTAGATAGATCACCCAACCTACGAATGCAGGCGCAGTAGCCAGAGTAAATGTACAATCCGTTACACGGGATTCAAGCGAGTCGCTGTAATTGAAATCCAGAATTTGTTTCTTCGGCTTTTCCGATTCTACGGTGATATGCAAATCCACAGAGGTAATGTTCTTATAACAGACGTCATTTGCAAGCAGGGAAAACTGATGGATTGTAATCTTGTATTTGCTTTTGGCAGGATAAAGCCCCGGGTTGAGAGCGATTTCTTTTTCAATCAATTGAGGAAGTGTGCCGTAATGGTTTTCCAAGTTTCTGGGAGATAAAAAAAACAAAGAAGGAGACCGTCTTCCGAATACTTCTCCGTTCTCTGTTTTGTCTTCCACAGTCACAAATGGAACAGATGGTTTTGAATTGGCAGAAGTGTCTTCCTGCTCCTCTTCCGTAAATCCTCTCAAAGGATCGGAAGATTTGGGAGAAGAGTGCGGGACGTACACTCTAAGAGCAATACATCCTGAAAAGAAAAAAGATATTAAAAGTAGAGAAAGTTGTTTTTTCATTTAAAATTCAAATCAGATCTACTTTTAAGTAAACCCTTTGGTTTATTTATTCGCCCCAAACGATGACACAGTTTCTATAAAACAATGGCCCGAGTATATTGAAACTGCTGTGGTCAACTACGGCAATCTTTTGTATGCCGGCAGACGCAGCAATATCATTGATACTGTTTTTTGGTCCATGGAAAATCATATTATAATTGAGAGCCCAGGTAGCATAATTGCAACTTTCTCCGCTTTTGACTACTTTTCCACTTCCTAGATTGTTTTGGTGCCCTGGAGTTGCCAGATGCTCTGTACTTGCGGTAATAAGTAAGCCTGCTTCACTAATGTGCGTACAGCCTACCAATCCGATGAAAACAAATCCGATGATTGCTAAGATAAATGTATTTTTCATTCTTTTTCTCCTGTTACTACAGTACATTGCATTCTGAAAACACCTACCAGAACGTTTAATGAGCGATAATCGATCGTCGAGATTCTGCTTATTTTATTGTCTTTTGCAATTTGTCCTGCGCCCGAATTCCCTGCGCCGATGATTCCCAGAACATTGTAAATGCAGCGTTCTGCTTGGGTATTCGATTTAATATCCGTTCCGTTCGTTGTGCCGGGATATTTGATGTCGGAATAAAGCAATCCGCCTACCGGGCCTGATGCGCAGTTTGTGACTAAAAGTAATGTTAGGCTAAGTAATATTAATTTCATTTTGTTTTTCATTTTATTCACCCGCTACCGTTGTACAAAATCCATGATAAAGAACCGCGAGGACTGCGATATGTTCATATTCGATATAACCGATTTTTTCGATCTTACCTTGCTTGCGGGCAGTGTCGATGCTGGAATCTCCCCATGCCCAAAGACCAGCGAGGGAATGAGAGCAAGACTCTCCCCGTTTAACACCTTTCGCTAGTCCCGGGGTGGGGCCGGGAGTTGCTTCATGGTGATAAAGGGCTCCGGCTCTACCTAGAAAAGCATAAGACGGTTCTCCGTAAAAAGGAACCGGGTTCGTATTGAAAGTGCCCGTGCCGGAAATCATACCGATATTCCTTATGTTTGTCCCCGTGCAATTGAAAAGAGTCAATGCAACTAATAGAGCCAAAGCGAGTGCGTACTTGTTCATGTGTTCCACATTCATTGTTTGCCTACGTTTGATATTTGTTAAAGTTTTGGAAACTAACAGATAACTTTGCTATGTTTTACGTCAAACCAATTTTAAAAAAATTGCCAAAGGACGGGAATTTTCGTCTAAATGGTGTTTAGTTTCGGTATAAGAACTATTCATTCGTTTGCTGAAAACCGGGTTGTCTTTTTCCGGGAACCGAAATTTATTGTTTTTATGCATCTAACAAGAGGGATTTTCCTTTTTTTTCTTGGTTTTGCGGCTACTACTTACTTAAGTGCGGAACCGACCACCTACCAATATTTAGATGGCAACGGAAACCGGTTTCTAGTCTCCGGCGATTCCAAAAAAACAATTCAATATATTCCCATTACCGCAGAACAAAGCTCCAGCGGGACTTACAGCGGGGGAGATCCCGTTACAAAAATCATTAATGAAAAGGAATATTCCGTTTTGGCGGATTATTTCAATAAAGCTTTGGATCAGAAAAAAATCAGAATTCAAAATAGAGTCAAAGGTTCCGGTTTTGTATCCGTCCAGGGAAAAAAGAAACAGGGATATATTTTGGATGGTAGTTCGGTGGAAAAAAAAGAATTGGAATCCTATCTGTTTTTTTTAATCGGAAGGATTCAATAAAATCCGAAGGGAAGTCCTTTAAAATAAAGGTATTGAATCCTTTAGTCTGTCAGTTTCCCCTATATCTCAATAAAACCAGAGTTAGGTCATCTTGAATCATTTCCATCCCTCCGGAGTGATCTAGGATGGTATCAAATACGAAATCAATTACGTTTGCAAGAGGTTCGTTTCTCCGCGCGGAAATCAGATTCAACAGCCTTTCTTCTCCGAACATTTCGATGGCATCGGGCTTGCGGGCTTCCGTGAGTCCGTCCGTCAGCAATATGATGAGGTCTCCTTTTTTTAATTCGAAGTTTTCTTCTTCGGAAAGAGTCGGGAAAAAAGGAGTGATGATTCTTCCCATCGGTTTCAATGTCACGAGGCTGCCGGATTCTCTGATGATATAGAGAGGGAAGTGGCCCGCTCTTGCAAACCGGAGTTTGCCCTGTTTCGTATCTATAAATACCATACTTGCCGTTACAAAATGATCTTTCAAATTGGGCGTGATTTGAGTTCGAATGTGTTCCAGGCTCTTCGTAAGAGAACTTGGCTCTCTATTCCAATGATCCAAAGACATCTTTACCAGTGCGGATAAAAATGCAGCGGGGATTCCGTGACCTGATACGTCGCAGATAAATACAGCTAACGAATTCGATTCGGGACTCCATTTGATATCGAATAAGTCTCCTCCCACTTTCATCATGGGAACATTATGAAATGCGATTTCAATCGGATCGGGAGAAGTCATCTTGTTCGGAAAAAGAGACTCTTGGATGCGTTTGGCGACATCCAGTTGTTTGTCGATTTCCTGTTTTTGCATTTCTATGACTTGGGTTCTTTCGTTGACCTTTCTTTCCAACTCTTCGTTTGTAATCTCTTTCAAACGATTGATCGTTTCCAGAGATTCCATTGCTTGCGTTTGTGCTCTTTCCCTTTCCCTGGATACGGTCACCAGAAAATAGGAAATACCGTTGATGCTAAAAAGAAACGCATCCAGATAAATCAATGAATCGTTCACTGACAGTGTTCCCGCCTGTTTCATTGCGAATACTCCCGACTCCGCTACCGTTTGCGTAACTGCGGTAAACGCGAGTATGGCGCTTGCGAGAGTGGCTCCGAATTGCTGAAACCTGAGACTTGCTACGATAACAAACGGTATGGGAAGAAAAAGTAGCGGCAGAACGTCGGAAAAAGCGATCCTTCCAGAAACATATATGACGGCACACCAAAAGATCAGTTCGATTTTTTTCTTCCAGTCGCCTAAAAATCTTTCTTTCGGATTGATCCATACGAATAGAAGAGGCGCTACGATCAGAAAGCCTTGCAATTCACCGGAGAACCACGTGAAAAGTACGTTCCAATATTTTTCTGACGGCAAAAATCCCCAATAGAGTAAGCTGGTCACGCCTATCCCTGCGCTGAGTGCGGAACCGGGAACAGTACATACCGTTAGAAAGTAAAGAAGTCCTTTTGTGGAATACAAAGGATTCTTCTGCCCTGTTAGGCGATAAAGCAAATAATAATTTACTGAAGAACTTAATGTATTTCCCACAGCGATGAAAAATGCGGTGGGGAGATGCGGATTGTTCAGAAAATTTGCGGTAAAAGCTCCTAAGAAAATTCCCGGAACGGATGTTTTTCCCAAAAACAAAAGAGCTGTCAGTCCCATTCCTTCGGGAGGCCAAACAGGAGAAACTTGGCTGTTTAAAAAAGCGAGTTGGAATCCTATTTTGGAGAATATAACATAACCGACCGTTAGTATAGGGGTCCAAATGAGGAGACGCCAATTTAGGATCGATTTCATAGAGAAATCAAAGTTACCCCTGACATTTTGCTTAGTCTAGCCTTTCTTATCAAAATATGAGCTTGATCAATAAAATATTTCTGGAATGCATTTCTCTGTGTGTTCTTTCGGTTTAAAGAATGACAAATGTGAGGATTCCCTCGTACCGTAAAACTGCAGAGGAACAAAATGATTAAAATCTACGGAATGAAGGTCTCCGGAAATTGTTATAAAATCCAATTGATTTGTGAATTATTGAAAATAAAATACGAATGGGTGGAAACTGACGGACGCAAGAATGAGACAAAGACTCCTTCTTTTCTATTAAAAAACCCGAATGGAAGGGTTCCCATCATCGAATTAGAAAATGGTAATATTTTAAGAGAATCCAATGCGATCTTATACTATCTTGCTGCGGACAGTATTTACTTCGGCAAAGACAAATGGGAAGAAGCGCAAATCTTGGAATGGATGTTCTTTGAACAATACAGTCACGAACCGTACATTGCTACCAATCGTTGGATGATTCATTATTTGAACCAAAGAGAAGAAAAGAAAGACAGAATTGCGGAAAACCATTCTAAAGGGCTGCATGCTTTGCAAATTATGGAAAACCATTTGGCAAAAAACTTTTGGTTTGCCTGTAGCCGATTTACAATTGCGGATTTGGCGCTTTTCGCATACACGCATAAGGCGGAACAGGGAGATTACGATCTGAAAGGTTATCCTTCTATCCTGAATTGGATTTCCAGGATTCAATCAGTTGTCGGGTTCATTCCTATGGAAGATTGATTTTTCGGATTACAATCTTCGAAACGATGACTGTCGATGAAATCTTACAATTAAGGTTGTATTCTCAGAATATAACAAATCCTGGGAAAAAAACTACGGATATTTTGTCTTCTTTGGTAGCAATCCAGGCCCAGGATCGCAATCAGGCAAAGTTTGCGCTCGGCAGTCGTTTGTTAGATGGCAATGAATCAGAAATCAACCAAGCGATCGAAAAAAGAAAAATCATCCGGACATGGCTTTTGCGTGGAACCTTACATTTTGTTTCCGCGAAAGATATCCATTGGATTTTGGATTTAATTTCGGAAAGAATTCTTGCCAAGCTTGCAACCTATCAGAAAACGCTAAACCTTAGCCCTAAAATGCTTTCCGAAACGGAGTCCGTTATTTTGAAAAGACTCTCAGGAAAAAAAGAGCTCACACGAGCGGAGCTATTTGCTTACATCGAAGAAAAAAACATTTCTACAAAAGAAAACCGAGGTTCTATTATTCTAATCAATGCAGCTCTCAAACAAATAATCTGTTTGGGAAAGGATCGGGGAAAACAGGAGACTTACACCCTTCTTTCCGATTGGGTGAAAAAACCAAAACCGATTCCCAGAGAAAAAGCTTTGAGTGAATTGGCACAAAGGTATTTTCTCCGGAAAGGACCTGCTACTTTGCAGGATTTTATCTGGTGGTCTGGTTTGACTCTAACGGAAGCAAGACTTGGTTTGGAAAAGGCAAAACCTTTTTTACGGGAAGAAATAGTTTCAGGCCAAGTCTATTGGATGTCCAAAAAAGAAAACAAGATGACGGGCCAAACCGGACCCGGCGGGATATTTTTTTTGGCGGGATTTGATGAATATATCATTGGTTATGCGGAGAGGAACCTTTTTTTGGATCCGGAATATTCCAAATTAGTAATACAAAAAAATGCTATTTTCAAACCGACGATCCTAAAGGATGGAAATGTAATCGGAACTTGGAACAAAACGGAAACCAAAAATGGTTTGGAAATAAATGTTTCTCAGTTTTTCAAATGGAAGGACTCGGACAGAGAGGAAATAAACCGAAAAAAATCCGAAATGGTCCGGTTTTGGTCTCAGGGCGAGAAGTAGACGGTTGTCAAAAAATTTCCGCAAGGAAGCGCTTCGTTTTATTCAAAGGGTCAAAAATTTATTAACTAAAACATGGATTTGCCTTGTCTTCTTCGTCTTAAATCCGAGAAAGTATTTTTAGTTAGAAGGGAAATATATAGCAATGATCGTTTTTCAATGTCCAACGGGCGTTACAGAATATTTAGAAGATAAAAAAATAGTAGTCCTCACTCAAAATGGCAAAAACTCAGGCGATAGTTTGAAACAAAGTCTGGACAAAGGTGTGGAAGCATTGATTGCCAACAAAGCAGTCAAATGGCTTTCGGACAATCGCAATATGGGAACTCATACTGCAGAAGACGTAGAATGGGTGAACAGCGATTGGACTCCTCGTGCGATCAAAGCAGGTTGGAAAAAATGGGCACTTGTGCAACCTCAGTCCGCTTTATCTGCAATGTCTGAAAAAAACCTTGTCGATTTTTTTGCGGATAACGGGATCGAGGTGAAAATCTTTGATACTCCGGAAGCCGGATTTAAATGGTTAGAATCAGTTTAATTCGATACTGATGAAGATCAAACTGGAGTCCAAAATTGTTATTTTTGCTATTGTGTTGATTTTTTCCCAGATAGGATCTGTCTCATTTTTACTCCTTGGAAATGTAGCAGCAGTCTGGGGCATCATTCTGCAATCAATGAGTCTTATAACATCCGTTATTTTTTCAGTTTTCCTTTTCTTTGTATTCCGAAGTAACCAAAGGAAATTGAAGTTAATGAAACAAACATTAACGAATGCGGTTAAAGGAGATTTGCGTTTTGACAACTCTATTAAGAACCGACTGAAAAAGACAGATGATTTCGACCAAATACTATTGTCTGTGATCGAATTGCTGAATATCTTTCAAGACATCATCACTCTTTTGAAAGGCGCCACACAAGGTTTAACATCTTCCATTTCCAACGCCAAACTGGCGGACGAAACTTTTCATTCCAATTTGCACCAACAACAAATCTATTCGCAAAACCTGGATTCTACGGTAAGAAAGATGACGGAAAACATGGCGAATATTGCAGATGCGTCGGGAGAAAATTATGATACTTTGACAAGAGTCTCCGATAGCATAAAAATCCTTTCGGAACATATCAATTATGCGGAAGAAAACAGTTCCCATTCCAGAAGTTTAACCTCGGGTATTTCAGGTAAAATTCAGAAAGGAAATCTCGCTTTGGAAGAAATGACCAGAGTGATTGACAGCATTGCGGAAAGTTCGGGAAAGATCGAAGGAATGGTTGTTGTTATCAAGGAAATTTCAGATAGAGTCAACTTACTTGCATTAAATGCTTCGATTGAGGCGGCACGTGCCGGAGAATATGGAAGCGGATTTGCGGTAGTTGCGCAGGAAGTTTCGAAACTTGCTTCGCAAACTGCGAAAAGCATTAAGGAAATAGACAGCAATGTGAAAAGAAATAAGGAAGAAGTGATTCTCAATAAGTTGAAAATCAATGAAACGAGCGAGCTTTATCGGGAGATCATTGTCGAAGTAAATCAGATCATTGAAAGAATCAGTAGTATTTCCGAATCTGTATCCACTCAAAGTAAAATAAAAGAAACTTTGATCGGTGAATCCAATAAGCTATCACAAATGTTAGCTGAAATCAATCAAACGATTGCAGATCAAAATGTTTCTCAGAAATTAATCGCTGATGTTGCTTCTGCTATGGACGCTACTGTAAATGCAACCTCTGCGGAAGGGGACAATCTTTCCAAATTATTGGAAAAAATCAAGACCACTTCGGATGATATCGGAGGAGTTGTGCTCTTATTCAAATAATGCCAAAGGGCAGCCAGTTCAACATAAAGTTGACTATATTTGACAAAATCGACTGGTCATTTCCCGTTTGCAATAAATTTATTTGCTATAATGAAGTAAATTTCGCTATAGTAGATAATATGGTTTCCTCATCCCATCCTTCTTCAGTTTCCGAACCTTCCCGGGAAAATGGTTCCCATCCTCTTTCCGGAAAAGATGCGGAATACTACCGGTTTGTTGCTTCTATTTATAAAAAACAATACGAAGACTTACATCGTTACGGAGGAAGACAGGTTGCCGAAAGTTTCATCCAGGAGCTATTTGATATTTTGTTTGCCGGGTATTTTTCAGAACTAACATTTCGGGACTTGGCGCAAGTGGAGGACAGTCTCTCCTCCTTCTTTTTGGGGGCGAAGAAAAAATTCGCTCCTTATCTGTCCTCCAGGGAAGAAAAGGCAACAAGCGAACTTACGTTAGGTGTAAATGAAGTCATCAACGAATTAAAAAACCAATTACCGAAAATCTACGACTTGATTTGGGAAGATGCGAGCGCTGCTTTTGAAGGAGACCCCGCTGCGGAAAGTGTAAAGGAAGTCGTACTTGCGTATTCCGGTTTTTATGCGATCGCAGTGCATCGTGTGGCTCACGCATTACACAATTTAGGTGTTCCTATTTTTCCAAGAATGCTCAGCGGTTATGCCCATGAAAAAACAGGAATCGACATTCACCCCGGTGCCAAGATAGGCAGGTCTTTTTTTATGGATCATGGAACCGGGATTGTCATCGGTGGAACCACCACCATTGCCAATAACGTAAAAATATACCAGGGTGTGACTCTCGGTGCTCTATCGGTTAGCAAAGATATGGCGAAGCTGAAGAGGCACCCTACCATCGAAGAGAATGTAGTGATCTATTCTGGAGCAACAATCCTAGGAGGAGATACTGTGATCGGGAGAAACAGTGTCATTGGAGGAAATGCCTGGGTGACCCAAAGCATCCCTCCTTTTTCCATTGTGTACCAGAAAAATGAAGTAAGGGTTCGTAATTCTCAGGAAATGAACAACGTAATTGATTTTACCATCTAAATCGGTCCTGTTTTTCTTCCGCTTGTGATATCAAACAAAGCGTTTATGAGCGCATCTATATCCTCACAAGTATTATAAAGCGCAAGCGATGGACGAACTGTACTCTCCTGACCGAACCTACGTAAGATAGGTTGCGCACAATGGTGCCCTGATCTTACTGCGATTCCTTCCTGGCTGAGTGCTTTTCCGATCTCTTCCGTTTTGAATCCGCCTATTACAAAAGATAGAACTCCTGCTTTGTCTTTTGCAGTTCCGATCAATCGTAATCCCGGAACCCGTAAGAGTTGGCCTGTTGCATATTCTAAAAGAGAATGTTCATACTCTGCGATGTTTGCCATTCCGTAACGATTCAGATAATCAATCGCCGCACCGAGTCCTACTGCATCGGCGATGTTACCCGTTCCCGCTTCAAACCGAAACGGTGGTTTCCCATACACTGTTCTTTCAAAGGTAACATCTTCGATCATGTTTCCTCCTCCTTGCCAAGGAGGCATGGTTTCTAAAATGTCCGCTTTTCCAAAAACGACTCCGATTCCCGTGGGAGCAAAAATCTTGTGCCCGGAAAAAACATAAAAATCGCACTCTAATAATTGTACGTCTACAGGCATATGAGAAACGGCTTGGGCGCCGTCAACTAACACCTTTGCACCATAACGATGAGCCATATCTACCATTTGTTTGGCGGGTGTGACCGTTCCGAGAGCATTGGAAACTTGAGTTAAGGATACGAACTTGGTTTTGGGACCGAGGAGCCTTTCATATTCGCTTAAGATGATCTGACCTGTTTCGTCTACGGGAACGACTTTTAGTTTCGCACCTTTTTTAGAACATAACATCTGCCAAGGAACGATATTGGCATGGTGTTCCAGCCAAGTGATGATGATCTCATCATCTTTTCCTATGTTTTTATCTCCCCAGGTATTTGCGACCAGGTTGATTGCTTCCGTAGCGCCTCGAACAAAAATAATTTCTTCGGATGAGGAAGCGTTCAGGAATTGTTTTACTTTGTTTCTGGCACCTTCGTAAGCATCGGTCGATCTTGCAGCAAGTGTGTGCGCGGCTCGATGGATGTTTGAATTTTCGTGTTCATAAAAATACGAAAGCCGATCAATCACAGCTTGCGGTTTATGAGTTGTTGCCGCATTGTCCAACCAAACAAGTTTGCGTCCGTTGACTATTTCGGAAAGGATCGGAAAATCCCGGCGAACACTTGCTATATCGAAATTTCCCGAAGAAATCTCCACCGCCGGCACAAGGGTAGGGGAAAAACTGAAAGGATCCGTAATTTGGATATTCGAACTTTTGGAAACATCTCCGCGGATTTCTTCCAAAAAGGGAAATCCGTTTGTAAGGCCGGCAGTCTGTCCTCCGAATCCGTTAGGTGTTAAACCACCAGGGAAGGTCGGAAGTGCACTTCCCGGGAAAAAATCATACGAATTTCGCAGGATTTCCAAATTTCCGGGTAACGTGGGTTCTACGGGTGGTTTGGAACCATTGGGATCAGCAGGTAAAGACAGGCTTTGCGACAAAACCAATTCTTCCACGTTGGATCCTGTAGGCAAAGGACCGAATAACTCACTCGCCATACTTTCCAATGCCTTTGTATCCAAGACTCCATTCCAACCGCCGGGAATGGCTCCTTCGAAAGGATCATTTGTAATCATAATAATTGCCTACATCCACATTCTCCAATGCGCCGATCGCATCATCCGTCAGAACTGCAGCAGAACAATATAGAGAAACCAAATAGGATCCGATCGCGGAACGATTGATTCCCATAAAACGTACGGATAGTCCGGGAGTTTGTTCTCCTGGTAGACCCGGTTGGTAAAGACCTACTACGCCTTGTTTTTTTTCTCCTACGCGGAGTAACAGAATATTTGTTTTGCCGGCAGTGGTTTTAGGGTTTGTTTCACCATCTACCAATAGTTTGTCGGTAGGGATGATGGGAAGTCCTCTCCATGTTAGGAATTGCGCTCCGAATAAGGAGACTGTAGCCGGTGGAACTCCTCTCTTTGTACATTCACGACCGAATGCCGCTATAGCGAGAGGATGTGCTAAAAAGAAAGAAGGCTCTTTCCAAACTTTACCGATGAGCTCATCCAAATCGTCAGGAGTAGGCGCATTTTTTCGTGTTTGAATTCTTTGGGATTTGGGAACATTTTTCAAAAGTCCGTAATCTTCATTATTGATGAGCTCCAGTTCTTGTCTTTCTTTCACGCTTTCAATGGTCAAACGAAGTTGTTCTTTGATCTGGTCGTGAGGGTTGCTGAAAAGATCGGAAACTCTTGTGTGTACATCTAGTACGGTAGAGATCGCACTCAGAGTGTATTCTCTCGGTTTTTCTTCGTAGTTTACAAAAGTTTCAGGAAGTGGTTGTTCGTCTTTTTGTCCGCAAAGTACATCAACAGAAGTGTTGTCTTTCACTCGGTTGACACGCAGAGTTCCCGACTCAAGAGGTTTCCAATCTAATAGTCGAACCAACCAACGAGGTGTAATTGTGCTGTATTGCGGTGTGGTTTTTGTTGTGTTCGCCAGTTTACGTGCGGCGGCATCCCCGAGTGAGTGTTGAAGTTGTTCTGCCATGAAATGATCCTTATTTAATTGATGATTTGTATAATATATTAACCAAGATTAATGGTTTGTTATACTATTGAATCCATTGGTATCCAATCCATAAAATAGAATGAAAAAATGAAAATCAAAATTTGAATTTTACTGAGAAAAATGGGGAAAGGATAATCTTTTGCAATTGCCAACTAACAACCGATATTTTTTATGTTCTATTTGTTTAAATTCTATAATCTTAAAAAATTAATCTGCTATTGTAGAAATTTAATTCTTGTAAGTGTTGTCTTTCTCCGGTTTGGAAAAGATATTGTATTTTAATTTTAAAGTCGGTTTGTTTCGGAAGAAGATGGGAAAAAGAAACTTACAATGAATTATGCATAATGATAATATATTGTGCGAAAGAAAAATATGTATTCGTTACTTAGCTTATACATTCTCCCATTCTTTGTATTTCTCTGCGATTTGACTTTCTATCTTTCCTATTTCATTACCGATTTCTTGCAGTTTTTTATGATCAGCGGAATGGATTTCCGAAGAAGAGGTGAGTTCCGTTTTTTTGGATTCCAGATCTTCAATTTCCTTTTCGATTTTTTTCCGAAGTTTGTCTTCCTTTGTGTCTTTTTTCGAACCAGAATTTTTCGGTTCTGCCGTAGGTTCGGCTTTGGTTGCTTTGGAAGGTGTTTCTTCTTTGTCGGAAATCTGTTTTTCCAAAAAAGAAGAAAAGGTTCCTATATATGTATCTATTTGGCCACCTTCTTTGAATACTAACAAAGATTCTGCGACACGATCTAGAAAATAACGATCATGGGAAACTGTAACAACAGTGCCCGGAAAACCATTCAGAAAATCTTCCAATATGGAAAGAGTTTGAATGTCCAAATCATTTGTAGGTTCATCCAAGATCAGAAAATTGGGTCCGCACATAAGTATCTGAACCAGATAGAGTCTTCTTTTTTCGCCTCCGGAAAGTTTGGCGATTTGGGAGTGTTGTGTTTTTCCGTCGAACAAAAACTGCTCCAATATCTTCGAAGCGGTAATCTTTTCTCCTTCGTCGTTTGTGATGTATTCTCCCGCATACTTTTTAATATAATCCAATACGTTCATATCCAAAGGAAGTTCTCTGCTGATTTGGTCAAAGTATCCGATTTTGGTATTGATCCCAGGTTTGATAAAGCCGGAATCCGGTTGTAAGACTCCCGCAAACAAATTGAGTAGAGTCGACTTGCCGACTCCGTTGGCCCCGATGACTCCCAGTCTTTCTTTTGCTTTGAAGTAATAGGTGAAATCTTTGACAATCGCCTTATCTTGAAAGGATTTTTGTAAAGAATGGATTTCCAAAATGGTCTTGCCTTGTCTTTTCGCCGCGACACTCAACTCCAATTCCTTTTGAAGTTCGAATACTTCCCTGTTCTTCAGGGATTCTGCACGATCAATTCTCGCTTTTTGCTTCGTTGAACGTGCCTTAGGCTGTCTTTTGAGCCATTTGATTTCTTGCTTCAGAAATTGTTTTGCTTTGTCTTCCTGTTTGAGTAAGGTTTCTTCCCTTTCTACTTTTTTTTCCAGGTATTCGGAGTAGTTTCCTTCATAGTTGAAAAAATTTCCCCGATCGATTTCCAATATCTTAGAGACGACTCTGTCCAAAAAATAACGATCATGAGTGATGAGTAAGATTGCTTTTTCGCAATTGATCAGGTAATCTTCCAGCCACAAAATCGAATTTACATCCAAATGGTTGGTAGGCTCGTCCAAAATTAATAGATTGCTTTCTTCGATCAGTGATTTTGCAAGTTCCACTTTTTTCAACATTCCGCCGGAGAGTTCGGACATTTTTCTCTCCAAATGGTTGACACCTAACTCGGATAATATGGATTTTATCTGAGCCTCATAATCCCAGGCCTGCAAACGATCCATTTCCTGCATAAGTTTTGTATAATTTTTTTCGGCTTCTTCCGTGCCTGTTTCCAAAGCATCGCAAGCTGCTTCATAATCATGAATGAGGGAAACCATTTTCCCTCCTCCCTGGTAGATATGATCTAAGATGATTTCGTTCGGGTCAAAGGTCGGATTTTGTTCCAAAACCGCAATTTTCAGCTGTTTGTTGGCGACTATGTTTCCTGCATCTAACTCTTCTTTGCCGAGAATGGCTCGGAGCAAAGTGGACTTTCCCGAACCGTTGATGCCTACGATCGCAACTTTTTCCAATTCGGAAATTCCGAAATCCAGGTTTTTGAATAAAACTTTTTCACCGATGATTTTGGTTAATTTGGAAAGAGAAAGTAACAAAGTTGCACCTCTACGTCATAAGAAGATGCGAAGCTAAAAAAGGTATTATTATTTAACCTGCCAGTTTTCGGTCCATTTATGGATTTTGTTTTTGATCGTTGCCATAACTACCGGTTTGGAAATATAATCGTTCATTCCGGCTTCCCTGCATCTTTCTTCTTCGCCTTTGACAGTTCCCGCAGTTAGAGCAAGAATAGGAATTGTTTCTCCTTTGGGAATTTTGCGTATGGCAACGGTTGCATCATAACCGTTCATCTCCGGCATTTGAATGTCCATCAGGATGAGATCGGGCAAATACAGTTTGAATTTGTCGATGGCTTCTATTCCGTTTTCAGCTTCTACGATTTGAGACTGAGGAAGACATTTTTTTACAATGGTTTTTGTTAATAACATATTTACGCTGTTATCTTCCACGATCATCACCGTAATGGATCGTTTGTCTTTGGAAGTAGCAGGTAAGTCCGTTATTTTTCCTTTTGTCATTTTCGGCTTTTCTCTAATCTTGGCAAGACTTGCGAACAGTTGTTCCATTTTGATAGGTTTAACAATTCTTAATTGAACTTCCAGCCTGGTGCATTCTTTTTCCACTTCCAGATCATTCGATGAGCTATGTAGAAAAATAATCGATTGTTCTTCCGCAGAAAGACCCATCTTGGTTCTGATGTTTCGGATCACTTCCAATCCGTCCATATATGGCATATGGTAATCAATCAGAATCACATCATAGTCCCTTTGTCTGTTGATTTTTTCCAAGGCTTCGATCCCGTTAGTTGCGAGATCCGCATTGATGTTTTTGGTAGCGAGCATCTCACGGAGAATGATCAAATTGTTCGAGTTATCATCTACAATGAGTATTTTTTTAATTTTCAGTTCTACGTTAAGTTCGGGCAATTCTCCGTTTTCCGACTTTAGTTTCAGCGGAAAATAAAAACAACTTCCCCGACCAGGTTCGCTCTCTAATTGGAGTTTGGTGTTCATCAGTCCTAAAAGTTGATTGGAAATGGCAAGTCCGAGACCTGTGCCTCCGTATCTTCTTGTCGTAGAAGAATCTTCCTGTTCGAACGCTTCGAATATTTTTTGCCTATTCGATGCTGAAATTCCGATACCGGTATCTCTTACGGAAAACATAAAATCTTTTATCGGATTGTCAATCTGCGGATTCAAACATTCGATTTTGATTTCAATTTCTCCGGAGTGGGTGAATTTAACCGCATTGCCAAGCAGATTTACCATAACCTGTCTTAGTCGAACAGAGTCTGCCCATATAAAGCGAGGAGTGTTCGTATTTATATTGAGTAAAATCTCCAAACCTTTTTCATGAGCTTTGTATTTCACCATGTCTCCGATCTGACCGGCAAGTTCGAAGATATCCACTTTCTCGATATGCAGATCCATTTTGCCTGCTTCAATTTTTGAAAAGTCCAATATATCGTTGATCAGATCCAGAAGAGAAGTTGCGGACTGGTAAACGGTTTGCATGTATTGTTGTTGTGTTTCGTCCAATTCCGTTCTCATAAGAAGATCGCTGAACCCAATGACTCCGTTAAGAGGAGTTCTGATTTCGTGACTCATATTTGCAAGGAATTCCGACTTTGATAGGTTAGCTGCTTCCGCTCTCAGTTTTGCATCAATGACGGCTTTTTCCATTTTTTTCCGTTCGGTGATGTCGGTATGGGTTCCGATGACCCGTTTGGGTTGTTTGTCTTTGGTCCAATGGATTACTTTACCTCTGTCCAAAACCCATCTATATGTTCCGTCTTTGCATAACATTCTATGTTCATTGGAATAGAACGGAGTTTCCCCGTTAAAATGTTGATTTAGTTTCGCATAACAGGCATTCTTGTCATCAGGATGAATCCTCTTGTCCCATTCTTCCAATGTACTTCCGATTTCATTGTCTTCATAACCGAACATTCGTTTCCATTGGCTGGAATAAAAAACCTTGTCAGTTTGCGCGTCCCAATCCCAAATCCCGTCTCCCGAACCTTCCAGTGCAAACTGCCAGCGTTCTTCACTTTTTCTAAGCTGTCTTTGTGTTTCCTTCAATTGGGAAATATCACTAGCGATTCCCAGGTAACCTATGATCTCTCCGCTCTGATCCCGAATCGCAGTAACGATCAATTGAACCGGAAAACTGGTTCCGTCTTTGCGAACGTAAGACCATTCTCTGGAATCATATTGCCCGAGCCTTGCATTGAACACGAATGTTTCATACCCGGAAATAGGCCTTCCTATTTCCTCGCTTAATTCCTCGGAACGTTTGGTTACTTCTTCTTCATTATGGATCACTAGGGGAGTTTGTAATCCTATCATTTCCTCCGCCGTATAACCGAGTAAAGTTTCAGCACCTTTATTGAAGCTTGTAAATACTCCGTTGGTATCGGTACTTGTAATCGATACATGAGTGCTCGCGTCCATGATGGTTTGCAAATTTCCAAGTGCAAGACTCAATTTCTGATCGGCGATGACCCGATCCGTAATGTTTTTGATTTGTGCGACAAAATGATGAGCTGTCCCGTCTAACGAATGAATAATGGCAATGCTCATCATGGCATAAAGAATTGATTTGTCTTTTCTATAATACCTTTTTTCCATTTGATAATTGTCTCTTTTTCCATCCAGAAGCTCCTGCAAATGAATGAGATCGGTTTCTAAATCATCTTCATGAGTGAGTTCTTGAAGTGTTTTGTTTTTCATCTCTTCTTTCGAATAACCGAACATTTCGCATAGCCTTAGATTTACTTCTTCGTACTTCCCGTTGAGAGCTACGATCGCCATTCCCAATGCAGCAGATTCGAAAGCTTTTTTGAATTGTTCTTCCGTGATCGCACGATTAATTTCGTCTAATTTAAGTTCGTTGATGTCCTCGACGGAGCCGTGGATTCTTACGCATTTACCATCTTTAAATTCGGGATTTCCTCTGGTTCTTGCCCAGAATTCCCTGCCTTTGAGAGTCAGAAATTGAACTTCAATATCGTACTTGGTTCCTTTTGTGATTGCTTCTTCGAAAACTTCTGAAAATTTTTCCCGGCTTTTTCCTTCTTTTACCAAGTTCATAGCGGCATTCAGATCCGGAATGTACGATTCTTCCGCTTCATACATGGCTTTGGCTTCTTTCGACCACCATAATGTATTTGTTAGGAGGTCAATATCCCAGCCTCCTATATGAGCTACCGAATTCGTATCTTCCAGGCTTTTGTAGACGCGACGGATTTCGTTTCTTTGTCGCAGGATTTCTTCTTCGAATTTTTTTCTTTCCGAAATATCCTGTACATATCCGAACATACATTTTACGGAATTGTTTTCATCGTAAATTGGCGTGGAATAATCTATGACTGTTATGACGGATCCGTCTTTTTGTATAACTCTATATTCCTGAACAAAGTAAGCTAACTTTTGTTTGATGTAAAGTTCGACTTCCAATTTGATTCTATCCCTATCGTTCGGATGGATCAATTCCAAATAATGGTTTTGTTCGTTCATGAGGTCTCGAACGGAATACCCGAGTAGGTTTTGAACATTCGGAGAAATATATTCCATAGACCAATCGGGATCCGCTTTCCATTTGAAAACTACGGTCGGTCCGTTGATAAAGATTCCTCTTTCTTCCTCGATGGTCTTCTGGAGTTTGTAATTTTCCGTTATATCCCTGGCTACAGAGATAACTTCTGTTATTTTGTTGAATTCGTTGTAAATGGGAGAAATGATAGTATGAAACCTTCTTTCCTCGTCCGCATATTGGATGGAATAATCAAGTTCTGTTTTTTCTCCCGTTTGAATCGTGTGAGTAATACAATTTTCCATTTTGTCTGCAAGTCCTTCGGGGAAAGGAAGGCTCCTTAGCGGGTTGCCGGTAAACTCGTCAGGTGAAATGAAGTAGGAATCCATTGTTTGTTTTTGAAATTCCTGAAATACGAAATTTGAGTCGAAAACAAAAATCATGTCTCCTACATTATTCAATAAAGATGTTAGGCGGGAAGAATTTTTGTGTAATATTATTTCGTTCTCTTTTAATGTTGTAATGTTGATATGGCTTCCAAACAACCGAATGGGTTTGCCTTCTTCGTTTCGAATTACGGTTCCTCTACATTGCAGCCAAACGGTTTTGCCGGTTTTATGTTTGAAGCGTAAAACTTCCTCGTAGGTGAGGGCGTTTTTATCGATATATTTTCTGTAACTTTCCGAGGCCTTCAGCTTATCTTCAGGAAAGATCAGATCATCCCATTGCAGGTTGTTTTTCTCGACCGATTTCGGGTCGTATCCCAGGCCGCTCCAGAAGGAATCGGAAAGCCAATTTTGTCCCGGGCGTTCCAAATCGGTAAACCAGATTCCGTCGATGGAGTTTTCCAGAATAAAGTTGAAAAGGGAAAGATCTGCCTTCATATAATTGAAAAACTCTTCTTTCAGATAGTTTACTTTTTTTGCAGTCATGGTACCGATTCATCGCAATAATAGAGTGAATTTCTTCCCTCGTAAAGTGAAAATAAAGTCTAGCCTGTGTTTATTTTTGGGTGAAAATTTATTTCGCAATCATGTAACTGATATTATATTTTAGGACTTCGGAAACGCACCCGCTTTTGTTTTCCGTGGAACAGTTCAATTTCTTGTATAGAATCTATATCTTTCCTGAAAACGGTTTTTATCAGGATTTGTACGGGGAAACTTCCCGAAAACTTATGTCACTTGACCAAAATTCGTCGATTTGAGAGGATGAAGTAGGGTTATGTTCCACTATTATTCATTTTTTCTCCTTTGTATCTTCGGGGCCCTGGCATTTTTTCCTTCCAGGCTGCAGAGCCAGGGCAAAAGAAATCAGGGTTGGTCTGTAAACTCCGATGGAGGCGCCCTGATGATCGGGGGAAATGAAGTCATTTCCTCAAGAGATGGATTTCGTTTTAAATCCCCTCAAAATTTGAACACAAATCAGGAAATCGACTATTATCTTGCATTAGGCGAATTCTATTTGAAGAGAAAAGATAAAGTAGGAGTTGCGAATATTCTTTATGACCTAAGAACCAAAAAAGGAGAATATTCGTTTGCCGACGCACTTCTCACTTCTTTATGGAAACAGGCGCAAGGAGAAGATATCCAAGCGATTAAAGTCTTAGATACATACATTCAAAAGGAACCGAACACCTATTTTCGAAATCTGGCAAAAAACATGCATGCCAATCTTTTCCAGGGAGGAGAGGACGAGAAAAAATCCATGCTTAAAATGGATTGTCTGAAATCAAAACCATACTATGCGCTTTGCAGGGTCTTCCGATTGCAGTATTACATCGATTTGCCGAACGGCAAAGAAAAGGACATGCACAAACAATACGTTAATATTATGAGGGTTGCTTCTCCTTTTTTCGAAGATCCGCTGCTTGAGTGGATTCCTCTTTTGGATCGGATCGATGAGGATCTTCCCGCCAAACTTGCGTTCCTTGGTTTGATTCGCGAAGCTTTTTATTTCCAAAATATGATTATGGATTTTGAAAGGATTGCTGACGGAAACGTGAGCGAAAATTCGATAGAAAGACTTTCCTTTTTTCAAACCTTGGGAGGAGATTATTCACTCGCGGAAGAGTCTTTATTACAGTATCTTCAAATTACAAAGAGCAAAAAAACTTCCTATACGAATCGGATTTACTTGAAACTCGGAGTGCTTGCCTTTCTGCAAAAAGATTATAAAAAGTCCGTAGAGTATTATTTGAAATTGGATTTGTCCAATTGGTCTTCCAATATCCTTCATCCTGTTTTGAACGAGCCTATTACGATTACAGGTGCCAAGGATTTGATTGCAGTCAGTGTTTGGAAAGCACAAAGCGCGGATAATGCGATTCGTGCTCTTCAGAAAATCCAGGACCCCGACAAACTGAACGAAGACGATATTTGGCCGAAACTCAGATTGGCACAGATCATTATGGATCAGAATCCGGAGATTTCTTCGCAGATTGCAGATGAAATCATTTACATGGCTGCGGGAAAAGGATGGCGTCGTTTGGAATACGCAGCTACAATGCTGCAGGGATACAATCAGATCTATAGAAAGGAATTTCGCAAATCCACAATCGAATTTACCAAAAGCCGGGGCATTCTTGATACGGAAAATTCGTTTTTTTCCACCGAGTTCATTCGCAATTTCGGATTTGTTTTTGCTCACGCTGCTTCCGGGAAAAGAGGCCCAATAACAACTCATATACGGGAAGGGATTTCCGATTACAAAAATTCCGCCGTTTATGAAGATTTGTTTTTGATTCGGAATTACAGACCGGTTTCATTTTCTACGGATCAATTTTGGGATTATTCGATTCAGTTTTTAAAAGATGAATCGGACGGCCTGGGACTTTTGGAATCTTTGTACAATTACGAGCTTATCAAAAGGAAGTTGAATGAAAAAGGAAAACCCCAGTCTCTTTTTCAGATTCAATTTGTAGAATCCCAATTCAAATACCTTTCCGGTTTTCACACTCAAAGAGAATCCAAATTTTTCGACTCAACTTATGTGGAGAGTAGACAAACCGAGTCTACGATACTGGCAAGACAGGATGAAGAGTCTCCTGCAAAAGCTTTGGAAGCATCCAAGAATCCTTCCATCATTATTTTACCTTATAAAGATTCGATCTTTTTGTTTTTTTATAACCCGAAAGAATCAAAGAAAAACGCGCTGACCTGGAAAGAAATAAGAACTTCCCGTTTCGACTCCATAGAAGTGACCGAGTCGGTTAAAGATTTTTATTATCTGACACGGGAATCCGAGCGTCATCAGATTTATTTCAACGAACCGGGATTAGTTGTATCCCGCGTTTTGAAAAGAGATTTCAAGGATAAGAATTTTTTCCTTTTTTATTCCATGATGCCGAATACCGACTCGGGAAAATCACTATCGGTTGTTAGTTGGAGTTGCCCTTTCCCAAATCCGGTGAATGGATTGAAGACGGTGGAAACTTCCTATTTTGAAGGATCCAGGATTCTGAAGGAAAAAGAACGCGCCCATCTTTGGGACTTTGAGGCGCAGTCTAGAAATTCTCCGTTTCGGGATTTGGCCTGGGCTTGCAAAAACGGAGCCGGAAATTTCGAAGAGATGAGTTTGACCCGACTTTCGAGAAGGATTGACTACAGGACTGTGCCTCGCGCCATTATTTATTCGGATAAAGTTCTTACCAAATCTTTGCAGGATTCTTATCCATCTCATTTGGCTTGGCTTCAGTTTTGGTTCCGGTCCGGTGTAAAATCGGTATTTTACAAACCGAAATGGTCCTATTCCGATCTACCGAATGCAGCTTTCCTCCTGGACCCCGCTTTTTATCGGGAAGAAGGAGTCGTTATCTCACAAACACCCCATTAATAGGGAAAAATATAATGAGACATAATTTCAGAATTAGATCCTTTTTTTCGAAAAATATAGGCTGACAGAGTATGAGTAATTCCAATACTTATCAGTTATTCGTCTCTCCTTAGGAGGAAGAGTTACACATCCGCGATGGACCCCGATAGTATTTTTATTTTGCCGCTCATTTTGCCATTCTTTCTCAGTTTTGAACTGTCACCCTTCCGACCTTTGCCTTTCCATTCTTATCAAAGAAAAGAGTTCTTATGGAACTGATAGGCATTTTTCTTATCTTTCTTTTGGTTTTTATCAACGGGTTTTTCGTAGCCTCCGAGTTTGCTATGGTTTCCCTCCGCCCTTCCCGTTTGGAGGAGTTGGTCAAAGAAAATCGTTCCATGGCGCTTTTAACAAAAAAGGCGATCGGAAAAATCGACGATATGCTTTCCGTCTGTCAGGTTGGCATAACGGTCGCTAGCTTACTTCTCGGTTGGATCGGAGAAGCGTATTTTGCAAGGATCGTAGGCGGGATTTTCAGCCTGTTTACCATCCCTGCGGAAGCAGTTACGATTCATAGTATCTCCATCGGAGTTGCTTTCACTCTGATTACGCTCTTTCATGTGATTTTGGGTGAGCTTGTTCCCAAAACCATTGCGATTCAAAATACCGAGGCAGTTGCTTTGGGTGTTTCCGGGCCAATGTGGTTGTTCTATTATTTGTTTTTTCCAGTGACATTCGTGATGAATCGTCTTGCAGGAGGAGTACTTACCATTTTCCGTCTCCAGCGAACAGGTGATAAATACGTGCACTCTCCCGAAGAATTGATGATCATCATTGAAGAGCAAAGGAAAAACGGGCGAATTGATAATGAAGAGATGCGTCTTATCCAGAAGACTTTCGATTTTTCGGAACACACTGCCAAAGACGTAATGACTCACCGCCTTTCCATCGTAGGTATCTCGCAGGATTCCACAATTGACAAGATTCTTCCTTTGATTGCCGAACATAGTTTTTCCAGATACCCGATCTACGACGGAACACTGGACAAGATAACGGGCATTATACATGTCCAAAAATATCTCAAGTGGCAAGCCGATCATGCTACCAGCAAAGGCAAAAAAGAAAAGATAACGGCGATTATGGAAAGGGATTTTGCCGTTGTTCCCGAATCAATGTCGATCGAAAGAGTAATGTCAAAACTTCGGGAAAAAAAGCAGCATATGGCGATCGTCATCGATGAATACGGCGGAGTCGCAGGGCTTTTGACGTTGGAAGACATCATAGAAGAGTTTTTCGGCGAGATCCGGGATGAAACGGATACTGACGAGAAGGATACTCCCGCAGTTACCAAAAAATCAAAACCGATCCTAATCGACGGTGAAACCGAAATCGACAGTCTCACTGGCATTCTGGAAGGAGAAGAGCCTCGGGATATGGAAGAAGTCAGAACCATTGCAGGATATTTTTTGGAAAAAAACGAGGACATGCCCAAAGAGGGAAGTTCCGTTCGAATCAAAAAAGGAATTCTGAAGGTAAAAAAAATGGAAGGAAACAAAATCGTATCCATCCTCTTTACACCTAAGGGCGCTTTTGCGGACGAGTCTGATTCGGAATCGGAAAGGGAACTGGCAGGCGAGGATAGGTAGGGTTTCCCCTTGAGTTCAAAAGAAATCGTAATTGCTGTTTCCGGTTCCATTGCGGCCTACAAGGCATGCGAGCTTGTGCGTAATCTCACCAAAAAAGGATTTCCCGTTCGGGTGATCATGACGGAAAATGCCACACATTTTGTGGGTAAGATCACCTTCGAAGCGTTAACTGGCAAACCCGTAAGAATCAACGAATTTGATACAGGGATGGCACATATTGAAATTAAAAACATTGCATCCGTATTTGCGGTGGTTCCCGCTTCCGCAAATACAATCGGAAAGATGGCAAATGGGATCGCTGACGATTTGGTAACATCCACTTATCTTGCTGCGACTTGCCCGATACTTGTTGCTCCTTCCATGAATCCTGGAATGTATCTTCACAAAGCGGTTCAGAGAAATCTGTCTCTTCTGGAAAAAGACGGAGTTCATATCGTATCCCCCGACAAAGGGATTGTAGTCTGTGGGGATGAAGGTTACGGAAAACTGGCAACCGTAGAATCCATCGAAGAAAAAATCATCGAGCTTCATTCTAAAATATAAAATATCTTTTTATACCTTTTCCTTTTATGAACTCCAAATACAAAAAAATCATCGTCACATCCGGCCCGACCAGGGAGTGGATTGATCCGGTTCGTTATATTTCTAATGCCTCTTCCGGCAAAATGGGATTCCATATTGCAAAGGCATTTATATCACATAACATCGACGTGGTGTATATTCATGGAAATACTCTGGAAAAGTATGCGTATGTGGACCGTGCAAAGAAGATCATTTCGGTCGAAACTACGATCCAATTGAGAGACGCGGTTCTTGAGGAAATGGAAGAAGACACTCTTCTTATTATGGCGGCGGCACCTGCCGATTTTCGTCCGATCATGACCGCAGAACATAAGATAAAGAAAGACAACAGGGAAGGCGCCAAAAAAGGTTTGCTCTTGGAACTGGAGGAAAATCCGGACATCTTGCAACAAGTATCCGCTTTTGTAAAAGAGAAAGGATGGAAAAATGCGGTTCGCATCGGATTTGCTGCAGAAACAAGAGATTTGGAAAAACACGCCAAAGAAAAATTGGAAAAAAAAGGAATTGATTGGATCGTAGGAAATTATGTCAGTCAAACGGAAGGATTTGGAGAAAAAGATTCCTCCGTTCGTATATACAACCGTTCGGGGGTGATGAAAGAAATCGGACCTCTGCCGAAAGAGACAATAGCGAAGGAACTTGTCGGGTTTTTAATGTCCTTGTGATTCTTTTCCAAATACGAATGCAAAATAACCGGCAAGTAAGATAAGCCCGAAGCTGATTATATAATTCCACTTTATTTTTTCCCCAAGCACGAATGTCGCAAAACAGATAAATACGACGATGGTTATGATTTCCTGCAGAATTTTCAATTGAAAACCCTCCAGTTTATATTGAGTGTAACCGATTCGGTTTGCGGGAACCATCAGCATATATTCGAAAAAAGCGATACCCCAGGAAAATAGGATCACATAAAATATCCCATTGGACTTAGCATACTTTAGGTGGCCATACCAGGCAAATGTCATAAAGATATTGGATAAAAATAAAAGTAGAACCGTAATCATATAGGATCATTTCATTCTATTTATAAATTTCATCCAGTAGTTTTGGTAAAATTTCTCCTGATTTTCCTTGTAGTGAATAATCGACCAAATCGGATAATGAAGTCCTTTCCGGATTGATTTCTATGCTGAGAGCTCCGTTGCGGATTCCTTCCTTGGCTATACTCGCAGGGACCGAAACATTGGCGCTGGTTCCAATGATCAATATCAAATCGGAAGAAGATGTTGTTTGAAAACAGGATTCAAGTAGACCTGATTCGTATGTTTCACCAAACCAGAGTATATGTGGTCTGAGTTTGGAACGGCAAATAGAACAGGAATCTTCCCTTTGTTTTTTAGGGTCGATATCCGTTAAGTTTCCGCAACCAAGGCATCTTGCTGTGAATATGTTTCCATGAATCTGATACAGGTTTTTGGATCCGGCTCGCGGATGGAGCCCATCCACATTCTGAGTGATCAGTGCGAAATTTGGGATGAGATTCTCCCATTTTGCAAGTGTTATATGCCCTGGGTTTGGCAAAGCGTTTGCACAGATTCCTCTCCTCCAGTCGTACCATTCCCAAACAAGATCCGGATTTTTGGCAAATGCTTCCGGCGTTGCCAAGTCTTCCGCCCTGTAATTTCTCCATAACCCACCTTCGCCTCGGAATGTAGGGATTCCGCTTTCGCTGGAAATACCGGCGCCCGTAATGGCAGTGATGCGTTTCGCATCTCTCATACGTATGAGATCGTTCTCGGAAAAAGGAAAAGAATCCATATTTGAAGTGAAGAATTTATATATATGAGTAAAAAGAAATCGGAAAAAAACCTTCATACGAGAATTTAGTAAACTATGTACGACCATTGGAAACAAATCGAAAAAGAGATGGAATCGATTCGTGCTAAAAACCTTTACAGGCGATGTAAAGTAACGTACGGAATTGATTTTTGTTCCAATGACTACTTGGGATTATCCGGGCATCCTGGATTGGTTTCTGCCTTTAAGGAGGCTTTGGATACAGATACTGTCGGTTCTACTGCTGCACGTTTGGTACGTGGTCATAGGCAAACAATGGACGATTGGGAAAATGAATTTTCTTCTTTCGTACATTCGGAGGCCAGTCTAACAGTCGCAAACGGATTTATTGCAAACTTCGGATTGATCGATACGATCGCAGATTCGCGCACTGTGATTTTTACGGATCGTTTGAATCATGCATCAATTTTGGATGGGATTCGCATTTCCGGTGCGATCAAAAAGTATTACAATCATTTGAACTTGGATCACCTGGAAGAACAATTGGCCAAAGTTACTTCATCGGAAGATTCCAAATCAAAAAAAAAGATTATCGTTTCCGAATCCCTTTTCAGTATGGACGGAGACAAACCCGACTTGCAGAGATTAGTTGCTCTGAAAAGAAAATACAACGCTGTTCTGATTTTGGATGAAGCGCATTCGTTCGGAATTTTTGGCAAAGACGGCAGAGGATTGGCTTTCGCTGATTTGAGCGAGGAGGAAATCGAATCTATTGATTATCGGATTTATACTTTGGGAAAATCTTTGGGCCTAGAAGGCGGGATCATTGCTACTACGAAACTAGGTAGAGAACATTTAGTGAATCGGATGAGATCATTTATTTTCAGTACTGCCTCTCTGCCGGCAATCTATACTGCTGCTTTGAAATCTTTGAGTCTTTTGCGTGATATGGATAAGGAAAGGGTTCATTTGCTCCGTGTAGCGGACATTTTGCGAACAAAACTCTCCGAAAACGGATTTTCCATTTCTCCCTCAGTTTCCCATATCGTTCCGATCCTGATGGAATCCGAACAACAGGCATTATATTATTCGGAGGAGTTGCGAAAGAAGGGATTGGATGTTCGTGCCATTCGCCCGCCTACGGTGCCCACACCTAGGTTACGGGTGAGCTTGAACGCCACCATTCGGGAGGGGGACATTCAAAATTTAGTAAATAGTTTGATCCAGGTTCGAGAAGGCAAAAAGGCGAACTTATTTTAAAAAAATTTAAGGATAAGAAGAATCAAGTTGTGGGAATAAGGATTTTGTGTTAGGTGGATGACGGCAGCCTACGAGCCACACCGCCCAACCCCTTTGAGCGCCATTAGAAGCGAAAAGTATTCGGAGAATCATCAGCGAAGCTGATCAACAGGGTGGGGGATTTTAGCACCCGCGCCGAATTATGTCTCATCTTAATCTTTTCTTTCAGGAAAATCCTGTTACCCTTCCGAATTCTCCCAATTCTTTATCTTTCGACTGATTTCTTCAGTAGTTAAATCTGTGCTCTTGGTTATGGTTTCCTTCTTAAGATTCGGTTTAAATTTAGCAAAATAAAAATAAATCAAACCGAGTCCCAGAGCACCTAATCCAAATAATGTGAAGTTGATCCAGGTACTATCAGGAGTTGCTAAAATCTTCGGACCAAACCCGTAGACAAGTGAATCTACCATGCCTTGGTTTCCACTTTCTACAAAATGTTTTACTACGGAGTCTGTTAAAATTCCTTCTCCGAACCCGCCTTGCATTTTGTTTACGATTTCCTCGGAACTCATTCCTTCCCGGATTCGGTTTTCAATAAAAGATTTTAGGTAGCTGGATGCAGAACACATATTAAATGAGCAAGCTTGGATGGGAAGACTTGGCAAACATATGCACCGAATCCGTTCCGTGGCTTCGTGGAAAGCTTTGATTTGTGCAGGATCTTTGAGATTGGTTGTGGTTTTTTGTGCCATCAAACCGGAAGGGGATAAGCTCAGAGAACCGAATAAGAACAACGCGATCAAAGTTTTAAATAATTTTGTAATCTTGCGAAAGGGATAGAAGCGGAAATCCTGCGTAGCAGATTGGAGCGGATAGCCCGACCCCCGCAAGGGGGATTCGCCCAACATAACTGAAGTAAGTTGGTTCATTTATGTTGCCGATTCCTTTTTGGCGGATTTTCTTTCTCCAATGGGCAATAACAGAAAGATTCCGGTGAGGAAATAGAGGAGAGATCCGATCCAGATCAATTTGACAAGAGGGTTGATCCAGATTTCCAAATTGGCAACGATCTCTTTGGGAAATTGAAGATAGAGAGCGAGCTTTTCGTTCCCAGTGGAGCCGGTAAAATAATAATTCATAAACATAAGAGGTAAGTCCGGGTTTTCGGAACTCATATCCGCTTTTTCAATAGCGCCTAACTGAATATAGAAGTCCTCTTTGGGAAGAGAGAGAATCGCGGGTTCACTGGTCGGAATATGTGTTTCGAAATCTCCCGTTAGGTGGGAAATCTGGGGGTAGAACCTTCTCTCCGTAACGAGATCGGCTTCCTTGGTTGTTCCTCGGTAGATACTGAAAGTTCCTTCTTGGGAAACGATTACATTTTGGATATTCGGTTTATCGTCGTTATCCGAAACCATCACAGGTTTGATTTTCAAAGTGGAAGCTTCGATCTGATAACCTGAGATTACACTTTTGTCTATCGACGTGTAAACAACTTCAGGAGAAGTAGGAGGGGAGAGTTGATAATAAAACTTGACGGAAGTGTTCTGTTTGAATGCATTTCCCGCATAACCGATAAAAATGAGAACCAATGAGAAATGAACCAGATAACCGCCATACCTGCGTTTGTTTTTGATCAGAAGATTGAATGCACTTGAAAAGTAGGACTCTTCCGGATTTTGTTCTTTGCGGGCTTTGATCCCTCTGTAGTATTCTTGGAAAATCCCCGCAATCGTAAAGATCCCTATCCCGACGGTTAAAACGGAATAAACTTCACTCAAAAGATCTCCGTATTCCGAATCCCCTCGTGTGAAGTTTTGAGAATAGAATAAGATATATAGTCCGGCACCTAACAGTCCCGCAACGAACGGTTTGAACAAAGTTGCTAAAAATACAGAGCCCGCCCCTTTCCTCCAAGCGAGTAGGGGAGCTGAACCCATAAGTAGCAAAAGAAAGATCCCTGCCGGAACTCCCCAGGAATTGAACCAAGGTGCTTTGAATTCTTTTCCGTAAAGAAGAGGAGAAAACACCCCTAGTAGGATCGCTGCTGTGGAAAGAACGAGTAGAAAATTGTTCAGTAAAAAACTACCTTCTTTCGAGGTGATTGCCTCCAGGTTTCTTTCCGGTGCCAAATCTTTTCTTCTGTAAAGGACAAATCCCGTAAAAAAAACGAAGCTTGCGATAATATAACAAATGAAAGGTGTTCCGATCGTGGACTTTGAAAAGCTATGAGGTCCTTCCAAAACTCCCGAACGGGTGATCCAAGTGCCAAGCAAACTGAAATGGAATGCCAGGATGACGAGAATCATATTCCAAAACTTTAGCATACCTCTTCTTTCCTGAATCACGACGGAATGAACGAAGGCACTTGTTAAAAGCCAAGGCATAAGGGATGCGTTTTCAACAGGATCCCATGCCCAATAACCGCCCCAACCTAACTCTTCATAGGCCCACTTCGATCCCAATAGAATTCCAGTTCCCAAAAAGAACCAGGAGAATAAAGTCCATTTGCGGATAAATTTCATCCAATCTTCGGAAAGCTGACCGGATACAAGTGCCGACATGGCAATCGCGAAAGGAATAGAAATGCTCACATAACCGATGTACAGTATGGGCGGGTGAATGATCATCGCCCAATGCTGCAAAAGGGGATTGAGTCCTCTTCCGGCAGCAGCTTCCGGTTGGAATTCGCGGAAAGGTTGTGCATCAGCGTAAAATACCGCTAAGAAGGAAAAAAATCCGGATAGAACGGCAAGTATCAAATTCATCACCGGAATTCTATCCTGGATGGACTTGCGGGTCTGCCATAACACAATAAAGGTGAATATGTTGAGAATCAGGTTCCAGAATAAAAGTGATCCGGAAGACCCGGACCAGATAGCGGTCATTTTGTAGAATAACGGCAAGTGTTCGCTGGAATGCATCACCACATAATAATTGCTATAGTCGGATCTTACCAGTTGCGTTAATAATACGAGGAAGGTCAGGACGATGATGGCTGGGTTTGTCATAAGCGCCAAACGACCGAGTTCTGTGGCTTTGCGGTCTTTTTTATAAATTCCGTAGGCTGTTTGGATCAGTGAAAAGGATAAAATGGCGAGAGAAGAAGCGAGAAGAATGGTTCCTAGATTGTTCATTTTTCTTCCGCATAACCTGCTTCATATTTGGAAGCGCATTTTGCTTCCACATGAGTGGCAACTAACACTCCTTTATCGAGTTTTCCGTCGACTCTTGCACGTGCACCTTCTTTGAATGCATCAGGAAGGAGGGTTGCTCCTGTAAAATAGACCGGAACCGTTAAGTCATTCAGTTCCAATGTGAATTTTGCTTTTTTGCCTTCCCTAACGAGGCTCCCTGCTTTTACAAACCCGCGCACTCGTAGGTTTTGGTCGTGGTAATGAGCTTGGTTTGCTGCAAGTTCGGACGCATCCAAAAGGAGAAAAGAAGTTTCCTTGGAGGAGAAAAAAGCAATTCCGGAAAGGGATAGGCCTATGAGGACAAGGAGTGTGATAAATTTTTTATTCATAGCTGATTCATTAGACTAAAGGAAGGAAGTCTTCTTTCAGGATCGCAGAAACTAAGGATTGAGTCAAGTCGAACGAGCCCTCCGTTTTCGGGAAAGGGCGGGGGATTTGGGCAAAAAGGCGAACTTTTCGAAAGAAAAATAAGGGAAAATGGATTTAGGATTGGCGGGAGAGGGATTTTGTGTTAGTTGGGAATCGGCAGCCGACGAGCCACTCCCCCCAACCCCTTTGAGCGCCAATAGAAGCGAAAAGTATTCGGAGAATCATCAGCGAAGCTGATCAACAGGGCGGGGGATTTTACTATTCTCCGACCTCTTTATGTCTCATTCTCTTACAAATACCCCTTCAACTCGTAAACGAGCACACCCACCCATTCCTTGATGGCGAGTGTTGATAATTCCAGATAACCCGGAGAAGGAACCCATAAATCAAAAGCATTCGAATCTGTGGAAAACGAGCGGTAGTCTGTTGGGTAAGAATAAAAAACAATTCGTTGTTTGTTAAAACAACCGGAAGCTCGTCGGAAATGAAAAGCGGAGGTAACAAGTATGATATCTTTGAACCCGCGTGAATTTAAAATTTTCGCAGACTCCGTAGCATTTTCATAAGTATTTTTGGATTCCCGTTCCAAAAGAATATCTTCTTTAGGAACACCCAAATCCAATAAGATTTTATTTGCCAAGTCCGCTTCCCTGTATTTGTCCGCAAAGAGTAAACCCGATCCGCCCGTGAATAGGATTTTTTTTGCCTTACCTGCTTTGTATATCCGAACTGCATCTAACAAACGATCGGCGGAATCGGTGAGTTCCGGCCTTTCTTTGATGGAAGAAATCGTTTGGATCATTCCTCCCAAAACTATGACTACATCGGATTTGGGCAAAGACTCGATTGTAACAGGAGGGTAAGGTCTTTCCAAAGAACGGATCAAACTGTTCGCCAAGAAAGAAGTGGAAAATATTCCTAAGAAAAAAATCAAAAGGAAGAAGCCGATTTTTTGCCGAAACCCTTTCAGAACAAAAAGATAGAGAAAAGAAAAAATGAAAAACAAGGGGAGTGGGTAAAGGAAGATCGCAAGGATTTTAGAAAAAAGAAAGAAGAAGGAATTCATAAAAAGAAGGTTTTCTTTTTTTTAGAGATGACAAGAAGAATTAAGAGGACGATTCATTTGTCGTTTTTGCCAGGCTAGATGATTTCAGCACCCCAGTATTTGGAAGGGTGGGGGTAACGAACGGTAACGCCCAAAAAACTTTTGGAAAATTTCCAATCCCTGGCAGCTTGTCTGCGGGCGACCATCGAGGTTTTGGGAATGTTTGCAGGAGCTTCCAGCAGAGTTTTATTGATTTCTACCCATTCTTGCAAAGCTTCCGGGCGAGTGGATTTTAAGTCGGAAATCAGAACTCTCAGTTCGATTTCCGCGTCTTCCCTTTTGTCACGCAAACGCACAGTATCATCCGAATTGGTTCCCATAAAGTGTTCACTCCCTTCGGTGGAATCCACACAGTATCTCCAATTGGCATAGGCATTCAATAATTGTTGTGTTTCAATATATTGACAATTTGACATATTCTTACCTAGCGCCTAATTGAAAGGATTGGCTGAAACTAAATGTTTGCAAGAATAAAATTTTACACCTGTGTTCCCTCCCGTCTAAGTTGTTAAAGTATGATACAAATAGGCACCGTCGTCCTCTTAATGATTTTAAGTATTTTAAACGGGTGTTCCACGGATAAGGCAATGACTAAACCTCACCACACAAAAACCGGTTTTCGCAATCTCAATCCGGATTTCGAAGATCATGGCTTAACGGATGTTTTGAAATGGGTCAGCGGGCGTTGGTCCCGGGAACATAGCGTAGAACCGGGAGATTACCTTCCTTTCCCGGTGATTCCCAATGACGGAAAAGTTTTGAGGGAAAACGATTCGAAACTGACGGTGACTTGGATCGGACATGCTACTACTCTTGTTCAGATAGACGGAATCAATATCCTTACGGATCCGATTTGGAGCGACCGCTGTTCTCCTGTTAGTTTTGCCGGACCGAAACGTTATACTCCTCCCGGTTTGAAATTGGAAGATCTTCCTCGCATTGATATAGTTATACTATCTCACAATCATTATGACCATACCGATCTTCCCAGTTTGAAACTTTTGGAAGCAAAACACCACCCCAAGTTTTTGGCCGGTCTTGGCAATAAATCGCTTCTAAAAGGCATCGGTCTTTCTGATGTGGAAGAAATGGATTGGTGGGATTCCGTGGAACGGAAAGGAGTTAAATTTGTTTTTACCCCGACTCAACATTTTAGCGGAAGGGGAGTTGCCGATAGATATGAAACTCTTTGGGGAAGTTATGCGATACTCGGCAAAAACCAAAAAGTATATTTCGGCGGGGATACCGGATATTACACTCATTTCAAAGAAATCGGAGAAAAGTTCGATGGATTTGATGTAGCCATTTTGCCCATAGGCGCATTTGAACCCAGATGGTTTATGTCATCGGTTCATGTCGATCCTGAAGAGTCCGTTCGGGCTTTTGCGGATTTACGCGCAAAATATATGATTCCCATGCATTATATGACCTTCGTTTTGAGTGATGAAAAGTTGGATTCTCCGGTTCCCCTTGCGGAAAAAGCCTTTGAAAATCTAAAATTGGCCGCAGACAGACTCGTTCCTCTAAAAATAGGAGAATCCCGGTTTTTTTAGTTCCAGAACCTTTCGATTCTGAGTAAGCTGTCCAAAAAAAAGGATGGTGAGCATGTTTCGAAAGCTTCTCACATTATTTGTATTTCTTGCCTGCATTGGGCTCTTCTCTGTCACTCTTTTGGCAGATGATACTGCTCCAACACCTGCGCAACCGACTGTTCAGGAAGATACAGGTCATTCCTCCCATGCGGCAGAAGCGCATAGTGAATTGCCGTATTGGTCAGTGATTCCGTTTATTGCGATCTTATTGTCGATTGCGATTTTACCGATTGCTTCTCATAAAACAGAGCATTGGTGGGAAAATAACAACAATAAGTTGATTGTTGCCGGTGTTCTCGGGACCATCTCCGTGGTTGTTCTTTTGGCTTTTGGCCGAGGTCATGCCATCTACCATACTCTTATATTCGACTACGTTCCCTTTATTATTTTGCTTGCTTCCTTGTTTTATATCTCAGGAGGAATCGTAATCAAAGGGGACATTCACGCATCTCCTCTCAACAACACGATTTTTCTATTTATCGGAGCTAGCCTTGCTTCCTTTATCGGAACCACAGGAGCTTCCATGCTTCTCATTCGTCCTCTTTTGAAAACGAACAGTGAAAGAAAACATGTAGTTCATACGGTTGTATTCTTTATCTTCCTTGTTTCGAATATCGGTGGTTCTCTCACTCCGCTTGGAGATCCTCCACTTTTTCTCGGCTATTTGAAAGGAGTGCCATTCACTTGGACTTTCGGATTATTGCCTGAGATGGTTTTTGCAGCTGTGATTTTACTTGTTGTTTATTTTATCTGGGATACGATCGCTTATAAAAAAGAATCGAAAGCGGATCTTAAAAAAGATGATAAGAATGCGGCTCCTTTCGACCTTGATGGCCAAGTCAACTTTGTTTGGTTATTCGGTGTTGTATTATCCGTAGCATTTTTAAATAGCAATTACATTCCTGCCATCGCTGAAAATCCTTATCTTGGATTCATTCGTGAAGCAGTATTACTCGGGTTAATCGCTATTTCCAAATTTACATCCAAACCGGAATTCAGAAAAGCAAACAATTTTACTCTTGGTCCTATCCAGGAAGTAGCTTATCTGTTCGTTGGGATTTTTATCACAATGATCCCTGCTTTGATTTTGCTTGAAGCCAATGGCAAATCGCTTGGGATCACGGAAAGATGGCAATTTTTCTGGGCAACAGGAGCTTTTTCTTCCGTTCTGGACAATGCCCCTACTTATTTGACTTTCGGTTCTTTGGCTTCCGGATTACTCACTCCTACAGGTGCTACTCCGTTGACTCTGGGACAGTTTATTGGAAATCCTGCCGCAGAAGAAATTCTGAAAGCGATTTCAGTAGGTGCTGTGTTTATGGGTGCGAATACTTATATTGGTAATGCTCCGAATTTTATGGTGAAGTCAGTAGCAGAAGAAAATAAAGTGAAGATGCCGTCTTTTGGCGGTTATGTGCTTTATTCTTTCGGAATCTTGATTCCTTTGTTCATACTGATTACTTTTATCTTCTTCCTTTAGTTGCATAAAAAAGCCAAGTCTACTTTCGTAGGCTTGGCTTTTCTTCCGATCATAAAACTTTTGCTTTCTATCGAATTATAATGGAAAGATCAGTTCTTTTCTTCTTTCAATTTTTCCAGTTGGTTCAATCCGAATCCGAGTGCTACACCGATGATGAGCGCAACAAGCGGAAAGATCAGTTCTTCGAAAGAAGAGGGTATTATATTTTGTGCGGTCGCAATTTGAATATCCCGTTTCACTTCACCCGATCTGCCTACGATGGTTTGCCCTACCGAATAATCTTTAAAAGGCCAAAGGATAAAAAACGATCCGAGGATAAGACCCAAAAGGAAAGTCATCGTATGTGATTTGTATTTTTTAAATAGCCACTTCACAAAATGAGTGAATAATAATAATCCGAGCAAACATCCGAGTGCGAATGCGGATAGAAAAACAATCGAGTCCACTGCAAGTATATTGGAAAGTTTTCCTATTACGATTTGGTATTCTCCGAGAACCAACATGATATATGATCCTGAAATCCCGGGAAGGATCATTGCGGAAATGGCGATGGCACCTGTGATAAACGCAATAATCGGATTTTCGGAACCGGCAGTCTCACCCATAAAAAAACTAGGTACGACTGTGAGCGCAATCCCCGGAACAAGCCAAAGCCAAATACCGATACTGTGTTTTTCCATAAGTTTGTAAGGAACAGAAAGAGAAGGAATGATAAGACCGATAAACAATGCCAAGGTGGGTGCGGGATGGTTCTGAAGTAGAAACTGAATCAGCTTTGCTCCCGAGACCACGGATAAAAGAAGTCCAAACCCGAGAAAGGTTAGAAACCAAAAGTCGATTCGTTTCATTTCTTCCGCAAATTTTTCTCTGCTTTCCTTATTGAAAAGTCCTGTTAATAAACCGATACTTACTTTAATCGTAGTTAGGTTTAAAGATGTGATCGCGCCTAGGAGTCTGTCGTAAAGCCCGAGTATAAGTGCAAATGTTCCGCCTGAAACTCCCGGAATCAGGTTTGCGATTCCAATCAAAAATCCATTCAGGATGCAGAAGAGTATTTCTTTTCTTGTTAGTGGCATAGAGGAAGAATCGAAAGGGACGCTCCTCTAGGCAAGGTTTTTTCTGCCTGTCTTCAAACTCAATCGAATCAAAAGGTATACGAATAAGTAACAGGCTAAGGTTCCTAATAGGAGAATCGTATGGGAAACTTTCATGTATGGATTCAAAAACTGCGAATATACATATATGCCGCCTGCAGGAAGGTTGAGTAAAGACAGTAGAAGGCAAGTTCCTTTCTTGCCTAAACTAGTATCTGTTAAATTTTGATATAGATGTTCCCTATGTGCTTGGAAGATATGTTTTTTCTGCCAACTGCGAAGTAAGATTGTGAAGATTCCATCCACCCAAAAAACAGGAAACAGATAAAATAGAAGTGTAATATCGAACCCGACTTGGTCGGTTTTTGCGGACAAAAGAGGAAGGGAAAGGATGATAAACCCGATCCCCAAAGATCCGCTGTCTCCCATAAATAATTTTGCCTTCGGTGAATTATAAAATATAAATCCGAAGAGTGCCAAAAAGAGACATACCATGATGACAAAAAACACCGAGTTTGGAAAAAACAATTCCGAGAATATAAACCCGAATGATAAAGATGAAAAGAAAAAACTGGCTATCACATATAAGTCCAGGCCGTCCATAAAATTTACCAGGTTTACGATAAATACCAAAAGAAAGATAAAAACGGATAGGGAAACAATCCTGTTTTCGATCACATAACTAAGAATTGTCGGAGTTATGTTTAAATGATAGAACCATATTCCCGCAAATAATAGCTCCAGGCTCAATCGGATATTAGGTGATAGTGAAATCAAATCATCCACAAACCCAAGTAACCCGAAAAAAACGACTCCTGAAAGCAAAAACGGCAAAATCGAAAGTAGTTGGAAATGGATGCTTTCGAAAGGACTTCCTTTTGTTTGCCCCGAATAAGTCACCCAAAGCAAAAAACATAAAAACAATGGCAAAAATACCATCCCCCCTGACTTTTTCGTTTTTTCGGTATGAAGACTTCTTTCATTTGGGATATCTTGTACCCCAATTCCGGAATGTACGTAGAGACTATGGAAAATCAGGCTGATGAGGCTCGCAAATATCCAAAAAGAAAGGGAAAATGAATCCATTTTCGCTAAGATCGGATACTTAGGCTGTTTTGGCAGTTTTTTATTGCAAAAAAGAGCCAACATTCCACCTTTAAATTTATGTTTCAGGGCGTTTACACTGCTGTCATTACTCCTTTCCGTAAGGGAAAAATTGACTACGATAGTTATTTCAAAATCTTAGAAAATCAAATTTCGTCAGGCGTAGCTGGCGTAGTTCCTTGTGGAACCACGGGAGAGTCTCCCACTCTTTCCTATGAAGAACATAAAGAACTCATTCAAAAGACCGTATCGGTGGTAAATCGTCGTATCCAGGTGATTGCAGGAACAGGTTCCAATTCTACTGTGGAAGCGATCGAGCTGACTGAGAAGGCCTGTGCCGACGGAGTGGACGGTATCCTGACTGTGAATCCGTACTACAACAAGCCCACCCAGGAAGGACTGTACCAACATTTTTCAAAAATTGCGGAACATTCTTCAAAGCCGGTGATGTTGTACAACATTCCAGGCAGAACGAATGTAAATCTTTTGCCTGAGACTGTGAAACGGCTTTCCGAACTCAAACAGATAACTTCCATTAAAGAAGCAACCGGAGATCTGGGACAGATGGCAAAGGTGATCTCTTTGACTAGTCCCGACTTCCACTTGTTATCTGGGGATGACAATCTTACGCTACCGGTTCTTTCTATCGGCGGAAAAGGTGTCGTGTCGGTCGTATCGAATTTATTTCCACGTGCATGCGTGGATATGGTGTCTCTTTATATGCGGGGGGATACTTCCGCAAGCCAAAAGATATATTATAAATTGCTTCCCGTATTTATCAATGCGTTCATCGAAACCAATCCCATTCCAATCAAAGCGGCGATGAGTTGGTTTGGGTATTGTGATAATGAGCTTCGTTTGCCGATGACTTCTCTTTCCGTCGGACCCGCCTCGGACAATTTCAAAAAGATTGTTTTTCAGTTGAGAGAGGAAGGAATTGTCTAAACTTAAAATAGGACTCATCGGCGCAAACGGACGGATGGGTCGTGCCATCATCCAGGTTCTCACCGCCTCCAACAAATCTCAGTTAAGTGCTGCTGTTGTGAAAGAAGGTTCCGTTTATACCGACTTTGACTCAGGGATTCATTCGGGGATCAAAGAAACCGGGATTACTTTTTCTTCCGACCTGGAAACCGCATGTGAAAATTCGGATATTCTAATCGATTTCAGCACTCATACAGGATTTTCCAAAAACCTGAGCGTCGCCGTTTCCAAAAAAAAACCGATTGTGATCGGAACAACGGGTCTGAATGATTTGGAAAAAAAAGAAATCGTAGAAGCCTCGACCCATATTCCGATCGTATTTTCTCCCAATATGTCCGTGGGCGTGAACTTGCTTTTCAAATTGACGGAAATCGCCGCCAAAGTTCTGCAAGACGACTTTGATGTGGAAGTTCTGGACATCCATCATCGTCATAAAAAAGATTCCCCTTCCGGAACAGCACAACATATCAAAGAAGTGCTTCTGAAAGCTTTGGAACGCAAAGAAGAGAATGTCATCTATGGACGACACGGAATGTATCCCGAAAGAGATTCGAAAGAGATCGCAATGCATACGATGCGAGCGGGAGAAGTGATCGGAGAGCACACCGTATTTTTCTTCAGTCCGGAAGAAAGAATCGAAATTGCACATAAAGCGCAAGACCGCAAAACATTCGCAGTCGGTGCCGTGAAAGCCGCAGAATTTTTATCCGGCAAGTCGAAAGGACTTTATAATATGTTTGATGTGCTTGGGATCTGACATTGGATTTTTTACGCGGCTTATATATCATTCCTTGGAGTAAAAACTACATCTCCATTACTTTGGATATACTGATAGTCGCGTATCTGATTTATAAAGCCTATACGACTCTTCGGAGAACCAGAGGTATCCAACTTTTACTCGGCGTCGGATTGATTTGGATATCGGGTAGTCTTGCCGAATTTTTCAATTTCGAATTATTGGAACTCATTCTTACGAACATCCGTCCGGCGCTTGTATTTGCAATCATCGTGTTGCTTCAACCGGAACTTCGCAGACTTACCGGAGATTTTGCCCGGATACGGCTACTTCGTTTTTTGTTTTTAAAACCTACGTTTGATCTGGATCCCATCGTGGAGGCAGTGCGAACGATGGCTTCTCAAAAGATCGGTTCTCTCATCGTACTTGTAAAGGATATCAGTCTGAAAGATATTTCTGAAACTGCGGTACCGATTGATGCTGTGGTTTCTTCCGAATTATTGCAGACTATCTTTTTTAAAAATTCACCTCTTCATGACGGAGCGGTGATCATTGAACAAAACAGGATTATCTCTGCGGCGTCTTACCTGCCTATGAGTTCCAGTATGGAGATTACAACTCTGGGAGCGAGACACCGTTCGGCACTCGGACTTTCGGAAGAATCGGATTCGATTGTAGTTGTCACTTCGGAAGAGACGGGAGAGATCACCGTTTGTTACGAGGGGGGGATGTTTCATCCGGTCAAACCGTTGGAGCTTAAGGCGCTCATCAGTCAGCTTATGGCGGATGCCCGCAAGTCAAACCGGGACGAAGACAAAAAGAAACAAAAGGAATCCGGAATTTAACATGTTACGTAAACTGAGGGCCAATATCTTGCGTAACTGGAAAGCAAAGCTTGCATCGCTACTGATTGCATGTATTTTTTATATCAACCTTCAGAACTCCAAAATACTTATCAAAACCATCAATGTTCCTATCGAATATCCGAAGTTAAGCGGCAATCTTTCCTATAGCAAAAACCCGGAAAAAACAATCCCAGTTCGGGTGGAGGGTTTGAAGGACGTTGTAAATTACTATTCCCAATTTATGAAAGCCGTTATCGATTCGGAAGATGTTCAAATCGGTGTTACCGAAGTTCCCATCAAAAAAATCGTAGGTGTTCCCAGTGGCGTAAAAGTTACCAAATTGAGAAAAACAGTTCCGGTTGAAATCGAATCCAGGGGCTTGAAGGTAGTTCCTATTGAAGCTGTCTTCGACGGGACTCCACCACCTAACTTTGAAAAGTTGACTCAGATTCTAAGTCCTACGAAAATTACGATCAGCGGCAAACCGCAAGATCTGGAAAAAATATCCAAAATCACTCTTCCTGAAATCAGTCTGACGGACAAAAAGGAACCTTTTGCAAGAACAGTGCGTATCCCGGATCTTCCGAAAGGTATCGGGATTCTCGGGTCCAGAGACGTAACCGTAAATGTGAATATCATTCCTTTGTCTTATAAATCGGGAGAACAAACGGTTGCGGGGATTCCGATCATCTGTTCTGGGTTAGATGGACGGCTTGAGCCGGAGTTATCCGAAGAACAAGTGGCAATTCGTTATTTTTCCGTAAAGCCGATCCGCTCGGCGCAAGTACTGACCGGAATTGTGGCACAAGTTCCCTGCAATTATATTTATGATCCGGTCAAAGACAAAATCATTCCCGAGCTACAACCGCAAGTGGCAAAGGTAAGAATCATTAAAAATAAGGATTTAAAGGGAATTGAAGTTCTTCAAATCAATCCTGAAAAAATAGAAATCCGTTATAAAGTGAAGGAGGGTTCTCCGAAAAACGACATTCCTTCCGACCCGGGAGAAGACGGAAGTGAGTTGGAAGATTCCAAATCCTGGCTTGAAAAAAATCCTTCTTAAACGGATTTATCTTTTTTATTTAAAAAATCGTTCATCGCCGTAAAACATTCATTTGGTGCTTCCCAGTGTGGATAATGACCTATGTTTTCCAGTTTCAGAATTTTTGCATTTTTGAGGGGAAGTTTTTCGATCTCATCAATCAGATGTTTTCCGCTCACCGGATCAGCCAAACCGTTGATAAAAAAGAGAGGGACATCGGTTTCCAATAATGCTTTCTTCCAGCGAAATCCATGTACCTTTCTTTCCTTGATGTAGGGAAGAAGCAGATGGGGAATTTTGATGCCGGATGGGTAGGTTGCCAATTTCCAAAGAGTTGTAATTTCTTTGTCTGTCGGTTGGGTGTTCGGACCGAAAACCCTTGCAAGCGCTTTCGCAAATGTTTTTTCGCTGAAAAAAGGAACAAGCAGTCCTCCGAGGATCGGGGTTGCCAATAACTTCTGAACAAATATAGGTCTGTGCAGTTCAGGAAAAAGTCCTCCATTCAGAAAAACGGCACTGTCAATTTCATATCCTGATCCGTTTCGTTCTTTGTGCCTGGCCAATATTTCCTGGCCGATGCTGACTGCATAATCATGAAAAACAAATCTCACTCGTTTGAGTGCATTTTTTTCAATGAAACTTTCAATGATATCGGTTTGTTCCATCAAAGTGTATTGGTAGTTTTTCGGTTTGGAAGAATATCCGAAGCCTAAAAAATCAATAGCGATAGTAGTAAAATATCTGCTGAAGCCGTTGAATACCTTTGCATAGTCCCAGGAGGATGTGGGGAAACCATGTAACAAAAGTAAATGATTGCCTTTGCCTTCTTGAATATAGAAAATTTGGAAGTTTTTATACTCGAAAAATTTTCCACCTGCCAACCACTCAGTGACAGTTTTGAAGGGAAGGGTTATATCAATCATAGAAATATAAGGATTTTTTTTATCCTAAGAAGTCAATGAAAAACTTGTTAAGAAAAACTTGACAATATTCAAAGATCGAATTCATTAATGGGCACCGGTTTGTTTGAAGTTTACTTCAGATAAGGAGTGTTATCATGGCAAAATTAGAAGATATAGAAGGTATTGGTCCCAAGTATGCTAACATTCTACGAAAGGCAGGGGTTCGTTCTATCGGAGATTTTCTAAAAAAAACCAAAGCTCCTCAAGGTCGCAAGGATCTTGCCAAATCAACCGGGATTCTGGAAAAATTGATTTTGGAATGGGCCAATCATGTAGACTTATTTCGCATCAAAGGCATCGGAGAAGAATACGCCGATCTTTTGGAAGAGGCAGGTGTGGATACTGTGGTAGAACTTTCAAAAAGAAAACCCGGAAGTTTATACGATACCATCAAAGCGATCAATGACAAAAAAAAACTAGTCCGTCAGCTTCCTTCCGGATCCAAAGTGGAAGATTGGGTTCTCCAAGCCAAAAAAACTCCTCGTGCTCTTACTTACTGAACTACCTGAACGGGTGAGAAGAAATTCTTGCCCTCTCGTTCCTTTTAAATCTTAGTCTTATGTAATGCCTTCTTACCCGCTTCAATTTTTCTCAATGCCGGAAGGATCTGTTTCCGATTGGGACTACTTCTGGTATCAGATTCCTTACGGTGCTCCCGGGATTCTCACATTTCTTGTAGGTATTTTTTTAAGCTATTTTGCCTTTCAAAAATTTCGGGAATCGAAAGAGAATCGTCTCTTCCATGTGAATCTGGCGATCACCTTTGTTAGTTTTGGTTTTGTCGGACTTGTCTTAAGTTTACGCGCTTGGATTCAAAATGTAGAATTGCTTGTTTTCTGGAACGATATACTGTATTTCTTTGTTCCTTCTCTTGCTCCGGCCGCGTTCTATCTGGTTTATCATATGACCGGAAAAAAGAGCAAGTTACTTCTCTATTATTCCTATCTATGTTGGCTTACTTGTTTTCTCATCTACTTCGGAATTATCATAGGAAAAGGTTTTGAAACGGATGTGACCGTCTTTCCTTTCGGTAAGTATCCTAAAGGAAGTTCTTTCATTCGTCCTTGGGGAATCGTAGCGCCCATCGGCTATTTTCTGTTAATCGTTCCTGCATTCGTAAAACATTATTCTCAAATCCGTGCCAATTATCATCCTTCCTTGTTTCATGGTGTGAATCTTTTGTTTCTACTTATCTGTTCGAATGCTCCGAGCATTCTCGGCTACAAACTGTATCCCGGTGGATTCTTTCTGTTTATTCCTATGCTTCTTGTAGCTTATGGAGTGTTTCGTTCCGATTTTTTCGATGTGAATCAACTTCTGTTTCAAAAGAACGGGATGTTTTATTTTTTATTCGGTCTCTTGTCTTTTGTTTTGATTTTTATTTCTTTCGGAGTTTCTTTCGGGCTTTCGCCTACTTCGTATGAAAGTTCAAATTGGTACCCTTGGGGACTTCCTCCCGTAGTGAGCGTGTTTGCTGCCATCTTTTTATCCATTATCGTTGCTGGCGCCAATCCTTCCGCAAGGTTGAATCAGTTATGCGCTTTCGCACTCATCCTGACTGGATTTTACGTAATGCAATCAGTTCCTTTGAAATTGAACCTTCCTTATGTTGTGCAATTGCGTGTTTCTCAATTGGTGTTTGTTCCTTTTGCATTTGCTCCGAGCATTATGGTGAGACTTGTATTTGAAGCAGTATCTCGGAAAAATCCGAAGGGTCTGAAGGTGATAGATTTTTTATGTCTGGTTGCCGCATTACTTGCCCCCTCACCTTGGTTATTTGTTGGTTATTACGAATATCCCTGGTCCAGAGTTCATCATGGTGGTCCTGTCGAAATCCTTGTCGGATTCAACGGACTCCTTGCCTTGATTTTCATTCTTTTTTCTTTGTTCAGACATAAGGAAATTGTGAAGGGCGCTTCCCGTTGGATCATAGGTTCTTTTGTTCTATCGGCTACTTTGCTTTTGTTTGCACTTTTTCCCTCGCATGGATTTCCCTTTTTTCCTCTGAGTGATTTTCAATTTGTTCCGGCGATTATTCTTGGTTATGCGGTGTTACGCCACGGTGCACTCTCCTTGGAAGGCAGAACGATTCAACTCAGCCAAAGACTGGCAAATCTCGGACTTGTCACGATAGGTATTGCCGGGATTTTGTATTTTCCATTGATCCGGGATCATTACGGCATCGGTGAATCCGCATTTCATTTGATGATGTTGGTTCTTCCGCTGATACTTTTCAATTACCTGGTTGTGTACATCATGTCCCGCCCTTTGGCGGAAGAATTGGATATCAGTTATTTCCTTTTGGACTTGGAAAAACAAAAGGCCGATGAAGAAAGAGAAAAGGCTCTTATCGCGCAGGACAAAGCGGAAGAAGCAATGGAAGAATCGGAAAAATTACTTTTGAATATTTTGCCTACAAAGGTCGCACAGGAACTTAAGCTGAAAGGAAGTGTAACGCCTGCTAGATTTGAAAGTGTCACAGTTTTATTTACGGACTTCAAAGGATTCACCAGAGTTGCGGAAGGAATGGAAGAACAGGAGTTAGTTCAGGAGCTGGATGCCTGTTTCACTCAATTCGATGAGATCATCCTTCGGAACAATTTGGAAAAGCTGAAAACAATCGGAGATTCCTATATGTGTGCGGGAGGACTGCCTGTACAAAACCATACGAATGCAATCGATGCTTGCCTTGCCGCATTGGAAATCCAAAGTTTTATGAATCAATTGAAAGAAATCAAAACAGCTTTGAATTTACCTTTTTGGGAGCTTCGGTTGGGGATTCACACGGGTCCTGTGGTTGCGGGAGTGGTGGGAAGATTTAAGTTTGCCTATGATATTTGGGGCGATACGGTCAACACTGCTTCCCGAATGGAATCGGGAGGAGAGTCGGGAAAGATCAATGTATCTTCCGAAACCTACAGCTTGGTTAAGTATTTTTTTGTAACTGAATACAGAGGAAAGATTTACGGTAAAAACAAAGGCGAGTTGGATATGTATTTTGTTCACCGCCTAAGACCTCGTTATTCGCAAGATCCTGACGGAAAGGCGCCGAACCAATTGTTTCGGGATTTATATGCCAGGATTCATTCGGGTTCCAAAATCCGCTGGAAGAACCAACCTGAGTGATTTCAGGTTGGTCGGTCTTTTTAGGGTAAGGTATTAGATAAACGTTTAAGTTTGAATTCTTTTTAAGTTTGTTCTTCTTCAGCAAGCCAAGTGCGAAGTAATTGCGCCACGTCTTCCGGTTTTTCTTTGGCAAGATTGATTGCGTTTTCCAAAAGTTCCCGACGCAATTTTTCGTCCAGAGAGAGCTCTACTTCCGCTCCCCCTTCGTCCATCACCCGCAATGCGGCTTCCCGCATCATTTGTTGTTGAGCGGCAAGCTCTTCCTCGCGGAGTCTTCTTCTTCTTGCCATTTCCTTTTTGATCGCTCTGTAGACAAGGATCGCAAGTATGAGTAAGATTAAGATCACTAGAGAAGCGATCACCATATTTCGGATTGCTCTTTGTTTTTGGAATTCTTCGTCTTCGAGTCTGAATTGTTCCGTCCTGTCTTTAGGAATGGTGATAACGCTGATCTGGTCCCCTCTGGAACGAGTATAACCGATCGCTGCTTCCAGGTTTTTGCGGATGAGTTTGAGGTCGGATTCAGAAACCGGATTGTACTTTCTATCATATCCGAGTCCGTCTTCTCTTTCCTTTTTTTCCCAAACTCCGTCCACTACGACGGAAAGTCCCAGTTTATCAATCTTCCAAGGCTGGCGTTTGATATCCTTAACACGTTTGTTGAATTCGTAGTTATTGATATTTTCATCTTTGGAGTATTCCGCTTTTTGGTAGTCAGTGTCTTTGTAACCGGGAGGTAGGTTCGGTTCGGTTCCTGCAGGTCCGTCGGGAGTGAATCCTCTTCCTTTGAATGCTTCTTTTGTTTCTTTGGAAGAAACCTTCAATGAATAACCGTCAACTAACTGACGTTCCGAGTAAGGAGTATCGGGGTTGTCTTCGAAAGCCACAACTGGCATCACTTCATTTTCCGTAAGTGATTCCTGATCCCAGTTTAAGATGTATTCGAAGCGGGTGATATCCACTCTATCTTCTCCGCCCAAATACCAACGTAGTGTGTTCCTAATATCGATTAGGCGTTTGACCCGTTCTTCTTCCTCGATTCGGAGTTTTTCCTGAACGATACGTAGTTCCAATCTTTCTTTTTCCAGATCTTCTTCGAAATCGGAAATGATCTTACCATCGGGATCGGCAACGCTTACGTTCTCAGGTTTCAATTTAGGAACCGCACGAGCCACCAAATTGACAATACCTTTCACTTCCTTTTTGCTAAGTCCTTCGATGCCCGGACGAAAATGTAGGATCACACTTGCTTTTACAGGGTATGCATTGGCTTCGAATAGATCCGCTTCCGGGATCGCTATGTTGACGTCCGCTTTTTCAATGGGACGCAAAGTCATTAGTGACTTTTCAATCGCACCCTTTAACGCCCGATACTTTTTGATATCTTTGTCAAATTGTGTCTCTGTGAATTTTTCTATATCAAAAAGTTCCCAACCGGTCACTCCCGCAGGGATGAGGTTCTCTTGCGCGAGTTTGGTGATGATTTCCTGTCTTTTGTCGGGATCTACAGTGATGAGACTTGTGTCGCTTGATCCGTATCCGTAACCGAGTGCATCCAGTTTTTTTGTGACTTCGGAAAAGTCTTTCGGGTCCAGATCTTTGAATAAAATGATTCGGTTTTTTGTGGAAGAGACGGAGGATAGGATTACGATCGCAATCACTACAACTAAAAGAACTCCTCCCAGGATGAGTTTCTTTGTATTGTCTAGTTTTGCTAAAAGTTCCTTAAGATTGTCTAGAATTCGTTGCAGTGCCTCAGGCATAGTTCGGGCCTCATCCCATTAAGAGACATAATTGCATCTTTGTACTGATTTGTACAAGTCTTTTTCGAGGCTTCCCGGAGGATTTTCCGGATTTTAAGGTTCTTTACTGTTCGCGCTCGCGGTAGATCCCGTCCTTGCGGGGGTTGTCATTTCCTGAAAGATATTGTTTAACCCGATGAGGCTAATGGAAGTGGCGATTGCTTTTTTCCGTTTTTCTTCCTCTCGTTCGGAACGGTCTTGAAAAACCGGATTTGTAAAACAATTCCAAAAAAAGGGGAATGTAAAAATAGAAATATAAAACGTTCTAAAAAGGTTTCCCATCGGTTCTTACCTTGATTTTAGTATAACGAATCTTTTCTATTTGGTTTTTTTCCAAATTTCTAATTTCCCCGTCTACTTCCAAACTGATATTGTCGGGACTGAAAGCTTTGATATCGCCTTGGACCGATATACCATTTGTTAGTTGGATCATCGCCACACGTTTCATGTAAAAAGGTTCTTCCGTTTCTTCTTTTATTTCTGCTTCCGCAACGGTAGATTCGGTTTCTCTTTTGTTTGCGATGATGGTTTTGTAAAGATCCCTTTCTTCCAAAAGTTGTCTATAATCGGCGAGTAAGGGAGAATCACAAGCTTCGATTCGAATTGTTTTTTTTGTAATGGAAGTAGCCCATCCCAAAACAACCGATAGAAGTACATCCGAAACTCCTACTTTTTCTTCAAAGCGGTAGGATTGATTCGGATCGGGAAATAATTCTTCCAACGCAACATGATTGAGTCGGTAGGTTCCAAGCAATATATACCACTGGGAATATTCTCTGGACAAATAACACTTGTCATCTGCTCTACTAAGAAACAGAGGTTGTGTTTCATAAGGATTGTGGATTTTCAGTTTGGTAAGTGACGAGGAGTCTGCTTTCCCTGTGCCGGGAACGACTTTTGGAAAAATCTCTTTCGCCCGTTTGACGCTGGAAGGAACTTGTTTTACCATATATTGCAATTCTTCCACCGTGAAGACCAATTCGTTTCTGAGCGTATCTCTGACATTCTCCGCTTCAGCATTTGCCATGGAGACTTGGGCAATGTGTTCCAAACCTTTGAGATGGAGTGTTTCCAATCTTGTTTGCAAAACGGGAAGCTCTCTATAAGCAAAGAGAAATGCTTCCTTTTTGCCGCTATGATCGGTTTTGTTTGTCAGTGACTCTTCCATCTTTTGAATGGCCAGTTGGGAAAATCGAACTGTGATGATAGTGCGGTAGGAATCTTCCAGAAATTGGTCATACACAGGAATCCCGAATACGCTGTGAGAATAGGGAGAAATCAACAGAGGGTTCAGAGAAGTATCTTCATACTTTTCCAATTGGGGGGAAGTTTCTTTTAGAGAGTAATTCTTTTTAGGAGTAGCACATTCAAAAATAAAAAAGGAAAGAATAACAAGTGCCAGTGGAACGGAAAAGATAGATCGCATATTTTTCTCTTTCAGAAACATTCTCATATTAATAAAACAAATACAATTGAAAATTATTGCAGGATTCCGGAAATCTTTTCGGAACCGGGAAATTGATCTTGAACTGAAGCGGTTCCCATTTAGTCTGATATTCATGAAGACGATACACACGATTGACTGCCATTATGCAGGATTGGATTTTGTGGCATGTTCCTATTTGGTTGTGGAAGGAGATCGGGCCAGTTTCATTGAAACAAATACCACGCACGCTCTTCCTTATCTTTTGGGCAAATTGGAAGAACTGAAAATCCCTAAAGAGAATGTGGATTATATCATTGTCACTCATGTCCATCTGGATCATGCAGGAGGGGCATCCGCTTTACTCGGCGTTTGTCCGAATGCAAAAATTCTGGCTCACCCTAAGACCGCCAAACACCTAATCAATCCGATCAGACTCATCCAAAGTTCAAAAACAGTATACGGGGAAGAAAATTTTCAAAAACTATACGGAGAAATTTCCCCCGCTCCGGAAGAAAGAGTGAGAGTGATGTCGGATAGGGAAGTATTGGAATGGGGCAATAGAAAATTCACTTTTTATTATACAAAGGGTCATGCCAACCATCATTTTTGTATTCACGATTCATTATCGAATTCCATTTTTACGGGAGACTCTTTCGGGATTTCTTATCCCAATTTGGAAAATGGAAAAAGGTTCATCTTTCCCACGACCACTCCTACGGACTTTGATTACGAGGAAGCCGTTTTATCAATTGACATCATTATAAATACCGGAGCTGAGATTGCTTATCTGACTCATTTTGACGGAGTGGACTCTCTCTCCGATAAAGCGGAGGCTCTCAAACAATCTTTGACTTTGTGCGATTCCGCAATCAATGAAGCAGTTTCTGTAAATAAAAACGAAGAAGATATGTCGCTCTATTTTGAAGCTAAGGTGAAAGAAATGATTGAAAACGCAGCGATAAGACAAGGAGTTCTTTTGACAAAGGATGATTGGAATCTTTTGAACTTGGATGTGAATTTGAACGCGCAAGGTTTGAAATTCGCAGCCTTGAAAAGTAGCGCCCGTTAAATGAAAAACCGGCTTTCCTTAATCTGTGTCTTATTGTCGATTTCCGTTGCCATTACCGATTGTTCCGGGTTCGGTTCGAAGATTTCCAATCGGAAAAAAAGTTCCAAACAGGATCATATTACAAATCAAATCAAAATTCGTATTTTATGCGGCGAATTTGATGAAGAGTTTTACTATCCTGTCTTACTAAACGAGAAAAAAGATCTGCTTTTGCTACTTGCCGAACTCTCTCAGAAGGAAAATCCGTCCATCCGTTTTATTTCCACTAATAAAACGGAAGAGATCATGGAGATCAACAGTGTTAGGAATTCCTGGAAGGAAGGTTGGGTGATCTATATAAACGGAGAAGTCGTAAACTCTGTCGAACTTAAGTTAGGTGTTCGTGTAGGAATGGAAGACAAGATAGAAATCAAACTGATTCCTGTGGAAAGAGTATTCGGGCGACCCATGTCCCAGAACGGATCGCCAAACGTGAAACCGAAAAGGTATTTTAATTATCTAAGCTGAGTCAATTCTCTGTAAGCTCTGATAAATCCGTCTGACATCGTTTTGGCGAAAGTCAAGGAGATTCTCGCTTTCTCCGCTGCGATCATCACGTCGTGAAGTTCCACACTGTTGGGATCAAAAACGATTTTTTGAGTCATTTCATCGGCTTCTACCTGTTGATCGTTTACCTGCTCGAATGCTTTTTTCATTGCATCTGCAAAGGTACCTGCGACTTCATCGGGTGATTTTGCTTCATTTGTTTTTCCGTAATGTCTCGTATCCGTTCTTTGAACTGCCACCTTGTCTCCATTAGGTAGGAGTGAATGGGGTTTTCCTGCGGAAGACAGGATTTGAGAATAGGAATTGGAAATAGAAGAAATCGGATTGATTGCCATGGGAACCCTCAGATCTAGTATCGCAGGATTTTCCGATTCCTTTAGTAAAAATTATGTCGGATGAGGGATTTTGATTGTGGTAGGTACCACATTTTTATCCTTCCGACGGCTTTGGCCGAGAATTGTGGTATCTACAACAGAATCCATTTCTAAATATTTGAGATTGACTCTCTTTCTCAAATATATATCCTTTTTCTATGGAACTATTCTCTAAATTCAAATGGCTTACTCCGAAAACAAAGAAAATCCTCTATTGGATTTCTACCATTCTGATCGTACTTTTGATGGGAAATGCGGCAATCATGCAACTCTTTCGGTACAATGAGCATTTTATAGAAGAAATGCAGGAAATGGGTTATCCCGATTATTTTATCAATTTGATCGGGTTTGCAAAAATCCCGGGGATTCTTGCACTTTTGGTTCCCGGTTTTCCGAGGCTCCGGGAGTGGGCTTATGCAGGATTTACATTTACCTTAATCGGTGCCGCATACTCTCATTTCGCCATCGGGGAATTCGAAGCGGTTCATATCATTGCCATCGCGATCTTGTTTGTTTCCTATTTTCTGAATCAGGATTCGGAAAAACCGGAAAAGGCATAAATTTTTTAACCACCGGGGAACCTCTTCTTCTCTTTTTGGGTAAATTAGTCAAAAGAGGAGAAAAAATGAAATCAATTTTAAGAACTTTGCTCGCTGCTTCCCTTGTGGTAGCTCTTACATTCGCACTCTCTGCTCATGACGAAGAGCATCATGGAAAGGAATATTCCAAAGACCATGGAAAACATTTGGAAAAAATGGCGAAGGAACTCGGCCTTACCCCGGAACAAAAAAAGCAAATTGAGAAAGTGCATTCGGATTCCAAACAGTCAAGAGAAGGATATGAAAAACAAAAAGACATTCTTCGCAAGGAACTTCATTCTCTATTATCTGCGGATAACCTGGATAAGTCGGCGATTCGTTCTAAAATGGAAGAAATTTTCAAACTAAAAGTCGATTCAAAAATGTTGTGGATTGACGAACGAATCAAGACGAGCGAGATTCTGACTTCAGAACAAAGAACCAAACACAAAGAGATTATGAAAAAACTTCATGCAGATCATGGTAAAAAAGATAAGATGAAAGACAAACCGGGTAAACGAGATAAAAAACGTGACTGACCCCGATTTGGTAGATAACATCGATGATGTGACGTAGGAGACTTATATCAGAATGTACCGTTATCTTAAAAAAAAGGTTGGAATGATACAAAGACGTGCTTCTTTTTTCGGAAAAGATTTGCACCAAAACGGAGTCAGGTGTTAGATGGTCATAATACGACGGTTCACCGATCCGTTTTTAGGTTATGAAAAAAACAAATTTCCTTTATCTGCTATTACCAGTCTTTTTAACCGGGTGTGCGGTCTTACATCATTATTCATTAGGCGATATTGACAACAGATCCTCTTCCAAACCAAAACCGTTTACCATTATGGTGAGTGAAAAAGGGATCAACTTAAATGAGGGACTTGCATTGGTTCAAGGAGGATTGTACGCAAGCAATTCTTCCTCCAATGCCGACGCCATTAAAGATATCGAGTATGTCAAACTCATGATCACTCTTTCCACAATGGGACCTCGTACAGGTGCCATGACGTTTGTAAAAAATTATACGGACACAATTCCCGATCTGTTGTACAAAGAATGTCCTTCGGGAAATATCACCGGCCTACGAAGTGTTCGTGAAACTGCACAATACCCTGTGATCACAGGAGAAATTATTAAAATAGAAGGATATTGCCTTGATTCAATCTAAACCCGTTTCCTACAAAATGCTAACCGCGATTATGTTATTTTCTTTGTTGGGATGTGCTCAACTGCAAACGGTTTCCATGACACCGCAACCTTTTCCTAAAGATCGGGAGGTTCCGATCCAAGCGGATGTTTCCAAGTTTGTTTTTTTGGCATTTAATTTTAATAATGATTTTCTGGAAGAGATTCCTGCCAAATTGACCGCACAATGCCCTACAGGAAAAATCACCGGTCTTTTTACCAAGTATGAAATCATTCAGTATGTTTTAGCATATAGAATGAATGTAATAGCGAAAGGATACTGTGTTAAATGAACAAAGTATCTAAGGCTTTCGGTTTAATCTTTGTTCTGGCTTTTGAGACCATAGGATGTATGTATTCCATTCATCAATTCCATGCAGGAGATACGGAAAAACCTGCAAAGATCGAGTCGGTAAAAAAGATTGTGGCTGAGGCGGAACAGTTTACAATCTTAGGCATTGTAAAAAATACGAGTTATGCGGATGAAGCTCTTCATAAATTAGTCGCTCAGTGCCCGAACGGAATGATTCAATCCATCGGTAGCCGATTTAGCACTGATTTGGGATTTTTGTCCTGGACCAATCGCATTCGACTGGAAGGTTACTGCGTCGTTGCACAGTAGTTTTGTGCGGATTTTATTCTTTATTATGATTGTTTCTTTTGTTTTTGGCTTAGACGCAGAAACAAAAGAAAAAGAGGAAGACTTTCAAAAACGCTCTTTCGAATTTAATATTCGCAGACAATATTCAACTTACATTCCCTTGGCGGCACAAAAAGAATATGACTTTTACAAAAAAGATCAGTCTACGGGAATGAAGGATGAATATTTTAGCATTAATGCAAAGTATCATATCTATAGTATCAATTCTTATATTGAATTTAATTATTTCAATTTGGCGTTGACCGATCTTAAAATCTCATATTTTTATTTCCCCCCTTATTCACCAGGAGATGTTTATTATACTGCTGGCAATCTAGGTACAATTAAAAGAAACGAACAAGAATTGAATTTTATTCATAAGATACAAGTTGGTTCTTTCAGTTTGGGCGCAGGTGCCGGACTTCGCCGGATCGGCTACGAAAATCGAGAAGGTTATTTTTTTCTCACTAATTATTTATACCGTGTAAATAGCATTGGTGCTCAAATTAACTTTCGATCCGAGTGGAGATTTATCGATCAACTTTCTTTATCTTTTGATATTGATGCATTTTATCTGAGAGGGACTAGAGTTTATCAAAGAAATCGAGTAGGGTCTCCCGGCTCAGTTTTTATCGCTAATGATAATGACGGTACTACAATGTTCACTCAAGGTTTCGAATTGGATCTTGCCTTGAATTATTATGTGACTGAGAACTTTAAGCTTTTTGTAGGTGGAAACAAGATTGATTCAAAATATTCTTTGAAAAAAGAGTATATCGATAATTTCAGCACATTCTATGGTTATAGTTCCTACAATCGCGAAGGGAACTATTCTTCTCAAAGAGAGGACATAAAGACATTGTATTGGGGAATCGGTTTTAAAATTTAATTTTACTGATATATTGTTCCACCTGTCGGAAATACATAGGGTCTGGGGCGCGGAAAATCCGTGCTTCTTGTCTTTTTGATCTTTGTGGCGGAAGGATTTGTCGGGTTTGCCGCGATCGACACATCAAAACTGATGGAAGAGAGTATATAACCCCCGTCACACGAATGAATCGTCTGTAACGGATATACATATCTCAGATCATACGTGGGTATAAGTACATAACGTAGGATTTGCCCTTCCGAATTGTATTCCAAGATACCACCATGACTGAAAGATCCGGGATATTGATTCCCCAGATTCGGATTTGCACTTCCGTAGGAAACCGAGGTATAAACGGACCCATTGGGATAAATATCTATATTCCCCGGAAAAAGATCCAAGTCAGTTGTTCCGAAATAACTGATCCATTTTCGATTCAGGTTCGAATCCAGTTGGACGAGAAGCGGATCGTTCGATGCGGACGGAGCTCTGATTTCTCCTCCGATACTTCCTGCCAAGGCCAAACCTAAATAGATTAGATTCTTGGAATGGTCGTATTGAATGGACGGAGGTACCACATTGATGATATTGCTATTTGTCCCGATAAAAGTATGTTTGAGATTTCTGGTATTCACATTATAATGCAAGACCACATATTGAAAGTTAACGGAAGCACCCGTATAAGGAAAGACAGGCGACGGAAAAAAGCCCGGATCTAAAGCCGCTTTGGACTTGCCGAGGATCAAGATATTGTCATCGTCTATTTTTTTTAAGGACATTCCCTCCGTTGTTTGAGTGCTGTTCCCTACGGACAAAAACCAATTGCCGGTTCCATTCGGAGAAAGATTAACAAGTATCAGGTCACTGTTTGCGGCTCTGCCGGAAAACCTGTCTTCTCCGAATCCCTTTGGTTTGGACGCGGCGGAACTATAACCTAAAACCAGAACTTCTCCGTTGGATCTGGTTTCCAACGCTGCCGTTTTAAAGTTATCCGTCCCTTCATCATTGATATAAGTATTCCAAATCAAATCTCCATTGCTTGTAACAGAAAAGACTCCTATGTTTGTAGAAGTGATTCCGGAATAAGGATGGATTGGGGTTCCTACGGAATTCAGAACATTCGCAGTCGCAATCACTCCGTTGTCGGTTAACTTCAAATGATTGAAACCTTCGTCGGCAATCCCGAGACTTCTGGACCAAAGTATCTTTCCGCTGGAATTGAATTTAATCAACATAACATTGAGCGCGTTTGTGCCCGAGACTTCATTCAATCGGTTTTCAAATGTATCATATGTTTGAAAAATCGTATAAACTTCCCCGACGGAATTTTCAACCGTATATAAAAACGGTTTTCCTCCGATCCTGGATTCAAGATGATTGAACTCCCATTCCCGTGCTTCACATTGAGGTTTTGCTTCTAAAAGATACTTTGTCAGTAGGTTGGAAAATGTGAAAGGATCTCCCGTATTATTGAGCTGGAGATTGCAAAAGCTGAAACTCGTAAGGAGCAGTAGGAAGCCGGGGAAACGATTCATTAGGAAATAAATTATCTATTTCCTGAAAAGAGTCAATAGGATTTCCCCCGTTTTTAATTGAGAAGTCGGTTTTGATCTAATTGATTTAAGCTCTTCCTATCTCCATCGCCTTATTGTACATAGCTTTTGTACCTGTGATCATTTGCACATTCGCTTCATAGGAGCGGGATGCGGAAATCATATCCGTCATCTCTGTAACGATATTGATATTCGGCATTTCCACATAACCCTTTTTAGATCCGATCTGTATGGCATCCGGATGGCTCGGATCATAATTCAATCGGAGAGGACTCATGTCCTTTTCGATTCTCATCACTTTCACACCTTTGCCTTCTCCGGGAGCCACTCCGAATGGGTAAACCGGACTTTTCCATTTGGTTCTGAGATTGATAGGAGTAAGTATGACTCTGTCGCGACGGAAAGGACCGTCTCCGTTTGTATTGCGCGTTGTAGTCGAGTTTGCGATGTTATTTGAGATTACGTCCATTCGAAGACGTTGTGCGGAAAGTCCCGTAGCTGATATATTGATTGAATCAAACATGCCCATATGATTTTATTCCTCTTTCTGCCTTTTACGTAGTTCGCATAACGATGTTTAATAGACGATTGTTTTGGTTGAGCCTTTCAATCATCAGGTTGTAAGTCATTTGGTTTTGATTGGCTTCCACGATTTCTTTTTCAATGTCCACATTGTTTCCGTCAGGGCGCATGGTCGTGAGATAATCCACGTTCACTTTCGGTTTTACATCTCTGTAATCAAGAGGTTTGAAAAATTCGATATGTTTTTCGTTTGTGATGAGGGTAGGGACTGCTTTTTCCTTTTCTATTTTTTCGGATTCGAAGGCACGTTTGAGCATAGACTCGAAATTCACCTCCGAACGTTTGAAATGAGGAACATCCGCGTTGGAGATATTGTCAGTCAGAACCTTTCTTTTGGTCATCGCGGCACCGAGGCCTCTTTCCAAAAGATCCTGCGTTTTCATAAAATGAGTAGATTCGAACATGACTAACCCTCTGGTTTATCCTTCGACCAGATTCTCTACCGGGTTAAGCGATTTATGTCGTTTAGCCTCTCCTTTTTTTATGCGATCCTCGACAACCTGCTCGAAATAGGTCTCGTAATTGGGAAAATTTGTCCCCATGATCCGATCCCAAACATTGAAATAAAGGCTATAATTGCCCTGAAACTTCTGGTGATGAAGATTGTGATGGGTGGATGTATTGATCCATTTGGTCAATGGACCTCTCGCCCAGGATTTGGGGAAAAATTCATAACCCAGATGCCACCAGATGTTCATCACCATCGCATAGAAAGTATGGAAGATCACTACGTTGAAATGAATCGGGACAAACATGATGAAAGGAACGATATAGATTCCTTCGAGGAATGCCTCTGTCGCTTGGAAACGGTAGGCAGCGAGAGGAGAAGGATTGATAGACATATGGTGTTCGGAATGAACATAGGGATATACTTTCCGGTTGTGGGCAAATCTATGCATCCAATAGAACCATGTCTCGTGCCAAACGGTAATCAATAGAAAACTGAAGAGAGCATAACCCCAAGCTTCGAGTCCGGTGATGGAACCGAAATAAACTTTGTTTGGAATCAATTTCATCTTGGAGAGAGTGATATTGACTGTTGCAATCAAGGTGAACATTATCAATGTAACAGCTGATTGACGAAACTCTTGCCAAACCTTTTCTACTTTAGGATAAACCTTTTGAATTCTGAATTTTTCAAAATAATTCTTTTTCCAAAGATAGAAAAACAAAAAAGCAAAACCTGCAATCGGATAATAGCGGATAAAATTCATGATAAGTTGTGCAAAAGAAACTTTCGTTACACAATCTAAAACAAGCTCACATTGAATGGGTCCGAACATCGGCAGCCTCCAAAAAATTTCTGATCTTAAGTTTACTCCGGTTTTAAAAACCAATCGACCGAATGGATCAATCCGGAAAGAAAAAAGAATCCGGATACATCCATTCGGAACAGATTCGTAAGGATTACGATTTTATTTTCTTTCGGTATTCCGTAGGACTCATACCTGTTTCTCTGCGAAATGCATCGTAGAATGTGGATTTTGAGGGAAATCCTACCTCGTACGCAATGGAGAGGATCGTCTTTTCTTTTTTTTCAGCACAGAGAGTTTTTGCTTCTTTGATCCGATAAAAATTGACAAACTGAAAAAAGTTTTTTCCCAAATGGAGATTCAGGTATTCGGAAAGTTGGTGGGGAGAGAGGGAGATTCGGGAGGCAAGCTCGGAAAGATTCAATTCATCTTCCCTATAGATTTTTTCCTCTTCCATCAGATGTTTCAATCCGTTGCCGATCTCGTCCAGATTGACGGAACTCAACTGTGTGGTTTGGTATTTTTTTGCGTCTTGTACGATCCGTTTGACTTCGTGCATCAGTTCCGGATTCCTCTGTCTCATAAAATAGACCCAAATGATCAGGACTCCGAAAATACTTGAAACTATATCCAACCCGTATCTGGAATTGTAAGAGATGGTGATAAATCCAATGATTCCCGACACTCCTGAAATGAATAATACTAGAAACACCAAACGAAGGTGAGCTGAAGATTGGATCATCTCCCAGCGGACGTACCGGAAAATTTGTTTGAACACGTAGTAGATGGAGTAAAAAATAGGTAATTGAACGATAACGATTGAGAGTTTGATTAGAAGAGGTATCCCCTGAACAGGGAATTTCTCGAAAAGCAGTCTTTTTTCGTCCGCATTACTTGCGTAATATGGTAGGAGCAGAAGGATTATAATTGCGCTAGGAGCCAATTCCCAAAAATTGATTTTTTCAAAACCTTTGTCCTCTCTCCAAATGGAAGAAAAATACCTTTTGAGCAGTGCACCAAGGAATGCCGCCAAAGGGAGATGGATTAAATAAAGATGAGGAAAAAGAAGAATGGCATCCGTTCCTACGAGAACAGTGTGGGTTTGAAAGATCCCTCCTAGTAAAAACAACAAGGCTTGGATATAGGACTGGTAGGATTTTTCTCTGGTTATGATCTCCCCTATGGCGAATAAAAAGGAAAGTCCTCCCGTGAATGCGATGAATCCCTGAATGTAAATGGAATGGTGCACGTATTTTAATTTTGTCTCCCAAACACTTAGAAAATCAAAATAAAATCACTTGCCATAAATAAGAAACCAGTATTATTTTAGATAGAAAATATCGTGGCAGAAAATGCTAGATCAACATCATTTTTATGGGAAGGGAGCACTCTGGAAGTCTATCTTCCTGAAGTATTATTGTCTCACCAAACAGCGGAAACATGGGCCGAGGCGGATTCTCAATTAAAAAACAAATCCCCTCAGTTGATTAGGGTCATTGCAAAAAAATTAAAAAACACGGATTCTTCCGGGATTTCTTTTTTGCATTTTCTGAAAACCTTCCAGGAAAACAAACACAACCGATTCGAATTACATGGGTTAAACGAAAAATTTCAATATTCCTACAAGATTGCCACGGAAGAATCCAAGGCTTCCTTTCGTCCTCCCGAACTCAAATTGGGCAAACCGGAAGAAATCGGAAAATTCACCATCGAATATATACGGGAACTGTCGTTTTTGATTTCTTTCACGGGCGAATTGACAGTATCTTTTTGGAAATCGGTATTTCGTCCTTCGCGCATTCGTTGGAAAGACGTATTCCGTGTTTCGGAAGCAATGGGAGTGAACGCATTTCCCATCATTGCCATGATAGGATTTCTACTGGGACTTATCATGTCCTTTCAATCGGCGATTCCGATGCGCAGGTTCGGTGCCGAAATTTTTGTGGCAAACTTAGTCGGCCTGTCTTTATTCAGAGAGCTTGGACCTCTTATGACTGCGTTCATTCTGTCCGGCAGATCAGGTTCCGCCTTTGCTGCCGAACTTGGAACGATGAAGGTATCGGAAGAGATTGATGCTTTGACGACGATGGGTCTTCCTCCCGTTCAGTTTTTGATTGTCCCGAGACTTGTAGCTTCACTTCTCATGACCCCTCTCCTAACAGTTGTTTTTAATCTCTTCGGTCTGATTGGGGGTGCGATCGTACTACTCAGTTTTGGTTTTCCTCTCGTTACTTTTGTCAACCAAGTGAATATAGCTGTCGGCTTCAACGATATTGCAGGCGGCCTTTTAAAATCTTATTTTTTCGGAATGATCATTGCCGCGATAGGATGTTATCGCGGATTGAAAACCACAACCGGTGCCGGTGCCGTAGGAGAGTCGACAACTGCAGCAGTAGTCGGTTCCATCATATTAGTTTCGATTTTGGACGGGATATTTTCCATCGTTTACTTTTATCTGGGGATATAATGGAAGACTCAATCATAGAAGTAGAACATTTGAAAACCGGATACGGCCAAAATATCGTTATGAATGATATTTCTTTCTCTGTCAAAAGAGGAGAGATCTTCGGAATTTTAGGCGGTTCGGGCTGTGGCAAGTCCACGGTTCTAAAAAATATGATCGGGCTTACACCACCTATCAGCGGTAAGATTTGGATCGAAGAAGACGATATCGTCACCGCTGAAGGAAAGGACAAAATCCGTATTTGGAATAAGATCGGGGTAATGTACCAACAAAGTGCTCTCTTCGGTTCCATGACATTATTGCAAAATGTAAAACTTCCTTTGGAAGAATTTACAAATCTTCCCGTCGAAGCTATGGATACGATCGCAAGAATGAAGCTGAAGATGGTGGGACTCGAAGCATTCGTAGATCTTATGCCGTCCGAACTTTCCGGTGGGATGAAAAAAAGAGCCGCTATTGCGCGGGCAATGGCGATGGACCCTGAAATATTATTTTTAGATGAACCGTCAGCCGGGCTTGATCCTATTACGAGCGTGGATTTGGATCATCTGATCATTCGTTTGTCCAGATCTCTTGGAGTCACTTTTGTAATCGTGACTCATGAATTGCCGTCTGTTTTCACTATGGCGGATCGAGTGATTGTTTTGGACAAAGAAACAAAGGGGATAATTGCCGAAGGTCGTCCCAAAGATTTAAAGGAAAAAGCAAAAGGATCTTTTGTGTATAGATTTTTCAACCGACTATCCGAGGAGAATATTAAAAAATGAATCAAATGAATATGAGTTACTTTAAGGTGGGTGTCTTTGTTCTCGCCAGTTTTTTTGCTCTAATCGGATTTGTAATTACATTCACTGCAGGTGCTTTGTTTCAAAGATCGATCAAATTGGAAACATACTTTGACGAATCGGTACAAGGCTTGGATATCGGTTCTCCCGTAAAACACAGGGGCGTCAAAGTGGGTTCGGTAGAAGCGATTTCATTTGTACAAAACGAATACCCTGACAAGCTGGACGGAGAAATGTCTTATCGTTACGGGCGTTATGTGATCATAAAGATGTCTGTTCCCGATTTTGTGCAGGGAGTGAGCGGGAACGAACTAAAAAAAACGGTGGAAAGAATGATTCATAACGGACTGCGTGTTCGTTTGGCGTCCCAGGGACTTACCGGAACCGCATATTTGGAATTGGATTATCTTAACCCGGAAAAGAATCCTCCTTTGGACATCAAATGGGAACCTAAAACGAATTACATCCCTTCCGCACCGAGCACCATTTCCCGTTTTACCGCCTCAGTCGATAAGTTTTTCGATTCTTTGGACAAAGCAGATATAAGCAAGATATTAACAGGTGTTAATGATTTGGTGAATAACCTCAATCAAACTGTAACCGATGCACGACTGGGTGATATTTCCAAGGAAGCGATCGGTTTGCTTGCGGAACTTCGTAAAACAAATGCGGAAGTGAAAAACCTAATTGCGCAACCCGAACTTCAGAACACTCCCAAAAAAATCGATCAGACAATCACGCAGTTGCAGACAACAATCAAAAGATTGGATACTCTTCTTGCTTCCAACCAAGGAGATATTTCCGTTTCTATTGAAAATCTCCGGATTGCTTCCGAGGATTTAAGAGAAGTGACGGCAAATGCCAAAAAATACCCGTCTCAGTTTTTATTCGGAGAAGCTCCCAATAAATCCAAGATATGGAAATAACGGATAAAAGTTCAGTTATGCTATTTAAAAAGAAAATCTCATTTTCCGTTGTTCCGATCCTCGTCACCTTTATTTCGTTTGGTTGTTTTGGAATTTCCAAAACATTTCCTGAAAAAAAGTTCTTTCTGGTTGAGACAGGATTTTCCGGTCCGAATTTTTATCCTCCGAAGGGATCTGCCCTCAAAGTAAGACGGTTTTCCATTTCACAAAAATTTGAAGGTAAGGAGCTTGTGTATAGAAAAGACGATGTGAGCTATGAATCCGACTATTACAATCTTTTCTTTATTCCGCCGGCTACCAACTTGAAAGAAGAGATTTTAAAAGGTTTGATCCAGCTCAAACTGTTTGAATGGGATGCAAATTCCAATACTAAAATAGAGCCCACACATTATTTGGAAGCTAACGTGCGTTCTTTGTATGGTGATTTTAGAAATTCTCCGAAAGCGGTAATGGAAATAGAATTTTTGTTCTATATAGAAGTCGATGGCAATACAAAGATTTTACTTCGAAAAACGTATGAAAAAGCGGCTCCTATCGGTAAAAAAGAACCGGAAGCTTTGGTCCTCGGTTGGAACGAAGCTTTGGGGCAAATCGGAAAGGAACTGGAAACCGACCTTCGGGATAAAATCAAATAAGCGTTTCATCAAATGCATAGGTAGTTTCCGCAACTAGTAACTATCCCCTATTGAAATGGGTTGGATTTCGTGTAATATGTTTTTTGTTAGCGTTTTGAAACTGCGGGTTGGTGATCCGGCCCACGTTGCTCCTTTCGGATAAAAATGCTTCAAGGAAAAATCGAATGAAACTAGATCGGAAGTGGAACTTGGGAATTTTTTGGATTTTGAATCTATCTTTGTTTTTATTTGTCGGATGCGCTTCCGGCAATTATTACGAAAGGGATTGTTTCAATGATCCATCTTGCAGAAACAATCAATACTACAATAGAAATTCTGGAAATTACAACTACAATAGGATGTATTATTACCAACAACCTTCTTATAACCGCCAAGGCGGAGACGCCCATCACAATCCATTCCATGTTCCAGCGGGAAGATTTCATAATGCGGGCAATCCAGGTAAGTGGAAGTTATAGGTATAAATTAAAAAAGATTTGGATTTTAGAATTGAAAATATGAGGAAAGCTTCATATTTTAGATTCAGATTTTTCTATGACAAACATATCAAACAAAGATTTTTCCATTCGCCCCGCTCTTCCGGAAGATGTAGAAGGGGTGATTCCTTTGATTTATTCTTCCGGTCCCAAGGCATGGTCTTTTGTATTTCAGGAAGGGGTTGTCGGTCCTTTTGATTTTTTGCGAAAGGCCTTTCTTAAACGAGGCAATACGATTTCTTATTCAAATCATTTTGTCGCAATCAAAGGAGATTTGGTAGTAGGAAGCCTTATCATTTACAAGCAACCAGTTTTTCTATTATTAACCGTCGGTACTGCAATCAGAATTTTTTTTACATACGGTATTCGGGCATTGAGGGTGATCGGTCGCGGACTCAAAACCGAAGCAATGATTCAACCTCCAAAATCGGATTGTCTGTATTTGGGTCATATCTCTGTATCAGAATCGGAGAGAAAAAAGGGGATCGCAAAGGAGATTATGCGTTATGCGGTCAGCGCAAATCCTGTTTCGAAAAAAATATCTTTGGATGTTTCCGTAGAAAATGAATCTGCCATTTCTCTCTATAAAAGTTTGGGATTTCAGGTGGTCGCTACCAGAAATCTTCCCGGTTCTCCTGGTATTGTGCCTGATCATCATTATATGGAAGTAGAGAGAAAGGATTTTAAATTTTCATAAGATCTGAATAGGGGTTCCCGACCGAAGAAAACCGAAAGTCAATGCGGGATTCCTTACTAAAATAAAATGCATCTAAGTTCTTGACTCTTTTTTTTGGAAAAATAGAATGCAACGGTGCGCCTGATAGAATCCATAGCACCTTTCTATTTTGTTCTCATCTTAACGGAGATTCTGTATACCTATAAATACAAACTTACTTTTTACAGCTTTAGGGATTCGGTAGCGGATTTGAGTTTGGGAACTCTTAGCCGAATTGCCGACGGTGTTATCCTTTTAGGAATTGTTTTTGTTTACCAATCTTTGCAAAATTTGTTTTCTTTTGAAGATTTTCTTCCCTTGTCTTTGGTGAGTTACAAGTCTCCTTACAGTTGGGTGATTCTTTTTATTTTGGTCGATTTTCTATTTTATTGGGCGCACAGGTTTGCACATGAAATCAATTTATTTTGGGCATCTCATGTAGTGCATCATTCCAGCGAAGAGTTTAATTTGTCAGTAGCGCTCAGACAATCGTTTGTTCGAAATCTTTTTATCGGGATTTTTTATCTTCCTTTGGCGGTTTTTGGATTTTCTGCGGAGGCTTATCTAATCACTGATGCTTTGAATCGCACCTACCAGTTCTGGGTGCACACTCGAATTATTGATAAGCTTCCTTTTTGGTATGAGTTGATATTTGTAACACCGTCCCATCATAGAGTGCATCATGCGGTGAACCCGCGTTATATTGATAAAAATTACGGAGGAGTGTTTATTTTTTGGGACAGATGGTTCGGGACTTTTGAAGAGGAAAAAGAAGAACCCGTATACGGTGTTGTCAAACCTTTGGGAACATTTCAACCGATTTTGGCGGAGATTCATGTGTTTTCGGATTTGTTTCGTGACTTTCGACTGACAAAGAATAAACGGGAAGGCATTCTAGGATTTTTCAAACCTCCCGGATTCCGGCCTTCCGATTTGCCCGCTTACCCGAAACCAAGACCTGTTAGTCCGTATAGTTTTACAAAGTTTTATCCTAAAGGAAAGGAAACAAACGGATTTCGATTTTATATAATTTCCCAGTTTGTCATTACTGCTTTGTCTTCTTTGGTTTTTATTAAAACGTACGGGAAATGGACATATTTTGAAATTTCAGTTTTTACTTATGTGATTGTATTTTCGTTTTATTCTTTGGGCAAAGTATTAAATAGCCAAACAGACGTAAAGCGATACGAATTGGCGAAATGGTTGTTTTGGATTCTTATCGCCGGCTATTTTGCTCTATGAAATTTCGAGCCATTGGATGTGACATAATATTCTGCGGGATGGTTAAGCCCCCACCCTGAATCGGGTGGAGGAGGCGGGCTCGTGGGCTTTCCCTCCCCTTCGCCTTACCATAAAACCTTGCTGCCCGCGAACCCATTTCCCGATTCATCGAAAATTCTTTTCAAAAGTTCGCCTTTTTGACCGGTCTAGGCCGGTGCTTCTTTTGGTTTCGGATCGAAAAAACGAAGTATGAAAATCCCAAGCCCAAGGCCAATTGATTGCGCTAGGATAAAGCCGGGTGCGTCTCCGGACGAATCCCTGCAAATATCGGACAACGCTCTGGCAATCGTTACTGCCGGATTTGCAAAAGATGTGGAAGAAGTGAACCAATAAGCAGCTGTTATATAAGATCCTACTAGAGCAGGCACCTGACCTCCCGCGTGTCTTATTCCTAAAACGTGTAAGTAAAAGCCCGATAGTAGTCAAAATTTCGGATGTCCATTGAGGAACACCGGTTCTTACGTGGGCGGAAAATTGAAAAATAGGAAGCTCGAAAATGAAATGGGATAACCAGCCCCCAATATGCCACCTAATATTTGTGCAGCGATCTAACCGTAAACCAATTGATTCGGAATTTCTCTTTTGATTCGAAAGAATATCGTAACAATTGGATTGAAGTGTGCTCCTGAGATGGGTCCGAAAATAGAGATCAAGACATATAGGCCGGTGCCTGTCGCTATCGCATTTGCCAAAAGTGCAATCGCAGTGTTGCCGGAAGAAAGGCTTTCTGCCATAATGCCTGAACCTATGACAATAAGCAAAAGAAGAAAGGTGCCTGCAAATTCGGAACCTAATTTTTATAAGTTGCTATAAATCGTAGTCGTATTGTCTTTCAAATTGAGTTTTCCCGTTTTATTCGTTTTTCAATCATAATTAACAACAGGCTCCCGACAGTACTTCTCCTGAAGATGCTGATGTGACGGGACTTGGACCACAGTCAAAAAGCCCTAAGTGTTTTGACTTGTCACCGATGATCCTAAAATGTTCTTTGTACTGGGTTTTGGATAACATATCGGCCGTATTTCCACAAACTAACATCGGTTTATCTGTATAAAAAACGTGGTGATCGTCAAGTATGAAATTATGAGGATGATCTTCAATTGTTCCTTTGTAAAAAGCAACTTGCCCGAAATCTTCACAGCGATCCTCCAAAGGTATTTTGAAGGCTCTGAATGTGATCGAATAAAAATTTACATTTCCTATTTTCTTTTCTATTTCAGGGTTTTGTAAGTTCAATTTGGATTGGGATACGACTCGAAAATCATTGATTCCCAGGAGAGAGAAGAGTCTTCGAAAATCTTCCGTATACAGGGCTCCTCCCAGGCATTCTCCCAGTAGCATAGGATCTTTGCTCAGCTCTTCCGGGATTCTCCTGTCTGCAAAAACATCACTGAAATACAACTCTCCGCCCGGCTTCAATACTCTAAAGATCTCTGAAAAAACCAATTTTTTGTTAGGTGATAAATTCGTGACGCAGTTGGAAACTATCAGGTCGACAGAATCGTCCTCAATTCCTGCCGATTTCAAATCTTCGATATATCCATTTTTAAAAGATACATTTGATTTTTGATATCCGAATTGAGTTTTATGATAATCCAGATAAGAGCTCGCAACATTTAGTTGCTCCTCGGTCATATCAATCCCGATGACAGATCCCTTTTCTCCCACCAGTTTTGAGAGAAGATAAACATCTCTACCCGACCCGCATCCCAAATCAATGACTGTTCTGCCGGTAAGTGCCGGAGGGAAAGGAGAACCACAACCATAGAATTTTTCTTTTACTTCCGGATGGATTTTGCTAAGGATGGGCTGGTAAGAGGAAGGTAATGATTCAATACTGCAACAAGCTGAAGTTTTAAGATCTTTGTTTGTTTGCAAGATCTTACCGTAATAGTTTTGAACTGCTTTCAAGGTTTCCAATTCAGAGGCTGTAGGCATATCTCTCCCGAATCATAATAGATCATGATCTCTTTTCTCTCAGATTTTCTTTCCATGTCTGTGATACAAGCAGATTCGTTTTGATGTGACTCTTCTATTGCGAATAATTCCGGTTTATTGTTCTTTTTTTATGATTTTAGTTTTGTGGTTTTGAAAAGTATTTTGTTCATTGTATATAAATATTTCATAATATTCTAATTGCAATATTATAATGAAATTTCGGTTTATTTATTACTTTTTTAGTAAACTCCGGTGTAGTCGCTGTAAGAATGATTCAATCCCGTTTATAATTTTAGAAATTGCTTTGGAAAATCTTTTATTGACAGAGTGGTTCCGGAAGATAAGTTATAACGGGTATCGCTAATGAAATATTTACATTCCATGATCCGAGTGAGAGACTTGGACAAAGCATTGCATTTTTTTATTCATGTGTTGGGTTTGAAAGAAACTCGTAAGTCGGAACATCCTGAAGGGAAATACACTTTGGTATTTCTTTCCACGGGGGAACCGGATGCGCCGGAGGTGGAACTCACTTTCAATTGGGCTCAGGAAGAGCCTTACACTGCCGGAAGAAATTTCGGTCATCTTGCTTATGAAGTGGATGATATCTATGCAACTTGCGAGAGGATTCAATCCTTGGGAGTTGTGATCAATCGTCCTCCCCGGGATGGAAGGATGGCTTTTATTCGTTCTCCTGATTTGATTTCGATTGAGCTATTGCAAAAAGGAAAACCTCTTCCTCCGAAAGAACCTTGGTTGTCTATGACAAACAAAGGCGAATGGTAAGTAATGATTTCCGGTTTTGTTCGAATCAGTATCTACTGAGATAAAATCCGTAGGAAGTAACTACGGATAGTAGAACCACCGCCCAGGAAGGGATTTCCCAAAAAAGAATTAGCAGAAAACCGAATAACGCGACGGAAAAATCCTGTACGTTTTGTACTGAACTTGTCCAAATCGGATGATAAAATGCTGCTAGTAAGATTCCTACTACTGAGGCATTGACCCCGAACATAGCATTTTGTATTTTGCGATTGGAACGAATGGATTCCCAAAAGGGAAGAACTCCCAAAATTAATAAAAACGAAGGAAGAAAAATAGCTGCTAGAGCAATACCCGCCTTCCACCAAACCGGACTTAGTATGTCGGATGCAGCACCTAAATAAGCCGCAAATGCGAATAAAGGACCTGGTATCGCTTGGGAGGCTCCGTAACCGTTCATAAACACTTCGTTTGTCGTCCAATGACGAGATACCATTTCATTTTGCAATAATGGCAAAACAACATGACCTCCTCCGAATACCAGGGAACCAGCCCGATAAAAACTGTCGAATAACAGGATTTCCGCGCGAGGGAAATAAAATGCCGCCAATGGCAATAATACAAGTAATACAAAGAACAGAATGAGAAACAAAAAGTTGAATGAACTTCCGTGTTGTTTGTTCTTTTGGGAAATGATGGCAGAGGTTTCTTCTTGAAATAAAAAAGATCCGATCGTGCCGGATACAAATATCAGAAAGATCTGGGTAAAGGAAAAGGGAATAAGTAGACAGCTAATACATGTTAAAATGGTTATGCTTGCTCTCTGTTTATCATAGGAAAACTTTTTCCCCATAGACCAGATTGCCTGCGCAACGATTACAACTGCGGATAGTTTCAATCCGTGTAAGATCGGTTGGAATCCAGGAGAGACAAGCGATGTGATTCCATAATAGAATCCGACAAGTAAAAATGCGGAAGGCAAAGTGAATCCGATCCAGGCGAGGATCGCTCCGATAAGTCCGGCGCGTTTGTATCCTAATGCCATTCCTATCTGGCTACTGGCAGGTCCGGGTAAAAATTGACAAAGCGCCACCAAATCGGAATAACTTTTGTCATTGATCCATTTCTTTTTCAAAACGAATTCGTGGTGAAAGTATCCTATATGTGCGATAGGTCCTCCGAAGGATGTGCAACCCAATCGAAGAAATGTGAATGTGATTTCCAAACAGGAATGAAATTTTTCTCTTATCTTTTTCACTTCGCTCATGCATCCATTCTTCTTATTTAGAAATGGAAAACCATTTTTTTTCTCTTTTTTCCATGGAAAATTTCATTAAAGAATATTCTTTATACTGATTTTTTCGAATATGTAACGGATGATCCGTTTGGCAGTATTAGGTGGTGGCGCGGCCGGTTGTTTTGCCGCAATCCAATCAAAAGAATTGGGAAAAGAAAATATTCAAATCACTATCTATGAAAAATCAAAAGAACCTCTTTCTAAGGTAAGAATTTCCGGAGGAGGAAGATGCAATGTAACCCATCATCTTTTCGAACCGGAGACATTGTCCAAACGTTATCCGAGAGGAGAGAAGGAACTTCGTTGGGCATTCGAAAGTTTCGGGCCCGAGGATACGATTGATTGGTTTCGAAAAAGAGGAGTGGATTTGAAAACGGAAGCCGACGGAAGGATGTTTCCCGTCACAGATGATTCCGAAGCCATCATAGATTGTTTTTTGGAAGAGATCGGAAAAAAAAATATACATTTGAATCTGGAGTTAGGTGTTAGTTCCGTTTTTTTGGAACCCGATCCGAAGAAAGGCAGATTCCGGTTGCTTTTGGATAATGAACAGGAAGTGTATTACGATTCCATTCTGATCGCCACAGGATCCAATCGGAAGGTATGGGGTTGGATGGAGGCATTGGGCCATCGACTCATAGCACCGGTTCCTTCTCTTTTTACATTGGCATTGGAAAATACAAACATTATGGAACTCACAGGGCTTTCCGTCACTGAGGCAAACATTCGCATTTTGCCAAAAGGAAAACCGCAATCGGGACCTCTTCTCATCACTCATTGGGGGCTCAGCGGACCCGCAGCGCTTCGGTTGTCCGCTTGGGAAGCAAGAACATTTGCTGAAACGGATTACAAAGCAAACTTGGAAGTGAATTGGATCGGGTCTATAACCTTCATGGAGTTAGAAGAACTTTTTCTGGATTACAAATCAGTTCATAAAGCGGTGAAAATGATAAACAAAAGATTGGATTCCATCCCTGGTCGGCTTTGGGAATGGTTTTTACTTCAGGCAAAAATCTCCACCGACAAACGTTGGTCAGATATTTCCAAACAAGAAATCCGTTCTTTGGCGGACATCATCACCCGTTCCAAATTTCAAATGAAAGCCAAAGGAGTTTTCAAAGAAGAATTTGTAACTGCGGGAGGAATTTCCAGAAAGGACATAGATTTTTCAACTATGCAAAGTAAGGTGATACCGGGACTTTACTTTGCAGGAGAAGTGATCGATGTGGACGGGATCACCGGAGGGTTTAATTTTCAAAATGCATGGACGACCGCAACGATCGCCGCAAGATCCATTTCCGTCAGTTAAACTGATAAAGGTAGACTACTTCTCCCACCATAGCCGCTTTACTCGCGCCTTCCACTTCAAAACTCAGCTTCAATGTCATACGGGCAGTGCCTCTCAGATCTTTCAGTTCCGTTAGTTCCGCACGCAGTTTCAATTTGGAACCTACTTTGACAGGATCGAGAAACCTTAGTTTTTCAATTCCGTAATTGATTCCCATTTTGATATTTTTCAGCTCAAAAATCTGAGACAATAAAAAGGGAGCCATCGACAAAGTGAGATATCCGTGCGCAATCGTTGTGCCGAAAGGGGATTCTTTTGCCGCACGATCGGGATCGGTATGAATCCATTGATGGTCCAAGGTAGCATTTGCAAAAAGATTGATTTGTTCCTGAGTGATTTCATGAACCTCGGAGACTCCCAATTCCTTTCCTACATACGCTTCCAATTCCGAATAACTGGAGAGAACTAATTTTGCCATATCTATATCCTTGTATTTTTGTTATTTGATTTTATGTATCTGAATGAAGTCTACCGTTTGTGCCACGCTTCCCGGTGCTCCCGATAGAATCACTACGGTATCGCCTGATGCAAGTTTGCCTTCCTGCTTCAATGTTTTGCTCATAAAAGCAATCATATCCGGAAATTTATCCATCATAGGCATCACATAAGGTTCCACTCCCCAATAGAGTTTCATCTTGCGGGAGGTACCGAGAAAAGGTGTAAAGGAATAAATCGGTTTGATCGGGCGAAACTCGGAAGATAGTAGCGAAGAATAACCGGAGCGGGTAAAGTTGATAATTGCTTTTGCATTGATGGAACGCGCAATGGATTCTGCGGCATTTCCTAGTGCGGTTCTTTCCACTTCAATCAAAGAGCGATCCATCTGGCGCAAATGAATCAAATGGATATGGGAATCTTCCGCAGCTTGGATGATCCTTGTCATGGTAGCAACGGCTTCGACAGGATATTTTCCCGAAGCTGTCTCACCGGATAACATCACTGCGTCGGTCCCGTCCATCACCGCATTAGCGACGTCACTTGCTTCCGCGCGGGTGGGTCTGGGATTGTCGATCATAGTCTCTAACATTTGTGTGGCGGTGATGACCGGTTTCCCCTTTTGGTTCATTTTTGTAATTGTTTCTTTTTGAATGATGGGAACATACTGGCTGTCCAATTCCACGCCTAAATCACCTCGAGCGATCATCACACCGTCACAAATATCTATGATTTCTTCAATATTTTGAATGGCTTCGGGTCTTTCCAGTTTTGCAATCAGACCTGCAAAACTATCTTTCATGAATTGACGCGCAAATTCCAGATCGGAAGCTCGTCTAACAAAAGAAAGTGCAATGTAATCCACACCTAAGCTGAGAGCAAATTGCAGGTCTTCAATATCCTTTTCGGAAAGTGCGGGAGCGGAAATAGGCGTTCCGGGAAGATTGATTCCTTTATTGTCTTTGAGAATTCCGCCGATTACCGTTTCCAAGACGGCTTTTTCCTTCGTTTTGGATTTAACAACAAACGAGAGTTTGCCGTCGTCCACAAGTAATCTGTGTCCTACTTCTATATCGTTCAGAATATACTGATAGGTACAACCGATCTCGTCTTTGTTTCCGATAAAATCCCCATGGTTGTTGATTGAAATGATATCGCCTGTCTTCAACTCAATGGGCCCTGAGAGTTTTCCCGTTCTGATTTTGGGGCCTTGCAAGTCTGCAAGGATGCCTATCGGGGTGCCTGCTTCCTGTTCGCATTCTCTGAGCAGTTCGTAAATTTCTTTATGGTATTCGTGGGTGGCATGAGAGAAATTCATCCGGGCCATATCCATTCCGGAGTAGATGAGATCAAGGATTGTTTCTTTATTTGCGGAAGCGGGTCCGATGGTACAGATGATTTTCGTGCGTTTTAAGGGGAGCTTTCTCTCGATGGGCATGCGTGAATTTTACTATTTTTTGCTAAACCTGCAAGCAAATTGCACGGTTTGGTTTGACTATGTGTTTTTTTCAGGTCAGAATGAATGTTGATGAGTTCCAACGGATTGGCTTTAATTTATCACTCTCAGTACAACCTCGAATTACCCGGACATATTTTTCCGGCACACAAATATTCTCACCTTTACAATCGGGTTAAAAAGGACCCGGTTTACGCCCAGTGGGATATTTTACTCCCCAAGATTGCGGAAGAACATGATTTGGAGTTGGTTCATACCAAAGAATATTTGGACGATTTGTTCAGTTATGATCATACTATACGCACAATGTATTCGGAACTACCACTCAATCGGAGTATTGTGGAAAGTTTCTGCTACGGAGTGGGTGGAACGATTTATGCAATGGAACTTACCAAGAAACACATGTTTGCTTTCAATATGGGCGGAGGTTATCATCATAGTTTTCCAGACAAAGCGGAAGGTTTTTGTTATCTGAATGACATTGCGATTGCGATTAGAAAGTCAAAAGAGACAAACCCGAATGAGAAGGCACTCATCATTGATTTGGATTTACATCAAGGTAACGGTAACTCGTATATTTTTCAATATGATGACAATGTTTACACATTTTCGATGCACCAAGGAAACATTTATCCAAAAAAGGAAAATTCGGATTTTGATATTCATTTGGAACCGGGAACGAAAGATGATCAGTATCTAACATTACTTAAAGATGCATTGATAAAAATTAAAAAAGAATTTGAACCAACTATTATATATTATCTTGCCGGTGCCGATCCCTACGAAGACGATTCTTTGGGAGAATTGAAGCTTACAATGAAAGGTATGAAGGAAAGAGACAGACAAATCCGCCAATTCTCACTGGAGACCGGTGCACCATGTGTAGTCACTCTGGCAGGCGGTTATGCGAGAGATTTCAGAGATACTGTCGAGATTCATTTTAATACCATTTCGGCTTTTGGGGAAAAGTAATGGGCGTATTTTCTTCGACTGACAAAAAAAAAGATGATCCCGAATGGTTGAATCTGGATGAACTTTCGTTAGTTGACGTGTCTCGTGAGCTGAATACATCATTGAATATGGAACCGAGATTATTCAATAGGTTTCGAAAGGAAGAAGTGCAGGAACTTTTATTGGAGTCCGGTTTACTTGAGGCCGTTCAGTCCAGGGGATTTCCAAATTGCATACTCTCTCTTGAAATTTTAAATGATTATGACAACCGAGTATATATCAAGACTGGCAAAGACAAGATCCTGGTTCATATGCGGCTCAAAGTTTCTCAGTTTCATATGAAGGGAGATGACGAACAGTTTCCCATGATTTATATCGATTGGCTCTTGACTCAAAACCTGAACTTTACGGACAACAAGATAAAAAAAGAACTTTATTTCGGGCAGGAATATCCCGGGTTGAATGTTCTAAATGAGATAACAGATTTTATACGGTTACTCTCGCAGAAGCTGGGAACTTCGGGTGCTTTCAATGTTCCCGAGTATTTTCATGATGCGGTGCTTTTTTCCAGAAAATTCAGGTTCATCGATCCGGAAAAAGAGGGAACTTTTCGCGCATTGATCCATTCTTTCAAGGGAATCAATCTTAGACTTCTTTCCTCCCAAATTCACCAAAACAAAGTTTGTTTTGTATCTGGAGAACCTTACGAATGGAAATATGGAGAAATGATCTCTTGCACCGATATTTATTTAGAAAAGAAGGTTTTCCAAGATAGCTATTTTAAAAAAGTTGAAGAAATAAAACAAAAGCTTAGGTTCGTTCTCAAATCTGCGAGCGAGTCTATTTAACATCGATGGAAAATGGCTGATTATACCTTTAAACCTGAAATTCTAATCATAGATGATGACTCTGAGATTTGTGAAACTTTAGAGCTTCTCATCAATGGATTGGGTTATTATGTACGTTATTTTACCAATCCATCCCAAGGTTTGGAATACTTCGAAAGAGAACTGAACCCGATTGTTTTTTTAGATGTGAATATGCCTTTGATTTCGGGTTTGGATGTGCTGCCTAAGATCAAGGCTATTGATTCTAAAACTCAAGTATTGATGATGACCGGGGAAAGAGACATCCAAACCGTCGTATCCTCGTTGTACCATAGAGCTGCCGATTTTATTTTAAAACCTTTCCATCTGAAAGCAGTAGAGGCAGCGATTTCCCGATCTTTTGAATATTATAATCTTTTAAAAGACAAAGAGTCCCAAGACGAAGCGATCACGAGGGACTTGAGACTTGCCGCCCGCATTCAGGTTCGGACTATGAATCTACCCAAACTCAAACACAGAATCTTTGCGGAAGTTTTTCCTATGCGTTATGTTTCCGGGGATTTTTACCAAGTAGTTTCTTTGGATGAAGATAAAACTTTGATCCTTATGGGAGACATCGAAGGTCACGGAGTCACATCAGGTTTGATTGCCATTTTAATGACTACTATCCATCGTGAGATCGCAAGAACCACATCATTGCAGCCCGGTATTCTTTTGGATCGTTTGAATCAGGAACTATGCAGGGAAATAGGAACACATAGTATGACTGCCGTTAGTGTTCTTGTGGATCATTCCAAAAAAACGATCACATACGCGAGAGGCGGACATCCTTTTCCTTTGGTTTTCAAAAAGAATTCTTTGGAAATGGAAATCCTTCAGGAGAATTCAGGACAACTTTTAGGTATCCTGGATTCCATTCAATTTACGGAAAAAACCGTCACAGTGGAAGGTAGTGATATTTTGTTACTGTATTCGGACGGATTGCTTGGCTCTACCTCTCATCCTCTTGTGCAGACTTTGACTCATCTTCCCGGCGGATTGCATAGAATCGAATCCATGCAAAAGGAAATTCGAAACTATATAGATTATCTCATCTCTTCCGCTAAAGCTCAGGATGACATATCCTATTTGCTTCTAGAGATTTAACATACTTTGTATTTGTAATCGTAGCCCTTGTGATAAAGTCTTTGTACCAGATCTTATCCTTGGGTTTACCTTCTGCATAAGCGGTTTGCCACTCCTTTCTCAAATCACCCAAATCTTTCGACTGGTTGTTCTTTTCAGGGAATTCGCAAAGGCTATTTGTAATCCGTTCGGCTTTGAATAGAAAAAAATCAGTTTTAGCATAAAACTTTTTTTCCGTTTTGGGAAGGGTATGAATAAATCCTCTATTTTGTTTGGAATATTCTAATATTAATTGATTTGTTTGTTTTAGAATGATTTCTTTTTCCGGCGAAGTTTTGAAAAGTATAATCGCATTTCCAATTTGCAAGACGAGTGAAAAGACAAGGAGAGGCAGAAAATACACGGAAATGGAATTTATTTCCTTCCAAAGAATCCATGCGATCCATGCAAGAGGAATCCAATAAAATCCCATCAAGTCCCAGTCAGCAGGAAATCCCAGCTGCGGGTTATGGAAAAAACCATGGAGTAAAAATGCGAATGCAGTGACCAATACAAGCTTGTTTTCTTTCTTTCCGAAGATTTCCTTGAACTGATCAGGGTAAAATATCAAAGAAAAAATAAAAATTGAAAAGGGAAGCGATGCATTCCACCAAACAACGAATAATATTTCTTTAAAGTGGTTTACTGAAATCAGTCTTTTCAAAGGATAAAAAGGAGGATGGAGTACATGGCTGCTTTGTCTGTCGATGGTCGGATCGCTAAAGAATAGAAAATACCCGAATCCGATCCCGAGTATAAGGGAGCCGAGTATTGTGCATAATATCAGGTCCTTCCATTTTTTTTCTTTCGGAGAAAGCTCGTACCAAAGATAGAATAATAGCACTGCCAAATAACCTGCAACCAGGTGAAAGTAGATTCCTAGAGAAACCAATATCGTTGCAGTGATTAGGATGTTTCTATAAGGAACATTTTTTTTGATTTGTTTTCTGAGAACGAATATGATTAAAAAGATAATCAAACTAACAAGTGTATAATTTTCGGCATAGCCGAAAAACAATAAAAATCCTCCTGCCCCCAGGAAAATAAAACTACCGAAAGTGGTCCGGGTTCGGGTCATTCTACTAGGTAGATACCATCCAAGTAGACTTAAGATGATCAGTCCGGAAAGACTGGACAGTATACGATAGGAATTTCTAGGATCAGACTCCATTCCGAAAAAGACAAGTAACCTGGATACGAGACTGTGAATTGTGGTTTCTCCGATCTCATCCATCGCCAATTGGAATCCGAAAAGATCCGTTTCCAATGCATTCGTTTCCAAAAGTAAAATTCCGTCTCCCCAGTTCAAATCCGCTAAAGGGAAAACGAGCATCAGTAGAAAATACAGAGCAAAACAAATCGGCAGAAAAGGATATAGAATCTTTGATTCGAATTTATAAATCGGATTTTGTAATTTGTCTTTTTTAATATAAAAGAATATGGTAAAACCTGCAAATACGAGAGAGACAGGGATCAATATATTTGGGCTTAACAGGATGAACCAGGGAGATGTTTTTAACGAACAGGAAAGAATATAAACCAGGTAAGGTAGGATTAGAAAAAAAATCATTTTGTTTCGATGGTCTCTTGGAGATAGGATTTGGGTAAATCTTCCCTTGTTACATAGGGAAAAAAACCTTTGCGAATGTTAAAGAAGAATATTTCAGGCAAGCTAAAAAAGACTCCTTCTGCGGCCTGTTTCAATCTTTTCCCTTTGTCCCAAGGAAGATAAAATATTCCTATACCTGTATTTCCTATTCCCCATGTAATATTTGTTAGTCCGTATATGGGGCGAAGTGCAATGGTATCATCTGTGAAAAAAACAAAAGAGGGATCAAAGGAACTTTTCTTATACGTAGAAGAAAAAAATGTCATATCCTCTCCGATATTGGAAAAAAAACCAAGGTCCGCTTCCTTTTTCTTTGCAAGCCGATAGGAAAGAAATTGTTTTGGGTCTTTCGTTTTGTAATTCGATTTTACCTGGTGGTATGCGATCGCTGGGATAAAGGAAAAAGAATTCGTTTTTTCGGAAACGGTTCCGCCTAATTTTTCCTTCCTGGTTTCCGGATCCGGATAAAAAATATTAAGATAACGGAACAATTCATTTGTACAATTTTTATAAATCAGATGATAGGAATAGATATCCGAAACCAATTTTTCGTAATGATCCGATCTTGTTTGATACGTTAGCAATTGACGGGAGTCGTCCGCTCGAAACGCATCTGTCAAAAGAATTTTAATCTTGGCACCGGCTTTGGGATAGATGTCCATATCGGCAAATTCCAGATTTTCAGAATATATGGAATGTACTTTGCTGCCTACGGTTTCCCAATCTTGGAAGGAAGTGGGATCATAGAACGAAAAAAATCTAATCTTTGTCAGTTGAAAAAGTTCGAGGGCTTCTTCTTTTTTTTTCGCCCAAACTTCTTTGGGAATTTCCAGATCGGTTATCTCTCTGTAAAATAGACTCTTTTTTGTTTTTTTAGGGATTACGAAATACCCGGACGAAAGAGAGAGTTCTATACTTTGCAGTCGAATGAGCGTTAGTATTTCTTCCCAGCCCGCGCAAAGATCGGATCCCAAACAGTATGCAAGTTCCGATTCGAGATTTCCCAAATAGGACTTGAGTTTTGTTCTTTCTTCTTCAGTTAGCTGAAACCCGTTTCCAAAATCCAGTTTGATAAACTGTTCTAAGTTAGGTGTTATTTTTTTTATTTGAAATCTACGGACAAATTCTTTTTGTTTTTTTTCCTCCCATCGGGTGACGGAAGATACATATCTGGGAGGAGGGGAAAGAGACAATACTCCTGGATCTTTTTCCCATTCGTTCGGTTTCTGATTTGATTCAGCCTCGGCAATAGGAGAATTAGAATGACCTTCCTGCACGTTCGGTAAACTTTCGTTCAGTGCATTTTCTTTCCAATATCCGAGTCCCGGTACTTCCCATTCCAAAACATTATCTTTGGCTTCTTCGATTTTTTTAAAGAACAAGGCTTCTTTTTTTCTTTCTTCCCTGTTCTCGATCCATTTTCTTTGAATAATATAAATTCCATTCCATTTGATTTTCAGATCTTCTTTTGTCATGTCGGACAAATCAAGAGGGATCAGATCAATGGATCTGTTTTCCCAAACGGAATAATGAAATCGAAATACTTCCCAGGGTTCTCTGACGATATGAAAGACTTTGTCTTCGGAATCATATTGCAGATGATAGAGTTTGTCTCCGACGAGAAGTCCAGAGTGTCCTCCGCTGGACCCGCCCGTATTTGCATTTACATAAACAAATTGGATTGTTTCGTTCGGAGAAGGTGGCGGAATTTCTTCGGATGCGCGGACTTGAAGAAAACCGCAAAATAAAAGTAAGGCGGCAGAATGCCGCCAAAATCTTTTTAGCGGACGGATTGGTAACCTTCTTTCAATAAGGAAGCCATTTGTTTGTGATTGAGAGAGACTTTGGAAGTGATTTCTTCCAATTCGGAATAGCTGGCACCTGCAGCGCGAATCCCTTGTCCCATCGCAATATAAGTGGCCGGATGATTTTTCCAATGAACTAACCCGTGTTCTTTTGCAATCGCATCCAAATCATTTTCCAGGTCTTTCCGGGAGTTCGGGTGATTGTGGTACAAAACAAGAGCTGATTTTACATCTTCTCTGTATTCTCTTAAAGCTTCTTCTTTTCCGCCTGAGGACGAACCGGAAAGCGAAGTTACACTTGTGCTAAGCATTTTGAATAAACTGGAAGTTGAATCCGATATGGAAAACCCTACTCGTCCGCTAATACCGGATGCGGAATCTAAAAAAGAGCATTGCGACGTTAGAACCAAGGCAACTAACATGGAAACTATGAGACTGGCTTTGTTTTGAACCATAAAAACCTCTATGAAACGAATATCTCCAATAGCCTAGTTCCCATTTTGCAATGGTCAAGATTTTTTCTTTGTTTTTATATCGAGAGAACTACACTTCCGTAAGCGGGTAATTCCATCTCAATACTATCTTTTTTTGCGGATAATTCCAAATCGACAATGGTTCCAGTCCAATAATCAAGATAGGGTTCTTTGGATTTGATCGTGAAAGGCAGCCGAACCGTTATTTTTTTGGCAATTTCATTCGGATTCCAAATGCCTAAAAAACCAGCAGGGTTGTACATTGCATGGGGGAAATCTTCTTCAAAAATTCCGATCGGAATCGGAGTGTGCGCTTGGCAATCCGCATTCAATTGGAATGCTTTTTTGAGAAGTTGCAACCGGTCCGGTTCCAGTTTTGTCAAATCGTCGGAAACAAGCAACATCCCCCCGGAAATTGCCATGATCGAAGCCATAAGTATGGTCTGGCTTTCGCTCATTTTGTTTTTTTTCTTTCGGACAAGAAGGCAATCCGGATCGTTTAACCAAAGATTGCGATGCATGGAAGCGCGCGTGAGATCGTTTGTAAGTGCAGTTTTTGTGGAGAGTGCGTTTCTATCTTTCAAGAAGATCCGGATTTTTTCCTGATTCCAAGACGGTGTAACGTCGCAGGAAATCCTCATCCCGTCAAAAAATCCTACGGAAGGCAGCATGGGAGCGCCACACCCGAGTAGGAAAGTGTTTTTACCTACGGTTTTTCGGATCAACTGCAAAGCTTCCATATAACGGCCTTGAGGTGACAGATTTTTTTTATAAACTTCACCTGGGAGTAATCCCGCATAGAGAAAATCCAGCTTTAAATAGGAGTAACCCCATTCTTTGACAACAGTGGAAAATACTTTTTCCAAATAGGAAAGAGAAGTAGGGTGCGTAATATCCAATGCATAGGTAGCATCCAGTCCCCATAACGGCTGATAAAGTGCCGGAACCGGTTTTCCATTTTCATCTTTTAAAATCGCTTCGGGGTATTTTCGAAAGAATTCCGATTTTTTCCGAACCAAAAAAGGAGCGAGCCAGATCCCGGGCTTCAATCCCGCACGTTTGATTTCATCCGCAAGGATTCGCATTCCTCCCGGAAATTTATCATTTGGGACAAGCCAATCTCCGATTTCCTTTTGGTATCCGTCGTCAATTTGGAAAAATTCGATCGGCAGATTTTGTTCTCTAACCTTTGCTAGGTTTTCAAGAATATTTTTCTGACTGATTTTTGTATAATAATAATACCAGGAGCACCATCCTGTCGGTACTTTTTTGGGAAATACGGGTGTTCCCAATTTTTCTCCCAATTCCCGGAAATAACCCGCTAGTTTTTTTTCAGGATCTTTTGTGAAAGATTCGATTTTGATTTTGGAAATCGCAAGTTTTGCATTCGGGCGTAAGTCGGGCAAACAGTAAAAATCATAGATAGCCGAAACTTTTTCCATCTCGCCTGAATCAGTTAGACGGACATTGAATTTGATTCCGAACTCTCCCCGATCGAGAGATGCGAATAACAACCCTTGTTTATTGTAATTGGAATACAATAGAGCAAAATATTCCGAAATGTATTCTCCCGGTTTTCCCGCATGTTTGGAATAAATGTTTTCTTGGGAATACTGTAAAAAAGCGAGTCTGGGGGAACGATCTTCTTCGTCCGAATTCATCTTTTTGGAAAGCGACCAGGATTGGTATCCGTGTTGGAATAATTGAAATCCGTTTCCATCCGGGCGTGCATCCAGGTCCAACTCCAGAAAATCAATGGAAAATCCAACTTCGGGCCTAGTCGATTCCCTCCATATCAGCTTGGGGGAAAGTATGTTTTCCGCCTTACTTATGGAAGTGGAAACAATTTGAAGCTCGAACTTTTTACATTCGCTGATGAATAAGCCGGGTTTTGCAGGAAGAAAGGAAGATAAGGTGATGGAATCGTAAACTCTGTATTGAATTTTCATTTAGGAAAAATCTATTTGATGATTTAGATGGGACTGAATCTATAGTAAGCCATTATGACCCAAAAACGTTCAAGTATAAAACCGGTAGTCTTTCAAGGTGACTTAAGCGACGAGTTTTTCGATGCTTTCAAAAAAGACGATCGGTTGGCGGTCGACTGTGAGATGATGGGATTGAATCCTAGACGCGACAGACTTTGCGTCGTGCAAATCGGAGACTCTAAAAATAGAGTCGCCCTTGTTCAGATTCTTCCCGGCCAAAAAGACGCACCTAAAATCCAAAAATTATTCGAATCCAAAGACATTGTCAAAGTTTTTCATTTTGCACGTATGGATCTTACTTTTCTCCGCGCCCGCCTGGGGATCAAAGTACAAAGCGTATTCTGTACGAAGATAGGAAGCAAACTTGCCCGTACTTATACCGACAAACACGGATTAAAAGAACTCATTCGGGAGTTTTTCGAAGAAAACATAGATAAAAAAAATCAATCTTCCGACTGGGGCAAAAAAATCCTTACAAAAGATCAGGTGGATTATGCTTCTACGGATGTTCGGTTTTTAATTTCTTTGGAACAGATTCTCACGGAGATGATGATCCGTGAAAACCGATTCGAAATTGCCCAGAAATGTTTTAACTTTTTGGAAACCCAGGTAGAACTGGATTTGCTCGAAGTTCCCAATTTATTCGAACATTGATGGCAAAAAAGCCCCCCGCAAAAATTTTCATCTGCAAGTCCTGCGGAGCCCAGTCCCAAAGATGGGCGGGAAAATGTTCCGACTGCGGAGAATGGAATAGTATTGAAGAACTGACAGGAAACGGCGGAGCGAGATTTGAAGCTCCCGTAGCCGTAAGGCCACATGATAGACGTTATGCGGTTCCGGTTCCCATCACTCAAGTCGAAGAATCCAAATGGGATCGGATTTCCACAGGCATTTCCGAGATTGATCTTGTACTCGGAGGAGGGATCGTTCCGGGAAGTCTCATTCTCATCGGAGGAGAACCGGGAGTAGGCAAGTCCACACTTGTACTTGAGATGGCCCGGGAGATTGTGCGTGCGGGAAAGGTTCTTTATATTTCAGGAGAAGAGTCTGCTGCACAAATTGCACTTCGTGCAAAACGAATGGGGATTGAAGATAAAAATTTACTTCTTTCTTCGGAGATTTATGCGGAAAACATTTCCGCAATGCTTACGGATACAAATCCTGTGGTTCTGTTTGTAGATTCCATCCAGACGATTTTAAAAGAAAATCTTGTAAACCAAGCGGGCACAGTCACACAACTGCGCGAGTCGACACAAGTGTTTTTGGAAACGGCAAAACGTACGGGCATTCCCATTTTTCTTACCGGCCATATCACAAAAGAAGGACTGATCGCAGGTCCCAAAGTATTGGAACATTTGGTAGATACCGTTTTGTACTTTGAAGGAGATCGTGTGAACTACTACCGTATCCTTCGTGCTGTGAAAAACCGCTTCGGTGCCGTCGGTGACACTGCTATCTTTGAAATGGTGGCTGGTGGTTTGAAACAAGTCACGGATCGGAACAGTTTGTTTGTTACTTCCCATTCGGAAGAAAGATCGGGGAGTGTGATCTCATCCGTGATGGAAGGTTCCCGAGCGATTGCGGTGGAAGTTCAAGCACTTGTCACCAAATCTTCGTTTGGTCAGGCAAGAAGGATGGCGGAAGGGTTGGACAACCGAAGGGTGATTTTACTTGCCGCAGTATTGGAAAAGTATTTGGGACTTGCGCTTTCCCAATCGGATATTTTCAGTAACCTTGCCGGCGGCCTTACCATCGACGAACCGAGTTTGGATTTGGCAATTGCAGTCGCAATCGGTTCTTCCTTCAAGGAACGAGTTGCACCACGTAACACCGCTTATCTGGGAGAAGTGGGTCTTTCGGGAGAAGTTCGTCCTATCGGACAAATGGCACTTCGATTGAAGGCACTTGCCGGGGTGGGAATCGAGTCGGTTGTCATACCTTCCGGAAACAAAGAGGAGGCCCTCTCTTTTTTCCCAACAAACAATATAAAGGCGATAGGTCATTTGAAAGATTTGGGGGATTGGTAAAATTTCATAAAAGCGATTTCCGCTATTTTTGACTCGGTTTGATTTTTTTAAACTCTTCTCTCCTTATTGCATTTGCTTCCAAGAACATAGATCAACGAAAGATTAATAGACAGGTGTCGACTTGTTTGCTGAATGTTTGCACATTTTGTTCTGAGTGAATGTCGTTCTCTTGTCATTTCACTCTCAAAATTTTCGATTTTGTGATATTTTGAAAAATCTTACAAATTTTATCAAATTTATTGACAGGAATTTACATCATTGTCACATATTTGACAACTGAAAGGTAAAGGAACAGGACCATATGAAAACAAAATTAGTTACGGGGATTTTTGCCCTCCTTCTCGCTATCCCATCATCAGGATTATTTGCAGGTCCATTGGACGGTCAGTGTATCGCACTCGTTCACGGAATCTTAGGATTCGATGACACAAAAGGACTCGCTGCCGGCTTAGTAAAATACTGGGGTGGACTAGACGGTTATCTAAGAACCCAAGGTGCAAAAGTAACTACTCCGGGAAGTTCCGCAGCCAACAGCATTCCTGTTCGTGCCGATCAAATAAAAACAGCTGTTACATCTTGGATGACTTCCAACGGTTGTGCCAAAGTTCAGTTGGTCGGACATTCTCAAGGTGGACTTGTTGTCCGTTATATGGTTAAGAACTTAGGTTTTAATACCAAAACAGCTACCGTAACGACTGTTGATTCTCTTCATAAAGGTGCTCCTCTCGCTGACATCGTTCTAGCTGTGATTCCTTCCTGGTTGCAACCTTTTGCAAACTCAGCACTCAGTTTGCTTGCAAAATTGGTTTATCGTGACGGTCGTCCTCAAGACGTGATCGCTATGGGTAAATCTTTGACTGTAAGTTATGTAAATAGTTTCAATACTACTACACCTAACGTTTCAGGAATGAAATACTATTCTTATGGAAACTCTATGGCTTGGGCCGATTTGATTCAACACCCTCTTATGGCACTGACTCACCCGATCACTTGGGCAGGAGGATTGTACTACGGATTGGGCGGATCAAATGACGGAGTGGTTCCATTGACTTCACAAAAATGGGGAACTTACAAAGGTGAAGCACCTTCTTATTGGTTTGCAACAGGTATCGACCATTTGCAAGCAACTAACTTCGAATGGAGTGGTCAAACTTACTTCGATGTGAACGGTTGGTATTTGAACATTGCGAAGAACGCAAAAGCGGCTCTTTAATCACTTATAAAATAGAAATTGGATTAAGAAAGATAAGGTTGTGCTGCAGAGCATGACCTTTTTTGTTTATACTGTTGCAGATAGCGCAAGTTATACTGTTGGATACAAAATGAACGGTAATATAGATTCGATTTTGTGATATTTTGAAAAATCTTACAAATTTTATCAAATTTATTGACAGGAATTTACATCATTGTCACATATTTGCCAACTTGAAAAGGTAAAGGAATAGAAACATATGAAAGCAAAATTAGTTACGGGGATTTTTGCCCTCCTTCTCGCTATCCCATCATCAGGATTATTTGCAGGTCCATTGGACGGTCAGTGTATCGCACTCGTTCACGGAATCTTAGGATTCGATGACACAAAAGGACTCGCTGCCGGCTTAGTAAAATACTGGGGTGGACTAGACGGTTATCTAAGAACCCAAGGTGCAAAAGTAACTACTCCGGGAAGTTCCGCAGCCAACAGCATTCCTGTTCGCGCCGATCAAATTCAGTCTGCTGTAACTTCCTGGATGAGCTCCAACGGTTGTACCAAAGTTCAGTTGGTCGGACATTCTCAAGGCGGACTTGTTGTTCGATATATGGTTAAGAACCTGAACTTCGCTAGTAAAACTGCAACCGTAACGACTGTTGATTCCCTTCATAAAGGTGCTCCTCTCGCTGACATCGTTCTAGCTGTGATTCCTTCCTGGTTGGAACCTTTTGCAAACTCAGCACTCAGCTTGCTTGCTACACTACTTTATCGTGACGGTCGTCCTCAAGACGTGATCGCTATGGGTCAATCTTTGACTGTAAGTTATGTAAATAGTTTCAATAATACTACACCTAACGTTTCAGGAATGAAATACTATTCTTATGGAAATTCTATGGCTTGGGCCGATTTGATTCAACATCCTCTTATGGCACTGACTCACCCGATCACTTGGGCAGGAGGATTGTACTACGGATTGGGCGGATCAAATGACGGAGTGGTTCCATTGACTTCACAAAAATGGGGAACTTACAAAGGTGAAGCACCTTCTTATTGGTTTGCAACAGGTATCGACCATTTGCAAGCAACTAACTTCGAATGGAGTGGTCAAACTTACTTCGATGTGAACGGTTGGTATTTGAACATTGCGAAGAACGCAAAAGCGGCTCTTTAATCACTTATAAAAAGATTGGATTAGAAAGATAAGGTTGTGCTGCAATAGAGCATGGCCTTTTTTATTTAGAAAGGATATATGGATAAAAAAAATATTTTCATCATCAGTGGGCTCGCGCTAGTACTAGTCATTTCCGTTTTTTTTCTAACTAAAAAATTAAGCACTTCCAAGGATAGTGCTAGTTATACGGAATCAGGCGGCGCGGATGGCAGTTCCGATCCGAATTTGAATCCATTGGGGAATTCTTCCCAGTTTTGGGACGAAGCACTTTCTCCTTTTCGGGATGAAGAGAGAAAAAGTTATCTGGAACTCATTGGAGATCTTCAAGCCGGAAAAATCAACTTTGTTTGGGAAATTTGGGCTCTTAGGCGCAAATGTGATCCCAGCTATAAAGCGGAACAATGCAACGCTACTTTACTTGCTTATATAGATGCCAATTATGAAAGTCCGGACAAGGAAAAAATAAAAGATTTATTTGAAAGTTATTTTAAATATGAAACTGCAATCCACCAGTTGGAAATTCCCGCAAGCACCAGTTTCGAAGATAAATATGAAATTCTAAAGACAAAGAGAAAACAAGTATTAGGTGACGAAAAGGAAGAGCTGATTTTCGGTATGGAAGAGGCACAGGTTCAGTTTATGGAAGGTTCCAGAAACTTTATCGTTTCTTCTAAAAACATGAGTGCCGAAGATCGGGTTCGTAAATACCAGGATCTCAAAAAGAAAACTTACGGTTCTTATTATGAATCTGTGGTCGGTAGAGAGGATAAATTTGACCACTACCAGACGGAAATAGAACTGAGAGAAAAAGAATTTGCCGGACTGAATGCGGAAGAAAAGGAAAAAAAACTAGCGACTCTTGAGACCAAATATTTTGGAAAAGAAAGAGCTGCGGCTATGGCAAAAGTTCGTAAAGAAGAAGCGGATGAAAAACATAGAATCTCCGATTATGAAAAACAGGAAAAAGAATTTCTTTCTCAAAACTCCGGCTTAAGTACTTCCGAGAAGGAGAAAAAACTGAAAGAACTCAGAGTGAAAATTTTGGGTGAAGAGGAAGCGGACGCATACGCCCGCCGTGCTCAATTGGAAAAAGAAACCGACAATTAAGGTGCTAAAGGTTTGGATCTATCCAAATCTTTTTCTTTTTTATATTCTTCGAAAGCTTCGAGAGTGTCGGCATAATCGTTGCCGGCATTCCATACGATAAACCCGTTTCCTTTCGAATCTTTTGCACCTAACATCTGTACTTTGATATAGTCCTGATAGGAAAGTCTGCTCGGTCCGATCATCATTTTAAATCCTTGGACCCATGCGATGGCGCGAGTTCCCGGTTTGGCTCTTTCCACTGTAAAGTCCAATCCGTCTTTGATCGTTCCGTAAGGATCGGCGACTCTTTTGGTCAGCCCGTAAAAATGAGATGGATAAAGCATGGGATAGAGTCCGTCTAATTTTTCACTGAACGGCTCGACCTTTTGGCCGATTACATCGTTTTCAATGAAAGGGACTCTCCCGAAAATATCCGCACTCCAGGTCACATCCGATCCGCAGACATCCTTTGTTTTTTCTTTATGATCCGAGATGATGGAAAGAATACTATCGTATCTTTTCTCGTAACTCATGCTGAAATTCGTTCCTCCGTCCGCATAACGAATGTAATCCAACTGAATCTCTTTGAATCCGGCAAGGCAAGCTGTACGAATTGCTTTTTGGATGGATAACATCAGGTTTGGTGGAGGTGATTTTTCAATCAGCCCTCCTTCAAAATTCACCACCCGTGCAATCGGATAGATCCCGCGTGACTTCAAGTCATCTACTTGCTCTTTGGTAGGTGCAACAGGTTGGATGTCGAGGACTGCCGCATTCATTCCACTTTCTTGCATGGCGGCAAAAAGTACGTTCCAAAACTTTTTATCACGAATCGTTTTCGTATTAATATACAATCCTTCGATAAACGGAGGTGCTTCCCCCGAATAGGACTTTGCATTTTTGGCATCTTGTGATCCGATCGTAGAACAAAAATTGATTACGATGGAAGTGAATACTAGTAATATAGGAATCAGAAATTTCATTGGCTGTTTTTTTAGTCAGTTTTAAGAATGGAATGGGAAATTCAATCGAATCGAAAGATCGGATGAAAAAGTTTCAAAGATTTTATACAGCAGGCAAATATGATCGAGATTTCTAAAGACTATGAATTGAAGTCTTTTGGGCGTTTTTCAGAGGATCTTTCTATCCCGGGGCGTTTGAAAGACAGGCTACTTGAGCTGACTAGCTCTTTCAAAAAAGTGGGAAATCTTTATCTTTCTCACTTGGGGGATGATCAGAAAGTCACCGGTTTGGAAAAAAAGGAATTAGTCGAAGGATTGGAAGAGGTTTTGATTTTCGTAGTGATGCTTCGTAGAATCGATTTTGCCCCTTCCCAGGATAAGGTTTCGGTCGAAAAGTCGGAAGGGAAATTCAAGCTCGAGCTTAAGTTTGTGGAAAAGTCCCTATGGCAATTTACGGGTGTTATGCTATCGGATTATCAGATAAAAAACCGCAACTTTAAAGAATGGTTTAACGTGACTCTTTCGGATGAAATCAAAAAATTTCTGGCGATTTACGGAAGTGCCGCTGCGGATAAGGAGATCACTCCGGAAGAAAGAAAAAGTATTACTGCTCAGTTGGACAAACTCTTTCTGGAAATTGTAGAAATGATCGTTTATATAGAAAGGTTTATGTTATTTCAATGACCGACTCCCGAGCTAAAACGGCGATTGCCTTTTGTGATGAATTTTTAAAACACGATACCGGGATCGGACACCCGGAAACAAAAGGCAGATTGGAATCCATTTTAGCAAAATTGCAAAATCTTCCCTCAAGTAAATTTTTATGGCAAAAAGAAATAACCGCGGCCAGTCCGGAACAAATCGGTTTGGCTCATGATTTGAATTATATCCGTTCTTTTAAAGATGCCTCCACCACACATTCGTTTGGTTATTTTGATGCGGATACTCCTTTTTCTTCCGTCTCCTATCGTGCTGCAACTCTTGCGGCAGGAGCAGGAATCCACTTGGCGGATCGTATACTTGCAAATGAAATTCAAAACGGATTTGCTTTGGTTCGTCCTCCCGGCCATCACGCCGAGTCTACTCATGCCATGGGATTTTGTTTTTTCAATAATGTGGCGATCACAGCCAAATATCTTCAATCGAAAGGAATAAAAAGAATTTTGATTTTAGATTGGGATGTGCATCATGGCAATGGCACACAACATCAGTTTTACGAAGATGATTCCGTATATTTTATATCTTTTCATCAGTATCCTTTTTATCCGGGAACCGGAGCGGCTTCGGAAAGAGGATCGGGAAAAGGAAAAGGTTTTACTCTCAACTTTCCTCTTCCCAGAAGTTCGGAAGAATATGATTATTTAAAACTTTGGCCTGGCTTACAAAAAGAAATGGAATCGTTTCAGCCGGAATTCGTTTTGATTTCCGCAGGGTTCGACGCCCATAAGAACGATCCTTTGGGTGGAATGCAGCTGAGTACTTCATCGTTTGAAACATTCACTGTTAAGATTTTGGAAGAGGCTAAGTTGTATGCAAAGGGAAGAGTTCTCTCTTTTTTGGAAGGAGGGTATGATTTTACCGCACTTGCAGAGTCGGTGAATGTGCATTTGCAGGCATTGGCAGGGTAATACTGCACTTCATTTTCTATAAACAGATATGTCTTATAGAAAATCTTTATTTTTCGTTCTTATCCTAATCGAAGTTAGTTTTCCTTGTTTTCTTATCTCCAAAGACCAGATGGATAATGAGAAACCGGTTCATTATGATGATTTTTTACCTTCGGATCCGGATGGGAAAAAACATCTTTCTTCGCTGTTGCTCCAAATTGAAAATCAAAAAACTTACGAAGAAAAACATTGGATAAATCTAATCCGATATAAAAAAAATATTTTCGGTGTGTATATCAGTGAAGTCGATTCGGAATATTATTTTCTTTCGAATAAGGGAAATGAGAATCCTAAGAAAGAACTCTTTGCCACTCTACGAAGTTTTTTTGCAGAAGAAGACTTTGATTCCGAAGAAATTTTACATCCGCAATGTTCTTTCCCGGAAAGATACGATTGGTTGAAAAAACAATTGGGTTTTGATGCTAAGGTTTTAAAAGAAAGGAAATGCAAACGTTTTGAAGCTTGGAAAGAAGCACTCGGGGGGCAAGGTTTACGAATTGTGTTCTCTTCCTATTATATGCAATCTCCCGGCTCCATGTTCGGTCACACACTGATCAAAGTGGACTCTCAGTTCAATGAAAGTTCCGAACTATTGGATTATGGAGTTGGGTTTGCGGCAAATACCGGTGATGTAAATATCGTTTACTATATGTTTGGTGGTCTTACGGGAAGATTCCCCGGAACATTCTCCATTTTTCCTTACTACCTGAAAGTAAACGAATACAATGATTTGGAAAATCGTGATCTATGGGAATATAAATTAAATTTGGACGAAGAGGAGCGTGCCCGATTTCTCCGTCATCTTTGGGAAATGAGAAGAAGCCATTTCGATTACTTTTTTCTCTCCGAGAATTGTTCCTATCATCTATTGGGAATGTTTGATGTTGCGGGCACGAATCTGTCTTTGTCTTCGAAAGCCGGAAGTTTGGTGTCACCTGCGGATACGATCAAGTTGTATTTGGGTGAAAAAGATTTAGTAGCCGGATCTTATTACAGGCCATCCATGTATTCAAAGATTAAACAAAAGTTAGTTGCCATGACTGATTTGGAAAAGGAATATTTTTGGGACTTGCTTTCCGGGAAAGTAAATTATGCTGATTTGGAAGGAAAGGAAATTCGTAGATCGTTGGTAATAGATGCGATTTTGGAAGCATATCGTTACAAACAAATCAGATCTAAAAAAGAAGAGGAAGATCCTCTTTATGAACCGACTCTTCATTACAGAAGTAAACTGACAGATACTTATTCGCTTAATGAATCCATTCCGGTTTCCATTCCTCCCGAATTTTCACATTCTTTAAGTCGGGCCAGTGTATCTTTGGGAACTTCTTCTTTAGGAACATTCACGCAACTTCAGTACAGAGTTGCTTATCACGATTTATTGAATGCAAACAAAGGGCATTCTCCCAATTCGGAGTTGCAGTTTTTTAACGGAACCATTCGAAAATACGAATTCAAACCGATGGAATTTACTTCGATGAGTGTACTTCGCGTCTTATCACTTTCTCCTTATAATTCCTTATCGAAACATTTATCTTATCTTTTCGATGTTGGTTGGGATACGGTTTTATACAAAGAGAAAGACCCGATCCGGGACAACGATATCATCCGCAAACAAGCTGGTAATTTGGAAGGGCTTGTCGGTTATTCTTTTCAGAATGAGTTTAAGAATTTCAATCCTTCCTCCACATTTTCAGTCTTGATAGGGGGAAAGGCACAAGGGTCCGCGGTTTTTCAAAACGGAGTCAGATATGGTCCCGAAATCATGTTAAATTATTTATGGGAGATGGGGGATTGGAAGCTGCAATTGGCGAGTGGTTATTATTATTTTCAAGCGAGCCGGGAAACTGAGAGCTTTCTGAATACGGCAAAGATCCGTTATTCGATCACAAAAAATCATGAATTACGGCTTGAAGTTGCTTCGCAAAGATTATACGACGAATTACTTTTTTCTTATCAGTATTTGTTTTGATAAAAATGCTTTAAGTATTTGTTTATTTTATACCGGTTTCTTTAGGCACGTTCCGAAAAAATCTCATCCAACCATCGAAATAGTTTTTTAGAATTTAGAATTGTGAAATGATTTGCTTTTTCTATTTCCAGTGTTCGGAGTGACGGATTCAATTTTTTAGAGTACACTTTGTCCGAAAGATAGCGAAGACTTTGTTTTTCAACAATCCCATCTCCTAAAAAATTTTGAATCGGATTTTCGATCGTATCGACAAGTGAGTAGGCTTCGTAGGCATCGACTTCATCCAATTCACCGAAATATGTTTCTTGAAAGTATTGTGAAATGGGTGCCCAGAAAGATTTTTGTTCCCTGCGAATCAAACCGAACGATAGATCTTTGATGGCATCGCTGCGTAAATTTCCAATCATTCCTATGATCTTTAAAGCGGCATTCGGGCTTTTTTCCAAAATCAAACCCAACCAAAATCCGAGTTTTTCCAAATAGGAACCTCTGTTTGGTGAGGAAATAGATACTACTTTTTTGAAATTTCCGACCCAAGGTTTATTTTCTTCTTTTGCATGATACAAACAACTTCTCAGTACCAAACTACCCAGACTGTATGCCACTATATGTGGTTTCGCTTCCGGGCATTCGGTAAAAAACACATCCAATAAATACATTAGTTTTTTTCCATTCTCATGGATTGGCATTCCGTGGTTATAACGAATGTAAAGCGGGTGGATATTTTTTTTGGAAAGTTCCGTGGCAATTCCCAAGGAGCGGACTTTTCTTTTTTTATAGGGAATCCATTTTTCCAGCCAAACGGTTTCATCGGTGAACAATCCCGGTAAAAACAGAACGGATTCTTTCTGTCCCGATTCTCTGAAAGATTTCACTGCTTCCGATACGGAGATATCTTTTCCAATATCTCTGAAACTCATTTCTATTTTAGTTAGTATGATTTTTTGGTCATGAGAACTGCCGATGATACTTGAGATCACCCGATTGTCAAAGACCATTTGATTCCCTTGTCTTCCTGCGGCGTCCACAGCAAACAATGCTTTCTCGAAAGCGACATTTGTGGAGTGGATTGCCTTTTCCATTGCTTCTGTAGTTTGGTCGCCTGTTTCCCTAAGGGTAACACCTGCTTTCTTGAGTGCTTCCTTCCAATCTTCTTTGTAAAGAAATGCATTGGAAAGCAAATCCAAGCCGGCTCCGGTACTTTGCAGAGTCCCCTTTACTAATACTTTGATTCCATTGAGTAAGGACTCTGTGGAATTATGGGTGAACTGAACTGTTCTACCTGCGATGGAATGTACAATGGTTTGAATCACAAATAGAGTTTAACTGATTTTAATCTTAAATCACTGAAAAATTAGGCGAACCCGGGATTTTTTTAACAAAAACGAAAGAGATAGGTTTGTTCATGTTCAATTGAATTCTAACAGGAAGTAGGTGCCAGATAAACTATGATTTGTTCCGTCTCCGTTATTGTATCGGGTGATTTTCAAGTTTGTATTTCCCGCAGCACCACATCCGGAGTTTCGAAATTCATACGTAAGTGAAGAAGAGTCCAATGCAGTATCCTCAGCAACGGTTCCGGTTCGATTGGAAGTGATCATCATTGATTTTAAATAATCCGTCACTCCTCCGCTCGGGGTAACATCGCAGATGTTTGTTTCAGAAGTGCTAAGTGTAAAATCATTTGATTTCACAACCAAACCCGAAGGAACCGACACCGCAAAGTATTGGATGGCGATCGTTCCTTGTGTGAACCCCCTTTGGAAAGAAAGCTGTGATGTGGAAGAGAAAGCCCCGGAGGTAAAGTAATTTTGCTCTTGGCCTGTTCCTCCGTTCGGAGTGTAAGAATGATTGAAGATCAAAAATGTTTTTGAGAGGTCGACCGCTGAACTAAGAGTTGCTGTTGTGCTCGAAGCGGTGTCGGCTATAGTGGCTGTACCAGATTGCACCGTTGCTGAATGCCATTGCACGACTTGCCATTCTACAGTAGTCGCAGTACAACCATTACATGAGAAATTTAAATTGTTCGCATCGGCAAAAGATACTTGAACTTGCTTTCGATTGTCATTGGCAGCGCCTGTGGAAGTTGTTCTCACATAGGATATGATAAACGCTTTGTTTGTATTGACTGTTTGGGATAAACCTATTGTTGCTGTGCCTGAAGTTAGAACGGTGGCACCCCGTTGGACTGAAATCCCCGAACTGAAATTCATAACATAATAGTTGGTGGTTACGTTTGTACCGGATGCTCCTTTTTTCACTTCTACCTGGGTTCCTGAAGAATTGAGCTGGCAAGTAGTTGCGTTGACTATATCCGATCCTGCCGTTTGAAAATTACAAATTACAAAAGAGGTGGCAGGGTCAACAGTCGTTCCCAGGGTATAAGTGGTAGAGTTGGATGTTGTCGCTTGGTTTCCATTTTGGATATTTCCGTTGAGAGCCACGGGAACATTGTCGGTGTCAATCGAATAACCGGTGCTTGTTGTCAGAGCGTCAAAGGATATGTCTCCGTTCGGGGAAGCAGGAACCGTTGTGGCAATACTTATGGTTCCGCTTGCCACATTGATATTGGACACCGCTTTGACTTGAATGGTCTGTGCTGTGGTGCTTCCGCTTAAGAGAGTGATTGAAAAACTACCGTCCGTATCATAACTCACATCCCCGAACTTTCTTATGTTTACCTGGCTTTGCGTATAGGTGAAACTGACTGTAATATCGGAAGTAGGTGCTACGCTGGGTGCAACCGTAAAAGAATGAACTTCAGCAGGTTTCATACTGGGAGAAACAGGACTCGGAGAAAGAACAATACTTCTTGTATTGGAAGTAACCGAAGCGGAAACGGTTTTTGACTTGGAATTATAATCCGCATCGGAGCTGAATGCAATAAAACCGATGTTAACCGATTCGGTCGTATTCAAAAGCGATCTTAAATTTACGGTTTGTAAGGTTGAATAATTGGCAGGAGTGAAACTCAAGCCCGGATGGGAAGACGTCACTCCATCTACTGCCAGTTTGGCGCCGGAAAAACTCAAGGTTAAGTTTACATTATTTGTCGGCAATACATTGAGTCTGACTCCGAAGGAACCTGTTCCTCCACCATCCAAAGAAACCGTATTTACACTTGATATGATAGCCGCAGTGGCAATCTGAATGTTTACGGAAAGCGATTTGGATAGGCTATCGTAAGGGGTATCCGTACTTTGCGTAGTTAATGAAATGCTGGATGTGTCATTTGCATTATTTACCGCATCCAAACTGAAATTCTGAAGAGTATCGAAATTGTTTTCCGTAAAAGTTAAATTGACTGGAGAAACACCGGAACCATTTACACTTAGTTTGGTGGTATCAAAGGATAAAGAGACTGTTACATCATGAGTTGGTTTTGCGGAAAGTTTGACTGCCAAAGTGGTCAATGCCGCATAAGTTACTGTCAAGCCGGAGGCGCTGATCTGTATGCCTGTCTGGCGATCGACCGTAACAGGTATTTCTGTTGAACTGCTTGCGAGGGAAGATTGGCCTGTGCTCAGGAGTAAACTTAAAAAACCTGCCTGTTCCTGAGTGATTACCTTTGCACAAGATATGTACAAAGGTATTGCAATGATCAAAAAGTATCGAATCGTTTGGTTTTGGCTCATTGGATTCTCGTAGAGAAAATCTCTACATTTAAGCTAACTCTTTAGCCAAAAATAGCAATCTTTAATCCTTTTCCCCGCAAAAGAAAAAGATTAGGGAAAAACCAGGTTATGTCTTATAACTTGGTTTCGGTTCCGATAAACCGGGAAGATTTCGTTTCTACGATCTTACGGATGATTTCTTTGCTGGATTCTTCGTCTTTTGCGGCCACCAGACTTCGGATGGAAAAAGCTCTGAGCGCATCTGTTACGGAAAGAGTTCCATCAGCCGAGTCTTTTCTTCCTGTAAATGGAAAACTGTCCGGTCCCCTTTGGCATTGAGTGTTGATATTGACTCTTGCTACTTGGTTTACCAGTCTGTCAACTAACAGACCTATGGTTTTTGCGTCCTTTCCGAATATACTTGCTTGTTGTCCCATATTGGAATCCCGAACATATTCCAAAGTTTCTTCTATATTATGATAAGGGACTATGGGAACGATAGGACCGAATTGTTCTTCATGATAAACTCTGCTTTGTTTGGAAACAGGAAATAATACAGCAGGGTTCATAAAAGACTCGGTGACCATTCCGCCTTTCGAATTATGAATTTTTGCTCCTAGAGTTACCGCATCTTCGATGAGTTCGGTAAGCCATTTTGTTTTTCCTTCTTCGGGAAGAGGGGTCAGCATAATATCTTTTTCCCAAGGCATTCCTCTCTTCCAGGTTTTCAATAAGGTCAGGTATTTTTCCAAAAATGGTTCCGCTAGTTTTTCCGGAACAAAAATAATTTTAAGTGCGGTGCATCTTTGTCCATTGTAAGCAAGTGATCCCGCTAATACTTCGGGAACGACCGCATCCAAATCACAATCCTCAAGTAGGATAGCAGGATTTTTCGCATTCAACCCCAAAACAGACCGTAGGCGGTTTAATTTTGGGTGTTTTTTCGTAATGATATTTGCAGTTTGGCTTGCGCCGATAAATGCGAATACATCCACATTGCCCGATTCCATAATGGGAGAGACAACTTTGGCGCCGTCGCCGTACAATGTACTTATGACTCCTTTCGGAAACGCCTTCTGAAAGCATTCGAGTAGAGGTTCGAGGAGCAGTACTCCGAATTTTGCCGGTTTGAATACTACGGTATTTCCCATAGCGAGTGCAGGGATTAAAGTGCAGAATGTTTCATTTAACGGGTAGTTAAACGGACCCATGCAAAGCACAACTCCGTAAGGAGCACGTTTGATCTGAGCGAGGATTCCTTTTTCCGTTATAAATTTGGAAGAATCTTTTTCCATCGTTTTGAGAGCGTCGATGGTATCGTTGATATACTCAATCGTCCGGTCGAATTCTTTGATGCTGTCTTTGTGTGTTTTCCCTATTTCCCACATAAGAAAAAGGATGATTTCATCCCGCTTTGTCTGCATAAGTGAGATGAAATTTTCAATAGCAACTATTCTTTGTTCTACGGTGGACTGAGGCCATTCCCCGGCTCCCTGATTGTAAGCCTTTACAGCGGAATCAAGCGCTTCCAACGCTTCTACTTCACCAAACGAAGGATAACTGCCAAGTACCACTTGTTCCAAACCGGTTTCCGTTTCCAAAAAAATCGGAGAGAGGACTGTTTCCGTTTTTCCCACCCAAGTCCTTAATTCCCCGTTGATAAGGTAACGTTTTTGGTGTTTTGGGGAAATTTGAAATTCTTCGGGGATCAGATCCTTTTTGGGGAAAGAAAAACTCATACTTGAGAGGGTTTTGTCCCAGCTTAAAAATGCAAGGATTTCCAAGAGAGAATCCCGATACTAAAAACGTGGAAAGTTTGCAAGAGGATTCTGTGCAATGGATTGAGCTTTCGGAAAGGTTATTGCGAAAAGTTCAGGAATTGGAATGCCTAATGGAGGAAGTCCGTTCCGATATGGAGGCTTACCGCGCCGCACGGGAAGAGTGGCATATCTGGCACCAGGAATGGAAGAGAGTCCGGGAAGTCGGCTAGGCAAAAAGGCGAACTTATTTATAAAAAAATAGAAAGATTTGCGATCCGAAAGGACAAAAGTTGCGGCCCATGGTAGTTAGGACGCATTTGGTGGCGGGTTCAGTTTCCCACCCTGTAGATCAGCTTCGCTGATGATTCTTCGAATACTTCTTTGCTTCTATTGGCGAAGGAGAAGGGGCGGGGTACTAAAGATTCACAAATCCCTTCCCCGAAAAAATCAAAACACAATCCCAAACAAGATCTTCAAATACACCCCACTCGTGCTCGTATCCTTGCTTGCACGGGAACCGGATTCAAATAAGGAATTTGCTAAAAACGGTGTTGCCACATTCGGAGTGTAACTGGAAGGAAAATAAATATTCGGTTCAATGGACCGTCTCGTGCTCTCGGAGAACGACCGATAGGCGCCCATTTCAAACCCAGTCAGAAAATTTTCAAAGAATATAAATTTCAAACCGAGCCCCAGATCCAATACCAAAGGGGTTTTGTTTGCATAATGGCTTGAGTATGATTCGTATTCTCTTGTCAGCTGGTTGTAAAGAGTGTTGGTCGATGTAAACTTAAAATCCGGCATGGTCGCCATTCCGAAATTCAAATAAAGAGGCGAACTTAAGATATAGTAGTTGAGAAATAATTTGAAAAAACCTCCCTCTTTCCCCGACCTGTAGCTCTGTATGTTTTCATGATTATACGTTGCAGAGCCATACGCCGTTTTTTGGTAATTGAAATAATTAAAGGAAGCACCCACCGTAAAACTTTCATTCAAATTATAAGTCACCGAAATATTGGGAACATGAATCTCCCTACCTAACTTCCCGAAATAATCATTCGGAGCAAAATAAAAATCCATATAAACGGAAGTTCTCTTTTCCAATCGCCTTTGTTTTTGCGTTTCAAAAATGGTGTTTTCATCCGCATAAACCGAACCGCCAAAACAAAAAAACAGAACCGGATAAAAAACCAGATGGAATAACAAGTTCCGCATGCATCTGTTATGTTGTATATTGATATTTGGTTGTTTCATCCATTCTCCGTTTCCCGATGGCTCCGAAAGCATGCCATCCCTCTCATTTGGGTAAACTGCAAACATTTTAAAACTAGTTTCCCAAAGATTGCAAGAAAGGTTTACAAACAAAATGGTTTTATCAGAGAAAAGAGCAGTCGGGCGAGTCCCCTTCGGGACCGGGCTGCTCCGGGCTCCGCTTACGCTGCGGTCGTTACCGACCAAGCCCTTTGCATCCCTCTCGCTAAAATGTGATCGACTAACGAGCTACCAACGGAAGAGGGCGGGCTTGTTGCTATTGGCTCCGTTGGTTGTTGCTACGAGCAGTTTGCCAGTGGTCGGGTCGATGATCATAGATATGTATGAAAGTCCAGAGGCTGAGTTAGGTCCTTGTCCTGCCGAAATATCCGTATGAGTGCAGCTGGATCCATCCAAATTGCATTGAAATAGACTTGGTTTGTAATTGTTGGCCGCATTTATGGCCGTTACAAGCACCTTTCCTGTGATTAAATCGATGGATATCTCTGGGGAGAGGCCAGAGGCAGTGCCTTGCCCAACCGAAATATCTGTGTGGATACAGTTAGAACCATCCAAATTGCAGCGGAATAAACTTGGCTTTTGGTCATTTGCTTCGTTGCGAGTTGCAATCAGTAATTTATTCGCAATCGGATCAATTGCTGCTGAGGGGTGATTTCCTGAGTAAGCTCCTTGCCCAACCGAAATATCGGTGTGAGTACAATTGGAACCGTCCAAATTGCAGCGAAATAAACTTGGTTTGTAGTTGTTGGCTCCATTGCTGGTTACTACCAGTAATTTATTCGCAATCGGGTCAATCACTAGAGAAGGCATAGATCCTGAACCAAGGCCCTGTCCTACCGAAATATCGGTGTGAGTACAATTGGATCCATCTAAATTACATCGAAATAGGCTTGGCTTGAGATCATTTGTTACGTTACATGTTATTACTAGTAATTTATTCGAAACGGAATCGATGATAGCAAATGGATTCGTTCCTGACAGACCCCCTTGCCCCGCAGAAATATCTGTGTGAGTACAATTAGAGCCATCCAAATCACATCGAAACAAGCTAGCCCTGTTGCTATTTGTCGCATTTTGGGTTACGACTAATAATTTATTGGAGACTGTATCAAGCAGTGCAAAAGCACTGACTCCCGAATCTGCTCCTTGCCCCACGGAAATATCTGCATGGGAGCAATTAGAACCATCTAAATCGCATCGAAACAATCCTGGCTTGTTGTTATTTGCAGTATTTTGAGTTACAATTAATAGTTTCATGGAGTTGGAATCTACCAAAATGTTCGGAGAGTATCCCGAATCCGTTCCCTGTCCCGCCGAAATATCCGCATAACTTCCGGACACTGCGGTCCCCGGTGGCACCGAAGTGGTAAAAACCCTTTGTTCCTGAGAAAGTGAACTCACACCACCCACGCCATTCCTGGCTTCCACTTTTACGTAATACATAGTATCACTGGTTAAACCTGTGATTTCATAGTAAAGGTTACTAATTCCTGTTATACTGGTAGAGGAAGTGGTGACAGGACTGGATGTGCTGTAATAAACTCTGTATTCGGCAGCATTGGTAACGGGTGCCCATTGCACGAAAACTTCTGTGCCCACACCTAAAACGGAAACCTGAGAAGGAGTAGCAACAGTAGTATCCACAATGTAATTTTCACTGGAAACAGCGGATACATTTCCTGCCAGGTCGCGGGCGATGAATTTAATGTAAGTTGTTGCGAGATCTGTTGTAGCAAGAGCACTCGCATATAAAGTTCCCGAAGTAATCGCTCCTGTTGTTCCTGTGATCGCAGGATTGGTTGGAGCGGAACCGGTTTGTGAAGAGTAGGCAACTGTATCACAACCCGCTCCTCCCGCATCATTGCAAGTAAGTGAAATCGAAGCCAAATACATATAACTACCGCTTGTTGGGCTGGCTGTGACGGTAGGAGCAGTATCGTCTCTTGTGATCGTAAGTGCGTAAGAACCTACAAGCCCGTTACTCGTTCCTGTAACACAGATTCGAATCGTAGTATTTCCCAAACTTAACGCGCCCGCTGTGAAAGTCGTTGCAGTGTTCGGAACCGCCGCCGTTGCACTTCCGGTGGAAAGTTGACTTCCATCTGTACAATTTGTCCCACCGCTACGAACACTGTAAGTTCCGTCCATACTACTTGACCAGGTGAGTTGGGATGAGTTGATCGCACTACCGTTACTACTCACATAAAGGGAAGCAAGACTTGCTGTCACGGCGGGAACATTGCTATCGATCACATAGGTTTCCGTATGCGCACTTGCAGATTCCTGGTTTCCCGCCAGATCCCGGCAAAGATAACGGACAGTATACGTTCCGTTCCCTTCCGATCCGATCGTGAAAGTAGTGCTAGGTGGACTTTTTACCAACCCATTGACCGGACTGAAGCCGGGAGCGGTTCCGTTGGTAGTATAAACTATATTGCTTGGGGCGATATTGTCGGAACATAGGATCGTGAGATTTTGTGCGGAAGTGTAAGTTCCTCCCGCAGGTGTAATGACGGAAGTAGGGGGAGTCGTATCGTTTACCAATTGCCCGAGAACGGGATTGTCCACGACTCCATCTCCATTGGAATCAAAACCTTGTCCCGGAACGATCGTTACCTGGTTTCCCCCTCCGTTTGGTTGTGTTGTCAAAACGATCGAACCTCCGTTCCCAATCGTAATATAATAATCAATGACCCCATCGCCGTTGGCATCGACCCCGTTCGGAACGCTGTCTCCATCCGAATCGATTAAAATCAGGCTGGGCGGTCTGTTGTTTCCAGAGCCATCACTTGAGTTGATTGCAATTGCGTCCGCTACCCCGTCTCCGTCTATATCGACGACGGTTCCTGTGACATTTCCCTGTCCTCCGCCGAAACTGACAGTTTGTCCTGGGTTAAGCGTCTTGGGGCCGTTCGGATTTGTGGTACCTCCTCCCAATCCCAACACCATTACCATGGAAGGAGCCCAATCCTCCGGGGCGAGAGGCCCGCAATTGTAGAAAAAAAATAGCAGAAATAAGTTGAAAATATACTTGGAGCTGCGTCCGGTTAGGTTCTGCCCTCTAAAAGGAGTTAGGTATATAAATGGGCTTTGCATTGAATTTTTATTTCTAGTCCATAAATTATTTTATTTTATGTAACGATTATTACTGCTTTATTCCTTTCTGTGCTGAAAAAGGAATAAAATATTCTTTTTTTCGCATTTTATTTCTATTTTAGAGAACAGGGATTAGTTTCTCTGTTTGCTCAGAAACTTTATAAAATACCTTAAGTAAAAATGGTACCTGGATGAGAAAGACGTTATTCTTTATAATTTTCTTATTTTCGATTCCTGCTTCCGCTGACAAACTCATTCTTAAAACGGGAGAGATTCTTTTGGGGAAAATTTGGGTCTCCGATGAATCTTTTCTTTGGGTAGAAGGTCCCAATGGGATCTATCGGGTCGCAAGACAAACGGTCGCAAAAGTAGAACCAAATGAACTGACTGGCAAAAAATTACGATTGGCATTATCGGACGGTTCGGAAGTAAAAGGGCGATTCTGGGCCTGGAATTCGGAATATTTGGAGCTCGGCAGCGAAACCGGCAAAGACTTAGTGCGTTATCCATGGAATTTAGTAAATCGATGCGAATTTTTCGAAGATTCAGAATAAAAATTCCCTTTTTTCCCTCTCTCAAGGAATGAACTAGTAGAGGGCTTTTGGATCGGGAGTTTCTAAGTAAATTATTTCTAGCAAATAAGGGCGCACTTATATCCTACTTGCGTAGGTTAGGTGCTGATTTTCACACTGCGGAGGATTTGACTCATGAAGTCTTCCTGCGTTTGTACGAAAAATCTCAGAAAGGTTTGGAAACTGTTGAATCCATTCCCCCTTTGATGATGGGAATAGGTAGAAACCTTTTTCTAAGACACCTTAGGAAAGCGGGGCAAGTGCATTTGGGATTTTCCGGTGCAGAGATACCCGCTTTGGTTCAAGGTAAAAGAAGAGAATTGATACTGGTATTTAATTCTATTCTCTCTGGCGATGGTGATGAGCTTTCTGATAGGGAAAAAGAGGTTTTATATCTTCGTTTTTCCGATGGAAGGAAGCTAAAAGAGATCGCAGGGATTGTTAAGATAGATGAAAAGACAGTTCGAACTTCTTTGGAAAAAGGTGTTAAAGTGATACGGAAGGTTTTTCAAAAGGAAGGCTGGACCTGGGAGGATTGGGAATGAAACAAACTCCGTGGTGGGAATCTGACAATCCGGATGATTGGCCCAAACCTTTGCAAGAGCTTACTTGGAACTCAGAAGAGAGAAAGGCCTCTACCTCTATTCAGCGTAGAAAGTGGATAAGCTCGCTTTCTATTCTTTCTTTTCCAATTTCGGCAGCGGCGATTATCGCCGCTGCCTTTTTCCTCTTTAACGGAAAAGACAAATACCTAAATACTATTAACCAATCTGTTTTGATCACCGACGTTTATGGAAACGTAGGGATACGCCGAAACGGATCAAATGACGTTTCCGTTTTATCTCCCGGCTCCAAGCTGTTGGCAGGAGATCTTTGGATTCTTTCCGATCGGAGCAAAGTACAGATTTCTCCTTCCCCGGGGATCTCTTTGCGATTGCAAGGCCCGGGCATTGTCGCCTGGAAGGAAGTTATTTCGGAAGGGATTCCCCGTTTGCATCTTAATATCCGTTCGGGGGAGGTGGTAGTTCTGTCGGACCCAAGGGCGGCAAAATCCTTGGTTTGGGAGAGTTCTCACCAAACCTACGTTCTGCTAGGGACATTCGCCCGACTGAAGGTGGAAGGAAATTCCGATTCATTGGATGTTTGGGAAGGGGAAATCCAACTTCTTTCCAACAAAACGGGATTAGGTTCTGTCCGCGAAGGAAAATCATACCAAGTCAGTGAGACCGATGGAATTTACTCCGACAGCACTTCTTCTCTTTCTTATGCGTCTTTGCGGGAAGGGGGAATCATAAAAACGGAATTGGACCAAAAACCGATTATCGTTACCAATACTCAGGAATCCCAATCAGACCCGGATGCAAAACCTATCAGGACCTGGAAAGAACTGACCGCACTCTATGGAAATGCCGCTAAAATTAAACTCAAAGATGGAACGGAAATCATCGCCGTATGGTATGTGAAAGGTGGGAAGTGGCATCTTCTTACACCGGATGAAACCAGAATTGTGGCACCAGAATTCATTTTGTCTTTAGAAAACTAAGTATTAAAATTCCCATTCTCATATATTCCAATGAATCGAATTACAATTTTTTCCGTATTGCTCTCGTTTGGTATTTGTTTTGCGGTTTGTCCCGTCTTTTCCGAAGAAACTACGGATGATTTGCAAATGAGAGTTCTGGAGGAAGAAAACAAAGAGCTGAAACGGCAGGTCAAAGAAAAGGAAGAAGCTTCCCGGGTTTTTAAAATTAAAAAAGAAGCTTCCGAATTGCAGGAACAGGGAAACCGAAAGGTCAAAGAAAGTTCCATTGCGGAAAAAGAAGAATTGGAAAGAAGGTGGATGGCAAAAAAGAAAAGGGCGGACCAACTCCGCAAAAATTTTTTTTACCCGGGCGTTGGTTATTTCCAAGCGGGAGAGACCAAAAAAGGAATTATTTCCTCGGGGCTTTTCAGCTTATTTCTTTTGGGAGGAATTTTTTTCCAAAGCGAAGCTAACTCCAGTTTGAGTCAGGCAAAGTCCAGCAAATTACTTCCTTGGGAATACACAAAAAGCTACTCTGAGTATGAATCTTCCTATCGAACTGCCAATTTACTTTTTATCCTTGGTGCGATTACATATTCGTTTGTTATGTACGACTCTTTTCGAGCAGCAGAGGAAGAAACTCCCAAAACCGGAATCAAAACGAATGTAGGCTTTGCTCCCGTCCAAGGCAATTCTCTCTATTCTTTGGAGGGAAACCAAGCCAAACTTTCAGACCAATCGGAAATGAACGCATCGGTTCTATGGTATCTTCGATTTTGAATTTCGGGGAGGCCTCTCCCACCATTAAATTATAATATCCTAATTTTCTAAACTTAATTTTATCTATCCAGCGGGAGCGTCTCTTTTGCAAACTGAGGAGCTACGAAAGATTTACTTTTTTCCATACGCTTGATTGTAAAAAACATTTCATCCTCCGCAACAGGTTATTCAGGAGATATGGATTTTGTTTTCTCCCGTCGGCTTTCGGGCCAATCCAACTACCAAGTCGCCGTGATTTCCTATCCGGTAGTAGGTGGGGGCTCCTCGTTATTGCAACCTTCCTGTAACTTTCGGGGTGATCCTATTATATTTCCCCGCCACGGCGATAACAGTAAACTAGAGATTTCCGTCTCTAACATGAATGCGAAAGAGTCTTGAAACTTCCCTTATTTCTTTCTAAGAAAAACTCTTTTCCTCCTGCATACCCCCTAGAACCTTTGTCCCATGGTAGAAAAAGCGATGACCCCCTTCGGTGAAATAGCACCGAAAACCCCAGCCACTCTTGATAAAATCAAAAAGAACATCTATGGACGTTACCTGGAAGAATTCACAGTCGGTGATATTTATGTTCACCCCCGCCAATTCACTGTGGATCGTAGTTTCGCGCAAGAGTTTGCAACAGTATTTATGGATGCAAATCCTTTGTATCTTTCCGCAGAATATGCGAAAGCTCACGGTTTTCAGGATTTACTTGTGCCTCCCCTTATGGTGTTCAACCTGGCACTTTCCATCGGCGTACAAAATAACAGCGAGAAGGCGCTAGCTAACCTCGGTTACTACAATGCTCAATTCCTTCAACCTGTCTACCCGGGAGATACGCTTTCTTCCCGTACAAAAATCCTTGCAGTCGATGACAAAGGTCCCGACAAACCGGGGATCGTTCATGTGCGTACACTTTGTCTCAATCAAAAAAACGAAGTTGTTTTGCAATACGAAAGAAAGATCATGATCTACCAGTCCAACGGAAAACCGAAAGGAAATTCCAAACCTGGTGACAAATCCGCATTCTTTCCCGAGTCTGCGACCCCTGCCCTCAAACTTCCCAAATTGCAGTTTCCGACCGGGCTAAAGGATGTTACTTGGGGACATACTTATTTCGAAAACTTCCAACCGGGCCAGATCTATGTGCACCAAAACGGCCGCACGATCACGGATGAACATTACCAATGGACATTCCGCGTAGGAAACACTCATCCTCTTCATTACGATAAACTTTATTCCGCAGGGATCTCCGGTCCAATGGGCGGCGAACCGGTGGTATACGGTGGACTCGTGTTTGGTTGGTTAGTTGGAAACGCTTCCCGCGATATCTCCGAAAACGCTCTCTGGGAAATCGGATTCACCGAAGGATACCACACTCAACCGGCTTTTTCGGGCGACACCGTAACTAGCATTAGCCGTATTCTTTCCGTAGAAGACAAAGGAACGGAATACGGCATCCCTGCCGGCGAAGTTCAAATCCAACTCATCGGACTTAAAAATATCAAAGCAAATGATGCTCTTGATAAATTCGGCGCGGACCTATTCCTAAAAGAAAACGACAAAAAGAAATTAGGAAAAGAAAAAATTCCGGAAAAAATTTTCGAAATCGAAAGAAGACTTCTTATCAAAAAACAGCCGTAAGGTGGGCGTTGCCCAAACACATGCGGATTCCCTTCGGTATTTCTATCCGATCGGCTCCGCAGTGTTTGGGCCCAGGCTCGTCCGGACTCCGCGTGCGCTCCGGTCCCCGCCGTTTTTATAAACGGACGGGTGACTAAATCCTACCGATCCCTAACGCTAGGAATAGTCCGAATACAAAACCTGATTTCCCGACAGGAAAGAAAATCGGATTCGAATGAACTTACCGTAAAATCCGAAAAATAGGAATGAAAGTGACATATTATGTGGTACCTACTACATTTACATAATCCATGATCGTCACAACTCCCAAAAAAGTTCCTCCTATGGAAGAGATTGGAGATGAGATCTTTAAAATCGTTCTCCCTCAACCGTTTTATGCTCCCAACAATATCTACCTATTTGTAGATAACGACGGTTTGACTCTCATCGATTCGGGTTATATCGAATCCGTTCCCATGTTGCAGGCATCTCTGAAAACCAGAGGATTTTCCCTTCGGGACATTAAAAATATCATTTATACTCACAATCATCTGGATCATATCTCTTCGTCTCTGATTTTAAAATCTTACGCGCCTAAGGCGGTATATTACGGTTATCGTGCAATGCAGGATGGAGTGGGCAACTATCTGGATTCCATGCGGCTTTTCGAACAGGCGACCGAGGATTTATTCACTGTTGCTTTCGGAGATCCGGTTCAATTGGAAAAAATCATCTCCGAATCCAGAAGTGGTTGGGTCAATTTTTACAGCAAGTTTCAGGAAACAAAAAAAGGGGATCCTATCCTTCGAATCGACAAAGCGATCGACCATAACGATTCCATGGAGATAGGGGACAGGCGCTTTCGTTTTATTTATACACCCGGCCACAATCTCTATCATATTACTCCCGTGATCCAGGAGTCCGGCGTTTATTTTTCGGGGGATTTGATCATCGCCAACCTAACAGCTATTTATTCAGAAATGGATGGCAGTTTGGGAGATTACTATTTTACTCTTTCCAAACTTTTGGAAGAGCCGATCAAAAGACTGCTTCCCGCACACGGTCATGAGATAGAAGACCCGATGAGAACGATCACTCTTGTGAAAAAAACCTTATCTATTTTGGAAAAAGGTGTAATCCGAAGATTAAGAGAAAGTCCTTCCGATCTTTTGAACCTAATGGAAGCCGCCATCGGCAAAAAAGTTCATAACGGAGGTCATCTCCCTACCGCACTCGGATTGATTTATTCCATCATTAAAAAATTGATTCTAGAGGGACTCATCCGAATCGAAAAAAGAGATAGTGGGTATGAAATTTTTCACTTAAAGGAATAATTTCCAAACTTCTATCATATGTCCTTGGTAAATCAGAGCGGCTTTTTTTTCCCGAAGCCCGTCGCGTATTTTTAAAAATTCTTCCTTCGGATGAAATACCGGATCCGCAAAATTCGGGGCCATGATCACATAACAGGAATGATGGTGATCTTGTTTCGAATTTAAATCGATTCTATTTCGTTCTTGGAAACAATCTGATTCAAATAAACGAATCGGTCGAACGGGAATATCTTTCGAAACATAAAAAGACAAATTGTACTGGCTATAAACAACTCCGTCGTTCTGGATTGATTTTTTGCTTTCCGCAAGTTCTGTCCGGACAGTTCTTCCTGCTTCTTTTTCTAACAACTCAACTTCGTTCCGGATATTTTCTTTCTGAAAATGCAAAGGATAATTTCCATCCAAAGAGTTTTTATAAAAAATAAGTCCTACGATCAGAAAAAATCCCCAATAGGGAATTTCTTTTTTCTTTCTCAACCAAACAAGACCTGAAAATAATACGAAAGGGAGAAGTGTATAGGAATAGTAGGAATATATCTCATGATGCCATGGCCTGGAGGATATAGCGTGTGTTAAATATATCAAACCCCATACGATTCCTTCCGGGATAACGGAAAGTATTCCCAATCCTCCGCTCACTGCGATTTCCAAAAAAATCCTGACTGCTTTGTCCGCTCCTTCTACCTTTTTGTAATACCCCGCATACTCCCGGGACAATTCATCGGACCAGGAAACAGTAGAATTTCCTAGGATCCAGTGTGGATAAATCCAGAATGCAAATAGAAAGTATAATAAAGATAGGATTAAAATCGAAAAAGGCAAAGAATTGAATCGGATATTTTTATAAAAGGGAGTTCTTTTTTTTGAAAACCATTCGTACAGCCAGCTAACAGCCCCAAATAAACCAATGTATACTCCGATATCTTCTTTTACGGATAAAAACAAAGCCAAGCTAAAGAATAGTCCCGACCAATGATAAATCAATTTGGTTTTATTTTTATCTTGGACGGACAGATAAAAATAAAAAAATAAAGCGGAGAAAGGTAAAACCAAAATTTCAAAATGATAACTGGTTCCCAGACGGTAGATATAAAGTTGGTTGAAGAGTGCGATCCAAAGAATCCAAAATATAGTTTGCCGGGAAGGATTTCCTCTCTTTTCCGATTCTTTGTATAATAAAAATCCCCATCCGAGAAGGCCTATTACAGCATACGCATAACATCCGATTGCATAGCCCCAACGATCAGGGAACAAACTTATAAATGGCAGATAAAAAACAAGCCCTGGTGCAAAATGGTGCAATAGGTAGGATTCTTTTCCCGATTCCGAATAATACGCAGAGTGAAATCCGTTCCCTCTCAATATCTCCCGGATTACTTCATCCATCCCGATATAATCCGAGTCTTGGAATAAAAATCGGGAAGAAAAATTCTGACTGATCTCATCAAAATGAAGTCCGAAACTGATTATGTAAATCAATAGACTCAAAATGAGTACAAATCGTACAAAAATGATTTGGGAGAATAAGATTTTTAACCGATTGATAGCAAGTAGCAAAGAGGAAGGGAAAAAGAAGGTTCTCTTTGTTTTGAAATCCGAATTTCTAAAGTAAAAACAGGCTAAGGAAACAATGATACAAAAAAGAAAAAGCCCTTTTTGAAGGGGCTTATGCAATGAGTAAGGAGTGGCAAATAAAAATGCGGTTACAATACTGAATATGAAAAATAGAAATACCACCTAACGAATAAAGTACAATACCTTTCTTTCTCCGATTCTTTCTCTATTGATCTCTACACGATTGCGGTAGTAGTATCCTTTTTCGGGAAACGCCTTGGAAAAATATTCGTATACATCCATTTCAAAAATCAACATACATTCCGCCACATCCGTTGCTCCGATTTCCATGGCCTTGGAAGTATCTACCATTACATGGCGGGAATTGATAAAGTCGGGAACAATTTCAGTCGCAATCAATTCAAAATTTGTTTTTGTGATGGTTCCGCCGACGGAAGTTTTTTTGCCTCTGCTTTTTGCTTCCGAAATGATTTTTTTCGAGATGCGTGTAACTTCCGGATCATCCGGTTTTTTGTCCATGGAAGCGGAAAGATCCGACCTAGCGGCTGTTACTTGCTGCAAATCACCAAATGCTTGTGAGTCGAAAATATCCAGAAGATTTCTATACCCGGTGATTGTTTCCAAGTTGATTGCTTTTTTTAGTTTTTCAAACTCTGTGCCTGGAATCAGGTTCTTTAAAGTGGAGATAAAATTTCTAAGAGCGTATTCCGATTCCACCATGGGGGCGGAGATGCCGGCTACACCGATTTTATTGCATATTCTAATATCGTTACGTGCTTCGGGGCCGCCGATTTTAACGGAGAGGGGCAAAATCCCCTGGCAGATTTTTTGGAGTAGGGCTATTTCCCCCTCTCCCATATCCTCCGTTTCAGTTCCGGTCTTTAGGCAAACAAAGGCATACTGATCCTTCATTTCTTGAAGAGTTAAACGCAAAACAGAGAGGCTTTTTTCCATACTAAACTAAAGGGCTCCAGGTATGTTATCGGTGAAATCCCGGATTCGTACAAGCCTTTCTCGGTATTTTTCCCTTTGTTGACAGAAAATTCCGCAAATCTAGGCTCACCGTATGGGAATTTTTTCCTCCAAAACCAAGCCAAATCCTCCAAAAACCAAAAAAGAAGAGCCCCAAGAAGGTATTTTTGCATCCAGTTTTTCCTTTGCATTCATCGTAGTTCTCGTTTTTGCTTTCAAGTCTTCCATACTTGACGCCAATAATATCCCTTCCGGGTCGATGATTCCCACTCTGAAAATCGGTGATTTTCTATTTGTAAACAAGATGCGTTATTCCATTCGGATGCCTTTCACGGAAAAGGAACTCTTTCGGATTGATGACCCCAAGCGGGGAGATATCGTCACTTTTATTCCTCCCGCCACAGCACTTGCCCAGGAAGAGTCCCGCACTGGGATTTTCGCCAAACGGTTTGTTAAGCGAGTGGTGGGTTTGCCGGGAGATACGATTCGTATCACACGAAAATTCGTAGATACGAAAGACAGAGGTAGAGTTCATTTCGCATACTTCGAATACAAGCCGAAGGATGGAACAGAGTTTTTATCCTACTCTCCCAAAGAAGTTCCTATCGGAGACGAGCTTTCCGATTTGGACAATATCGATGCTTCTCAAAGAGCCCTCTTTGTAGAACAAAAACCAGGTTTCGAACATTATATTTTAGAAGGTTTTGAGGACGATCGAAGAGCACATATATTCGAATGTTGTGATTTTGTAAAAGGCCATCTGATTCAGGAAGGTCAATATATGGTGATGGGTGACAACCGTGATGATTCTCACGATTCGCGTGCTTGGGGATTTGTGGGCAGAGAAGATATTCTCGGAAAAGCACTTGTGATTTATTTCTCCATCGACTGGAAAGATTTTACCTGCGAATATAAATCAGGTAAAGAGTTGGCAGAGAAGGGAGCGGAGTTCGCAGAACGATATCATGGCGAAGAGTTGGAAAAAAAATGTCACCCTAGCGAAGTATTTTCTTCTTCTTCCTACAGATATAGAGAAGAAGAAACCCGCTTCGGTTGGATTGAACGAACTTTGAAATACAGGCTTTGGAGACTGGATGTTCGATGGGATCGGGTCGGTCGTATCTTAAACTAGTCGTCTTATGAAACAAAAGATTATTAATATCATACCATTTCTTATATTAGTAATTTTTTCTTCTTATTATATTCATAAGCGCATCAAACTGGATGGGTTAGGTATGCCCATGATTCAGTCTGATGCGCAAATCAAATACTATCAACTCATTCAGTATTCAGAAGGTGGATTGCAAAATCACAGATGTTTGTATCCGGGAAAAAGCATAGATCCGGATTATCGTTTTTTCCCTTTTGATTATACATGGGCAGTCAAAGGACTGAATAAAACTTTTCGGGAAGAATGCGTTTTCCAATACCCGTATTTTTTTACTTTGGCATCCGTTCCTATTTATTCTTTGTTTGGTGCCTTTGGACTGACATGGGTTTGTTTAATTTTGTATTTGATTACATCGTTTGTCATTTTACTTTACATCGAAAAAATCATCGGTTTGAAATCGGTCCTTTTTCGTTCTCTCTTGGCTATTATCAGTATCTCCGGTTATCCGATATATTCTGCTTATGAATATACGGAAACTACTTTGGCGGTTCTCCTTGTTTTGGTTTTTTTGTTTTACACTCTGGATCAATCTTCCGCGTCTCCTAAATTTTCTAAAAAACCTGCTATCGGATTTTTTCTAGGGCTTATCGTATCGATTGCACCATACCTTCGTTCGGAGATGTTCATTTATCTGTTTTTAGCGGGTATATTATATCTTGTTTTGCATTCGTTTCAGGTCTTCCCGCTCATTCGAAAAAATCGATTTGTTCTGATCGGATTTTTGATTGGAGTTGTTTTTTTTGCCATTTGGAACCAAATAGAGTTTGGTAATATATTTGGTGTTAGGGGACGGATTTCCTTAGGAGATCTCTCCGGTTCGGGGATGGGACGCCAGTTGGTTTTGATCAAAAGTTTCTTTTTAGGTGATTCCGAAAAATTGGGATTTCTGAAGGCGGGGGGATTACTCGTCGTTCTCGGAGTTGTTTCTTTATATTTTTGCTTCGGAGATCTTGCGACTTATCCTTTGGAAATCGTTTTTTGGAGCCTATTTGGTATTTTAAGCGTAATCATCGTTTCCGTTCTTTCTCCTTATAACCCCGGGGGATTATTTGCCGGTCTTCGATTTACGGATGTTAGTTTTTATTGCTTTGTGATCGCGTCTGCTTATTTTCTATATCATCTGGAAAACTTGAGTTCTTTTAGATTCAAAAAAGAAATCTTTATCTTTACGGGCATTTTGCTAGTTTCGCAAATTTATTTGCAAAGTCGTCTCCTCAAATCGTTTTTTCCATTGATGAATCGTGTGCAGGAATCTCAGGTTCAGTTGCTTAATATTTGGAAAGAAGGAGAAAGGGAAAATCTTCCTGTGATTCATAAAAATCTTTTTGATGCTTTGCTTATTTCCGTTTCTTATCTGAATCAATATCATTTTTTAGCAATTAACGAAGAGGAAGCGAAAGACCTTCAGGACATTCTCTATAAAAACGATTTTCCGGGGTTTCATCTTTTCTGGTTCGATGGCGAGAAACCTTATGATTATAACAGTTCCAAAAAACTTTATGATGAAAAGATTAACAATCGTTATGAGTTTCCCGCTCATCATTATCAATTGATTTCCGATAAAACCGAGTTAGGCTATCGAATCCAACGTTATCGAAAGATAGAGGATAAATAATTCAATGGATCCAAAGGATCAAAAACCGGAAGATAAATCACCTCTCGCTATGGCGGGAGTCGGGTTCGAATTTGTAACTTCGATACTGGTCTTTGTATTGGGTGGTTATTTTTTGGACGAAAAATTCGATACGAGCCCTCTTTGGTTGTTGGTAGGACTTTTTGGGGGATTTGCTTATTCTTTTTATATCCTGATCAAAAGAACAAAAGATCTCTGAAACATTTCCGATTTGTTTCTACTCACTTCAAAAAAAAAGTGACTGGATTTTCTGATAAGGAAATTCTGGTTTAGAATGTCGAATTCGAACTTTTGCAATCTAAGCTTGTTCAGCCAAGATCCCGCAGAAGTTTCCTATGTACTCACCACTTCTCTCGTCTTAGTCGTCGTCACTCATCCAAATAGTCTTAGCTTTCCGTCGTTATAAGCTTTCCCCTTTGGGGACTTCCCGCCGGATGGAAAGCCTTTTCGCGGGAAGAAAAATCCTAAGGACTATTTTATGCAAACCTCTATTACTGTTTCTGAATATTGTATTCGTTTTTTCGAATCCAAGGGAATTCGCTTTCTTCCCGGATTGCCCGGGGGCACCATCTTACCGGTGTACGACGCTTTGGCGAAGTCTTCGCTCACTCATGTTCTTGCACGGCATGAACAAGGAGCCGGTTTTATTGCCCAAGGGATAGCTCGGACAACGGGGGAGGTGACTCCGTTTTTGATTTCATCGGGTCCCGGGGTTTCCAATGCAATCACTGCGGTAGCCGATGCTTTCCGGGATTCCGTTCCAATACTTGTGATATCAGGTCAAGTTCCTACATGGCTCATCGGTACCGATGCGTTTCAGGAATTGGATACTCTTTCCATTGTCCGGTCCATCACCAAACGGGCGTATTTGGTTACAGATCCGAGCCGGTTTCCAGAGATTCTGGAGGAAGCATTTTCGCTTTGCAAAGAAGGAAGACCAGGCCCCGTTTGGATTGATCTTCCTAAAGATATTCAGAACTCACTGATTGGCGATTTTAAAGAAAAAGGATCGATTCCGAATGAGCATGAAGATAAAAAAATCCTTTCAGAAGATCCATCAAGGGAATTGATTGATGGTGCGACGGAGTTATTGAAAAATAGCAATAAACAGTTGTTATATATTGGAGGAGGGGCCGTAAAATCGGAAAGGCTGATTCGTAAAATTTCCGATCAATTTCGAATCCCGGTAGTGTCCACATTGATGGGGCTTGGTATATTTTCCGAAGAAGATGAATTGTATTTGGGAATGATGGGGATGCACGGAACTGCCGCCGCAAATGAAGCATTAAGAGATTGCGATCTATTGCTTGCATTCGGAGTAAGGTTTGACGATCGTGCTACCGGCAATTTAGAATCTTTTTGTAAAAATGCCAAAGTTATTCATGTAGATATTGATAAAAGGGAAATCAATAAAAATCGAAAGGTTGATTTGTCTTGGAATGGAGAACTTTCTTCGTTTTTGTTTGCCTGGATTTCCGATTTGGAAACTAATTATGAAGCTTCCAACAAAGACTGGTTAAGTGAAATCAGCAGGCTTAAAAGTAATTTGGCACCACCACCAAACAAAATTCATTCGCTTGTGAGATCCGTCGCAAGTTCGATCAATGAGGATGCTTTTATTCTTACCGACGTAGGCCAACATCAAATGTGGGTAGCCCAAAGTTACCCGTTTCAAAAGCCCAATTCATGGATTACTTCCGGCGGACAAGGTACAATGGGTTTCGGTTTACCGGCTTCCATCGGAGTTGCACTTGCCAATCCGGGTGCAACTGTTCTTTGTTTTACGGGAGACGGCTCTATTATGATGAATTTGCAGGAGCTTTCCACTTTGAAAGAATGGAATTTGAATGTGAAAATCATTCTAGTCAACAACGGACATCTGGGGTTAGTGCGGCAGCAACAGGAACTTTTTTATGAAAATAGAAAGTCGGGAAGCAAATTTGAATTTCAGCCGGATTTTCTCCGCTTGGCAGAAAGTTTCGGAATTGAATCGGCAAAAATTCATCTGAAAGATAATTTCGTTTTTTTCTCGGATTGGTTTTCCAAAAAAGCTCCGTCGTTTTTGGAAGTGATTGTTCCGGAAGAAGAAGGCGTTTATCCTTTTGTTCCTGCTGGTAAAGCGAACCATGAATATCTACTGGCTGCTGGAACAAATTGGAAAGATGTAGTAGAGAAAAGTCATTGAGTGGCGGGTGGAACCCCACCCAGGATCAGCTTCGCTGATGATTTTTCGAATACTTCTTCGCTTCTATTGGCACAGAAGAAGGGGCGGGGATGCTAAGGATTCCACCGCATTCCCCAACTTTGAATTTTACAGAGGATCTTTAAAAAAAAAGATTGTGCACAACTTAATTGCCTGTCATCATTGCAATAACAAGAGGTTTTCAAAATGGCAGAAGATTTTTATCAAATCAAAGTAAAACGGGGAAGTGAAGAAATCCCTTTGTCCAATTTTAAAGACAAAGTTCTTCTTATTGTAAACACTGCTAGCGAGTGCGGTTTCACACCGCAATACAAAGGTTTACAGGAAACCTACGAGAAATTGCATACCAAGGGTTTTGAGATTCTCGCCTTTCCTTGCAACCAGTTCAACGGACAAGAGCCGGGCTCCGATGAGCAGATCAAACTTTTTTGCGAAAGAACTTTCAGCACGACGTTTCCTATTTTTTCAAAGTTGGAGGTGAATGGTCCGAACACAGATCCTCTTTACCAACATTTAAAAAAACAAGCGCCAGGAATATTCGGTTCTTTGGATTTAAAATGGAATTTTACAAAATTTTTGATAGATAAAAAGGGAAATGTTATTAAGCGTTATGCGCCTATTACGAAGCCGGAAGCGATTGTAAAAGATATCGAGGAATTGATTGCAAAATAAAGCGAACAAGGGAGAAATTCTTTTACTTAAGAACCAAATCTGTTTTTCCCTGTATTCGGCAACGCATAGGATGATGAAAATGTATCGTCCTTTGCTTACCGAACTGAATTTGACTTATCCTCAATACCTTGTAATGCTTGTTTTGTGGGAAGAGGATGGGCTTTCCGTAAGTGAAATCGGTGAGAGGTTAAGTCTTGATTCGGGTACATTGACACCTCTTTTGAAAAGAATGCAAATTGCAAATCTTTTGGAAAGAAAGAGGGGAGAAGAAGATGAAAGAGTAGTCACTGTAAGGTTGACTTCTTTGGGAAAAAAATTACATACAAAAGCATTGTCAGTTCCTGAAAAAATATTTTGCCAAATGGGAATTTCTCTCCAGGAAGTTTTTTCCCTTAAGGAAACGTTGCATCGGTTGGGAGCTTAGATCACCTATATATCGTTAGATTTATACCTTTGCGAGAGGGATGCGGAGGGCGCGGAACGCGGTCGCTATGCGACGGTCACCCCGGAGCAGCCTGGTCCCTGACTCGTTGGAATTTCTGACAAAAATCATCGGGACTCGCCCTAAAGTTTTCCCGGTACCATCCGAAACAGGCTCGACCTATGAATGATGGGGCGGAATCCTTGTGATGGAATGATTTCCGTTGGCAATGACATAGTCGAAAACGACCGAATCCGGGATCTATTGGAAAAACACGGAGATCGTTTTCTGAAACGGGTATTTACGGACGGAGAAGTGGAATACTGCCACAAACACAAAGACCCCATCCCATATCTTGCCGGGAGGTTTGCCTGCAAGGAAGCTTTGATCAAGGCATTGTCCCTTGATCCGGGCGAAGTTGCGGATATGAAAGAAATCGAACTCGCAGGCGCCAATTTCGGAAAAAAAACGCTGGTCATGCACGGGAAAACGGAGAAATTTTTCCAAGCAAAAGGTTTCACCCATAGTTCGGTGTCCATTAGTCATGGGAGAAATCACTCGACGGCAGTCGTTGTTTTGTACAAGGAGAAATTATGATCGTAACAGAAAAGATGCATCAAGTTGTGGCACTTTACAACCAAGGACTTGCCCTTTACAAAGAAAGAAAGTTCGCGGAAGCAAAAGCAACATTTCAAAAAGCAATACAAATTGATCCGGAAGACGGCCCATCGCAATTGTATATCGAAAGATGTGATGATTATATCGCAGAACCTCCTCCCGAAGATTGGGACGGGGTTTATAATATGAAAACAAAATAATTAGAGATTTATGTCCAAAAAAAATACACAACCGATTGTCACCGAACATGGAGTGATTGCTACCATTCTCGGTAAAGAAACAGCGTTTAACGGAACTTTAGCTTTCAAAAAGCCATTGCAGATATCCGGAGATTTTATCGGAGAGATCATTTCCGACGGTTATCTGGTAGTCAGTGAAGGTGCCAGAGTCAAAGCGAATGTGAAGGCAGGCACCGTAGTCGTCGGTGGAACCATCATTGGAAATGTGACGGCTACACAAAGATTGGAAATGTTATCATCCGGAAAAGTCCAAGGAAACATCCGTACTGCAAAATTACAAATCGCAGACGGAGTGGTATTCGACGGAAACTGCGAAATGATTAGCAGCGAAGAAGAAACTTAATCTTGTGGCAGTTTCATCCGTATAGCTTACTTTTAGGTTTTGCATTTTGCCTCAATTTGATATTGGGGCTTTTCGTTCTTCGCTCCATCCAACTCACTCTCATCCGTTATCTACTGGTCATGATCGTAGGCTGTCTCGTTTGGACAGGCTTTTACGGATTTGACTTTCTTCTCATCGACAAAGATTGGCATAGGTTTCGGATTTATTTCATTCATGCCGGCATCATCATCGCTACGTTAGGTGGGACTCTCTCTACAATCGGTTTCACTCTGAACAGACAGCTGCTGACCCGCAGGATGTGGATACTTTTATCCATACAACCGCTTCTAATGGCTATGATCATACTATTCGATCCTTTATTTGGGACGCTTTTACAAGACACTCATATCGAAATCATTGAAGGAAGAACCCAATGGGTGCAGGTTCTCGCTCTTCCGGGACAGATTGTGGAACTGGGCGGATCTACCATCTGGTCCTGTTATATTGCCTATCTCATTCTTAAGAGCATACTGAATACCAGAGCCCCCGCAAGAAACCAATTCTATCTGATACTGGTTTCTTTCATCGTTCTTTGGACGACAACCGTTTTCCATGTGTTAGGGGTTCGTCCTTTCCCCGGTTTGGCGCTGGCTCCCGTTACATTATCCGTTCAGGTTCTGATATTCTTTTTTGCAATCGGTTATTATCGTATGTTCGATCTGGTTCCTTTGGTAAGAGGGGAAATTGTAGACGAATTGGATGATCCGGTTGTGATCCTTGACGGCAGAAACCGGGTGATCGACTGGAATATTGTCGCTGAACAACTATTTGCCGATGGAAGAAGGTATCTGACTTTGAGTTCCACCGAAGTTTTTTTTCAGTCTTATCCCGAACTTTCCCAAAAAATACAAAACCTTTCAGAAAAAAGAAATTTGATTCAATGGAGATGGGAATCCAAAGACCCGCTCCGGGACTGGGACGTCCGGGTGAAAAGAGTCAGAGACAGATACCGCATTAGCATTGGTTTGGTGGTGGTGTTTCGGGATATTACCGATCAGAAAAAATTAGAATCCCAAATGGTGGATGCAAATCGCTCCCTTTCTTACGCGAATGCTACCAAAGACAGATTTCTTTCCATTATATCTCATGATTTGCGGGGTCCGCTTGCAGGGATCAAAGTTCTATTAAAAATTCTGAATGAGAAGGTGAAAGAGGAAGACACCGAGATATATGAAATGACAAAATCTCTTGTTGATGCTTCCGAGTCTGTTTTTTCCCTTTTGGAAAACCTTTTGGAATGGTCCAAATTGCAAAGAGGTCAAGAGGAATTTCATCCCAATTTTACAAACGTAAATGATATTGTAAATGAAACGATTTATCTTTTCGAGCTGAATGCTAAAACAAAATCCATTCAGATCCAAAATTCCATACCTACCCATGCCACAGTATTTTGCGACGACCAGATGATTCTTACCGTACTTCGGAATTTCCTCTCCAATGCGATCAAGTTCAGCTATAATAGCAGCAGCATTCGGATTGAAGCGGAAGAAGAAGGGATGATGTGGAGAATCAAAGTCATTGATTCGGGGGTTGGAATTTCTGCCGATATTTTGAAAAAACTTTTTCACGTAGGAGAAACGATCAAATCCATTGGAACCCAAGGGGAAAATGGAAGCGGAATCGGGCTGTTACTTTGTCAAGAATTTGTTGAGCGAAATCAAGGTAAGATCCGGGTGGAAAGCGAAATTGGAAGAGGTTCCGTATTTTCCTTTACGCTTTGCAAGACTGCTTTTCCATTAGATACCAGCGAGTAGGAGAGGAGTTTATGTCAGAAAAAATTGTAATCATCACCGGTGCAACGGATGGAATTGGAAAAGTCGCGGCAAGAGAGATCTTAAAAAAAGGTTACTCCGTTGCGTTAGTCGCGAGAAACAAAGAAAAACTAAATCAAGTCAATACGGAACTTGCTCCTTTCGCCGTCAAAAATTCCATATCTCTCTACCAAGCGGATTTGAGCTCGCTGAAAGAAACGAAGAAAGTTGCCGAAAAGATCAAAAAAGATTTTCCAAAGATTCATGTGCTCCTCAACAATGCGGGCGCCTTTTTTTCGGATAGGGCCGTCACCGGGGAAGGATTAGAGTCTACTTTTGCCTTAAACCATTTGAATTATTTCGTATTTGCCGATGTCCTGATTCCTTGCTTACACGCGTCAGGCGAAGGTAGGATTGTAAATGTTGCTTCCGGGGCTCATTTCGGAGTTTCACTTGATTTTGACAATCTACAGGGAGAAACAAAATACTCAGGATGGAAACAATACCAAAAATCAAAATTAATGAATGTATATTTCACATATGAATTGGATGAAAGACTGAAAGAAAAGTCAATTACTGTCAATTGCCTTCATCCCGGTTTTGTCAAAACCAAATTCGGTCATAATAACATCGGTTTTACGAAGTCTTTCATTCAGTTCGTACAAAACCTGTTTGCGATCAATGAAGACAAAGGTGCGAAAACATCCGTTTTTCTTGCTACCTCGGATGAAGTTAAAAACGTAACCGGTCAGTACTTCGAAAAATCAAGAGCGAAAAAAAGTTCAAAACAATCATATGATATTGCCGCAAGAAAAGAACTCTGGAAAAGGTCGGAACAAATAGCAAAGACTATACTCAAATAGATGATATCATCTAATTTTTACAGAACTCTTACGGTTCGATTGGAATTTATTACCTATATTCTGGTCGTTCCTATGGCTTGCGTATTTATCATATTCGCAAATGGTTTCGACTTCCTGGAATCGCTATACTTTCTCGGGGGAGCGACTGCTGCGAGTACGGTAACGGGAATCGTTTTTCCTTCTCTGCGTTATCTGTATTTGAAGCGGATCGTGATGAATGCGGAGAATGGAAAACTTTCGGGTGACACATCATTGCTGATTTCCGCAAAAGCCAAACTTTTGAATTTCCCTTTGTTGGAAACGGTATTCGTCCAATCCCAGTGGATCACAGGTATAATGATAGCTGCTTCTATCACGGATTATTTGGTGAATATGGGTTTTTGGGGATGGTTTAGTTTTGCTTTTACCTATTTTATTATATTTTTCGTAAATAACGTATCTCATTTTTTTACAACAGAGATCATTATCGGTAGGGAGTTGTCTTCGGAAGAATGGATCAACATTTCCGTACAAAATGTCCGGTTGATTTCATTCCGCGCTCGTATATTTTTTTCCATGTTATCCGTTGTTTGGCTCTGTTTCTTTCTCTTTGGTTACCTTTTGTTTTTGGAAACCCAAAAGGTAACGATCCTCGACAACTTTTGGTATTTTCTTCCTACGATCGGGATACAGTTATGCCTGATTGTAGGAATGATCACTTATTTGTTTGCTTATTCCGCGAAAAAGAATACAAACGATCTAGTTCGGAAGCTGCAGGATTTGGCCAAAGGAAAGATCGGAGATCAAAATGCCATGATCAGTTCCGATGAAATCGGATTTGTTACAATTTCCGTAAATCAATTCTCTTCCCAATTGGAATCCGTTACTTCCGAGATCGGAAAGGAATCCGACAAATTATTCCTGTTTTCGGAAAACCTGCTTGGTTCCGTTAAACTAACAACGGAGAGATTGATGGACCAAGCCGCTGCGGCGGAAGAGATGTCTGCGGCAACACAGGAATTGCATACCAAATCGGAACAAGTTCTTTCCAAAACGGATCATCAAATGAAGCAAATGGAAAAAACCAATCTTTCCTTGAATCTTCTTAACGAAAAGATCCGCGAGATTCAATCTAACAGTGAAAAGGCGGTTTCCCAGTCGGAACAAATGGAAAAGGTTGCTGAATCCGGTAGCAACAAAATCAAAACAAATATCGGACAGATGGAAGATATTCGTGATATCACTCTCAAAATTCAAGGCATCTCGGGACTTGTAGGAGAGATCGCAGACCGAGTAGGGTTATTGTCTTTGAACGCATCGATTGAAGCCGCTCGTGCGGGAGATGCGGGAAGAGGTTTTGCCGTAGTTGCTCAGGAAATATCCAAGTTAGGCGAATCCACTCAGAAAAATTCGAAGGATATAGATTCCTTGGTGAATAAAGCCGTGTCCATCGTAAACCTGGGAACCGATTCTATGAAGGAATTGGGAAGTTCCATGGGAAGTATCTTATCTTATGTGGAAGAGGCGATTCATAATATTCGTGGCATTCAAATCACAAGCAAGGAACAATCGGAAATTAGCAGTTTGGTAAGTGAAGATTCGGTCAATCTTTTTAAAATTACGGAAGAGATCGTGATTGCAAACCAAGAACAGACAATGACATTTCAGGAGATTGCAAATGCGGTGAGTAAAGTGGCAGAAAATACAAGTTATCTTGTAAATATTTCCGAAGACAATCACGGACTTGCAAACTCACTTCAAGACCAAGCATCTCAGCTGCAAAAAACATTAAGTTTTTTTAATATTTCGGGCCAACATCCCGATAATCAACGAAGGCATCCGTAAGGTTTCATACTTATGTACCTATCCTAATTATATGTTAAATCAAGAAGACTTAAGTTTCTTACGGGAAAAAATGACGCAGGTTCATTTCAAAAAAGGGGACTTGGTCATTGAACAGGATAGCGACGGAAGTTCTTTTTATTTGATCGATCAGGGTTCCGTTCATGTATGGAAATTCCTGGATGAAACAAAGGGAGATCGACTTGATATAGGTGATCTTGTCCCGGGCGATTATTTCGGAGAGATCGCATTGATTGACTCCGCCCCGAGGACCGTAAACGTAACTGCAAATGATGATGTGATTCTCTGGGAAATGACCAGAGATAGTTTTCGAGAATTATTATATTCTAATCCTTCTATGACGGTGTTTTTGTTGAAGATCCTTACGGCAAGGATCAGAAACTCGGAACAAAGAGAAAATCAGGTTCTCAGTACAAAAAACAAAAATCTGATTCAAACCAACAGGGAATTGGAAATTGCCTTGGATGAACTTCGAATGAACGAAGCGGTTCGTGCGGCTCTTATGGAGGAGCTGCAAAAACAAAATGAAAATTTGGAAAAGATGGTCAAAGAAAGGACCGCAAAATTGCAACAGTCTCTGGAAATCATCCGAGAGGACTTGGAAACTGCAAAAACCATCCAAAGAAATATTCTACCTCTGAATACTACGATGGTCGCCGAATTACAGTTTAGTTCCCGATTCGAACCGATGAGTGAAGTCGGCGGAGACGTCTTTGATGTGTTTCGGATGAAACCGGATCGGATTCGGCTTTTCCTTGCGGATGCGATCGGCCATGGAGTTCAGGCGGCACTCATCACTATGGCGATCAAAGCTGAGTTCGATCATATCAAAAAAGAAATAGAAACACCTTCCGATTTGCTTTTGCATTTGAATCAGGTTTTTTTGGAAAGGTATGGAGAAAGAGCCACTCAGTTCACCGCTGTGGTCGTGGATATATTGCTTTCCGAATCTCAAATTTCCTATTCCTGCGCAGGACATAACGAGCCTTATATTTTATCCCAAGGCGGAATCATTCCCTTGGATGAGTACGGCATCATGCTCGGTTTGGAAAAAAATCCTGTTCTTACTACTCAATCCCTTCCTTTTTCTCCGGGAGACAGACTCTATATGATTTCAGACGGGATCATGGAACAAGAAAACACGAAAGGAGAGTTTTTCGGGGAATCCAGATTGAAAAAAGAAATTTTGAAAACCGAAAAACTATCATTGGATCTTTCCGTAGAAAACCTAATCGAAACATTTCATCGGTTCAAGGGAGGGAAAGAGATGATGGATGATGTTACCATACTTTGTATCGGGATGGAAGTTCCAAAAAAATAAAGCTTCTCTTTTTATAATTCTCTGGATCATTTAATGCATAGAGGTGATCCTTGTGAGACCAAATTCCTTTTCCTTATATTCGGTTTTTCTATTAAACCTCCTTTTTTTTCACTCTTGCCGCTCTTTCGATCCGCTTCCTTACGAACCTCCCAAAAAACCTCCAATGGAAGCTGCGTATTCGGTTAACACTAGTTTGCGGGATTCCGAACTCATCGCGCAGGGCAAAGTGCAAGGATTGGAATCTTTGGATGTCGACCTTGCCGGAAATATTTACGGAGGTGACAAAGAGGGAAATATCGTTCGTATCGATTCGAAAGGCAACTTGGAAGTTCTGGCGAATACTGGAGGTAGACCTCTCGGATTGCAATTTGACGGTTCGGGCAATTTGATCATTGCGGATGCATACAAAGGACTCTTGAGCTTGGGGAAAAATGGGCAATTAACAGTTCTTAGTTTCGAATTCGAAGGAGTTCCTTTTCGATTTACTGATGATGTGGATATTGCAAAAGACGGTAAAATCTACTTTACCGATGCAAGTGTTTACGAGCAAAAAGAGTATCTATTGGATTTACTCGAATCCCGGCCTTACGGGCGGCTTTTCGTTTATGATCCGAAAACGAAGCAAACCAAGCTTTTGTTAGATGGAATGTACTTTGCCAACGGAGTCGCATTGTCCAAAAACGAAGACTTTATACTGATCAATGAAACCTATCAGTACAAGGTCAGCCGGTTTTGGCTGAAAGGCAAAAAAGCGGGAATAAAGGAAGAGTTCATTTCCAACTTACCCGGATTTCCCGACAACATCACCCGGAATGAAAAGGGTGAATTTTGGGTAGCCTTATTTACCGTGAGAAACGACCGAATGGATAAAATGCATCCTTCTCCCTTCCTGAAAAAACTCACATCCAAGCTACCCAAATTTCTTTGGCCGAAACCTGAACCTTACGGTTTTGCGGTTCGATTGAATGAAAATGGAAACGTAATTTCCACGGTTCAGGATCCGGGAGGGGAAGTTTTAAAGGAAATCACATCTGCATTGGAAAAAAACGGGAATTTGTATTTGGGTAGTTTGTATTCGGATCGTGTCGGCAAACTAAAGTTAAGAGATAAATAATTTACATATAAACCTGAATCAAAGGGCTTGCATTTTTTCCGAGCTGAGTTAGGATGATGGCCGAGGTAAATCGATATGCAACAAAGAATCAGTATTAGAGATTTACAGCCCGAAGCTTATAAGGCTATGTTTGGTTTGGAAAATTATCTACATTCCACAGGGATAGATAAAAAATTGAAAGAGCTGATCAAAGTTCGGGCGTCGCAAATCAACGGATGTGCCTACTGCATTCAACTTCATGCGGCGGATGCACGAAAAGCCGGAGAAACGGAACAAAGAATTTACGCTCTCAGTGCTTGGTGGGAGACTCCCATTTTTACGGAACAGGAAAAAGTAGTTTTGGCAATGACGGACGAGATCACTCGTATTGCTGAAAAAGGTTTAAGCGAACAAACATACAAAGCCGCTAAAAAGATTTTTAATGATAACAATATTGCGCAGATCATTATGCAGATTTCCATTATCAATACATGGAATCGGATTGCTATAGCGACTCATATGTTCCATCCGCCTGCGGAGTGATTGAAGTCGAAGACGTCATGGAAGGTCTTGGGTTTCAAGATCTTTCATCGGCTTCTTTTCTCTTTCGTCTTCAACGGCAGAAAAAATTCCCCATTCCTTGGAAGTAAGGAGGCTCGGATTTCTTTTTCCACAACCACCGCCATTACAAAAACCGCTTTTCCCGCATCCAATATCGTTTTTAGCACACATGAAATACCACTTTATTGTTATATTCTAAAATAGAACGAAACCAGATCATCAAACGTATAAATTCCCGAATTTGAACAAATATCCTTGCAACAAGGGGAAACCGAGTGTTTTGGCTAAAAGATAATCTTCCTTTGTTTCCACTCCTTCCAAAATGCAGTTGATATCCGACTTGATCGCAAAGTTCAAAAATCCTTTAACAATTTCCTTATAGGAGTCTCTTTCTTTGAAAAGTTGGAACCAATACTTGTCGAATTTGAGATACTTGACATCTTCTAAAAAATCAAAACAGAAAAGATTGCGTTTTCCGCCTATGTCATCCAATGCCAATGTGATACCGGCTTCTTTAAGTTTGGTGATGCAATAGTCGGATTCTTCAATCAAAGTCGAATCCGTGTTTTCTATCATTTCGCAGACTATATCTTTTTTGGGACCGAGATAGGATTTCCAAAACTCAGCTTGTTCTTCATTTTTACAAACATGAGGATCAAGATTTAAGAATAGCGGATAACCTTGCGGCCGATTGGCGACTTGAAAGAATTTCAAAGCACGTTCCCATTCATAAAACAGATCAGGGTCTTTGTGTAAGGTTTGGAAAACCAAATCGGGAGATAGGTTTCTGCCTTCGTAACGAAACCTGGCCAATGCCTCATATCCGAAGGTTTGACTGGTCTCAACGGAAACGATCGGTTCAAATTCAGTATGTAAGGAACGATGAGTAAGCATCGTTTGAAGAATTCCAAGAAGAGAGGTATCTTCCTCCGGGCTTAGAACTTCGTTTTGCGGATCTAATAGGTAATTCATCGAACTCTCCTTGCTTACCCATTGCAACGCGGGGGAGGGAATTTGTCAAAGAAAAATGATAATGATTCTCAAAATCATTATCTGTATTTTGGGCACCCGGTTTGAAATTTATTTGACAATGTATTGTCGGAGTGGAAGCTAATTGTCGTGTCTAAGATTAGTTCCAGCGGGAAGGTTTTTTCCGAAATTATCCTGGAAGTCTTTCGGATCAACCGGTTGCTTTTGGATTTCGGAGATAGGATTACGGAACCTGTAGGTCTAAGTAGTACCAAATGGCAGGTCTTAGGCGTTGTTGAACATGGTCCCGCACCTGTTCCTCAAATTGCTCGTATAATGGGTCTTACGCGGCAGGCAGTTCAGCAAACTGCAAATAGTCTTGAAGAAGAAGGGATGATCCGTTTTACGGACAATCCTCACCATATACGGGCAAAACTGCTTAACATAACTCCGAAAGGGCGTAAAGCATTGGATTATGTGCAGTCAGAACAAAAAGATTGGGCCAATCGGATTTCCGAAAAGCATGGTTTGGATCAACTGAAAACCTTGCAGAAGGAATTATTGGCAATCAAGGAAAGTCTGGAAGAAGACATACTCGATGTTTCAGAGAGCGAATTATGAGCGAATTCACAATACCTATGTTGCCATGTTCTTCCGTTAAGGAAGTGATAAAATTTTACCAATCGCTTGGTTTTGAAATTACCCGTAAACCGACTGGGCCAAATCCTTATGTATGCGCTCGTTTTGGCGGTATAGAGATTCATTTTTTTGCAATGAAACAAGCTGCTTCGAAAGGATCGTATGGTACCTGTTATGTTTCGACGTCGGATGTGGACGGATTGTACAAATCTTTTGCCGATTCTTTAAAAAGAAATTTCGGAAAAATTCCTTCTTCTGGAATTCCAAGACTTACTCCTATCAAAGATCTTTCTTTGGAGGAACGCGGATTTGATATTGTGGATCCGACAGGAAACTGGATTCGGATTGGACAGAAAACGGACAAAAAACCTGTTGCAGTTTCTTCCTCTCCCAAGGTAACAAAATCCATTTTTAAGAATTCGGGCAAAGCGGGTTTGGATAAGGTATTTTTTCCTTATCTGTAACAAATCTACCCGGAAATTCGATCCGTGTTTTTCGTATAACAACGATCAATTGTTAATTGATCGTTGGAAAATAAAAGAACAAATCGGACGAAGTGTCTATGAAAAACGCTACGAATTGCTTAGTAAATATACTAAATCTATATTCAAAATCGCACATATTTTTGTATATTATGAATTTAGATTTAGTACTCTTCCTTTACTTTTTTTTCGGAAAATTTATTTACGAATACGAATATATTCATCTCAATCCTTGCAAAGATGCGGATTATTTTCGTCATATTTGATGAAATCCGTGCTCTTAGGCTTAGCCCTAAGGGTAGGACTTGCAAGAAGGGAGAATTTTAATGTCTGCTGCGAAACCTTTGCCATTGGAATACAAAGACAGTTTAGGAATGCATAGCAATATCCCGGATATCAATCATCCGATTCAGGAAAACCTTCCTTTTCATTTTAAATTTTTCAACATCAACGAACATATCGAAAACACATTATACCAGACTTTGGACCGATTCCTTTTGCAATTGGATATTGTTTTTATCAGAGATTCCGTGTTAGCTGCCGTTAAAGAAACCGTAACAAATGCAGTCAAGGCGAATGTGAAGCGGGTTTATTTCAATACGCTTCAATTGGACATTCAAAACTCTGCGGATTATCAAAGTAGGATGATTGATTTTAAAAAATCCTACTTTGACAATCGGGATGAATTCGAGGAAGGACTTTTAAAATACAATTACGGTGTCTTTGTATCGTTTATTCATAATAAGACGATGATGCGTATCAGGATTATGAATAACGTGGAACTTACGGAGGAAGAGTCCAGCCGAATCAAACTCAGATTGGAAAAGGCAAAAACTTACAATGATTTGGCGGAAGCATATATGGATATTTCCAGCGATCAGGAAGGAGCGGGACTCGGTCTTATCATGACCCTTATGATGTTGAAGAATGACGGCTTGGGGGATTCTGCTTTCAAATTCGAAAGCAGCGGAAACAAAACGATTTTTATGATTGATGTTCCCACTCAGATGGCGAAAGACAACGCAAAGATATCCAAAGCGGATAAGATCATTTCCGAATTAGATCAGTTGCCTACGTTCCCGAAAACCATCCAAGATATCCAAACTGCCATAGAGAAACCGAATTCCAGCATCGGTCAGATTGCCGAGATGATTAAAAAAGATATTTCCCTTTCTGCAAATATTCTGAAACTTTCCAATTCGGCTGCATTCAATCGGGGGGGAAGGGTGGAAACATTGGACCGCGCCATCCAATTGATCGGACTGAAAGAATTACAATCCCTATTATACTCTCTTGGAACCAAACAGATATTAGAAGATAAGTTTCCCGCTTTCCAAGCTATCTGGGATAAGTCGAATGAATGCGCTTATTATTGCAAATGGATTGCTGAAAAAATGGGAATGCCTAAAAACATAATGAGCAATCTACTCTCTGCATCACTTCTTCATGATATAGGAGAAATTCTTTTAGTATCTTTTGAGTCCGATAAGATGGGCCAAATCAAATCCTATTCTAATTCCAAAGAAATCGCCTCCGCCATCTCTCTGGAAGAAGCCAGTTTCGGAATCACCCATACCAAACTCGGTGCGCTTGTTGCTGAAAAATGGAATTTTCCGGAAGTGTATGCAAGTGCTATGGAATACCACCATCGTCCTATGCTTGTGGAAGAGATGTACAAAGAAATCGTATATCCTATCTACTTGGGTGATATGATGATTATGATCAATCAAAAAGAGGCCAAAAGTTCGGAGATTCCCAAAGAGGTGCTTAACTTTTGCAAATTTGCCACAGTCGGCGAGTTTGATTCCGCTCGGATCAAGTTAAAAGAAAGCCACCAAAAACTCTGAAGTTTTATTTATTCTGTGGATATTTTTCCACCGGGTCAGCAATTTCTGACTATGAATAGGAATATCATTATCACAGGGGCAAGTTCAGGGATCGGCGAAGCGCTTGCATTCGAATTTGCCAAACGAGGCTACGGGCTTGGACTCACGGCGAGAAGATTGAATGTTTTAAAATCCATTCAGAAAAAAATAAAAGAACAATATCCTAATATTCAAATTGAAATCCAGGCTTTGGATGTAACCGATTATTCCAAAATACCGGTTGTACTTAAAAAACTAACAAATGCTTTGGGAAGTTTGGAGATACTTGTTGCCAATGCGGGTATGTCCGCATCACAAGCGGTAGGTTCCGGAAACTTTGAAGGAGATCGGGCTACGATTGAAACCAATCTTTTGGGCGCCATTGCTACCGTCGAAGCAGGGGTTCAAATCATGAAAAAAGGAAAATCAGGTCAAATCGTAGGGATTTCTTCCGTAGCAGGATTTCGGGGAATTGCGGGAGCGGCCAGTTATTCCGCGTCCAAGGCAGGGCTTTCCGTTTATCTTGAGGCTGCGAGAAACGATGTAAAGGAATTCGGAATTCATATAACAACCATTAATCCGGGTTACATTGACACTCCGATCAATCAAAAAAGAAAGGTACGTCCTTTTGTGATTACCGTCGAAAAAGGTGCCGCCATTATCGCCAAACAGATCGAAGGTCGGGTTTTCGAAGTTTGCGCTCCCGTATTTCCTTGGGTCATTCTCGGAACGATTATGAAAATTCTCCCCGGTTGGGTGTGGAGGAGGATAAAGGTAAGATAGTGTGTGGGGCAGCGAGTGTATTTTGGACGAGCGAAAAAAGTAACAACATAGCTGAAATCATTTCGCTTTTTAGACTTGATTTCCAAAAAATCAATCCTTAAATGATCTTGTGAAATTAGAATCCAAGCTAACTATCGCTGAAATCAAGAACATGGATTTAAATGATCAAATAGAAGCGCTTGCTTCTATTTGGGATCATATCGCAGAGTCCAATCCGGCTCTTCCGCTTTCTCAGGAAGATATGGATTTGCTTGACCATCGCTTTGATTCCGAAAAACACATTGACGGTGCACATTGGAACAGCATTAAAAACAAGCTATTTGATAAGTCCTAAATGGATAGCTATCCTATTCGGGTAAAGTCATCTGCAGAATCAGATATTCTCGACGCTTTTTCTTTTTATGAAAACCAAAAGACTGGTCTCGGTTCTCAATATATTTTTGAAATTGACAAGGTATTTAGTAGAATTTCAAAATTCCCGAAAATAGGCAAAGTTGTTTATAAAGATTTTCATCAAATCTTAACTTTAAAGTTTCCATTTAGAATTTTCTATAAAGTCGATAATCATGAAGTTCACATTTATGCTGTAATTCATCAAAGCCGTGAATTTCAGAAACTATTGAGAAAGAAGATTTAATAGTCACCGGAACGATTATGAAAATTCTCCCCGGTTGGGTGTGGAGGAGGATAAAGGTAAGATAAGTAGAAGTTGGAAATCTTTCACAAATCTGCGGCTAAAATTGCCAAAGAAGTATAACCTCTAGCTTGCAACTGATAGGCAGCTTGTGTTGCTCGAATTCCGCTTTTACATACAAACACGACGCGCTGTTGTCGCCTACTTGGCTCCCAATTAGCAAGGTCTTGCGGAGCAATTCGTAAAACGTCAGCTCTCAGATTTTCAGGTGCCTCTTCATGACTGCGCAAATCGACAACACAGTCGTTTGGATCAAGACCGTATCGGTCAATAAAAGGAAAAAATTCTGCGCTCGTCGGTTCTTCTGCATGATCAAAGCGGAAATGTGTAAAGCGCCAAGATGCGAAATCAAAGGAAACTAATAAACCGAGGGGGGATGGTGCAAGACATAATAAAGTATTCAAAGCCATTTGCGCTTGGACGGCACCTAACGCAGCAACTACAGGCCCCATAACTCCTTGCGTATTACAATTACCATCGGCTTTCGGAAGGAAAGGAAAAAGAGCTCTGTAACTCGGCGCCCCCATACAAAATCCTCCCACATAACCCTTGCGACCAATTACAGAAGAACTGATCAAAGCTATTTTTCTGATTTTACAGGCATCAGATAACACATAAGTCGCCGCGAAATTATCGGCAGCATCGACAACCACATCGATACCATCAAGTGTTTGTTCTACGTTGCTTGCCGAAATACGTTCTGCATATACATCTATCTTGCAATCAGGATTCAGCTGCATCAATGTTGCTTTCGCACATTCTACTTTGAAAGCACCTATATCCGAAACACGATACATTGTTTGGCGGTGGAGATTATTCTCCTTCACAAAGTCGGCATCGTAAATACGCAGATAACCGACACCTGCACCAGCCAAGGCAGGTAGCAGGGCAGAGCCCAAACCTCCGGCTCCGATCACCAAGACACGCGCCGCTCCCAACTTGAGCTGCCCTTGCAGACCTACCTCAGGCAATATCGTTTGCCGATCATAACGTTTCATAGAAATGTTCCTTTGCTGTTAGGGTTAACCATTCTTTACAACGCGCCTCCGGATCTGATGCTAATTGAATATCGGTGACGACCGCAATACTATCAGCTCCTGCAGCCAGTACACCGGGAATACGTTCGGGAGTGAGGCCGCCTATTGCCACCAAGGGTATGTCCCCGATTATTTGTTTCCATCGGCTAATTTTAGTTAATCCCTGCGGACCCCACTTCATTTTTTTTAGCTGTGTATGATAAATAGGTCCTAAGGCAATATAGTCCGGTTGCAAAGCCAGTGCCCGGTTTAACTCTTCCTCATCATGAGTTGATAAACCGAATCGAATACCGGCTTTCCGTAAGGCAACAAAATCTGCCTTTTCCATATCTTCTTGACCTAAATGAACAAAGTTGATACCTAATTCCAAAGCCAGTTGCCAGTAATCATTCAAAACCAATTGGGCGCCGTATCGCGCACAACATACCTTAGCTGACAATGTTTGTGCCATTAACTCACTGACTGGCAAATCTTTCATACGAAGCTGCACAAGTTTTACACCTTGCGGGACGAGTCGTTCAAGCCATTCAGCTGTGCCGGCAATTAGATAGAATCGTTCCATGTCAATGAAACTCCGCCAATCCGAAAGTAGGCGTTGAGGTATACGCCATGTCACGACGCGGCATCAATCCTGCTTGATAAGCCGCGCGCCCCGCTTGAGTCGCATCACGAAAAGCGCCCGCCATTTTGATAGGGTCTTTCGCTTTGGCTACGGCTGTATTGAGAAGTATAGCATCAAAACCCATTTCCATTGCCAGAGCTGCTTGGCTAGGCGCTCCAATGCCTGCATCGATAACAAGCGGTACATCATGAAAATAAGCGCGCATGGAAAGTAGACCAGGAATATTTCTTAAACCTTGCCCGGATCCGATCGGAGAGGCCCAAGGCATGAGTACTTTGCAGCCAGCTTCTAGAAGTTTTTCTCCAAGAATCAAGTCCTCGGTAGTATAAGGAAACACTTCGAAACCCTCATCACATAAAATGCGCGCCGCTTCCACAAGAGCGAACGGATCAGGCTGTAAGGTATCCGCATGGCCAATAACCTCTAACTTAATCCAGTTGGTTTGAAACAATTCACGCGCCATATGCGCGGTTGTCACGGCTTCTTTAACGCTATAACAACCGGCCGTATTGGGCAAAATCCGTTTGTTAACTTTCTTTAATATTTCTCTAAACGATTTACCCTCTTGTCCTTCTCTTCGCAAACTAACGGTAATTAAATCGGTTTGTGATTCTTCCAAGGCTTGTATTAGCACTTCAGGAGAAGGATACCCTGCTGTGCCTAAAAATAAACGTGAATTTAATTCGGCTTCATAAAACATAAGTTATCCTCCTTGCATCGGGGATAAGATTTCGAGTTTTGCTGCTTCCCTTAACAGAGTGTTATTGTAACGACTGCGTGGTACGAATTCGCCGTCCATCGCGCTGGCTATACAAGTCGGGTCTATTTTCTGTTCACTCAATAACTCCGCTAATGTCGTTGCTGTGGTGTTCAAAATTTTGCCGTTAAATTCAACCTTCATTTGCCGCTCTCCTGTGTCTGTGTTAGTTGACCAAGCAGTTTCTCGGCCAAAATAGGTGCCAATAAGAAACCGTGGCGATACATTCCGTTGACAAAAAACTTCCCATCCTTAAAGTGTATTGCAGGGACGTTGTCAAAAAATGCCGGTCTTAATCCTGCGCCTACTTCTACCACGGACGCTTCTGCAAAGGAAGGATGAACACTATAGGCGGAACTGAGCAGTTCCATGATCGCCCGCGCACAAATCGGATCGGCTTTGCTGCTTTCCACCATGGTCGCCCCTACCATAAAACGGTTGTTATCGCGTGGAACGATGTAACAAGGAAAACGAGGGTGCAATAGACGAATTGATCGGGACAAACTGATCTCCTCGCTTTGTAGAATGATCATTTCTCCACGGATAGAACGTAAATCGCTTAATTCCGCCGAAGCCTGAATGCCTCGGCAATCAATGATTCTGCCATTTGGTCTATTTGTATGAAAATCCACACCGGCATTGATCAGTTTTTGTTTCAATTCACCTAACGCCTGACGTGGGTCCAGATGCGCTTCCGAAGGATAAAATAAACCTTTTGCAAAACGATCGCCCAAATCGGGTTCCAACATTCCGGGGGATACCCATTCATAACATTGCGTCATGCGGGCAAAACGTAGGAGTTCGGCGCTATCACGAGCAGGCGCCAATACCAAACTGCCATTTTGAATCACGCAGCTGACATGACGTTTCCACCAATTTGCAGCGAATTGTCCTTGCTCTACTACAATTTGCGGAGCGTTTTCTCCTTCACAAAAAGGGGAAAGCATCCCTCCGGCCAAATGGGATGCTCCTTGTGCATGAGGGGACTCAATGACCTCAATCAGTTCACCCTGCTCATATAATGTAGTGGCAACACATAGTCCTGTAACACCACTGCCCAGTATGGACCAAATGGTCATAGGTAGTTATCCCAATGATTTGTAAAAAATAATAACTCCATGTTGGCAGCCTCTTCAGTCAGTTGAACAAGACTCATGGATAACAGAGGTAAGGTGAGAATGGCTTAAGCACAATAAAACAATTGCTGTCGCAAAGTAAAAATGCTACTTAAGCCAGATCCGTTCTTCCTACGCCAGCATCACCTGGGTCAGGTTCAAAGGGTCGCTAAGCCGCGCTAGTGCGCTATTAGCCTCTCAGTCTCTATGGTGGGACTCCCCTGACGTGTACTATTTGCCGTCGTTTGTTCGCCTTGTCAATCATTCTCGGAACGATTATGAAAATTCTTCCCGGCTGGGTATGGTGAAGTTAAAGGTGCGTTAGGGTGAAGTTGAGAAGCGAAGTTAAAAGAAAAGGCCATAAAAGGAGAATAATTACAGACATATAATATTGACAAAAGTATACTTGCATATATACTTTACATGAATTGTTGGAGTTTTATATGCCGCAGCTGTCCCTTTATATAGATCAAGAAACTCTGAAAAAAATAGAATCTGCCGCTAAGAAAGAGAAAGTCTCAATATCGCAATGGGTGAAGGGAAAATTGCAGAACTCTTTTGAAAAAAAGTGGCCGGAAAATTATTTTATGTTATACGGAGCTATTGATGACGATTCTTTTCAGCAAACAAAGTTTCCGGACTTTAAAGCTGACGTCCCAAGAGAGTTTCTTTGAATTATTTTCTTGATACAAATATCTGTATCTATTTTCTAAAAGGGAAAAGCTCGAATATTGAAAATAATATTAAAAAACTTAATCCAAGTAGAATTAAGATTCCTTCTATTGTAAAAGCGGAATTGCTTTTAGGTGTTCTTAGAAGTTCGGATAAAAGAAAAAATAGGGAAATTGTTTTAAACTTCCTGGATCCTTTTGAAATTATAGGATTCAATGATTTGGATTCTGAAATTTATACTGAGCTTCGGACAGACTTAGAATTGAAAGGTTTACCTATTGGGCCGAATGACCTGATTATTGCTTCTATCGTATTAAGCTCGAATGGTATTCTTGTTACAAATAACGAAAAAGAATTCTCCAGAATTGCGAATTTAAAAATAGAAAACTGGCTTTTATAAAAATTCTCCCCGGTTGAGTCTGGAGGAGAATTAAGGTGCATTAGGTGCCAAAATGGGGAAATAGTTTGGGTATACGCATTCCTAAACTATTTGCGAAACAACTAGAACTTGATGACGGTAGTCAGGTTGAAGTGATTCAAGAAGGTAATAAAATCATTATTTACCCATATGTTAAGGAAACTTTAGAACAGAAATTGAAGGAGATTAACAAGAAAAATTTGCATTCGGAAATAGATTCCGGTTCACCGCAAGGGAATGAATCTTGGTAAAAAGATCTTCTTACGCTCCAGAAAAAGGTGATATTGTTTGGCTTAATTTTGCTCCACAAGCCGGTCATGAGCAAATGGGAAGAAGACCAGCTTTGGTTCTTTCTCCTCTTGAATATAATTCTAAAACCAACCTAGCCATTTTTTGTCCTATCACTAGCAAAGAAACAGGATATCCTTTCGAAGTTCAAATAAGTCGCTTTAAGAGAAGTGGAAGAAAATATAAAACTTCTTATTCTATAATCAATGGGCTTTTTGTAGCTGCGATTTCAGCGATAAACCGGCGCGAAGAATTGTTTTAGGGAAATAATATCTTTCGAATCCCCGATCACGACAAATTGCCTTAATCCATTTCCCTTGACAATCCGTCCGTATCCCAAAATCTGACTGGGAAGCTCAAAGGTAAGCCCAGTTTATGAACAAAGCGCAAGCGGGAAACCTACTTTTGGTCCTTTTTTTGGGACTAATGGCGGGAGCTGTGGCAGGAGTGGTCATTGACCGACTTCTCGGCACGGTTTTTCTTTCTAAGTTTTTGTTCGAAAGTCCGGTTAACTTTGAACTTTACATAGTTAAAGTCGAGATCCAGCTAACCCCTGCAAGTCTAATTGGTCTTGTAGCATCTGGTTATCTCGCACTAAAAAAGGGGTAACATATGTCCGTAATTTCCATGAAGAGCTTGCTTGAGGCAGGCGTACACTTCGGTCACCAAACACGTCGTTGGAATCCAAAAATGAGTCCTTATGTTTATACGGCTCGTAACGGAATCCATATCATCGACCTTCAAAAAACCGTTCAAAAAACAAAAGAAGCATACGATGCTTTGAAAAAGTTAACCGGTCAGGGCAAAAAAGTTCTTTTCGTAGGAACCAAAAAACAAGCTCGCGGCGCCATCGAAAGAGCGGCAGTTGCATGTAATATGTATTATGTGTCTAACCGTTGGTTAGGTGGACTACTTACCAACTGGAACACGGTTAAAAAATCAATCGCTCGTTTGAAAAGATTAGAGCAAATGGAAGAGAACAACTCTTTCGAACAAGAAGCCCGTACTAAAAAAGAAGCACTCTCTCTCAAAAGAGAATTGGAAAAGCTCCGCCAAACATTGGGCGGGATCAAGGATATGGCAGTAGTTCCCGAGATCCTTTTTGTAATTGATCCTAAAAAAGAAGAAATTGCGGTAAAAGAAGCAAAAAAACTCGGTCTTAAAGTTTTCGCTGTGATCGATACAAACTGCGATCCTGAACCGATCGATTATCCTATTCCCGGTAATGATGATGCGATTCGCGCGATTTCCCTTTTCCTCGATACTATGGCAAATGCAGTGCTCGAAGGAACAGGTGGTGAAGTGATTCAAACCAATTTCTCCGAAGATATGGATGCGGATCAACTCGCTCTTGAATACCAAGGTGAATACGATGAGTCCGGTAAGTTCATTATGGACGACGAAGCACCTAACAAAGATGTGCCTGTAGATCCGGAAGCGGTGAAAGCGGCAGCAATCGAAGTCATCAAAGAAGAAGGAAAAGAGTAATGGCTGTTAGTTCTGAACAAATCAAAGAACTCCGCGAAAGAACCGGTGCGGGGATGATGGATTGCAAAAAAGCTCTCGAAGAGACCAATGCGGACATCGAAAAAGCGGTAACATATTTACGTGAAAAAGGTCTGGCAAAAGCAGCTAAACGTGCGGGTCGTGACACCGGAGAAGGAAAGATCATTTCCTATATCCACGGAACAGGCAAAACAGGTGTTATACTGGAGCTCAATTGCGAAACCGACTTTGTTGCAAACAACTCTGATTTCGAAGCTCTGGGAAAAGAAATCGCTCTTCAAATCACCGCGATGAATCCTCTTTATGTAAATGAAGAGTCCATCCCGAAAGAAGAAATGGAGAACGAATTAAGCATCCAAAAAGCACTTCTCGAAAAAGAAGGGAAAAAAGCGGAACAGATAGAAAAAATCCTTCCGGGTAAGATGAAAAAATACTACTCGGAGATTTGTCTTGTTCACCAAGCTTCGATCCGTGATAATACAAAAACGATTCACGAGCTAGTTCAAGAAGCAATCGCCAAATTTGGTGAGAACATAACGATTCGCCGTTTTGCGAGGTTTCAAGTAGGTGGTCAGTAATCCTGCCAAATACAAAAGGATTCTGATCAAACTCTCCGGTGAAGCACTTGCCGGGGAGGGTGAGCTTGGTATTGATACCAACAAAACTTTTTCCCTAGCGGGACAAATCAAAGAAATTCATAACACCGGTGTTCAGATTGCCCTGGTCGTGGGCGGCGGAAACATGATTCGCGGAGAAACTCTTGCGAAATCAGGAATGGAACGTGCCACAGCGGACTATATGGGAATGCTCGGAACGATTATGAATGCCCTCGCCTTACAAGACGCATGTGAAAAGCAAGGTATGTTTACGAGAGTTCTTTCTGCAATAGAAATGAAGTCCGTTGCGGAGCCTTATATCCGCAGACGTGCCGTTCGTCATTTGGAAAAAAACAGAGTCATCATTTTTGCAGGTGGAACAGGAAATCCTTATTTTACAACGGATACGACAGCTTCTCTCCGTGCGGTGGAAGTAGGTTGCGAAGTCATTCTCAAAGCCACCAAAGTGGACGGAGTTTATACGGCTGATCCTAAGAAAGATCCTACTGCAAATAGATACCTTCAGGTATCTTTTATGGAATCCATCAAACATAGATTAAAGGTAATGGATTCGACCGCTCTTAGTTTATGTATGGATAATAATATGCCGATCATTGTATTCGATATCTTTAAACCGGGCAATTTAAAACGGTTGATTGACGGAGAAACAATCGGTACTCTAATTTCCAATTCAGAGGAAGTGATCGAAGATGGTAGATGAAATCATTAAATCAATGCAGGCCAAGATGGACAAAACCATCGACGCCCTTAAAAAAGACTTTGTAGCCATTCGTACCGGCAAAGCAAACCCTTTGATGGTGGAAGACGTGAGAGTGGATTATTACGGAACTTCCACTCCTCTCAACCAGCTCGGAAAGATCTCCGTTCCCGAGCCTAGAATGATTGTCATAACTCCTTTCGAAAAATCCGTTCTCAAGGACATTGAAAAAGCGATTCTTTCTTCCGGTTTGGGTCTAACTCCCAACAACGACGGGATAGGAATTCGCATCAATATCCCTGAACTAACAGGTGAAAGACGAAAAGAACTAGTCAAAGTTCTGAAACAAAAAACGGAAGAAAAAAAAGTTGCCATTCGCAATCTACGCCGTGATGCAAACGATGATTTAAAAAAGAAAACAGAACTTTCTCAAGATGAATTGAAAGGTCATACGGACAAAATCCAAAAGATTACGGACTCGTACATTGCAAAGATTGCAGACCTGGAAAAAGAGAAAGAGAAAGAAATCACGACTGTTTAAATAAACAGAAGTTAGTTTTCGTAATGAAATTTAAAACCATTCCCGCACATATTGGTGTCATTATGGACGGCAATGGCCGTTGGGCCGAAAAACAAGGCAAAAAAAGAACGGAAGGTCATAGGGAAGGCGCTAAAGCCATTGATCGTCTGTTAGATGTTGCCTTGGAACATAAAATCAAAGCAGTATCTTTGTATGCTTTTTCCACGGAAAATTGGAAAAGACCGATCACCGAAGTCAACGCAATCTTCAATTTGTTGATCGAGTTTATAGACAACCGTTTGGAGGATATCCAGAAAAAAGGAATCCGTATCCAACACTCGGGGAATTTAAATAAACTTTCCACCAAGGTAAAACAAAAGATCAATACCGCTGTTGAAGCGACAAAAAAAAACAAAAGTCTAACCGCCAATTTTTGTCTGAACTACGGCGGACACGAAGAGATTCTCAGTTCCTTTCAAAGATTACAAAAAGAACGCATTCATAAAAAAATCTCTTTAGAGAAGCCTGTTTCTCCTAAGGAATTTGAAAAATATTTGTATACATACCCCCTTCCTCCGGTAGACTTATTGATCAGGACAGCAGGAGAACAAAGGATTTCCAATTTTCTTTTATGGCAAATCGCCTATGCTGAGTTTTTCTTCACAAATACGTTATGGCCTGATTTCGGCCGGGAATCTTTGGAAGAAGCCCTACATTTTTTTGAATCTAGAAAACGCAAATTTGGTGGTCTTTCATGAGTGAAACTACATTGAGAATTCTTTCGGCAGCGGGTCTCGTTGCAGCTTACGTTACTATGATTTTCCATTCCGGCTGGTATTATTTGGAGTTTTTGCTTTTTGGAAGCGCTGTTGTGTTTTTCGGATTACGCGAGTTATACGCATTCTGCACCAGAGAAGATTCGAAACCTTTTTTCGGAACAGGACTTTTCTTTTCCCTACTGATTGTACTTGTGTATTATTTTCAATTTTTGGGCCTTCAGTATAACGTCAGTCCACCGGCTTGGACGGTCGAGATCTCCAAACATTTAAGAGAAAGTTTTCATCCTGTTCCTTTTCTTATCATAGCATTGTCCATCACGGTTTGGGTCTTGCAGATTTTTAAACGTCCGTTAGATGGCGCACTTTTTTCCGCAAGTGCTACTATCTTCGGTGCGGTTTATCTTGCTTTGCCGATCGGTCATTTTTTACTTTTGCTCGCGTTTCCTTTCGGAGCGTATTACATCTTTCTTGTTTCCACAATTACTTTTATCAGCGATGCGGGTGCTTATTTCGGCGGACGTTGGTTTGGAAAACACTCGGCAGGTTTGAAGATTTCTCCGAAAAAAACCTGGGAAGGTTATGTTGTTGGGAATATAACCGCTGTTTTGAGCGTATTACTCTTGAATTTTCTTTGGGAACATTTTTCCGGAGTCAAACTTCCTGTGACCACACTGGAGTCGATTCTACTTGCGTTCTTTGTTTCCATTCTATCCGTGATGGGGGATCTTGCGGAGTCTGCGATGAAACGGGACGCCAAGATCAAAGACTCGTCGGCGTTGATTCCCGGACACGGCGGGCTTTTGGATTTAGCGGATGCGCTTCTCTTCACTGTCCCGGCAGTTTATTATTATTTTCAATTCAAAGGAATCTTGGGATTCCCTGTTTGAGATCAGTCTAATTACCAATGATTGGTATTTCTGTTCTTGGGATTTCCGGTTCGGTTGGAGCATCGACTCTAAAAGTTCTTAAGAATTTCCCTGAGAGTTTTCGACTTGTATCCTTTAGTGTTCATAGCAATACCAAACTCGCTTTGGAATTGATGGATGAGTTTCATCCCGATTTTGTTTGCATCACGGATGAAAAACAAACCGGAGTTTGGGGGGACAAAAAAAACGGAACATATATTGTTTACGGTTCTGCTGGCCTTGACGAGATTGTTTCCCTTGCTGCAGTCGATACCGTGGTTACTGCCATCGTAGGAGCCGCAGGTGCTTTGCCTACGATCACTGCCATTAAAGCAAAGAAAAAAATCGCAATTGCGAATAAAGAAACCTTGGTCACTTTCGGACCCTATATCAATCGTTTGGTGAAAGAATATGGCGTAAGTATGGTGCCAGTAGATTCCGAACACAATGCACTGTTTCAGTTGTTGGAAAAAGAAGAACGGAATAATATCCGTGCCATCACTCTTACCGCTTCCGGCGGATCGTTTCGTGATCTGCCAATCGAAGAGTTACCGAATGTTTCCATCAAGCAGGCATTAAACCATCCTACCTGGTCTATGGGTCCGAAGATCACTGTAGATTCCGCAGGTCTTGTGAATAAAGGTTTGGAAGTGATTGAAGCACATTTTCTTTTCGGGTTTTCCTACGATCAGATTGAAGTGGTGATCCATCCTGAATCTTTGACTCATGGAATCATAGAAACTACGGACGGAGCCTGTTTGCAATACACCAGTCATCCTGATATGATTTATCCCGTAGCACACGCGTTATTCTATCCACACAAGACACCTAAACTTTTAACCGATAGAAAACCTCATTCCTGGAAAAATCTGAGTTTTAGAAGTCCCGATCCGAATCGTTATCCCGCATTGGCGATTGCGTTTCAAGCAGGTAGAACGGGTGGCGCGGCTCCGGCTATTTTTAATGCTGCGAATGAAGCCGCGGTTTCCCTGTTCTTGGAGGAAAAGATTCCTTTCGTTCAGATTCCCCGTATTATCGAAGAAACTTTAAATGAACTGGTGATTACATATCCCGAAGACTGGGATGGATTTTACGAAAAGGATCAGGAAGCCAGATCGTTTGTAAACAAAAAGTACCTAAAAGGAGTACATGCATGATCATTCTAATTTTAGGCGCAGTATTGATGTTAGCTGTTTCCATCTTTATTCATGAGTTGGGACATCTTCTTTGCGGCAAGCTCGTCGGAGTGGAAGCCCGTATCTTTTCTCTCGGTTACGGAAAAGGAATTTGGAAAAAAAGAATCGGTAAAACCATTTATCAAATCACGGCAATCCCTATCGGAGGTTATGTGCTTTTTCGTGGAGACGATTACGCTAAAAAACTACGTGGTCGTCCGGGAGAACTTCTAGGAACTCCTCCTTTGAAACGTATGATTCCCGTACTCGGCGGACCGTTCGCAAATTTAGTGTTAGGTTTCCTTTTGTTGTTTATCCTGGATCTTTCGGGAGATAGCCCGGCTTCCAATCGGATTTTTATCGAAGCTTCCAATCAGATCAATTCCCCCGCCTATTTGGCAGGGCTTCGTACAGGAGACCGCATCCTTTCCGTGAACGGAAAAAAAACGGAAAACTTTGAGGATATTTTTGCAAACATCAGCCTTACTACCGGCGATCCCATTCAATTGGAATATGAGAGAGAAGGTAAGAAAGGAAATTTGGAAATCGTTCCTAACCTTTATTCTGCGGGAGGACGACCTACCATCGGAGTAGAACCGTTCGGAGAAAGAAGGGTGGTCGCTACGTTTACTTATGCCGAACAAGCCGGCCATGCACTTGCAAGCATATTGGACAACGAAGACAAGTCCTCCGAATACTTTCAAGGAATCATCGAAGAGAAGAAAGACGAGATCCCGGAAGAATACTTGAAAAAGAGAGAACGTGCGGAAAGGGAACAAGGTCTTCGCAAGCGCGCCTTGAAATATTTAAAAGACGGGGATGTGATTTTAAAAGTAGGCGGTGCGGATGTTTATACCATCCCTGATCTGCAAGCGGAACTTGGTAAACATCAGAATGAAACCATTCCTGTTTTAGTGGATCGGAAAACATATCCTCTTCTCACTCCCTGGGCAACGGAACTAACTACTGTTAATATTCCTGTTCTCGGAGCAGAAGTATTCGAATTTATAGATACGAAACATCCTAACTTCCCTGAGTTGAATGTTCCTTATTTGAGATTGGATAGTTATGATCCGGAGATTGAAAACCGACTTTCCAATTTGAAAATTGAAGATAGGAGTTTCGCTCATGCAAATGATTTGATTTCGTATTTTCAAAAAGAAGGAAATGTCCGGAAAAATATCTGGGTCGGGAATATGAAATATTCTTCCGAGCTCCATCTGAAGCCGATCGGGCTTTTGGGATTTCGTCCTTCCATGAAATTTCAAGCGGAGCAAATGGAAAGAGAAACGGGTGTCGTTACTGCATTTGTTTCGTCCTCTAAAAAAGTTTATGATTACGTTGCCATGACCCTAACGGGGATTAAACTATTATTCTCGGGATTTCTTTCTCCTAAAGATAATCTTTCTGGTCCTATCGGAATTGTCCAATTTGCCGGGATCAGTTTGGAATACGGTTGGGCAACTTACTTGGACTTTGTTGCAAAAATTTCATTGGCGCTTATGGTAATGAATCTTCTTCCGATTCCTATGGCTGACGGAGGACACATCGTACTCTATGCTTATGAAGCGATTACGGGAAGACCTCTTCCCCGCAAAGCGATTGAAGCGATTTTCAGAGTTGGTTTTTTCTTTCTCATCGGACTAGGACTATTTGTTTCGTTCAATGATGTAATGCGTTTCTTTTAATATGTATAAAGGTATATTCTTAAAAAATGAAGGCTAGTTCTTATCTAATTCCCACCACCAAAGACGATCCACAGGACGCGGTTGTCGCTTCCCACAAATTGATGTTACGTGCAGGCCTTGTTCGTAAATCTTCTTCCGGACTTTACAGTTATTTGCCTTTGGGCTTGAGGATTTTGAAAAAAATCGAAGGTATCGTTCGGGAAGAAATGGATGCTGCTAGCGCACTTGAATTTCAACTTCCGATTCTGACACCGAGTGAGATTTGGAAAGAGTCGGGACGTTGGGACAAAATGGGCAAAGAAATGTTTCGCTTGAGAGATCGTCACGACAGCGAGAGTTGTCTTGGACCCACCCATGAAGAATCGTTCTGTGTTTTGGTAAAGCCCATGGTTCGCTCTTATAAGGATCTGCCGATCAATGTATATCAGATTCATACTAAATTCAGAGATGAAATCCGTCCGCGTTTCGGAGTGATCCGTTCGCGCGAGTTTACTATGAAGGATGCTTATTCCTTTCATTTGGATGACGATTCTCTGGATCGAACTTACCAAAAGATGCGGACGACTTACCGCAGAATCTTTGCTAGGTTGGGATTGACTACGATCCCTGTGCAAGCTGACTCAGGAAATATGGGTGGTTCCGCTTCGGAAGAATTTATGGTAGTGTCTCCCATAGGAGAAGAAACTCTCACTCTTTGCGATTCTTGCGGTTATTCGGGTAATATAGAAAAAACACCTGTAGTAGTTGTAAAAAATCCGAATCCTAAAAAAGAAGAGGAAGCGGTTGTTGAAACTCCCGGACAGAAGTCCATTACGGATGTTGCTAACTTTCTTTCGATTCGTCCCGAGAATTGTCTGAAAGCAGTTGCTTTGTCTTGTGACGGAAAATACGTTTTGGTTTTTTTAAGAGGAGAACGGGAGTTAAACGAGAATAAGCTGAAGAATCATTTGAATACAAATGAACTGCGACCAATGTCTCAGACGGAACTCACTCAAGTAGGTTTGGTGGCTGGATTTATCGGACCGGGATTTGTTCCGTCGAAAGACTTGTTAGTGCTTGTTGATAGTTTGGCGGATTGGAACGAAGCTTATGTTTCGGGTGCAAATGAGTTCGACAAACATAAAAAAGGTGTTGTTTTATCGAAATATTTTAAGTCTGATGAAGTTCAAGTTTTGGATCTTTCTCAGAGTCTTCCGGGCGATCCTTGTCCGAATTGCAATTCTCCTCTCAAGGCGGAAAAAGGAATCGAGGTAGGTCATATTTTCAAACTGGGGCAGAAATACTCAAAAGCATTCGATATCACGGTTTTGAATGACAAAGGGAAGGCAACTACCACGACCATGGGTTGTTACGGAATTGGAATTAATCGCTGTATGGCGACCGTCATCGAACAATGCAATGATGATAAAGGAATTTATTGGCCGATCTCAATCGCACCTTTCGAAGTATGTTTGGTGAGTATTGCGAAAAATCCCGAAGACATCTCCAAAATCGAAAAGATCTATTCCGCATTGAAAGCAAGCGGGGTGGAAGTGCTGTGGGACGACCGCGATCTTGGTCCCGGATTCAAGTTCAAAGATTCCGAATTGATTGGATTCCCAGTTCGACTAACAATTGGTAAAGGGTTTCTTGAGAAGAATGAAATCACGATACTCAATCGGAAGACGATGGAAGAAACGACTCATAATTTCACTACGGAAGAGAATTTCGTCACCGAAGTGAAGGCCCTTTTGGAAAACTTAAGGAAGGAATTGGCGGCTAAGTTGACTTAAGCAGGCAAAAAGGCGAACTTTTCCAAAGAAAAAAGGTAAAATCCGGAAATCAGCTCGCGTTTGCGAGTGTGGCGTGATAAACGGGAGCCATTGGGTGGCGGGTGGAAACCCCACCCAATGTCGATAGGGCGGGGATGGTCTAGTATCTTATTTCACCTCTTGTCCGCCGCCATCCTTTTCTCATATATCTTCCAAAATGCAACCAGTCCAACGGGAATGAATCCCATCCCCAACAACGAAATTTAATTCCCCACGCCCCGGATCACAGCGGAAATCCTTTCCCGTTAGGGAAAGATTGGAGCGGAGAGCCGGATAAGGCGCCCAACTTCTCCTGAAAATCCTGAATTTCAAAAGGCAGTTTCCCTTAAAAACCAATCTGTACATTTGGAAATTATGGCACGTGATCGAGTTGGTTATTTCGGAGAATTTGGTGGTCGTTACTCGCCGGAGATTTTGACGGAAGCGTTGGAAGAACTGGAGGCGACTTATTCGAAACTTCGGAAAAATAAAAAATTCCAAAAGGAGCTTTCCTACTATTTGAAGAATTACGTAGGAAGACCTTCCCCTTTGACTTATGCTGAACACCTAACAAAACATTGGGGTGGTGCCAGAGTGTGGTTGAAACGGGAAGATCTGAATCACACAGGCGCACATAAAATCAATAATGCCATCGGACAAGCCCTTATCGCGCGTTATATGGGAAAAAAGAGAATCATCGCGGAAACGGGAGCGGGTCAACATGGTTTGGCGACTGCGACCGTAGGCGCCATGTTCGGACTTGAAACCGTCGTCTATATGGGCGAAGTGGATGTCAAAAGACAAAACTTGAACGCAAAAAAAATACAAATGTTAGGTGCCAAAATTCTTCCAGTCACGTCGGGAGAAGCAACTTTGAAAGAAGCAACCAGCGAAGCGATGAGAGACTGGGCTTTGAATGTATCTACAACTCATTATATAGTAGGTTCGGCGATCGGACCTCATCCTTTTCCGACGATTGTTCGTGATTTGCAAACCGTGATTGGAACGGAAGCGCGCAAACAATTCAAAAAAGAAAACAAATCTTTGCCTGATGCGATCGTTGCTTGCGTAGGCGGCGGTTCCAACGCGATTGGAATGTTTGCGCCGTTTTTAAAAGACAAATCAGTCAAAATATTCGGTGCGGAAGCTGGCGGACTCGGTTCCAAACCGGGACAACATTCTGCGACGATCACTTATGGAAAAACCGGATTTTTGCACGGAACAAAAACTCTTATCATTCAGGATGATTTCGGTCAGATCGTTCCCGCCCATTCCGTATCGGCAGGATTGGATTATCCCGGAGTAGGTCCGGAACATGCTCATTTGGCAGAAACCAATCGGGTGGAATACCGCCAAGTCACCGACGAAGAAGCGTTAGCTTCCTTCTTGGAAATAAGCCGGACCGAAGGAATCATTCCCGCTTTGGAAACTGCACATGCCTTTCATGTAGCCAAGGACGTTGCAAAAAAATTGGGAAAGAAAAAGGATATCATAATCTGCCTTTCGGGAAGAGGGGACAAGGATGTAACTGAAGTTCTGCGACTTTTGGGAGAGGAAACGGTTTGAGTAAGATTAAAACATATTTTGAGACCAAATCGGTTCAGTCCGTTTATATTCCTTTTTTTACTTTAGGAGATCCGGATTACGATGCATCCGTCGAATACGGAAAAGCCATCTTGGAATCCGGAGCCAATATTTTGGAATTGGGGATTCCTTTTTCCGATCCGGTTGCAGACGGCCCTGTAATACAAAGAGCTGACGCACGTGCACTTAAAAATCCTTTTTCATTTGAGAAATTATTTTCGGTCACAAAGGCGATCCACGAACATCGGCCTGAAACCCCTTTGGTTTATCTGACTTATTTCAATCCTATCTATCGATGTGGAATCGAATCTTTTTTAAATCAAGCGAAAGCATCCGGCATCGAAGGACTTGTGATTCCCGATTTGCCTTTCGATACGGAAGAGAGCGAATTTCTTTTCCGAGAGCTTGCAAAGAGGGATATGGATTTGATTCATTTGATCACACCTGCGACCGTAAAGTCCAGGATTCAAATGATGAAAAAAACTTCTTCGGGATTTATTTATTACGTCACCTCTTTTGGTGTAACAGGAGAAAGACGGGAATTTTCCGTTGATTTGGAAGAAAGAATTAAATTCCTGAAAGGGATTTTGAATCTTCCCATTTGCGCGGGATTTGGAATTTCCACTCCGGAACAGGCTTCGCAAATCGCCCATTATGCGGATGGGATCATCATCGGTTCCGCCGTACAAAGAATCATCGAGGAAAACGGAAAAAATCGCGCGCAATGCGTCAAAGCTTTGCAGGATTACACTTCTTCCATTCGTAATAGTTTTAGCTAACTTTTCTGTTGCATACTCCCATCCTTAGAGTAGATAAAACTTTCGGGGATGGAGATGATTTTGGATTTGAAAAAATCGTTTTTCCTCTTTAGGAAATTTATTGCAGTAAAAAAATCAAAACTCTTTTTATGAGATTATGAATCTTCATCGAAAATTGGAAATCTGTTCCGTATTCCTTTTTCTCATCGGTTTGGCTTTTCTCGTGAACAAGGCACTTCCATTGTTTGTTGTTTCCTTGGCGGAAAAGCCTTGGATGTCTTCTGCTTATCTGATTCTTAGTCTGGGCACCGGGTATATTTTTGCTGATTTTCTATCGGGAATGGTTCATTTTTTATGCGATAACTTCGGAGACGAGGAAACCGCATATTTTGGCCCAGCATTTATCCAACCATTTCGAATGCATCATACCGATCCTTCCGATATCACAAAACATGATTTTTTCGAAACAAACGGGAATACTTGTTTGGTGGTTTTGCCTGTTATGGGAATTTATTATTTTGTTTCCGATGGTTTGTCCGTTTGGGTTTCTTTCTCTTTTCTTTTTTCCGTGACTTCCGTAGTTTTCACCAATCAATTTCATAAATGGGCTCATCTGGAAAATCCCCCACGTTGGATTCGGGTGTTACAGATTTCCGGTATGATCCTACCCAAAACCATGCATTCTTTGCATCATACTCCTCCTTTTTCTTCTTACTATTGCATCACTTGCGGTTGGTTAAATCCTTTGTTCGAGTTTGTGAAATTTTTCCCTAAAATGAAAACTTCAATTGAATCCGTTTTGATTGCAAACAGACAGAAGTAGTTCGGGATTCGATTCATACACTCATCCTTCCGGCGAACTAATGATTGCCTCCCAGATAAGTTTCTAAATTCTGGGTATAGAACTTTTGGGAAAGGGAATCCGATGAAAAACCGGAGCTGTACCCGCAGCTGTAATCACCTTTATAAGTGTAAGACATATTGCCACTGTCCATGACGGGAAGGCGTTTTACATTGGTGCTAGCCAGAATACCTACCCACAAACAGTTCTTAGTTGTCAGGTTTTCGGGAGTTAGCACCAGACAGGAAATTCGATTTGCCTTATGAACGAGAAAAGGCGGTTTTTCCTGATGTTTCTCCCTAACGTCGGGAGAGAGTTTTGTTTTTAAAAAAAGAGAAGACGGGTTATATAACATTACAGCGATTATATGGATGTGTTTTATATATTTTCCCGATACTATTCTTATTTTTTGTCTCTTCGGACATTCTTTCGCAAACTACGCCTGAAAAAAAAGAAGATAAGCCGATTGAAGTCGTCGGAAAAACGGAAAGTAAAGATACTCCCGAAAATTTCAGAAAAAACCCTACAGGGTTTCAAACCTCAATCGACCTTGACCAATATAAATCCCGTTACACGAGCCTTCCCGATGTGTTGGAAAGAGAGGCAGGTGTAAGAATCAGAAGGTATGGAGGGCTCGGGTCTTATTCCACACTTTCTCTCAGGGGCACGAACCCGAATCAATCCAGAATTTATATAGACGGAGTTCCTTTCAATAACACCCAAGGAGGGGAGGTTAATTTAGCGGACTTACCTTTCGAAAATCTTCAATCTGTGGAAGTTTACAGAAGCGGCGCGCCCGTAGGTTTCACTGGCTCTGTGATCGGAGGAAGTGTGAATCTGGTAACCCGAGCTCCGGGTGGTCCTCCTAAAACCAGAATCAATCTCGGAGGAGGAAGCTATAACACAGGTAAGTCGTCAATTGCCCATTCAGCGACTTACGGAGGCATTGGAACCAGCCTGTTTTTTCTGGGAGAAAAGTCGGATCAAAACTTTCCCTATTTGAATCCTCATGGAACCATACTTGTCAACCCGTTGGACGATACGATTGATCGGAGAAAAAACGCGCAGTACGAACGTTCTTCCGGTATGGTCGGTCTGGACGGAGAAATTGGAAAAACAAAAATCAAATTTTGGAACGACTTGAATTACAGAATGCACGGAATCCCTGGTGCTGCTTCCAACCAAACGAGACAAGTGCATAGAAAATACTTACGCAATACTTCTTCTCTCACAACCAATACGAAAGGTTTGTTCGGGGGAATTTTGCAATTGGAAACAAGGGTATTCGGATCTTTTTCGGACGACAATTTATATGATCCTAAATCGGAATTTTCCAGCGGAACTCCCAACTCCACTACCAATATGCGCCAGTTTGGCGGTCATATCATACCTACTTTTTATCTATTGGACTATTTTCAAATTCTTAGAATTCACGCAGGGATAGAAAAAGAATCTTTCGAAAGATCCAGAAGCACCGTCACTAATATCGATTTGAAATATGAGCCGGAAAAATTTCGTAATTACACCACCTTACGAATCGAAGACGAAATCAGGTTATTTAAGGACAAGTTGATTCTTACGCCCGGAATCGCTTGGGAAAATTATCTGGATCGATTTCAATCGGACGAACCTTGGTACAGGAGAGAAAATCCCTTTGCTTCGGGAGATAAAAAAACCGCGTTTACAAATCCGAAAGCGGGATTATTGATTAAGATCGTCGATAATGCAAATTGGGGATTTGATATAAAGGGAAATATTGCCAAACAAAATCGTATTCCCAGTTTTTTGGAATTATTCGGTGAAGTGGGAACGATACTTCCCAATGAAAAATTGAAGCCTGAAAAAAGTCATAATATAGACGGAGGCGCTGTACTCCGTTATTCGCAGAAGGACTTGAAATCGCAAACCAGTGTTTCTTATTTTAGAAGACGGATCCAGGATATGATTCTATTTTTACCGAATTCTCAATTCACTTTACGGCCGGAAAATGTTGATTCGGCAAAGATCGACGGTGTGGAAGTCTCTCAAAAAACGGAATACAAACGTTGGAAATTGGTATTTGACTATACATATCAAAAAGCGATCAATACTTCTCAGGCATTGTATCTCAATGGAAGAACCCTTCCTCTTCGTCCTCTTCATGAACTTGCAACCACTGTTGCCTATAAAACAGATAAATGGGAGTTAGGTGTGGAGGGAGTGTATGTCGGTGCGGTATTCAAAGATAGAACCAATGAGTATGTGAATTACCAGCCATCGAGACAAATTTGGAATTTCTACTATACTCAAGTCCTTTATCAGAAAGAAGCCGATGCCATTTCGGATGGAACACAAGATCAGAAAAAGAATTCCGGCATCCAGGAGCTCCTCCTAAGTTTCGATTTCAGAAATCTAGGAGACAAAAGAGTGGAGGATATCGTCGGCTATCCTCTTCCCGGAAGGAATTGGCATGTCACTTTGAGTGGTAGATTCTGATGAAAAAGAATATTCTTTCCGGATTTTATTTTATCTTACTCGGAAATTTTCTATTCTGTTCCGACTTGAAAAGACCTCCTATATGGACTTTATTCTTAGTTTCCAATATACCGACTAATATAGGTATTGTGACGACGGATTTCGGGGGAGGGGGCCGGTTTAAGGTATTGAGCCCCGAGTTGAAATCTTCGTATCCCGGACTCACTCCGATTCATTCGGACGCGGTCGCTCGTTTTCAAAACGGCAAAGTATATGTGGTCAATCGTCTGGGGAAAGATAGCATTCAGGTATTGGACCCGAATTTAAGTTATCAAACGATCAGCGAATGGTCCGTAGGCGAAGCGACGAATCCTCAGGATATCAGTCTATCAGTCGGTCAGTCCAAAGCATTCGTCAGTTTGTACGGATCCCGATTTTTAAGAATCTTTCATTCGGAAACCGGATCGGTCATAGGTAACATTGATCTGGGATCTTATTCGGAACAAAGTCCTAATCCTGACGGGTTGCCTGAGATGGCAGGAATGATCAGTGTGGGCAATAGCCTTTATGTATGTCTGCAAAGATTGGACCGGAATGATCCTAGCGGTTATTATCCACCTTATGGAAGTTCGCTTCTTGTGGAAATCGATATGACGTCAAATCAGGTGGTAGGAACTTTTGAATTTCCCGTGCCCAATCCGTTGGGAAAACCCCAGTTTGTCAAAATATTCGGAGAAGATCATTTGGTCTTTGCGACTGCCAATCGTTTGGGTTTCCTGAGTGCTATGGATGGGGGAGTGACTGCTTTTCGTCTGTCCTCTAAGACTTTTCTATCCAGAGTATTGTATGATGAAAAAACGGCGGGAGGAGACATACTTGCCGTTCAAGTTGCAGATGATAATATTGGTTATGCGAGTGTATTGGATGCTTCCTTCAATAAAACCTTACAGGTTTTTAATCCCTCCACCGGTCAGAAATTAAATACTCTCCTTTCCATTCCGACGTCTACGGATGCCAGCTTATCTTCTCTTTTGATTGCAAGGGATGGGATTCTTTATGTAGGTAACAAGGAATTTGAAAGACCCGGTGTCAGTATGTATGATACGAAGAATAATAGCAATCTGCTGTCTCCGACGCCTATTTCCGTGGACTTACAGCCATTTGATTTTATCGAATTGTCTGAATGAAAAAGAATTAAAAAATTATTTTATGAATAGAATATCACAATATTCTGAACTTAACTTTCTGAGAAGAAGTTGGGTCTAAATCCATCGCTAACACCCGGGCAAATATTTCGGTTTTTTGAAATAACTTGTTTCATATTTCATGATCTGTCAGTTCCTTTTATTGGCAATTCAACCAACAAAAGGAATATTATGATTTACCGATAATCTAACTGCCGCAGACGATACAACCTTCTTCCATTGTACATGTTTCTCCTACAAATTCAGGATTGATATCATCCGTATTGTTTTCTTGTTTGGGAGATTGTTTTGCAACAGGTATGAGTCTTGATAAAAGCTCTTCTCCTTTGTCTGCTTCCACGGTAAATTGAATGGCTTGCGCTGCCGCTTTGGTTCTTAAATAATACATTCCGGTTTTTAAACCTTTTTTCCAGGAATAAAAATGCATGGATGTAAGTTTGGATGGAGTTGCATTTTCGACAAAAAGATTCAATGACTGAGACTGACAGATAAAGGCTCCTCTATCCGCAGCCATATCGATGATACTTCTTTGTTTGATCTCCCAAACTGTTTTATAAAGTTCTTGAATTTCTTTCGGGATTTCAGGAATATTCTGGATTGAGCCGTTGGCGGAGATTATTTTATTCTTCATTTCGTTCGACCAGAGCCCCAGTTCCGCGAGATCTTTTAATAAGTGTTTGTTGACAATGATGAACTCTCCGCTTAACACCCGTCTGGAATAAATGTTGGAGGTATAAGGTTCGAAACATTCGTTGTTGCCTAGTATTTGCGAAGTAGATGCCGTTGGCATAGGCGCAACAAGAAGTGAATTGCGTGCTCCGTGTTTGACCACTTCTTTACGTAAACTTTCCCAATCCCAACGTTCCGACGGTTTTGCATCCCAAAGATCGAATTGGAACTTACCTTCGGATAACGGAGAACCTGAAAAGGTTTCATAAGCGCCTTCTTCCGCAGCCAAATCTTTGCTTGCGGTCATTGCCGCAAAATAAATGGTCTCAAAGATATCACGATTGAGTTCTTTGGCTTTTTCACTTTCAAAAGGCAATCTGAGTAAAATAAATACGTCTGCGAGTCCTTGCACTCCGATCCCGACAGGACGATGGCGTAGATTGGAAGTTTTTGCTTCTTCAATCGGGTAATAATTTCCGTCTATGATTTTGTTCAGGTTTTTTGTTACCTGGTATGTGATCTCGTAAAGTTTGGTATGATCGAATTTACCATTTACGACGTACTTCGGTAAGGCGAGAGAAGCAAGATTGCATACTGCGACTTCCTCGGGACTTGTGTATTCCATAATCTCGGTACATAGATTGCTGGATTTGATTGTGCCCAGATTTTGTTGGTTGCTCTTTCCGTTCGCAGCATCTTTATAAAGAAGATAAGGTGTGCCGGATTCGATTTGTGCTTCCAAAATGGTAAACCAAAGATCTTGCGCCTTCACTTTTGTTCTGGCACGGCCTTCCTTTTCATATCTTTCATATAGTTCTTCAAATTCTTTTCCCCAGGTTTCACTTAAGCCCGGTGCTTCATTCGGACAAAACAAACTCCATTCCGCATCGGCTTCCACCCTTTTCATAAACAAATCGGAAATCCATAATGCGTAAAACAGATCCCGAGCCCGCATCTCTTCCTTACCGTGATTTTTTTTTAAGTCGAGGAAAGGGTAAATATCAGCATGCCATGGTTCCAAATAAACCGCAAAAGCACCTTTTCTCTTTCCTCCTCCCTGATCCACATAGCGGGCTGTATCATTAAACACTCGTAACATGGGAATGATTCCGTTGCTTGTCCCGTTCGTTCCTCCGATATAGGACCCCGTGGCACGTATATTATGAATGGCAAGTCCAATCCCTCCCGCGCTCTGGGAAATTTTTGCGGTTTGTTTCAATGTATCGTAGATCCCGTCGATGCTATCGTCTTTCATAGTCAAGAGAAAACAACTGCTCATCTGCGGTTTGGGAGTTCCTGCATTGAATAGGGTAGGTGTCGCATGAGTGAACCATCTTTCACTCATTAGGTTGTATGTTTTGATTACATTTTCCAAATCGCCTTTATGTATTCCTACGGCGACTCTCATGTACATATGTTGGGGTCGTTCTACGATTTTGCCGTCCAAACGAAGCAGATAGGATTTCTCTAAAGTTTTGAATCCGAAATAATCAAATCCGAAATCCCTATCGTAAATGATCGTGCTATCTAGCAGTTCCGCATTTTTTTCGATCACCTCCCAAACATCATCCGCAAGTAAGGGCATTCGTTTTCCCGTTTTAGGATCTATGTATTGGAAGAGTGCTTTCATGGTTTGGTAAAAGGATTTTTCCGTATTTTTATGAAGATTGCTGACCGCAATTCTACTGGCAAGCAGTGCGTAGTCAGGATGTTTGGTGGTGAAAGAAGCTGCCGTTTCCGCAGCCAGATTGTCCAGCTCCGTCGTCGTGACTCCGTCATAGATCCCTTCTATTACCCGTTTGGCCACATTGACCGGACTCACAAGAGGACTAAGTCCGTAGGATAATTTTTCTATACGTGCAGTTACTTTATCGAATTTAACACTTTCTTTTTTATTATTTCTTTTGATTACAAACATCTATTTCCTCTGATTTATATATTGCCAAAATGAATTCGAACGATCAAAAATCTTCATCCAAAGAAAATGCATTGGATTCCTTTGCAGTTAAAACACCCGCTTTTTGGTAATCTCCTACTCGCTTTTCAAAGAAATTTGTTTTTCCTTCCAACGAGATCAGTTCCATAAAGTCAAAGGGGTTTGTCGAATAGAACAGTTTATCGTATCCTAGTTCGAGTAACCAACGATCGGCGACAAATTCTATGTATTGTTGCATCAGTTTTGCATTCATACCGATGAGATCTACTGGAAGCGATTCGGTGATGAACTCCTTTTCGATGGCAACCGCATCTCCGAAGATTTCATATACTCTTTCCGAGTTCGGTTTATTTTGAATCATTTGGTAAAGAAGGCAGGCAAATTGACAATGAAGTCCTTCGTCCCGACTAATAAGTTCATTGCTGAAGCTAAGACCGGGAAGCAAGCCCCGTTTTTTCATCCAAAAGATGGAACAGAAACTACCGCTGAAAAAAATTCCTTCCACTGCAGCAAAAGCAAGCAGTCGTTCTGCGAAGTTGTCCGACTGAATCCAACGAAATGCCCAGTCCGCTTTTTTACGAACCGCCGGTATTGTCTCCAAAGCATGGAGCAGTCTTGTCTTTTCTTTTCCGTCCTGGATATAAGTATCGATTAACAAGGAATAAGTTTCCGAATGGATGTTCTCCATCATGATCTGAAATCCGTAAAAACAACGCGCTTCCGGAATTTGCACTTCATTCATAAAATTAACCGCCAGGTTTTCATTTACGATTCCGTCACTTGCAGCAAAAAAAGCTAAAACATGGGATAAAAAATGACGTTCTTTGGAGTCCAGGTTTTTCCAGCCTTCCAAGTCACCGCTCAAATCGATTTCTTCCGCAGTCCAAAAACAAGCCTTTTGTTTTTTATACATTTCCCAAATACGGGGAAACTTGATCGGAAAAATGACAAATCTGTCTTTGTTTTCCCTAAGTAATATTTCTTCATCCTTCAACATTTAGAAACTCCAAGTAATGCTTTTATATATTTTAATAGTATTATATTCTGATATAGTGAGATTTATGCATTCACGACAAAGACAGTCGTCGAATTGCGATGAAATGAAATCTTTCTCTTCCGTAGAAAGAGAAAATCCGGAGCATTGGCAAAGGGCGATCGAGCCTACTTTACATTCGAATTTTATCAGGCATCTGGGGCAAAACTTGATTTCGTGTTTTGGCGAGCCCTCTTTGTGTCGGGTCGCGGATTGATATAATTTGCGATGAGTCAGGTCTTCCAAGGCGATCTCCGGTTATAGTGTCCGGGGCCCTGAAAAGAAAATTTTCGGTACGAAAGCTCGGTAAACGGGCGATGCTTTCATGGGAAGATCCGACTTATCCTGACTGATACGATCAGTCTGAAATCACGGTTGCGCCGTCAGCAGGGGATTCACACCCCAATTCCTCCCGGAATGAATCCAAGTAAACCTAAGGAGACATATTATGTCAATGTACTTTATCCGGGGTTATTTTCAAAATTTTGATTTTTGGTATCGGAATCTTCAACCGGGCGTAAATGCGGATGTAGGTAATTTCGCTTGTCCTTCGTGGAAAATTTTTTCAACATCATTACATCAAACGGGCGATATTCGGTGAAATCGTTTTCTTATTGCGGGCAGTCGGCCTTCATATTCTAGTTGTTAGTTTACTTTGAAAATGAAAATCATTATGAATCAAATAAAAATTCTTCCTCTGTATTTTTTCCCTTCTAATTGCAACATTCATTTTATATGTCAGCCGAAACTCCAATCGATACAAACTCTTTCTGCAGATAAAGCTTTGAAAGTTGCACTCATCGGATTTTATCCTTATCGGTATTCCACATATTCCTTCGGCAATAGAACAACAACGACAGCCGTGTTAGAATATAATAATCGGGTCAAGTCATCCTCAAAAATCTGAAAACCCGTTGAATCCTTCCCGGCAAATGGAATCGATACATCTGTTCCTTCGGAAAGGGTAAAGGAATTCGTGATGAACGACTTAAACGAGGTAAAAAGAACAGGCTTCGATGAAATTACAAAAGTTGCTGACTCTGGCACTTTTCCTTTCTGGCAGGTACAAGAGGCGGATCCCAAGTTTTATATTTATGATCATCAATTAAATCTGATCAACACCCGAGCGTTTATGAATAAATACGAAGGATTTCCGACTGGTGGGACGAAAAAGAACAAGGAGCTTTTTATAGAAGTCCTGAAAGCGGATTTATGCCCCATTTATACGAACCGGATGTAATCGATTTTTCAACGGAATTCCCGGCCTTGATTCAAAAGCCGTGACGGGGAAATGAAAGAATGCTCTTTCTTGCCTTTGGAAGGCTTTACCCGGACACGGAATCGGGTTTAGAAGGGTATTTCATATTTGCAACTTAGGAAAAAGCAAATTTTTTCCGAGAATAGCATCAAAAACATTTGAGTCTTATCAATTTTTATTGGAGGATGGCAAGGAAATTCTCCCTTTAGGAAAAGAGGCTCTATGTCCAACAAAGAATCTAAATCACTCTCGATATTAGATTATATCATCTTATTTTTTGCTGTGATCGGTTCCGGTGGAGTGATAACGTCTGTTATCCTTGCTGGTTGGGAATACGAATACAGTTTCCTCTTGGGGGGAATGGCGATACTTCTTGCCAGTTCCTATTTCGTTTATAAAACCATCGACAAGGTTTCTTCCGACAAACAAAAGTCAGGTGCATTATGGTTGTCTTATGTGATTGCCATGTTTATGTACACATTAGTCAATACGTTCCAACCTTTGAAGGATTTGGAGGAAGATTCCATCTCTACCCGTTTTCAATTTTTACGCGGCTCAACTACCAAGTCGGAAAAAGAAGGCGACACGGGAAGGATCGAGTATATCGCCTACCAGCCACCTGCCAAGGCGCGTAAGGACATCAATATCATCGGTATTACAACCGAATCTTTGGAGAGATTGCAAGGTACTTGGCCTCTCCCTTGGAAATACTATTCAAATATCATTGAAACTTTCAAAGACACGAACAACATTCTGATGTTCGATATTTTCTTCGTCGACTATAAGCCCGGTCAGACGGAAGAGATGGTGGAAGCTCTTAAAAAAAACAGGAACGTACTCTTTGACTACCCTATGGAAACTAGTTCCGAGTCCAAGGAAGCCGTTCTCAATTTGGAAAAGAGAATCGATGTACTCAGAAGGTTTAAATTCGAAAATGTAACAGACGAAGAGGATTTTATCTCTTGGGTAAAATTTCCTCAACCTCCGATCGAGCCGATTGGAGAGTTATCGTCTGGTCTTGGTTTTGCGAACGTAAAAAAGGATGAGTCCGGGCTCAACCGCAAAATGCCTCTCGTGGCAAAAGTCCGTAACTCGGGAAAAGATAGGGAAACGGAATATTTTCCTTCCATTGATTTACTCATTGTGTGCCAATATCTGGGGATCGATGTGAGACGGGATGTGGAAGTCAATATGGGTAAGTACGTAAAACTTTCCAATATTCCCAAAAAAATCGTAAAAGAATTCAATCGTAAAACTCTCAAGATGGAAGAGCATGATATCATGGCTTCTCCGAATGAAAAGAGAGAGATCGTGATTCCTATTGATTACGAAGGCCAAATGGAAATCAATTTTGTCGGAGGCCGTTACTCTTTCAAACAAAACGAAATTTTCGAAGTCACGAACGATTGGGATTCCGATTTGCTTGCCTCCAACCAGATCGACAATCAGATCTTTTTGGTCGCTATGTATTATGCAACCGGTCGTGGAGCTTCGAAAGATACGCATCTTTCTCCTTTCGGAGATATGTCGGGGATCGAACACCACGCTCATACCATCAATACCATCCTCAATCAGGATTTTATGGCGTCTGTTCCCAACTGGGCGATCTTTCTTATCTACATCGGCTTGGGCTTGATGATCGGATTTTTGCAACCTCGAGTCAAAACCCATTGGGGATTTGCCATTATGATCACACAGTTGCTTTTGTACGGTTTGATTGCTTTATACATTTTTCAAGAATTCAACCTAATTACTGTTTTACCATCGGTAACGATCGAACAAATCGTAGTATTTATCGCGATCATCGGATTTAGGATTTTAACGGAAGAAGAAAACGTAAAATACATCCGCCAGACTTTCTCTAAATTCGTATCCAAAGACGTTGTGGACGAATTGTTGAAACACCCCGACAATCTCGCATTAGGTGGTTCAAAGAGGGAGATTACCATCTTTTTCTCCGACGTGCGCGGATTCACAACGATCTCGGAAGCACTTGGTCCGGAAGACTTGGTGAAGCTACTCAACGAATATCTGTCTGCGATGACGGACTTGATTATCGAATATAAGGGCACGATTGATAAGTATATGGGAGACGCGATTATGGCTTTTTGGGGAGCGCCCGTTCCTTTGGAAGACCATGCGTATTATGCTTGTGTGGCAGCTCTCGCTCAATTAGAACATTTGAAAGTTCTCCAAAAAATTTGGGCGGAACGAAATGTACCTGTGATCGATATCGGAATCGGATTGAATTCAGGCCCAGCCGTAGTAGGAAACATGGGATCTTCCCACAGGATGGAATACACTTGTATGGGAGACACGATCAATTTAGGTTCGCGTTTGGAAGGTTCCAATAAGATGTACGGAACCAATGTGATCATCTCCGAATACACATATGAAAAGGTAAAAGACAGGGTAGTTGCTCGGGAACTGGATTTGGTGCGGGTAAAGGGAAAAACCCAACCTGTTCGGATTTACGAATTGCTTGGAATCACAAGCCCAGAAGATATGGAAAAAATGAAGCGACCACTCCAAAGGGCAGCCTCATGAAAAAAGAATGTCTTTATACCCTTATCTCGATCAGATCCAAACACCAGAAGATCTAAGAAAACTCAATATTTCCGACCTCCCCGCAGTCTGTAAAGACTTGCGGGAATTTATCATCGACACCCTTGCGGGAGTCGGTGGCCATTTTGCAAGCAACCTGGGAGTGGTAGAGCTTACAGTCGCTCTCCATTATGCGTTTCAAACCCCTAGAGACAGGTTGATCTGGGACGTGGGGCACCAAACCTATCCTCATAAAATCCTAACAGGCAGAAAAGACGAGCTTCATACCGTCCGAAAATGGGGAGGGCTTTCCGGATTCCCAAAACGGGAGGAATCCGTTTACGATTTGTACAATACCGGCCACGCGGGAACGTCCGTATCGCAGGCATTAGGTGAGGCGTGCGCCCGTGATTTGGTGGGAGAAACTTATAAGGTAGTATCGGTCATCGGGGACGCATCCATAGCGACCGGAATGGCGCTGGAAGCGATGAACCACGGTGGTCATGTGAAACCGGATATGCTTGTTATCCTGAACGACAATTATATGTCGATCTCCAAAAACGTAGGATCGATTTCCAATTATCTGAACAATATCATCACTTCTCAGATTTATAATAAATGGAAAACCGTGTTTTATCAGTTCTTGAAATGGTTGCCTCTTATCGGGCCTGCTCTGGAAGCAGCGGCACATAACATGGAATCATCGATCAAACATTTTATGCTTCGACCGGGCGGGCTCTTTGAAGATCTGGGATTCAATTATTACGGCCCGATTGACGGGCATGATGTGGAAAGAACGGTTCAGATGCTGGGAAATGTGGCTAAAATCAAGGGTCCTGTTTTACTTCATGTATTAACTCAAAAAGGGAAGGGTTACAAACCCGCAGAAGTTGACCCGATCAAATACCACGGAGTCACACCGTTCAATAAGGAAGACGGAAAGATGGCATCGGCAGATTCCAACAAGATAGGTCTTTCTAAAATCGTAGGAAGAACTCTTATGGATCTGACTGAAAAAAATCCGAATATAGCAGTCATTACCCCTGCTATGATCGAAGGAAGCGGGCTCAGGGAATACCAAGAGGCTTATCCCAAACATACTTTCGATGTAGGGATCGCCGAACAACACTCAGTTGCCTTTGCCGGTGCAATGACAAACGGAGGAGTGATTCCTTATATGTGCATTTATTCCACTTTTTTAACCCGTGGGATGGATCAACTTGTGGAAGATGTGTCTCTTATGAATCTTCCCGTACGTTTTGTAATCGATCGCGCGGGGATTGTGGGGGCGGACGGAGAAACCCACCAAGGTCTTTCCGATTTGGGTTACCTTGCCGGTCTTCCCAATATGAGCATTATGGCACCGAGTTCCGCTCAAGATATCATAGATTCCCTTCATTTTATGAAAGATCATTCTGACGGTCCCATTGCGATCCGTTTTCCTAAGGAAAGCGGAGACCTAAGGGAATTGAAATTTGAAACTCCGAACCCGATCCAAAAAGGGAAAACCAGAGTTTTATCAAAAGGAAACGATGTGCTTTTGATTTCCGTAGGTTCGATGCTTGCCATTTCCAAACAAGTGAAGGAGAAATTGGAAGAAGCGGGAAAAAAAGTCGGTTTGATTGATCTTTTCTGGCTACGTCCTTTCGACAAGGGAACCATTGAGCAGATATTAGGTGAAGTTTCGCGGTTTGCCTTTATAGACGAAAGTTACGTTCATTCGGGCGCGTCGGGTTATTTATTGAATGAAATCGATCCGAAATACCTTTCCAAGTTTTTGAAAACCTTCGCATTGCCTCTGGAGCCGATCCACCACGGGGAAAGATCGCAAGTATTGGCGCATTACCAGCTTGATCCGGAAGGGATAACAAAGGAAATAATTCGTCTTATTTAAAATAAGTTTTCAAGGAGATGGCTCGCGTCTTCCGAAAATGAAAGAAAACAACGAGGATATCTTTGTCTTCCAACTCATTACAAGCCCAACTTGACCTTGCAAAACAATTCTTTCGGATCGGTGATTTAGACCGTGCCGAATACCATACTCGTGCCTTTCTGGAAATGAACGAGAATGAAGAAGCATATTTTTACCTTGGGCTAATCCAGAATTCCCAAAACAAATGGGACGAAGCACTTATTTCTTATTATAAAGCAGTATCAATCAATCACGATTATGGAAATCCGTGCAATGAAATCGGGGTTTTGTTACTCCGTATGGGAAAAGACAAAGAAGCGATCTATTGGCTGAAAAAATCGGTTCGATGCACGCAAAACGACGCTCCTCATATTTCTTTTTTCAATCTGGCAACTCTTTACAAACTTTGGAATAGACCCGAACGCTCTTTGCAATATTTGCACAAAGCAATGGAAATCAAAAAGGATTTTCCCGAGGCTTGGAAAATGTGGGACGAGCTCAAAAAAGATAAAAACGAATCCACTAACGCTAATTAATTCCTAAAGGAAATGCTTTGGATGTTTAACCTCCAAAGCATTTGTTGTCTAAAATGTCAGAACTTTCCGTCTTTTCAGATACCAATCTTCCCCCTTCGGCACAAAACCTGCTGGAAAGCTCCATTCTCCCTCATAAAATCATCATTTCTTCCAAACCTTCTCTTTCTCTTTTGACAAGTGTAGATTCCGATCCTAATTTTCTTTTGGCAGATATTGCATTCGGGCAACCTAACATAAATGATATTTTGAATTCAAAAAAACTGAAATGGATTCAAATCAGTTCCGCCGGATTTGCACGCTATGATACCGAGGATTTTCGGGGTGAGATGAAGGCAAGAGGTATCATCGTTACCAATAGCTCATCGGTATTTACCGAATCTTGCGTAGAACATGTATTTGCTTTTATGCTGGCAAACCAAAGAAACCTGCCGAATGCTTTGGAAGCCAGGATAAAGAATACCGATCCGGAGTGGTCTCGTTTTCGCCATGAGTCCAAACTATTGATCGGACAAAATGTTTTGATCTTGGGATACGGTTCCATCGCGATCCGCCTTGTGGAAGTTTTGAAACCTTTCCGAATGAAAATCACGGGAATGCGAAGAAAACCGAGAGGGGACGAATCCATTCCCATCATAAGTTCGGAAAATTTGCCGAAGGCACTCCGAGAGGCGGACCATATCATCAATGTCCTTCCTGAAAATTCAGACTCGAAACATTTTTTCAACTCCAAACGTTTCGAAGATTGCAAACAAGGTGCTGTGTTTTATAATATCGGTCGAGGTGCCACAGTGGACCAATCCGCCTTATATGAATCCTTAAGATCCGGTCATTTAGCGGCCGCTTGGTTGGATGTGACCGAACCCGAACCTCTCTATGAAAATCATCCGCTTCGAAATTTAAAAAATTGTTTTATCACTCCGCATGTGGCGGGGGGCTATCAGGAAGAATTTACCGACTTGGTTCGCCACTTTTTGGATAACTTCCGTCGTTACCAAAAGGGGGAATATCTGCTTGATCGGATTATTTAAAGAAAACACTCAAACCAATCCACGGATTATATTCAAGCCCGAGCTCTAAATATAATCTTTCGGCAAGGGAACTTCGATCGTTTCGGAATAGATGGGAATTTCCATATGTAAATTTCCTACTTTCAAAAACGATTTTTCCCCTTCTTCGACAAAGAATTCCGCAAAATCGGTAGCGGCGTTCCAATTGAATCTGTATTTAATTTTATCCTGTATCGGGTTGATCCCTATAAGGTTGCCATTGTCTGTTTGGTAGATTGCTATCGTGGAGAACGGAAAGATTTTCCCGTCATTCGCATAAAACTTCAGCTCGGAGTTATCTGAAATAACTTTTGTTATGTGGCACGGATATCCGTTTAAAGTCAAATAACCGTTTTCCCGCAACTCTCCGAAAACATTTTCAATATAGACTCCCTTTTCATTTTGGTGGAGATTTGCGCGGAAATATTTGAGGATGTCTTCTTGGGTGATTTCGGTTTCCCGAAATATCCATCTGTCATGCGCGTCGATGATAATTTCCGAATCAAATTTGCGTGGATCGGACATGTTCTTAGTTTCCTTGTTTATAGCGAAAAGCATATCCCCGAAAAATGGGAATCTGATCTTTGTATTCGTAGGCATGTGTGGTATGCCCTCTAACGTCCATGGTTTGAAATGAAAGAGCTTCCACGGAATGTTTTTTTTTGGAAACGATCCAAAGACCGTCCATTTTTCTTTCCCACATCGCTTTTTTCAGGTATAATTTTACATCATCCCAAGAGGCTTCGTTTTGGTTCCTAAGAACCACCTCTCCTAATATTTGAAAGGATTTTTCAGGTCTTTCCTGAAGGATTTCAACATCTTCCCAAGATGTTTTCTTATATCTGGAATAGTGCAAGGTGTATTCTGGCTCCGGAATGAATTCCAGTGTCGTAGAACAGCTGAAAAGAGAAAGGATGAGGACAAAATGTTTAAATTTCATAAGCATTCTTATTCCTTAGACAAAAATTGCTATACATTGGTATAAAAACCTTAGGATGATCAAAGTTAGATATATAGGCATTTTCCATTCATGGAAGAAACAGATTTAGGGAAAAGAAAAAGAGAAAACGTCTTAAAAATTGGATTCGCCACTTTGGACGAGATTGAAGACAAAGTGAAGGCATTTCGTGTCATGAATCAGAATGCTGTTAAAAAACGCTATCTCATCACAAGGGATCCAATCTCGGACAGTTCTGGCAAGGTTTTATTGCAAAAAGCCCAAGAGATTGATGTTTCCGCAGCCAAACTCCTTAGGCGTCATTTTAAAGGTGGCGACATGTTTAAGGTCTTTCAACCTGACGAAGGTTTGGTGATCATTTCCGATATGTCTACCATGGAAGGTGTTTCCTTTTCCATGGACATTGTGACTCAGATTATGAACTTAGGCGGTGGTGCTTACGAAGGATTCATTGACCGGGTGGATAGTTTTGAAGATTTCATCGTTCTTTTAAAAAAGAACCTTTTTCCTCGAATGATCATTGTTGGCTATCTTCCTAAAGAAAAAATTCAAAACGAAATCATCAATTTTGTAAGAGTAAAACGGCTGGACAATTATCTCCGCGCATTGGAGCTCACTCATACTGTTTTTAAACCTACCGCATATTTCCCTAAAATCAAACAAGTGAACATCTCCCAAGAAGATCCTAAATCGTGGGGAAGATTCGTCGTAGAGATTGTTCGAGAATACACAAGACCTTATTTCGTAGAGGAAGTTTAAACCGCGGAGCTTGCCCCGCTCCTGCCCGCGTAACCTCCGTGTTACGACGGGCGAGCTCCGACCATCCATGGTCTCGCCACCGCGAGCCAAGCTCCGCTTGCTTTTAAGAATAGAATATAGAAATATGATTTGTTTTTTGTGAACGCCTCGCATGTGTTCGATGGCGTTGGCTTCTGTTTTAAACATCGACCGGGCTTTTCGCTTCAATCAAACGGAAAACATTCCACGCTCGTTTTCGCGGAACCTCAACGAAAAAACTTCGGCCATCCCGGCCTTCGCCACCGCGAGATGCGCTTTCCTTGTTTAAGAATTGGTATATGTTCGTGATTTCCGCTGCGATCGTATATGCGAATAGATCCTGCAAAAAGGCGAACATTTTGAAACTTTTTTTTGGAAAAACGGGTTCGGAATGGCGGAGTCAGGGATTTTGTGTTAGGTGGTTTTTTGCAAGCCCACGATCCACACCCCCCAATCCCGATGAAGGGTGGGGGCTACTGATTCCGCAGAAAATTATGTCTCCTACATTGAATCTTCTATACTTCGTAGAACTGTAAATTCTCTTGCAACTCCTTTGGTAGAGCACCCGATGCATCCATATACTTTTTGTATTTGTTTTCCAACTCTTTGTGCTGGCGGTTGCGTACGTTTTTGAATCGGTTGTGCAATTCTAAAAAGGCAGGCTGTGCTGAGACTTTTTCCCGAATGGTTTTGTGGAAAGGTATGTGGCGGTAAAAAATAGCACGAACCACCCGGTTCAATCTTTGCACTCCTTCTGCTTCGTATTTGATCCACAGAGAGTAATCGTTTGCAAATTTATCCCGATCCGTTCTGAATCGTTTGAATTCCCCTGAAATTTTTTCTTTGAGTTCGGGTGATAGATCTTTGCTTTTTTTGTAAAATTGCACATAGTCCGTGTAATCCGCTGTGATGGATGGAATCCCTACGTTATTCCAATCAGGGCCAAGTATGTTTTTGCAAAGTTCCCAACGGAACGCGGCAATCGCTTCAAACAGGAATGTTTTCAAATCTCCCGTAACAAAATGTGGGATCGTAATTCTTCCTTTGGATTCTTTCGAGCCTGCACCGCGGAAAATCGAAAGATCTTGCCACATCATGATTTTTGGTCCGATGGAAGGAACTAATACCAGATCGGGAATGATCGATTTTTGAACGAACTCGTTTTTGATTCCGATGTCTTCATTCCTGTAAATGACTTCGCGGTTGAATGCGGTATAATCCACATTGAGTATGTCTTGCATTGCTTTTTGTACACTTTCTTTGGTAACAAAACATTTTTCCAAGGGAATCGTGATATGGTATTTGGTTAGAATCGGAAAGTGACTGGCAACACTACCGGATGTTAGACGGCAGTTCGGTTCATACATTGATGAGATTTCATAAGCAAGTCTTGCGTCCGGGGTATCGTAACTGGGCGGGATGTCTTTGTCGGATTTGATTCCTGAGTCTTTCAGATCCAACTTTAGCTTTTCAAAGAAAGTCTGACCCAATTCATCCACGGAGGTCGGAGATTCTTTTGAGTAGATTCTTTCCAGCCAATCCGTTCCCAAATGAACCGGAACATTGCCATTGTAACGTCCTTGATCCAATCTTTGCACAAGTTCGACCAAATGACCGTCCTCAAGCAAAGATTCGTCAAAGTAGCCATAACGTAACATAAGTTCAACGGCCTTGGGGGCTTTTTTGCCAGCAGCAAGCCATTTGGTAAAAGATTTTTTGTAAACCTCCCAATAGGTTTTTGTGATCGTACGTCGGATTTTTCTATTGTCCGGTTCGGGATCAAGAGGGTTTTTGAAAGACTTGAGTTTTACCATCAAAGTGGAAAATTCTTTCACGGACTCCGGATCTACTTGGGAAAAATTCAAAATCTGACTTGCAGAGTTGAGTAGTTCGTTCTTCAAACTTGCCAAGTCGATTCCTGCAGTGATCCCGCTGGCACTTGCCGCATCCTGATCTTTTTTTGCTCCCAGTTCGTGAGCGTATTTTTTATTCAGTTCCGATTGTTTCTGTTCCAGAATGTCAAGGCCGCCCGTTAAACCACTGTACTGTGATCCGAAAATTTGTTTGAATTCTTCCAGGTGGGTTTGACTTTTTTTAGAAACCCATTCCGTAATGGGCAATAAGGTAGTGGCGGAGATTGTGGAATAACCTGTAGAAAATAAATCCAAAGTAAGATTGAATTTTTCGATTAAAGACTGGTCCCCGTGAAAAAGAAAATTCAAACTGTCTTTCAATTCCCCTGCTTCCCGATTCAGTATGTCAAATAGCTCGCGATAGGTGGAAACGTAACTTTCCGCTGCACTTTGTAAAAGCGTAGGATCAGCTTCAAAAAGCGCTTGGGAGATCTTGGGATTGACCGCCAAAATTTTGCGGATGAAATGAAAAGAGGAATCGCTCCACTCCACAGTCTCTGGGTAATCTTTTTCAAAAAACTCTCCGTGACTTTCTTCTAAGAAAGAAGTGCTGGGTTCATCGGGCAAAATTCCACCATGTTCATAAAACCCCGCAAGGTTATTTCGAATGGTCCGTATAACAGGATCTATAATGTTATCGTCTCTTGTGATCGGTGCCCCCGGTTGGATGTCTGAAAAAATGGAAGGATTCAGGATATAATAAACAACTCCTAAATTATCCGCAGTCATTTGGATTTTGGAACTCAGTCCGCGTATTGCAAGTATCCTTTTGTAAAGCTCTCCGATCTCTTTGAGCATGGTTCGGACAGCCATCACACCTACTGAGACTTTTTGAATGAGAGTTTTTTTTGCATTCGGCTGGTTCATCACATAAGTGGAAATGACACAGGAAGTTTTTGCACGAATGGTATAAGGATAAGGCATCCCCTCTAACAGAGCAAAGATGCCCGGAGTGAGGTTGGTTCCTTCCAAGGTGTAGAGTGCCAGGCTTTCTTCCCCTAAAGTGGTTTCCACTCGAACGGAACCCTCGTGGAGAATGTTTAAGGACATTGATGGTTTTCCTGCAATGAAGAGAACTTCACCTGGATTGACTGGGATCTTTTGATTATTTTTAGTGGTATCTAGGGGCATGTTTAGCTTTTTGTAGGAACATTGCTGTTCCTACAAAACCTAAGAATCTTTGCTCAAATTGCAAAATACTTTTTAGAAAAATATTGAATGTTATCCTCTAAACTTACTCTTTCCGGTTCTCATTCCGTCTCCGTTCCGGGGGACAAGTCGATTTCCCATAGATCCGTTCTTTTCAGCTCACTTGCCCAAGGCAGGTCGGAAATCCACGGCTTTTTAGAAGGCGAAGACCCTCTCAATACCATGAAATGTTTTGGAAACCTCGGGGTTTCCTTTACAAATCTGGGAAAAGGAAGTTATTCCGTAGAGAGTCCGGGCAAAAAAGGTCTCACTTCTCCGAAAGGAGAATTGGATTTTGGAAATGCCGGAACCGGAATCCGACTTTCCGCAGGGTTACTTTGCGGATTGCCACAGATCCAAGCCATTGTGGGTGGGGATGCTTCTTTGCAAAAAAGACCGATGGCAAGGATCATCGATCCTCTTACCGCTATGGGAGGAGAGATCCGCTCTCTTTCCGGGGATGGGCGCGCACCTTTGAAAATCAAAGGAAAACAACTACAGGATTATAAATTCAAAAGCCCTATTGCTTCCGCACAAGTTAAGAGTGCGCTTATGCTCGCTGCATTGTCTTCTGAAATTGGATTGGATTATGAAGAAGATGAACTTTCCCGTGATCATACTGAAAATATGATTCGATTTTTGGGAGGGAGCATCAATCAGATTACGCCGCTTCGTTTTCAAATGAAACCTCCATACCGGTTCGAAGGGGGGAGCTTTAAAGTTCCGGGAGATATTTCCAGCGCATCATTTTATATCGTGCTCGGGTTATGTGCCAAAGGAGAACCAACTATTATTCGTAATGTGGGACTGAATCCTTCCCGGGTAGGTATCATTACAGTATTAAGAAAGATGGGCGGCAAAATCGAAATTGCCGATCCCAGAAAGGAATGCGGTGAAGATATCGGGGATCTGGTTGTTTATCCTTCCGTATTACGCAAAACGGAAATTTCCGCATCTCTCATTCCTTCCATCATTGACGAGATACCAATCCTTACGATCGCGGGACTTTTTTCGGAAGGAGGTTTCTCCATTCGAAATGCAAAGGAATTGCGGGCAAAAGAATCCGATCGTATTACTTCGGTGATTGTCAACTTGCAAAAATTAGGTGTTTCTGTGAGAGAATTTGAAGACGGATACGAGTTTGACGAAATCAGTTCTTTGACTTCCGCAAAAATAGAAACCTATATGGATCATAGAATTGCGATGAGTTTTGCCATCCTTGCCAAACTGTCCGGGCTTTCTTTCAGTTTCGATGATACCAGTTGGGTGGACACTTCTTTCCCCGGATTTTTTGAAATCTTAAAAACATTTTAGATTCCACCCGTTCGGCAAATGCGAAATAAAAACTCTCTATATTCAGTAGAGAGTTTCTTTCAAAATATGGACGCGTACGGTAATTTCAAAACTTCCTTGGTGAGTGCTTTTGATTCTATATCCTAGATTCAAATGATAATCATTCAGTAACATCAAAAGCCCGATCCCGGAAGTTTTGTCTTCCGTTTGTTTTGATTCCAGCGCATCAAAATACATTTGGTTTACATTTCCGGAAACTATCGTTTGCATTAACTTTTCAAAGTTTTGTTTTGTCCAAGAGCTAACTTTGTTTTTTACATCCACTCTAAGCGTGTTTCCCAAATCCTTGATTTCTATATAAATTTTACTGTTTTCTTTTTCGGAATATTTTGCCGCGTTTTCTATCAGTTCGTTCATGATTGTAGATGCTGAATTCGTATCTAAGGATTCGTCTTTACCCGAACCGGAATAAAATTGAGAAACGAAATTGGAAACAATCTCGCATCTTTTCCAATGAAATGTCATATCTTGCGCATAGACGGACAAGGAAAGGTGACTGTGGTATGGTAAGTTTTCTGCGGATAAGAATATATCTCCGTTTGATGATATAACGCTAGTTATTTTTTCTTTGCTGGGATTTTCCTCTGCAGCATTTTTCCCTGATAAACTGACAATCGACATTCTTATACCTCTTTTTTATAATTTAGTTTACCCTTGATTTCTTTCGTTGTCGTCTGGATGGATCTAATCTGACGATAAAGTGCAGACGGCTGGATCGAGTCGGACATATTGTGTTATTTTTAGAATATTTATGTGAAAGAATATGTTCGTTTTGCCGGTTAATGGTTGTTTGGATTTTTATATTTCTGCTGATAAATAAAATTATGGAGATAGATAATATGCGGGTTGGAGTTTTAGTCTAATCACCTGAATACACAATCTTTGGATCAATGGTGATGCGATGTCTCATTCACTCAGCGAATTTGGTGAATACTTGAATTTCTTTCTAATCTTTTCTTCCTTACTCGGCCTTCTCTACGCAATTGGAGAATTGTTCAGCTATCATCGGAGTAGGAAACAAGTGTTACTCGGGGTTATTTTTCTCGGCGCCAGTTATATCTTGTTCAATTTTTATCTTCTTTCTTCCCATCGGATCAAATCGTTTCCTTATTTGTACTTAACCGATTTACCCGTTGTGGCGGGTTTGGGGATTTTACTGGATGAATATTTCCTTATCGCTTTGGAGGGAAAGTTCCGATCTTTTCGCAGATTGTATTTTAAACTTATCCCGATCGTTCTGTTTTTCGTATTGATTTTAATATGGAATCTATTGCACGAAACGGACTTTATGAAAAATGCGGAGTCGACAACCTACAGTTTGGAAGATCGTCCGGTTTTACTTATAACTATCACAACTCTAACTTATGTTTGGTGTATGTTGAAAATTTTAACTAGAATTTCCAAACAAATCCGATGGTCCACTTTCAGAAAAAACACCACTCTGAAAATTGGTCTGGGTATTACGATATTTTGTTTGGCATTATCTTTGAATGCACTTCGGACCATTGCTTTCGGCGATCATGCGGCCTATCAATTTTCCGGAATCGCCATAGGATTTTTCTTTTGCTTTTTATATGTTCTCAGACAGTCTTCTCCCGATTTTTTCCTGGAAGTCAGAAAGATCGTTGAAGAGGAAAAGAAAGAGAGAATCTCGCAAATTTCAAAACTGGATCACAATTTGGTTCGCAAACAATTGGAAGATTTGTTTGAAAAGGAAAAGATATACAGAGAAGAAAAATTAAACTTAAGAGACCTATCAGAAAAACTGGATCTGACTTCCCATCAGCTGTCTGAATTTTTAAATACGGAAATCAAACTTAGCTTTTATCAATATACAAATTTGTTCAGAGTGAATGAAGCGAAAGAAAAAATAGAAAAAGAACCGGATCGTTCCTTGCTTGCCATTGCCTATGATGTCGGTTTCGGTTCCAAGTCCACATTCAATGAAGCTTTTAAAAAAGAAACAGGCAAGACTCCGAGAGAGTATAGAGAAAAAATTTTAAAAAAACATCCGATCCGATAAATCCGGTCTTGGATTTTATACTTTTTCGATCGAGCCAGACGATAGGAATTCTTCTTCGTGGTAGGATTGGATTCAATCGAGCGGTAAGTTCACTTCAAAAGAAAAACTTTTCACCCGATCAATTCGATTCAAAAGGATTCTACCATGAAAAAGAAAATTAGTTTGATCTTAGCATTTGCGCTCAGTGCACAAGCGGCATTTGCAGCTCCTTCCGGTGCAATGAGTGTTCGTGAACTTGCGCAATCGTTTGCAAAGAGCGGAATGACTTCCAAAGAAGCGAACGAATATCTTCAGGCACATATTACACCTGCTGAATTCGCCCGCCTCAAAAGAGAAATCAAAAACTCAGAGTTTGCAGGAACTTTGGATCAGGATATGGATCAGATTGTAGCATCCGTCCAATTGCAAAAGTCAACAGGTAGCTACTTGCATGGAAACAATTTTGTAATTATTACAAATGCAGTAGCATCCGTCGGAGTTGTAGCGGTTGTTGCTTTGGTGGTTCATGCAGGCGGTCTGAATACTCTTACTACAGGCGGATTGTACAACAGCATAGGATTGGGATTATAATCCTAGTTAAGCGGAGGCTTTCGTTTCTGAAATTTTTAAAGAAACGGGAGCCTTTCTTTTTAATACAAAACAATGTTACAAGCAGAGAGGGATTTTACAATGAAGAGGTATAAACTATTTTTGAACTCAAAGTCGAAATTTTATTTCATCATACTCGTTCTTTTATTTTTTTATACAATGCCATCCTATTCGGAAGAAAGGAAACAGAATCAGATCTTGGATTGGGACGAATCCGAAAAGGCATTTGTACATAAGAACATAACTCTGAATGATTTGGGACTTAGGTCCACTACCAATTATACGCTCGAACATTTTTCCATCCATTCCGGCATGGAGTCTTTGCCCGTTCCTTTGGAACAAGTAGAAGGAAATTTGAAACTTATGACTTTGGGATATCATCTTCAAAAAATAGAAAATAGGTTTCGATACATATCTAAAAAAGCATCTTTTAAAAAGGATATCACCGCATTCAATCCTCCCATTCGGATTCGGATCGATGCACCTTACGCGTATTCACCGACGGATTATTACGATAAAAAGATATCGCTGAAAAATACCGCGTTGACTATACCTCCGTCCGGTTCAAAAAGCGGCTGGAACAGCGAACTTTGGTTTGCACCCAAATGGTCTTTTCCGGTTATCGGCGGAACATTTGCAATAGATCGGATCATTGATACGGCGCTTTGCCCGGATGCAATCTATCATGAATACACGCATTTAATCACGGGACAGTATTTGGGAAACAATTCCATAGGCAAGTCCTTGAGTGAAGGGTTGTCCGATTATTATACTGCATCCATGTTGGATCATCCCGAATTATATACTTATAAGACATGTGAGGGTGTAAAACGTCAGCTTCTGGTGACTTCCTTTCGATTGGACAAAAGTTTCGGAAGTTACGATACCGGGATCGAATCCGAATTCAAAAAGGATTTGAGATTTATACCGTCTTTGTTATGGCAATACAGAAGTGTAGTCGGAAAGGACCTAGCGGACGTTACTATATTGCAGGCAGTATCCGGAACAGATGCTGCTCCCCGTTTTTTCCCCGAGTTTTTAGACGCACTTTCTTCCTCTCTTTTCCGAGAGGTAAAAAAAGCTCAAGGTGATGTTTTCGCGTTGGAATTGGTTCGAAAAGTAGAGACTTCCGTATTTCTTCCTCATGGAGTATTTACCAAACACAGCAAAAAAGAAACCGTATTCGGATTGTTACCGAAAACACCGAAGCTTCTTCCCAATTCAGACTCTAAAACAAAAGTTATGTGTTCAAATAGAAACGAGTTTGAGTTTCTTTGGAGTAATGTCAGTGTGGAAGATCCTAATTTGAGATTTTACTGGCATTGCAACCGGATGAAAATACCGATGGTGATAGATTTGGAACAAGCTGATCCGGGATTTTATTTGTTAAAAAACAATCTGTCTTATCTTTCCGGAAAATTGCGTTTTGCCAGCAAAAATCCGGGTCGACCCGATCCAAAATTATCGGAAGAAGATCAGATACAATATTTAAAACTATATGATTATGTAAAAAACAATTATCTTTTCTATAGAACAATGGATAAGGAAGTCAGGTTGTATTATGGAGAGAAAGGTAAATCGACTGACGGAATGTTTCGTTTGGAGTTTGCTTATCCGGGCATTCTGGGAGGAAATTTTATCTATCGCTTTCCTGAGACTTAGAACACACCTCGCCAAATGAACTGTCTGATAAATCATGACCAATAGACATTAAGATCGAAAGATACTTTCGGATGGAAATTTGTTTCCATGGCTTTTTGGTAGAATTTGGAAAGATTTTTCGAAAAGCCAAACAATTCTTCGTCGTATTTTCATAGCTCATCCTGCGGAAAAGCCGATGAGAGGTGTGTCTAATCGCTTTTTCAGGAGAACCTAACAATTATTATGGTAAACGCAGTTTCCCAAAGTTCCGAGTCCGCTTTAAAAAAAATTAAATCTCTAAGCATCAGATTGCAGATGATGCTTTTCATGTTTATCATACTCAACTTAGTCCTCATTCCTATTTTTTATATCGTTTATGATTCCGCAAAAACCCAGATTCTGAATATCGGAGAAGAGATGTTTACAAATATCGTAAAAGATTCCGTGGGACTCATTGATCTTTTGAACGAGGATGTGAAAGCGGGAAAGATCTCTCTTCCCGAGGCCCAAGAAAGAGCTAAAAATTACATACTTGGTCCCAAAGGTTCCGATGGCGTGAGGGATTTGTCCAAGGGGAAAATGTCGGCAAAACTGGATATGAGAGTTTGGGCTTCCCAACCGGACGGAATGTTTACCATGAACCCTTTCAATATAGAAGGTGTCAATCTTTGGGACTACCAGGTTGGCGGCAAATATACAGTGCGCGATACTTGGTCTAACAAAGAAAAGACGGGACGGATCGTTCGGGAGATGTGGCAGGAAGGTCAAGAGCCTATCTATTATTGGATTGCTTACCAGGCTTACTACGAACCTTGGAACTGGATTGTAGGATCGGGCGGTAGGGAAGAGATCATCTACGAAGAAAGATTGAAAATTCTACAAATCAAGTTCTTGTTAGCTGCAAGTATCGCACTTATATTCTCTTTAATTCTATCTTATTTCTTTGCAGGAATCATCTCCCGCAAAATCAATAAAATCAAATCGGTAGTCGAACGTGCAAGTGAAGGCGATCTCACTCAGAATGCGGATTTGAAATTCATGGATGAGTTCGGACTGCTTGCCGCCGATTTCAATATCATGACCCGGAGTTTGAGAGAGATGATTAAAAAAGTATCATTCTCATCCGAGCAAGTTTCCGATTCTGCAAAAAATCTTTATTCCAGCGCGGAACATTCTTCTTCCGTAGCCACTTCCATTTCCCAATCCGTTCAAGAGGTTTCTACCAATGCGGAAAATCAGTTGAATGCATTTTCGGAAAACAAAAATGCAATGGATGAAAACGCACAGGCAATAGCAAAAATTGCAGAAGCGACATCGGTTGTTTCTTCTCTTGCAAACAATGTTTTGGAAAGAGTTCAGGAGGGAAGGGAAGTTGTCGGTCAGACCATCAAACAGATGCAAGTTGTCAATTCATCTGTAAGCGGTATCTCTTCCAGTATTCATACTTTGGGCGAAAACTCCAAAGAAATCGGCCAGATTGTGGATACGATCAATCAAATCGCCAGTCAAACAAACTTACTTGCGTTAAATGCTGCTATTGAAGCGGCGCGCGCCGGAGATAATGGAAAAGGTTTTGCGGTCGTTGCGGATGAAGTTCGTAAACTTGCGGAAAGATCCGAGAATGCCACAAAACAAATCACAGTCCTCATCGGAGAGATTCAAAAAAACACTTTGAGTTCCGTCAATATGATGGAGAAGGGGAACAAAGAAGTGGATGTGGGAGTGCAGATGGTCAATGAAGTGGGAGAAACTTTCCAATTGATTTTGTCTTCCATTGAAAAAGTTACCGATGAAGTACAAAATGTATCTGCAACTACGGAAGAAATTTCCGCAAGCACCGAAGAGTTGAACGCATCCACAGAACAATTGGCGCATATGACGAGCAGCATTTCCGAGAACACCCAGGGGATTGCGGGCTTTTCCCAAAAACAAATGGAATCATCCGATGAAGTCATTACTGCCGCAAATCGTTTGAGCAAACTCGCCCTGGAATTAAATAAGGAAATCGGAAAGTTTAGAATTTAGATCTGACCCCAGGTTTCCCTCCAATTTGATTCTGGACTGGAGGAAGACGTGTTGATAAGTATTCCTTATGATTGATTCTGTCATCGCAATTGATGGACCTGCAGGCTCAGGTAAAAGTACGATTGCCCGGTTGCTTGCAAAAAAAATAGGGTTTTTGTATTTGGACTCGGGCGCTTTTTATAGAGGATTAACGCTTGCTATATGGGAAAAGTTTTCCAAAGAAGATGGAGATCCCGAAGAGTTTTCTTTTTTCACAGAGAAATTAGCGGATGCTAGCTTACTCGGAAAGGAGAAGGAAGAATTCGGATTTGTTTTGTCGGAGGTACCACTTTCCTGCGAACTTTCCGATTCGGGAGAAAATCAGATTTTTCTAGGCAGGAGGGATATTTCCGAAGAGATTCGGACTCCTGAAATCACCCGCCTGATCCGCTACATTGCCAGCCAACGCATATTTCGCGATTTTGTGAACGAAAGAATCCGGGATTTTGCCAAAAAACACAAGCTGGTGATGGACGGAAGAGACATAGGAACGGAAGTTTTCCCGAATGCCAAATTCAAGTTTTTCCTGACGGCTTCCTCCGAGGTTCGTGCGAAAAGAAGGTTTTTGGAGCTGGAAAAGAAGGGAATTCAAGTGAATTTCGAACATCTCAAAGAAGAAATCGAATCTCGGGATCATTCGGATGAAAGTAGGGCTGTAGCCCCCCTCCTACAGGCTCAGGACGCATTCCGTATTGACACGAGCGGGCTTGAAACAGAAGCTGTCTTAAATACTATCCTGTCCAAGCTTTCTCTGCCTGGACAAATTTAAGTTTTGTATCCCGGTAAGTACCATTGAATTCAACCAACCCTTCTTCCCCCAAAAACGAGACCACTTTCGGAGAACTCCTTGAAAAGTGGGAATCACAGTCGCAATCGCAAGAACAAGAAAGCAATGCAGGCAGTAAAGGACTGCTCATTGAAGGCACCGTCGTAGACGTAATCGGAGACACAGTCTTCTTAGACATCGGTGAAAAATTAGAAGCACGTGTTCCACGTGAAGATTTTTCGGAAGCCCCCAAACGAGGCGAACGAGTCAGTGCCATTGTAAAAAAGCGAGTCGATGGATATTCAATTCTCTCGAAAAAGGAAGCAGACCAAAGAGTTGGTTGGGAAACGATCAAGGATGCAAGCGTAAACGGTTACCCTTTATCCGGTAAAATCGTAAGCGAAGTTAAAAACAAAGGATACCTGGTTGAAAGCGAAGGCATTCAACTTTTTTTACCTGCCTCTCACGTAGGAGTTCGCTTCAAAGAAGCCACCGAAGGTGGAAAAGAATTCCAAGTCAAAATCATAGAACTCAATGAAAAAACAAAAACAGGTGTTGTTTCCCGCAAAACACTGTTAGATGAGATCAACGGCGAAAAATGGGGAGAGTTACTTGAAAAAGTAAAAGTAGGCGACAAAGTACAAGGTAAGGTTGTAAAAATTGCAAACTTCGGAGTATTTCTGTCTGTTTACGAAGTAGTAGGTCTTCTTCGCCAAAACGATATTTCTTATAAAAAATTCGCTCCTTTCAAACAATACTTCCAGATCGGCGCGGAAGTGGAAGTGATTGTTCTCGAAGTAGACAAAGAGAACAACAAACTTTCGTTAGGCATCAAACAACTGTATGAAGATCCTTGGATCTGGGCTAAGAAAGAACTGGAAAAAGGTATGGTTGTTCGCGGAATCGTGACTTCCATGACCAACTTCGGCGCTTTCGTAGAACTCAAAGAAGGTTTGGAAGGACTCATTCACACTACCGAACTTTCTTGGGCGAAAAAACCGCCTCATCCGAAAGATGTATTGAAAAAAGGCCAGGAAGTAGATTCTGAAATCTTAGACATTGATTTTGAAGCCCGCAGACTTTCTCTCGGACTCAAACAATTATTGCCGAACCCTTGGGAAGCTCTGTCTTCCAATGTGCGTGCAGGCAATGTTCTTGAAGGTAAAGTCACTGGAATCACCAAATACGGTGCCTTTGTCGAAGTAGAAAACGGAATCGAAGGACTCATTCATATCTCCGACATCACTTGGGATGAAAAGGAAAAAAACCCTCTTTCTCTTTTGAAAAAAGGCCAATCCATCCAATTCAAAATCCTGGATGTGAATTTGGACGCACAAAGAATCAGCTGTGGTCTCAAACAATTATTAGAACATCCTTACGAAGCACTTCGCAAAAAATACCCACCGGGTACTCTTGTAGAAGGCAGAGTGAAATCCATCGTTAGTTTCGGTGTGTTCGTGGAAGTAGAACCCGGTTTCGAAGGACTAGTTCATATTTCGGAAATCCCTGACGGTAGAAATATCAAATTGGAAGAACTATACAAAGTAGGCGAACAAGTTCGCACTGTTGTAGTTAAGATCGAGCCGAACAACAAGAAGATTTCCCTTTCCATCAAAGACTTTGATAAAGCGGTAGAAAGAGAAGAGATGGCGAAATATATGAAAGAGGACAACACTCCTTCCAGAGAGTCGATCGGATCTTTCATGAATTTAAATAACAACCGTTAGTTCGTATGGATAAGTTTGTAAAGAAGAACCTCATCGACAAAAAACGGGAAGAAGAAGTGCGGACTCATAAAGATGAGTTCGCAGACTTCGAAGGGACAAAGTCCGAACTTTATTTTTTAAAGTTTTCTCATTTTTTTGTCAGAAACAGAAGGAATGTTTTTTTAGGAATCGGTGCCGTTGTCATCGTACTTGCGGCAGTGATCGGATACTTCGAGTATGCGGATCATAGATTCCAGAAAGAAACGATTCTTCTTGAGGATCTTCAAAACAAAGCCAAAAAGGCAAATCTCAGTCCTGAAAAACAAATTGCCAATCTGGAAGTCTTTCTAAAAGAACAAAGCACGGGCAAAATGGAACTTAGAGTTTGGAAGGATCTTTCCCGACTTTATGCAGAGAAAGGTGACTTTGCAAAAGCTGCAGAATACATCGAACTTGCCGGCAAAAAGATAGATACTCCGAAAGAAATCAAAGCGTATTACTTTTATATTGCGGGCAATTACAGAGACCAGGTATCCGATTCCAAAAAAGCATTAGAAAATTATAAAATTGCATCCACCCTCCTTGAAACGAGCAGAGAGATCAATCAGTTCAAAGCGTGGGCATTTTATCATACGGCAAGACTGCAATTTCAAAATGGAGACAAGACGGGTGCCAAGATCAACTTGGAAAAAGTTTTGAAAATCGACGGAACTGCCGCTGATTCATTGGAAGACGTAAAGCTTCTCGCAAGTTATCTACTTTTAAAAATCGGGAAATCTTAAGTGCTCACCCTCGCTCTTCCTAAGGGGAGGCTTGCAGAGGAAAGCGCCCGGATACTCAAAGACAAAGGGTGGTTGGATTCTCTTCCACCCTCTGATTCCAAAGAACTCACCTTCGTATCCAAAGACAAAAGACTCCGCCTTCTTTTTGTTCGCTCCCAGGATGTATGCACTTATGTGGAAGAATGTTCTGCAGATGCAGGGATTGTCGGATGGGACATAATCAAAGAAGGAAAATACGATCTGATCTCACCTGTGGATCTAAAGATAGGAGAGTGCAGACTTTCTTTGGCGAGTTTCCCTGATTTTGATCTTTATGCCAAACGATCTAAAGTGCGTGTTGCAACCAAATACCCCGAATTGACTAAAGAATACTTCTTTTCAAAAGGAATTTCCTGCGAAGTGATCAAACTGTATGGTTCCATTGAGCTTGCACCGATTGTAGGTCTCTCCGATTGTATTGTGGACTTGGTTTCTACCGGGGGAACTCTCAAAGCAAATGGTCTGAAAGAAATCGAATCCATCTTATTTAGCACGGCAAGGCTAGTTTGCAACCGGTCTTCCTTTTATGCCAAACAGGATGAACTGCGATCGCTAATTGAGAGCCTAGAAAATTAAATATCTTGTTTTCGGTACCATTTTAGAAACCATAGTAAAAACTTAGTAATAAATCCATCGAGGATAGTCATGGCAGTCCCAAAGCGACGCAAATCGAAATCAAAAGTTAGAACCAAACGAGCACATCACGCCATTGGCAAACCTAACTTGAACCCTTGTACCAATTGTGGTTCTTATATTCTTTCTCACCGTGTGTGCCCTTACTGTGGTTTCTACAAAGGCGCGCTCGTTCTCGCTCCGAAAGTAAAAAAGACTACTGAAGATAACTAAAAGTTATGTGGGTCGCCGTAGACGCGATGAGCGGGGATTACGGTCCGGAATGTATTGTTGAAGGCGCAGTTCTCGCAGTGCGGGAACTAGGCCTCTCTGTATCTTTAGTCGGAGATGAACAAGAGTTATTAGATCTTCTCTTGAAATTTGATTATGATACGGAAAAAATCCGTGTCGTTCATTCTACGGAAATCATAGGAATGAATGATTCTCCTTCCATTGCAGTTCGCGCAATGGAAGATTCCTCCGTTGTAAAAGCAGTCAGACTTGTAGCTGAAAAAGAATGTGTCGGAGTATTTTCACCGGGTAACACCGGTGCTACGATGGCCGCAGCACTTCTCCATATGGGCCGCCTGCCAGGTGTTCTGCGACCTCCTATTGCTGCACCCATTCCCAGAGAAGTGGGTCCCCCACTGTTGCTTCTGGATGCTGGTGCCAATGTGGACTGCAAACCCGAGTATCTTGCCCAATTCGCAGTTATGGGAGAAATTTATTCCCGCGAAGTTTTCGGAATCCAAAATCCCAAGGTTGGAATTTTATCCAACGGGGAAGAGGACAAAAAAGGAAACGCAGTAACTGTTAAAACTTTTGAAATCTTAAAAAAAATACCATTCAATTTTATAGGAAATGTGGAAGGACGCGATCTTTACGGTAGCGGAAGGGATGTGGACGTAGTCGTCTGTGATGGTTATACTGGAAATATCGTTTTGAAAGCGACGGAAGGACTTGCCAAATCCATTTTTAATGTTTTAAAAAATTCCATCCGTCAGTCCAGCTTTGCGCAAACAGGTGCGTTGCTTCTCAAATCCACATTCACTGCGGTAAAAAAAAGACTCGATTATGCAGAATACGGCGGCGCTCTTCTCTTGGGAGTGGAAGGAATTTGTATGATCGGACACGGATCTTCCAGCGCCCTTGCCGTAAAAAATGCGATTAGAGTGATCACCGAGTGCGCCAAACAGAAAGTAAACGAAAGAATCGCCGCAAGAATATTGGAGTTTCGCACTGTAATGGGCGATTCTATTTGATCAAAGGATTTATTTTTTAATAGAACAGTATAAATGATTAGTTAGGAGAATGAGATGATTAATTTAACCGGAAAAACTGCAATTGTAACTGGTGGTGCGAGAGGGATTGGAAAAGGGACTTGTCTCAAACTTGCATCTCTTGGCGCTAACATTGTAGTTGCTGACATGAACCCAGAAACGACAAAAGCAACAGCTGAAGAGTTGAAATCAAAGGGATACAAAGCGATCGCAGTGATTGGAAACGTATCTGTTGAAGAAGATGCGCAAAATCTGATTGCAGCTGCTCATAAAGAATTCGGTTCCGTAGACATCCTGGTAAACAACGCCGGTATCACTCGTGATACTCTTCTTATGAGAATGAAAAAAGAACAGTGGGATGCTGTCATTGCTGTTAACCTAACAGGTACTTATCTTTGCACTCAAGCCGCAATCAAAATCATGATGAAACAGGAAAACGGCGGATCTATCATCAACCTTTCTTCCATTTCCGGAGAAAACGGTAACATCGGGCAAACAAATTATTCCGCTTCCAAAGCAGGCGTAATCGGTTTTACGAAAGCCGTAGCACTGGAGATGGCTTCCCGAAAAATCAGATGCAATGCGATCGCTCCGGGATTTATCGCAACTGAAATGACGGAAGCGATTCCTGAAAACATCAAAGCCGGAATGGTTGCTGCGATTCCATTGAAACGTGCTGGTCTTCCTGAAGACATCGCCAACGGGATTGCATTCCTTGCTTCGGATGCTTCTTCCTTCATCACAGGCCACGTATTAGACATCAATGGTGGCGGATTTTTACCAGGCGGCGGTCACTAAGCGCTCGGCGCTGCTCGCTCTTTTTCGCGGAACATCCTGTTCCGACGAAAAAGCTTCGGCCGTCCTGGCCTACGCGACCGCGAGAAGCGCCTCGCTTGCTTTTAAGAATTGTTTTTTATAAAGCATTTTCTCAAAACAAGCGAGTAGTACTCTCGCTACTTCGATATGAGTTTCTCGCCTCCGCGAGCCAAGTTTCACTCGTTATTTCATTCAAACTTTTTTGTGGCACCAAGTGTAACGTTTAGGAAAGTAGATTCCGTGTTATAACTATATCCCAAACGATAAGTCCAGATTTCGTTTAACTTGTGTTCAAGTCCCGGTTGAACACCTCCCTTATCTCTGAAATTCAAATGTGCATCAGCGGAAGAAATATTTCCAAGAGGAGTAGGGAGCCAAGGATCTTCCAGAGTTTGGTTCGCCTTTCGAAGGTAGGATCCGTAATTGGAATAAACAAAGTCGATTGCAAACTGATTGGAATTGTTTTCTCTGATTTGCCTGGAGTCTCCCAATGGAGAAGCTAAATTCAAACCATGCCACATAATCAATGTTATCCGTTATTGGTGTTTTAAATGCAATAGAGGAACGGCGGCACAAAAAAAGCCCTCACTTGTTCAAGATGAGGGCCAGAACATACATGAAAATCAAACTTGGAGAAATGAATGATTAATATTTGTAAGCTTTATCCTCTTGGATAAACTTTTTTGTGGTTGTTGCCGTCGGATCTATTTCCGCTGCTTGTGTGCGGGTAATATCTGCTGCGGTTCCGTTGTACCAAAGGATGCGTGATACCGTATCAGAATCCGTTCTCCATTTGAAACTGGAAGTTACCTTATTGAATTCGGAAGAAGGGTGAGTCGCCGCAACGGAAGTCCACTCCACAAGAGACCCGTCATAGAAAGCGGTAGGATAACCCAATACATTCAGTGCGGCAAATCCGTTTACTTGCGCTTCAAAGTTGGTTCGACATTGGGAAATTACCGTTTTTCCTGCTATATAACCCTTGTTTGTAAATATTGTTTTTAAACTGTCTTTAGAAACAAATTTGAATCCGGTTGTGGAATCACCAAGTAAATCTACCCAAGGGAAATCAACGGCTCCTTTGATTCCGCCTTCAAATAATACGAATTTTTGGGCGGGGTTTGCCGCAGCATTAGGTGCTCCTGAAAATCCCCAGGAAGTTGTAATGAAATAAGCACCGGGGGTTCCGATCGTAGTCACCGTCCCATTGAACTGAGCGGAAGGACGCGCATCTATAAGAAACTGTGTGCTTGTAATTCCCGAGAGACTTGCTTTCAAATCGGATTTTGCAATTTCATAAATATCTTCCAGTCCGAGAGTAAGAGCGGTATTGTCTACACGAAGTTGTTTTACCGAAAATCCGCTGTTGTTATTCGGAATCGTAGAACGTGTGCTAGATAGAAGACTCGCGTTATTGAAATTTTTGTAAAGGTTACCGTTTAAGATGGCGAGATGTTTGATGTCTGCACCCCAATAACGCAACCAATACACTCCGCGAGCAATGTCTTGTACTCCACTGGCATAGGTTCCTTTGTTGGCAGCGGTATCGTAAGCTACTTGTGTTCCACCGGTCGCACTTCCGCTGATCAGAGTGGTTGTTGTCCCGACTGCAAATACTACTAAATCTTTACTCAGGTCGATTCCAAATGCTTTCAGCCATTCATCCACATAGGTTCCGTTTGCTTGGTAACGAACTGAATTTTTAATTAGCCCGGAATCTCTGGTTTGGTTGAAACGAAAGTTGGAAGTTCCTCCTGTTTGGTAGTCATCCAAATGATAGACATAGACGCCTTTTGCGGCATCTGCTTTTATATAAGAACCTTTTGTGCCGGGCTCATAACGATCTGCAGCATCAGTTTGTAGAATGATCAATTTTCCTGAAATATGGGAAGGTTTGTTTGCAGTCCAGTCACTCACCCAAGTTTCCAATTTTGATGCTTCGATCAGTCCGTATTCGTTTTTGGTATAATCCGCATTCGATTCGTTTACCAGATCACTTACCGAGTTGACTTTAATTCCATTGCTTAGATACAAAACTGCTGCAAGCAAAGCTGTATTGTCCTCATCCTTTTCCTTACAGGCAAACCCCAAAAAGGCAAAAGCCAAGAGTAGGCTCGTTAATATCGATATTTTTTTCATGATTTTGACTCCTGATGATTTAAAATCACCTTTTTTTTCTATATTTCGGATAGAGTGATTACATTAATATATAAAATTCATGATAACAGATTATTAATCTACTATTACGGATCACGGTATTGGAAAATAGTCTAATTGGCTAATCAGCGAAGGAAATGGATGAAGGAATTGGTCTTGAAATCTTCAATTTATAAGGGTTTTAGGATCTTTTTGGCTTAGCACAATAAAACGAAACATATAATATTAGTTAAACGATGGCAATTTTATGGCTCTTGCAACAATTAGAAAATAATCTATTTAGACTTGCCAAAAATTCCGACAATTCCATTTTAAAAAAACGCTGGGCACTTCCGTGTGTGCTGGCGAAAACAATTAAACATTTTGTCCCAGTAGTTGGGGCATAAGCCTGGAGGAACACATGGCAGATTTCGAAAAAATTAAGTCAATCATCGTTGAACAACTTGGTGTTGATGAGTCAGAAGTAAATATCGATGCTCATTTCATCAATGATCTCGGTGCGGACTCTCTTGATACAGTTGAATTAGTTATGGCTCTTGAAGAAGAGTTTGGTGTGGAAATTTCTGACGAAATCGCAGAAAAAATCCAAACAGTTGGCGATGTAATCAAACACATCGATTCACTTAAACAGTAATTCCCAATTTTAAAACCGGGTTTCCTCTCAAAAGGGGAACCCGGATTTTTCCCGCCTTTGCACCATTCCCACTCTTATCACGATTCTAAAAATTGGCAAAATCCGGCCAGACTTGGAGAACTGAACTCTATTCAGTCTCTTACAGATACAAAGTTCAAAGATCTTAAAATCCTTCACCAAGCATTTGTTCATAGATCCTTTGCCAATGAACTGGATAGGGATCATCTGGACAATGAACGATTGGAATTTTTAGGCGATTCCATCCTGGGATTACTTGCGGCGGATTATCTTTATCGTTCTCTTCCCAAAGGAAAGGAAGGAAAGCTCGCAAAATTAAAAAGTAAAATCGTATCTGCTCCGGCCATCGCAGCCATTGCCCGTAAATATAAATTCAATCAATTTCTGTTGCTTGGAAAAGGTGAAAAGGAAAAAGGAGAATTCAATACCAATCTCCAAGCGGATTGTTTCGAAGCATTCCTCGGCGCTCTTTATTTGGACCAAGGTTTGGAGGAATGCAGGCGATTTTTGGAACCTAACTTCAAGAATATGGAACAATTGTTGGATGAAGTGGAAGAAACGAAAGATTTCAAAACTATTTTACAGGAACATTGCCAGAAAAAGTGGAAGAAAATTCCGATCTATGAAGTAATGAAAGAAGAAGGCCCTGATCACGAAAAATTGTTTTTGATTGCAGTCTCTTTGGATCATGTATTCCAAACGGAAGGCAGAGGAAAAAACAAACGTTCTGCAGAACAAAATGCAGCAAAGCTGGCTTTATCTAAATTGGGTTTATTATGATTGATTTTTTGTTTAAAAAGAAAGGATTGCGAGTTCGGGTCGCTGCCCTCATCCAAGATAAAAAAGGGAAGGTGCTACTCATCCAACAGACAAAAAAAGGACAGGGGTATTGGCTGCTCCCCGGCGGTGGAATTGAGTTTGGAGAATCTGCCGAAGAAGCGCTGCAAAGAGAATTGAAAGAAGAGTTGGAATTGGATGTGATTTCCTCGGCATTTTTATTATTGAACGAATCCATTGATCCCAAAAAACAAAGGCACCTGATCCAATTGGTATTTCAAGTGAAGGTAAAGGATCAAGTTCCCAAAATCAATCCTCAAGAAAAAGCCATCTCCGGGTTCGGGTATTTCACATTTGAAGAATTGCAAAGGCTGGATCTTCGACCCGATATCAAAGAATATTTCAAAGGTAAAAAAAGATCCCTTTCTACGTATGTACCGAGCAAATGGGTAGCTGAGTCATGATATTGCAATCAAGAACAGTGGAAGGCACAGGTTTCCAATACCCGGTGGAACTTCATGAAGATCTCGCGGGATTTCGTGAAAAATTGGAAGCTCTGAAGAAAGTTTCCCGCTTCATCATCATCACAAATAGAGACATTGCAGGCATTTACGAAAAATATCTGATCAAGGAAATTCGATCGATCAAAGTTCCTTATCATATTATCTATGTTAAGGCGGGCGAAAAAAATAAACATATCGACCGATTGAAGAAAGTTTTTCATGAAATGGTGAAACAGGATACGGATAGAAAAGCGGTCATCATTGCTTTCGGCGGAGGGGTGATCGGAGACTTTGCCGGGTTTGTCGCCGCTACTTATCAGCGTGGAATTCGATTTATTCAAGTTCCCACCACTTTGCTAGCTTGTGTGGATTCTTCCGTGGGTGGAAAAGTCGCAGTCAATCTTGACTTAGGCAAGAATATGGTTGGAGCATTTCATCAACCGGAATTTGTTTTTGCTCCTTTGTTTACATTATCCACTTTACCTTCCAGAGAATGGAGTTGCGGAATTGCGGAGATCGTCAAACACGCGTTTCTTTCCGGAGGAGATTTTTTAGAGAAAATTTCCCGAATGCAAAGATCCGATTTTTCTCCCGAATCGGAAATACTCCGTTATTCGATTGATGAATCCGTCCGGTTTAAGGCGAAAATCGTTTCTCAGGATGAAAGAGAAGCGGGAGTCCGCGCGATTTTGAATTTAGGCCATACTACAGGGCATGCGATCGAGTCTTTGACCAAGTATTCCAAATACTCTCACGGAGAGGCAGTTGCCATGGGACTTGTGACGGCGCTTTTACTCTCGGAACGCGTAATTGGTTTCCCTCGTGAAAAACTGCAAAAAGCGATTCACATTATGAAATCTCTCGGGCTTCCCCGCAGCATCAAAGAAAACCCCTCCAAAATCATAGAACATATGGAACATGACAAAAAGAGAGACGGTGATACTTTAAATTTCGTATTATTGGAAGACTTCGGCAAATACAAGTTTGGTGTTCCTATAGAAAGAGATTTGGTTTTGGAAATTCTTAAATTTCAAAAAGGTTGGGATGAACTTGGGTGAAAACATAAAAGAATTTTATCTCGAACTGAACCCTTTCCGTTTGGTTCTGGATACGCATAGAGGATTTTCCGCAACCATAATCCTCTTCGCTTATATGTTGCTATTTGCAATATTGATATATAAGATTACGATGATTGTTTTGGAAAGGATTCGCCCTGCAAAAGATCCGGGACATGAATACAACCGGAGAAAAGTTTTACGCACCGGTTATCTCGGGTTTTTTATAATCATCTATCTCCCTATTATTTTTTCCAGTCTTCAATTGTTACCAACTGTTCTTGGTTTGGCGGGAGCCGGTATCGTTATTTCCCTAAAAGAAGTTTGGCTCAATATGGTCGGTTGGTTTATGATCATGGGAGGAAACGGTTTTAAAGTGGGTGATCGGATTGAGATTGATAATGTCAAAGGAGATGTAGTCAACATCGGTTTTTTAAAATTCAGCCTGCTTGAAATTTCGGGAGATCCGAAGGCAGAGCAGTCAACTAACAGACTCATTCATTTTCCCAATTTTAATATTGTTTTACATCGATTTTTTTTGGTATCGGATGCTATGGATTTTGTTTGGGATGAATTTAAAATTTCCCTCACCGTGGATTCGGATTGGGAGAAAGCCGAAAAGATCTGCAATCATATTTTACATGAAGAACTGGTCCTTGCACCGGAACTGGTAGATGAAAAAATAAGAGAACTATCAAAAAACTATCTTGTGAGACTGGGAAAATCCACTCCCATAGTGTATACTTCTTTGGAACCGGAAGGCTATATACTATTGTCGCTTCGTTATTTGACCCCCATTCGATCCAAGCGACTCAACCGAATTCTAATTTCAAAAGAAATACTGAGACAATTTAAGAATGAAACTGAAATCTATTTTATCCAACCTAAAAGATAATACATTTGTATCTTACCTTTTCCAACTCGTATTCATTATGGGCCTTAGTTTTGTTTTGTCCCCTTGCAAAGGAAAAGGGGAAAGACCGAAAGAAATACCCGAGTCCGCCAGATACAATCGCAAAGCGAATGTGTATACTGCGGTAGTAGACGGAAAGGAAATGGGTTGGTTCGAGACTGGAGCCCTTGTTTCCAAAACCGAAGTCAATGAGTTCGGAATTGCAAATGGAAAGTCGGAAAGATACGAATATCAAACGGGAACTGTCATTGCCACCGGAGAATACAAACTTATGGAGCGAACGGGAGTTTGGCGATGGAGCTTCTCCGACGGACTTCCGTATTATGAAATGAATTTTACACCAGGGGCTCGCAAAAAACAATTTTGGATGTCCGTTTTGGAATGGGGAAATGAAAACGGACCGTATGTCCGTTACTTTAAGAACGGGAGAGTCAGCGAACGGGGATTTTACGACGGCGGAAACCGCGCAGGTGATTGGGTGAAATATTATCCTGATACTAAGATAGAATCCAAAGGTTCCTATCTGGCGGATAAAAAAGTGAGCGAGTGGTTTTATTATTATCCGGACGGAAAAAAGGAAGCTTACGAGCGTTTTACAGAAGAAGGGGAGCTGGAATACAGAGCTACTTATTATCCGAACGGAAACGTTTGGTGCGAAACCAAAAGAACGAACGATTCCGTTTGTATCTGAATATTAAAACTTAAAATTCGGTTCCTTTCTCAAGAAGACCTGTATTCGTTTGCAAGATATCTATATTGAAAAGCAGCAGGCTGAAGAGAAAGGTAACAAAGAACACTACCAAGATCAGTCCGAAAATCCCCAGGAAACCGTTCCTTAGAAAACGGAATTGCAAATAAGAAACACTAACCAATGTGTTTTGAAGAGAAGAAAGTTGTTTTTCACCCCCCACCTTACCGTAATTATAGATATAGAACCCGGACAAAAGCCCGAGCAGGGATAAGATAAAGATTCCAAATTCAGTTACATAGTATTTTTGTAACAGGAAGAGAGGGATGTAGATGAAATTTCCGATTAGAACACCTACAAGAATGATCACCAGAAAATGAATCAAAAGCTTGAGATAGGAAGCTCTTGAGTTTGCCACCGGAGCGCGTCCTTCTTCTTCCAGAGCGGATGAATGTTTGAGTGTTTCGAAGGTAAGAGGTTCTTTTTTTCCTTTTTCAATGTATAGGGAGGAAAGAATGCAAAGAACAAGACTTGTAAGAAAAAAGACAACTCCTGCCCAAGCCCAGATTCCGCCTTCCGTAGCAATCCTAAGATGAACTAAAGTTTGTTGCAAGGTCCAAAAGATCCCCAACCAGAATAGTCCGCGATTTAAAGGCAAATAGAACCATGCCTTATAGAGGAAAGAAACAAATGCAGAGAAACATAGTAACATATAAAAAATAAGAATGAAGAATAATATCCTTTGCCCGATCAGGATGCGTTTGAGCGTATCGATGGATTCTTCCGGAGTCGTATCGATGGGAAGTTCTTCCTTTTGCAGCTCCCGGATCATATGGCTTAGATAATCGATTCGGAACCAAACTCCTCTCTTGATTTCTATTTTTTGTTCCGGCGAACTAAAGCTGATGTCTTCTTCCTTTGCTTCCATACGGACGGAGATCGGTTCCGAAACTGCCAATTCGTAGTCAACTAACATGGAGTGTAATGCTAACACTAGTAAAAAAATAGGGGTGAGGATTGGAATTAGTCTTTGGTGTTTCTTCATTTGGTTAGAGATAAACTATCATGGCGATCATTCCTGCCGCAATTAATACAAGTAATACGATAAAAGGCATGATTTGAAAGGAGTCTTCGGAATCTTTCTGTTTTTGCGGTTGCCCCGCTTTTCTTACGGCAGTGATGGACGCAGGCGATGTCAATACGGGAGCGGCTCCCGCAGAACTGTCAAAGGTTTTGATTTTTACGGAATTTTCCTCTTCCACTATCTTTCCGTAAACCTGCTCATTGATTTTGATTACCACTTCGGAAATATTTTTCGAGTTGGAAATGTTTACGATCTTTGCAGGAACCTGTTTGATGTTGCCTGAATCTTCCTTTAGTTCCAAACTTTCGATGATAGCATTGGTGATAGGATCGCCCGGCAACAAACGGATAAAAACATTATCTCCTCCTTTCAATTCGGAAAGTGGGGTCCCGTTAACAGGAGATAATTGGAAACGAAACTGAATCAGTTGTTTGTCGGGAGGAATGATAAAGCCGGAAGTAGTCGGTACGATTACGGGAGGAGCTTCTTTTTTTGCGATCTCTTCTTCATCAATCGTAGTTTTTTCTATATCGGCGGGATCGATCAGTTCATAATGAATCTCAACTCTGGGATTGGAGTTACCTGCGGTTCGATTGTGAATTTGAGTAAAAATAAATTCGATTCTATCCACCAGATTGTGATCTATGTAGTGGAACAGTTCTTCTAAAAAACTCTCTGAGTTAAAAGATGACTTTAAAACTTCGTGAATGGACTTTGTGATGTTTTTAAGTTGATCACCTTTGTAAATAACTCTCTGCGTTCTGTTATAAAAGTCCTGAAATGTGGACTTGACAGGGAGTAAAATCAAAGGACTACCGCTTGCCACTCCTTCAAATTTGATGGTACGGATTCCGACCGGGTCCAAAACAGCTGCAAGCATAGAATAAACCATGTTCGTTTCGTCCCGTACAATCACCTTAATAGAATAGTAATTTGGAGTGTCTGGCATAAGGTTCTTTTTTGACAGTATCCATCTGACGGAGAAAGCTGTCAAAAAGATTAGGTTTGCATGGGAATCGTCACATTAATTACCACCAGATACATTCGCGGGTCTCGCGTTTTAGGATTTTTATCCATTAAGTCCAGGCTTTCCTTTATCGTTATGGCGGTTGGGGTCTCTTTGCTTGTTGTCGTACTTTCCATTTTCAATGGATTCCAAAAACAGGTGAAAGAATCGCTCTGGCAGGGCGGTCCGCACATCACGATCGAAAATTCCTTCGGTTCAGGGGCAATCTACGACTATGAGAAAGTAATTTCCCACTTGCAGAGCGATCCGAAACTCAAAGATTTCATTATTTCCGTGGAAGGAAATATCACAAGCCACGGACTCATCCAAAGCAATAACAACTTCAACCCGATTATGATCCGCGCCGTGCCGATCGATTCTGTGGAACGGCTGCTTCAGAACGGTCTTCCCAATTTTCCGAGGATTCTGCATTACAACCGGGATGAAATTCAAAATATAAATTCGAAAAAACTGGTTGTGATCGGAAAAGAAATGAGCGCTATCTTCGGATACGGGATGGGGCGCGAAATCACTATGGCGGTTCCGGGAGGAAGATTCACTGTGGAGAGGGGGGTTCAGGTGAACGTCCAGACTTTCCGACTAACAGGGCTTTTTAAAACGGGGTATTACAATTACGATTCCAAGTTCGTATTTTTATCTCTGCCTGTGGCTCAGGATTTTTTTAAGATGAAGGGTGCCGTAAACCAAATTGCAATTAAGGTCAGTTCACTGGACGATCTGAAACAAACAAAAGTTAGGATTCTGAACCGTTTGAACGAAGACAATTGGAATCCTTCCATCCAGGAAAAAGCTTCCTGGTCAGTCAGAACGATTGCGGAAGAACAGGAAAATTTTCTAGCGGCACTTCGTTTGGAAAAAACAATCATCTCCATTATTGTATTTTTATTCATAGTTCTTGCGGCGCTCGGAATGGTTGCAACCGTCCACTCGCTCGTCCGTGCCAAAAGAAAATCCATCGGAACATTGAAAGCGCTCGGACTTGCTTCCAATGATATACTTCTGATCTTCACACTCAATGCCATGGTAGTCGGAATTCTTTCTTCGCTTGTAGGTGGAATGTGGGGAATATTCGTCGCAACAAAACTGGAAGTAATCATCAGCGGTCTCTCCGAAATCATCAATTCGGTAGGAAGCACATTGAACCCCGGGGATTGGAATCATATGGAGCTTGTTCCGAAAGATATTTATTATTTTGATCATATTCCGGTGGATATTGATATTTCCTTTATTTTTATGGTAACAACCGCTTCTACCATCTTATCTGGGTTAGCCGGGTACTTCCCTGCACGTTGGGCTGCAAATTTAAATCCTGTGGATACAATTCGAAATGATTAATTCTGAAAATTCTGTAACTATATCTGTTCGCGGTTTGGAAAAATTTTACCAAGTGGTGGATCAAAAATATCAAATCCTTTCCGGAATGGACTTTGAGGTCAGAGCGGGAGAAATTGCCTCCGTAGAAGGTGCTTCCGGTGTAGGCAAATCGACACTCTTGAACATACTCGGTGCAATGGACTCGTTTGACGGCGGTGAGGTGGAAGTTTGCGGAGTTTCTCTTAAAAACTTGAGTGAAAAACAAAGGGAAAATTTCAGAGCCGAAAAAATCTCTTTTATATTCCAACAACATTTGCTTCTGCCTGATTTTACCGCTTTGGAAAATGTAATGATGCCTCTTCTCATTTCCAAAATAAATCTGAACCAAGCAAAATCCCAAGCAAAGGAGATGTTGAAATTGGTGGGACTTGGAGAGAGAACGGAAAGTTTTCCTTCTCAACTGTCAGGAGGAGAGAGTGCAAGAGTCGGTGTTGCACGTGCTCTTGTGGGAAAAAAACAACTCATCCTTGCCGATGAACCGACAGGAAATTTGGATCGGGACAATTCCAGACATTTGATGGATCTGATTAAAAGCTTGCAAAATGAATTTCGTTTTTCACTGATCCTTGTGACCCATGATATGGAGCTTGCTTCCATGGCTCATAAAAGAAATCGAATCGTATCCGGAAGATTAACACCGATTAACGGATGAGTCTTTGGCACTTTATTGCATCAGATGTGGTCTTTCCGAACCGGTTTTTTTAGAAACCGGAAAATTCGGATGCCCGTCTTGTTTTTCCTGTTTTTTGCCAAAGGACTGGACCCGATTCTACTCGCAAAATCGTGAGATTTCCGTTCCGGTAAAGATAGACCATTCTCCTTATCCGCATATTTCTTTGTTTAGAGAAGTTACCTGCCGTATCCGCCTAACTCGGTGTTTGCGGGACGGATTTTTTCCTTATTATTCTCCCGCAAACGATAAAATTATTTCTTTGTTAGAGGAAAAAGGAATTCCTCTGGATTTGAAAACATCGAGTTCCGTTGTTTCCCCGGATTATCCCTACCGTTTTTATTGGAAAGAAGAGGATCATCTCCGCCTGGAATGGATTTTTACTTGGGAAAAAGGAAGCATATTATCCGACGAAGACGGGTTTTCCCCCTTTTCGAAGAATTTTTTTAAAAAAATAAAGGGTTCCAAAAAAAAAGTCAGAGAGATTTTGTTTAGGAAAGGGCTTTGGGCTTGGTCCACTCGCACTGGTTTTTTGAATTCTTGTCCGACCAATGCGGGAAGAGGGGATCGTTTGAGCTTGCAATGGAAGATGCCTATGTTCCTTTATAATGACCTGGAAGCCTATCTATCTCTTATTTTAGGATTTGGTTTAGAATTTAGGCTGATTACCGATGATAAGAGAGGTAGGAAAGGAGAGGATTCTGAGGTTCAAGTGCAGTTTTCCTGCAAAAATGCAAATCCGATCCAAAAACTACGGTTTCATAAAATTCTTGGTTTACTGGGGTTCGCTTAAGTCGGTACGGTAAAGATGGGAACAAAGACGTTCGTCTAAGTATAAAGAGGTAAGGTGCGGCATGTTGGAATTCACAAAAAGAGCAAAACGAGTCATCAACGAAATCGCGCAGGACGAAGCTAAACGCTTAGGATCCGATTTTATCGGTCCCGAACATATACTACTCGGCCTATTGCGAGAAGAAGATTCGGTTGCGATCAAGATTCTAACGAATCTTAACATAAATTTGAATGAGCTTAGAAAGGAAGTCGAAAAACGTACTCGTGAAAACACGGGCGCGCTACTACTCGATGTCACACAAGGCCAAGATAAATATCAGAAAATGATAGAAATCTCCAAGGAAGAAGCCAAGAGATTAAAACATAATTATGTGGGAACGGAGCATATCCTTCTCGCGTTACTACGAGATAACAATAATATTGCGGGCGGTTCGCTTTCTTCATTTAGCGTGAACTATAATGTAATCAAATCCGAAATTTTGCGCCTACTTGGCGCTCCTCCCGCAAGTGCGGTGGGTGCGGGAACTAGTACCGGCCAAACTCAGCAACAAACAACTCAATCGGCACCCAGACAGGAAAAAAGTAAAACTCCTATCTTGGATGAGTTCGCTCGCGATTTAACACAGCTTGCCCGTGAAAAAAAATTGGATCCGGTCATCGGAAGATCCAAAGAAATCGAAAGAGTGATTCAGATCTTATCACGTAAGACAAAGAACAATCCGGTGTTAGTTGGTGAGTCCGGTGTTGGTAAAACCGCTATCGTAGAAGGACTTGCGCAAGCGGTTGTGGAAAAACTGGTACCTGATCTGTTATTTGAGAAAAGAGTACTTTCTCTTGATCTTGCAAGTTTGATCGCCGGAACAAAATACCGAGGTGAATTCGAAGAGAGATTGAAAAAGATAATGAAAGAGATCGTTACGTCTCAAAATATCATTATCTTTATCGACGAATTACACACGTTAATCGGTGCCGGAGCGGCGGAAGGCGCGGTAGATGCGGCCAATATTTTGAAACCTGCTCTTGCCCGCGGCGAGCTGCAATGTATCGGTGCTACTACAAGCAACGAATATCGCAAATACATCGAAAAAGATTCCGCTCTGGAAAGAAGATTTCAAATGGTGAAAGTGGCAGAACCTTCCGTTGACGATGCCATTTTGATTTTGGACGGACTTAAAAAAGCATACGAAGCTCACCATAAGGTGCGTTATACGGCAAAAGCTCTTGAGCAAGCCGTAAAGTTATCTCACCGTTATATCAATGACCGTTTCCTTCCTGACAAGGCGATTGACATCATTGATGAAGCGGGAGCGAAAGCTCGCCTTGCCAATTGTCAACGACCGGCTGAGATCAAAGATATCGAAGAAGAAATCAAAGTTCTTTCTTTGAAAAAAGAAGATTTGGTTCGAGGTCAAGAGTATGAAAAAGCCGCAGCTGTTCGCGATGATGTGAACCGTAAAAAACAGGCATTGGAAGACAAAACCAAACAATGGCAAGAACGTATGGAAGGTTATGCCGTTTCCATTGAAGAAGAAGATATACTATCTGTTGTTAGTTTGTGGACCGGAATTCCTTTGAAAAAAATGGAACAAACCGAAAACAACAAACTTCTCAATTTGGAAGAATCCATTAAGGATAGAATCGTCGGCCAAAAAGATGCCATCGACAAAGTCGCTCGCGCGGTTCGCCGTTCCCGCACAGGTCTTAAAAGTGAAAAGCGTCCTACGGGATCTTTTATTTTCCTAGGACCTACTGGTGTTGGCAAGACAGAGCTTGCAAAAGCTCTCGCGGAACAGTTGTTTGGTTCCGGGGATGCGATGCTTCGTATCGATATGTCTGAATATATGGAGCCTCATGCGGTTTCCCGCTTGATCGGTGCTCCTCCGGGGTATGTCGGTTATGATGATGGTGGTCAATTGACCGAATTCGTAAGACGTAAACCTTATAGCTTGGTACTTTTGGATGAGATCGAAAAGGCTCACCATGATTTGTTCAATATTCTGTTACAAATTATGGAAGAAGGCAATTTGACCGATACAAAAGGAAGAAAAGTTAACTTCCGTGATACGATCATTATTATGACTTCGAATATTGCTGCGAAAGAGATTTCCAAAGGTGGTCGTCTGGGTTTTGAAGATTTCCAAGAGGAAAGAGAGCAATATAAAGCGGACCAGGCTCGGGAACAGTTGAAAAAACATTTTAATCCCGAGTTCTTGAATCGTGTCGATGAAGTTGTTTATTTCGAACCTTTGAAAAAAGAAGAGATCGTTCAGATTGTGGATATCATGCTGAAAGATTTCAACAAACGACTTACCGAGAAGAAAGTGTTTGTAGAACTTTCACAACCCGCGAAAGAACATTTTGCCAATGTCGGTTATGACCAAAACTATGGCGCCAGACCGCTTCGCAGAGTGTTCCAACGGGAATTGGAAGATTATATGGCAGTTCAATCTTTGAAAGGAGTTTATGATAACCCAACGAAGATCTTCGTAGATGCTGTAGATGCAAAGCTTCAGTTTAGCGAAACTCCTTGGGAAGATTTTAAAGAACCTGTAAAGAAGGATGATGATTCTTCTTCCAGTGAAGAACAGAAGGATTTGGCCTTAGTGTAAATGGCGATTCTCATTCCTTTACTATTCCTCTTTTCTTATTTTTTTATCAGAAAAGTATGGTTTCAGTTGAGAAAGGTGAGAACGCTCGGAACCATCGAGAGGATTCAGATTGGTATCATCAGACCCAATCTGGTTCTTCCCGAAGCCAAGGTTCATTATAAATATTATTTTCAATCAGGTCTGTATTTCGGGTCGGGTTACTTAAATGTGTCTGATTTTCTACCGGGAAAAGAATTTCATCTACATTTGGGAGAGGCGGATTTGCCAACTATGTATGTAGATGAGTTTGAAATCACTAGCGAAGAACATATCGAACATTACTTGCTTTCTCACGCGGGAAGTGTTTTTCTATACATAGACCCGATCGAGCCCTATCATTCCAGGATTGATCAGGTGAATTTAAATTCAATCAGCGTTCATTCGGATTCAACATGAAAACTCAATTTCTCGCCTTTGTGATTGCACTGGCTCCTTTTAGTTTGGTATTTTCGCAAAGCCCTGCCGGCTCTTCTTATTTTCAAGCGGTTGAAGAATACAAATTAAGAAATTATCCCAAATCCATAGAATTACTCAAAGGACTTCAATCGGAAGGAAAGGCAACTTTTGAAAGTTATGCGCTCCTAGCTTATAATTATGATAAGTTAAATGATTTTGAAAATGCATACGGCTCCATCCAGGAAGCCCGCAAAAGAAAACCGGACGATGAAAATCTGGCAGCGGATACATTGGGTATTTTGGCCAAGTATAAAAAATGGAAAGCTGTGATCGAGTTGTCGGAAAAGTTCGTTCCTCTGTTTCCTACAAATGCGGAAATACGATATTTTTATTCTCTCGCCTTATCGGAAAAAGGTGCTGGTAAAGTTGCGCTTTCTCAAATTGAAAAAGCAAAATCCGGAAATGCAAATGATGTGCGTTTTCTGGAATTAGAGGGAAAGATTTATTATTTATTAAAAAATTATGATAAAGCGGATATGAGTCTTCGTTGGGCATCCTCTTTGAATGAAAAGTCAGCATCCATTTGGAATAACCTGGCTTTGGTTCAAGAAGCGCTATATCGTCAAAATTTGAAGTTGGGAAAAAAGAAAGATGCGGTCGGGTATTTGGAAGAAGCGAAAGAATGCATCCAAAAAGCCGAGAATATAGATTCCAATGACAGTTCCGTAAAAGAAAATCACAAACGTATTCATTCCATCACTAATTCGTGAAGATCAAATTTCATACATTGGGTTGCCGTCTTAATTTTTTTGAGACGGACGGGCTTTATTCCGTGTTAAAGGATAAAGGTTTTAGCCTCGCGGACACCAATGAATCTGCAAATTATATAGTCGTTAATACCTGCACTGTAACTAATAAAGCGGACGTTAAAAACAGAAGTATCATTCGAAATGCAATTCGTTCCAATCCGGGGGCGAAAATTTTTGTAACAGGCTGTTATGCGGAAACCGACAAAGAAGCAATCCTTGCGATCCCCGGTGTAACAGGAGTTTATGGAAATACGGAAAAAAGCGCACTACCATATCGTATTTTAGAAGATTGGAAAGGTGAGGTTCAAACTTCTCCAAAGGTTTTGGATCGTTTTTCTTATTCGGATGTTTTGCCGGAAGGCCATACCAGGGCTTATCTGAAAGTCCAAGACGGTTGCAATCGTAAATGCTCTTATTGTAAAATTCCTTCTGCGCGTGGTTTAGGCGTTAGTCGAAAATTCGAAGATGTACTGGATCAAGTGCGGTTTTTGCAAGACCATGGAGTCGGAGAGATTCAATTAACCGGCGTTAATTTGGGTTGGTATCGACTTGATAACGGAGAAAAAGGATTTATTTATCTTTTGGAGAGTATTCTGAAGATTCTCGAATATTCGAGACTTCGTCTATCTTCTATCGAACCCCCCGATGTGGGAACCGATTTGGCGGACCTGTTAACTCATCCTCGGTTTTCCAAATTTCTCCATGTTCCTTTGCAAAGCGGAAGCCGTGATGTTTTGAAAGCAATGCGTAGAACTTATCATCCCGAGTCTTTTCGTAAAAGAATAGAAGCTGTAAGATCAAGACTTCCAGATATTTTTCTTGGAACCGATGTCATTGTAGGTTTTCCGGGTGAAGGGGAAGAGGAATTCGAAATCACTAAAGGTATGTTAGTTGATTTGGGTTTTGCAAAGATTCACGCTTTTCCGTATTCAGTTCGTAAAGGGACAGCGGCCGAAACTTGGGGAGACCCTATCACGGGTGATATCAAAAAAAGAAGAGTCTTGGATTTGATGAGCCTGAGCGCCGATCTGCATAAGAAATATGCGGAATCTAGAATTGGAACTGTAGAAGAAGCTATCTTGGAGAGTGACGGGACTCTTGTTACCGGAAATTATTTAAAAGGAAAACTGAAAGACCAAGCTGATTATGAATATTTGACCGGCGGACAGTTCTTGGATGTTAAAATTGCCGGATACAGTTCAACTAATGCAGGTAAGGAAGGGACTTGCGAATTTGAATTAAGAAAGTAATAAAAATAAGTTTGAGTGTGATCTTAGTATAGGTAAGTCATTTTAAGTTTGTATTTTGGGTAATGGGAAAGATGGAGGAGGGTTATACGGGGGTTGGAGGTCAGAGATCTAACCCATCCAATCTCCGCCACCTTCTCCCCCCAACCCATTAAATCCAACTCCAACAATTTCGAAAAAAGAAAACATCTCGACACACCTAAATAATCCGCTAATAAACTTAGCTCTACCAAATCCCCTTCACTGACTTTCATTCCTATACGAACCAAATCCAATCCTTCTTCTTGATATTGTTTCGAAATTTTTTCATTGGACCACAATCTTCCGCTAAAAACGGATTCGTAATATTTGTTTATTAAATCGCTTAAAAGCTCTGAACAGGTTCGATTCTTTTTTAGAAATTCAAAATGTGCGAATAGACCGCGAGGGAGAAGAAACGTAAATGCTTTCCTACGGTTTTTTGGATTCGGACTTTTGCTGATAAAAGATTCGATCTGTTTGAGACGAATGAATTGGTTACGAGATCTCATATATAGAAGAGAGAGATTTCTCTTTCGATTGGTTCTGCAAAATAAGTAGATTTCGCTATGTCGATCTATTTAGAGTAAGGAGATTAGCCTTTTTTTTTGAGAAAATCCGTTATAGTAGACTAAATCCGGAGATATAGCAGATAAAACCAAAAAAAAAAAGTGAGCTCAAACCAAGGTTGCCGAACCTTGCAGTATATTATGTTTGAAAATTTTGAATCAGATGCAGTGCGCATCCAAACCGAAAGAACCGCCCAACGCGAACATTCCACCCCTCTTTTTATGACATCGAGTTTCATTTTCGATGATGCCGAGCAAGCACGTGCTCTATTTGCGGACGAAATCCAAGGCAATATATACACTCGATTTTCCAATCCAAATAACGATGAGTTAGTCGAGAAACTTTGCCGTTTGGAAAAAACCGAAGATGGACTTGCAACTGCCTCCGGAATGGCAGCAGTCTTTATTTCTATGTTTGCTCTCTTAAAAACAGGAGATCATGTGTTGGCCTCCCGGTCGGTATTCGGATCAACCCACCAAGTATTGACTCAAATTTTTCCGAGATTCAATATAGATCATACTTATGCTGACATAGGTAAGGTGGAGGAATGGGAGAATGGAGTAAAGCCGAATACCAAGATTGTATTCATTGAGACTCCGTCTAATCCCGCTTTGGACATCATTGATCTGAAATGGATTGGCGAATTTTGTAAAAAAAGAAATTTGATTCTGATTGTCGACAATTGTTTTTGCACTCCTTACATCCAAAGACCTTCCGAGTGGGGTGCCGATTTGGTAGTTCATTCCGGAACAAAATTCCTGGATGGACAAGGAAGAGTGATTGCTGGTGCTGTTTTGGGCCGTAAAGACCTAATGAAAGAAATTAGATTCATTGCACGTGCTACAGGTCCTTCTCTTTCTCCTATGAATTCATGGATTATTTCCAAAAGTTTGGAAACACTTGCCATTCGTATGGAAAGACATTCTGAAAACGCAACCAAGCTTGCCGAGTATTTGGAAAAACATCCCGAAATAGAGTTTGTCAGATATCCTTTTTTAAAATCTCATCCGCAATATGAACTGGCTAAAAAACAAATGAAGTTAGGCGGTGGTGTCGTTAGTTTTGTAGTAAAAGGTGGTTTGGATCGGGGCCGTAAATTCTTAGATGCTTTAAAATGGTTTTCTTTAACTGCAAATTTAGGCGATTCAAGAACTACTGCAACTCATCCTGCCTCTACAACACATTCGAAACTAAAAGAAGAAGAAAGGGTTGTAGTAGGAATTTTACCAGGTTTGATTAGAGTTTCCGTAGGTCTTGAGCATATTGATGATATCATTGCCGAGGTGGACCAAGCACTTCTTGGCTCAAAGTAAAGAGGCGGTAATCCGATTTTTTCTTTTCATCTAATGCCTGTTCCAGTATCGGAACGGCTTTTGGTGAAAGTGATAATGCTTCTTTATTTTCCAAATTATGTTGAAACATACGGTTGTACATTTCTCCGGGACTTACATCTACTTCTAGCTTGATGATTGATCCCGGGGAGATTTGATTTTTAGCAAGCTTTGCTTCTATCTGAATAGATTCTCCCGGAGAAAGTCTTGTATCAAAACTTTCCTTTTCGATAAATATATCTACAAATCTTCCTATCGTTTCTTCTCTGAGGAGGATTGGTTCTTCGGACTTTGCCTTTGAATCCAAGATCAACCGAATATAGATTTTCGGAACCGCATAACTCGGAAACTTATGACCGATGTTCTTTGAAGTCAACATGCCTTTTGCGAAAATCGAATTATCTTTTTCAAAGATATCCAATTTTACTTCCAAGCCATTTTGAACCATTTCTTTGTCATGAATTCCTTTCCATTCATGATTGCGGCCCGGCATATGGCAATTCTGACAACTCGTTCCTTCTTTGGCAAACCTGGAAGTCTTCCATTCCGAAAAAGTTTCCATCATTCGTTTCCCGTTGATTATTTTACCGGATTCGGGAGTTTCATGGCAGTTTTTACAAAATTCGGATGATTCAAATTCTTTTTTAACAGTAAAACCATTGTGAGGTGTTAATTTCGTAGCCACAGAATTTACTCTGGAAGGGGGACCATATCGATTGTGATTTCTCACATGACAATTTGCACAAACTAACCCTTGTTTTTCCGTTCCTTTGGGGAGATAGGTTTCCCACTCTTGTGGAAAATCCGGTTCCCAACCTTCATTCACTGCCAAATATCGCCTTGTCTCTGTTAAAGGGCTATGACATCGAAAACATGTGTCGGCTTTTTTCTTCCCAAGTCCCGGCAATTGCCAGAGGATACCCGAGCTGATGGTTCGGGCATGAAGACTTTCTTCCCATTTCTGGAACTGTTCCTTGTGACAGGTACCACAAGAAACAGGATCTAATTGTGATTCTAATTGGGAAAAATGACCGGGAAGAGGGCCTTGTTCGGGAATCGGATCTTTCCAATGCGTCTCCAGAAATTCCTCACCACGGCATCCTAATGACAAAGAAAGAATGATGGCGGCGATGAAAAGTAATCTGATCAGCATTGTATTCGCAATATAAGACAATTTATCTTCTAAACTGTATATTTTTCTGCTATCTAAAAAAAAACACCTCTAAAAATCATTGAACGAAGTAGGACGGCTCAGATGATACGTTTTATTTCCAAACTTCGTTTTCCGGTTTTGATCGGGCTTTTGGTTTTTGCTTCGATGGCTTGCGGAAAATCAAATTCTAATCCATTAGTAGCAGATCGAAAAAATTTAAAAATCGAAATCTGCTCTGGTTCCTATGGCGACCTACTGAAAAAAGCGGTTTTACCTTTTCTTTCTAAAAAAGGCTATAATATCGAAATTGTTTCCTTTAGCGATTATATTCAACCGAATCTGGCCTTGGCAAGTAGAGACATTGACGCCAATCTATTTCAACATCAGCCATACCTTAGCGGAAGAACATAAAAATATAATTGTAATAAGAGAAGAAGATAAAAATTCGCAATCTACGAAAGATATTGAAGAAGCAGTTCGTTCAAAAGAATTTGCAGAAGTAATCAAGAGCGACTTTCAAGGTAGGGAATTACAAAATTAAAAGGCAAAAATCTTCGTAATCTTCGATCAAACGTCGGTATGGTCTTTCTGCAGTTTCATCTGCTGTCCAATTCCACTGTCTTTGATAACATTGCGTTTCCTTTGAAAGCCGCAGGTTGGCAAAAAATCAAAATAAAAACGAGAGTTTTGGAGCTTTTGGAACTCGTTGGCATTTCCGAAAAAAGAAATTCTTATCCGAATGAATTAAGTGGAGGGCAAAAACAAAGAGTAGGAATTGCAAGAGCACTTGCAAATCATCCCAATCTTGTTTTATGCGATGAGCCTACTTCGGCATTGGATCCCGAAACAACCACGTCCATTCTATCGCTTTTGAAAAAGATCAATAGAGACTTGGGAGTCACAATTTTGATTGTTACTCACGAGAGTTATTCTGTAAACGAATGTGGATTTGAATGTTTTGATGAGCAATATCGAATATATTTCCGGAAAACCTATTGGAGTATTTTATATTGAAGTCATCGGTAAAAAGGAAGATGTTTTGTCTGCAAAGAATACATTTATTCAACGGGGGGGGGGGGCCGAGATAGAAGAGGTGAGTTTGTGATTCTAAGTCGTCTATCGGAACTTTTGCCGGAATTATATTCCGCATTCGGACAGACTTTTCTAATGTTATTCATCTATATTTTCTTCGGTACTTTGGCAAATTTGATCCGATTGATTCCCTATGTGATTTTGCTAGTATCTTTGTTACCGCTTACTTTACTTTTAACCGGCACGACGATCGGACCCGGTTGCGGCGTCCGTTTCCTTATCGGTAGCAGCCATTCCCTTTCTCGCGAGGCTAGTGGAGTCTTCACTTCGTGAAATCCCGGAAGGAATCTCGGAGGCGTCCGTTTCAACGGGAGCTAATTTAATACTGATTGTGAGGATTATACTTTTCCCGAAGCTTTGCCCGGAATCATCTCCGGAATTACATTAACGACTATTAGTCTGTTAAGTTATTCCGCTATGGCTGGAATCGTAGGAGGAGGAGGGATCGGAGATTTGGCAATTCGATTCGGTTATTATCGTTATGAAGACGATATCATGTTTTTCACTGTGGCAGTTCTCATACTATTGGTTCAGCTAGTTCAACTAACTGGCGATAAATTAAGAAATAAATTCGATAAAAGAAGCTAATCCATACAAACTTTGAAAATTTATATTTCCCAAAGTATGTATGGATTTATGTGATTATTATAAAAAAGAAATAGAATCGGATATTCTAAAGCTTATCCTCCGCAAGCATTTCCTCCTCCGCCCGAAGCACTGCCGCCGGAGCTAGTGCCGCCACTGCTGCTGCTTCCTCCCGGTAGTAAATACTTTTTGTCCGCTTCTACCAAAGCAGATGAAGAAGTGGAAAACTGCTTGGTAGTTGCTAAGTTATAATTTGGCACCGAGAAAGCCGGGTTGAGTTGCAAACTTTCAGTAAGAAAAGCATAATCAGTTCGCCAAGGTGATCCGGTATCCAATGCATTTGGTGCGGGATATGCTGCGTTCGTTGCAGGATTTAGATCGGCAGGCTCTGTGCTTGGTTTACGATTTCCCAATGCTCCCCATTCTATCCAAGATCCTTCGTAATTTCTGGTTGGATAACCTACGATCGAATTGGAAGCAAAGAATGCCGCAATGGCTTTCGCACCGTTTTGCCCGTATGTAATTACCGTTTTGCCTTCCGTATAGCCTGCATTAGCTAGTAATGTTTTTATCTCTACCTTTGTTTTGAACTCGGATGTACTCGAGTTGATAAGAGAAGATGTTGGCAGACTCTTGGCACCGGAGATATGTCCTTCGTGGTTCGTGTAACAAATAGTCGATGTAATTGGTGTAGTCAGCTTATTTACACAGTTTAGTGAAGCGCTGGTAACTGTACTGCTTGCTGTACCATTGTATTCGGCGGCAGTTCTCGAATCCCAAAAAAACACGCCTCCTGTAGGAACGGGTGTTACTTTTTCAAAAGTAGTCACTCCGTTTTTCAGGATATGAATTATATCTCCGACGGTCGCATGTAGAATTGTATTGTCCGTAAATATGTTTTTAGCTGAAGCTGTACGACTGAATTGCGGCCCGGATGTTATCGTGAATGTTGTAAGAGATCCCAAGGTAGCATGGTATTTTACAGCACCGTTCAAAACCGCCAGATGGGTCTTGTCTACACCCCAATAACGAAGTGCAAACCAACCGCGTAACGCTTGTAATAAGTTATCGTCCGTTGCGGTGTCAGCGGAGAATACAACTAAATCCTGACGCAAGTCCAATCCGAATGTTCCGAAGAATGAGTCGATTGTTTTACCTTCCGGCACTATCAGTTCGGATTCTATAATTCCGTTGCTTCTTGATTGACCGAAAAAACTACTTGGGTTGTTAAGGACGTATGTATATACATCTTTACCGTTCGGGACTACGTAACTATTCGATAGAACTGAGGAATTTGTCTGTATTTGAAATATAATCAAACTGCCCGTAACTCCTGCTGGTTTGGAATTCGCCCAATCGGATCTGTATTTTTCCAAAGTTGCGGCAGTGATCAATCCGTATTTGTTTTCGGAATAGTTTTCTGCGGATTCACTGGCAAGGTCGGTTGCCGAGTTTACTTTCGGAGAAATCGGTATGAGCAACTTCAATGCCGCCGGCACAAAAGCATATTCCGGCATTTTTTTACATTCAGAGTTTACTAATAGTAAACCCAGCAAAAGAATTGGAATTTTTATAGATCGCATAATGTATGTTCCTTTATAAGTTATATGGTAAAGTTGCAGCAAAACCGAATGTTTCCAGTTTGGCGGTATTGTAACCCGATAGGGTTTTTGAATAGAAAACAGTGTAAAAATTTCCAAACGAATCTGAAAAGCCGAGTCCTACTTCCACGTTATGAAAATCTTCCTTTCTCCCCCAGGCAGGCCTGTCATTTGCTACCCAAATGTCTGCCAAGTTGACACCGGGGATTGTGTCTTGAACTTTCAAATCTAAATAGTTATAAGGAGGTGTTTGCCTTGGATCTGCGAATGCATATCCCCCTTGTCCGATTTGGCCCCTTCCGCCGACGGTGAAGAAAATATTCTCCAAAAACCTTTTATAGAATGCACCGTAATATAGAATATCATCGGGTACGGGAGCTTGTCTTTTTCTGTAACTCCATTCTCCCAGAGCGCCTAATCCCCAAACGTTGAAGTCTTTAGCAAGATAAAGGTTTACATCCCCGCCACTGGCACCGTCTCCCAACGCTTGAGGGTTGCGGTCATAGTCTCCTTTTTTAATAACTCCCGCACGAACGGAGATTGTTGGCATCCAAAAATACTTGGAGTCGAATTCATCAATCAGTTTATAACGAATTCCCAGTCGGGTATCCAATACTCCGTATTTATCAGGGGATTCGGGAGTCGTTTGAATACCGAAATACCGATCAAAGATTTTATGGCGTCCCAATTTGCCAAAGCCGGAGCTAATATCTGCAGTTAGTCTATCGGTGATTCCATATTCGAGAATCAGGCTTCCTGCATTGATTCGAACGTTATCATCATAACTTGAATGATTGTTTGCCAAATAAGCACTGTTATATTCAGAATGAACAAAGACAGGACGTACCCAAAGCTGTCTCTCATAAGGCGCCCAAGCCTGCTGGGCTGACAAAGAAGAGTATAGAAAGAAGATTGCGCCAAAGATTTTTTTTATATGTTTCATGTTAATATTGTATATAATGATATACTAAAATGTTTAATTACTTCTTATCCAGTTTTACGTTGAAACGGATGCTAACGAAATATTCCAGAGCATCCAATTGTTCTTCTGTCAATTTGCCTGCAAAATCGGGAAGATTGACTCTGCGTTTTTCCGTATTGGGAAGCGCTCCTTGCAAATAATCCAGCCTCTCGGCTTGAGCCACTTCTTTTGTCTTATCCGTTGGGGTGGCAAGTTCTACCTCTTGGTTGAACACAGCCTTTCCCAGGTGAAACTTTTCCCTGTCCTTTCCTTGAGGGACCTGAGCGACACCACCTCCTCCGAATCCTCCTGAAGGAAGAATGGGTAAACTGAAGGATGTAATAACGGATATGGCGAATATGATTGTTATTTTTTTCATTGTTTTAAGCCTCTTGATTCCATAAAATAGAACAAATATCTGCTATCAAGAACAAGAAGTATAATTTATTGGATATTTTTGAGGAAAACCGCCCAATGAATTGAGCGGTTTGTGCAATGAATCGGACTATTGGTTCTTGTAAATCAAGTCGTCGATTTGAATTTGTCTGGAAGTAGTCGCGTTAGCGTTCACTTTCAGGTTCGAGTAATTTGCCACTACGCCTGTTGCATTGAATCGTAGACCTTCCGTTACGTCGGCAGAATCCGTTGCAAATTTGGAACCTGAAGGAAGGTTTTGTTTTCCTCCTGTAGTTGCAGTCAATGAACTCCATTCAATCCAAGAGTTATCATAGAAAGCGGTAGGTTTACCAAGGATGATAAATGTAGACATTCCCGTGATCATGGATCTTGCATTGGTTCTGCAATATTGTAAGATCACTTGTCCGTCTTGATAGCCCGATTTACCTGTGTTATCCGACTGCCAAGTTACATCTTTCCAAAGTGCTGCGATTTCGGATTTTGTTTTGAATCTACCTGTCGATTGATTGATAAATTTCGGCCATGGAGCAAAAACCGCCCCTTTGATATGACCTTCGATCGCACTTTTATTTTGGGCAGTTACACCACCGGTGTTATATTCAGTCACTCCGGTAGCACTCGCTACCCCGGCGTATTCATTGCTAGCTGCGGTTGTATTGAATCTTGCGTCTGCAATGAATACAGATCCGGAGAATCCGGTTGCACTCGAGGTTCCGCCTGCTTTCACAAATGCGATGATGTTTTCTACCGGTTGTGCCAATACGGAGTTGTCTACACTCTTAAGTGACTTTACGGAAAATGTTCCGGTATTAGGTGGAGAACTTTGTCCTCCTGTAGTAACCAATTCAGATACTGCAAATTGCGATTTGATATCTCCGTCCAGAATCGCTATATTTTTTTTATCAGCTCCCCAGTAACGTAACCAGAATAGACCACGACCGGTTGTTTGATAGATTGAACCTTTTGGAGTGCTGGGAAGATCTGCGGAGAAGCCGTTTGCTAAAGAACCTACGTTGACTCCTGTTGCACTATCGGTTCCCGCAGCAAAAACAACTAAGTCTTTTGTAAGATCGATATTGTACAATTTAAGGAATGCATCTGTTCTTGCTCCGTCTGGAAGACCCGTAGGAACGTATGTGACACCGCTGTTTCTTTCTTGGCGAAAGTTAACGTCTGTTCCACCACCAGCGTTCCAATCATAAACATAAACACCGGTCGCCGGTTTGATATATTCTTGTCCTGTTCCAGCAGTGTTCGATTGAAGGATGATTAAGTTTCCTGAAATTCCGTCAGGTTTTGTTCCTGCCCAATTCGCGATCCATTTTTTAACTGTGGTCGCAGTTACTAAGCCGTAATTATTATTATCATAATTGTCCGCAGATTCGCTGGCAAGATCTGCCGCTGAATTTACTCTCACACCGTTTCCAAGTATTACTGCCAAAGCGATTAACCCTGTATTGTCGTCTTTGTCTTTCTTGCAGGCTCCTAGAAACCCAAAAAGGACAAGACCAACTGCTAATTTACCGATGATTTTTTTCATGGTATTTTCCTCTAAATGCAAATTTCCTCCGGTAAGGGTTTCTGTCCCTAAAGGAAGATAAGCCAAACTGGAACGAACAGGGTTAGAATTCAATTGCATAAATTCATTATAATGAATAAAAATATGCTATTACGAACATATTCTTGGATATTTGTATAATATGTTCAACATTTTAGGGGAACCTAAAAAGTTTCCCCTTCTCAGGAGTTATTTTTTGTCGTGCTGGAGGGAATTGACCCAAAAAATTTTCGCAATGGAATCGGCAGAGTTTTTGATTTGGAGTAGGTCAGAAGCAAGGAAAATTGCACTGTCACCCGATTCCAGAGAATAGTTACGATCCCGAAAATTCAGTTCCAGATTTCCATCCAATACCACAACATTCTGCTCAAATTGATTTTCAAACCAACTGGGAAGCGGATAGGAACCGGGCGCCACCTTGATCTCGTATAACTCCAGTTTTTCGTTTTCATCTTTGTGAAGAGCTCTTGCTTCCAGGTTGCCTTTGTGTAATTTCAGAATCCGCGCTTCTTCTTTTTTAATAATTTTGGGATTTCTTAAAAACAAATCGGGCACCATTTCTGCGATTGTAGTGCGCAACGCTTTCGAAAGTTTCCAGAGAATCCCGATGCTAGGTGTTGTTTTGCCGGATTCGATCAAACCCAACATTCCTCGACTAACGTTTGATATTTGAGAAACCCTCTCCATGGAATATCCAAGCTCCATTCTGCGTTTTTTAATGGTTAGTCCCAGAACACTTGTTAGTAGTTCTTCCGCTTCAGTTTTGGTTTGGTTTTCTAGAACTTCTGTCTTCTTCATAAAAATCTCTCTTCCCTTTTTTAAAAGGTAGCCCGAGCTTTTTCCATGAATTTAATATATTGGATAATTTGTAAAGTATAATAGAAAATATTCGGAATTCTAGAAAGAAAATGATCAAAAATAGGGTGAATTCTGTTATTCTTAACGAAATTGGAAGATTATAAAACCCAAAAGAATCCACCCTTGGCGGGAAAAATCCTAAATTTGTCCCCGTCAGGTAGGCCAGTTGCGGGATTACCGCAACCAACCAAAGAAAAGAAGGTTTTTTACCCGTGGTTTTCCAAAAAAAGGGGAGTAGAAAAAGAAAATACCAAGGATTCACAATGGGAGCGAGGAAGAGGAAGAATAGAAAAAAATAACCGGTGTTTTCAAATGCCTTTTCTTTTGTTCGAAACAGTTTCTTTCTTTGGAGAAAGAGAAAGGCTGTCGTAAGTAGCAAAATTAAAATAACCGCGAGCCTTGCCTGGTTTTGGAACAGAATTCTGATGATGGGGAACAGAAGGGAATTGAACTCGAATTCCCTTCCGAACGTAAAAACGGAAAATAGATCCCAGCTCCAATTTCCATCTAATAGAATAGGAAGAAAAACAAAAGGAGTAATAACACCTAATATAAGATAGATGGCATTTGCAATCAGTCTGATAAAATAAGAACGATTCAAAGATTGATCGGGACTCCATTGTAAAACCAGTAACGGTATGAAAAATACCACAAACAACTTGCAATGAATTCCCAAACCGAATACGAACCAAGCTGTCCTTTCGTAAGATTTTTCATTCAACCATATGGAAAATAAAAGAAAAAACAAAGGAATCAGTTCAAAATGCGCATTTGCATAAACTTCTTTCAGTAAGATGGGAAATAAAAAATATAAAACAGCCGACTTTGCATTTTTTAGAGAAAATATAAAATATACGATCGCAAGATCAAATAAGATATAACCTATCTTTAAAGCGATTAAGGAATAGTAAGAGAGTTTGTGAACGAGAGAAAAATAAACTTCAATCAGAGGAAAGTAAATGGCGGTCCAATCGGGATGATTGATCCTGGAAAGTATTTCGGAACCTGTTTCATCAAATAATAGTTTTGTGTTTTCTGAAAAAAAAGATTCCGGAGAATAGAGATAAGGAGAAATTCCATTGGAGACAAGACCTCCTTCCCAAAGATAACGTGCCCAATCATCTTCCCAGATCGGGTTGGAAAAGGAAAAAAGGATACGTAAGATCAAACCGAAAAGAATAAGTTTGGGAAAGTTGGTCTTATAAAATTTCAGTGGAACGGTTGTTAGTAAATAAAAGGAGCCGGTTAAAACAAAGAGAATCGGGATATAGGAGAGAATTCCCCGCTGAACCGTATAGAAACCGAAAGATAAGGATAAGGAAAAACATAGAATAAAAAAAAGATAGGGAAGTATTCTTCCCCAATCGCTTTGTAGATTTTTAAACACGCATTATTTATTAAAACTCAAGTTATTGCATCGTTCGCATATTTCTTCTGGAATAACACCTAACTTCATTAAGATCCCGAAAAAGAAACATCCGGCGCAAAACCCGAGGAAACTTTCCAAAGAGGCAAAGAAAACCAGGATGCCAAGTACAATGTTATATGCAGTTGCTAAGTTGAGAAAATAAAGGACCAATGCCGCGAGTGCAAAACTAAATCCGATAACTTGCGCAAATCTTTTGGGAGGCCCTGCGGTTCCTATAAAGGAAATCTTTAATTTGGGAACGATCCAGTTGGCGGTGAGCCAAGCGAACGGTTCATATTTGGGTCCATAGCTCAATCTTGCCGTGAATCCAAAGAGAAGAAAGCCTAGAAGGTATGGATTGGGAAAAAGAATGGAGGATACTCCAATCACAACTACGGAAAAAGCAACAATTCTGGTCGCATTTTCGTTCACTACATCCGGATAATAACCAAGTCTCATAAAATTCTTACCTAGTACTTAGAGTTCTGACCTGGGGTGAGTGATCAAGAAAAATTCGTTTTTGCAGATGAAAAGTTTATTTTATTGACGTAAATTGGCTATTTTCGTGCATTATATCCATAATAATTCGAGATTTTTTAAGAAGACGTCTAAGTTCGAGGGAAAGTAGAGAGGGAAATAGAATGAAAAGAACAGCGGAAATTATATTCAATTCCTACGGGATTTTGGCCTTTTTAACGGCTTTCGTGTTTGCAGTAGGTTCCGACTTAATCAGTGCTGACCAACGGAAGAAATGGGATCTGGCAAAATCCTGGGTTATTTCTGCGGAACAGGCTTACCAACTGAAACAATCCGGAGCTGTTTTTTTAGATGCACGTGATATTTCCCTTCGGTTTTTACCCAGAATCGCGGATATAAAATCCGTAACCTGGGAGGAATTCTCTCTTAGTGGATCACCTAATAATGGTAAGCTGTTGCCGAAAAAGGATATTCTTTCAAAATTAGAAAAACTAGGTATCACCGAAAAAACAACCGTAGTTGTGATCGGTGATCCGTTGAACGGTTGGGGGGAAGAAGGCAGAATTGTATGGACATTGCGTTCCGTCGGTTATCAGAATTCTTTTTGGATCGACGGTGGTGCGAAAGCTTACTCTAGTTATCTGGTAGAAATAGGCAAGGGTAAACCTCCTGTGAAGCAGGAATTAAAATCCAACCCGGGCAAATCCTCTGAGCTGGATATCGACCACAATCAATTAAAATCAGCATGGAGAGCGGGCGACAAGAACTTGTACATCGTAGATGTAAGGGAAGAAAGAGAGTTCAAAGGTGAAACTCCTTATGGCGAGTCTAGGGGCGGTCATATACCGGGTGCAAAATGGATTTATTTCAAAGAATTTTTAGATGATAAAGGATACCTTAAGTCCAAAGAAGAAATCCAAATCATTCTGAACCAACAATCCATCTCCAAAAACGGAACCGTTGTTTCCTATTGCACCGGAGGGATCAGATCCGCTTGGACCACCTCCGTATTGTTATCTTATGGGATCAGCGCTAAAAATTATTCTGGATCCATGTGGGAATGGTCGGCACTCAGTGCATCCGATTATCCGTTAGTGAAATAATCATTTGAACGGATTCAAAACCATTTCGATTTTCTTCTCTGTATCCGTTCTATTGGCTTTTGCCGTTTTTATGGGACAAAAATTAATTTCCGATCCTGTTCCTGTAGAGAAGGTGTTCCCAGGAAAAGTATGGGCAAAGACAGTTGCGCAACTTCCCGACTTGCAGGGAGTAGGCGCCCCTAGAGCGGAAAATTGCGGAAAATGCCATGAGGAAATTTATAAGGAATGGAAGTCTTCTACTCATTCGGAAGCTCTTTCCGACTTGCAGTTCCAGGCGGAACTTTCCAAAACTTCCTCACCAAAATGGATCTGTTTGAACTGTCATATTCCAATACAAAATCAGAGAGAAAACATCGTAGTGAGTTTGAATCACGGAGATTACTTTCAACCGATAGAAATACCAAACCCGGGGTTTGATCCGATCATGCAAAAAGAAGCGATCACGTGCGCAACATGTCATGTGCGCACGGATGGAAAAGGTGCTTCCTATGTGATCGGTGCCAACGGAAAAACAAATCCTCCTCACCCTGTAAAAATCGATGCGGAAGCTCTACGTAACCGCTGTTATGATTGTCATAACGAAACTTATGAATTGAATGAAAGTCTGGTATGTTCTTTCCAAACCGGCGGGGAACTTAAGGAAGCATCAAAACATTTCTCCGAAAAAACCTGTGTGAATTGTCATCTTCCTTCCGTGCAAAGATCCTTTGTAATTCCTGCTTTGAAAAGACCTAAGAGAAATTCACACAAACACGCGTTTATCGGTGGTGGGGTTCCTAAAAGATTCGAACTTTATAAGGATCAGATCCCCGGTGGCTACAAGCCGGGCATTGCACTTGTCGGTTGGGAAAAAAAAGACTCCGATATTGTTGTTAAAATTCAAAACGGGAACGCGGGACATTATTTACCTTCTGCCGACCCCGAAAGACATTTGAAATTGGAATTGGTATGGCTCGATAAGGACAGAAAGGAAATTGCAAAAGACAAGATTCGTTACGGGCAGGATTGGGAATGGTCTCCCAAGGCAAGGAAAGTTGCCGACAACCGTTTGAAGCCGAAAGAAATCAGAGATTGGAAAACAAAGATTTTCAGCCAGGAAGCGGTGTCGGTAGTCCTTAGGGTTTATCATGTACGACTTACGGATACCACTTCCGATTATGTGGAAAAATATACCGTGGGCGCTCCGAAGGAATATGAGGATAAGATCAAAGAATTAAAAAAACATTACCCCCATAGTTCTTTGGTATTGGAATCGGAATACAATTGGAAAACAAAAAAGGTTTCCAATACCGCTCTTCCCGACTTATTTAAGTTAAATGAGAGTCGTCGTGGAGAATAATTCCTGTGTCATTATCCCTGCAAAGAACGAAGAGGGTTCCATTGCGTTTGCCCTCAAAGGTCTATTGGATACAAAACTCATTTCGAAAGAAAATGTATATGTGGTTGATAACGATTCTACGGACAAGACCAACGAGATTGCAGTATCCTTCGGAGTGAACGTATTATTTGAGAAAGAGAGAGGTTATGGCAATGCCTGCTTGCACGCACTTTCCGAGATCGCAAAGAGGAAAAAACAGCCCGATTGGATCCTTGTTTGTGACGGAGACGGTTCCGATGATCCGGGCGATTTGAGTTTATTGATAGAAGCATATCATTCGCAAAATGCGGATTTGGTGATAGGATCGAGAACCATAAAGGAAGTGGAAAAAGGCTCATTGGGTTTTTTGCAAAAATTCGGAAATTGGCTGACTTGTTTATTGATATTGATTTTTTTTCGCCAAAAATTTACGGATCTGGGTCCTTTCCGGATCATTCGTTACCAATCTCTTTTGAAACTTAACTTGATAGATAAAACTTGGGGTTGGAATATTGAAATGCATGTGCGTGCCTTGCAGGAAAAAATGAAAATTGTAGAAGTGGGAGTTTGGTACAGACGAAGACATGCAGGCGTATCCAAAATTTCCGGTAATTTAGTCATGGCAATTCGTGTGGGAATCAAGATCCTTTATACTTTTTTCAAACTATTGATTCTTCGCGGCCGTTAGGCAGGGTGTTTGTCGAAGTTCTATTTTATATTTTATTCCATTGCCATCTTTCTCTCAGTTCATTCATTTGATCGAAACGATCCGATCAATGTCTTCGTCATTTGGCTTTCGCTTTTTAGTATCTATATTATTTCTTTTCGCTACCTCTCCGATTTTACAACCAAACAGATATTATGTTTAGGAATACTGCTGCGGATTGTAACGGTCGGGGCGATTCCTTCCCTTTCGGATGATTTCTATCGTTTTTTGTGGGACGGATATTTGGTATCGCATTCGATCAATCCGTTTGCTTTCTCTCCGAATGAATTTTTGGAACAGGGCGTTCCTGTGACGGAAGAGGCTTTGTCGCTTTACAGGAAGATGAACAGCCAACCGTATTATTCCGTATATCCTCCTTTACTTCAAATTCTGTTCTATCTTCCTTGGTTTTTCGTTCTTTCTTTTTTTGCAAAAATCATACTCCTGCAATTTGTTCTTCTGTGTTTTGAAACAGTAAACTTATCTTTGATAGGCGGAGATAAATCAAAAAAGAAATTTTGGATTTATGCGGGCAATCCTCTTGTGATCATCGAATCCGTTTCTCAGATTCACCCGGAACCGATTTTGGTATTTTTGATTTTATTATCTTACAGGCTGTTTGAAGCAAAAAAGTTTGTCGGTTTTCATTTTGTTTTTTCTTTGTTTCTGCAAATTAAGCTGAGTTTGGTATTTCTGATTCCAGGAGGTTTTTTTCTACTTCCTAAAAAGAAAAGAATCTTTTTTATTTTTGCCGTATGTTTGTCTCTCACGGTTCTTTTCTTCAGTTTATTTTCCAAATTGGGAAACCAGGCGTCCTCAGGAATCGGTTTGTTTTTTCATTCTTTTCGTTTTCATTCTTTATTCGAGTTCTTGATTTATTTCGCATTGTCTCCGTTTGCCGAGTATACTTATTTGTCCGGGACGATTGCATTGATTATGGGAGGCACGATTTATTTATTCTATCTATATGCTAAAAATCGTAACTTAAACGAAGCCATTTTTGTAGGGTTTCTTTTGATGCTTTTGTTTTCGCCTGTGATCCATCCTTGGTATACTCTGCCGTTATTTGCGCTCTTAAGTTCTAAGATTCCTTATACAGGTGTTTTTCTTGTTTTTTCTATTTTCTCCGGATTTTCGTACTTATTGTACTCAATTCAATATACATTTTTTTCAGATTTTTTTTTCATGATAGAAGGAGTTAGTTTATTTGCCTGCATTTATGGAAGAGCGTGCATTAATTATTTTCGCAAAAAATCCCAGATTAGGAAAGGTAAAAACAAGACTTGCGGAAGGTCTTGGTGAGATTTTGGCCTTGGAAGTTTATATCGAGCTTCTGCGCATCACTGATCATATCATTCGATCCTTACCTGTGACAAAATATATTTACTGGGACGGAGGAATACCGGAGAATCAGAATTATTTTTCGGAAGACTGCATTCATAGAAAGCAAGTGAATGGGGATCTCGGTTTGAAAATGGGGGAAGCATTTTCCGAAGTCTTAAAGGAACATTCGTTAGTTTGTATTATTGGTACGGATTGTCCTTATCTATCTTCGGAAATTTTGGTAAATGCTTACGAAAACCTTGCCGGTAAAGCGGATTATGTGATCGGGCCTGCCTTGGATGGGGGGTATTATTTACTCGGATTGAAAAAAGTTTTTACCGGATTATTTCAAGATATGGTCTGGAGCACAGACAAAGTGTATGAGACTACTGTGAAACGCGGTGAAAATTTAAACCTTTCTTCCTATATCTTACGAGAATTAGGCGACATCGACAGTCTGAATGATTATAAAAACTGGAAAGGAATTTAGATTTTATTCTCTGTTTGTAATTTTGAGCTCTGCTCTGCGCAACAATGCTTGGTCTGTTGTGGTGAATCCGTGATCCAATGGTTTTGTATTTCCATAAAACAGTCTTCTGATTTGATTTTCCTTCACACCATGTATCTGTAAAAATCGGGAGATCTCAAGAGATCTTTTTTCGCTTAAAACCAATTCTTGATTTTCATTTCCCCCGTCCCAAGAATGTGCATGTATCCATATTTCCTTATTTTGATCGGCTAATAAAAGTTCTGTGAATTTTTGAAGTTTAAGTTGTTCGGGTTTTACGATCAGAAATGATTTTTTGGGAAAATAGATTGTCAGTTTTTCTTCCGGTTCATCCCTTTGTACTTTTTTGAAAGGTTCTTCAAATAGTAGTCCTTCATCGGCGGAAAGAGGACTCGAAATCAGACCATATTGAACGGTGTAAGTTAGAGTGAATAAATATAAGAAAAAAGGAAAGAATTTATAATTTCCGGTGCTCACATTATTATTTTCGGAATTCTCGAGCTTACAACTAAGACCAAAATAGAAAAATATGATTGAAATATGTCCCGAAAACAATTCCTTGAAACTAATTCGGCAAGGGTGGTTAGAATGAAACTGAAAGATTTGGCAAATCGTTTAGGTGGCACGGTTCACGGCAACGGAGAACTGGAAATAACAGGCATTAAAGATCTGGAACATCACTCTCCCGTTGACCCGAATTCCATTTACTACGTAGCTTCCAAAAAATATTTATTGAAACATCCGAAGTCAAAAGATGTGCAGATTTCATTAACTGTCCAGTCATTAAGTGAAAACTTTCCGAATGCGATCATTATTCCCGAAGAAGGTTCCAAGGTAAAATTCATAGAGGTCGTGGCTCTCTTTGAGAAAAAGCCGGATTACAAAAGGGAAATTTCCCCTTCTGCCACGATTCATCCTACCGCCAAGATAGGAAAAAACGTAACTATCATGGCGAATGTATTTGTGGGAGAAAATGTAATCGTCGGTGACGGTTGTACTTTCTTTCCAGGTGTAGTTTTGGAACCGGGAGTTGAAATCGGCGCCAACACAACTTTGAAATCCGGCGTTATCATTTATTATAATTGTAAATTGGGAAAAAATAATCTGATCCATGCAAATACCGTAATCGGTGCGGACGGTTTTGGATTCTATGATTATGCGGGAGTTCGTTATAAGGTTCCTCAGATCGGAAATGTAATGATCGGGGATGATGTGGAGATGGGGGCTTGTTGCACTGTGGATCGTGCGGCGATCGAGGCGACTACCATCGGCAACTTCACCAAGTTTGACGATCATGTTCATGTCGGCCATAACTGCCGTGTGGGAAATTATGTTTATATTGCAGGAGCAACCGTGCTTGCGGGTTCCGTTACGATTGAGGACGGATGTTTCCTTGCAGGACAATCCGCTGTGGCCGAACACCTAACAATGAAAAAAGGGTCGATTCTTATGGGACTTTCCGGGCTTACGGAAGATTCGAAAGAGAAAACGGCGTATTTCGGAATTCCTGCGAGACCAGCTTTGGAAATGCATAGAATTCATACTTCTTTGGGGATGATTCCCGATTTGGTGAAAGAATTTCTAAAAAAGAAAAAAGAGAGTTAAACAAAAACAAAGTTTCCGACAGGAAGAATATTATTTTTTGCTTTCTTCGATCCAAACTTTCCAAACATCGGGAACGTATCCTACCACGGCTCTTTTTCCATCGCGAACGATCGGTGTTTTGAATAGAAGAGGATTTTCCAAAAGCGCTTCTTCCTTATCGTATTTCATATACTTTAGATTTTTGTCTTCATAGACTTTTGATTCTGTATCAATCAAATCATCCAATTTGACCGAGCCGAGGATAGAACGTAATTCTCCCTTGCTCATTTCTTTTTCCTGTAGATTGATAAATTGGAAAGGTATGCGTCTTTCTTGGAAGAATAGCTGCGCTTTTTTTGAATCTTTGCACTTCTTTGTGCCAAAGATCTGCAAGTTCATCCGAAAATAGACTTTTTGAATTCCTCTAACAGAGGTTCGGAGCCGGAAAGCATAAGCTCAATCTGGTCTTTGTCCAAATCATACATCACATGAGCTTGTAAATACTGAGTGAATTCATCGCCCGTTAATTTTTTGGCATCGAAACTTTCTTTTAGAAAATTGTACCATGCAGCAAGAATCACTTTTTGATGGGCGAGTTCTTTAATCCCGATTGTGATGATTTTTGGGGCTTTCATTCGATTCTTACTCCTGAATCATAGTTAAACCAGTTCAATGTCAATCCAAAAACCTATGCATGACTGAAAAATACAGATTCCAAGAACCGCTGTTCATATCTAACCTACGCAAGGATTGATTGGTTCCTACGCTGACATCCACAACACGAGTATCATCAAAGACTCCCACTTTTCCATCTTGTTGGATGTAAAAGCTTGATTCTTCTCCGTTATAAGGTCCTGAAAACTTTGCAATGGATGTCAAATGGTATCCTAATCCGATTTGTAAGAAATGACTATCACCTAATCTGCGATTGACGGCAGTTTCCAATCGGAATGCTAGTCCGCTTCCTCTTAGATTCCCCTTTTGCATGGAAAGAGTGTTTACCGAATCCGCTCCCACATTGTATCCGTTGATTTGCCAGTCGGCAGAGGCAAATCCGAATCCTCCCCCGTTTTCCCATTCCCAATTCCGAGAAATTTCAGTTACATAATGATAAGTAACAAGCACATGATAAGAAAAGATCTCCGACTTTAAAGAAGTATAATAGGAATCGCTTGTGGTTTCGGTTAGGTACAGATTGGACAAGTCCTGTCTTCCTATGATGGCTCCTACTTTGTTTCTGGGGTCTAGGAAAAACCGAATGAAGGCTTCGTAAGTGTTTGTTTGTTTTCCGCCGTTCAGATTCAGATCTGAAAAAATCAAAGGATTGAAAGTGGAAGAAAAACTATTCAAATTCCCATCGAATCTTCCCGGGACCCTCCGGCCGACCCCAGTTCGAAGCCCCACCTCCCAAGCGCTGGTCTCCGCAAGGAGAGAAATGGTAAAACATAAGTGGAAAAGGAGGAGAGAAACGAACCCAATACATCTTGACATAACAATTTCATCCAATTTCGTAAGGTTCATCTCGTATGGAAACATTCTTTCAAGGCGATTCGAATTTCACCCTCATCCTTGGCTCAGATATTCTCAGCCCGTATTTTTACCTGATGTTGCTTGCAGGTCTTTATTTGACTCTGCGTCTGGGTTTTCCGCAAATTCGGTATCTATTCCTCTCTTTAAAAATCCTCACGGGAAATATGGACTTCAAAAGCTCCAAAGGACAACTGGTCCATTCTCAGGCATTTTTTGCCGGGATCGGATCTTCCCTATTGACCGGTTCCGTTTTGGGAACCGGTCTTGCCGTTGCCTATGGTGGAATCGGTGTTATATTTTGGATTTGGGTGGTATCTTTATTTGTGATGCCTCTTCGTCTCGTATCTTCCACTCTTGCCATCAAGTTCAGAAATCAATTACCTAGCGGACGTTATCTTTCGGGGCCTATGTATTTTATTGAAAAATCTTTGCGTGCCAAATGGCTCGCAGTTGCATTTTCATTGGGAAGTATATTTACAGTTCTCAGCTTCGGTGGAATATTCCCATTCTTGAGTTTGACCTACATCGCTAAGGAAGGATTGAATTTTCGGGGGATGTCCGGGCCGATTGCCATCGCGGTTATTTTATTATTCATCGTGGTCGGAGGGATTCGCCGTGTGGGAAGAACCGCTTCCATACTTGCACCTCTTGGAATCATTTTATTTATCATCGCTTATTTCAGTTTGTTCGGAGAAGGCCTGGTTGCTTTTTTTCCTTATTTGAAAGACGTAGTTTCGCAAGCATTCTCCATGAAAGCATTGGAAGGCGGCGGGGCTTTCGGAGTATTGCGTGCGATTTCCGTTTCTCTCGGAGTATTCTTTCTTTCTACAGAGACAGCAGTGGGGAAATCTTCCGGGGTTGCAGGTGTGGTTCGGACGGATTATGCCGCAAAACAAGGGTTAGTGAGTATGCTCGCTACCTTCTTCGAAGGTTTCATCATGGCGACTCTCATCGGATTCGTATTGTACTCGTTTGGTGCTGTCACTGCCGAATCCATATTCGCTTTTCCTGCGAGAATTTTGGAAAGTAGGGAATCCTTTCCTGCACTTGTGTTGTTCACATCCTTTTTGTGTTTCGGGATTCTCAGTCTTGCCGGTTGGTTTTATACGGGAGAACAAAACGCATTTTATATCTTCGGGGAAAAATTTGCCAATTTTTTCAGAATCCTTTTTATCGGTGTGATCGTATTATCAGCCTTTGTATACAATATTTACGGTAGTAATGTGTTTCTTTTTGCGATGAAGATTGGTTATACGGTGGCAGTTGTTGCTTCCATCCCTCTTCTGGTATCTTTGATTTTACTTGGAAAATCGGCAAATTTGGAACTTAAAAAATACATTTCCGAATCCGGAGCAAGGTATGAAATCTTTAAAGATATCTACCTGTTGTTTTTAACTCTGCTTCCTAAAAATCTGATTTCAAAAATCTTCGGATATTTTTCCACTTTGAGACTTCCCCGTTTTATGATGATCCCTCTTTTGAAGGCATTTGCAAAAGCCTATAAGATCAATTTGAACGAGGCAGAGCTTGAGATTCAGGAGTATGCATCTCTCAATCAATTTTTCACTCGTGCACTTCGCGCGGAAGCACGTATCATCGATTCCGCTTCCAATGCGGCGGTATCTCCTACGGATTCCAAGATCACCAGTTTCGGAAATATCAATCAGTCTACGATCATCCAGGCAAAAGGAATCGATTACTCCGTAAAAGAACTGCTTGGTTCTGAAAAATATTATTCCGCTTTCACAAACGGAAAATACATCACTTTCTATTTGTCTCCTCAGGACTATCACCGCATCCACTCTCCGTTTGGCGGTCAGATCCTCGGTTATTATTATGAGCCGGGGAAATTATTTCCTGTGAACGATTTGGCAGTTTTGAATATCAGAGGTCTTTTTCCGAAAAACGAAAGATTGATTACTTTTTTGCAAACAGAATACGGTAAAGTCGCAGTAATTAAGGTAGGAGCATCTAACGTAGGCAAGATTAGAGTGACTTATGACGACAAGATCGTTACCAATAACTGGATTCGGTTTTCCAAAGAACATATTTATAAGGATGTTTCCATTATGATCGACAAGGGTTCGGAGATGGGAAGATTTGAAATGGGTTCGACTGTCATATTGGTATTCGAAAACGATACGATCGACCTTTCGCCTAACGTACAATTAGGGGAAAAGATCCAATACGGAACTGTCATCGGCCAATTCAAAAAGAAGATTATTCAGCTACCGGTTAAACATAAGTTATGAATTCTCAATTAGCCACATTTCCCAAAGAAATCCATTTCGATGACGAGAGTCTTTTCATCCAATGGAAAGACGGTTTTGAATCGAAATTTTCCCTTTTGGATTTGCGTAAAAAATGTCCCTGTGCTACTTGTAGAGGAGGGCATGGGGGGAAGATTGGTGCGGCTACCAAACAGATCCAGTCCATCAAACTTCTTTCCTGGACAAAAGTGGGGAGATATGCGATTTCCATTGTTTGGAGCGACTATCATAACACAGGAATTTACTCTTATGACCACCTTAGAGCGTATTCTGAGGGAAAAGAGGAAGCTTTCGACTAAAAACCCTTACTTTTTGTCAAACTAGAAAAAAACTAGGTGACAGAAAAAATCGTATTATGTCACATTATCCTAAGTTTTTTCGGAGAAATAGGGTATGGGTGAAGGTTCGCTCTCACAAGATGAAATAGATGCGCTTTTGCAAGGTGCCGACGACACATTTGATTTGTCCTCGCTCGGCGGAGCTGCAAGTTCTGATTCAGATACCCTTTCTCCCATCGACAGAGATATTATTTCCGACGTAGTCGGTTCCGCCTTCCAGGTCGCCGGGAACACACTCGGAACCATTTTAGCAAAAAACACCCGTTTTATGAATCCGGCAACTGAGTCCAGTTTGGCGACCGAAGTTCAAAAGGAACTCGGCACCAAAACAGTTTGTCTTTACTCTAACTTGAGCGGAAGTTTGACGGGAAGAGTCAGCCTCATCATGGCACAGGAAAATGCGGCAAAAGTCGCAGGTGTGATGATGGGCGGGATGACTCCTCCCGGTCAACTGGACAATGCGCAATTACAAACATTAAAAGATTCCATGTCTCCGATCATAGGCACGATTACCGCACAGATTGGTATGAAGCTGAACGGAGCGATGTCGGGAACGCCTGCTGATATTGCCGTAGTCAACGCAGCGCGCGATTTGCAACTTCCCGATGATTCCAATCTGGTAAAAACTACCTTAAGTTTGAATATCGAAGGAGTCGGTTCGTTTAAGGTATATTATGTGATCTCTCTTTCCATGGCTCACTCCATTTTGGACATCCAAAAAGGAGGAGCGACCAAAGCTAGCAGTGGCGGCGGTGGCGGTATGAACGTTGCCGTACCCGGTGGTGGAATGGGTATGGGGATGGCGCAAAGTTCCGTAGGGATCAAGGGAGTGAACTTTCCTTCTCTCGCTACGGCAGGAGCAGGCCCCGGACAAACAAATCTTAATCTTCTTATGGATGTGCAGATGGCTCTTACCGTTGAACTCGGAAGAACTAAAATGTATATCAAAGACATACTTGGGTTAGGTGAAGGTTCCATCATTGAGTTGGATAAACTCGCGGGTGAACCAGTGGATCTTCTTGTTAACGGTAAACTCATCGCCAAAGGCGAGGTTGTGGTCATTGATGAAAACTTCGGTGTTCGTGTAACAGATATCGTAAGTCCGACGGATAGATTAAAAGGGGAAAAATGATCCCGAATTTTTGGAAGAATAAGAGAAACGGGGTACTTATGTACTTTTTTATTCTGTTATCTTTCTGTGCTTCCGTATCCGTATTTTCCCAGTCCAACGCAGATCAAAAAGAATTGGATCAGGTTTTGCGCAATGAATTGGGAGTCTCCGATGGCAAAACCAAACCGGAACCGCAAAACCAAGGTCAGCCGAGTCCCGCCAAGGAAGAATCCAGAGACGCCGAACCCAACCTGATTCAGGAAAGATACAACGATCAGTCGGATGATTCTCCTTCCGCCACTTGGATTTTGGTAAAGATATTATTCGTATTATTCATACTTGTAGGTGCCGGTTATTATTTGGTGATCAAGATGCAGGCAACCAAGTCTGCAAAATACCCCGTGAAAGGGTTTATGAAAGTTTTATCCAGTCTTTCCCTTTCGCCGAATCAATCTTTGCAGATTGTGGAAGTGGGGAATCGTTTGCTGGTTGTGGGTGTTGCCGACGGATCAGTAAGTCTTATCAGTGAAATCAATAGCCAAGAGGAAAAATCACAAATCTTGAAATTAAAAGAGGAAGCAGATCCATATGTTCCCAACTTCCTTGAAACAATGTTAGAGAGCCTACAATCAAAAGCGCTGTCTAAAAAAATACGTATCAATAAAAACTCATTTGAATCCAATTCGGATGCCCATTTGGAAATCCAAACGAAAGCTCGGGAAAGTTTGGATCGTTTGCGGAAACACAGAGAGATGTTGGAAGGAGGGCAGTCATGAAAAAAATTCTGACAAGTCCTTCCGCCCGGAGGAAAATTCTCTTTTCACTCGGCTTACTCGTGTTTATCGGATTCTTTTTGGCGAGTCCGATCGCGCTCTCAGCGCAAGAGACTGGTTCGAAAGGTCTGAAAATTCCGATTCCGAATTTATCCTTCAATGTAAATGAAGCGAAGTCGCCCAAAGAAACCAGCCTTTCTTTGATGATCCTGTTTCTCGTAACGATTCTTTCTCTTGCTCCTGCGATTGTTATGAGTCTTACTTCCTTTACAAAAATCGTAATCGTATTTGATTTTGTGCGGAGAGCTTTGTCTCTGCAAAATCTGCCGCCAAACCAGGTGATGATGGGCCTTGCCCTGTTTGTTACTTTCTTTATTATGGCACCTACAATCGGTAAGGTGAATGATCAGGCTTTGCAGCCTTTCCTGAACGGCAAAATCGACCAAACCCAGTTTATGGAAGGTTCGATGAAACATTTGCGCGAATTTATGATCCGTCAGCTGGGAAAAGACGGAACCAAGGACGTTGCACTTTTCCTTAGAATCGGCAAGGTACAAAATGTTAAGTCTTTTGAGGATGTTCCTTCCTATGTTTTGGTTCCCGCATTCATGCTTTCCGAGATTAAAAAAGCATTTATCATCGGCATCTATATCTTCATTCCTTTTATCGTCATTGATCTTATCGTAGCCTCCGCTTTGCTCGCAATGGGCTTTATGATGTTGCCTCCTGTGATGATTTCACTTCCTCTCAAGTTGATTCTATTCATCTTGATCGACGGTTGGAACCTGCTCGTGCTTGAACTTGTGAAGAGTTATAAATGACGGAACTGGACGTGGTCAATCTGATACGAGAGGCTTTTATCGTGACTTTGAAAATATCAAGTCCGATCCTGATCACGGCTCTCGTTGTGGGTTTGGTTGTGGGTATCATTCAAACGACTACTTCCATTCAGGAGCCTACGATCGCCTTTGTTCCTAAGCTGGTTGCTATTTTTGCAGTGATTATCGTTTTCTCCGCATGGATGGTCCGGGTGATGATGGATTATACCCGTGAGATATTTTTTATGATCGAAAAGATATGATATGGAACCATTTCTACTACATTTCCAATCCTTCCTCTTCGTATTAGCACGGTTATTCGGTCTATTCCTGGTAGCACCTTTCTTTTCGTCCGATTCCATTCAATTTTCTTTCAAGATGATTTTTGCCTTTCTAGTGGCATTGATTGTGTATCCTGTCGTTGCGAGTTCCATGCCTCCTGTGCCCGGCCATATGATCAATTTCGGTCTTTTGGTATTCTCCGAGTTGCTCGTGGGAGTGATCATAGGGTTTATTGTGTCGATCGTATTTGCATCCTTCCAAATGGCGGGAGAATTTTTCAACAACCAGATAGGATTCGGTTATACGGAAATTTTGGATCCGATCACCCAAAACTCACTTCCTGCTATAGGAACGATTAAAAACCTGATGGCAACGGCCATCTTTCTCGTGATAGGTGCTCATCGTTTTCTTATCGAAACGCTCGCCGTTTCTTTTTTGAAGATCCGTTTGATTTCTTTTACGGGAAAAGTCAATGCGGGGCTACTTCGCTTATTGGAAGAATCCATCGGTGCGATGTTTACTGTAGCTTTCAAGATTGCACTTCCCGTGATGGGGATTTTGTTTTTGGTCAGTCTTGTGGAAGGACTGATGGGGAAAGCCGCTCAACAAATGAACGTTATGTCTATGTCCTTTCCTTTGAAGGTGTTTATCGGAACTTTGACATTGATTGCGACTTTGACATTTATCAGTTCCCAGATGACCCAAGGCATTCAGATTTCTTTGGATAAGGCGAGTTTGATGATCAGGGAGTGGCCGAACGAATGATCCCTGAAGAAATTTTAAAACATCCATATTATCTAATTGATCTTCAGTTGTTCGCGGCTGCGGACGAGGGGAGAACCGAACCTCCCAGTGAAAGAAGAAGAAGAGAAGAGAAAGATAAAGGAAATGTTCCCAAATCGAATGAGGTATCCTCCACATTGGTTCTGCTAGGTGGAACGGCCACGATTTTTTTCCTGGGCGATAAATTCGTTCAGAATACGGCAGTATTCATTAAAAAATATCTTTCTATGGGAGTCAGAGTCGATCGTTTCGGCGCAGAGGAATTCCGTGTGATTATGGCTTCCGTGACTCGCGATTTTTTCTCCGTCCTTTGGCCGATTTTTGCGATTACCGTTGTATTTGCGATCGCAGGAAATGTAGTGCAAGTCGGATTTATGTTCACTCCGAGAGCGTTGTCTTTCCGGTTTGATCGCATTACACCTAACTTTAAAAAAGTTTTACCGAACAGGCAGACCATATTCAACCTTCTGAAGTCTTTGGCCAAGGTGATTTTGATCGGTGTGGTCAGTTTTATTCTGATCTCGGGAGATTTTTTAAAAGTTCTGCTTACGGGAAATATGGGTGTGATGGAATCAATCTCACTTATTTCCTATTCCGGATTTAAGATCATGATGACAGTCGGAGTCATTTTGCTTGCGATCGCAGTTGCCGATTTTTTCTTCCAAAAGTCAGAGTTTGAAGATTCCTTGAAACAAACTCCTTCCGAAGCCAAACGGGAGATGAGGGATGATTCGGGAGATCCTATTCTAAAGAACAGAAGGATGCAACTTGCCCGCGATATGATGCAAGGCAATATGCTGAAGGAAGTGCCCAAGGCGGATGTAGTCATCACAAATCCCACTCATTATTCCGTAGCGTTATTATATGAATTGGGAAGAGATCAGGCGCCTCGTGTGATAGCAAAGGGTGAAAATCAACTTGCTTTGCAGATCCGCCGCATAGCAAAAGAAAACGATGTCCCTATCATCGAAAGCCCGGCACAAGCGAGATTATTGTATGCACAGGTGGAAGTAGGTCAGGAAATTCCGAATGAGTTTTTTCAAGCAGTCAGTTCGATATTGATGACTCTTGAAAAGTTTAAGAGAAAAGTAGGCATGGTATAAGCAGGCGAATATGAATTATTTACGAGATATGTTGAAACAGTCCGATCTTATCCTTGGTATTGGAACACTTGTTATACTAGGGATGTTGATTGTCCCTCTGCCAGGATTTATACTGGATGTTTTGCTTGTGATCAGTATCGGGCTCGGATTACTTATTTTACTCAATGCTCTTTCCGTTACTGAACCGAGCGAGTTTTCCATTTTTCCGAGTTTGCTTTTGATTACTACTTTATTCAGGCTCGCATTGAACGTATCCACTACCCGGGCGATTCTTTCAAAAGGCCCCGCGATGAACTCCAGCGTGATCGAAGCTTTCGGAACTTTCGTTGTAGGAAGCGAGTCGGGACTTGGAAAATACGTAGTGGGTCTTATCATCTTTATCATACTAACAATCGTTCAGGTATTGGTAATCACCAAAGGTGCAACCAGGATCTCTGAAGTGGCTGCAAGATTTACATTGGACGGATTGCCTCAGAAACAAATGTCCATCGATATGGAATTGAACAGCGGTTCCATCACGGAGCAGGAAGCGAAGATCAAACGTAAAAAAGTCCAAAGAGAAGTGGATTTTTACGGGGCTATGGATGGAGCTTCCAAGTTCGTGCAAGGGGATGTAAGAGCGGGACTTATCATCACTGCAATCAATCTGGTCGGAGGGATCGTCATAGGATCCACCATTCGGGGAGAATCCTTTCTGACTGCGATTGAAACTTATGGTAAGTTTACGATCGGGGACGGACTTGTTTCCCAAATCCCCGGACTACTTTCCACAACTGCTACAGGTATCATTGTTACCCGATCAAGTTCGGAGAAAAAATTGACTCTGGAAGTAAAGGATCAGTTGTTCGGAAATTCGAAAACACTGTATGTCGTAGCGGGAGCTTTGGGTCTTGCCAGTTTGATTCCCGGTCTTCCTTTTTTCTCTCTCATCATTTTATCTGCGGGAATCGGTTATCTTGGTTATTCCATCGAACAAGTGGCTAAAGAAGAAATCAAAAAAATAGAAACGGTCGCTCAGGAAAAAGTGCAAGAACGAAAACCGGAAAATTATATCAAAGAGATTTCAGTAGAAGCCATCCAGGTGGAACTGGGAAGGGATTTACTCCCTCTCGTCGATGCTTCGTCAGGCGGTCATTTGCTGGAACAGATTGCGAATACGCGCAAAAAATTTGCAACTGACTTTGGTTTGGTGATTCCTGCGATCCGAATTGTGGATAATTTGGAAATTCCTCACGACAATTATACGATTCGAATCAACGGAGTTGTGGTAGGTCAATCCGTAGTGAAAGCGGATCGGCTCATGGCGATGAACAGTTCTCAAAGAGAGCTGGAACCGATTTCGGGAGAAAGTTTTGTAGAGCCTGCTTTCAGCATGAAAGCAACTTGGATCGACCCTCAAACCAGACCCGAAGTAGAGAACAAGGGTTATTCGGTCGTTGATCCTTCCACAGTCATCATCACTCATTTGAAAGAATTGATTTCCACTTATGCATCTCAACTCTTGGGAAGAGAAGAAGTGAAAGCACTTCTCGAACATTTGCGCCAAACCCATCCTACTCTTGTTCAGGAATTGGATTATGATAAACAGGGAAGACTAGGTGTGATCCAACAAACACTTCAGAATCTTCTCGTGGAAGGTCTTTCCATTAAAAATCTTCCGAAAATTATGGAAGCGATTGCAAATAATATCACCAAGTCCTTGGATCCTTTTTTTCTTTCCGAATCGGTCCGTCAGGCAATCTCCAGACAGATAGTGAATGATTTTCTTGCCGTCGACGGAAAATTGCATGTGGTTACCATTGACCCTCGCATCGTAGATCGTTTGAACCGAAGTTTGATGCAGGACGAAGTGGAAGGAAAAATCATCATCCTTCCTCATGAAGTGAGAACCAGGATTATGGAGTCCCTTTATGCGGAATTCCAAAAAGCACTGGAAGAGAACCGTTTCCTTATCTTTGTCATTGCCCGTTACCTCCGCCAGCCGTTTGCTTTCTTTCTCGCCAAGGAAATCCCTCCTAGGAACTTTGCCGTATTGGCTTCGGAAGAAATCCAAAGATCTGTGCCTACCGAGATTGCCTCGGTACTGAGTCTAGTGTCCAAGGAAGAACATAACCAAGAAGCCTAAGAGCAAGGCTTGGAATCAATGACCCCTAATTACCGTTTGTCGGTCGCTCCTATGATGGACTGGACCGACAGACATTACCGATACTTTATGCGTCTTATCACGAAAAAGACGCTCCTCTATACGGAGATGGTGACAACAGGCGCCATCTTAAGGGGAAAAAATCGAGATCGGTATTTAAAATTTTCTCATGAAGAATTTCCGTTGGCGTTGCAGCTCGGCGGTGATGATCCGAACGATCTTGCGGAATGTGCAAAGATCGGAGAAGATTACGGCTATTCTGAAATCAATTTAAACGTAGGTTGTCCTTCCGACCGTGTGCAGAACGGAAGTTTCGGTGCCTGCCTTATGAAAGAGCCGGACAAAGTGGCTCGACTTGTTTCGGCAATGAAGTCATCCACCGCTCTTCCCATCACCGTAAAACATAGAATAGGTGTAAATGGGAAGGAAAGTCTGGAAGATCTTCTCCATTTTGTAAAATCCATCCGTTCCGCAGGCGTGGATAGGATCATCATTCACGCAAGGATCGCCATACTGGAAGGTTTGTCTCCTGCGGAAAACAGAACCGTCCCCCCTCTTCGTTATAACGATGTTTATGCGGTGAAAGATGAATTTCCCGAACTTTCCGTTACGATCAACGGAGGAATCAAGTCTCTTGAAGATTCAGGCAAGGAATTCTCCCGGGTGGATGGGGTGATGATCGGTCGGGCGGCTTATGAAAACCCCTATTTATTTGCAGATGCGGATTCGCTATTCTGGGATACTCCTTCTCCCGGACTTTCCCGCTTGGAAATTCTGGAAAGATTGAAAGATTATCTTAGGGAGATGGAAAAAGAGAAAATCCGTCCTCATTCTATTTTAAGACATACCCTCGGACTTTATCATGGAAATCCGGGAGCGAAAGTTTACCGAAGATTTCTTTCGGAAAATATGCACAAACCAAATGCAAATTATACGATCATAGACGAACTGATCGGGAAAGCTAAGGAGCATCAGTCGCATATTCTTTAAAACTTCGGTTTGTCAACCCAAATAAAAACTAGTATTTACAATAAGCAAACCTCCATTAGGTGGGTGCTTGTTCCTTAGACTTCTGAAACGGTCTATAATGCGATGTTTGTTTATCCAAAATCTGTTAAAATCAAATTGGTTGACAGGAGAGTTTCGCTTCCCAGCCTGGTTTTTTGAGAGGGAAATTTATATGACCAAGCCACTCACAGTTCAAAGCGATAAAACGATGCTCCTCGAGGTTGATAACCCCGAATACGAGGCTTGTCGCGATCTTATTTCCAAATTTGCAGAGCTCGAAAAAAGCCCGGAATATATGCATACTTACCGCATTTCCCCTCTATCTCTTTGGAATGCGGCATCCATTAAAATGACGGCTGAAGAGATAGTAGAAGGGTTGGTTGGTTTTTCCCGCTACTCTGTCCCGAAAAACGTGATGAATGAAATCAAAGAGCAGATTTCCCGCTACGGAAAAGTAAAGCTCGTGAAAGAAGAATCAGGTGAGCTCTATATCATTTCCAATGAAATGGGATTTATCACTGAGATCGCAAACAACCGTGCCGTACAACCGTTCGTAGACGGAATGGAAGGCGACAAGATCCGAATCAAAAAAGAATACCGTGGTCATATCAAACAAGCTCTGATCAAAATCGGTTTTCCCGTAGAAGATTTGGCGGGTTACGACGAAGGAAACAAATATCCTTTCAACCTAAAGCCTGTTACAGGTGGTGGAACCAAGTTCGGAATGAGGGACTACCAGAGGGCATCCGTGGAAGCTTTCCACGCAGGTGGACGGAACGAAGGCGGTTCCGGGGTAGTTGTTCTTCCTTGCGGTGCGGGCAAGACCATCGTTGGTATGGGTGTGATGCAAATCGTGGGAGCGGAAACTCTCATTCTTGTAACGAACACTTTGTCCATTCGTCAGTGGAGAAATGAAATTTTAGACAAGACCGACATCCCCGAATCGGATATCGGCGAATATTCCGGTGAGATGAAAGAGATCAAGCCGATTACAATCGCTACTTACAACATTCTGACTCATAGAAAGAAAAAAGGCGGAGACTTTACGCATTTCCATATCTTCAGTGCAAATAACTGGGGTTTGATTGTGTATGATGAGGTGCATTTGTTACCGGCACCTGTGTTCCGCATGACATCGGAACTCCAAGCAAAACGTAGGTTAGGTTTGACTGCTACTCTCGTTCGTGAAGACGGACTGGAAGAAGATGTGTTCTCACTCATCGGACCGAAAAAATACGATGTGCCTTGGAAAGAGTTGGAAGCCAAAGCTTGGATTGCAGAGGCGAACTGCATTGAGGTTCGTGTTCCGATGGAAGAAGATTTGCGTATGCGCTATTCCGTTGCAGACGACCGTGAAAAGTTCAGACTTGCTTCTGAAAATCCTGAAAAACTCAGAGCGATCAGTTATATTCTTAAGAAACATGCGACGAATAACATCCTTGTGATCGGGCAATATATCAATCAATTGGAAGAGATTTCCCAGACTTTTAAGATTCCTTTGATTACGGGAAAAACACCTCTTCCCGAAAGACAGGAGTTATATCAGGCATTTCGTTCCGGCCAGATCAAACAGCTTGTAGTATCTAAGGTGGCAAACTTTTCCATCGACTTGCCGGATGCAAACATTGCGATTCAAGTATCGGGGACTTTCGGTTCCAGACAGGAAGAAGCGCAAAGACTCGGAAGGATTCTCAGACCGAAATCGGGAGACAATACCGCGATTTTTTACTCGCTGATTTCCCGAGATACGAACGAAGAGAGATTCGGACAAAACAGACAGTTGTTTTTAACGGAACAAGGTTATGAGTATGAAATTTATACTCTTGATCAGTTCAAAGAAACAGTAACAGAAGAAGCATTAAGTAAATAAAAAGGAACAAAATGAAACTCGTTGCACAAAGGTTAGATGTAGTAGAACCCTCTCCCACCCTTGCCATTACCGCCAAAGCAAACCAGCTGAAGGCAAGTGGTTTGGATGTTGTCGGTTTTGGTGCAGGTGAACCGGATTTTGATACTCCAGCCCACATCAAAGAGGCTGCAAAAAAAGCTATGGATCAGGGGAAGACCAAGTATACTCCTGTTAGTGGGACCGTAAGTTTGAAAGAAGCGATTATTCAAAAGTTCAAAACGGACAACGGGCTGGCTTACGAAAAAAATCAAATCATTGTGGGAACGGGTGGCAAACAAGTTCTGTATAATTTTTTTATGGCGACTTTGAATGCAGGAGATGAGGTAATCATCCCTGCGCCGTATTGGGTGAGTTATGCGGATATAGTGCGTCTTGCGGAAGGTGTTCCTGTTATAGTTTCGACTGATATTGCAAGCGGTTTTAAAATTTCTCCCGAGCAGTTGGAAAAGGCGATCACACCCAAGACAAAAGTATTTATATTCAATTCTCCTTCCAACCCGACAGGTGCGGTCTATACCCGTTCCGATGTCGAAGCTTTGGTAAAGGTTTTGGAACCGAAGGAAATCATTACCGTTTCCGACGATATTTATGAAAAGATTCTCTACGACGGTTTGGAATTCGTAAACCCTGCGATGATTTCCGCGAAGATGAAGGAAAAAACTTTTGTCGTCAACGGAGTTTCCAAGGCATATTCCATGACCGGATGGCGTATCGGTTATGCGGCGGGAAATGCAGAAATCATAAAAAATATGGATACGATGCAAGGACAATCCACTTCCAACGCTTCTTCCATTTCCCAGGCTGCCGCCGAAGCCGCGTTAACCGGAGATCAAGGCCCTGTTTCGGAAATGAAAAAGGCGTTTGATAATCGTCGTAAGCTGATCGTTTCTCTTTTGAATGGTATCCCTGGAATCAATTGCAGAATGCCCGAAGGCGCCTTCTATGCATTTCCTTATCTAACCGGTGTTTATGCACTGCCGGGTTTTCAAAAACTACAAAAAGAAAAGAATGAAAAATCCTTATCCAAATTATTCTGTGACGTGCTCTTGGATAATTACAATGTAGCCGCCGTTCCCGGAATTGCATTCGGAGATGATAATGCTCTTCGTCTATCTTATGCGTTGGGTGAAAAAGACATAGAAAAAGGTGTGTCTCGAATCAAACAGATGGTTGAGGACTTAAGTAAATAAAGTCGAAAGGTATGGGAAGAATTCTAGCCATATTTGTTTTCTTCCTTACCTTGTTTGTTCCGGGTTTTCTCGGTGCCGAACCGAAATCTCTCAAACCGATCACAAAACAAATCGCGCCGAAATCAGTTCATAACACGGACTCCAAGTCTGAAATCGTTGTGAATCATTTCGGAGTGAAACTTTATTTATTTCCCGATAGAAAAAGCAATGTTTTAAAAACAATACAGTTCGGAGAACGGTTGTTTTATGATAATTCCAGTTTGGAGCCGAATACCGCGGAATGGGTTCCTGTCGTTACGGAAGAAAATTTAGCTGGTTTTTTACTTCGTAATACATTGCTTTTGGTTTCTAAGAACAAACTTTTATCCACTGTTCTATTCGAAGCGGATAAACTTTTGAACCTGAATTCCACTAGTTTGGAACAAAGAATGGAAATTGCAGATTCTTTATTTCGTCATGCAAGTACGGGTGAGTTCAGGGGAGACGACTTTACTTTGATCAAAGCAAAAGCCGGTTTTGCTCTGATCAAATCCATAGATATTCTAAATGAAAAAAATATCAAAGCGGACAGTTCGAAGGAGCTTTTGGATTTTTTGAAACGACATGAATCAAAACTGCTTTTTGATTATTCAGCAGGCAAATACTATGTGGACGCCAATTATTTTTGGAAGCTGGTTGAAAATCATCCGAATACAAAACATTCGGATTACGCAGGTTATCTGGCTGCGGAAGCTTCTCCTGATGTGGATTGCAAGGGCGAACTTGCTTGTGAGTTGGAAAAACTCAGACGTTCCAAGATGAAGTATATTTACTTTTTTCCCAATGGAAATTATGTTTCCTTATATTCCAAGTCCGTAGTTGCCAAGTTGAAGGAAATTACAAAAGATCCCGAATCAATTGCCTGTTTTCAACCGGCTCCGCAAAACATTCAGGTAGAAATCAATACGATGTACCGTTATGTTCAAGACTACGGTTTGAGGTATCGAAAGGAGATTCTTCCTTACATTCAAATCCTTCAGAAGGAATGTCTGAAATAGAATAGGTTTCCCTTGAAGTTGGCCTACAAATTATATTCCAAAGAAAATCCGGAAGGAAATTCAAATCCCCCCGACCAAGCCAATATTCTGATTCTCCACGGGCTTTTTGGATCTTCCAAAAATTGGGTCTCTATCGCCAAAAAACTATCGTTATATGGCGATGTATATACCGTTGATCTCCGAAATCACGGAGATTCCCCTCATTCGGAAGAACATTCTATTTCAATTATGGTTGAGGATATAAAAGAGTTCGTCCAAGATCATTCTCTTCAAAACACGATCTTACTCGGACATTCTATGGGCGGACTCGTATCTATGTTATACGATCTTCTCCATCCGGGATCTTTGAAAGCTTTGATCATTCAGGATATTTCTCCCCGCCCTTACCCCTTTGCTTATGATAAGGAGATCCGATCCATGCGGATACCGATTGACCGGGCAAATACAAGAGCAGAAGTAGACGAACTTATGAGAGAAGTGCTTCCCGATGCTTTTATCCGGCAATTTTTACAAATGAGTTTGGAAAGAAAACCCGATGGAGGGTATTTTTGGAAATTGAACGTTGAAGGTTTATCCAAAGCTCGCTATATGTTTGAAGATGTATTTCTCCCCGATATGAGTTCTCGGACAAAGGCATTGTTTATCGTAGGCGGAGATTCCCCCTATATAAAGGACTTGGATCGGGAATTAATCCTTTCAGTATTTTTAAAAGCAGAAATAGAAACGCTTGCAGGAGGAGGGCATTACATCCATTATACGCATGCGAGCCAATTTTTAGATCGAATCGAAAGATTTATCAAAGGAGTCCTAGATTGAAACATTCAGAGTCTGCATGGAGCTTAAGTTTTTTTATTCTAATTTTCTTCAACTTTTTATCTTGTGATTCGAACAAGGATTTATCCGATCCTAAAAAAATATTCGATACTTATGTGGAAACCAGTTTCTCCGTATCTTTGGATTCAGGCCCGCTGGAGGAATCCAAAACCTGGACCGGATCCGGTTTTGTTTTCGATAAACAGGGGTTAGGTTTGACGTGCTCTCATGTGGTTCCTGACGATAAAAAATTCGTGATACGGATGGGCGGAACCGGAAAAAAATTCTACGCCCAGGTGATCAAACGCGATACTGACAATGATTTAGCAATAGTAAAATGGGAAAACCCGGAAAGCGAGATATCTTTAGACATATCCGATTCTTATGAGCCGGAGACTGGGGCTTCCTTTTATATGATATCCACTCCTTTCGGAATGGAGGAGTCGTTTGATTCGGGTATCATCGCCAACCGTTCCCGCCTGGGAGCGGATATATTTGCGCCAAACAAAGCATTTGTGCAATTGAACCGAATGGTGCTTTCCGGTTCTTCAGGCGCTGCTGTCTTTGACGGACAGGGCAAGGTTTTGGGTATGGCTCGGTTTCAATTGTCCTCCGACGGATCCAAACGGGACGGGATCGGTTTTGCCATTCAGGCACCGGTTTTGCGTGAATTTGTAAAATCGATCCCCATTGCCGGCAAAACTAAAGAAGAAATCCAAAGGGGAATCGTAGAGATCCCGATTTTAACGGCGCATTTGATCGACAAACTACGATTAAAACAAAAAAAAGGCGTTCTGGTAAGTTATACCGAACCCGGATCTTTGACGGAAAAAGCAGGAATTAAAAGATACGATTTGATTGTAGGTGTTGATGAAAATGTTGTCGATAACGCGGAAGACTTTTATGTACAGATGGCAAAATTGCCTTCCTCAAAAGCGATAAATTTAATAATTATTAGGGAAAATCGGGAATTGAAAATAAAAATCACCCCTTCCTTGTAAGAAGAGGCGATTCGCAAAATAGATATTAGTTGAATTCTACCGTAATGGTTTCAGCGAGTGTTTCTCCGTTGATTTTTCCAGTGATAGTAATATTGAACTTTCCTGTGATGGAAGTACTTGTGGATGTCAGTGTGGATGTTGCTATCAGTTTCAAACTTTCAATTTTCAAAGTAGGAGTGGTCGTTCCATCTTGAGTGATCACCAAATCATTTGAATCTGCTTGTGAGGTGACAGTAAAGCTGAATGAAGAACCACTTGTAATGCTGGATTGATTGTCAAATACCAAAGTTCCGTCAACAGTGACTGGTTTTGAAAATACTAAAGCATCCTTATACAAAGATTGGAGGCTTGCGCAGTCAGTCGTAGAAAAAGATGTCGCACCTTTATCTTTTAGGTATTTGTAATAACCGAAACTATCCGTGTAGATGGATCCGAAGTTTGTAAACTTTGTAGTCGCCTTGTTCGAACTTGTAGTGACTCCTGAGCTTGTTTTTGTTTTGTATTCTCCGCCTGTAAAGACAGCTGTTCCCTGTTTGGTCAGACTAGAAAGAGTGGAACTGTATCCTGAGTATGTTTCAATGGGACAAGTAGCGCCACTAATGGTTGCGTTTACGGTAGTTTTTGTAAATACGTATCCATTCACAGTTCCACTGTAGGTATAAACAGTTTCTCCACTTCCATTTACGCTAGAGGAAGACCATGCAGTCAACTCACGAGGGTTTTTGTTCGCAATGTTTGTCTCTTTGATAAACTTTATAACCGCTTCTTTTGCAATAACAGGATCTTTTCCGTTTTCATAGATTTCTTTTACCATCGCCATCAATCTTTGGCTTTGCGAACTTTTGGTATTGTAAGTAAAACTACTGCTTTGGCTGTTTGTAGCGACGCTGCTGGAGATAGTGGAAACAAGACTCGCTGTCGCACTGGCTTTTCCGACGGTAGTGTTGATATCGCTGGTCTGACTGCTCGAACTGCCACGGCTTAAAAGGGCAAGGCCGATCAAAAGGGAATTATCGTCTTTTTTATCTTCTTTACAAGTGGAAAAGAAGAGGGTAGTAGCAAGTAACAGAAATGAGCTGATCTGTAGATATTTTTTCATGATTTGAATCCTCAGATGCGATTCTAAATAAACAAAGTTAGACGTGCAAGAAAAAATAGAAAAGCTAACAGCTTTTTATCGAAGTTGTAATGAAAGTTTGTTTATACTTATTGGACAAATATTACTTTTTTTTCAAAAATAATATTTTTTTTCCCTTTTTTCCAAGTGGCGTGATTTTTAAATATTCCATCATTCAATTATGAAAATGAGTTAATATTACAAATGAGATATTCAGGAATGATTTTAGATTTTTGTTTTTCTGAGTTCTTGAATGAAAACTTGAGGTTTGGCGGCGGAAATGCGGGAAACAAAAGAGGGATTGGGAATAAGTGACAGTACAACAAAATCGACGTTATACTGTCATTTATTGTTCTGTTAAGCGAGAAGGGATCTCAGCATCCATGCTGTCTTTTCATGGATATCCAGTCTTTGGGTGAGTAAATCGAGACTTGCCTGGTCGTTTCCTTTTTCCGCAGGAGCATAAGCGGATCTGGCAGTTCGAATCACAGCCTCGTTTCCTTCCACCAAATTGCGGATCATGTTTTCGGCTTTAGGAACTTCCTTGTCTTCAGCGATAGAAGAATATTTTGCAAATTCCGAACCGCTAACAGGTGCATAGTATCCTAAAGCCCGGATGCGTTCCGCTATCGGATCAATCGCATTCCACAACTCCGTGTATTGAGTCATAAATAACAGGTGTAAGGTTTGAAACATCGGGCCTGTCACATTCCAATGATAACTATGGGTTTTTTGATAAAGAGTGTAAGTATCTCCCAATAATTTTTTCAGTGCTTCGGAGATAGCGCTTCTTTCCGCTTCGGGAATTCCTATATTAATTTGCATTGTGTTCCTTCTTATCTTTAAGACCGATTTAGTTTCGCAAACCGAAAAAGAAATTGGTTCTCTTTTCCAAAAGCAAAAATAAAACGGATGAAATTGAATCTTACTAAGTCATTCCACCGGGCGGTATAATTGAAAGTTAATTTTTCAAGACTCTATTCTGATCTTTTTGCCGGTTCTACCGCAACCATCGTAGCACTTCCTGCAGCGATTGCTTTTGGAATCAGCGTTTATAGCCCTTTAGGCCAATCTTTCGCAGGCCAAGCCGCACTTTCCGGAGTCATAGGAACCATCATCCTCGGTCTCGTCACACCTCTCTTAGGCGGTACACCTAGATTGGTCTCGGCTCCTTGCGCCCCTGCCGCTGCCGTACTTTCGGTATTTGTTTTGGATCAGATGCGGAAAGGTCAGATCGGGCCGGTTTATATTCCTCTCTTGGTTGCCATTACTGTTTTATTTGCAGGCAGTCTGCAAATTCTTTTGGGTTTTTTGGGTGGGGGCAAATTGATTAAATACATTCCCTATCCCGTGGTCACCGGTTACTTGAGCGGCCTTGGAATTTTAATCATTTTTAGCCAGCTTCCCCGTTTTTTAGGTATGTCCTCGGTGGGAAATCTTCTGGGAGATATTGATAGTTTGCAGGCAAACCCGATTCCCCCTATTATTGGAATCGGAACCATACTCGCTATGGTATTTTTACCACGACTGTCCAAACGGATTCCTCCGAGTGTAATCGCATTGCTCACGGGAGTGGCTATCTATTGGATTTTAAGTTTTTTTTACCATGATCTGAGGCAGTTCGCAAATAACCGTTATATTGTGGGAGCGATTATCCCCAAGGGAGAAAATCTATTTTCCAATTCGTTGAAAAATTTCTCCCACTGGCATGAGTTAGGTTTCATTCATTTTAAATCCATCTTGCTTCCCGGATTTACATTGGCACTCCTTCTCTCCATTGACAGTTTGAAAACCTGTCTTATCGTTGATGTATATTCCAAAAAAAGACATGATTCCAATCGGGAATTGATCGGGCAAGGTTGGGGCAATTGCGCAAGTTCCCTGTTTGGCGGGATTGCGGGTGCGGGGACTCTCGCGCCGACTCTGGTAAATATTGCAAGCGGAGCAAAATCGAAATGGTCCGGCTTTTTTGTAGGCTTATTTTCCTTGATCACGATTTATTTTTTTGTCGGTCTATTGAGATGGATTCCCGTTTCTGCCTTGGCTGCGGTTCTCATAGTTGTCGGTTTTCGGATGATTGATTGGAAATCCGTCGGACTTTTAAAAAACAAATCCACTGTTTTCGATTTTTTTGTAATCTTGTGCGTGATCATTGCAGCGATCAGCACCAGTTTGATTTTGGCTGCGGGTGTAGGGATCGGGCTTGCCATATTGCTTTTCCTAAGAGAACAAATCCGTTCAACAGTAATTAGGCGGAGTTTTCTGGGAAACCAAAAGTTTTCAAAAAAAAGAAGACTTCCTTCCGAGCAGGAAGAATTGGAAAAATGGGGATCCAGAAATGCTATTTTCGAGTTGCAGGGACAGTTGTTTTTCGGAACCACCGATCAACTGTTTCATCATTTGGAAGCGTATTTGCAGACATCAAAAAATATAGTCCTGGATTTCAGAAGAGTAATTCATATCGATTTTACAGCAGTCAATCTTTTGAAACAAATCCATTCCAGATTACAATCCGGAGGAGGCACGCTCGTTCTTACCTGCCTTCCGGGCAATCTGACAACAGGTCAGGAAATTAGAAATTATTTCAATTCCCTTGGGCTTACCGATTTTACTCCCCATCTTAAGTTCTTTGATGAATTGGATGATGCATTGGAATACATAGAAGAAGAAATTCTAACCGAAGCAAATTTGGACTCTTCCAAAGGAAACGAACTGCTTCATTTGGATCAGTTCGAATTTTTTGAACCGTTCCCTAAAGATTTGGTCGGAACATTTGAAAAATTCACTTACCCCATCCAATGTTCTCCGGGAGAATCCGTATTTCATAAAGGAGACATCAATGATGTGATGTTTTTCATTCGGAAAGGAGAAATCAGAATCGATCTCCCTTTGGATGGGAACAGAGTGCATCATCTTGCAACGTTTGCGAAGGGAGATTTTTTCGGGGATATGGCATTTCTTGACAAGGAACCCAGATCTGCAAATGCGATTGCTGTCGGTGAATGCTTGTTATATGGTTTGTCTAGGGAAAAGTTCGATCTTTATGTAAGGGAAGTCCCGGAATTCGGAAATTTATTTTTCGAATCTTTGGCTTATACTTTATCAAAAAGGCTGCGGCTCAATCATCTTGAACTCACAGCCTTACAGGAAAACTAAACGGTTTTTAGAGAGTGTTTGTGATCGCACCGTTTGTTGCGGATTGAACGAGTTTTGCATACTTTGCGAGAACTCCCGATTTGAATCGGGGCTCCGGTTGTTTCCATTCGGATTTTCTTTTTGCAAGTTCTTTGTCATCCAAATCTACCGTCAGCACTTGTGTTCTTGAATCGATTGTGACTTGGTCTCCGTTTTTCAAGAGTGCGATCGGTCCGCCGTCAAATGCTTCCGGAGAAACATGTCCCACTACCAATCCGTGAGTCCCTCCGCTAAAACGTCCGTCAGTCAAAAGCCCTACTTCTTCTCCCAAGCCTTTTCCGACTAACGCTGCGGTAACTGCGAGCATCTCTCTCATTCCCGGTCCGCCTCTCGGTCCTTCATAGCGGATCACGATTACATCTCCCGCTTTGATTTCGTCTTTCATGATCGCCGCAAAACAGTCGTCTTCCGAATCATATACTTTTGCGGGACCGGTGATATCGATCTTTTTGAGTCCTGAAATTTTGGCAACAGCGCCTTCCGGAGCAAGGTTTCCTTTCAGAACCACAAGAGGTCCGGTAGGAAAAAGAGGATTTTTAATATCGCGAACGATGGTCTGACCTTTTGCAAGCGGTAAAACTTCTTTTAGATTTTCCGCCAAAGTTTTTCCGGTTACTGTCAAACAATCTCCGTGAAGCAAACCTTGTTCCAAAAGATATTTCATCACTCCGTGTACTCCTCCCACTCGGTCTAGGTCGTACATTGCGTACTTCCCGCCGGGTTTCAGATCGGCAAGGTGAGGAGATTTTTTTCCCACACGGTTGAAGTCTTCCAAATTAAGATCCACTCCGATTTCTTTTGCAATTGCAATCAAATGCAAGATCGCGTTTGTTGAACCACCTAACGCCATAACGGTGACGATCGCATTTTCAAATGCGTTTTTTGTAAGAATTTGTTTCGGAGTGATATTTTTTTTGATAAGCTCCATAAGAGCTTTTCCGACTTCAAAGGAGTCGTTTACTTTTCTTGCGGAAACAGCCGGCATGGATGCAGAACCCGGAAGACTCATGCCCAATGCTTCGATGGCTGTGGACATAGTGTTTGCAGTGTACATTCCACCGCAACTACCTGCACCAGGGCATGCATTTTGTTCTACACGTATGAATTCTTCTCTTGATATTGTGCCTGAGTTGAATTTGCCGACCGCTTCGAATACGGATACTATATCCACATCCACGCCGTCGCAGGTTCCCGGCATAATGGATCCGCCATAAACAAAAATGGAAGGAACATCCAGTCTGCATAATGCCATGAGGCATCCCGGCATATTTTTATCGCAGCCGCCTACGGCGACCACTCCGTCATATCTCATCGCGTTGGAAACAAGTTCGATTGAATCGGCAATCACTTCTCTGGAAGGAAGAGAATAACGCATTCCTTCGTGTCCCATTGCAATTCCGTCGGAGACTGTAATGGTTCCGTAAATCTGTGCAATTCCTCCGGCGACTCTTACGCCTTCTTTGACTCTTTCTGCAAGTTTGTCCAAATGGGAATTGCATGGTGTGACTTCCGCCCAAAGGGAAGCGATGCCCACCATCGGTTTTTCAAAATCTTCGTCTGTAAAACCTACGGCACGAAGCATAGCTCGGTTCGCTGCCCGATTGTCTCCCCCGGTTGTCATGGAACTGCGTCGTTTTAGTGATTCTGACATGATAAGGTCCTAATATGTATTGATCGCAGCAGAAATCCTTATAGGTAAAAGATTTAAAAGAAAGCTATCTCAGCTCTCCTACAATCTTCTGAACCAAATTTTCTGCCACAAAGTCATACTCGCTGGACTCGACTAAAATGTCCTCTCGATTCCATATCAAACCCAGTCCGAAGATAAATTTTGTTAATTTGAAAGTTGTCCAATTGGCTCCCGGTTTTTTGCGGGCGTTGACTATGACTTGGCCCGATTCTATTTGAACGATTTTTAAAGAAACTGTATCCACCAAGTTGGGAATGACGCTGTTTTTTATATCATACTTTCTGAGTGCCGATCCTCTTCCGAATACAAGAGCATCCACACCCAGGATTTTTCCGATACGAACGGCTGTTTGTTCATCGATCATTCCTGTTTTGGAAAAAGACTGTTCGTTGACCACTTTGGAGAGTTGTTCCCTCTCGATCACTTTGACATTCAGGTATTTGGAGATATAAAGAGCGACTGCATCCGTAAATTCGTCTCCCCATTTCGCATCCTCAATATCAAATAATAGAACCGCCACTTTGTGTATGCCCAATTCCTTTTTGGTCTTATCTGGAAAATGCACTGCCGCTTCCATAGTTGTGCAACGGATGAGTGAAATCAGGGAAAAAAGGGCAATCAGCAGACGGATATGTTTCATAGTGTTTTAGGTAGAGTGGCTAGGAAAAGGAAAGAATCAAATCTTTTTCGAAAATCTCCTCCTCTTCCAATGAAAATTCGCCTTGCAAAATCCGTTAGACTCGTTTTCGTACTAATGCAATGCATCTAACCAAAAGAGCCTTGGGCTTAACCACAATCATATTCGTAATACTTCTGTTAAGTGCCGGTTATTATTTTTCCACTGAAATGGTCGCTTTTCGGACACGAACGATGGACGCGGATCATGAAAGATCCAAAATCAAAGACTTCAAACAGATCGGTTTGCCGGAGCCGGAAACTCTTCATTTCCAAAACGGAACCATTTCCATCCAAAGTTGGTTTTTTAAAAACCCGAAAAAGAAAAAATGCGGAGTCATTCTTTTGCACGGACACGCGGGGAGCAGATGGGGGATTCTGAAATATGCTCCCTTGTTTTGGAAACGGGGTTGTAGCCTTTTTGCATATGATGCAAGACATCATGGAGAAAGTAGCGGGGAATTCGGAACATTCGGTTATTATGAAAAATTCGATTTGGACAAAGGGATTGAATATTTTTCCGAAGTAAGCGGAATTCCCGAGGAAAAAATCGGAGCATTGGGCGAGTCTTATGGTGCTGCTACCGTTTTACAACTTGCAAACGTCAGAAAGGATGTTGCTTTTATCATCGCGGAATCACCTTACAAGGATATGCGAACCATCATTCAGAAAAGAGCGGTTGAATTGTATGGTTATCCCATTTTGGTTGTATCATCCGTTGCATTTCAAATCGCCGAACTACGAGCCAATTTTGTAGTGGATGAAACTTCTCCTTTGAAAGCGGCATCTCATTTATCCGCTCCCGTCTTGCTCATCCATTCCAAAACGGACGAATTTACACCTTATGAGCATTCGGTGGAGATTTTTGAAGCCATTCCCGGGAAGAAGAAAAAATTATTTATCACGGAATGGGGCGCTGCCCATTCCAAATCCATCAATACGAATTACAAGGAAGTGGAAAACTCCGTGGATGCATTTGTAAAAGAGTTTGCACCCGCAGAGTTCAAATAAGCGATTTACTGATTGGATTGAAAATAGGTTCCTTTGACCGGATCAGTCCAATTTCCGCTTGAATTTATTTTTGTGATATAACCGCCCAATAGGTTTGATCCGCTAACATAGTTTGCCAGGAAAATTTCGCCTCCGGCGGATTGGTAGGCTTCCGAAGGAATCCCAATGTAAATCGAAGAGGGAGTTGCCGTAACCTTTGTATAAGATGTGCCGCCGTCTTTGGCGTAAAACACAACATAATTACTTCCATCTTGAGCGATTACTCCGTAAGTCGCTTCGGAAGAGATAACTTTTGTTATATAGTTGAAAGCGCCTGCAGAAGTAGGGCTGTAGGTGAGTCCGGAAACAGCCGCACCGAAGGAAAGGGAACCGATTCCGATATTTACCGAATTGCTCATTGCATAACCGTAGGAAGTGACTGTTCCTTCCATTATCCCCAATCTTCCTCCTCCGATCGGAAAGATAGCAGACTGGGTGCTTGCTCCTCCAACGACTCCATAAGGGGATCCTGCGGAAAAATTGGACTGGTAGTAATTATAAGATGGGCTGGGCGTACTGTAAGCAGTGATACCGCATAACAGAAAAGACGAATAAACGTAAAATACGTTCGCTTGAACCGTAGACCCGCTCAAACAAGTTGAACTTAAATCGGTAGCGACGGTGCCTTCCAGGTTTCTTGCATATGCTTTTGTAACTCCACCAACAAGTTCAAAAATAATCCATCGTCCCGAATAATAAATGTTATCGGGAATCGATGCCGGAGAGACGAGTATGGCAGCTGGCGAAACGTTGATCGCCGGCATCAATACGGCTGTTACTGTTTTTGCCGGACTTGTGGGTGAAAGTTTAACGTAGTAATTGAGTGTAGTTGTTACGCTACTTACGGTCGTATCCTTTCGGATGAAAAATAGAATGTCCGTTCCGTCGTAACCCGGTGCTCCCAGGGTGATCGTGGTCTGATCGGTGCTTGGAGAAACAGGATCTACTCCCTGTAAATCGCTAATTTTTGTTATACGGTCATATGTGAATCCGTCCGAGGAAGATGCGATATAGGTATCTATTTTTTTCTCCGCATTCGCTTGTTTGAGGCAAACATAGAATCTTCCCTCTTTCGCTCCGAGTGGTTGGAAAAGTGTGGATTCCAGACTGACAGGGGTGGAATAGGAAACACTCAATCTTTGAAAAGTCGCTACAATATCTCCCGATTGGGATAAGATTCTAAAATTGGAGGAGTCCAAAGTGCTAAAGACTTTGAATGTAATGGTGGCCTTGGGCGAAACATCAGCTAATGTTGAATAGATTTCCACTTTCGCATAACCAGGTGAAGTAAACTTGAGAGAGGCTTCTCCTTTGGAATTGACGATGGTTACCGTTTCATCAGTCCCTTGTGTAAGTTCCGAAACGGAAGTGCTTCTTGTAATTAAACTTGTCGTACTCGGTTTTCCGTATTTGATAAGGGAATCGGCATATGTAGCTCCGTTTGCCTGTTGAAACTTCAGAGTGAGTCCTAGAGCTACTCCGGGCGCCGTTGCATTGTTAATGACTAGTAATTTCTGCAACATCAGGAGGCTCGTAAGGTCGCCGTTCGGATCCAGGTCCGATTCTTTAAAAAGCAAACACCCTGAGGTAAAAAGAATGAGAGTCGATAGGATAGCGGATTGAATGGTTGTGCGCATATTGTTGGCTCCTTGATTTAAAATAAGATCGAGTAACGAAGTTCCCCGTGAACTGCAGATGGCTTCGGTTGCCATCCGAATTGTCCCAATGGTTGGTCGAATTTTGTTTCGAAGTCAAATCCTTCCTTTAT
>NZ_RQHV01000034.1 GCF_004771005.1 Leptospira ilyithenensis
TAAGGCTAGTTCGTTATACGAAAGTCGAAAAATTAAAATCATGAAACTTATAAAGAAATATTGGAAAAAAACAATCCTAATACTATTATCAACTGCCGGTTATTTCATAATCAGCATTGAAACAGAAATATTCAAAGATCTATCTTTTCTGGTTCAATGCCTACTTTTTTTAACATTCTTTTCTATAAATTTGATAGGAACCGTCGGAATAGATGAATTTGAATATGGAAAGCTATTTCAAAAGCTAAAAACAGAAAAGGAAACACTGGGCACTCTATTAAGAATCTCTGAAAAAGAAATTTCTGATCTTCATCGAGTTATTACTAAATTCTTCAATTATAGCATAATATATAGAAAGGATATTATAGAAAAATTAGAACTAAAGGAGGAATTTTTATGCATCATGAAATCAAGTGAAGGGTTTGGGAAAGTCTGGAATAATTTAGAAGATAAAAAAATGCTTCCATTTACTAAAATTCTCGATGGTCTACCTGGATCAGTAAGACCTTTTGAAAAAGATGGATTATTTTTGATTCCAATAGAAAATTTAAAGGGATTTAATCATAAAGACATAAGGCTATTCATAAACAAAAAAATAATCCCAAAAGTAAAAACAGAAAGAATACAATTTCTTAAAACTCTTACAAAAGACCAAAAAAAATTAGTAGATAAATTCTCTTACAAATACATAGCATTTATACTTCGTAAAAATTCGTTAGATTATGATACTGAAAATAGAAAGTTTTCAGACAAGTTTGTTCAATTTATAGTCAGCAATCAAGGAGAAAGAACTCTCGCTCAAATAACGAACGAATTAGCAGAATTCGTTGAAGGAAAAGAAGTACTTAACTTAATAGATTGGGAAGCATTTATTGATGACCTTAATGACGATCAAAAGAAACTTTTGAGTAACTACGGCGATTCTATAAGATCAAAATTCAAGCAAGGAAAAATAAGAAATATAGTAGATATTTCAAATGGTGATATTCTTAAAATTTCTTCAATCATACAAAGTGTTTTAAAAAATGATACGACAGAAAGAAAAAGCAAAAATCTTGCAGATAAAATAGTAAAAGGGGCTAACGAAACGATAAGAATTTTAAGATCGGCGGGAGCAAAGTTGTAACTTTCGACCTTCGTATAACTGCGCCTTACCGCTACGCTGCGGGATTCGCTTTCGCTCACCCTTGCTCGGGCTGAAGCCACATTGTCCTCCGTCACGTTTCTTGCTTAAGCAAGAAATCGTGCCGACGCTAACGTCCCTTTGGGACTCAGCTGCGGACAACGTCGGTAAGGCTAGTTCGTTATACGCCATTTCCTTTAAACTTTTTACTTGGAATTAATTATATGATTAACAAACTTTATTTTCTAATAATTACTATATGCTTGATACAATCTCCGTTGTTCTCTCAGATAAAGTTAACTGACTCCGAATCAAAAAACATAGATTCTAAATTCCAATCAATTGAAAAGAGATTAGAACAAATAGAAAAATCAGATTTAAAAAGCTTAAACCAGAGACTCGAATTCTCAAAGGAAATTATAAGCGGACATGATACTATGTTTTCCGGTATCAATACTATTTTCGCTTTGGTGTCTGCAATTTTAGCAACGTTGGGTATAATTCTACCATTCCTTACTTACTTTTTAGGTATTAAACCAGCTCAGGACAGTATTAAGAATTTAAGAAAAGAAATGTCGGATTTCTTAAAAAATACACAAAAAGAACAAGTGGAAAAAGCTCTTCAGAACCTTAATAGTACTAATTTACAATTGAAAAACGATGCAAATTTATTCTTATCAATTAATCAACATTATGAATTCCAAGATAAAGACTATTTTGATATTTATTCTCTTTTAGAAAGTGATTTAGAAGATTCTTATAAAGGGACACTTAAGTTAATCTTTTCGAATAAAATATCCAACTATGCGACAAAATATTTCGATTCTCTAATAATTACGCATGAAGCAGATCCAAATATTTTCTACATTATAAGATACTATTCACTCTGTGGAATAGAAAATAAATTCTCCAAAATAGTCGAATATATAAAAAATTCACAATATATTTCAAATCGTGCTCTTAATCTATCTTCCATGATAATTAGTACATCCCATACTGATTTTCTTAAAATATTTGATAGCGATGAAATAATATCAGCTTTTACTAAAGAGGAAGGTATTCTCTTTTTAAAGCATATTCAAGGAACATTGGAACACTATAAACTAGTTGATTTATTTAAAAACACAAAGTTTTTTAAGTCATTTTCAAATTAAATATTTCAATTAACCAAGGAAACGGCGTATAACTACGCCTTATCGCTACACTTCGGGATTCACTTCGTTCACCCTCGCTCGGGCTACGCCACATTCCTCTTCTGTCACTCGCTTGCATACGCAATCTACGTGCCAGTCCCTAACGTCTCTTCGAGACTCAGGGTCGAGGAACGTCGATAAGGCTAGTTCGTTAGTTGCCATGTTGGACAAAGAATTCTAGTTCAAATTACTAATGCTTGAAATAGGATTAAGCGAATTCCTCGACATCCGTGTCTCGGAATGCCCAAAAAAAATTAAGAGAGCTAAAGAACAGCGGTACGCGTTTTTTTGCTTTGCTTTTTATACTTTTTTAACTAAATAATCTAGGATACCTAATGCCAATAAATACTTACTTAGACAATATCAATAAACTTTATAAATCAGGAAACGCCAGGGAACATTCCTATCGAGGCGACTTACAAGTCTTAATTGCTAAACTTGTGCCTGAGGTTCTTGTAACAAATGAACCAGCTCGAATTGAATGTGGTGCACCAGACTATATTATCACAAAGCGAGATATTCCTGTCGGCTATATAGAGGCCAAAGACATTGGAGTGGATTTAGATAGTAAATCTCTTAGTGAACAGTTTGATAGGTACAAAGCTTCTTTACAAAATTTAATTTTCACAGACTACCTTAACTTTCATCTTTACATTGATGGAGAGTTTAAAATAAAAATTGCAATCGCAGAAATAAAGAATGGAAAAATTATTTCACTTCCAAACAATTTTTCCGCATTCACAGACCTGATAAAAAACTTCTGTTTATTCGAAGGACAAACAATAAAATCCTCATCAACTTTAGCCGCCATGATGGCAAAGAAAGCGAGAATGTTAGAAAACATAATTGAAGCTGCATTACTTTCTGATATAAAAAAAGAACAATCTAGTTCTTTGAGAGACCAAATGGATGCGTTTCAGAAGGTACTGATTCATGACATCAAACCGAAAGAATTTTCAGACATTTATTCCCAGACAATTGCCTACGGAATGTTTGCCGCAAGATTTCATGATAAGACTTTAGAAACATTTTCTCGTCAAGAAGCGGCAGAATTAATTCCCAAGTCCAACCCATTTCTTAGAAGTTTATTTAGTTATATTGCAGGCCCGGATATAGATGACCGTATTAAGTGGATAGTCGAGTCGTTAGCAGAAGTATTTCGCTCTGCTGATGTTGCATCTCTCCTTAAGGCTTTTGGAAAGGCAACACAAACGCAAGACCCTATCATTCATTTTTATGAAACATTTCTTTCTGAATATGACCCCGCACTTCGTAAGGCTAGGGGAGTTTGGTATACTCCAAACCCTGTGGTCAATTTCATCGTTCGTGCGATAGACGATATATTGAAATCTGAATTTGGAATCAAAGAAGGAATTGCTGACAATTCGATGATTGACATTGATGTGAAACAGCCAGGAGAAAAAAAATCTACAAAGAAAAAAGTCCATCGCGTTCAATTTCTAGACCCTGCCACCGGAACTGGAACATTTATTGCTGAGCTCATCCGTCAAGTCTACCAAAAGTTTCAGGGACTAAAAGGCATTTGGAGTAATTATGTAGAGAACCATCTTATACCGCGTCTGCACGGATTTGAAATTTTAATGGCATCCTACGCAATGGCACATTTGAAAATCGACATGCTCTTGCAAGAAACAGGCTTTAAACCAACAAAAAGCCAACGGCTCAAAATCTATCTGACGAACTCTCTCGAAGAATATCACGAAGACGACGGTACACTTTTTGCGCTAGCAAGGTGGCTTAGTGAGGAAGCACGACAAGCAAATGATGTTAAGCGAGATACACCAGTCATGGTTGTAATGGGTAATCCGCCTTATGCGGTTAGTAGTATCAATAAAAGCGACTGGATTCAAAACTTGATTGCAGACTACAAAAAAGATTTAAACGAGAAGAAAATAAATTTAGATGATGATTATATTAAATTCATTCGATTCGGTCATCATTTCATCGACAAAACTGGCGAAGGTATTCTAGCTTATATTTCCAACAATAGTTTCATTGACGGAATAACACATCGGAAAATGCGAAAACATTTGCTTGAGAGCTTTGATAAAATTTACATTTTAGATTTACACGGGAATTCAAATAGAAAAGAAATTAGCCCTGACGGCAGTGTTGATGAAAACGTTTTTGATATAATGCAAGGTGTATCGATTAATCTATTTATCAAAACAGTGAAGAAAAAGAAAAATGAACTAGGGAAAGTTTTTCACTATGATCTGTTTGGGAAAAGAGAAGATAAATATGCGTTTTTAAGAAAAAATTCTATCTCGAATATGGCCTATAAGGAACTACAATATTCTGATCCCAATTATTTTTTTGTTACTAAAAATTTCAAAAGCGAAAAAAACTATTCTTCCTTTTTCGGTATTGATGAGCTATTTATCGACTTTAATAGTGGCTTACAAACTGGTAGAGATGAAATTGTTATTGACGATGACGATAATATTTTATTCCAAAGAATTAAGGAAATCGTAAATGCCAAGGATATCGATGGCATAAAGAATAAATATGGATTAGAAAATACCTCTGGATGGTCGTTGAAAAATTTTCAAAAAACAAAAATATCAGAATCACATATCAAATTAATACAGTATAAACCTTTCGACAATAAGTTTATCTATTACGAAACAAACGCCCTCAAAAGAGACAGAAAAAGTGAAGCTAAACATCTTCTTAGTGGTGAAAATATTTCTCTTGTATGCATGCGACAATACTCATACAATGTTCCTTCTTTTTGCTACGTCTTCTGTTCTCAAAATTTAGTGACTGACAGATTTTTCATAAGTAACAAGGGAACACCTTACTTCTTCCCTCTTTATCTCTATCCAGATTCAGCTAATCCAGAATTGGACACAGCCGCAATTAGAAAACCAAATATAAATTCTGATATTGTAAAAAAGATTGCGGTTAAATTAAAATTAAGTTATGCAAATGAACAAGATGCAAAAAAAAATTCATTCGCTCCGATTGATATTCTAGATTTTATCTACGCCGTCTTACATTCACCGAGATACAGGGAAACTTACAAGGAATTTCTGAAAATAGATTTTCCGCGAGTGCCTTATCCAGAAGATAAAAAAACTTTTTGGAAATTAGTAAAATTAGGTGGAGAGATGCGCCAGATTCATTTACTAGAATCAGGTGTGGTTAATTCATTCAAAACCTCGTATCCCATATCTGGAGATAATATCGTTTCAAAACTAAAATTTGAAAATGGGAATGTTTATATTAACGAAACGCAATACTTTTCTAAAGTTCCAGAAGGTGCATGGAACTTTTTTATCGGCGGCTATCAGCCAGCTCAAAAATGGTTGAAAAATAGAAAAGATAGAATGCTTGGTTACGAAGATATTTTACATTATCAAAAAATCATAGTAGCCTTGGTGGAAACAGATCGACTGATGAAAGAGATTGATAAAATTTATACTTTCTAGACACATTTCTCGACATCCGTGTCGAGAAATGTAATTTTCAAAAAAGCATTAGTAATGATTAATTCAAGAAAGTCCAAAACGGCAACTAACTACGCATTAACGCTCCGCTCGGGACTCACACTCGCTCGGGCTAAAGCCACATTCCTCTCCGTCACGCTTTCTTGCCTACGCAAAAAGCGCGCCGGCGCTAACGCCTCCTCCGGAGGCTCAGCTACGAGGAACGTCGTTAATGCTAGTCCGTTATACGTAATGCTTGTAAGATAATATTAAAATTGTATGATTAAAAAAATTAAACAAATAAAAGATACTGCTGTTTTCAAAAACTTTGATTGGAAATCAACATTAATTGATAAACAAAACAAAGAATACTCATTTAGAAGATTAAATCTAATATACGGACGAAATTATTCAGGAAAAACAACTCTTTCAAGAATATTCCGAAGTTTTGAGACTGGATTACTGCCAGAGAAAAACCAGAATGCTAAATTCAATTTAGAAACGCTAAGCGGTACTGATTTGTCAGAATCTAACATATATAACCACAATTTGAAAATTAGAGTATATAACAAAGAATATGTTAAGCATAACCTAAAGTTTATTTTTGATAATGACGGAGATATTTTACCATTTGCTATTGTAGGTAGCGACAATGTCGATATCGAAGAAAAGATTAAACATATAAAAATTGAACTAGGCAACATCGAAAAAAAAGCAGGACTTTTATATGATGAACATCAAAAAAGAGAGCTTTTTAATTCGAAAAACAAAGAACATGGGGAAAAACAAGAAAATCTAGTAACAAAATTAAGAAATAAAGCCAGATTGATTAAAGAAAATGCGAGTAGATATGAAAATGTTAATTACCGAATTAATAATATTGATTCAGACATAGATTTAATACAAAAAAATCCAACTCAATATTTATCTCTAGATCTTATAAAAAATCATGAAGCTGCCCTTTTAGATACGGAGAAAGCCGATTTATTAAAAATTCATATATCTTTAGATTTTATTGATTCAATTCTCGAAAAAAGTAAAATTTTAGTAGAAACTGTTGTAACACAAGCAAATCCAATCGCAAGATTTTCAGAAAATCCAGGTTTAGAAAATTGGGCAAAAACCGGAATTCAACTCCATAAAGATAAATTATCTGAATGCGGATTCTGCGGACAAAATTTACCATCCAATCTTTGGGATCAATATAAAAATCATTTTAACGAAGATTCAGAAATACAGATAAATGAAATAAATTCTCTAATAACGGAAATAAGTATTCATGAGTCCAATTTAGTAAAATTCAAACTTCCAATCAAAGATTCTTTTTATACATTGTTTATAGAGGATTTTCAAAAATTTTCACAATCCCTAGAATTAGAAATCAAAACAATACATAATCAACTATCATTAATTAGAGCATCTTTGGAAGAGAAGAAAATAAAAATATTTTCAAAACTAGAATTTCCAAATATTACCTTTAATAAAGACACGATTCCGGAGATCCAAACAAATATAAATGAATTAGTGAAGAAAAACAATGAAAGAACAAAAAGAATCACGGAAGAAAAGAAAATTGCACGTGAATTTCTTCGTTTAAATGAAGTTTCAAAATTTTTACTAGATATCGATTATCAGAAAGAAAAAGAAATAATTGAAAGCCTCAATAAAGAAAAGCAAGATGCTGAAATTAGCCATAAAACTATTAGTCTTTTGATTAATGAAAAAAATACTAATATAGAATTACTTGAAAAACAATTAAAAGATGAACAGAAAGGAGCAGATAAGGTAAACGAATATTTGAATAACTTTTTTGGCAATAACAGTCTAAAGCTCGTTCATGTAGAAGGTGAGAACATTTCATGTTTTAACGTAATGCGGGGTTCCGAAAAGGCATTTAATTTAAGTGAAGGGGAATGTAGTCTAATTTCGTTCTGTTATTTTATGGCAAAACTTACAGAAACTCCAGAAACTATAAATGATTTAATTATTTGGATAGATGACCCAATATCCAGTCTTGATAATAACCATATATTTTTCGTATTCAGCTTGATTGAAAGCAGAATTGCACTAAATAAAAAATATGGACAACTATTTATTTCCACTCATAATTTAGATTTTTTGAAATATTTAAAGAAAATGACTTTGCCAACATATTCATTCTCGGCAAAAAATGGAACAACTCAAACCGAAAGTGATGTTAGCTACTTTTTAATCGAAAGAAATGAGAATGAAAGTAAGTTAAAAATAATGCCAAAATATCTTCGCAAATATACAACTGAGTTCAATTATCTTTTTGATCAAATATATAAGTGTGCAAACCAAAACCCAGATGAATTGGATTATAATATTTTCTATGGATTTGGTAATAATTTAAGAAAATTTCTTGAGGCTTATCTTTTTTATAAGTATCCGAATAATACAAATATTCTCGTTAAACTTAAAAAATTCTTTCATGGTGACGACACAACTGCAGCATTAATTAATAGAGTAGATAATGAGCTCTCACATCTAGAAGAAATATTCGATCGTAGCATGCGTCCGATTGAAATCCCAGAAATACCCAAAATTGCTACTTATGTGCTTAATAAATTAAAGGAAAAAGATCCAGAACAATATGATGCTCTAGTAAAAAGCATTGATGGAAAATAACAAGCACTACGCATAACTTCGGCTTATCGCTACGCTTCGGGATTCACTATGTTCACCCTCGCTCGGGCTACGCCACATTGGTCTCCGGCACGTTTCTTGCTTAGCAAGAAGCGTGCCGACGGTAACGCCTGCATTGCAGGCTCACCTACGACCAACGTCGATAAGCCTAGGTCGTTATACGCAACGCTAAAAAGATGAATTTAGATTTAATATTAAAAACTATAGACTTAATAGAAAGTGAAATTCAATATATTCCACTTACAAATGGCATTGATTTACTTTCTTCTCATAAGAAGTATTATCTATCGAGAGTCTCTTCTTCTCTTATCCCCTCCGCTTTTTCCTATTTAAAATTAGCATTTAGTAGAAATATTTCATTCAAGCAAATCAAAGAAAGGCAGGAAAAATCACACTTTTTTAGTTCAACCGTTAAAGAATCAGAATATATCCAAATATTAGTTCTTCTTAGAATATCTATGGAGCTTTATTCTGAACTCGCATTAATAGAAAATAGTAGTGATTTTGAAACAGCATGCAAAAACAAAATATGGTTTGAATTTATCAAAGAGAGAAATAATATTCGAAAAAACATCCATTCATATTATGAATTTCAAAGCCCCTCATTTGAAAAATATTATAACGATGGAAAAACAAAATATGATAAATTAGCCCAATATTCTTATAACAAAAGTACTGCTGGACGATTCAAAGATCTTTTTAATGATTCCAATCTTATAACAAGGCGTTTACTAGGATTAGACTACTATAATCTCTACTCATTCCTAAGCAAGAAAATCCATTTTGACCAAAGAAATAGTCTAGAAGTAAGTGCTCCTCCAGAATTATATTTTTCTTGGTATTATAATTTTTTTGTCAGATCCTCAAAGATTATCTTATCAATAAATAGCACTGAGACAGAGAAATTTGACTTTCTTGAACAGGAAATTAATAAGTTAAATCTTGATCTAATTGATGGCAATATTGCTATAATTATAGGATCAGCAGTTAAAACAGAATTTGGTTTAGGACATGTTACTGAAATAGAAGAAAGCAAACCAGGTCTTTACCGAATAAAACTTGCGTATGACTATTCAAGATTCGTCGATCCAGGATATATTGATATTATCCCAGCACCTATTGTAAGTTTATTTACACAGGAATCTCTAGACTCTATACAATCTAAATATACAGAAAGCCGCCAATTTTTAAACTTCAACAAATTATTCTTAGCGGTACCAAAATCTAGTTTTGAGAGTTTAATAGAAGAATTACTCTATCTTCCTACAAAAAATTGCTTTGGTAAATAACGCGCTGCGTATAACTTCGCCTTACCGCTACGCTGCGGGATTCGCTTCGCTCACCCTCGCTCGGGCTACGCCACATTCCTCTTCTGTCACTCGCTTGCATACGCAAGAAATCGTGCCGACGCTAACGTCCCTTTGGGACTCAGCTGCGGACAACGTCGGTAAGGCTAGTTCGTTATACGAAAGGCGCAAAAATCAAGAAAATCTAAAATACATCTTGACATACCAACTATAGTTGGTAAAATTATGCGTGCCACTAAGTGGAAAAGAAATGCTATCTCTTTATATAAAAGACGGATGGTCTGTTCTGAGACAAAAAGGAAGTCACGTTTTCATTGCAAAGGATGATTTAAGAGAGACCATTCCTATGCATAAAGAATTAAAAAAAGGCTTAGAAAAAGCACTGCTGAAAAGGATTAACAAGGAGAAGAAATAATGGAATATCACTTCAAAATTCACTCCGAAAAAAATAATGGATTCTGGGCACAGTGCATTGAAATTCCTGAAGCAAAAACTCAAGCGGACTCACTTCATGAATTACATTCTAATATGGAAGAAGTTATCAATCTTGTTTTAGATGATCCAGAAAACAAAGATGTGTTACCTCCATTTCCTAAAAAACTAAAAGTTACAAAAGATATTATAAAAGTTAAGGTTGATCCTAAAATTTCCTTTGCTCTAATTTTAAAGCGAGAACGATTAAAAAGAAATTTAACTCAAAGACAAGTTGCTGATAAATTAGGTCTCAAAAATTTATATAGCTACCAAAGATTGGAATCTGCAAAAACTGCTAATCCGCAATTAACAACTATTTCAAAAGTAAAAGCTATTTTTCCTAATGTTAGATTAGAAGAAGTTGTTTAGATTCTTTGGCCTAACAAAATTTAATTCTTACTATTAACATGAAATTTAGCTTTCTATCTTCTTAAATATGAAAGCCATGTCTTTTTTAATAATTTTAAATCAACTTATTGCCTAATCATATCGATCAAGTTGATTTAACGACAATTAAGAGCGCCCTTCGTATAACTACGCCTTACCGCTACGCTGCGGGATTCGCTTCCGCTCACCCTTGCTCGGCCTTCGGCACATTGTCCTCCGTCACGTTTCTTGCAAAAGCAAGAAAACGCGCCGACGCTAACGTCTCTACGAGACTCAGCTACGGACAACGTCGGTAAGGCTAGTTCGTTATACG
>NZ_RQHV01000046.1 GCF_004771005.1 Leptospira ilyithenensis
ATTAGAACTAGAACCGGTAGAGAACATTTGACCTAAGTAAAGTTAGAGGATTGTGACCGGCGAATACTATATCCGTACACTCTGTACAATCAATGCGATTATACTAATTCGATCACAGAAGATTTATTTTATTAATTTATAGTTGCAATCCTTATTGATGCATTTTCTAGAACACTCGCTTCTACTTAAAGAATCTAAGTTAGTTTGTATATTTGGAATTGGAAATAAGTATGCCCAAATAAATTTATTACCACAACTATAAAGACATTCCCTTTTGTCTTCACAATCTATTTTCCAAACTTCTTTGATTTCATATTTAGAAAAGTCGAAAGGCCTGTTATCTTTTCCCAGTATTGTTGCACTGAGTAAATATATAATGAATAAAGGTGTGAATTTACTTTGCAAAATGAAGATCGCTATATAGATCTATCCACGATTAAAACCCTGCCTGGATGTTTTCAGCGTCTCAATACTTCTCTAAATATTCTTCCCAGTAATTTGGATACAATCTCTTCGCTTCGTTAATTGCCGCAAGCGGGATGGGAGTGGCCCGGTAGTCGATTCCGTTCTTTTTAAGGAAGGCGACGACTTTCATCTTTTGTTTGTATCTTTCTGAGTTTAGGGGGAGGGTATTAAAACGTAATCTGTCCGCGATATATTGAGGATATTCTTCTTTTGTGTTATAGTTTTTTCCACTAACAGTACCAAACTGTTGTTTATAGTCGATTCCATTTTGGAGTAGATACAATACTATATCCATGTGATTATGTATCAGTGCTTCCTTAAGAGGTGTAGAGCCAAGTTCATCTTTAAAATGTATATTTGCACCAGCTCTAATTAAAAGTTTTACGTTTTCTAATTTTCCATCCTGACTTGCATTAATTAAAGGTGTATATGTAATTGTGCCGCTAATGATCTTTCCTTTTGCTTCAATGTTTGGATTCCCTCCATATTCAAGTAATAATCTCAATAATCTTAAATCTTTCACACTTGCCCCATACATTATAGGTGAATAACCTTCCGAAAGTGAATTCTCTTGCTTATTGGGATCTGCACCTAACTCAAGTAGAGTTTTAGAAGAATCGTATCTTTCGTTTTTTACTTCCAAAGACAGCAAGGTTTCTCCAAACTTCGATTCCTGGTAATCCACATTTAACTTGCCTTCTCTTACGATTTTTTTCATCTTTTCCGTATCTTGAATCACCGCTGCTTTCGTCAGTTCCCATACAGGAGTTTCGCGGAACAATCTAAAATCGTAAACCGTAATGTTAGCTCCCAAAGGTGGAGGTGAGTCTAGATCAATCAGGCCCAGATTTACTTTTGTTCTAAAACGCCATTCCGCACAAGAAACGGAAATACAAATGGATATTATACAAATTAAGTATTTCATAAAACATTATCCTTACCCTTTACTGTATTATTTTTTATTGAGGCTTATTTTTTTCTGGCACTAAGATAGAAAAACCAGCATCAGAAATGCAAGTATCCTTATACTTAGAACCAGGGTAAATTTCTTTGATTATTATCTTAAATAACAGATCCATCTGGAGATTAAGATCTTTTTTAGATTTTGGAACGATTTTTAATTTAAACTTTTGTTCATCCATCGTGTCTGCTAACTCGATCTCATGAATACTATTGAGAAGAGGGCCGTCATCTATATAAATATCTGTTCCTGTAGCTGTATCTGGCCCTGATACAGACATTGTATATCCAATCTCTTGCACTTCTATAGAAACTTTTTTTACTCTGTTATTTGCTAAAAATAAATCTTCGTTCTTGGCAAATCCATTTACAATTGTAAACAAAGAGTAGTAATCTCCTCTCTGCAAAATTTCTTTATATTTATTGATACTTGCTTTGTTTTGATAGGGTACATAAATAAATTCTGCTATTCCTTGGTTTTTTGATACACACCATGCTGTTTCTTTTTTATAGTCATGTATTTTCGAGGGAATGTATTCATCTTGAGATTTGCCCTTCTCTATTAAGAACGAACTAGCTACCGCTTGAAAGCACTTACTACCTTTGAGACAATCGTTTACATTGACATAAAGTCTTTCAAAATTCAAATCTCTCGCTATTAAATAAAAGATTGGAATGATGAATAAAAAAAATAAATTTTTCATGGCCTATTACTCCTTTTGGATATTTTCAATCACGAATGCCGTCTTCTTACCTATATCCCATTTACCGTAATCATAATGTGCATACATTCCTGACCCTTGATAACTAGTACCATTCGCATTCCCATACGGATCATGGACTATCCAACCCGTAGAATCATATCCTACAATCACTAATCTATGACCTCCGATAACTGGAGAAACGTTAAATTCCCCACCAACTACTACCGGTTTTCCTTCACCCAAGGCCTTTTTGATAGAACCAGTTTTCCAATTATTTGGATCAGGTTTATATTGAGTTGGGCTTGTTCCTGAAATTGCAATTTGATCTATATCTAAGGCTATTAGTTTTTGATCATATTTTTCGAGAACTTTATCCAAATATTTATCTTTTTTAAGCTCATCCCCGTCAGAAAGAATTCCATCTTTATGTGCTTGTTTGATAAAATCATCGACAAATTGATACATTCCGTTTTGAGAAGTAGCTCCCATATATTCCGCTGCAATGGAGGTTGCGGTTGGAGAACATTCATTGCCCGGATAAAGAGTATAATCAGAAAACTCTATTTTGCTAGCATTGTCTCTCTGAGAATCATAAGCCACCTGATTTAAAATAACTCCTTCTCCATTTTTTAACACAGTAAGACGATCCGTACTATTTTCAGTGTCGATTTTATCACCATAACGATTCACAAGAGTCTCTGTCGTGATTCTCGCATAATTTTCTCTTGTATAATCAATCCTCGCCATTAACGGATCAGCCTTTGCATTCGTAATTGTTGTATTCAATTCGGTTTGCAATCTTTGATACAGCTGTTTTTGCTCAGTGGTAGAACTTGGAGCATTGAGCCCATTTTCCTTTGCAAATTTTTCAAGTAAGTCTTTTGATTTTATAGAAGCATCATAGTTGAAATATGCATCTTTGATCATTTGAGTTCCGACCTTCCCCAATGTTTCATGAATTTTTTCAGGCGGAGTCATTTCTGGAAATTCTAATTTTAAACTACTTCCTTTCTTAAAGTCATTTACATTGGGAAGTTCAACCGCTTCCACATACCTCTGCTGTAAAGTAATTGATGAATTCGAAATCTCACTTACATTCAGGGGACGAGAAGTAACTTCTGGTTTATTTCCTTCCATCACAGGACTATACCCAAGCCCCATTGCTGTATTTCTGATCAGGCTATTTAAATTATCTTTTACTTTGTTTGGAATTTTCTTTTTGAGTGGTTCGTATACAGAATTATAGGCAGTCTGAAAAAAACCTCCCGCACTACCCTCTTGAGTTGTATGAGGTATTTCCTTAAACTCAGGTGTTTTTACAGTTTCCGCATTTTCATTCTTGAAATAATGATCTACGAAGTTATCGATTTTGTGACCTTTAAAGATTCCTTCCGGTGTCACAATCGCTTCCGAATGAGTTCGACCATTGGGACCGATGAATGGAAATAAAGGTCTTTGGACCAAAGTATTCAAAGGATCGGTAGGAGTGATGTATGCATCGATCCTATTCCATCCCGTATTGAATGCATTGGAAATCCCATTGGTAAGAAAGTTGGTTCCTGCCGGATTGAAAGTGATCGCAGGAATTCCTGTTTGTAAAGAAATAGAAGCCGCCATTCCACCACCCAAGGAATGTCCTGTCGTCATTAGGATTGCGCTTGGATCGTTATCTTTTATATACTGCTGAATTGCTTCAGCATTCTTAAGTGCAAGTTTATACTGAGTCGAACCGCCTACTACAGCACTTGCATTCGTTGCTCCGTCTTTGCTTATAGGACCTCCTTCCGTCCCTGCCAAGGAATATACATAAACCGTCCTTTCTACTCCGTCTATCGTAGCAGTTCGTTTGACCAACATAGAATCCAAACCAGTTATTCCATGATCGACAAATTTTAACTTTTCCAAAGGTGTCCCACTAAAATCATCCGGTCCTAGTATCTTAAATGGATTTTCACTTTTTCCAAGTAATTGATCCTTTTTATCTTTTGGAACATCAGAATAAACTGCCGCCGCTAACAAAGCCGCATCCGCTTTCGATAGTACAGACGGATTCACCGCAGGAGTATCATTCCACCAGTCCCTTGGCATTTGAACTATCTCATTCGCATTCGACAACATTCGATTTACACCATCGGCTAAGTTCGTAGAAAGACCACTAATCGAATCGACTATGTTATCTTTTACCCTACCCATAAAGTCAGAGATTGTATCCAGAATAGTATCAACACCTTCCTCGGTTCTTCTCCTCGCCACTTCAACAACTCTTGCTACTCCTGTTGTTGGTATGGGTATGCTGTTAGACGTTCTACCCAATCCAATGAAGGCAAGGGCTGCGGTTCCAATGCTAGTCAAAGCAGCCAACGCCAATGTATTCGGATCTACAACATGATTGATCCGATCCAAAGCTTCCTCTCTGGCAAGCGGACTCATACCATCTACCTCTTCCTGAGTTCTGTCATCTCTTAATAGCTGTTTGTTTTCGTTCTGAGTATTGATCTCACCGGCGATTCTAGCGATCTCTGTATCAGGTAGATTGTTTATATCCACATCAGGCATATTCTCTCGGATCGTTGCTATATCAGACGCCTTCTGACGAATCTCATCCGTCATGTCCTGTGCTTTGTTGATATTTATATCAGTCCAACTGATCTCATCATACTGGAATCCATCCCGGGTCATAGTAGCGAGACTCACACCATTCAACTGACCCGATGTGGATAATCCGTTACGATCTATCGTAGAAGTAAGTCCAAGTCCGGTCTGTGCATTCGTATAACCAACACTACCGGAAAATCCTCCACCGTTTACATCGTAATTTGCCCCTAAGTTCCAGCCTTGTCTTGGTCCTTTATCACTCGGGTTGTAATTCGCTCCGATCGTCGTTGCGCCATTGGTTGTACTACTAGCTGTTAGCTGTATTCCTTTGATTCCGCTTTCCATCGAACCGGAAATCGTTGTATTTCCTCTTTGAGAAAAACTAATAGAAACATTTGCTTTGGCTCCCCCAAGTCCGAGGGCACCTCCCCAACCTTTTTGTTTCTCGTAACTTACTCCAAGACCGAGAGCTCCTTTTCCAAGATACTCCGCTGCCTTGCCGGTTAGATTCATTCCACCACCGGCAGTAAATGCTCCGATGGCTCCATTGGCAAGACCTGCAATGATTCCTTGAGTTCCATTTCTAGATCCGTCAATTGCCTGAACGGCCCCGTTGACAATCGCAGCTCCTACGTTAGCTGCTGCTGTCGCGGACGCTCCCACGAGGGATCCTACTGTGGCGAGCGCTGAACCAACGGCTCCGAGAAAACCGGTACTTGCGACTGCCGTTGTTGCTGCTACAGCCGCAGCACTTCCCGCGGCAGCGGCTCCGGCCGCACTGGCACCGGCGGCGGTTGCAGCTGCCGTCGCTGTTTGGGCTGCTGCCGCAGCTGCGGAAGCAGCGGTCGCTGCACCAAGTGTAGCAACCGTTACGGCGGTAGTTATGACTGTTGAACGAATTGCTTTATTCTGTGCTTTCTTATCCGCTTTCTTTTGTTTTACCTTACCATATTGTTTACGGAAACTTGCATCTGCTATATCTTTATCAATTCCTGTTGCTTTGACGATCTCATCTACTACAATCCTTTGACCCAGTTCTTCTACTAGTCCCGCTTTGTTTTTAAGAGTAGGGACGTTCGATGTGTAACTCATTCCGGGTGCAGACATACCCATTGCTTGGTTCATATAGGCTAAGGATTGTGCTTCCGCACTGGTATTCACCGAACCTGAAAATGCGATTCGATTTCCATTACTTAACATCTTTTGAATGTCTCTTTCTCTGACACCTAACGCTACCGCTGCTGTCTTTAGAATTCCTCCACCGACTCCGGCGATTTGAGAACCTATATTGGCAATCGGATTGGAATTCACTGCATTTCTTGTTTTCTTCGCTGCCTGCGAACCTTGGTAATCCGTCAGTAGTTGTCCCACAACGTCTCTGGGAATACCGGTCGCAGCTGCGAGCGCAGTTGTAGCAGAGGATTTGATCATTGCATTCTCATTGGCTTTAATCGCTGTAAGTTGGTCTTTTGGACCGGTGATTCTGTTCATCATAGAATCTGCCGCTTGATTTCCCGCCACCGCCCGGTAAGTGGAAGCTCCAATACCAGTAACCATTCCGAGTCCGCCTCCACTTACTCCTTGAAAATTTGTCGCAAAGGCCGCTCCACCGAGTGCAACCGACATTCCCCCCGTGGCAAACATTAATCCAGTCGCGACAAACGCTCCGGCTGCATTTGCCAGGCTATTCTTAGCCATATTGCTTTTGATCTTTTTCTCCTGAACTTTTCCTCGCATATAGCTTATTAGTTGGGATGCCATGGCAATCTGATCTTCACTTCCCCCCGTAGCCCGGATAAATCCCGCCGCCAAACTGGAATTTATCTGATCCTCTATTTTGCCTTTGATGGATGCTTTGATCCCTGCCACACCACCGGAAATATAAGCCATAATCATATCTTTGAGAAATGAATCCGCAGCTTCCGCAGCTACCTTTGCCTCTTGGAATTTTTTCTCGTTTTTGGCTTCCACATCCCGGATGAGTGCTGTCGCCTGGCCAAGTTGTTTGCTATCCTGTGACAAACCTTTCGTATAGAAATCATTCATCACAGTGCTTGCTTGTTTGTCTACGTTGGCCCAATCGTTTTGGCCCCATTCATCAAACAAGTCTTTCCCTTTGGGAGCCATCACTGGACTTACTTTGGCTAAGCTGATGTATTGACTTTCGTTTTGGGTTCCTGAGATATATTTCCCTTGTGCATTTCTGCCGCCGATCTGGCCGTTACTTATGACCTTGGATAAAGTCACTCCTCCGCTCGCATCATAAGCGATATTGAATTCTTTCTTTAAGAGGCTAGTGCATTGTGACGGGTCTTTGTAACAAAGGCCTTCTATTTGTTTTTGCGCATCCGTCAATGTCAGTCCTTCCGTTTGTCCCAGAAGGATTTTTTCATCCATCGACAAGGATTTTACAATCATTCCATTTTGGAATTCGTATCCTTGCGCTTTCAGTAAATTGATTTCACCTTCCATATAATTATTAAAGGCCGCTGTTTGCGCAGCGTTGATTTTTTTCTCAGTTTCTTGGCACCCGGCATAACCCGCCGTTCCTGCGACGCAGACCTTATCGAACTTATCGCCTTTGTAAACATAGTCCGCTTGTTTCTTCAGGATTCCCCGGATCAAATCATTGTTAATGTTTCCGATACTTCCGTTCACCAAAACCAGGTCGCCATCTTCATTCAGTTTAGCTCCCGCACGGTTGTCCCAGTTTACATGATAAGCCATTTGATTGACTAACTTGGATTGTTCCTGTTTTGCGGTGTAAGTGTTGTTTTCATTGATGGAAAGAAGTTGAGAAAATTGATACACTCCGTTCGTAGTGTTTGCAAAAACTTCAGATATATCTTTTCCATTGATCTTTAGGCTCGTATCAATTGTCTTTTCCGTGGCAGCACCCAGGATAGAAAACTTTTGTCCTCCCGAACTAGAGTTATTTCCAAAAAATCCGCCGACTGCATTGGATATGTTAGAAATGGTAGAACTTAAATTCGAATATACATAAGCGTCCTTCTGAAAGCCGGCAACACCTAATGCATTCGACAATCCGAAAACCATATCCTGGCTTATCATTTTATTTCCAATCGCACTTAAACTGATAGATGCCAAAGCATCCTTAGGAATCATGCTGTTGTTCAAAGCTGGCATTGACACGGGAGAAGGTTCGTAAAATGTAAATTCACGACTGCTTAAGTCGTTCATTGAACCCTTGTAAGAGCTCATTGCATCCGAAACATTTGTAGAAATGTTTGCACTTGCGATCGAAGCATTATATGTATTTAATAACTGTTTGCTTATGGATTTGAGTTCTGCCGTAGACTCCGCTTCTGCGGCTTTGGTACTTAACTCGTTCCATTTGATGGTGGAGTCGTGTCTCTCGTCTTCCATCTTTTGAATCCAGGCAGTCTTCTTTACTTCCAGGTCTGCCCGGGCATTGTCATAATCTATTTTTGCCTGGGCTTTTAAATCGTCAGCGTTAGTCTTCCATTGTTCATGAAAACTATTATAACTTGCGACTTGGGATTCCCAACTTTGTATAGCGGGTGTAATCTGGTTCATATATTTACTGAGTTGGCCGTTTAAGGAACCGTAGTTTCCATTCCAATAAGTTGCCTGGTCCGCTGCGCTCCCGTCATGCAAAGCGTAAACTACATCATAGCCGATATTGGCCATTTGAAACCAATACGTAGACAAAACACGGTCGGCTCCCCAAAACCAGGGATTTCCGTTCATGTCTTTGTTAAAATTCTGCTGGGCTCCATTGATGCTATTCCAAGCGAGCCCGTCCGAATGTTCCGGCCCGCCCCAATCCGTATAAACATTTGCGGCATAAACCGCTGTAACGGTTCGACCTGTCCCGCCTATACCTGACTGGATGATGGTTGCAATGCAGTTAGATTTCCTCTTCCGGCGACAATCGCCTGAACTACCGCCTGAACGTTCGCATTATCAATTCCGGAAAACAATCCGTTCGTATCCCTCGACCAGTGAGATCTTTGATCTGCGGAAGTATGGTCAAAGGTAAATACTCCGTTATTTATATCATTGATGTATTGCTGACCATACCCTACACCATACGGATTGGCCGGAGGCCAGGTGGTTTGTACTGTGCTGATCTGATTCGAATAATCCGTATAAGTCAGATAAGCTGAATTTGTCTGGCTTGATAGAAAATTATTAATCAGAGCGGAAATCGTAGTGAGTATGTTAGTCGGATTTAAACTATTATCATTCAATACTTCGTTCAGGCTCGTGACAAGCGCACTCATAGTCTGACCCGCTCCATTCAAACCACCGTTATTTGCTTGTCTGTACAAACAGGGATTTGCCTGGTTGCAGGGCTTATCCAACATTGTCTGGAACTCACCGACTATGCCTTTGATTGCATTCTTAACAACTGTTTTATAGGAATCGATCGTAGTCAGGTTGTCCTGGAAAGTTGCTTCCGAATTGTCCAGACTTGTGAGAAAATTACCGTATTCGTCTTCTATATTTCCCAGAGTGTTTGCAAAATCATTCAGTCCCGATTGATAGCTCTGGTTGAAATTTGCATTCCAGTTGCTGGCTGCGCTGCTGATATTACTTTGTAACTCTTCAATTCTTTGATTTCCCAATAGAAGTTGCATGGACTGGGTTTGCGCACCCAGCCGGTCTAAATAAGCCTTGTTGTATACGTTTGTTTCTATTTTTGTTAAAAACTCGTCTCTATTCCGAAGAAAGTCCAGATTCGCCCGGCTTTCCCAGGTATGCAAAGCCTCCATTTTCTGAGAGATTAGTTGTTTTAGCGCAGAGTCCTTATGCGCATTTAGATCGTTATACGCATCGCTTGTGTTTATGCCCGAGACGTAATCGTAAATGGTCCTGTCTGCCTCGGCTTCCCACTGAGCGCGGAATAAACCTTTCTGACGCAGCACCTGATCCATCCAGGCTTGCGTGGAATTCAGAAAATACGACTGAGCGTAGACCTGGTTCATCACATTCGAATTGTAAGGATCCATCTGCAACTGAGGGATCGTTGCCTGGGAGAAAACCGCACCTGCAAAAAACAGTGAGAATACAAAGGAAAAAAGCGCGAGCGCGCCTTGTGTTTTTGTAAACCGGGTGAATCTTTGTTTTGTCGTCTGTTCTTGTTCCATGGTCCTTCCTCCGATGTTTGCCAACTAATGATACTTAGAAGATAAAGTCAAAAAAATATGCGGATTGCCCGTTCATTTTGTTGTTCCGTTTTTTTAGTTTTCTAAAAAAAATTTCCCTGAAATCTGATCGGACTGATTTTAGTTTCCATCCGCCTTGTTGTTGTTAATTGATATGATAATCGACTTGTTTGGTTGTATATTTTCATAAAGACTTCCTTGCCGTGTTAAGTCGGCTAAAAAAGAGGGTCTGGAAATGAATGGTTTGGTTCTGATTTTTTAAAGGTTTTTGGAAAAAAGTTAGGAAAAGTGGGGTTGTTCTCAAAATGGGGGACGGGTTCTTGGTTTAGGACGGATCTCCCCGCCCCTCCCCTCGCGCCAATAGAAGCGAGAAGTATCCGAAGGATCATCAGCAAAGCTGATCTCCTGGGTGGGGTGAAACCACAAAGCCACCAAATGCGTTCCCTCTAACACATCTTCACCGCTACCGCAAGCAAAACCTTCCCGATCAGAAATTTTCTTCAAATAAGTTCGCCTTTTTGCCGCATGGTGCCGGCTAACGTAGACCTATATTGAAAAA
>NZ_RQHV01000056.1 GCF_004771005.1 Leptospira ilyithenensis
AGGCTTTGCATACCTGGGAAAGCCGGGCGAATCTGGACTTTCTCAGGAACAGAGACGAGTTTGTATTGAAGCTGAATACAAACAGAGTGGACACGACCTACCTGAACCGGATCGGAGTCCAAACCACTCTTTCCCAAGATACAGCGAACCAAGCACTCCAATTGCAACAACAGATAACAAATGCAACCAACCAGTGGAGTCAGAACTTCAACCAGAACTACGCGCAAGGACTCAATGATTTTGCAGGATCCTTGGAAATAATCCAAAGCAAATACAAAACGTTCCTAACTGCTATGGACAAATCGGATACTACTTTTCAGACAAATTTATATGAGATAGACCAGTATAAAACAGCCGTTAAATCCGTGATCCAAGGTATGGTCACTCAGTTTGGAACTTCCCTTGCGACTGCTTGCGACAAACCCGAGGACTGTACGTATCGTTATGCGAATGGCGGCGGACTCAACGATGCAGGGAAACTGCTGGAAAAACTAGTGGACAAAATGAACGGAGTGCTGAGTAACACTGCACTGGATCCATCCAATATACTAACCACCATTTCCACTGAGATTACAAACTTTCTCTCGACCACAAGCGTCGATGCAAAAGCCCAAAGCACAAACTATTATAACAAAATCAATACTTATCAGATATCCACGACTTTAAGCGGAGGAATTTCCGCGGCTACAGCAACGCAAGCGCAGATAGACGAACTAGCCAATAGGGTTCGTAACAGTACATACGGTTACTGGGCAACTCTCAGCGAATCAGAACAAAACTGGGCCGGAGTCTCCGGAGGCCAGGATATGTTCAACAACATAGGAAGCGATAGCCTGGAAGAGATGTTGAAGGCCATCCGGGATGGGAATGAGCCTAAAATCAATGCTCTTCTCGCCACCAAACTGGGGACTACCAGATATGGTGTAACGGATGTTCTACTTACCAATATATTCACATACGGCGGCCAGAAAAATATGTGCTGTAACGGAATAGGAATCAATTACGCACAGAAAGAAGATAGAAATTGGCTCGCAGAACCTGACGACTATCATTATTGGGAAGGAGTTCGTTACTGGGAAGTCGCAAGGTTTCATATGGGGTATGTCACTTACGGAGCTCTCTTCAAAGTATACGATGCCCAATCGGATGCAATGTATTCCTATTGGAACAGCAATTCCACTTCGTTAAGCAATCAACTTAACAAATATACAAACGATATAAATCCTGCCATTAGCAACTGGGAAGGTCAGGTAGCAAGTTACAATAGTTTTTACGAACAGTGGAAAACAAACGCAGATGCATTAAAAGAACAAGCAAAGACTGATTATGAGAATTCTCTCGCCGACCTGGAAGTCAAAAAAACAGCCTGGCTTTCCAAGATAGAAATAGAAAGACAAGATGGAGTTGTCAAATGGGAAGAACTGCAAAGAAATGCACAATCCATAGAATCAAAATCGGATCTAGCTGCAATCAAGGCAGACTTCAGAGCGGTTAAATCTACGGGAATTGATTTTTCCACAGGAACGGATTTGGTTTTGACTGGCTACGGTGGGAACCTGGTCAGCCTGACAAGCACGGAATTTGAATTTAAGGATCCGGCGATTGCAGGGAATACAATAGGTCCGAAGGATATACTTAACGTCGTAAAAGAAGGATGGAACGAAATTAAATCAGGAAGTATTTACGAGAAAGTTTCCGCATTGGGAAGTTTCGCGTTAGGTGGTGTTGCGGGAGGTCTGGGATTTGTACAAACCGATCCGATCCTATATAAGTCTCTTACCGGGAATTCGTCAACCGAGCCAGTGATTTCTCTATCAACCAGCCAAAACAAAATCACAACTTCCAGCCCGCAAAAGTATAATATATTCACCGCTGCCTACGATAAGGAAGAAGTCACGAGCCTCACCATTGGTAAAAAGGATATCGGTGATATCTTCGGCGATACGGTGAACGGGGTTGGTCAATATGCAACTCTCTTGTCCATGAACGAGAACAATACAAGACTAGCAGAGAAAGAACAGGAAAAAGTTCTGAACCAGCTAACTTATAGTATCAAATGGAATGAGCGCGCAGTACTCAAATACAATGAGAATGGTGAACTTACCGGAGCAATGGAGTATCAACATATACTGAATCAGATGAATGAATCTAAGTATGCCCCGATGGTGAGTTGTATGGCGAACAAAGGAGCGTTGTATAACGATTGTTTTAAAGAAATATTCAAGGAATCGATCGCTTACTTGTACAAAGACGGACTGGAATATCAAGAGGGAATGATCGTAAGATCTTTAAACAGAACGGACAAAATCGTATTAGGTCAGACGACGGGAATGTTAGATCTAACGGCGGAAGAAAAGAAAGCGGCGGGGACTTGTTATGTGAACCCAACTCAGTGTTGGGACCTACTCCGACAAGATTATACATATACGATCAACAAAGAAACGAGTGTAGCGACTCTTACAAGTAAGCCGATCAGCAACGGAAGAGTGGCCGGAAATATAAATGGTAGATACGTCACAGGAACGCAAACGGAAGTTCGTTATGTGAATCTATCACAAGTAGCACCCGTTATAGCCCCTAAGGGAAAAGATCTGTTTGATGTATGGGAAGATGAAGATATTGAGAAAGTAATAGATCAGAGAATGGCAGTTCTAACAGATTTTTATGACAACAGACTCTCGGGTGATGTCAAAAGAATCTCAACATCCGTAAATGAAGTCGCGGAAGTCAAAGCAAGAAATGAGAGAAAGTTCGAGGAAGAGAAAAAAGCCCAGGAAGGTGTAGATTCTTTCCTTAAGGAAATGGTTCTCGCTTATATATCCGGGGGAACGGCAGGATTCAACTCGGCAATCAAAGGTAAAGTGGAAGGAGCGATAAATTCCAGTATTGCGGGAGCCCTCATCCGTGCAACCGGAGGAAGTGAAGAAAGCATCCAGCTAGTATCCGATGCCATCGGATTTATGCGGGGAAGGATGCAGGCGAATAAGATCAAAGCGCGAGCAAACTTCGTATCTTACAAAGATCCGTGGCAAGGTCTTGGAAATATATTCAAACAAGGGTTTGATGGAATGATGAATAACCCGGTGTTGACGGCAGGGCTGGCTTATCGGACGAAAGGAGTTTCGACAGCATTCTTTCGGGGAGCTGCCTATATGGGAGCAGTAGCGTTCGGATATAAATCCTTAGATAAAGCGGGTTACGAGTCGATGAAGAACCAGATTGTTGGTTCCCGAGCCGTATACCGCGAGATCAAAACAAATGAAGAATCCATGATCAAAAGGAATGCTACAAGTGCCATAGCAGCTGCAACGGGACTGCCAGCAGATCTTGTAACACAATTATTGACCGACTTCAAAGGCCAAAGAGACGCTAAGAAAGCCAGATCCCAAATGAATTCCAATCCTTATGCGACAGCTTCTGCCATGATCAACGGACTTGCCGGAGGAATTTATAAAACGGCAACTGTGGCAATGGGAATCCCGGAAAGAGATATATCCGCATTCTTTGACGATATTCATTCCATGGCATATGCAGGGAACCTGGATATAACGAAGCAGGAAAGAGTATCCCAGAATTATATCTATCTATCAGCGGGTATCAAGACACCTGGTTCCAGTTATACGTCCAACATACCGGGGGATACAGCCGGGATCGTAGAAGAGATAGGTAAAAAGATCGTAGTCGAGGAACTAGTCAAGGCTACGGGTATGGACAAAGACATAGTAGATGCATGGTTCAGAAAAGGATATGGTAATATCCAACAAAAGAAAGAAGACCGTAAGGCACAAAATGCGGCGGTAAGATCAACACTGATCACAGCGGCACTACTCATACCTACCATGGGACAATACGGATCTTTAGGTACCGGAGCAAAGGCATTCCTTACGAATATAGGAAGAGCTGTAGGCGTTGCGGATAAATTCGCCCCGGCAGTTGGTGCCGCTATGGTAAGGGGAACAATCCAAGTAGTAGATGGAACTCGTAATGGATGGAAAGGAGCGGCGGCGGGATTTGTAAACGGAACACTCGGAGTGATCACACAAGGGGCTTTCCAGGGAAGTACTGTCACTCAGAACCTATTCCAAGGAGCACAAAACGCAGGTCTCGGGCTTGGTATGTCTTATGACGAAGAGAATGGATGGGGTGCAATGGTTGGTCTTGGGAACCAGGCACAGAACTTTGATTTTAGATTTTCCGAGTATGGAGATGATATATTTACAACATCCTTTAAGGCAGGGAACGGACTACAGATCACTAACAGCTATAATACGTCAAGTGGAGCAGCCGGTGTAGGAATCAACGTCAACAGCGGAAAAGGACCAAGACAAGGGTTTAACCTGAATATCAATTACGATACAAAAGATAGATTCACCGGGGGTGTGAGTTATACAAACCAACCTTCGGGAATTGGAATCTCGGGGAACTGGGATAGAGATGGACAGGCATACGTATCTTCTTTGTTAAACGGAATTACATTGGGAACGAATGGTGCTGATGGCTATACTGCGGAAGAGATAGACTGGATGCAGGACAACATCAACCGGGCACAGGATGCTAAAGATAGAAGGGATGATGATCTCAAACTCATCAAATCAGGACTGACGCAGAACTACATAGATGGTCTGGATGAGGTGACACGTGGATTCCTTGTTGCACGTGCTGACGAGAACGAACTACTTCGCACGGAAGGCAAGTTAAGTGATGATGCGATTGTAAAGCTTACGGAAGAACAGAGAGAGGATCTACTAAAATCCTTGGTTAAAGAGCCTGTCAGTGTGGAGTCGATCGCACTTATGAGTCTCGGAATTGTGGGAACGAGTGCTATGGCAGCATTCGCATTTATGGGATTAGGTGGTGGAGCCAGTAACGGAGCTATACCGCCTGTCCGGGGGCAAGTCGTTGAGGTGGCAAGGAGAAGAGAAGATGAGGATGGTAGCGTAGGAACTGAGGACGGGATAACACTCCATGACCTTCCACAGTCTGAGGCTGGAAATGTAGGTGGAATAGTAACTAATTCCTTTGCTCATTGGCAGAGTGCATTGCAGAACAGATTTACGGAAGGAGGAACGATTTCCTCTATAATTTCCGATATCAATAAGCTGAGCGAAAGCGATAAACGACAATTAGTATCCGATTCCATACAATCAACAAGCAATAGAACCGGATTTGAAAGAGTGGAAGGTGTTGACCCTGTAATTTTAATAAAAGAAACACCGACGAAAGTCTTCAAAGATGAAACCTCTCTTACTGCGGCAAAACTACTGGAGGCAAGAATCACTCAAGGAGTCGATGACTTTAATAAGAATAATCCAATAAGCAAAACTATTCTACAACCTACTCCCGCAGAATCGAAGTTATTAAAAGCGGCAGAAAGAGCAAATCAGACCCTGAATGAAAAAATAACAAGCCCTGAATTCAGTAATATGAATACAAGTGTAATAGATCTAAGGTCTCAAATCCAGGATGCCAGGGATCAGATAAAGTCACTGGAAATAAACACGGATACATCTAGCAAAGATGCGATGACTAGGCTAAATGAGATTATCACGGAGAAGAGTAATCTTATCAAACAAACAGAAATTAGTATGCAGCGTTTGATTCAGAAGGAAGCACTCGCAGCAAGTAAAGCGAACGCTGCTGTGCGTGATTTTGCATCCAATGGAACGGAAGCGATGATTCAAAAGCAAAATGCTTTAATCAGCAAAACGCAAACAGAGTATGAAGCAAAACTAAAACAAGGAGAATCCATTGCATCTGAAATTGCAAATCTGAGACTACTGAGAGAAAATCCGTTGCATCTGGAAACTCTCCCTAGTGCCGATATAAAACAGACATTGTTAAATCTAACGGGAAGTGAAACAATCGCACCGACTACGGCAGACATTGACAAAAGATTAAATACACTCGGGAAATCACAAAAAGATTTGGAAGCAAAAACTTCGACTGTAAAAGACAGGTTGGATATAGCAAATCGAATGTTGAGTACGTATGAACTGCATGCAACGAAATACGAGTTGGATAAGATAAAATACAATCAGGATGTAAGAGATCAGAAGCTTGCACTAGAACTTGCTCATGAAATCGCTTCTACCGAATCTTTAAAGGACAGTTTGTCTTCTGATTTCAAAGAGAAACTTGCGGCATTAGAAAGTGCAGAGCTGAAACTAGCGAATTTAGATCAGAAGTATGGAGATAGTTTGGATGATCAGGCGTTAAGGAACAAGATTAAGGAATATCAAAAGTTATCTAAAGAAATCGAAAAAGCAAAAGAAGCATTACAACCTCATCTCGATGACTTGAGAGGAGTGGTTCATAATTTAGATCATAAGATAGGAATTGAAGGCTCTACGGAAAGTTTGGCGAGCATTACCACTTTAACGAAACCGGAAGTTATCAAAGAAACAATCGAAGTTCCGATCTATGAGAATGCAGATGGAGAGTTTAGGATTGGAGGGGGTCCTGATCCGGGATCGCTTGTATCCATGGCTGCTCCTGGGGGAATATTATACCAAGGGGATAGTCCCGAAGCGAAAAACCTTGCGGCAAAAATAAAAACTATAACCGGAGTCGATGTAAACCCAGATACAATTCAAGACAAATGGTGTCAGGCAGCATCGCTTTGGTCCACACTCAGACATGAATTTGGGGATGCCGTAGAAGCTGACTTTGCTGATTTTATAAAAAAGCAATACCAGGCAGGCAATATCTTGATATCTGAACCTGGAAACGTTATGCAAGTTGAACACAACGATACCATTATGGATAGTTATGCGAATGTATTTGAAAAGGCATGGGATAGAACCGAGATTTCTCCATCTACTACGCGAGATGAGGCTTATTCCGAACTAGCAAGTTTTATGAGCACTACGAATAGTAATTCTGTTATGTTACGTGTTAGTGACACTCATACCATTACTTTGCACAGACAAGGAACGAGTTGGATTGTGGAGGATACTGCAGACCCAACCATTAATGGTAGTACATTTGATCCGAATGAATATAAAAAATCTTCACTATATCTTGATGCCCCTTATGGAAATGAAATTCCAGAATCATACGCTTACGCGAAGGATAAAAAATGAAAAAGATTATCTTAATATTTAATTTGCTGATCGTTCTAAACGCTTGCTCAGCAAAACAAACAAGTGATGTAAAAACAAATAGTGATGTTGAGGATTTACGTCAGAGAGGATATACAATCGACTTAATTGGCGATAAAGGTAGTAAGACTTCTTCTCATATGTCTTCCTCAAAAGATACGAAGATTTTATCAGGTGATTTAACTAAAATTTGCAAAATAGAAAAGTTGTATTCTATGAGATTTGAAGATTCACAAATTCCAAATTCTTTTGATAATGAGATTAACAATTGTGATCTTAGCGGATTAACTTTATTTCGTTTTTTTAAAAGCTCAGTTACACCAAGTTTACTTTGCTCATTTGCAAAAATTAAAAACTTCCCTCACCTATCTTTAATGGCGGCAGGTGTAAATGATTTAGGACTGGACTGCCTTACTGAAATGCAAAGTATAGGAGTCTTTGATTTAACCGGAGCAAATAACACCTATACAGATGAAGGATTTTGTAAATTCGCACAGAGTGGAATTAAAATCAAAACTTTATATATGTATGATGCAAATTTAACCCAAAAAGGATACGAGTGTTTAGCGGAAATACAAGGAATAGAAACTATGAGCTTTAAGAGATGGAAAAACTTCTCTAAACAAGAAATGAGTGCTGTAAAGGATTTTTACTTCAAGAAACACGGGAAGAAGATCGTTATAAATGTTTTCGAATATGATAAATTATAATATAAAAACAAACCCCGCGTCAACGATCGCAGCGGAAATCCTTCGCACAACCAAAAAGGCGAAGATTGAAGCGAAGAGCGTGGTCGGGTAAAAGAAAGAGGAATTGGAAAAGAAAAGATGCGAGGCGCCCAAACAAACATAGATAAAGTCTCTCTTCTCTTAAAAGCAAGAGAGATGTTTCTCGCGGTGGCGGAGGCAGGGATGCCGAAGCTCGTGCGTCGTAACACGGAGGTTACGCGCACAGGAGCGTGGAACAGCGAACGTTTAATGGTTCTCGCTTATATATCCGGGGGAACGGCAGGATTCAACTCGGCAATCAAAGGTAAAGTGGAAGGAGCGATAAATTCCAGTATTGCGGGAGCCCTCATCCGTGCAACCGGAGGAAGTGAAGAAAGCATCCAGCTAGTATCCGATGCCATCGGATTTATGCGGGGAAGGATGCAGGCGAATAAGATCAAAGCGCGAGCAAACTTCGTATCTTACAAAGATCCGTGGCAAGGTCTTGGAAATATATTCAAACAAGGGTTTGATGGAATGATGAATAACCCGGTGTTGACGGCAGGGCTGGCTTATCGGACGAAAGGAGTTTCGACAGCATTCTTTCGGGGAGCTGCCTATATGGGAGCGGTAGCGTTCGGATATAAATCCTTAGATAAAGCGGGTTACGAGTCGATGAAGAACCAGATTGTTGGTTCCCGAGCCGTATACCGCGAGATCAAAACAAATGAAGAATCCATGATCAAAAGGAATGCTACAAGTGCCATAGCAGCTGCAACGGGACTGCCAGCAGATCTTGTAACACAATTATTGACCGACTTCAAAGGCCAAAGAGACGCTAAGAAAGCCAGATCCCAAATGAATTCCAATCCTTATGCGACAGCTTCTGCCATGATCAACGGACTTGCCGGAGGAATTTATAAAACGGCAACTGTGGCAATGGGAATCCCGGAAAGAGATATATCCGCATTCTTTGACGATATTCATTCCATGGCATATGCAGGGAACCTGGATATAACGAAGCAGGAAAGAGTATCCCAGAATTATATCTATCTATCAGCGGGTATCAAGACACCTGGTTCCAGTTATACGTCCAACATACCGGGGGATACAGCCGGGATCGTAGAAGAGATAGGTAAAAAGATCGTAGTCGAGGAACTAGTCAAGGCTACGGGTATGGACAAAGACATAGTAGATGCTTGGTTCAGAAAAGGATATGGTAACATCCAACAAAAGAAAGAAGACCGTAAGGCACAAAATGCGGCGGTAAGATCAACACTGATCACAGCGGCACTACTCATACCTACCATGGGACAATACGGATCTTTAGGTACAGGAGCAAAGGCATTCCTTACGAATATAGGAAGAGCTGTAGGCGTTGCGGATAAATTCGCCCCGGCAGTTGGTGCCGCTATGGTAAGGGGAACAATCCAAGTTGTAGATGGAACTCGGAATGGATGGAAAGGAGCGGCGGCGGGATTTGTAAACGGGACACTCGGAGTGATCACACAAGGGGGCTTCCAGGGAAGTACTGTCACTCAGAACCTATTCCAGGGAGCACAAAACGCAGGTCTCGGGCTTGGTATGTCTTATGACGAAGAGAATGGATGGGGTGCAATGGTTGGTCTTGGGAACCAGGCACAGAACTTTGATTTTAGATTTTCCGAGTATGGAGATGATATATTTACAACATCCTTTAAGGCAGGGAACGGACTACAGATCACTAACAGCTATAATACGTCAAGTGGAGCTGCTGGAGTCGGAATCAACGTCAACAGCGGAAAAGGACCTGTGCCTCGTAAAAACTATAATAGCGGACAAAGTGTTCGCTAAACTGGAGGAATTTTGTTTCGATGGAATGATTTTGGTAAAAAATAGCAAAGTTCGACCGATTAACTCGTATTATTTCCAAAAATCTTGACGCAAATCGGTTTTTAAAAAATCAAATAGGCATAGCCGATCCTTCCCCGAAAAGGGCCTTAATCC
>NZ_RQHV01000041.1 GCF_004771005.1 Leptospira ilyithenensis
CTTTGTCGTATAAAGTTGGGAAAGCCTTTGGTCGTAAGATCGGAGGCTTTTTTGTTTTAGGCGGATAAATGCTTTTTTAATTTCCCTTTTATTTTGTCTCACCTAAGGTTTAAAATAAATCTATATTGAACCTAAAATTCTTGAATTAATATTTGTTAGATTTATATACAAAGTGTGCTATTTCTAGCGAAGAGATTTTGGAAGAACTTAGGTAAGTATTCTTCAAAAACATTAAGGGGAAGGGTTTAAAAAATTGTGAGTTGGACTAATTATCATTCAAAATTAACGGCATTTGAACTCACAAGGAAATTCCCGATTGATGACGATCAACGTTTATCCAGGGCTTTGGTCGATGCTCAGGTTGAATTAAACCCGCATCAGGTAGATGCTGCACTTTTTGCTTTTCAATCCCCATTAACAAAAGGTGCAATCCTTGCTGATGAAGTTGGATTAGGTAAGACAATCGAGGCTGGCTTGGTAATCTCACAGAAGTGGGCGGAAAGAAAAAGAAAGATACTGATTATTGTTCCGTCAAATTTACGGAAGCAATGGTACCAAGAGTTAAGTGAAAAATTCTTTCTGCCCTGCTTTATCCTTGAAACGAAATCTTATAAAACCCAAATTAAAGAAGGACAAAATTCACCTTTTCTTTCTGAGAATGTAATTATTTGCTCATATCAATTTGCCAGAAACAAAACGGAAGAAGTTCAATTAATTCCATGGGATCTTGTTGTATTTGATGAAGCGCATCGTCTTAGGAATGTTTATAAACCTACCAATAAAATTGCAAATGCCTTAAAAGAAACATTCAGAAATGTCCCTAAGATATTACTGACTGCAACTCCATTGCAAAATTCTTTACTTGAGTTATATGGATTGATTAGCTTTGTGGATGAGCAAGTTTTCGGAGACTTAGAAAGTTTTCGCGAGCAATTCAATAATATGCCAGGAGATTTTGGAATAACAATGCTTCGTGGTAGAATATCGAACGTAATAAAAAGAACTCTCCGAAGGCAAGTTCTTCCTTATATTCGTTATACGAATCGATTGCCGATTTTACAATCTTTTGTTCCTGAAAAAAATGAGGCTCTTCTATATGATTTAGTTTCAGAGTATTTGCAAAGGAGCAATCTTTATGCTTTACCGAATAGTCAAAAAGCATTGATGATTCTAGTAATTCGAAAGTTATTAGCCTCTTCTAGCTTCGCAATTAGTGGAACTTTAGATACAATGATTCAGAGATTAGAGTTGAAACTTCAACAGTCGAAAGTTCGCATTGACATATTAGGCGAAGTGGGAAGTGATTATGAAGCTTTGGATGAAATACAAGAAGAATGGGATGAAACAGAAGACAGTGAATCTTTGAATGTACAAGATATAGAAGAGATCAAGCAAGAAATTATAGAATTACAAAAGTTTAGAAACTTAGCCTTAAGTATTGATGAAAATGCAAAAGGGAAAGCACTTTTAACTGCCCTAGAAAAGGCATTTCATCAGATTGAGACGATCGGTGCAGAAAAAAAAGCAATTATCTTTACTGAGTCAAGAAGAACGCAGGATTATTTGACCAGAATTCTATCTGATAGCCCTTGGAAACATGGATTGTTCTTATTTAATGGATCTAACAACGATGAGCGCTCCAAAGAAATTTATAAAAAATGGTTAATTCGCTATAAAGATACCGATAAAGTTACAGGTTCAAAAACAGCTGATATGCGATCAGCGCTTGTTGATTACTTTAGAGAGGAAGGTCAGGTAATGATTGCAACTGAGGCAGGAGCTGAAGGAATCAACTTACAGTTTTGCTCCTTAATTGTGAATTATGATCTTCCTTGGAATCCTCAAAGAATTGAACAAAGAATAGGCCGATGTCATCGATATGGGCAAAAGCATGATGTGGTAGTTGTAAATTTTCTAAATGAAACTAATGAAGCAGATCAAAGGGTATATCAACTTCTTTCTGAGAAATTTATGCTATTTGAAGGTGTTTTCGGTGCAAGTGATGAAATACTGGGTTCGGTAGAATCAGGCGTTGATTTTGAAAAAAGAATTGTAAGTATTTATCAAAATTATAGAAAATCGGAAGAGATACAAGCCGCCTTCGATTCATTACAAGCTGAGATGAGTAAGGAAATTGATGCACAGCTTCAGAATACTCGTACAAAATTGTTAGAAAATTTTGACGATGAAGTTAGGGAAAAATTAATAGTACGCCATTCCGCCTCAAAAGAAAGTCGAACACAATTTGAAAATAAATTAATGAAGCTAACCCAGTATGAATTATCAGGTATAGCTGAGTTTCTTTCTGACTCATCCTTTTTGCTAAAGCAAAAAAATTTTGAAGGAGATTATCCAACAGGTTTGTATGAATTGCCAAGACGATCTGGAGAGGCACATTTGTATCGGCTTGGGCACCCTTTAGCGGATTTATTATTGGAAAGAAGTAAAATGAGAAATTTGCCAAATGAGATAGTCGAATTCAATCTATCGGAGCATGAAGGCAAAATTACGATATTAGAAAATTTGAAAGGAAAATCAGGCGTTCTTAGGGTAGACCTTGTTTATGCCAATACCCCAGTGCAAGAAGAAGAGTATTTACTTTTTGCAGGATTGACGGACGATGGTGAACCATTAGAAGAGGATATCACTTCTCGTTTTTTTTCAATCGGAGGTCGAGTCCTTCCTGATGTTTTAATACACTCCTATCATACCGAACAAATGGCGAAAATGGTTTTAGGAAAAGAGACCATGATTCAATCGCGAATTTCAGAAAGAAATGCAAAATATTTTGAGGAAGAAGCGGAAAAGTTAGAGAGCTGGGCAGAAGATTTAAAATTGGGTTTAGAAAGGGAAATCAAAGAATTTGATAGGAAAATTCGTGATACTCGACGACTATCTGTCGCTGCTCAGACATTAGCTGAAAAACTTTCTTTCCAAAAAGAAATTAAATCACTTGAACAAATTAGAACTAATAAACGTAAGGCGCTTTTTGACGCTCAAGATGATATAGATCGGCGACGTGGTGAATTTATAGTAGAAATTGAAAAAAAACTTACAGTAAATTATTCGAAAAAAACTATTTTTGAAATCGGTTGGAGGATCATATGAGTAGTCCTGATGAAGAAATATCTTTGAAAGTATCTTCAAAATTAAAAACAGATGATAGATGGAACGATGCTACCGTAAATAGAATTTCTGATTGGGTGAAGACAGGTAATTGTACAGTCACAGATTTAGTATTTTTATTAGAAAGCCAAAAAGTAAAGACTGATGAAGGACCGAAAGAATGAGAATAAAATCTATATTATTAAAGAATTTTCGTGGCTCATCAGAGCAAGTTGAAGTTTCATTTAACTCTAATAAAGCGCTCTCCCTTATCTTTGGCGAAAATGGGACTGGTAAATCTACAATTGTGGATGGTTTTGATTTCTTATGTAATGGTAATTTCGGATCATTAACTAACTATTCTATTGGCGCTAAAGCTAAGAGTTATTTGCCAACGATCGGAAAGAAACCTGCAGATTGTTTTGTTGAAATAAAAGATGAAAAGAACACCTGGAAGGCAACAATTTCTGGCGGAACTTCGCCTAATAATAGCGTTCCAGATGCAAGGATTCTTAGAAGGCAAACTATTCTAAAACTAATCGAACAAGAGCCTAAAAAACGTTTTGAAGAACTTAAATCTTTCATAAGTGTTCCAAATACAGATAAGGTTGAAGGTGTATTTCGGGAATCTGTAAAAGAAACAGAAAAATTATTCAATGAATATTCACGATCTATTGCTCAAGCTAGAGATGCAATCGAAGTGATGTGGGATCAAGCTGGGAAAATGGGGAATTCAGCAATTGAATGGGCTAAGCTCCAAGTCAATGCAGATACTCTGCTCTTAAGCACCGAAAATAATGTGATTATAGAAATACAAAAGTTAGTTGGGAGTGTCGAACTAGCACGCATCGAGCTTAATAAAGCTATATTGGTTGAAAAAGACGCTAATTCGAAAGAGGTCGCCGCAAAACAGGAGCAAGTTTCAATTGAACAAACTAAGAAAAATAAAGACTCTGAGTTGTTGAGGCTTTTACAGAGTGCCCAAAATTATATTAGTGGGCATACAGAATTGGATGGATGTCCTGTCTGCGAAACTGCATTGGATTTAAAAGTTCTTATGCAGCAACTTGATTTGCGGATTTCTGAAATGGATGATGTAAAAAATGTAACAATTGTCACTGACCAGGCGAAATCTCAAGTAGAGGCGAAGAAAACGCTAAGAATCAATGCTGAAGATCAATATATTCAAAATTTAAAAAATCTTATTCTGTTCTACAAAAAAACATCTCAGGAAACTTTAGGATTGTTTGATCTTAGTCAAGACTTCATGGAGATTGTTTCTAATGCGGCAAAGTTTACAAACGAAATACACGATTTGTATTCTGCTTGGATTGAAAATTACGAAAAAAATATTAAAAATCTTGTGGATACGAGAAGGGAAAAGAATCAGAAAGATATTTTGCTAAAGTCAACGATTCAATCTCATTTAAACACAGTTTTAGAAAAAGAATCGTTAGCGAAAATTAAAGAGAATACACTTTTAAATTTAAAAGATATTCTTAAAATTATAGAAAAGGAACGGAAAGATTATATTGAGAATATTCTTGTTTCCATTTCCAATGATGTAGCGGGCTTATATAAAACATTGCATCCGGATGAGGAGATTGGCAAAGCGCGATTTTACTTGAAGGCGAATGCGATAGGTTCTTTAGAATTTGATGCTTCCTTTCAGGGAAAGGAAGAAATTCCGCCGCAGGCCTATTATTCGGAATCGCATCTTGATACTCTTGGAATTTGTGTATTTATTGCATTATCAAAATACTATAAAACGGATAAGACAGTTCTGATTTTGGATGATGTCTTAACCTCCGTAGACGCTGAACATATGGATAGATTTATGCAATTACTTCATGATCAATCTAAAGTGTTCAATCAGATTATCATTACTACACATTACAGACCTTGGAGAGATAGGTATAAATGGTTGAAAGGGCCGTCCTCTAATGTTGATGTGATTGAGCTTGGCTCATGGACTCTCAAAAACGGTATCCAAGCAAAACAGTTTTTCAATGCAATTCAAGAATTAAAGAATGTAGAGACTCAGCAAAATTTTGATCGTCAATTGGCAGCTTCAAAAGCTGGAATTGTATTGGAGTCATTACTTGATTTCCTTACTATTCAATACAGGTGTTTATTACCAAGAAATCCTCAGAATGAGTATACTTTAGGTGATCTGGTAAATGGATTGGATAGTAAATTAGCCAAGGTGCTCAAAGTTAAAAAGATGGATAAGGAAATAGAACTAAAGCCTCTCTTGGAAAATTCAGTGAGTTCGCAGTGGATACGCAATTCTGTAGGATGTCATTTTAATTCTTTAGGTAGTGAAGCGACTGATTCGGATGTAAGGGATTTTTTGAAATCAGTAATAGAAGTAGCAGATACTCTGATTTGTGATTCATGCGAAAGTTTACCAAAGAAAAATAAATCGGGAAGCTTTCTTGAATGCAATTGTAGCAACCTTCAGTTGTATCCATCATCGCGCCCAACATAAAATACTGAATCAATGGCAAACAACAAAACTAAACTAGAACTTACTTGGATCGGAAAAGAAAATCGACCTCGATTAGAACCCCGTATTTTATTACAGGATACAGAGAAGAGCTATCATTCAAAACATCGCATAACGAAAAGTGATATTTTTGATAATCGATTGATTTTTGGTGATAATCTTCTCGCCCTAAAAGCTCTCGAACAAGAATTTACTGGTAAGGTGAAATGCATCTATATTGATCCTCCATATAACACGGGAAGTGCATTTGAACATTATGATGATGGATTAGAGCACTCTATCTGGTTAGGGTTAATGAGAGATCGTTTGGAGTGCTTGCGAGGTTTGCTTAGCCAAGATGGTTTTATTTTCATTCAGATTGATTATAGGGAAAGCGCTCGACTTAAATTATTGTTAGATGAAGTATTTGGGTCTTCTTGCTTTCGAAATGAAATAATCGTAGGTCGTGGTATTAAGAATATACAATCACAATTTGAAGATATTGATTCTTTATCTTCGGGCCATGATACTGTTTATCTATATGCAAAAACAAATGTAACAAGATTAAAAACTCTTTTTGAGAAGCTTGATGATCCTCAGCCTGGCAAGTGGGATACTTTTTGGAGAGGAACAGATCGTCCTACTATGAGGTATAAGATTTTTGGTATTACACCAGAGAAAGGCCAGTGGCGTTGGAGTAAGGAGCGTGCTTTTCTCGCGAAAAGTATCTATGAAAAGTATCAACAGGAGTTTTCAAATCAAATGTCACTTGATGAATACTGGCAATTATATGAACGAGAGAATGGTAATGAAGCGGATTTCTTGCGTTTAGGCCCTGACAATACCGTACAATACTATGTTGGTCCAAGGAATTATAAAATGTTATCTGATGTATGGTTGAATTTAAGGTCTTTGGGTAAAATTACTGATTTCCCTCACGAAAAGCATGAAGATTTATTATACCGTATTATTGAATGGACAACCAAACCTGGCGATCTTGTTCTAGACTCTTTTGCTGGTTCGGGCACTACTGGCGCAGTTGCTCATAAAATGGGTAGGCGTTGGATCATGGTTGAGTTAGGTGAACATTGCCATACTCATATAATTCCTCGTTTAAAAAAAGTAATCGATGGAGAGGATCAGGGAGGTATCTCTAAAGTTGTTGATTGGCAAGGAGGAGGGGGTTTCCGTTATTATAAATTGGCTCCATCGCTATTGGAAAAAGATAAATGGGATAACTGGGTTATCAATAAACAATACAATGCAACAATGCTTGCCGAGGCGATTTGTAAATTAGAAGGTTTTATTTATTCTCCTTCCGATTCAGTCTATTGGATACACGGGCATTCTACAGAAACTGACTATATTTATGTAACAACCCAGACCTTTGGTCGAGATCAATTAGCAATTTTATCAGATGAAGTTGGAAGTGAACGTACTCTTCTAGTTATGTGCTCTGCTTTTCAAGCAAAGAGTTCCGATTTTCAGAATCTTACTATCAAAAAAATCCCTAATGCCGTCTTGTCAAGATGCGAATGGAGTCATGACGATTATAGCTTGCAAATTGAGAACTTACCAATGGCACCAAAATTGGAAAATGAACAACCAGGATTATTTGATTTAGAGGAAACAAATGGTTGATAAATTCGTTAATTCCATTGCGGGACGCTTGAGTCTTCGAGAACCACAGCGGCAAAGTTTAGAAATTTTATCTAGAATTAATGAAATTGGACAATTCTCCAAATTTTCAGATTTAGATAGTATTCTTGCTGCAATCCAAAGTGAATACCCAAATGTGACGGACTTTGAAAGGGATTTCCCTTCTCTGTGTTTTGCTATTGCGACTGGTGTCGGAAAAACTAGATTGATGGGGGCTTTTATTGCTTATCTATATTTAGCTAAATCGTATAGGCATTTCTTCATACTTGCGCCAAATCTCACTATTTATAATAAATTGATAACTGATTTTACTCCAAATACTCCTAAATATGTATTTAAGGGAATTTCAGAATTTTCCATTGAGACTCCTATTCTTGTAACAGGAGACAATTACGAAAGTGGAGTTGGGATTCGGAATACTTTTTTTGAATCTGGAGTTCATATTAATATTTTTAATATTTCTAAAATAAATACAGAAGTAAGGGGAGGTAGATCCCCTAAGATCAAACGTCTTTCTGAATATATTGGTGAAAGCTACTTTGAATACTTAGCAGGATTACCTGATCTCGTGCTACTCATGGATGAATCTCATCGTTATCGAGCATCCGCAGGATTTCGGGCAATCAACGAATTAAAACCCATATTGGGGTTGGAATTAACCGCAACCCCATTCATCGAAACTGCTCGCACGCCAGTTTATTTTAAGAATGTGATTTATAATTATTCACTCGCAAAAGCATTGGATGACGGATTTGTCAAAGAACCAGCAGTTGTGACCCAAAAGAATTTTAACCCGTCTCAGTTTGATCCGACTCAATTAGAAAGAATAAAACTTGAAGATGGGGTTCGATTGCATGAAAATACCAAAATTGAATTAAAGACTTATGCCTTACAATCAAACCAAAAAATAGTAAAACCTTTTGTTCTGATTATTGCAAGAGACACATCTCATGCGGATGATTTACAAAAGTTAATAGAATCTGATACTTTTTTTGACAGTCGGTATAGAGGAAAAACAATTCAAATACACTCGGGACAACAAGGAGAAGAAAAAGAAGAAGTAGTTGAAAGGCTTCTTGCCGTGGAAAAAAGTGAGGAGCTTACAGAAATCGTAATACATGTAAATATGTTAAAAGAAGGTTGGGATGTAACCAATCTCTATACAATCATACCTTTGAGGGCTGCAAATGCTCGCACCTTGGTAGAGCAATCTATAGGTAGAGGACTTAGGCTCCCTTATGGAAGACGTACTGGTGTGGCTGCCGTAGATCGACTCAATATTATAGCTCACGATCGATTTCAGGAAATTGTAGATGAGGCAAATCGTTCTGATTCGCCTTTGCGATTAAGGACTTTAATACTGGATCCTGGTACGGATCTTGAAAAAGCGGAGACTTTCGTAATCCAATCTAATATTGACGAAATGTTGAATGGAATTGATAATCCATCGAATTCAGTGAATAAACATAATGCTCAAACTTTATTTAGCAATGAGGAAGATAAAAAAATTGCAGAAGTAGTTTATTCGATAATCAAAAAGAATGAAGATTTACCTTCTTCAAAACAACTTTTGAATTCTGAGATTCAGGCGAGAATCGCAAAAGAAACAGAAGAGATTTATAATTTGCGAAATGAGAATTTGCCAGGTATTTTAAATAGTTCCAACGTGAAGTTAATAACCCAAAAAGTAGCAGAGATTTTAATTGATAAAACAATTGATATTCCACGTATTCTGATTGTTCCTACCAGCGGTAACGGTATTAGATTTCGGAAGTTTGTGTTGGATTGCTCATCTGTTCGATTACAACCTGTGGAAAGGGATGTTTTAATTCATGCACTGCATTCTAATCAAGAAGAGGTAGTGAGATTCTCCGGAAAAAAGCGTAATGAACGTCGACTTGAAGATTTTTTGGTGAGAGGATTGATTGATTTTGAAGATATTTCGTATGATGATCATGCGGATTTGCTTTACGATCTTGCCGGACAGATGGTAATGTGTACAGATATAGTATTCGCCGGTCACAATCCTCTAACTTTACTTAGGTCAAATGTTCTCTACCGGTTCTAGT
>NZ_RQHV01000071.1 GCF_004771005.1 Leptospira ilyithenensis
GTCAATGCCTTCTCTTCCGCTGTCATCGTAAGTCCCGTTGTTTGACCGAGTAGGATTTTCTCCATCTTGTTAAGCGACCTGACAATCATTCCATTTTGGTATTCAAAACCTTGCCCTTGCATATAAGCAATCGAATCTTTGAATGTAGTCTTAAAACATCCTTCCTGCGTCGCTCCCTTTTCCGCCATACAAAGCGTTCGATGTTCCACGCTCTTTTTCGCGGAACTTCCTGTTCCGACGAAAAAACTTCGGCCATCCCTGGCCTTCGTCACCGCGAGAAACATCTCTCTTGCTTTTAAGAGAAGAGACACTTTATCTATATTTTGTTGGGCGCCTCGCATCTTTTCTTTTCCAGTTCCTCTTTTTTGTTAAACGACCACGCTCTTCGCTTCAATCTTCGCCTTTTTGGTTGTGCGAAGGATTTCCGCTTCGATCGTTGACGCGGGGGTTGGTTTTTATATAACAATTTTCATTATTTTTCGCTTTGTTCAATTTAATGTAAATTTCGTTCAATAACATAGTTTTTGCGAGCCTCAACACAATCATTTTCCTGGCATTTGCTTTTCAAGCAAATCCCCAGCAGTCTGTTCATTATCCTTTGCTCTTACAAAATAAATTCCAGCAGGGTCTGTAAAATAAGATATTTTCCCAGGTACACCTACTACGTTAATATGATTTTTATCAATACTAATGAATGTCAACTTATCAACCAATTGATGATAACGACGATGAGGACCGACAAACTTGCAAGTTTTTACATCACATATGAGTTTATCATATTCTTCTAAAAAAGCTTCCGGTCCAACAGAGTACCAAAGTTTTATATTTTTATCACTCTTTTTTACTTTAAAGTAAAATTTCATTCCAATTGGAATATCATCATCTTCAGTAAGGTCAACTTTTATCCACATACCCTCAATAAACGTTTTATTTGAAATTTGAGCTTCGCCATAAGACTCAATATATTTACAGCCACTTACATAGGTCGCAAGAAAATATATCCAAATTAAATAACATAACTTTCTCATAATTTTATTTATTCGTCTCCGGATTTACAGATTGCTGAAGTGTCGAGTCAGTAAAAACGCCATAATGAAAATGAGGGTTCACTTGTTGCTTAACGCCATCTTTAACAAAATATCCACTATTACCCGATAAACCAATTCTATCTCCGGTTTTTACTGGATCACCTTGATTAAAATTTGTTGCACTCAAATGCGCGTATACTTGAGCCCCTTGACTATTTTCAACGATTATATAATTACCCCAGCTTTCAGAATACCCAACCTTTTTTATTGTACCACTAATAGTTACTGGGACAGGTGTTCCAATAGGCACAGGAGAATCAATCCCATAGTGATATGGTGAGTCAGTATAATCTCTCGGTCCATATTCAGAATTAATCTCAGGAAAAGGAATAATAGCTCCATTTTCGTTCTTATAAACAGGTAAACTGTTTGGTGCTTGAATTATCTCATGACCCATAAACGCACCAATCAAGTTTCTGTTGATAATATTTCCTGCTTCTGTCTTTGCATTTCTGTCCCATTCGGATTTCATTATATCTAATTCTGTCTTTAATTTGGCTTTTGTTTCAGCATCAAGATTGCGGTCATCTATGTATTTTTGTGCAGTTGGCTTATCTTGCAAGACAAAGGTTTTTGCCATTTCTCTTTCTTCACTTGAAATCTTATATGTAGGACTATCACCTGTAGGATTAGGATTTGATGAATCACTTACACCTAATGCATTAAACAGTTTATCAAAAAGTTTTGCTATCGGATGACTATTCAGATTTGATACTCCTGCCTCACTTGCATTCACATCATCCCCGTAAGCTGCTCTAATTCTATCATTCCAAGCTTCGATAGAATTCGGATCATGGTAGTTTCCATCAGAGCCAAGTATTCCATCATCAGGTATTGGTTTCGATAGAACATCCTCTCCATCCGGCACGGGCAATCCCGCATCATCCTCGCCATCCTCTCTTCTCCGAGCAGGAACCTCAACGACTTGCCCCCGAACGGGAGGCGTAGATCCGTTGCCTGTTCCACCACCTAATCCCATATAAGCGAGTGCTCCCCCAAAGAATGTCCCCACACTCGCCAGTGCGGCAATCGCCAATGTCTCAGGATTGACCTCTCCATTGATCCGATCCAGTGCCGCTTCTCTCTGATCACGACTCATCGCAGCGATTTCCGCATCTGTTTTTCCGGAATCCCTTAACTGCTTGTACTCAGCGGCAGCATTGATCTCACCCAATATACGATTCCTCTCTGTAGGTGACAAACTGTCCGGGTCGGAAATTCCATTCGCTTCTAATATTTCATTCTCTCTTAGAGTTTTTCCCCGATCTTGCGCCAAATTAATGTTTTGCTCCGACCAGTTCATCTCATCCATGTTAAACCCATCAGGTCCATTCGTTGCCAGATTCACACCATTCACTTGTGCGGATGTAGATAAACCGTTCCCGTCTACTGTCGATGTGAGTCCGAGTCCACTATTTGGATCTGTATATCCAACACTTCCAGAAAATCCTCCACCGTTGATGTCATAGTTCGCTCCTACGTTCCAACCCTCTCTCGGACCATTACCAGCGTTGTAATTCGCACCAACCGTAGTCGCTCCGTTAGTTGTGCTACTAGCCGTTAGTTGAAGACCTTTCACCCCGGGAATATTCGCTGATCCTGATATTGTTGTATTTCCTCTTTGAGAGAAACTAATCGATGCGTTCGTTGTGGCACTTCCAATGCCTAGCCTTCCACCCCAGCCAGCTTGTTTGTCGTAACTCACTCCCAAACCAACTGCTGTGTTCTTGAGAAGAGGGGCTTTAATTATGGTTTTGTTGGGCGCCTCGAATGTGTTACACATTTCCAAATTCCTTTCGTTAACCGACCACGCTCTTCGCTCCAATCTTCGCCTTTTTGGTTGTGCGAAGGATTTCCGCTGCGATCGTTTGCGCTGGGAGTGTATATATATTTCGAGCAATGCCGACTCCATAGAATTTGCAACGTTTATCATCAAACACTTCAAATTTGATATAATAATAATACTGAGATTCTCCTTTATTATAATCTTTTTTGTAGTCCTTGTAGCTCGTTATTACATTTCGATAATTAGGCTCATCTGGATTAATGTAATCAAAATTTATATATCTACGACCAAGCATATCGCTAACAGAATATTCTGGTATGCTAAGATTTGGTGAATCTTTATATTCAAATTGATGCGGTTGCTTAGCGGTAATTAAAAGTTCATACCAAAAACCTTTCTTGGCTCTTAGCTGATTTATAAGCTTTCTTTTCTCTACCGAAGAACCTGGCGCATCAATATGAATAAACCTTTCGGAAAGATAAGGTATTAGTTTTTCAACATCTTTATTCAATAGATGATTCAAAACTGCATTTTCACAAGGAGAAAGTTCTTTAAACGCAAATTCACGAACAGGTATATCTTCTTCTTTATGATTAATTTGTTGTATTTTTCTATCTTCACACGATATAAAAACGAAAATTAAAACATGACACAATATAATACTTCTTAATCCCATTTTTTATTCATAGCCTCCAAAAATTCAGCTCGAGTCATATCCTTAGGAAAATTTATATGTGGGTGTGGTCCAGGATTTGGAAATTCTTGGTTCCCAATTGGCCCAACTACTCCAAATGGCTCTCCTGGCTTCAATATGATAGGATTACTTGGACTGGCACTTCTGATATTGTCATTAATATATTGAGTATGAAAAAGCGAGGCTGTTCGCATTTTACCATTGATATCTTTAAATTGAAAATTAATCACAGTTCCTGCTCCATCTTGTTGATGAACACCCGTTACGACAATTGATTGATTTGAAATACCGATCAGATAGTCAGATCGTGATGAATTTTTAACATCAATTGCATTCGGATTCGCATCATTATCTCCTTCATAATGTGGTGCATTTCTTACATCTTTCCAGTAATCTTTAGGCATAGCATATCTTGAGTCACCTTCTGGAAATTTAACATAATATGTGTCCCCCGCATACATAGCCTTCGAGAAATCATTACTTATTTTAATCGGCGTACCATCTTTTCCTAATGGAAACCCTGTATGCTCCATAGGCAAGCCTTGCAAAAGACCCGAAGTATCAGGTCTAGTCCTTCCATCAAACTTGAGTTTGTTCAACTTATCATCAATTGTCGAAGTAAAACCCTCCCTATTGAAAGTTGGGGAATTCATTGAATTTATTATATATCTGAACTGTGCTTCGCTAAGTTCTCCGTTTTTATATTTGAGATAGTATTCACTGGCAAGTTGAATATTTTCCTGACCCCTTATGCTTAATGACGTTGTGTCTGAAACAACTTCACCTGGCTTCACGTTTCCTTCTATAGGATTCGTAGCAGTCACTCCACCAAAAAATAGTGCCATCTGTTCCGCAAAATTAAATCCCCCCGCAGCTTTCAGAGGTTCCGAAACATCCCCCGTCTTAATAATACCATCCTCCGGCACAGGCAATCCCGCATCATCCTCGCCATCCTCTCTTCTCCGAGCAGGAACCTCAACGACTTGCCCTCGGACCGGCGGCGTAGCTCCGTTACTTGTTCCACCACCTAATCCCATATATGCGAGTGCTCCCCCAAAGAATGTCCCCACACTCGCCAGTGCGGCAATTGCCAATGTCTCCGGATTGACCTCTCCATTGATCCGATCCAGTGCCGCCTCTCTCTGATCACGACTCATCGCAGCGATTTCCGCATCTGTTTTTCCGGAATCCCTTAGCTGTTTATACTCAGCGGCAGCGTTAATTTCTCCTAATATACGATTCCTTTCTGTAGGGGACAAACTGTCCGGGTCGGAAATTCCATTTGCTTCTAGCAAAGCATTCTGTTGTAATTTATTTCCTCTGTCTTGCGCCAAATTGATGTTTTGTTCCGACCAGTTCATCTCATCCATATTAAACCCATCTGGCCCATTCGTTGCGAGATTCACACCATTCACTTGTGCGGATGTAGACAAACCATTTCCGTCTACTGTCGATGTAAGTCCGAGCCCACTATTTGGATCTGTATATCCAACACTTCCAGATAATCCTCCACCGTTGATGTCATAGTTCGCTCCTACGTTCCAACCCTCTCTCGGACCATTACCAGCGTTGTAATTCGCACCAACCGTAGTCGATCCGTTGGTAGTACTACCAGCCGTTAGTTGAAGACCTTTCACCCCGGGAATATTCGCTGATCCTGATATTGTCGTATTTCCCCTTTGAGAGAAACTAATCAATGCATTTGTGGTAGCACTTCCGATTCCAAGCCTTCCACCCCAACCAGCTTGTTTGTCGTAACTCACTCCCAAACCAACTGCTGTGTTCTTGAGAAGAGGACCGAGTGTCGATCCCA
>NZ_RQHV01000067.1 GCF_004771005.1 Leptospira ilyithenensis
GGCAGAAAGTTTCTTCTCTACTTTAAAAAGAGAATTTACAAATCATCGAAGATTCAAAAATCTTGATGAAGCCTGATCAGATATCTTCTATTATATTGAAATCTTTTATAATAGAAAAAGGTTACATTCGGCTATCGATTACAAAACTCCTGTTATGTTCGAACTGGGGTTTGCTGCCTAAGCAGGTGTCCACAATATCGGGGGAAGGTCAATAGAATCTTTGAGTAACCCAAGATAGGCTTTCTACTTTCCTATAAATATTGAACATATCATCTATTTTCATTACTTAAATAAAGATCAGTAAGGCCTATGTAAACAACGAAACGGTTCACTCAACTATTTTCATTTGCATTTCATTCATACGTCCACCATACACCTTTATTTTAGAAAATTCAGCTTCAATTTCAATCAAATCGGTAGGTGTTAGTTGGATATCAATGGACGCTAAGTTTTCTTCCAGATGATCCATTTTCCGAGTTCCGGGAATAGGAACAATCCACGATTTCTGTGCCAATAACCAAGCAAGTGCTATTTGAGCCGATGTTGCTCCCTTTTTCTTTCCAAATCGTTTCAGAAAATCGAGAATCGGTAGATTTGCCTTTCTATTTTCAGGACTAAAGCGATCAAAGCCAGACCGTAGATCTGTCTTTTGATCAAGCACTACATTTGGTTTGATTTTTCCGGTCAAATATCCCATTCCCACTGGACCCCAGGGAACAAATCCGATGTCTAGTTCCTCACAGATATCCAAAACCCCATTATTTTCAGGGTCTCTTGTCATAAGGGAGTATTCCGTTTGAACGGCAGTGACCTGATGCACCGCATTTGCTCGGCGAATTGTTTTTGCACTTGCCTCAGATAATCCGTAATGTAAAACCTTTCCCTCTCTTATGAGATCCTGAATTGCGCCAACAACATCTTCAATCGGAACATTCGGGTCAACTCGGTGTTGGTAATAAAGATCAATACGATCAGTTTGTAATCGTTTCAGTGAACCTTCTACGGCTTTCTTGATATGTTCGGGCTTGCTGTTCAAACCACCTACTTCCAAATCAAAACCAAATTTGGTCGCGATCACTACTTCGTTTCGGATGGGAGAAAGAGCTTCACCAACTAACAATTCATTGGTGTATGGTCCATATACCTCTGCAGTATCAAAGAAAGTCACTCCCTTTTCAAATGCAGACCGAATGAGCCGGATTCCTTGCATTTTATCCGCCGGGGGACCATAATTGGCACTAATGCTCATGCACCCCGCCCCCAATTCAGAAACTTTCAATGTTCCCAGTGTACGAGTTTTCATTTTGTTTTTTGAAATACTTTGGTCTTTGCTGTTTCCTATTTTGCTACCTCTCGATTGATTCGATGATTCAGCGATTAAGTTAGGTACGGTAAATAAACTCGCCCCGACTAGTGCCGCTTTTTCCAAAAAACTTTGCCGACTAAGGCCATTAGGGTCTTCTATGTTCGATACTCTTGTTTTATGATTTGTTTCCATAAATATTACCTTTAGAGTAACAAAATAAAAGAGAATCAACAATACACGATTTTATAAATTGTTGCCTAATTTTACGAATGATAGAAAAAAGATAAAGTTCGCTTAACATATATTAGCTGATGTACATTCCACCTGAATTGCGAGGATTGATTGCATCTTTTGCCGGAGTTATACCAAAATAACGTTTATATTCCCGATTGAATTGGGAAGGGCTTTCGTAGCCGACTCGATAAGCAGCCGATATGACATTGAGCCCCTCTTCCGTCATAAGTAATTTAGCTTTTTGTAAACGAACGTTTTTAATGTACTGCAAAGGGGATACATTCGTTACAGCCTTGAAACTGGAATGAAATGTAGTAGTACTCATACCAGCATCCATAGCGAGATATTTCAGATCCAATCCTTCATCGTATGATTCATGAATTTTGTTAAGTATACGTGCAATTTGAAAGAATCGTCGATTACGAAAAGCGAGTGCGTGGAGCGAACTTCCATTTTCACCACACAATACTCTAAATATAATCTCCCGCATAATCATTGGTCCGAGAATCCGGCTTTCCGTTGGTGAAGAGAGTGTTTCAAGCAACCGAACCGCCGAATCAGAAATAATGTCTGTTAGTTTTGCTCCGTAAACACCTTTAGGCAGTGCGTCCGCTTGATAATTTGTCTCTTCCATTTCAAGGAGCATCTCTCCTAAAATCGCTGGGTCTACGCTGATATAGAAGCCAAGGATCGGCTCTCCAGGTTTTGTTACCGCTTCGCATTCGATGGGCATCGGCACAGACAAAACTAAATAATTGGAAGGGTCATATGTATACGTTTCCTCACCTAAAAAAACACTTTTCGTTCCTTGTGCGAGAAAAATCACACTTGCTAAATAGGATTTTGGTGTACGTGCGAAAGAATTATCAGTACGAACTAAAAAAACACCTTTTATCTTTGAAGGGAAGACTCCCTCTTCAGGTAGAAGGTCTTTAAGAAGTTCAACCATCTTAAGCCGTTTTGTTTCCATACTATCCATTTTCATATTTACTTTCCTGCCCAAAATATTTTGATCTTTCAAAAACTTACTAGTTCACTATTTTTCCAACTTGGTTTTAACTTCCTTTAGAAAGTCTTCCGTTTCCATTTGCCACGTCATCCTTCCTCTAATGATAAAAATATGTTTCAAAAAATTTCCTTTTCGTTCTGATACTAATTTCGCAAAATCTTCAATGAATCTTTGTTCGAATTTGCTATTGAGGGAATTAAACAAAATAACATCTTTACTTGTGAAATCATTGTTTCTTACAAATTCCCATATGGGTGGAGCGGGACTATACAACCAAATGGGAGAACCAATATAAATCGTGCGATACGATGATAAGTCGATTGTAGAGGGTGAAATGGATGCTATGTGATCTCTTGCATCTTTCATCGCATTGAGCCATCCTAAAAATCCGATTTTGTATTCATCTGCATCTATCCTTAATACATGGGCATTCTTAATTTTAGCGATCTCCAATGCCATCAATTCGGTGTTGCCTGATCTTGAAAAATATACAACTAAGATTGTGGAACTACTTTCGTTTTTAGGGTAATTCGAAATCAATTTTTCGTTTTTATTTAGCTGGTATTTTTCAATCTGGATAACAGAAGTAAGATTTATTACTACGGACAAGGTAATGATTCCCAGAACAATCTCGAACATGATGATGTATTTTTTCTCCAACCGGAATTTATTCATTAGATTCTAAAATTTATTAATTTAATTATAAATTATTTTTAGGAGCAAAGTAACGTCATCTAGATTCGATTCCATTTCTACTTACTCATATGCCAAAGAGGAAGAAAGATCACGATAAGCATTTACTTGCAATTGCAATTCACCAATCTTTCGTTCTGCTTCTGCAATTGCATCCGCACCAGCTAACCATCGTTTTGGCGGTTCCGTTTGGTTTGCAACGGAAATCAGCGCTTTTGCCAACTTACTTGAATCCCCTCCTTGTTTTCCGCTCATACCATTCCAGAATGGACGTAACTCAGCGTTCCGAGCAGCATAATCCTCCAGTAAGTTTTCGGCCCATGCTGTGGAGGATGGTTCAAGCAACTCGGTTCTAAAAAATCCAGGTTCTACGATTGTAGTTTTAATTCCGAAGGGAGTAGTTTCAATTTGCAAGGATTCCATAAAACCTTCCAAACCAAATTTGGAAGCGGCGTAAGCCGAACAAAATTCATAACCAACTAAGCCAGCTGTAGAAGATATGGATATGATATGTCCGGAGTGGTTTTTCCGCATAACAGGAAGAATTGACCGCGTTACATTCATTGGTCCGTATAGATTTGTCGCCATCTGGGATTCTATTTGTTTACTACTGAGCTCTTCAAAAAAGCCCGCATAGAAATTTCCTGCATTATTAACGAGAACATCGATGGTTCCAAATTGTTTCAGTGCCGAATCGACCGCCATTTCGATTTCTTTTGGATTTGTAACATCCATTTTTAAAATCAATAAATTGTCCGAAGATGTTCCAACGGATTTTTCTACTTTTGAAATATCGCGACCGGTTGCAACCACCCTAAAGCCGGCCGCTAAAGCTGCTTTTACAATCTCGACACCCATACCCCGACTTGCACCGGTAACAAACCAAACCTTTTTAGTTTCCATACGATCTCCTTTCTGTGGTTTGAATATACCACATTGATAAGGAAATCATCAATACCCGATTTTTCGAATCATTGCCCAATCTTTCGAAACTTACTTAAATTCGACGATATTTTAGCTAGTTTTATTGTATAATACAACAGATCATTAATCACCGAAGAATCGGTTGCTTAAACTCTACCGAATATATCTTTGAAGCTTGGGGTGCGATCTCAAATATTTTCATGTTATAAAATGAATTAAAGTAGGAGTAAGAAAGAAATTGGGACAATAATGTTCCAGCAGAGAGTTCACAACTCTATCTGAATGAACTCTCTTTTATTAAGTCCATTCAAGTCATCGGTATTGAGAAATTGGTAGGTATTTCTAATTTAGAATCAAATCCATTTGTGCGGAATGGTGCTAGGAAATCAACCCTAATCTCTTAACACCATTCGGCACAAAACCCCTCTTTCTCCATCACAACCTAACACCTACCTATCAAAAAAGGACTCCTCCAAGCCTTGCCCTTCCCCGAACCTACTTCTTGTAAAAGGAACCTCTAGAAATCGATCCTATGAGAAAAATGGTGGGTATTGATATAGTATTCACCTGACAGCTTCGAAGAAGCAGTGGTCACACATCCTGTAAACGGAAAAATGATTT
>NZ_RQHV01000015.1 GCF_004771005.1 Leptospira ilyithenensis
ACCGGGATATAGCAAATGCTAGTTTCCGTCAGCAGTATGATGGGATAAAACAGAAGAAAGCGGATAAGAAAGCACAGGCAGCAGCTGCCAGGTCCACCGGAATTATGGCGGTAGTAACAGTAGTTACACTTGGTGCAGCATCTGTTGCACAAGCTGCGGCTGCAGCCGCTCAAGCAGCAACGGCAGCAGGAGCTACCGCCGCAACAGCCGCCACCGCTGCCGCGGCAGCTACGGGTGGAGTTATGGGAGCGATCGGAGGAGCTATGGCTTCCATCGGAACCTTTGTTGGTGCGTCCGCAAGTGTTGCAGCTAACGTAGGAGCTGCGATTGTCAACGGGGCCGTTCAAGCAATTGACGGATCTAGAAATGGGACACAAGGAATCATTGCAGGTCTTGCCAATGGAGCGCTTGGAGTATTCTCTGCCGGTGGTGCATTGGATTTAAGCAGAGTAACATCTTCATTAACAACTACATTAACCCCCGTTCTCAAAAACACTGCACTTGGTTTGGGTGTGAGTTACGACAAACAAGCCGGTTGGGGTGGAAGGATTGGAATCGGAAGTGCCACAACCAATGCGAGTATAAGTTTCTCTCAACGAGGCAATACAACAATATCAGGATCAGCGAATATTCCCGGTGTCAAAGGACTTCAGGGAACTCTGAGCACTACGACTAACGGAGCTACTACGGTAGGTGCGAATTACAATGCTGGTAATGGTCCGAGAGAGGGATGGAACGTTGGGGCAAACTATGACATCAATGGTGGAGGATTTTCTGGAAGTGTTGGATATACAGATCCAAATTCAGGACTTGGACTCACATCGACAGTAGACGGGAACGGTTTATCTACATCAGCGCAACTGAATGGTGTGAATCTGGCAACGAATGGACCTGATGGGTTTAACATGGATGAGATAAACTGGTCGGAACAAAACATCAATTTGGCGCAAGACAGGGGAAATAAGTTACAACAGAATGCTTTGCTAAAAGCAAATGGAATCTCCGACCCGGACAGTTTGTCCCCTACAGAAAGGAATCGTATATTAGGAGAAATTAACTCTGCTGCTGAGTATAAACAGCTAAGGGAATCCGGTAAAACAGATGCGGAAATCGCTGCGATGAGTCGTGATCAGAGAGAAGCAGAATTGGATCGGATCAATGGAGAGGTTAATCCTGATACATTGGCAATTGCTGCACTGGCGAGTGTGGGGACATTCTTTGGAGGAGCACTCGCATTTATGGGATTAGGTGGTGGGACAGGCAATGGATCTACTCCGCCGGTTCGGGGACAGGTGGTTGATGTTCCGGCGAGGAGAAGAGAGGATGGGGATGATGATGATGTTGATATGTATGATCAGTTAGATCATACAGACCGTTTACCACAAGAGGTACAAGATCAGATAAGTTCCATTGAGCTAGATTCCTCAGGGAATAAAGTCGTTAAACTGAAAGACGGAAGAGTCGTAACTTTTGGAAAAGATGGAACAGCTACTTTATATACTTCTTCTAACGTAGATCATACGCTAATTCTTACAGAAGCAAATATGGGAATACCAGGTGTGCTCGGACTCGGCGGAGTAAATGCATTGGATCAGATAGGATTACCAACACAAGGTAAAGTAGAAAGATATCCTCTAGATCCAAAAGAAATAGCTAAACCAGTCTCGATAACAAAAGAGCAGTATAAGCTAACAGATCAAGGAAAAGAAGATGTAAAATCGTTAAGAGAAAATGCTTCTAAAGTCGATACAAAGGTAAAAGATTCGGATATAACCGCCTTTAATGAAAGGCAAGCTATTAAAAGAGAAGCAATAGAGAAGCCATTAAAAGATCTTCAAACTGAAATTCAAAATTTAAGAAATAAGATAGAAACGAATGGCCAATCAGCAGATTATGATAGCAGTGTAGACAAATCGGTATTGAATGATCTACAAAAACAAGAGAAAGCCTTATCGAAGTCAACATCTACTAAGCTCACTCAACTTTCAAAGCAAGAAGTAACGGATAGAAAGAATCTACCAGAGGCAGTCAGATTACAATCATTGGATAATACTTTATCCAATCCATATAGATCTCAGGTAGATGATTTATCTACGCAGTTAGCAGCTTTGGATCCAAAGTCAGCAGAGTATCTAAGATTGAATGAAGAATACGAAGCAGTTAAAATCAATTCCAGTGCGTTTGATAATGCACGAGATACGTTATTGAATCCTAAGGTTAAAGAAACTTCTGCAGCGCTTGCAGCGGAGATGCTTAATAAATTAAACCCGGATGTTCCTGTCAGTCGGCCAGAACAATCGACTGTATTAGAAAACAAACCAAATCGAGAGCATTTGACTCCTGGTTATGATCCAAGTGGAAGAGCGGGAGGAATATTGCCAGGGATCAATCATCCGGATGCAAGAGTGACAGATACTCCATTGGAACATTCAAGCAGGGGTAAAAATAAAGCTTATCATGCAACAGATATTGCCTTACCATATGGAACTCCTTATATGCCTGTAGCGGAAGGAACTGCTGAGGTTGTTAGATCTAGCACATATGGTAATCAAGTAAAAATCAAACATGGTAATGGTGTGGAAACATCATATGCTCATAATTCCGAGGTATTGGTAACTAATGGTCAACATGTAACCTCTTCTACTGTGATTGCTAATGTGGGTAATACGGGTAATGTTGATTCGAGTCGTCCAACTCAAGCACCATGGTATGGAGGAAGCCACATTCATTATGAACTTAAGATAAACAACCAATTGGTACCTAGTCAAAATTTTGATTGGAACAGATTCAAAACTGAAGGACAAACATATGTGGATGATTATGTTAAACGATACGGTAAAGATTCGCCTGGATATTATTTAGTGGAGAAGAAAAAATGAAGAATAGGATCTTAGCAGGTATTCTATTAGTTCTGGTTAGTTGCAGTGGTGGGAATCTCAAGGAAAAAGAAAAACCTGCGCCTGTTGCAACGAAGCAAGAACAACCACAATTAACAATTAAAGATTTTGAAGGTAGTTGGTATGAGGAGGATAATTTGGATCAGGAAATGGCAGATCCACATAAATATGATTATGCAGAAGGTTATGTAAGTAGTTCTAGTTTGGGTAAATTTAAGATATGGCAGGATAGCAAAAGAGGACTCCAGTTAGAAATACATTTGGCACTTCAGGCAGATTCTTATTTTCCCCGATCTAGATATGAAATTATAGGAAAAGATGAGGCAAGAATATTTTATACTATCCCTAACGAAAAGGAAGAGATTGTCGCAATACATATTAGAAAATTAAAAAACAATAAAACATGTATTTTGTCGCTTCTTGAAGAATCAAAAAATAATAGTTATGCGAGTTATAAGTGCAAAATTCTTTTTACAAAACCTGTCCCAGATCCATTCCCAGGAGATTGGAATAGTGCCAGACATAAAAAAAATTATTATACACTAACATACGGTGAAGTTGGTGTAACGAATGAGTTCGATAAAGAGGCATTGGATGCAGGTAAATAAAAGGAAACATTGCCTTATAAAACCAACCCCCGCGCAAACGATCGTAGCGAAAATCCTTCGCACAACCAAAAAGGCGAAGATTGAAGCGAAGAGCGTGGTCGGTTAACAAAAAAGAGGAATTGTAAAAGAAAAGATGCGAGGCGCCCAACAAAATATAGATAAAGTCTCTCTTCTCTTAAAAGCAAGAGAGATGTTTCTCGCGGTAACGGAGGCCAGGGATGGCCGAAGTTTTTTCGTCGGAACAGGAAGTTCCGCGAAAAAGAGCGTGAAGCATCGAACGCCTTGTTATGTGGATCCGACACAGTGCAAGAGTCTACTGAGACAAGATTATACTTATACAGTCAATAAAGAAACAAACATAGCAACACTTACAAAGTCGATTAGCAATGGTCAGATCGGTGGGAGAAGAGATGGTAAATACATCAGTGGAGCACAAACTGAGACTCGTTATGTGAGCTTGGCGGAAGTCAAGCCGATCATGGCTCCCAAAGGCAAAGATCTGTTTGACTCTTGGGGCGAGGAGGAGTGGGACAATATAGGATCCCAACAGAACGCAGTGCTTAAGAATTTCTATGATGTGGGTCTTGCGGGTGATGTTAAGAGAATATCTTCGGCGGCAAACGATATATCTGCGGTAAAAGAAAGAAACGAGAAGAAATTCCAGGAAGCAAAGATTGCGGCTGAGTCTGCGGATTCATTTATCAAAGATATGATTATGGCTTATATTTCCGGTGGTGTGGCGGGGATTAAGTCTTC
>NZ_RQHV01000054.1 GCF_004771005.1 Leptospira ilyithenensis
TGTTTTTTTCCAATATTTCTTTATAAGTTTCATGATTTTAATTTTTCGACTTTCGTATAACGAACTAGCCTTATCGACGTTCCTCGACCCTGAGCCTCAGAGAGGCGTTAGGGACTGGCACGTAGCTTGCGTATGCAAGCGAGTGACAGAAGAGGAATGTGGCGTAGCCCGAGCGAGGGTGAACGATAGTGAATCCCGAAGCGTAGCGATAAGGCGTAGTTATGCGAAGTCAAAAAGATTTAATTAATTTTTTCTTTAATGCGTTTTGCATTATTAAAAATTTCTTTTAAAGCATTTTTTAATTCGGATTTTTTTATTTTAATTTTCATCATTTTGATTTTATTAAAAAGAATATTTAGCAAAATTTCGATATCCTTTTCGGAGGAGGTAATTGAATCAATACCTTTAAATATAATGTTTCCATTTTTTGATAGTGACAATTCTTTTAATAATTGAGATTCTGCTTTTTTTAATTCTGTAATCTTTTCGATAGAAATTGATTTTGCAAGTAATGAAAAAGGAGTAACTTCTTTTATGAATTTTTTCGTTTCGATTATATGAGATCTAATTAATCTCTTTTTCTGATCGTAACTTAACATTGAAGAAATAAGTATTTTTTGTATTGGTTTTGGATAATCTTCTGAATCGACTTTTACAATCATTTGTTCTGATTGAAAAGGTATTAATTGATAATTAAGTACAATATCTTTTTTAGGTATAGATTTGATCTTTATTTTTTTTTGAATAAATTTGACTAAATTGTTATGCTGTCTTTTTGCAATTGGTTTTAAAACTCGATTAATATAAATCTTTGGATTTCCGGAATATTCTGGAGGCAAATCACGAGTGTCGAAATAAAAAATAGGAGACTGTCTTAGAAATTCTAAAAAATTATTGATTATTTTACTTTCTTTTAGTGCAGTATGAAAGGGTTGAGTTACTATATCATCTTTTAATTTCTTTAGGTAATTTCTTGCTGAGAACTCTTCGACATCTTCATTTGTAATTTTTCCATCTTGTAAGAGTTTCTTTGATATTATTTCATCTAATTTTTTCCACCACGAAGAAAATTTTTCTTCATTCTTGATTAGTAAAACCGGTCCTTTGTGCGATTTAATATTTACGTCCGGTTTATAGTCTGCCTGTATATAAGTACTTGTTATAACGTGTGAAAATAATTCCTGATCAGATAATGTAGTTTCTGCTTCAATTATTTTTTCGAATTTACTTTCTTCAGAGTGGAAAATATCATATAAATAGCTTGAAATTATTTCTTCTTTTTCGTTCTGATTTAATGTAGGATCTTTGGATAATAGGTAAATCCAGATTCCCTCACTAGCTGTTTTTTTGTTCTTTAGTATTATTTTTTTGGAAACTTCAACAAAATCATCCCAATACCAGTAATTATCAGAATAGAATTGTATAAGAAAAGCAAAGAATTCAGCCTCATTAAACTCTACTTCCTTTTTTAAGTTATATGTTAATTTAAAAGATTGCTCAAAGCTAAAGGAAAAATCATTTCTTTGTTCAATAAGGTCTTCTCTATAGGAGTTAATTAATTTTTTTGCAGATTTTTTATATTTTTGTTCTGATAAATATTTCTCTATCTTTGGATTATGCTTTGATGTTCCTTGATCTAGCAGTTCATGAATTTTGGCCGATAGAATTTTTGTTAAAACAATATCGGTTACAGAAGAAATGAAAAAGTGATATAAAGCAGCGATTGATCCGCATATTGTTGCAATAGCTGATATAAAGTTGAATAAATTGTTTTTCTTGGGATTCGATATTTCCCAATCCGATGCACTATTAAATATTGCTATAAAACAATAGAATATTATATACAGATATAGAATTATGTAGATATATAATCTTTTTGTTTTTGATAGTTCAATTGTCGTTAATACAGAATTTTTATTTTTAATATTTGTGAGAAAAATTAGAAAAATATTTTTGTATTTGTTCCAGATTTTATTTTCTCTTAACCAATTGTTAGCAGACTTTTTGATTTTTTTCATAATGTTAATTTCTTTTTGATTTCGCATAACGAACTAGCCTTACCGACGTTGTCCGTAGCTGAGCCTCAAGGAGGCGTTAGCGTCGGCACGCTTTCTTGCTTAAGCAAGAAACGTGACGGAGGACAATGTGGCTTCAGCCCGAGCAAGGGTGAACGAAGTGAATCCCGCAGCGTAGCGGTAAGGCGTAGTTATACGCCGTAGCTTTGTGTTAGAGAATATTTCATCTTTCCATTTCTAATTACAAATGTAGTTACTTGCATCTACATTAATTCAATCTATTGGAGTTTAAAGAATTAAAAACCATTATTATCATTGGAAGTGATAATAATGGGAATGGAATAAACAATTTAATTAACTAGATTAATTTTCTAGTTTTTTGGGCAGGTGAAAACCTGTTTTAAGAAACTAGCTAAGATTAGGTTTCGATTATTATTTCAGGAATAAAGCTTTAAATAAATGATATTTAACTAAGTTTAACGCTGTTCATTTGCTTGTGAACATCATACAAGTAAGAAAGATATGTTTAAGCAGAAAGTTCCTTTTGAAGTTCAACTTCCTTCTTTAGAACTTTGTTAATGATTGAATTGATATCTTTACCTTTTGAGAAAGCAATTTTGGAAAAATATTCTTCAATATCGTTATCAAGGTATATAGGAAGGTGGATGTCTTTCTTGTCCTTAATGAAGAAGATCCCTTTTTTGCCTTTTGAGAAATCGTAATGTTTTTTCATTTCTTAGTGTTTACCTAGTCTTTGGAGATATTCTTTCTCCTCGGATTTATCAGCTTTTCTAGCGGAAATTATTCTTAATTTTTCTTCTGATTTGTTAGATTTGTCTACAAAAACAACAACAACCACAGTAAAATTTTCAATTTTTCCTAAGACTAACCACCTGTCTTCATTCTCAGCATGTTTTTCATCAGGTAAGTAGATAGCATCTTTATCTAAAAAGACTTCGGAAGCCTGTTTAAATGAAATTTGATGCTTTTTAAGATTCGAAGCATTTTTTTTATGATCCCATTCAAAGAGCATTTGTCTTAGAGAAATTCAAGCAGATCGGCTAGTAAATAAAAATAAACTCTTCTCTTTCGTATTTTGTTTCTCACCTTTCTCAATAATTTTTAAGCTATGGCGTATAACGAACTAGCCTTACCGACGTTGTCCGTAGCTGAGTCTCGTAGAGACGTTAGCGTCGGCGCGTTTTC
>NZ_RQHV01000039.1 GCF_004771005.1 Leptospira ilyithenensis
TTAATTCGAGTTTGGCGGGAGCGTTTATCCGGGCTACGGGAGGGAGTGAAGATCAGATAGCGTTTGTTTCCGACATCATGAGCTTTATGCGCGGTAAGATGCAAGAAAAGCAAGTTAAGGCCCGTGCGAATACGATGTCTATGAGTAATCCGTTGCGATCGATAGAGAATATGTATGCAAAGAGTTTTAACGCCGTGAACAAACTGTCCGGAGGTATCATAGGAACCGGTG
>NZ_RQHV01000009.1 GCF_004771005.1 Leptospira ilyithenensis
TGAATGGTGTGAATCTCGCAACGAATGGGCCTGATGGGTTTAACATGGATGAGATAAACTGGTCGGAACAAAACATCAATTTGGCGCAAGACAGGGGAAATAAATTACAACAGAATGCTTTGCTAAAAGCGAATGGAATCTCCGACCCGGACAGTTTGTCTCCAGCAGAGAGAAATCGTATATTGGGTGAGATTGACAATGCTAATGAGATAAAACAACTAAGAGCATCCGGTAAAACAGATGCGGAAATCGCAGCGATGAGTCGCGATCAAAGAGAAGCAGAATTGGATCGGATCAATGGAGAGGTCAATCCGGAGACATTGGCAATTGCCGCACTGGCGAGTGTGGGGACATTCTTTGGGGGAGCACTCGCTTATATGGGATTAGGTGGTGGAACAGGCAACGGATCTACGCCTCCCGTTCGGGGGCAAGTCGTTGAGGTTCCTGCTCGGAGAAGAGAGGATGGCGAGGATGATGCGGGATTGCCTGTGCCGGATGATGGTATTATTAAGACGGGGGATGTTTCGGAACCTCTGAAAGCAGCGGGGGGATTTAATTTTGCGGAACAGATGGCACTATTTTTTGGCGGAGTAGATACAGAACCAACTAGTGGACCTAATTTAGACAATATTGATCGCCTTACAGTAAAAATGCAGAATAGCGTAGTTGAAAAGTTTATTTTTGAAGATAGAACTAAGGCGAATGCTGAACTAGAAAAAATAGCAGACCCTATTGCGAAACAAAATGCCAAAGAGAAGTTGGATCAAGCGATCACTGAATGGGACAATGCAACAACTAATCAGAGGGAAGCTATAACAGAGAGATATCTGATTCAGAGATACAATTTGAAGACAATTGACGAAGTCTCTACGAATAGTAAGGCAGGGGACACTCCTGAAAAATCAGGTTCATTTTACAAAACGACAGTAAAAATCGTAGAAGGTGATGTTCCTGATAACCCGAAACAAGCAGCAGAAATGAAAGATTTTAGAAATAAAAAGCATTACGAATCAACACAGGACAATGGAGATTGGAAAGTAGATTTAAATGCAGACTACAATGCAGGAAATGATATGATGTGGTTCGGACCCAATACAAAGTTTAAAGTTCTAGATGTCAAGATTGAAGGACACCCGGAATTTGGGGACTCAGTAGATAAATACCACGGAACAAAAATTCAAATAGGGCTATTAGATGCGAATGGTAATATAACTTCAACGGCTGATATTGTTCATATGACAACAATAAATAATAAATTGATAGAGGCTTATAGAAATCCTGGAACGGTTTTAGATGCTGGAACATGGATGGGCGGGACACCTAAGAAAATAGGTAATACTACAGGACCACACTTGCATATAGCATCTTATGATGCTGACGGCGTAACACAAATTAAACGTAAAGATTTTTATAGTCATTGGAAAGGTAGGAAAAATAAATGAATCGATTTGTGCTAATTTGTATATTCTGTATTTTTTTTGGATGTTTTAACGAAACACTAACGAGTGATGATAATTCCTTTGAGTCAAAAGTTAAAATTAGAGCCGAACTTGGAACAGGAGATCAATTTAAGGATTTCTTAAAGATAATTCAATCAAAGAATTGTGCAAATGTAACGGAAATCCTTGATACTAAATTTATTTTCAATAGAGGTGGAATAAAAGATATATTTGAATTCAAAAGAAAAAACAAATATAAGGAAAAAAAACATGGGTTTCATGTTTGCGACTTATTTTTTGATTCTAAAACAATGATAGAGCGAATTGCAATCATTGATCAATCCGAATTAACTCAACCATTCTGCAAATCACCTTTTGAATTATTATCTACTTCAAAAGGTATTAGTATCCATGGAGATGATTCCGAAAATAGAAAGGATGTTTTTGTTAATTTTTATAGTAGAAAGAAAGGGAGCCAGATTGACTCTAATGATGCTATTCTCCTTTTTTCCTGTCCTAGAGGATTTAATTTTAAATGTTATTTACGATATATGGAGCAATGAAGATAGCCTTGAGCCTCGTAAAAACTATGTTACTGAACGGATTGTATAAAATATTAAACATATTAGAATAGAAGGAGATTGTTTTATAAAGAATCAACTCCCGCGCCAACGATCGACCGAGCGTTGCCGTCGAGGGAGAGCACGGTCGTTTAACAAAAAGAGGAATAGTAAAGGAAACAATGCGAGGCGGCCAACAAAAGATAGATAAAGTCTCTCCTCTCTTAAAAGCAAGAGAGATGTTTCTCTTCGGTGACGAAGGCCAGGGATGGCCGAAGTTTTTTCGTCGGAACAGGAAGTTCCGCGAAAAAGAGCGTGAAGCATCGAACGCAGCACAAACCAAGTGCGAATCGGACAAATCGGTTCGTTAATACAAACTTTTAGAAATAGGAACGGAAATTACAGGTTAACGAGTCTTAAAGCATATTAAATTGCTGGAAAAGTTTAAATCGTGCAGGATCCCAGTCGAAATTCTGATTTTCGAGAGTTCTTTTTGCCCGTTGTCCCCAGAGACACCCGGTATTTGAAATTGGTGTCGTATCTATTTCGTTTTGCGGCCACTTTGTGATGATAGATCGGAACTTTTTAAATAAAGATTACTTTAAAAAATAGTGAAGCATAAAAGTTTTGAATAGTAATAACTCCCCGCGTCAGTGATCGGAGAGGGACGACCGAAAGGTCGTCGTCCGAAGGACCGAAGCCGCTAGGCGGAGCCTGCGGAAGAGCACGGTCGGGGATTCGGTCAAATCTATTTCATCTAACGGATGCGAGGCGCTAAAGCAAATAAAAAAAGGCCACAAAACAAAAGTCTTGCGGCCTCTCTTTTCTTAAAAAGCAAGTGAGATGTTTCCCTTCGGTGGCGAGGCCATGGATGGCCGAAGCTTTTTCGTCGGAACAGGATGTTCCGCGAAAAAGAGCGAGGAACATCGAACGT
>NZ_RQHV01000017.1 GCF_004771005.1 Leptospira ilyithenensis
TCTTCACCCCAGGAGTCAAATAAATCTTTGCCTTTGGGAGCCATGATCGGCTTGACTTCTGCCAAGCTCACATAACGAGTCTCAGTTTGTGCTCCACTGATATATTTTCCATCTCTTCTCCCACCGATCTGACCATTGCTAATCGACTTTGTAAGTGTTGCTATGTTTGTTTCTTTATTGACTGTATAAGTATAATCTTGTCTCAGTAGGCTCTTGCACTGTGTCGGGTCCACATAACAAGTGCCTGTCAATGCCTTCTCTTCCGCTGTCATCGTAAGTCCCGTTGTTTGACCGAGTAGGATTTTCTCCATCTTGTTAAGCGACCTGACAATCATTCCATTTTGATACTCAAAACCTTGCCCTTGCATATAAGCAATCGAATCCTTGAAAGTAGTCTTAAAACATCCTTCCTGCGTTGCTCCCTTTTCCGCCATACAAAGCGTTCGATGCTTCCCGCTCCTGTGCGCGTAACCTCCGTGTTACGACGCACGAGCTTCGGCCGTCCTGGCCTCGCCACCGCGAGAAACATCTCTCTTGCTTTTAAGAGAAGAGAGACTTTATCTATGTTTTGTTGGGCGCCTCGCATCTTTTCTTTTCCAGTTCCTCTTTTTTGTTAACCGACCGTGCTCTCCGTTGCAATCTTCGCCTTATGGGTCGCGCGAAGGATTTCCACTCCGATCACTTGCGCGGGGGACTGATATATTAAATCAATTTTCCTTTTCATTCGTTTTGTTCCATATAATTTACTTTTTATCCAATAATATAGTTTTTGCGAGGCGCAGCTCAGACGCAGCTTTCAAAATGTCCCCACCCCGTAGAATTCACAATCAGTCGATTTCTCGGTTAAGAAACGAATGCTATAAGTATAACCATTGGTATTTTCTGGGTGAATATTATAGGTAGTAACTACATTTTTATATTCTTTCTGCGGGTTTGATAAATCAATGGAGATATTTCCTCTTTTAAGCATATCACTAACAGAAAATTCAGGAAGGCCTAAATCGGGGGCATTCGTAACACGAAACTCGTGTGGCTGTTTAGCGGTGATTAATAAATTATACCAAAACCCTTTTTTTAAACGTAAGACCTTAATTAACTCGGCTTTCGAAATTGAGATTCCTTGTGGGTCAATATAGTCAAATTCTTCCGAAAAAAATGGAATTAGCCTTTCGACATCCTTTTTTAAAAGATAATTTAGTACTTTGTTTTCACAGTCGGTTAATTCATTAAAGTGAATTTCTTTAATTTCTATTTGTTCTGTCTTTTGTGAAGTTTTACTTAGATCAGGCCCACAATAAAGAGTTAGCAAAACCAACATATAAATAAGCTTCCTTGTATTTACCATTTTTTTCTCATTGCCTCCAAAAATTGTTCACGACTCATTTTTTTCGGGAAATTAATATGCGGATGTGGCCCAGGTTTAGGGTATTGTTGCGTCCCAATAGGTCCTGCTACACCAAAGGGTTCTCCAGGATTTAATGTAACTGGGTTTGAAGGAGAAGCATCTTTCAGTTTTGCATTAATGTATTGAGTATGAAACAACTGACCTTGTTGCAGCTTACCATTCACATCTTTAAAAGTAAAATTAATAATAGTTCCTGCACGATCATCTTGTTTTACTCCCGTGACCGCTATAGGCTGATTTTCAAATCCGAACTGATAACCTGTTCGATATGAACGTTTAACATCAATAGAGTGCGGATTTAGATCATGTTTCTCTGGATTCTCAGGGTTATTGTAATGTGGTGCATTTTCAATATTCTCTGAGAAATTAGATGGCAACATAAACCTAGAGTCACCTTCAGGGAAATTTACAAAATATGTATCTCCCGAAAAAACAGCTGACTTAAACCCTTTATCTCCATTTGGTGGAGTTTCAGTCGCTAATGGAAACCCTGTATGCTCCATAGGCAAGCCTTGCAAAAGACCCGAAGTATCAGGTCTTGTTCTACCATCGAATCTTAGCTTATTTAACTTATCATCAATTGTTGAAGTGAAGTTTTCTTTATTAAAAGTGGGGGAATTCATAGAATCGATTATATATTTGAATTGTGCTTCACTTAAATCCCCATCTTTATATTTGAGATAATATTCGTTCGCAAGCTTTATATTTTCAGAACCCCTTGTGCTTAATGACACTCCATCTGAAACAACTTCACCTGGCTTCACATTTCCTTCTATAGGATTCGTAGCAGTAACTCCACCAAAAAATAGTGCCATCTGTTCCGCAAAATTAAATCCCCCCGCCGCTTTCAGAGGTTCCGAAGCATCCCCCGTCTTAATAATACCATCCTCCGGCACAGGCAATCCCGCATCATCCTCGCCATCCTCTCTTCTCCGAGCAGGAACCTCAACGACTTGCCCCCGAACCGGTGGCGTAGCTCCGTTACTTGCTCCACCACCTAATCCCATATAAGCGAGTGCTCCACCAAAGAATGTCCCCGCACTCGCCAGCGCGGCGATTGCCAATGTCTCCGGATTGACCTCTCCATTGATCCGATCCAATTCTGCTTCCCTGGCTGCGCGACTCATCGCGGCGATTTCCGCATCTGTTTTACCGGAATCCCTTAACTGCTTGTACTCAGCGGCAGCATTGATCTCACCTAACTTCCGACTCCTCTCCTCTGGAGACAAACTGTCCGGGTCGGAAATTCCCGCTGCCTTTAATACTTCATCCTGTTGTAATTTATTTCCTCTGTCTTGCGCCAAATTGATGTTCTGTTCCGACCAGTT
>NZ_RQHV01000042.1 GCF_004771005.1 Leptospira ilyithenensis
GAGATTCCAAAAAAGTTTCCATTTTTTCTTTCTCCAGGAAATGAGAGTATCCGGAGTAACGAGTATAAGAGAAGATTTCCAATCCGGGCCTAGATAAGAAAGCATAACCAACTTACATCGTTCCCAGGGAGTCGTAGGAAAGACTTTGTGTTTTCTTTTGTATGCGGCAAGCTGGGTTTTGAGAATCAGGTTTTCCAGAATGAGTTCTTTATATCGTAAACTCAAAATGAGATGAAAAAGAAGCAATGAAAAACAAATTAGGAAATCAATGGTAAGCATCTGTATATAATTCAATTAAACATAAAAGAAGTGAGTTTTAAGACTTATAAAAAATATAAATTACAAAAAACAATATTCAAGAGAAGATAAATTTCATTTGATTATATAAAAATCAACCCCTGCGTCAGTGATCGCAGTGGAAATCCTTCGTGAAACGAAGATTGAAACGAAGAGCACGGTCGGTTAACAAAAGGAAGTTGGAAATTGGAAAAGATGCGAGACGCCCAAACAAACATAGATAAAGCCCTCTTCACTTAAAAGCAAGAGAAATGTTCCCCTTCGGTGGCAGAAGCATATCTCAGGATTGATGTGACTTTTAAAAGTCAGTTGCTTAAAGATACATGCACCCATTGATTCGACTTTCAAGCAAGTTTGTGAATCCGGACTATTGCATTCGCTTGCCGTCCAGTTCACATTCTCTCTCCCTATGGGTCGGCTGCGGATGACCAGGACGGCCGAAACTCGATGCGTCGTAACACGGAAGTTACGCGAGGCTGAGCGAGAATCATCGAACTTTTAGGGTTTCAACAACCATTCCATCGCCGTCTCAACGGAAGGTAATGTTTTGAGTTCCACATTGCCAGTCTTAAGAGTGCTATCATCTATGGACATAGCTGCTAATGCGGAGTCAGGAATGACAATTGCGATTTTACGCAAAGAACAACCGATTGCTTGCGGAAACCACACTTCATTCACCCAGGTTTGAGCTCCGGCGGTAACAACTCCCATCTTTCGTGTGTCTGCCATCCATTTGCTGATATTATATTTTTTAATGACTTCGAGACCTTCGATTAAAATTTCCTTATAAGCTTCTTCAGTAAAATCAGGAGTCCAAACAACTTCTAATAGATTTTTGTCTTTTACATAATAAAGACTACCTATATTGGAACGGAATTCGAGGTGATGAGTGGAGCTGTCTCTTTCACTGCCAATCTTTGATTTAGTCGCAGTACTAGTTGTACTAAGAGTTTTAAAAAGCTCTACCATGGATCGCAGCTGGTTGGCTGTATTGGAAATACCTGAAATGTTAGCAGTAAGCAAATCGCTACTTTCCGAATTGTTGATCGACAACTGGGTAATAGATGTAACGGAAGTTACAACTTCATTTGTTGCCGCATTGTGTTCCGAAACGGCATATCTGATTTCATCAGAACGTTTGCGAACAAAATCAGCTTCTTTTAGAACAGCTTGTCTCAATTCTTTTTGAGCATTGGAAGCTTGGTGAACTTCTTCCATTTGATGGGAAACTATATCAATAGTTCCGATGATTTCCTGGATCTGCCCCGTTGTTTTTTCAATCCTTTCCATACCGAGCAGCATATCGTTTTGATTCTTTTTAACCAGTTCGTTTACACCTTTTACCGAACTCGCAGTTCGTTCCGCCAGCTTCGAAACGGCTTCCGCAACAACGGCAAATCCTCTTCCGGAATCTCCCGCTCTTGCCGCCTCAATGGCGGCATTTAACGCAAGCATATTGATCTGCTCGCTCACATCCGCGATGGTCTTTACCATCTTGGTAATTTCTTTGGAACTATTGGACAGATTGTCCATAGCCGCATTCATCTCCTGAAGGGAACTTTTTCCCGCTTGGGCTTTTGCAGTAATTTGTTTGAAAGAAGCAAGAGTCCCTTCCACGTTCGAACCGGTTTTGTCCATAGCTTCGGAAAGTTTTTCCACTTCGTCTACCAGATTGGACATACTGTTCGAATTTTCTCCCGAGAAACTGGAAATAGAAGTAGCGGCCCCGGAAATTTCTTCCATAGAGGCTGACACTTGTTCGGTGGCAGAAGATTGGGATTGAAGATTTGATGAAAACTCAATCACTACTCTTTTCATTTTTTCGGAATCGTCCGCCAGATGAGTCACGGAATTTCTCAAATGTTGGATCAGCTCACTTTGGCCTTGCAGCATTCTATGAAAATTTTCGTAAAACTCGGCAAGTAACTCTTTGGGCTTATAAGGAATGTGAATTTGTAAATTGCCTTTGCTTGCTTCCCGAAACGCGTTTTCAATGGTAGTGAAAGTATTGGAAAGAGAGCCTCCCGAATAATAGGCAAAAACCATACATGCGAAAGTCATAAAAGCGAAAGACAAACTCATGGGAAGAGCTATTGACTGTTCACTGGGCGGAAGAAGATTATGAAATAGTAAACCGTTCCCTAAAAGAAGAACAAATCCGAATAGGAAATATGAAATGAAATAGTAAAATCTCAATTTAGTTTTCATGGAAGTCGTATACCTTTGATTGAACGGAAATGATTCGATTCAATAATTTATTAATCGGATTATTTTAACATGAATTCGAACGAAAGAAAACTTTGATTCGAAGGTCTTATCTATAAATGTATACGTTTTTTTTGAGGCTTTACCGTAAATTTATTTTCTATTTTTTCTCATTTTATAAAATTATGTCCCAACCGGCGACATAGAATCGTACAAACTGAACTCTTAAGGAACAATAAACGAAAGTAAATCCTTTAAGGGAATGGTGGCGGAAGGTAACCACATCAAAATACCTATAGAGAACACTGAAATCAGTAGAATTGCTTTTTGTTTGGAAACCGGATTGCCGGACCTTTTTTCCGTCCGGAAATAGTAAAAAATACAAACCAAGCTGAATAAAAATTCGAATAGAATCGCAAGATGCGGAAAATACAAATAAGAGTTTAAGGAAACTACGGGAGAATTCGAATCCAAAATCTGATGTTCGAAACCGACCAAAAGATCGCATAATATATGCAATACGACTAAAAATCCACACCATAACGCAAATCCCCGATTGCGAAAAACGGCAAAAACCACTCCCCCAAAGACCAATGCTTGTAAAATTCCGGGAATTAAATTATGACTGTAGGTCATTTGAACTTTCAGACCTTGAAAAGTAGCATCCAATAAAGAAGAGGGAGTTGTTACTTCCACGCCGGTCAACGCAAGTATCAGCCAAAGAAATTCGGGGACATTAGCCGCTACCAAAAAAACCCAAAAAGGGAATTGTTTGAATCTACTGTAAGGCAGTAATGCAGTGGCATAATGACCGAGTATCATAATTTACCTTTGGTAACGATTCGGTGAATTAGAACGATTCCCAAAATATAAAAGAAGATCAATGTAAGAATAAGGGAAGACATCCGAATCAGAAGATTAAGGCTTTCTTAATTGTTTGTCAATCCCGATTCGACTCGTCCAAGCCTATTGGCTCGTGCCGCTTTACGGCAAAATCAGACCGAATGGACATCGAGGAACATTGTTTTCGCAAAAAATTGACTGTCATCTTTTAGACTTTGATTCAATTTAGCACCGTTGGTACCTTCAATACGACAGGAAAAAGGAATGAGCATCGGTTCACTGAAAAACCTAGCATTAAGTGATAATGGATTTGTTTTCGATCCCACTACCGGGAATACGTTTATTTTCAATGAAACTGCTTTAACTATTGTTCGGTGCCTCATTCAAGAAAAATCAAAAGAGGAAATCATCAGATCCATGTTGGCCGAATATGAAGTAGCCGCCGAAGAATTGGAAAGAGACTATTCCGATACAATGATTCACCTAAAGGAACTCGGCCTGTATCAATGAAACATCCTCTCATTGCCGTAAGCGGGATGAATGCTGTGGATAGCCCTGGCCCGGGGGTTCCCGTACTTCGTTCCCTGAAAGAATCCGATCTCCGTCCAAGACTCATAGGTTTTGCGTATGGAACTTTGGAACCTGGGAATTTTATGACCGATCTTTTGGAAAATTCCTTTTTGTTTCCCTACCCCAATGCGGGACCTGGGGTTCTTTTGGATCGGATCAGAAAAATCCATTCCGATTATCAAATTGACGTCATCATACCTACTCTCGATTCGGAATTGGACAATTATATCTCCATTGAACATGAGTTAAAGCAGATAGGAATCAAAATGGTACTTCCCGGAAAAAAGGAATTGCATACCAGAGACAAAACCTATCTCAACGAATCCTTAAAAAATACGGAAGTGCTACTTCCCGAAACAAGAACCATCCAAGACATCACTTCGCTCCGGCAAGCAACCGAAGAGATCGGGTTTCCTTTGTTTATGAAAGGAATTTTTTACGAAGCTTTTTATGCCCGCAATTACGAAGAAGCAGCCGGTTATTTTTATTCCATCTCTGCGAAATGGGGAGTACCGGTTATTGTTCAAAAATATATATCAGGGGAAGAATGCAATGTCTGTGCTTTGGCAAACCGGGGGGAACTCATAGGCGGAGTAGTGATGAAAAAACTTTTCCTGACGGATAAAGGAAAGGCTTGGGCAGGAGTTACGATTGGAAATGAAGAAGTCAAAAAGATCTCCACCTCCATCTTAAAGTTCATCGGTTGGCACGGAGGATGCGAACTGGAATTCATTATAGAAACCAAAACGGGAAAAATGTATCTTCTGGAAATAAACCCCCGTTTTCCCGCTTGGATATACCTTGCTACTGCCTCCGGACAAAATCTACCGGATGCTCTGGTAAAGATGGCTTTGGGGGAACCAGTTCCTTCCTTTTCTTCCTATGAAATCGGCAAGGTATTTGTGCGGCACAGTTGGGATGAGATCATTCCTATGAAACAAATAGAAACATTAACAGTCTACGGACAGTTAGTTGATGTAAAAAAGGAAAGTTCTCATGAGTAAAAAAGTTTACTTACGCCCTTCCATCAAAAAACAGCATTTAGGCGCGGCAAATAAATTTGCAGGCTTTCATCCTCCCGAAACGATTTCTTCCATTGATGGAATGGCTGTGGAAGATTTGTTGAACAAATACGGTTCTCCTTTGTTTATTTTTTCCGAAACTACAATTCGAAAAAAAATCGCAGCTTACAAACAGGCTTTCGAATCCAGATACCCCATGTTCCAGCCCACTTGGTCGTATAAGACCAATTATCTGAACGATATCTGCAAGGTATTTCATAAAGAAGGTTTTTGGGCGGAAACGGTTTCCGCTTTCGAATATGAAAAAGCGAGAAAGAACGGAATCCCCGGAAACAGAATCATATTCAACGGACCTTATAAACCCTATGAAGCTTTGAAACTCGCAGTCTCCGAAGGTGCAAGAATTCATGCGGATCATTTGGATGAAGTCAAGGATCTAATGAAAATTGCAGATGAATTGGGACGCAAAGTGGATGTATCCATTCGCATTTCCATGGATACGGGAAGTTATCCTACCTGGAGTCGGTTCGGATTCAATTTGGAATCAGGACATGCAATGGAGGCTGCAACAAAAATAGCAGAAAGCGGAGGCAAGTTGAATTTAACAGGCGTTCATTCTCATATCGGAACTTTTATGTTGGAACCGTCCGCATATAAAAAAGCAGCCCTTCAAATTTCTAAATTTTATAAAGTACTAAGAGACGATCTCAGACAACCCATGCAGTACATAGATTTAGGAGGCGGGTTTGTTTCTGCAAATAAACTGAAAAATATTTATCTATCCGGTGCATCTTTACTTCCTTCTTTCGATCAATATGCGGAAGAGATTTGTTCCGCACTTTACGACGCATTTTCACCGGAAGAACCGCCTACCTTATTTCTGGAATCCGGTCGTGCTCTGGTAGATGAGTCGGGATTTTTGGCAAGTACAGTAGTAGGAACAAAGACCTTGCCTACGGGAAAAAGAGCTTTGATTTTGGATGCAGGAGTCAATCTGCTTTATACTTCCACTTGGTATGATTTGAATGTATCACCTATCAAAGAGTATTCGAAAGATTTTGAAGAGGTGATCTTATACGGACCTTTATGTATGAATATCGATATCGTAAGAGAGACTTGTATTCTTCCCAATATGGCCCGCGGAGAAAGTCTGCTCATCCACCCTGTCGGGGCATATAACGTAACCCAATGGATGCAATTTATAGAAATGAGACCTGCCGTAGTGCTCATTCAAACCAACGGACAAGTAAAACAGATACGACGAAGGGAAACAACCGATGATATCAACGCAATGGAAGTAGACTCATGAATTTGATTCGCACTTTTTTTACTTCCACTTTAAGCGCTTACTCTACCGTTTTATTCAGCGGTCGCCCTTATCTGGGTCTTGCTATATTTTTTTCCACTCTCTTCAATCTGGACGCTGCCATCACAGGACTTTTGGGAATTTTATTTTCAAACGCCACTGCATTGTTACTCGGTGTTTATCAGGAAAGAATCAAAAAAGGTTTGTACGGATTCAACGGACTGCTCGTAGGACTATCCGTAAGTTTGTATCATTCCATAGATATAAATTTGATATTATTATTGTTTGCAGCGATTGTACTGTTGGTTTTTATCACGCTTGCTCTGGAATACATTCTTTCCTATTTTTACGGACTTCCCGTTTTATCCATTCCCTTTGTAATCGTAAGTATCATCCTATACTTGGCATTTTACGATTATAAAAATCTAAATGAAAAGCAGGCCTATCTTTTTCCTTATGATAAGTTCTTTCCTGAAATTCCTTTTTATATATTGTATTATCTGAAAAGTTTAGGAGGAATATTTTTCCAAACCAGTCCTTGGTCAGGGCTTTTCATCGCAGTAATACTGTTTATCTCCAGTAGGATTTCTTTCTTTTTATCAGTAATCGGATTTGCCATCGGGTTACTCTTTCATACCGCTTTAAGCGGAAATACGAATGATCTTTCTCTTGGAAATATCGGCTTTAATTATATACTAACATCCATTGCCGTGGGTGGATATTTTCTGATACCGAATCTTTCGACATTCGTATTGGGGGGACTTGCCGCATTGGTAAGTGTATTGGTTACTTCTTTTACAAAAATTTTTTTAGTCCAGTTCAATATACCCGTTTTTGCACTTCCTTTTACAACTGTTACACTGTTGTTCGTTTATGTTTCCAGGCTTTTGAAAAATGAAAAATTCGTACTAGTTGACTTTCACCCTGGTTCCCCCGAAAAGAATTTGGATTATTACAAAACAAGAAGAAAACGTTTCGGATCTAGCGGACTGCTCATTCGGCTTCCATTTACAGGCAGGTGGAAAGTCACACAAGGTTATGACGGAAAATTTACACATAAGGATTCCTGGAAGGAAAGTCTCGATTTTACTGCCGTAGATCAGAGTGGAAATACGAAAAAAGGAAAAGGATCTACACTTAATGATTATTATACGTTCGGATTGACCGTGCTTGCCCCTTCTTCAGGCAGAGTGGTGAAAGTGATTCATCATCTTGAAGATAATCCGCCCGGCACCGTAGATACCGAAAACAATTGGGGAAATCTGGTTCTGATAGAACATACAAACTTTCTCTATTCGCAGATTTCCCATTTGCAAAAGAATTCCATTTCCGTGAAAGAAGGAGATATTGTTTCTGCCGGTGCGAAGATAGGTCTCGCCGGAAATTCAGGCAGAAGTTCCGAACCTCATATCCATTTGCATTTTCAAAACAATCCTGAAATCGGTAGTCCTACAGTTCCCGTCTCTTTCACTCATTACCAGGAAGAAACGGTTCCCGGGTTAAAGATCCGATTCAATTCGATTCCCAAAGAAGGTGAAACTATCAGCAATCTTCTGACGGATTTCAATCTTAGAAATTTTTTCACGTTTCCTCCGGGAGGATTGATCTCAGTCCAACTAACAAACAATCATCGAAAAACGGTTTTAGAAAATTGGAAAGTTCATTTGGATTTATTGGGAAACCGTTACCTGGAAGATGACAACAACAACCGATTGTATTTTTTTACATCGGTTGATTCATTCACTTGTCTGGATTACATCGGCAAAAAACATACCGGACTTTTTTTCTTTTATCTTTCCACATACCGGGTTCCTTTCATTCGGAATCAGAGCCATTGGGAAGATCGGATCTCTTATAAACATTTTTCAACTGCTCTCGCGCGAGTGATCAAAGATTTGGTAAATCCTTTCAGCGATACATTCGGTCATACATGGACGGGCAAACTGATAGAAAAAGATTCTCAATTGATTCTGAATACCTTAATCACCGGAAGATCAAATGCCTCTTTATATGAATTGGAACTGATACCCGGCACAAATGCACCTGGTACAATTCGAATCAAAGATCAGGAGGGAAGAGAATGGACTTTAAAAAACAAATAATTTTTGTTTTTCTGATGATAGAAATTGTTTTTTTACCTTCCTTATCTGCCGAGTCAATCACAGATGCGATTCAATTGATGGAGAAATCGGAATATCAAAAATCGACTTTCGTTTTAGATACGTTAGTCAGACAAAACCCGAACGATTCCGTTGCATGGATGTACAAAGGTTATGCGAATATGATGTTAGGCCATTATGACTTTGCTCTCACCGATTATCAAACATCCTATCGCATTCATCCGAACTTGGATTCCTTATCCGGAATCCAATGGGCACTTCTCGCCATGGGAAAATATAAGGAAAGTATTGAAACGGGTGCAACCATCCTAAAGGATTCGCCAAATAACTATTATGCTACACTTCGAACTGCAGAAGCATATTATACCATGCAGGAATATTCCGAAGCTTATGATCATTACAATTCATTGCATAAAGAACACGAAAAAGACGGTTATTCCGTTTGGAAAAAAGGACTCTGCGAATATTATTTGGGAAATATCGTTGAGTCTGTTTCTCTTTTCAAAGAAGCGGACAAATTATTGCCAAACCATCCTGGTATCCAATATTCCATTACAAACACCCGTTTAACGCCATTTATTGCGATCACTCCTGAAGCAGCTGGATTTCAATTCAGAGGTTCTGATTTTTTAGGAAACGGGCAAAAGGGAGGAATCAATATAACATACAGCCCCAATGACGATTGGAATTTTCGAATCGGCGCTTCCACGGAACAAACTCAGAATTTGAATTCCTCAACAGGTGTTCAAAATTATTTATTTGACCCGCTCAGTCTGATTAGTTACAATCAATATAAAGCTGCGCTTCCCCAATCCACGGTTAGAGATTATCTGATACTTCCACTTAATCTGTATTATTTGGATCAGCTATTAAGCGCAAAAGATTACCAAACTCAAAAATATTCCGGAGGAATTACTTACAGACTGTCCGAACATTTTTATACGTTCGCCTCCACTCATGTTTTGCAATCCAATACTTCTTATCTGGATGGAGGAACTTCGACTCAAGCAGGCATCAGTTATACCGATTATTATACAATTTCATTTTCCGGAACAGGAATTTCCCATCCTACAAGCAAAGGAGGACAGACAAGTTTGGCATTTTATATTCCATTTTTAGACGGTTTCTATTCAAACTCGACCGCTACGGGACAACAAATGTCTGTTAAAGATTATGAAACCGTTTATCTGTCTTTGAACCCTTTGTATACCACATACCAAACAACGAAGGAATCAAAAGGATACGGGTTTTTCCAACAGGAGTTGGGTTATAAAGGCAGATATTTTTTTACGGGAATCGGAGGAAGAGTCGGTAGCGCGAGAACTCCGATGATGGGAGAGGCTTGGGTATACACCGGAATGGATATGTTGAATGGCGGTTACGGCTTTATCGGAGCAAAATACAAAGGCATGAGTGCTCAAGTGCAATACTATCGTGATTATTGGCTTGACTCTCAAAATAACAAGCCCGTATCTGATAGTGTTAGATTGAGTCTCACTTGGATATTTTAGATAAGCTTGACAGTAGTATAAAATCATTTTTAGGAAGAGAGAATGAACGATCAAACAGATTGGGGTAAATTACAATCCCTTCAAAGAACATGTCGAGCAGGACTGGATCTAATCGTCCAAGGCCAAACATCCACTTCGCTATTCATATTGTTAAGCGGTCGACTCAGTGTATTCCGCCATAGTGTAAAAGTTTCCGAAATCAAAAAACGCGGCGATTATATCGGAGAAATCGGTATCTTGCTTAAAACTCCCGCAAGTGCTACTACAAGAACGGAAACGGATGTAGTCGTAATAGAAATCGAATCCGCCAATGTAGTCAGACTCTTTTCGCATAGCCCCGGTATGGCGATAGCTTTGGCTCGCAAGATGGCAGACCGATTGGCCGAGTTGAATTCCACATTCTCGTATTTGTTAGACAAATCTTATCGACCTGAACTTGTAAAACGTTTCCAAGAGCACCAAAAAACAAAACAAGCTCAACCTACTTCCGTAGTTTTAAATTTAGATCTTTTAAAACCTTACATGATCGAGTGCAAAGCAGGAACACAAATACTCACTCAAAATCATTTTCCTACTGCCTTGTATATTTTAGTAAGCGGAACCTTAGATATTGTTAAAAACGGGAAAACGATCGCAGTCGAAAACGAAGAAGGTTATTATTTGGGTGACGTAGCGATTTTACGAAACAAACCCTCCAATGCAACTGTGATTACAAAAACCGATACAAAATTGGTTGAAATCAAACTGGATAAAGTGGAAGGTTTTTTGCATCATTCTCCGGAGATCGCATTGTCCATCGCTGAAAAACTTGCAGAAAGAACTTTGGCTATCAATGAATTGTTTTTAGATCTGCAAGTGGATGCAATCACCGAGATGAAGAAAAATGAAAAAGCTCCCGAAGAAAAAGCCAATCAGAGTTTGGAAAGTTTTGATAAAATAGAAAAGGAAATTGTGGCGATCCTGGAAATGAATTTGCATTAAAAATACAAATTCATTTACTCTTCATATCATAAACCCCATCCCAATCCTCGGGAATTCCAAAGATGGAAAATTCCTTGGAACGTTCCAAATAAACCTGAAAAACCTTATCTTCAGGGATTTGTCCGCTCAAAGATTCAAAAATTTTTATTGCAGAATTCATATCTCCCGCCATATAAAAGTTAATCGCTTTTTTGAAGTCACTTAGCATATTCATTTTCTTATCACGGAATATCGGTTCGTCGGCATCCATCAATTCATAAATTTCAATCGCTTGCCTTCTACCTTTCACCCGCACCCGATCCAAATACCGAATCGAATAACGGGAGATATCTTGGATTTTTGCCACCAGATCCGCACTCAAAATCACATTCACACCGTAATGTTTGGTGAGTCCCTCCAAGCGGGAAGCAAGGTTTACATGATCCGAAAATGCATCCCCCTGCATACGATGAGATTCTCCGATCATACCCAACATCATAAAACCAGTATGTATCCCATAACCGGTCTTAATCGGTAAATACCCTTTTTGAATCCTGGATTTGTTATATATTTCCAATTCCTTCAATTGAGCGATCACCGAATCCACCGCTTGTTCCGTTTCATTTTTATAAACGGACATAATCGCATCTCCGACATACTTTACAATGATACCGCCGTATTCCCTTACCTTCGGAGAGATACGCTTGAAATAAGCATTAATAAAATTGAAATTTTCCTGAGGGGTCATCCCTTCCGATAATGTGGCAAAGGATCGGATATCTGAAAAAATAACCGACATTTCCGTAGCAACATTGTCCCCAAGATTCACATCTATGATACTCTCTTTCGAAAGAAATTGAAGATAATCATGGGGAACAAATCTACCGTATGACTTGTTTAAGGTGGAAATTTGAATATGAGTTCGAATGCGCGTAAGCAATTCTTCTTTTTGAAACGGTTTTGCGATATAGTCGTTGGCTCCGCATTCAAATCCGTAAACAAGATCGTTTACCAGATTTTTTGCAGTCAGCATAATGATGGGAAGACTACCGCTTGTATGAGTCAATCGAACCGTCTTGCAAACATCATAACCGGACAACTTGGGCATCATAATATCCAAAAGAACCAGATTTACTTCTTCCTCTTCAAGAATTCTCAAAGCTTCTTCTCCATTGTTCGCCTTTAAAACTCCGTAATGCGCCAGGCTAAGATAATTTTCCAGCACTTGCAAATTGACCGGCTCATCATCTACAATCAAAATATTGATCTGTTCCTTTGGAAGAATATGGGATATCTCTTTGATATTTGCCCCGGAATTAGAAAGCTCATGGAAACGAGAAAGAGACGGGCCGGAATCTTCCTGCACGGGTAGGTTTGAAACAGGAATGGTAAAATAAAACTGACTTCCTTTTCCCAAAAAGGAAGAAAGCCATATCTTTCCTCCTTGTAACTCTATTAATTGTTTGGTGATACTCAGACCCAAGCCCGTTCCACCATACTCTCTGGAAATGGATGCGTCTACCTGTTCAAAAGATTGAAATATGGATGAAAATTTATCTTCAGGAATTCCAATTCCGGTATCCGATATAACAATTGTCATTTGATCTTCGATTTGCGGTAAGATAGAAATACTGATGTGTCCCTGGTTGGTAAATTTTACAGCGTTTCCAATCAAATTCAATAAAATCTGCTGAAGTCTGTTTTCATCACCGAAGACAGGAGGAATATTGTCAGGGATCTCATTTAAAAACGCAACTTGTTTGTTTGTAGAAAGATGAGAGGTTAATAATAAAGCCATCTCTACCAAAGATTTCAAATCAATCGCTTTTTTCTGAAGAATAAGCTCTCCGTTTTTCAGTTTGGAAAAATCCAAGATATCATTTACCAAACTCGCCAATCGTTTCCCGCTGGAAGTGATCATTCTCAGATTTGATTTTACTTGAATCGGCAATTCCCCCGAGGCACCGTCCATCATAGACTCTGCAATCCCGATGATTCCATTCAAGGGAGTTCTCAATTCATGGGAAGTATTGGAAAGAAATTCATCTTTCAATTTGTCCAGTTTTTCCAATTCCAGATTTTGCTTTTCCAATTCATCCAAACTCCGGTTTAGATCGTCTGCCATTCTGTTAAACGAATGGGATAATTCTCCGATTTCATCTTTGGATAATACGGGAACTCTCAATTGCAGATCACCTTGTCCCAAACGAAAGGCAGCATTTTTTAAAACAAGAAGCGGTTTGATGGATTTTTTTGAAATATAATAAATCAGAAAAAAAGAAATCATTATAATCAAAAATCCGATTTGCAAACCTTGATTGCGAATGAGTCTGATCGGCTCGAATGCTTTCTCTTTCGGATACTGCAAAAAAAGGCTCCATCTGTTTCCGGTAAAATCCAAAAATCCTTCTTCATCGGCAACGGCAAAGATCGTATCCTTATCTTCTCTTAAAATATTTTCTTCTTTTCTTTTGAAATTGGTTTTTTCCTGAGAAGCCGCATGATTAGAGTATATGAAATGGGAATCATGATCGATCAAATCGATGAATAGATTTTCTTCTTCTTCCAAATCACTACTGATGATTTGGTGCAATCTTCCGATGGAGATATAAGCGGCAACTGCTCCTTGCAAGGTGCCAGTTCCATTAAGAACGGGGGCGGCAAAAACAATCACTTTCTTGCCAAGCTCTTCCGAATAATGAATATCACTTGCAATGCTGATCTTGTTGTCTGAAAAAACTTCTTTGGTCCATAAGGATTCCGAACATTTTTCTCCGATGGAAAATCCGATCGTATCCGCTCTTCGAATGCAATTTTTATCGTAATAAGACAGAGAAATATATACTTTTCGTTGGTTGCGATAAGAGATAAGTTTTTGCGTGATTTCGGGAGCATTAAAATTGTTTTTAGTAAAGATAGGATCGGAAACAATTGTCTGCATATCAGAATAACGTTCAAACAAAACACGATCCATTTTATCTAACATATGTTTTGCTTTTTCATTCAAAGAAGATTGAATTTGTTTTTCCACCAAGCTGATTGCGGAAAAGTAAATAAAGATCCCGATAGGCAGAAGGATTGCTAAAGTAAAAGACAGATATACTAAAAATAATTTATGGGAAAGTTTCATTTGGGTTCTTTATCTTGAACAAAACGATCATCAAAAATATTTTTCAGATCGGGAATTCGGTACAATTGTCCCCGTTCCCTTAGGAACTCGATGATTGATTCTCCTGCGATGAAAAGAGCTCCTCTCTTTTCCATGGAACTGAAATTCATCATGGAACCAGTTTGACCTTGCGGAAAACCGGAACCTCCTCCTCCGGGATAAAAAGTTTGCACAGCTTTCGAATCAGGGTTTAACAAAGATTGGCTATTTTCTTTTAATGTTAAAAATCGAACGGACTTCAATTCTTCTGAAATCTCAGCGTCCGATTTTGAAATTTGTTTGGAAAGGATGGATAAACTTTCTTCGCGATTCTTATAATAAAATTCTCTTGCTTCCGAAATGGCAAAAACGAGCTTTTGGATGGAGGCAGAATGATTCTTTAAGTATTTGCTATCGACGCTTAAAGTATCGGAAAGTAAATCGGGCACGTCCGCAGATCTACCGATGATGTTAAATCCTTGTTTCCCGATTTCAGCAACATCCATTCCCCGAATATGGCCTGCCTGGATATTGCCTTTCTGCAACTCTTCCCAGACTTTGGAAAAAGGAAGATTCGAAGACAAATATTCCCCTTCCTTGATTCCATTCTTATTTAACAACTGCATAACGAAGATATGAGAGGAAGTATTGACTCCGCTGAATCCAATTGTTTTGCCACTAAGCTCCGCGATCGTTTTGATTTTTGGCGATGATACGATCAAATCATTCGAAAGGGAATAGCTGAAACGATAGATGATTTGTGTGGGATGACCTTCCGAAAAAAACAAAATGGATTCCGTTAAACCGGAACAGATAGCATCTACTTTTTTTTCCAAATAGAGATTCGCTGCATTGTCGCTGATCACCAAATCAACGTTTAATCCCTGTTTTTTGAAAAATCCTTTTTCCGAAGCGATAAAAACGGGAGAAAATCCCGACTGAGGAGGAACTCCCAGTCGAATTCTGTTTGAATCTAAATTCTTCTCGCTGCAGCCTGCTATAAATAGGAATAAAACGAAGATTTTAATTGTTCGCATAGTATGCGCCGGAACTCACTCTCTCCTCGTTCGGAATGATTTTTGTAAGAAAAGCAAATACTTCTTTGGCTTTTGCTTTTTTTCCCTGTTTTAGGTGGGACCAACCAAGACCGATCAGCATCTCGGTATCGGCAGGATAATCATCTACAATGGATTCATAATACTTTTCCGCTTCTTTGAAATTTGCCATCACATAATAGGAATAAGCAAGTGTACTGCGGGCAAAATAGTTCTTACTATCCTGCTTGAGAACCGTTTTGCATATTACCTCAACCTGTTTGTGTTGGCCGAGTGCAAGATTGGCACGAATGCTACCCAATCTGGGTTCAATTGCATTCGGTTCGATCAAAGTAGCTTTTTGATAATAGGAACTGGATTTTGTATAATCACCTTTCAAAAGGGCAACCCAACCGGTTCTAAGTTGTAAAAAATAATCTCCGGGATTTTCTTTGCTAAGATTTTCCAAAAGATCCAAAGCCTTGGCGTAATCTCTTTTGGCTTCCAGTTGGTAAGAATCAGTGATAGGATCAGCTAACAAAGAACTAATGGGTAAAGTTAAAATAAGGAGAAGTAGGGAGAATTTTTTCATGATCATTCCTGAAAGAAATTTCTTGCTAGAATGATCAATTTTTGCAATTAAAGCTTTTTCAAGTAAAGTAGAATCTTTTCTTCACCTCTATCTTCCGCCAAATCCATCGCACTCAATCCTTCTGCATTTTTGATTTTATGTTCCGCTCCAGCAGAAACCAAGAGCTTTAGAATTTCCATATTTCCCCGGAAAACGGAACGAAAAACCGCAGTCTCTCCGGCAATATTTCTTAAATTTACATTTGCCCCTTTTCCAATTAAAAATTGAACGAGTGACTTGTCTTCTTTGTCCGCAGCAAGTATGATCGCGGAATTTCCCAAAGAATCTTTTTTATCTATGTTAATTCCTTCTTTCAAACAAGCTTCTATCCGCTCTTCGTTGCTGTCATGAACTGCATGAAAAAAACGAGCCTCTAGGCTTGGACCCGGACGCTTCACATTTTCATCTTCCAAACAATTTTGTTGTCCTAAGAGCAAAAAAGAGAATAATAAAAGGCGTGAAATAGAAATTAGGCTGTCCAAAATAAAAGAAAGTCTCATTCCTTTAGGATAGGTAAAAATATATGTTGTGTCGACAATTTTTTAAACTAGTAGCTCTGTCTCTGATCCTAATTCAGACGAGTTGCATTACAATTATAGATCCCGGAGAAGTGGGATTGATGTGGAGGCCTTACGCTACAGGCCTTGGCAAAAAACCGCTAGAATCCAGAGTTCAGTTTTATCTTCCCTGGAACAGTGTTTATATTTACTCCATCCAATGGAGATCCTATCAGGAAAAAGTGGAAGTTTTAACAAGAGATGACCTAACGATTAACGTTACCGCAGAATTGATCATCCGCGCCAAAGAACTAGAACTTTATGAATTGCAAATGGAAATCGGAACGGATTACTATGATAAGGTGGTAAAACCCCAATTCAGAACCGCTATCAGAAATATTTTATCGGCATATAACATGGTTTCCATTTCCAAAGAAACGCCGAATGTTTCCATTCAAATCAAAAAATCCTTACAGGAAAAACTAAAGGATAAACATGTCGATATAGATGATGTCATTATTGACGACGTGGAATACAGTCCTTCCATCCTGAAAGCGATTGAAACAAAACTCACCAAACAGCAAGAACAGGAACAGATGAAGTTTGAAATCAATATTGCGAAAAGAGATGCGGAGATCCAAGCCATCGCTGCGGAAGGAAAAGCAAAAGCCATTTTGATTGAAGCAGAAGCACAGGCCAAAGCACAGAAAGCAATCGGAGAATCTTTGACACCCAAATACATTCAATGGAAAGCTTTGGACAACCCTAATAATAAATTGATCTTTGTCCCGAATGGGAAAGACGGTTTGCCGATTATAGTAAATACCGATCAGGGAAAATGAGGGATAACAGAAGGAATACGATCTAAAGGAATGAGAAAAAAGTATCCCAAGAGGAAATCATTCCTCTTGGATAAAATTGTTGTTTAGTTAAACTTATACGTTGCCGCAACGGTGAATGTTACACCCATTCTATAAGAAAGAAAGAGTTCATCCTGGCCCGTTAGTTCGGATCTTTGATAAACTTTGAATCGAGTGTCCATGATATTTTTTGCCGCTGCTTTCAGATCCAAACGTTCGTCATGTTTGTAAGAATAAACAATATCCGTTAGACCGACACCCCTTTCAATCGCATCCGGGGTTCCGTTGGCACCCACTGCGTAGATACGATTTCCAAAATAGTTATAATAAACTCCGATGGTTTGGTTTTTCTTTTGAGTGATAAACCAATCGAATTTTAGATTATAAACGAAGTCGGATTGACCTTGGAGTGCACGGGATAAGTTTGTAGGGTCATATGTGAAGGCACGGTTGTTCGAATCCAAAAGACCCATCTTTGCAAGTGCGTAAGTGCTCCAAGGCAAAACATCGACTCTGGATTTGATAAAAAAGAAGTTGGTTTCAAATCGGAAACGATCCAAAAATTCCTTTCTATAATCAAACTCGATTCCTCGGATATATGCTTGTTGCGCATTTGTGTAAGTGAACTGAGCGGAAATGGAACCTGCCACTGGACGACCGATCATCTCAATCGGATCTGACATCTGTTTGTAGAAAACTCCGACTCCAATATAATCAAGTTGAGTCAGATAGTATTCCCAACGAAGGTCATAGTTGTGAATATAAGTTCTATTTAAGTTAGGATTACCGAAAATACGATCGGCACCGAAGTAAGGAGTGAATCCGAAAGGAGACAATTCTCTCAGATCGGGACGAGTGATGGTTTGCGTATAACCCAAACGAAGGTTCATATCTTTGTGAACCTCATAAACGAAGTTGGCAGATGGCAGTCTGTCCTTAGTTCGGATCTCACCTACACCATTATTGTCTTGTCTGCATATATTGCTATTTACGAGAGCGACTCTTACATCTTCATTATTCGTATCACCGCAGCCATAATCCAAATTGGCAATAGAAGAGCTGTCTCTCAATCGGAAGGTTTTTACCTTTTGGTAGCTGTCTTCAAAACGAACCCCTCCGACGAATCTCAATTTAGGCATCAAAGGCAAGTCAAACTGTGCAAAAGACGCTTGTAATTTCTGCATCGCATCGTATGCGTTAGGTTCAATTTGTCTTTCGGAGAAAGTTTTTTTACCGGAAGGATTGTCTCTTGTAACAAGAAACTCGGAAGCATTATAAGTAAGTTCACCCGGAGCCGGCCAATAGTCAGCGATGTTGTTTCCTATCGCGGAATTGTATTTAACACCAAACTCTCTGAAGCGGAAGTCTTTATAACGATCCATCGCAAGACCACCGACTTTCAATGAAGATTTTAAACCGTTCCACTGCTCGAAAGGAATTTCATATTTCACATTGATTTGTTTGACTTGGTCTTTGGACACGGAGAAAAATCTGGATCCGTCCGGGTTATTTCCCAATCGCAAATAAGCTTGTGTAGGAGACGAAGGAGGATCCGATCTTCTCCAAACTTGTTGGGTTAAGTTCGGTTCATCCCTGGTTGCTTCGGAAAAAGATAAGTTCCAATCCAATTTATGAGGTCTTGCCATAGTTCCCAATTGGATCGCATGGTCTCCACCAAACGTACTATTCAAGAGAGAACGGGAAGTGAATGTATTTGTATCTGCTAAGAATTGGAAGTTGTCAATGTAGTTCACACCACTGGACTGTCTTACATTCGTATCCGAGTTGATGGTATAGAGGTTTTTGAAATGGATTGATTGACCTTTTGTAAATTCATAAGCTAAGTTTACGTTGGAACCGAAGTTAGTTTCCTTATTGTAAATATCCGCATCTTGTTCTTGGACTTTATTCAACTGAGTCGTTTCTTTCACTTGGGAATTGACAGGGTTGGAAGGATTGTATCTTCTTGATTTTTCTTCTCTGAAGCGATACTCTTCACTTCTTGTGATACCGACTAAAACCCCCAGTCTTTGTCCTGACTCGGTTATTTTAAAAGTATTACCTATGGAAAAACTAAAGTTTTTATCATAAGATCCCGTTTCGGTTTTAGGAGTCCATTGACCGTTGAAAAAAACAGGAGTAATGTTTGTTAACGTGGCAGGCAAACCACCAAAACGGTTTCCAGGTTCATAAACTACTTCATTCGGCAAACCGCTGATGATTTTAGGCATCTGCATATCAGGATTTGCCCGACCAAGAAAATCTCCACCGTTGAAAGTTTTGAATTCCTTTCCTGTGGTGTTCATATTTCTTCCTACACCTAACGAAAGACTCATTTGAAACTGATCAGGATACTCTTGAGTTTCGATTTTCACCAAACCACCGGAAAATTCTCCGATGTCTTCCGGTTGGAATGTTTTGATGACCCGGATATTTTTGATGAGACCTGCAGGAAAAATATCCAGAGGAACCACTCTTTTGTCCGGCTCTGTGGAAGGAATAATGGAATCGTTCAATAGAGTATTGGAGTAACGTTCTCCCAATCCACGAACAAATACATACTTTCCGCCTATCAGTGTAATACCAGTTACACGACGAACCACATCTCCTGCGGAAGAGTCGGGAGATTTTTTGATCGCTTCCTGCGAAATCCCGTCCGATACCGTGGCTGATTTTCTTTGTAACGCAAGCATGGAAGCTTCCGTATTGTTAATCGCTCTGTCTTTGACTTCTACGGTTTCGAGAGTTTGTGCTCCGAAAGTGACATTCATGGACTGAGTCTTGCCTGCAATTATATTGATGGTTCGTTTTTGAGGAGCATAACCGTACATTTGGTATTCCACCTCGTAACTTCCGGGTGGCAGGGAAAGATCGTATTTTCCGTCAAAGTCGGTTTTCGCAAATTTCTTTTCAGAACGAACTACAATGGTCGCTCCGAATACCGCTTCCCCATTTTCGGAATCAATGATGGTTCCCCTCAAATTACCTGCGCCTTGTGCGAACAAAGTAATAGGAAAAAGAAGAATTATGATGATTGAGAGAATAACATTTTTCATATAGACTATCTTGTTTTTTATTTGTTACAAAGATTTAGTGAATGTGTTTCGAGTAAATGTAAAGGAGGAGAGAAACATTACAGTTCGTTTAATTTATTGTAATGAAAATGTAATAAAAGTTCAGGGAGCGACAACACCAACTTTGAACTTTCCATTCACTTCAAAGATCATCTTAATCTGATCTATGTTCATCGGTTTTCCATTTACCAAAACCTCCAAGGAACCGGGTTTGTGACCAACGATCTTTTTATAAGTTCTGGGAGTTTCCCAAATCACATCTTTGATTGAGAGTCGATTTCCTTTTAAAACCTCTCGTAAACGTTCAATTCCCTGGTCTTGTCGACTTTGGATCAATTTTTTGTAATCTTCCAAGGGAGTACTATCTAAAGAAGTTCCGGATCCCAGTGTATTGGGAAATACAACCGTCTCTTGTTCGAGAGGAGTAAAAATAGATTTATAATTTGATTTTGAGCCAGCTTGTACTTCTTTTAAAAAAGCGATCAGCGCCTCTTCTTTAGAGGAAAAGCCATTTTCTATTTTATAGGAACCTTTTATATTTGCCTGGATCTTTGCCCTTGACTCAGCCATTCGAAGTTCTTCTTGTTTGTTTGCTTTTTCCAATTCTGCACGCCAATCCTGTTTGGATTCGCATTGGAAGGCTAAAAGTGATAAGGTCGTAATAAGTAAGATTTTTTTCATAAGTTTAAAATAAAAAGACCCTAGCGAAAAGCCAGGGTCTTTTAAGTTCCATCAAATTGATTGGAAGATTATCTTGCGCGGTAAACCGTCCAAGAGTCCCACCATTTGTTACCGGAAGCACCACCACCTGTGGCGGCAAGTCCGGAAATAGTTGTAAAATCAGGTTTAGTTGCAGAGAATCCACAATCTGTTCCAGCAATGTTTCCAAGGGAAGTGATCGGAGTTGCAGTAAGAGTACTTACAGGGCCTAAGCTCGCACATGGGCCGACAGTATTAGTTTTTCCACTTTGGCCCAAAAGATTACTACCAGTAGGATTTGTGGCAGCGCCACCACCTGCGTTGGTATTGCAAAGGAAATTACCAGCAGCAAAACCGTAAACCAATCCGTTCGAAAAAGTTCCGACCATGCCTTCTCTATATCTTTGTCCCCATCCACCGGAAACTTCCGATCCGATCAGAGTAAAGTTAGACACACCTGGGTTGGTGTAAGTTGATCCTGCTAGAACCGGAGCAACTCCAAGGCTATGAGATCCGTCCATTTCCATACCATGTGGGTCCGTAGAAGCAGAACCACCGCAAGCACTTGGGTATTTAACACCAATTAAAGTATTGAGTGTTCCAGTAAATCCTTCATCCATATCAAAGTCATCATCCAATCCACCCGTTGATAATAAGTGGTCTCCAGTAACAGTTCCGCCCCACCACTCAAATGAATCATCCAATCCACGGTGAATTTGCACATAACTGTAATTTGAGCTATTTGTCACTGCATAGGAAGAGATACCATTCAATTCATCCCCAGGAGCTACCTCATTTCCAGCGAACTCAACAATCACGTACTTCAAAGTAGCAGTTGAGCTGAGAGTTCTTGGATAAGATTGAGGGGTTGTACCTTCCGTGTTGGAAGTTCTTGTAGGAATTCCGTTTCCAATGATCACAATACCACCCCAGTCGCTCGGATATCTGGATCCCGGATTTTGTGAAGAAGTGAAACAGATTGGACTAGCAGCTGTACCTTGTGCATCCAAAGTTCCATTGTCTTGGATAAAGAGAGAAGATCCGCGGTTACCAAAGATCGTAGCACCAGGAGAAACAACTAATTTTCCACCGTTCTTAACAGTAACAGTTCCGCTTAAAATCGCAGAATTGGAAATAGTTTTCGTAGTAGTAATGTCTCCACTGAGCACTTCAGGTGATCCGGATACATTCTTACCATCACAAATATTTTCTCCAACCGTAGGGGAAACCAAGTTGTATTGACCTTTGATCACTACAGTTACTGATTTTACAGTGATTTTGAAACCATTTGCAGTGATTGCCACTTGGTTTGTGTTCGTAAGGTCCGCAGCATTGATGTTTACATCCATTGATGCGGTTCCGATTGCTTCTGTATAGGTAGAAGCATCTAATGCGGCGATCAAATCACAAGCACCCGTAGTTGCGTTGTTAGCTCCAGTGGATCCCACAGCAGTCAACGTATAGTTTCCGGTGGATTGGTTCACTTTGAAGTTAAGAACAAATTCTCCGTCTAGTCCGGTTCCCGGGCTTCCTACACTTAACGCTGTAGCAGTTTGGCAAGCAGTAAAGTCGGAAACGGTTCCTTGTCCGTCTGTCAATGTGTTTGTTGTTCCATTCGTGATCGTTACTTTACCATCTCTGGTTGCAATACTGCTTGCGTCGGCAAGAGTTGCAGTCAAAGTAACGGTCGCCTCGTATCCTTGGCTTAAGTATAAAGCAGCAAGCAACAACCCTAGGTTGTCATCTTTTTCTTTCGGTTTACAATTGGTCGCAGCGAAAGCAAACAAGCTGATGGTTGCCAACACTACTCCTTTTTTTAATAATTGATTCATGTTAATCCTCTTTCGAATAAATCGAATTTGCAAGCCAGCGGGTATTCCCGTATGGGAAAACGAACGTATTTCCCCCTAGCTCGGATTCCAATATGCATCTTTTCTGTTACAAAAACATGACAGGCAGGTGAAGGTTTCGTAAAAAGATAAATGTTCCACGCTCCTGCCTGTATGACGTCCTGTCACAACGGGCGAGCTTCGGCATCCTGCCTTCGCCTCCGCGAGAAAAATTTATCTTAGATTTGGAAGAAAATAATTATCAATGGTGAATTTTCGAACTTACTTCTTCATATGTTTTATATTATTATAAGGGAATAAAATTAAGGTCTAAAATTACTTCAAAATACCAGATTACGATTCCGAAAGAAATCAGGGATTCATATCGAATCTGCCAAAAAACCTTTCTTAAAATACAAAGGGTATCTGAACACCGGTTCGATCGATATTAAATCCGATATCAAAAAAGCATGGGAAGAACGTTCAAAAAGACATCAATCAAATTATTAAAGATCTTTTGGAAAACCCAGGCGTGAATTATGAATCTGCTTATTACCCGGAATTGATTTTTCAACTTTAGCCAAAGCATGTAAAAGATTATGGAGATGCTGTTTTAGCTGCAGCAAGTCAATCTCTAGGATCGCAAATAGCAACATTTGACAGGACTTTTTAAAATCTTTGAAAAATTGAATATGAATGTATTTCAGTTTTGAGAGAGGTATATTTTATAACCAACTAACGGTTACCAGATGAATAGGCTTGGTTTAAAGTTATTTGCATCATTTTCGGAAAAAAGTGGGGGACGGGTTCTTGGTTTAGGACGGATCTCGCCGCCCCTCCCTCGCGCCAATTGAAGCGAGAAATATCCGAAGGATCATCAGCAAAGCTGATCTCCTGGGTGGGGTGAAACCACAAAGCCACCCAATACGTTCCCTCTAACACATCTTCACCGCTACCGCAAGCAAAACCTTCCCGATCAGAAATTTTCTTCAAATATATTCGCCTTTTTGCCGCATGGTGCCAGCTAATATAGATTATATCTTACTTTTCGTTGGATTCCGGCCAGGGATGTGAAGGGCTTGGTCGCGGAAAGCGACCGAGCGGAAATCCGCGAGCCCGCAGCAGCCCGATCCCGCAGGGAGGACGCCAAACCTTTATTAAATGATTCTGAGGTTAGTTGATTTTGTTTAAAATCTTTATTAAATTGCTTTTGATTCTTCTTTTTTGATCTTCTGTGAGAACCAGGTCGCCCCGCTCCGCCTTTTCAATCACGAGTTCGGCTTTTTGAACGAATACGGCGGCTTCGTCGTCGACGGCTTCCTTACGAGCTTGTTTTTCGCGGTAACGGTCGAGGGATTTCTGAACATCAATTAACTCTTGTGATACGGATCCGATAACCACATTGAGACCGATGATATCTTCGTTCATTATTGATAAAACGCGTCTATGTATTTCTTTTTGGCTTCCAAATGTTCTTTGAAAGTGGCGGAAAAATAATGAGACCCGTCCGGTTTCAAAAGGAAAAACAATTTGTCGGATTTTTCCGGCTTGAATGCGGCAATCAACGCAGGAAGTCCCGGGTTGGAAATAGGACCGGGAGGCCAACCTCCGTTAATGTAGGTGTTATACGGAGAAATGATTTTCAAATCGGAATCAAAAAGTCTTTTTTTCGGTTTATCAAACAGATACTGGATAGTAGCGCAGGATTCCAGATTGATATTTTTATCAATGCGAGTGAGAAACACTCCGGCCATCATCGGTCTTTCTTCTTTACGAACAGCTTCCCTTTCCACAATGGAAGCGAGAACCACCTTCGCATGCAATGCGGCGGAGTTGATTCCTTTTGCTTCAGGAATGGTTTCCAATTTTTTAAAAAACCTTTTGATCATCATATCCGCAATCCGATCAGGCGGAAAATTGATAGGAACGGAATATGTTTCGGGAAACAAATATCCTTCCGTGGTTTTTGCGGGGATTTTGTGCTTGTCCAACAAAGCCTGGTTAGATGCTGCTGTCAGAAATTCTTCTCTGGACTTTGTCAGTTTTTTGGAAACAAGCAAATCTCCAATCTGACGGTTGTTATATCCTTCTGGAACTGTAAAGGTAATGAGTTTTACCTTCCCCGAAATGATTACATCCAATATCTTTCGGGAACTCATCCCGTCGTTGATTTCGTAAACGCCTTGTTTGATTTTGTTTCCAGCGCGGGTAAATTTGATTAGATAATTAAAATAGACGGAAGATTTGATCATCCCCGATTGGGAGAGCTCTTTGACAACGGCGGAAGAAGGTTCTCCTGCATCAATGATCAGGTCGAATTTGTTTTGACCGTCTCCTACCGCGCCTCCTTTTATTTCATCGATCACGAAAACAGATATGACTGCGGTCACGAAAAGGAAAGCAAGCCCGATCAGAGAAAGAATAAAAATTCGGTTTTTTTTTGTAGTCATAAGACCTTCTTCGAAAACACTCTGTGCTTAGTATCTATAAACACCAAATCTTTTTTAGAGAATGTTAACCCTAAACGAACACATTCACACTCTTTTAGACTGTCGCAAATGCCCCGACATGCAGGGAAAGCCTGTCCATGGTTGCATTCCTAAAACAAAAATCATTAGCATCGGCCAGGCGCCCGGAGTCCATGAGGAAAGATTGGGAAGACCTTTCGCTTATACCGCAGGAAAAACTCTGTTCCAATGGTTTTCCCGCATAGGTGTGGAGGAAGATGTTTATCGCAAAAAAGTCAACATGGCAGCTGTTTGTCGGTGTTTTCCGGGCAAAGCAAAATCGGGTGATAGAAAACCTTCCAAACCCGAAATAGAAAATTGCAGGCCTTGGCTCGGATTTGAAATTCAATTTCATAAACCGAAACTGATTTTGCCCATCGGGAAATTGGCAATCGCAGAACTCATTGGCACCGAAAAATTCAAATTGGAAGACATAGTAGGAACCATCCAAAAAAAAGAATGGTTCGGCGTTACCTTTGATTGGATCGCTTTGCCCCATCCTTCCGGACTGAATGTATGGAATCATACCGAGATTGGAAAAAAAAGAATCGGAGAAGCATTGGAATTGATTCGTTCCCACAAAACATGGAAAGAAACATTCGGTTATTCCTGATAGTAGACCCAATAGATGCTATTGTGTCCCAATCCGTTAGCAGTTGTTTTATTAACATAATTCACTCCCCCATCGGTAGAAATTCCGAGTCCCCCACCGGTTGCCGCAAACACTTTTGATCCCAAGGCAAAAACTTCGCTGACAGCAGTGTTTACCAGTCCGTTTGTATTATTGGTAAATGAACTTCCGTTGTCCGTGGATATGGCAACACCGCCTCCTGTAGCAACATAAAGCGTTGTATTTGCCAAGTATGCTCCGTTGGTATTATTGATTGGCAATCCGTTCACTGTGGTTTTATTTGAAAAACTCGTTCCACTATCAATCGAAACTGCTATACCCGAAGGAGTGGAAGCGTATACATTCGGATTTTTTTCATAAACCCCGTATACCGTATTAATTCCCAATCCGTTTGCCGTAGTTTTATTTACAAAGCTTGTTCCACCGTTGGTAGAAATCGACAAGCCGCCATCAGTTCCCACGTATATGTTTCCCGTACTATCGACACTGACTCCATAGGAATAATCATTCCCTAATCCGTTCGCTGCGGTTTTAATGATAAAACTATTTCCCCCGTCCGTAGAAATCACCAAACCGGAGTCAGATGCCACATAAATGATACCGTTATAAACGTACACTCCGAAACAAAAAGTGGCTGGACCGCAGGCACGGTTGGTAAAACTGTTTCCGCCATCGGTTGAAATTGACAAACCAGAGTTAGTTGCCGCATAGATGACTCCGTTCACAAAGGAAATTCCGTTGATCAGATCGTTTCCCAATCCGTTCGCTGTCGTTTTATTTGTAAAAGTATTGCCTCCGTCCGTAGATATGGACAGTCCTGCTGCAGTACCAACCAATAAAAACGGACCTGTTACAGTAAAACCTGCGGCTCCTGCAGAACCACCGGAATTGCCGGAAGAAGAACTTCCGCCGGCATTATTTCCTGGATGACCTTCAAAACAGTTCGAAAACAAACATTGCAGCAAAGATTGCATTCGATAAGCTTCCGATCTCGTATCTCCTGCATTGTTTAAATCCAAATGACAGCGAAGGCCGAAACAAAAGAATATAAGTAAAATGGAATTTTCGAAATATCTAAGATTCATGTTAAAAATCGGGTGACGGACTTGGGCAAAAACTAAGGCAAATTTTGTTCCGATTTTTAATATGAGTCAAGAATTTATTGAATTATTCTTTCCAATTCACCTTCTATGATTTTCTACTTTTGTCATAAATTCGTTTACACGGTTAGCCAAGCAGGACAGGTTCTCTTTCCAAATGAATTCCGAATTTTGATTCCACTTCCGAAACGATTCGATTCATCAAAGACAAAAGTTGATTTGTATTTCCTCCTCTGTTGACCAAAGCAAGAGAATGAGCTTTGGAAATACCGATTCCTTCGACAGTATATCCTTTTTGAAAACCGGCATTCTCTATCAGCCATGCCGCTGAAATTTTTGTTCTGCCTATAGGTTCTAAAAACAAAGAAGGAAAATTTAAATTCATTCTTTGCAGCCTCTCTAAAAAATTTTGCAATTGAGAAGAGTTTAAAATCGGGTTTGTAAAAAAAGATCCCGCCGAAATGGAATCGGGATCAATGGGATCAATGACCATTGATTTTTTTCTTCTGAGAGAAAGAACTATTTCGCGTAACTCTTGTAATTCGTGGACCCTGTCTTTCGGTTGGCCGGAAGGGGAAAAAAGTGAAAGTTTGGATTCCCATGCTTTTTGCAATTCGGGGTATTTGATCTGAATCGGATTCTTTGCTGAAAACTGAAATAATACGGAAATAACAATCCAATCCTTAAGATCCCCCGATTTGAATTTGCTATTCCGATAGGAAAATCCGCACTCTTCCTTGAAGAATGTTTTTGTTTCTCCGTTAGGATGAACGGCAACCAAAGACAAAATCGTTTCAGATACTTCTTGTCCGTAGGCGCCGACATTTTGGATAGGAGTCGCTCCTACAGTTCCTGGGATTCCAGACAAACATTCGATTCCTGAAAATCCCTGCGCGATGGAAAATTTTACAAATTCATCCCAAGCCACACCCGCTTCTGCGGAAATGGTAACAAGACCGGAATCGGAATCTTCCGAAAGGATCTCTATCTTTGATGATTCGATTTTGATTACCAATCCCGAAAATCCGGAATCCGAAACAATCGTATTGGAACCGCCACCAAGTATGAAATACGGAAAGCTTTTGGATTTGGCAAATTCTAAGGCTTCCAACAAAACTTCCCGAGAGGAGATGCGGGTGAAGTACTTTGCACTTCCACCCAACTGCATCGTGGTAAAACCGGAGAGAAGAATGTTTTCTTCAATGAGCATAGTTCTAAGAATCAGATGCAGAGAATCCAGTAAGTAAGAAAATAGGTTTTATGAAAAATTCAAATCTAAAAGTTTATGAATATTCCGGCTGTAGCACCTGTCGGAAAGCACTTGGATTTCTAAAAAAGCAAGGAATCGCTTACGAATCCTTCCCCATCCGGGAAACTCCGCCCAGTATTGCGGAATTAAAGAAAGCAAAACAAGTCATTGGTGACATTCGCAAACTATTCAATGTTTCCGGAAAAGATTATAGAGAAGGAAATTGGAAAGAAAAGTTGACGAAAATTTCCGAAGAAGAAGCTCTGAAAGCACTTTCCAAAAACGGAAACCTGATCAAAAGACCTTTTGTTATTTCTGACAAAATGGTTCTAGTAGGATTCAAAGAAGAAGAATGGAATCATATTTAATCGAAATCTGATCCTATTTTTCTAGAATCGCTTCCCGCAAAACATCCACTTCTACAACTAACTTATGTTTGCCGCCTCCGAATAAAATCCCCTTCAGTGGGGATACATCTGAATAGTCTCTTCCGATTGCAGTAATGATATATTCTTCCGTGATCAATTTTCCATTCGTAGGATCAAAATCCTGCCACCCCATATCGGGACAATACACGGATATCCAAGCATGAGTTGCATCCGATCCTTGTAGTTTCGGAACGCCCGGAGGTGGTTGTGTTTCCAAATACCCACTCACGTATCTTGCCGGAATACCCAAAGACCTCAGACTGGAAATAGCGAGATGACTGAAATCCTGGCAGACACCTTTCTTTTCAGCTAATACTTGTTCGGGTGGAGTATTGATCGTAGTCGCCTTTACATCATATTTGAAATTTCTGAATATGCTCTCCGACATTTCGAGAGCGCCTAAAAAAACAGGCTTGCCAGGTGTAAAAAACTGTTTCCCATATTCACCAAACTCCGGTTTGATCTTGATAAAAGGAGAAGGATGCAAATATTCGAGCGAGGAAATATCCTGTTCCAAACCGGATTCGTTTATCATTTTTGAGATCAACTCCCAAGCCGTGGATCTCGAATGATCGTATCCCATCGAAGCGTGTGTGCGAATTGTGGATTCCACAGTAACTTCCAATGCCTTATGAGGATCTTCCACTGAAAATAAAAAAACCTGGTTTCCAAAATAATCCCTTCGAAAGGAAGATACGATCGGTTTCGGATTCACCGTCACATGAGTGCGGAAACAATCCTGATGTCTGGAAGTCAAAGGATACATATGCGCCATGTTATGGCAATAGGATACGAAATCCTCATACACATACTTGGTTTTGTGAATGACCCGATAATCAGCCATTTCCATCTCCGATTCGGGTTTGTTCTTCCGCATAACTAAAGTAACGTGCAGTAATCGCATCTGACAAATGTCTTAGATGTTTGTGCAGTTCTTCCAACCAGACAGTGATGTTTGTAAGAGGTTCCGCAGATCCGAATAGAATAGATATGTCTTTCATTTTGAATTCAGTATAAAGCTGAAGTGCCGCTCTGTCTTCCGAATAGGTTTGTTTTTCTTCTTTTCCGGGAAGATACTTCAAACAAAGATTGATCTGTTCCAACTGATAAGCAAAGGATCTCGGGTTTGTAGTATCAAAAAGTAAAATGTCCAAAACCGATTCCTGATCGATTCTACCGCGATACCGTCTATTGTATGTAATACGAATATCATTGATACTGAGCAGGTTTTCGAAGGAAGATTTATTATCATAACCTTCCCAACGGATCATTCCCTGCAATGTAATGATCAGATTTACGGATCTTTCCAATCGACGACCGAGTTCCAAGAAATACCATCCCGCTTCGCGGCTCATATTTTCAAAAGACAAACCGGTAAGGGATGATAGATTCAGAATCACTTTATGAAGAAAGTCTATCAGGGAATCATAAGTTTGAATTTGCTGAATCAGATTGTCTTCCAAGTTGAGCATGTTTTTCTTCATGTCCTCGGAAAGCCGATCACGCACTGACTTGGACGCCTGAACCAAACTTTTAATATTAAAAGCAAGGCCGCCGACTACAGATTTGTCAGAAGCCAATTTTTGTAACTCCCCGAATGGTTGTGCAAACAGATCTTCAGCATCATCTCCCAAAAATCCAGGGAATGAATTTGTAACATGCGTTACAAGGCGCAAAACATTGAATATAGCTTCTTTTTCATAATTCTCTTCGATCTGAAGCACTTTGAAAGTCGCTTCTCTGAAAATACGGGCCTGGTTTTCGGAACGTTCCATATAACGGGCAAGCCAGAACAAACTGTCTGCAACACGACTGGGAACTCCCGAACTTTTTCTGGAAATGGAAACCTGATCCGATTTCGGAACAAGAAGGGTTTCTTCTTTTTGGGTTTCGGAAGCAAGCACCCATAAGTCCTTGCTCCAAGCTCCTCTTTGACTGGTTACAAAAAAATCATCCAAAGACTGTGAAACCCGAACCAAACCACCTGCCATCGTCTGATATCCGTTATCCGAAGAAGTAACAAATGTTCTCATAATCGCCCTACCCGGGCGGAATCCGTTTTCGGAAAGTATGGGAACTGTCGCCGAAGCAATCATTTCCTGAGCGATAAAACGTTTAGGATTGTGTTTTATTTTTGTTAAAAAATTATCCTTTCTCTCTCCGCTCAATTCAAGAAAGGTAACCGGCTCTTCTTCATCATCTCTGGAAACCGTTTTGAAAACGTACTTTTCAGGAGATTGCATAACCAAGGATTCATGTTGCTTGTCCCCCAACCAATAGGTTGGTGCCATAGGCAGAATCAAATCCTCTCCCAGATAAAATTTACATAGATCGTTATAAAAAGGAAGTAATGCTCTGTTTTCCAAAAAGGAAGACCCTATCGGATTTGCGATCTTTACGTTTCCGGAACGGATTGATTCCAAAAGTCCCGGCACTCCCAAAAGGGAATCTCCTTTCAATTCGAGAGGATCCATAAACAAATCATCCACCCGCCTGAGGATCAGATCCACTTGTTGCAATCCTTCCACCGTTTTCATATATACTTTGTTTTTTCTGACAGTCAGGTCTTCGCCTTGGACCAGAGTATAACCCAGGTAACCCGACAAATATGCATGTTCGAAATAAGTTTCGTTTCCCGGACCGGGAGTTAATAAAACCACAACCGGCTCTCTCCCGGAAACACCTGCTAGTTGATTTAATGATTTACGGAGAGAACGGAAGTAAATAGCCACGCGATGTACCATCGCATCTCTGTACATACTGGGGAAAATACGGGATAATACGATCCTATTTTCGAGCGAATAACCGGAGCCCGACGGTGCTTGTACCCGGTCGTTTAATACATAAAAATTTCCATCGGCTCCGCGAATCATATCGCATACGAAAAACAAAAGTGCCGGATTTTTTGCTAAAAAATGATTGGATTCGTACATTCCATCGCAAGCGCGAAGGAAAGACGAAGAGTTCATTAATATCTCTGCGGGGATTTTTTTTTCGAATAACACCCGTCTTTTGGAATAAATGTCACGTAAAAAACTATCGAGTAGATCTGCTCTTTGATTCAAGCCCCTTTCTAACAAACGCCATTCATCACTTTCCATCACCAAAGGAAACAGATCCAAATTCCAGGGTCTTTCTTTTGCCTCGGGAGAATTCGACTGATAGGTATTGTATGTTACGCCGTTTTCCCGCAAAATACGATCCGCATCTCTTCTACGGTTGATCAGCTCTCCGGGACCAAGCTCTTGAAATGACTTAACAATGAATTTGTATTTTTTACGAACATTGCCGTCTTCATCCATTAACTCGTCATAGACGCCTTGCAATGGGCGATAGTTATTTGTGAGTACGTACGGATCCTGAGTCATCATCTATGAATACTAGTTATACCAATCTTAAATCCAAAGTAGAAGGGAAAGCCTTATTCTCCAACCGAACCGGAGGAAGGGATTTTCCCACTTTATGACCATGGGTCCAAAACCTGGATATCCTTCTGGATTCTGCCTCATATCCATTTACTGGAAAATTTCCGTAAGACAATCCGCCCGGATGGGAAACATGGTATGTGCATCCCCCTAAAGATCTATCATTCCATTTGTCATATATGTCAAACACAAGTGACTGTTGCGCAGGTAAATGTGGATGTAAAGTGAAGACTGTTGCCCATGCCTTAAATCGGACACCCGCTACGTACTCTCCCGTAGATCCCGTAGGCTGGAGAGGCACTTCATATCCATTACAGCTCATTACGTAACGATCCGGATGAAAACCGGTCACTTTTACTTGCAACCTTTCCACAGCGGAATCCACTCCTCTCGAAGTTCCTTGCGAGGTATTTTCTTCCCCCAGAACATTCCAAGGCTCCAATGCCATTCGCAGTTCAATCTGCATTCCATCCAGAAAAGAAACTCCGTATTGAGGAAACCTGAATTCGAAGAAAGGATCAAAGTCTTTTTCTATAAATGCAAATCCGGAATTTTGTAAACCGCGAATGACTTCTTTAAAATCTTTGTAAACAAAGTAAGGCAACATAAACCTGTCATGGAGCTCTGTTCCCCAATTGATCGGCTGACCGTAATAAGGCGACTCCCAAAATTTGCATAAGATTGCCATCACAAAGGCTTGTTGCACCACACTCATTTGGTAATGAGGCGGCATTTCAAAGGCTCTCATCTCTACAAGTCCGAGCCTTCCCGTATAAGATCCCGGATCAAAAAGTTTATCGATAGAAATCTCGGTTCTGTGGGTATTCCCCGTGAGATCGACTAAAATATTTCTAAACAATCTATCGATCAACCAGGGAGGTGTAAACCGGCTCGAGTCAATTTGCTGGAATGCGATTTTCAATTCATGCAAACTGTCGTTACGCGCTTCATCAATGCGCGGAGACTGGGACGTAGGACCGATAAAAAGACCGGAAAACAAATACGATAGTCCCGGATGATTCTGCCAAAAAGCAATCATACTTCGGAGCAGACTCGGCTTGCGTAAGAACGGACTGTCTTGAACAGATGCTCCTCCGACAGTGATATGATTTCCTCCGCCGGTTCCGGAATGCCTACCGTCTAACATAAATTTTTCGGCGGTCAATTTGATCTGTTCCGCTTCCTCATAGAGAGTTTTTGTTTTTTCTACAATCTCTCCGAAATTATAAGACGGGTGCATGTTAACTTCGATTACACCGGGGTCGGGTGTGATTTTGAAACGATTGAGTCTCGAATCAACAGGAGCTTCGTATCCTTCCAATACGATCGGTAAATCTGTCATTTCCGCAGTTTTTTCAATTTGTAAGATCAGATCCAACCAACCTTCCAATGTGGACACAGGAGGTAGAAAAACACGAAGATTTCCATTTCTAGGCTCGATGCAAATCGCAGTTCTGGTATAATCCGTATAAGGTACATTATACGAAGCATCCATTGCTTTTGCGGCGCGGACTTGTTCCAGATCTTTTCTTTTGGGAAGTGGAGGCCTAATGAATGCAGGATCTTCCTGATAAGGATATACTTTCGAACCTGTCAAAGAATTGAGAGGAAGTCTGTATCCCATGGCAGAATCTCCTGGAACCAGATATAATTTTTTTCTTTTAAAATTCCATTTTTGACTCACCCAATTGTGATCGAATGCATTGTATTCCAACGGAATCATATAACCGACTTCCCGGTTGATTCCTTTTTCCAACAAAGAAAGAATCCTTTGGCGTTCCAGTTTATTGTACTGATCCAAGTCTTTTAATAAATCTTCTTCAGCGTCTGGCAAACTACCTTCTTGCCAAAGATAATACAAATTGTCCTCATAGCTCGGATGAATCGTATCTTGGGACAGTCTCAAATTTTCAGCGAGAACGCTTGAAAATCTGCGGGCATCATTCGTTGTACTTGATCCAACATAGCGGTCGTCAGCAAGTAAATGTTCAGATTCCCAGATTTTTTCTCCGTCCAATCTCCAATAGGCAATCATCGCCCAACGGGGAAGCGGTTCTCCCGGATACCATTTCCCTTGTCCGTATTGAATCACTCCGCCTTTTGCATAATGACTTTTCAAACGTTTCATCAATTGTTCGGAACGGGAATATTTTTCAAAACCCAGTGCGTCAAAATTCCATTCGGGAGCATCTTTGTTTTCCGTAGAAACAAAGGTAGGCTCACCACCTATCGTCAAACGAATGTCATTTTTTTTGATTCTTTTGTCAATCGACTCACCTAAGTTTTGAATCCGTTTCCAATCTTCTTCCGCATAAGGAAGCGTCACTCTCGGAGTTTCTTTGATCCTTTCCACACCCATATGAAAGGAAAATTCCGTTTTCGCACGTTCGGCGGCACCGGAGATAGGACCTGCCGATTCGGGTTCAGGAGTCGCTGCAAGTGGGATATGCCCTTCTCCCGTAAAAAGTCCAGATGTAGGATCAAGCCCCACCCAACCCGCGCCGGGTAAATATACTTCCGCCCAAGCATGCAAATCAGTAAAATCCTGTTCGGCGCCTGACGGCCCGTCCAAAGATTTTACATCTGCTTTCAGCTGAATCAAATAGCCTGAAACAAATCGTGCCGCCAAACCAAGATTACGTAAAAGCTGAACTAGCAAATAGGAACTGTCCCGACAAGAACCCATTCTTTTTTTCAGAGTGTCTTCGGGAGCCTGTACGCCAGGTTCCATTCGAATGATATAACCGATGTCAGTATATACTTTCTGATTTAAACCAACGAGAAAATCAATGGTTCTGCGAGGTGTTTTATCAATTGTTTTTAAATAATCGTCCAAAAGTTTTGTAGGTTTTTTCGGTTTTAAATAAGGAGCTAATTCCTTTTTTAAAATCCGATCGTATTCGAAAGGTACTTTTTCCGCTTTTTCTTCGACAAAAAAGTCGAATGGATTGATCACTTTCATATCCACAACCAGATCCACAGCGACCTGGAAAATATTCGTTTTTTCGTTGAATACGAGTCTTGCGAGATAATTTCCGAATGGATCTTGTTGCCAGTTTAGAAACTTTTCTTCCGGTAGGATATTCAACGAATACGAAACAATATTGTTCTTCGTATGCGGTGCCGGTCTTAAACGAATCACATGCGGGGATAATTCGATCCGTTTGTCATAATTGTACGTTGTGATATGTGTTAGTGCGACTCTTATACTCATAGTTTTAGCTTTTAAAAAATCTCTCTAGGATTTTGGCTCCGATACGATTCAATTCGATTTGGATATCATCCAAATACTCATGTAAACCTTTGTCAAAAACAGAATGTACGTTTTCCGATCTCAGTCTGTTCAAATAAGTAGTCACCGCATCTTGCGCCAAATTGCGGGGCAATCCTTCTTTGTTTCCGGAAACCTTTTCCAAACTCTCTTCTATCTCATGCAAACAAAACACGATGGATCTTGGAAATGCAGGATCTAAAACTAAAAATTCAGCAATTTCGATAGGATGTACTTTTTTGTACTTACGATTGTACATTTCATGTGCTGATGTTGACTTGAGTAAAGACATCCACTGTAACAGATCTAAGGTGGAACCTACGTCCTGAATTGAAGGAAGCAATATGAAATACTTCATATCCAGAATCCTGGTCGTTTTGTCGGCTCTTTCCAAAAATCTTCCCAATAAGGAAAAACTCCAAACCTCATCATGGGAAATCGTGGAATCCGAAGTTCCGTAAAAAGTCTGGCAACTCTTTCTCACATAACTTAAAAATTCGGATAGACCTAAAGAAAGTCCTTCTCCCCTGCTCTCGGGATGCTCCAAATACTGTTTGCGATAGTCTTTGATGAATAGGTAGAATTCATTCAAAACTTCCCACATCGGAGTGGAAATATTTTCACGAATGCTTCTCGCATTCTCGCGCGCTCTTTGCACGCAGTTGTAAATGGAGCTCGGGTTCTCATCATCAAAGGTCATGAACTGAATGACGCTTGCCGGTGTAGGTGACTCGTATTTTTTTTCGAACACCTCTGCATCACCTGTAGTATAAACCAAAGGCATCCACTGGTTGGGGAAATCCTCGTTCAAATCAAGGGAAAGTTGATGGTTCACATCTATAAATCGAGCATAATTTTCCGCTCTCTCTATATAACGATTCATCCAGAATACGGATTCAGCTACGCGACTTAACATATTATTGGCTAGTCTCCTCTTATCCTAGAACCCAGGTATCTTTTGAACCGCCTCCCTGGGAAGAATTCACAACCAAAGAACCTTTTCTGAGAGCTACGCGAGTGAGTCCGCCCGGCATTACGTACACTTCCTTGCCGAACAAAATGAACGGTCGGAGATCCACATGCCTTGCTTCGATTTTGTCCGCAATCAATGTAGGGACTGTTGATAAATTCAAAACCGGTTGAGCTATATAATTTCTTGCGTCTTCTAAAATCAATTTTTTAAAATCTTCCTGTTCTTGTTTGGAAGCTTTGGGTCCGATGATCATTCCGTAACCGCCCGCTCCGTTTGCTGGTTTCACTACCAGATTGTGAATATTTTCCAAAACATATTTGAGATCTTTTTCAACGGAACAAAGATACGTAGGCACGTTCGGAATAATCGCCTCTTCGCCTAAGTAGTATTTAATGATCTCGGGAACAAAAGAATAGATCACTTTATCATCGGCAATACCCGTTCCGGGAGCATTTGCCAGAGCAACATTTCCTTTTTTGAATGCTTGAAAAATCCCTTTCACACCTAATAACGAATCCGCTCTGAATGTATTTGGATCCATAAAAGTATCATCGATTCTGCGATAGATCACATCTATTTTTTTAAGACCCTTTGTCGTCTTCATATAGACTATATCGTTTTCAACAAGCAAGTCGGAACCTTCTACAAGATAAACTCCCATCTTTTGTGCAAGAAACGAGTGCTCATAATAGGCCGAGTTGTAAACTCCCGGAGTCCAAACCGCAATCACAGGATTGCTTTCATAAGTAAGATTTTCCAAAGTGGAGCGAAGGCGATAAGGATAATCGTATACTTGGCGGATATTCAACTTGTCGAATAACTCGGGAAAGGTGCGTTTCATCACTTCACGGTTTTCCAAAACATAAGAAACCCCGGACGGACATCGCAGATTGTCTTCCAACACGTGAAAAGTTCCTTCTCCGTCCCGAACCAAATCGGTTCCGGTGATATGAATCCAAATTCCTTGCGGTGGTTTCAAGCCGATACATTCTTTTAAATATCCGGTACTCGATTCAATGATGTCCCGTGGAATGATTCCGTCTTTTATGATTTTTTGTTCATTATAAATATCTTGGAGAAAAAGATTGAGAGCAAGGATTCTCTGTTTGAGTCCCTTTTCCATTTTTTCCCATTCTTCACTGGGAACGATTCGGGGAATCACGTCAAACGGCATGATTCGCTCCTGTTGTTCCCCATCACCATACAAGGTAAAGGTGATTCCTAAAGATAATAGAGCTTTTTCTGCGGAAGAACTTCGTTTGATCAGTTCGATCCCGCCCAAACTTTCCATTTTATTTTTTAAAAAATGATAACTCTTACGAGCGCTTCCTTCATGGGAAAACATCTCGTCATATCCGTTCTTAGTGTCATAGTCTGCGATAAACATGGCGCATACTTCCTTTTGCTTATTTTAAGAGCAATTTCCGTACCAATCTACACATTTCGCTGAGATAAGAAGAAAAGCGGTACTAGACATAATCATTACGATTTTCAGAAAAAATAATGCTTAATAACGTAGCATCGGAGAAGTTCCTAGTCATCGGCTGCTCACTATTTGAGCAGTTTGTTTGTTTTTGATTTTAAAAGCGAAATTTAAATTTAGGATTCTTTTCTTTTTTGCCATTTTTGGAAGAGAATATTCTGCCAAAGCCGGTAAATTGGAAATAAAAACGGAAAAAAACGATTTAATACCAACAAACATTTGAATCGAAAGGAAGGATAAACTGTCCTCCTAGGTCGCAGAATCACTTTTACGATTTTTTTCGCCACCTGCGACGGTTCCTGGGCTGGCCAGGGAATGGGAACCGAATTTCCGGCTTGTTCGAAAAACTTTGTCTTTGTTGCAATAGGATAAACAACCGTTAGTTTGAAATTTTTGTTCATTTCATAACGGAATGCTTCTGCAAAAGAATGAACTGCAGATTTTGTCGCGGAGTAAAGTGCATAACCGGGTAAAGGTAGATGCGCCATACCTGAAGCGGTTATGATGATATGAACACCTTTCGGTTGTAAGTTGATCAATTTTTGAATTGTATAGATAGGGGCAAATACATTCACTGAAAATATATTTTTAATACGGCTCCAATCTTCTTTTTGGATCTTTTCGTAGTAAGCAAAACCGGCATTTGCAATGAATACGTCGATTTTATCCAAAATCTCAATGGATTCTTCCAAGAGCCTGTCAATATCGGAAGTTTTGCTCACATCAATTTTGTATTTGCGGAGATTAGGATGATCGGAAATGGTTTCAGGATTCAAATCCCCCACAACCACCAAAGCTCCTTCCGCCAAAAGAAGAGATAGAATCTCTTTGCCTATTCCTGAGGAGGCACCGGTGATCACGACTTTTTTGGATTCTAGTTTCATGATTTGTTATATTTTTGAAAACGAATGCTAATTTAAAAGAGGATCCTTAGTATGTTCAACAAAATATTTATAAATTCCACCCTTACTTCTCAGGGCATCTTTCCAGATTTCTTCCGACTCATCTTCCCGAAAAATCTGTTCTTCCGTGATTTCATTCACTACCCAAGAAAGTTTTTCGAATTCATTTTCCAATTGGCCTGCAGCCCAACCTGCATATCCCTGAAATACACGAAAGTTTGTAGTTTTGGATTGTAAAATTTCAATCATCGTATCGAAACTTCGCGCCATATAAATTCCGGGAATGATTTCCACACCCGGATCATTTGAATCTTTTTGATTGTGAACAATTGTTACAAACATATTGTCCACAGGTCCGCCGCTATAAATTCGTTTATTTGAATGTTTTGTATCGGGAAGATTTTTAATCAACGATTCCATCGTTTGATTTGTCGGTTTGTTTAAAGTAAGACCGAAAGCTCCGTCCTTATCATGATCCACCATTAATATGATGGATTTATGAAAATAATCCTGAATGACACTGGAATTAGAAATTAGAATTTTTCCGCGGGTAGAACCTGGAACTTCAAGCATTACTTTTTTTCTCCGATCTGTTGGAGGATACGATAAGCAACTTCCAAAGTACGAATGTCGGATTCGCCTTTCACCATTGGTTCGGCATTTCCTTGGATGCAAGAAACGAAATGTTCGTGTTCCTGTTTCAAAGGATTGTCTTTGTGAACAAAAATCTTTTCAACTATGGATTCTTGCTTATAACGGATTTCCCCTTTTCCCAACTGCGTAGTGGAACTTGCCTGGCGGTGAATTTCGATTTCCTGGTTTGTAAAATCCAAAAACAAGTAGGAATCTTTTTGAGAAATATTCAAGGTTCTTATTTTTGCCTGGGAAGCTCGTGAAGCATTCAAGCTGGCCACACAACCATTTGCAAAACGGAGTACGACACTTGCTACGTCTTCATGTTTCGAAACGATGGAAGAACCGACGGCCTTCACGTCCACCACATCCGATTTCACCAAGTTTAAAACAATATCGATATCATGGATCATCATATCCAGAACAACTCCCACATCGGAGATCCTGGTATTGAAAGGAGCGATCCTACGTGACTCGATCATAAGTGGATGTTCTGCAATTTTACCAAGTTCCAAGACGGCACCGTTGAATCTTTCTACGTGACCTACTTGCAAAATCAGTTTATTTGCATTGGCAAGATCAACGAGTTCTTTGGCTTCTTCCACCGTTTGAGAAATCGGTTTTTCAACCAACACATGTATTTTTTCAGCTAATGCATCTTTGGCGATCTTGTGATGTAAAAAAGTCGGTGCCGCGATTATTACGGCATCCACTTCTTTAAACAAATCCGCTTCGCTTGCAAAAGCTTTCGTTTTGTGTTTCTCTGCAATTTGAGTTGCTCTTTCCATACTTGCATCAAAGATACCGATCAGTTCGGCATCAGATAACATTTTAGCAACATTGACGTGGTACTGACCCATATGGCCCGTACCAATGACTCCTAAGCGGACTTTTTTATCCATAGATGATTTCAGTTCTCCAATGTCTTACTGGAAAAACAACTTAGATTTTCCGCCACTGCCTACCTTTTCCCCGGATTCACGTGCAAATTCTTCCAGAAGTTCCTTTTGTTTTTTTGTCAATTTTTTAGGAATTTCCACTCGAATGATTACATGTTGGTCCCCTTTTCCATAGGAACCGAGGTAAGGTACTCCATGCCCTTTGAGTCGGAAAACCTGTCCGCTTTCCGTTCCTTCGGGAATTTTCAATTGGATGGTTTTTCCGTCGATGGAAGGCACTTCGATTTCTCCGCCTAAGCATGCTAAGGATAGAGAAATGGATTTTTGTACGATTAAGTCGTTTCCTTGTCTTTCAAAAACGAGATGTTTTTTTATATGAGTGACTACATACAAATCACCGTGAGGTCCACCGTTAGGGCCGGACTCTCCTTCTCCCGAAACTTTTAATCTGCTACCGGATTCAACACCTGCAGGAATCTTTATGTGAATGGTTCGTCTTTTTTCTGTTAGGCCTTCACCTTTGCAGGTTTTACAAGGATTGGAAATGATTTTTCCTTTTCCCTTGCAACGAGGGCAAGTGGTTGTTACACTGAAAAAACCTTGGGTCCTTCGAACTTGACCCGCTCCACTGCAATCCGGACAGACTGTAGGAGAAGATCCTTTCGTAGCTCCGCTTCCGCTGCAATCCACGCAAGTTTCGAGTCTGGGAATTTCAATTTTATATTCTTTGCCGAGAGCTGCATCTTCCAAGCTCACTTCTAAGTTGTAACGAAGATCGGATCCTCTTTGCGGACCTGATCTTCTGGAACCGCCCCGGGCACCACCAGCACCACCGAAAAATTCGCTGAATATATCACCGAAGTCTCCAAAGATGTCTGAAAAATCCGTGTAAGCGCCTTGCCCGAAACCGGGACCACCCGCACCTACAGCCGCTTTTCCATATTGGTCGTAAGCCGCACGTTTCTGCGGCTCACGTAACACTTCATAGGCTTCCGTAGCTTCTTTGAATTTTTCTTCAGCTTCTTTATCACCCTTGTTTTTGTCAGGGTGATATTTTATGGCTAGTTTGCGATAGGCGCTCTTGATTTCATCATCAGAAGCGCCTTTTGCAACGCCTAATACTTCGTAGTAACTACGGTCGCTCATATCTCTACTTCGCTCTATTTATTTTTTATCGTCGTCCACAACCGTATAATCGGCATCGACTACTTTTTCTCCACCCGCTGAACTACCGTTATTTGATTCCGGTTGTTCAGGTCCGCCCGCATTCGGCCCAGCTCCCGCTTCCGCGCCTTGCGAATAGATTTTCTGGCCTATTTGCATTGCAATTTGTTGGATGGAATCACGAGCCGCTTTCATACGTTCGAGATCTCCGGATTCCATTGCTTCGCGTCCCCGTTTCACTTCATCAGTGGCACGTTGTTTTTCGGACTCATCCAATTTATCAGCGGACTCAGCTACTGTTTTTTCCAGTTGGTAAACGATAGACTCAAGTTCGTTCTTGGTGTCGGCAGATTCTCTCGCTTTTTTGTCTTCTTCCGCATGAGCTTCCGCGTCTTTTACCATCTTCTTGATTTCTTCTTCGGATAGTCCGGAAGAAGATTCAATACGAATCTTTTGTTCTTTACCTGTTCCCAAATCCTTCGCAGAAACATGAACAATACCGTTCGCATCAATATCAAAAGTAACTTCGATTTGAGGAACTCCTCTTGGAGCGGATGGAATACCTACTAGATCGAATCTACCGAGTGTTCGGTTGTAGCTCGCCATCTCTCTTTCCCCTTGCAATACGTGAACCGAAACAGTTGTTTGGCTGTCCGCTGCCGTGGAGAACACTTGAGACTTTCTCGTAGGAATGGTAGTGTTTCTTTCGATCAACTTTGTCATTACTCCGCCGAGAGTTTCGATACCGAGTGAAAGCGGAGTCACGTCAAGTAGAAGAACATCTGTTACATCCCCTGCAAGAACGCCGCCTTGGATAGCAGCACCTACTGCCACTACTTCATCCGGGTTTACGGATTTGTTGGGATCTTTTCCGAAAATCTCTTTTACCAATGCTTGAACTGCAGGAATTCGCGTAGAACCTCCTACAAGAATCACTTCGTCAATTTCGCTGGCACTTAAACCTGCATCACGAAGAGCACTCACACAAGGATTACGGGTCTTTTCAACAAGCGCTTTTGTAATATCATCAAACTTTGCTTTGGTGAGCGTCATGTCCAAATGTTTCGGACCGGAAGCATCGGCCGTGATAAAAGGAAGATTGATCTGAGTGGAAGTTGTTCCGGAAAGTTCAATCTTTGCTTTTTCAGCCGCTTCTTTCAAACGTTGTACGGTATTTTTATCGCCGGAGATATCAATGCCAGTTTGTTTCTTGAACTCGTCAATCAACCACTGCATAACTACGTTATCAAAGTCGTCTCCACCCAGGTGTGTGTCACCGTTTGTGGATTTTACTTCAAAGACTCCGTCCCCAAGTTCGAGGATGGATACGTCGAAAGTTCCACCACCTAAGTCATAAACTGCGATCTTTGCATTGGTCTTTTTCTTATCGAAACCGTATGCAAGTGCGGCAGCAGTAGGTTCGTTGATGATCCTTTCTACTTCCAATCCTGCAATACGACCCGCATCTTTCGTAGCTTGTCTTTGTTCGTCATTGAAATATGCCGGAACGGTTACAACAGCCTTCTTTACTTCATGACCGAGAAAGTCTTCGGCAGTTTTCTTCATTTTTTGAAGGATACGTGCTGAGATTTCTTGAGGTGTGAATTCACCGGATACAGTTTCGAATTTAACTCCGTCATTACCGGCACGGATGATTTTGTAAGATACCATCTTTGCTTCATCATTTGTTTCATTGAATCTGCGACCGATGAATCTTTTTGCGGAACGAATCGTATTCACTGCATTTGTTATGGATTGGTTCTTTGCAAATTGACCTACAATGGTTTCACCCTTTGCCGTATAAGCAACGATGGAAGGAGTCGTTCTCGCACCTTCGGAGTTTTGGATCACAACAGGATCTCCACCCTCCATTACAGCAACACATGAGTTAGTTGTTCCTAAATCGATTCCTATGATTTTTTCTTTGGACATGATCTTCTCTCCTTAATTCCTATTAATATTAACTTTGTGGTTTTCCCACTTTTACTCTGGCGGGACGGATGGGTTGTTTGGACTCGCCATCTTCCTGATAATAACCCATTTGATAGGTTTCTATCACGATTTCTTCCGTATATTCCGCACTCTCCTCAGATACGATTGCTTCCATAAACATCGGATCGAAAGGAGTCCCTTTAGGGTCCAGTCTTTTGATTCCTTCACGATCCAAAACGGAGATAAATTCCTTTTGTACCATAAGAATCCCGTCAACAAACGCTTTTACTTCAGGCGTTGGATTGGTAACGTTTGTTACTCGCTCCAGATTGTCCAATGCTCCGAGAAAACCTTCCGCAAATTTTTTAATCGAATCTTTGCGGGCGTTTAAAAGATCATTCGCAGTTCTGCGTTTGTAGTTTTGAAATTCCGCTCTTTCTCTGAGCCAGGAATCTTTCAAAGTATCGATCTCTTTCTTTGCCTTTTCCAATTCCAAATCCGCAACTGTTCCTTGAGCGGATTGTGTTTCCTCATTCAACTCTGCTTTCGCATCGTCGGAGACGGCCTGTCCGTTTGTTTCCGGTTGGAAACCTTCCTGTTCTAATGTTTCATTGGTTTCTGCCATTTCTCCTCCTAATTTAACGACTTAATTTTGTAATCATTTCAGATACTAATTTGGATGTGAATTCCAAGAGTGGTAAGGTCTTGTTATAATTCATCCTTTGCGGTCCTATGATTCCCATGGAACCGATTCTTTTTTCACCCATACGGTAATTGGTCGTGATAATCGTCACACCACCTAACTTCGTATCACCTTCCTGACCGATGATGGTATAAACTCCGTCCATCGGAACATGTTCTGTGAAAAAATTCCTTAAAAAATGTTTTTCATCAAACAGATGAAGAATATTTTCCAAATGGTCTTCCTCATCCTTGAAATTCTCATATAGATTTTTCAATCCGTCTATATAGAGATTATCGCCGACCATACTTTCCGCACCCATGGCGCGGGCAATGGAAGGTGCCAGTTGCACAAAATCTTCAGGTCCGTCTTTTCTCATCATCATTTGCGGGATGAGATTGTTTTGAACTTCGTGAACGTCAAAACCTTTCACATTATCATTCATATAACGCGAAATCTGATAAAGAGTTTCCTGCGAAATATGATGATCGAAGAAAATATTTCTGTTCAATACGGTTCCAGACCGCATAACAAGAATCATAAGAACTTCGTTTCCATTCACATGGATCAGCTCGATATGTTTCAAAGTATCCAGCGACCCTTCCGGTCCAAGCACGACACTCGCACTTTGTGAAAGCGACGCAAGCACCTTGGAGGTAGCTATCAAAACCTGATCCAAGCGGAACTGCATCTTAAGATACTCTTCCTGGATCCTTTGTTTTTCCTTAATCGTGAGTTCAAAAAGAGTCACAAGGCTATCTACATAGAACCTGTAACCTCGTTCAGTAGGAACCCGTCCCCCCGAAGTATGACGTGCCACCACAAAACCCATATCTTCCAACTCTGCCAGAGAGGAACGAATGGTAGCGGGTGAAAGTCCGATGTCATATTTTTCGGAAAGGGTTTTCGAACCAACGGCCCGATTGTCCGAAACAAACTCCTCAACGAGGGCTTTCAAAATGACTCTATGTCTCGGTGAAAGATCCATACTTTGTTTCTATTACTTTTTAGCACTCTGTTCATTAGAGTGCTAAAATATACTAAAAGTTTATGGAAACCTATGTTTTTGGTCAAGCAAGTACTAAAAAAATGGAGCAGTCTCCTTCATTCAGTGCTATTTTCTGGAAAATTCTCCTTTTTCATCCGGAAAATGGGCTAGACGAAGGAAAGTGTATATACACGCTTGGTGCAAAGGGAGTTCCTATGAATGTCTCAAAACAGGATTTAGAAGCAATGGGCCGGGTTTGCCTTAACTTCAATTTAAGAAAAACCACTAGGCTCATTACCTCTTATTATGACCTGCACCTCAAACCGAGCGGGATCAGAATCACTCAATTTACCATACTCTTAAGCATTGCCCACCAAGTGAAATGCAGCATCACCGACTTAAACGGAATCACGGACATCGATAGAACTACTTTACAAAGAAGTCTCGAAATTCTTCGTAGAGACGGTCTTGTGCAAATTGAAAAAGCGGAGTCCGGAAATGTTCGCTCTGTTTCTCTCACAAAAAAGGGTGAAAAAAAATTGGAAGATGGCATCGATCTTTGGAAAAAAGCACAAACCCATATGGAAAAGGAACTTGGAAAAGAAAAGCTGACAACCGGTTTACGACTGTTACATGAAATTAGAAAGGCTGTACCGGCGGAGTAAAGCATCAATGGAAATACGATTCGCCAAAAAAGAAAACCTGGAAGGGATCATGACAATGTTTCAAGAAACGGTTTTGAATATCAGCAGAAACGATTATAGTTCCGAACAATTATCCGCTTGGGCAAGGATATCCGATTCCAAAGAGTTATGGCTTCGCAGAATCTCGGAACAATACTTAATACTTTGTTATGAAGAAAACGATCTGCTGGGATTTGCTTCTTTAAAAGATGACGATTATGTAGATCTTTTATTTGTTCATCACAAAAATCAAAGAAAGGGAATCGGAAAATTATTACTCAATACATTGAGAGATCATGTCCAATCATTAGGCGGAAAATCAATGAAGTCTCATGTGAGTAAAACGGCCAGACCTTTGTTTGAAACATTAGGATATAAAGTTGTTTCACCCAATATTGTCAAGATCGGTGAAGTAGAACTTACCAATTATCTTATGGAAAAGGAAATCATTTAGTATTAAATCAAGTGAAAAGATAAAAATTTCGTTAAATAGTGTATATACACTATAAAGGAGACTATATGGTAGTAATTGTCGAAGGAGCAAGAACTCCTTTTGGAAAATTCGGAGGAGTTTTGAAAGATTTCACATCCGCTGAGCTGGCCGTTATATCTGCAAAAAAAGCAATCGAACGATCCGGGGTAGATGCAAAAGAAATAGAAGAGTCCATTTATGGAAATGTGATTCAAGATTATTCCAATTCCGCATATCTGGCAAGACATGTTGCGTTGAATGTAGGTTTGGCGGAGAACTCTTCCGCTTTGGTGGTAAATCGATTGTGCGGATCGGGACTGGAAGCGATTGTCTCCGGTGCAAGAAAGATTAGCGCGGGGGAAAGTTCTCTGATCTTGGCCGGAGGAGTGGAATCCATGAGCAATGCTCCTATGGTAGCAAAGAATGCAAGGTGGGGAGGCAAGTACGGAGATAGTGTTCTGGAAGATTATCTGGCACACAGCTTAATTGATAGTTTGTATCAATCTCCCATGGGGATGACTGCGGAAAATATCTCTTCCCATTATAAAATTTCCCGGGAAGAACAAGATGAATGGGCAGGTATTTCCCAGATCCGCGCGGAAGCGGCAAAGAACAATGGAATTCTTGGAGAAGAAATAATTCCTGTTACCTTAAAATCCAAAAAAGCGGAACTGTTTTCTCACGATGAACATATCCGGGGGGAATCTTGTGTGAGCCAACTGAAATCACTTCGTCCGGCTTTTATCGAAAATGGAACCGTTACCGCTGGAAATGCTTCCGGAATCAATGATGGTGCCGGATCGGTGATTTTGGCTTCCGATTCTTATGCAAAAACTTTGCATTTGAAGCCTTTGGCAAAAATTCTAGGTTATGCGGTCGTAGGTTGTGATCCGAAGATGATGGGATTGGGTCCTATCTACGCAATTCCCAAAGCGCTAAAACATGCGGGACTCGAACAGAAAGACATTGATCTTTTTGAAATCAATGAAGCCTACAGTGTACAAGCTTTGGCGATCATGAGAGAACTGGCTTTGGATAAGAGTAAAACGAATGTAAACGGTGGAGCGGTTGCCATCGGTCATCCTCTGGGTGCCAGCGGAACCAGAGTTACGTTGACCCTCGCTTATGAATTGAGAAGAAAAAACTTAAAATACGGAGTTGCTTCTCTCTGCATCGGCGGCGGACAGGGAATTGCAATCGTAATTGAAAACGGAGAGGTAACACCCGAATAGTTACTTGTATTATGATAGTTATTCCGATAAAATTGAACTATGAAGCGTAAAAGTTTTGGGAATATGCAGTGCCCTGTGGCTCGCAGTTTGGAATTGGTGGGTGAGTGGTGGAGCATTTTGATTTTAAGGGATGCTATGCACGGACTCACCCGCTTCGATGAATTTGAAAAGAGTTTGGAAATCGCACCTAATATGCTCGCAAGACGTTTAACAGCTCTCGTAAGTTCCGGATTATTGGAACGGAAACAATACCAGTCCAATCCTCCCCGTTACGAATACATTCTTACAAAAAAAGGCAAAGACTTCCGGCCGGTGCTAGTGGCCTTGCTTGCTTGGGGCAATCAGTACTTAGCACCCGAAGGAAAAGCTGTGCTTTTGGTAGATTCCGATTCGGATGCAGTCATCGAACCTATCCTTATAGACAAACATACCAAAAAGCCACTAACGAGAATTAGTTCCAGATTTGTGCCGGGACCTGTGGCAAATCATGATACGATCGCCAGGATCAATTTTGCAAATGATAGAAAATCCAAAAAAGCAAAAAGAAAATTAAACGGGTCTTCTGGGAACATATAGTTTTGCAATAAATAACTGAACCACTTTCCCGTTTTGATTTTTGGTTTTACTGCGAAGCTTTACAATTCCCTGATCGGACCGGGCGCCGGAAGGAATGACCTCTATTACTTCACTTTCTACCTGCAAAGTATCTCCCGGGCGAGTGGGACGCGGCCAACTGATTTCGCCACCCATCCCTACAATCCCGCCTTTGATCAATTTCCCAGATCCAACTAACAAACGCATTGTGATGGAAGCGGTATGCCATCCACTGGCTGCAAGACCTCCAAACAAAGATTCTTTCGCCAAAGAATCGTTCAAATGAAAATCCTGAGGATCGTATTTGCCGGCAAATTCCTTAATTTCTTCTTCCGTGACTATGTAGGACTCGCTTAATAATTTTCTGCCTAAAGACAAATCTTCCAAATACAACCCTTCTTCCGCTATTTTACCGCTTGTCATAAAATCTCCCTTGTAACTTTCATAATGATAGTTAGTATGGAAAAAGAAGTCAATAAAAAGAGAGGAATCCGTCTTGAATCAATTTGAAACATCCGTTCGGAGATTGCATTTATTACTCGCCCTGGCCAATTTTGCGGTAGGTTTGGGAGCATTTGTCGTTATTGGAGTTTTAAGCCCGGTTGCGGCTTCCTTCCAAATCACTCCTTCCGAAGCGGGTTGGTTGATGACGATTTATGCAATCACATATGCTATTTCCTCTCCCTTCCTTGTTGCCATCACAGGCAGTAAGGATCGGGCCTATGTATTGTTTGCAGGTTTAATTTTACTTATACTTGGTTCCACCTTAGCAATTTTTTCTCCCGATTTTTCAGTGTTGTTAGTGGCCCGCGTTTTTATGGCAATCGGTAGCGGAGTAGTCACTCCTGTTGCCTCAGCCATTGGTGCTGCTTCCGTAAATCCCGAACATAGAGGACGTGCACTTGCTACAGTTTTCGGTGGTCTGACTATGGCACAAGCTTTTGGAATTCCTGCGGGAGCATGGATCGGATACGCATTCGGCTGGCGTTTTACATTCGGTGTGGTTGCCCTGCTAGCATTTGTTTGTTTAGTAATATTGTATAAATCAATACAACGCGGAATTGTTGCACAACCAAATTCTCTTTCCACTTTAAAAGAGGTGGTCCTCAGCCCGAGACTTACGATCGCAGTATTTTTTATCGTTCTGTTTATGGGAGGAATTTTTACCTTTTACACCTATCTCACACCCTTTTTGGAAATAAGGTACGGAATTCAAAAAATAGGAGTAACAAGTATACTTTTGATATTCGGACTCGGAGCCATTTTCGGAAATAAGTTAGGCGGATTTTTAACGGACAAGATCGGAGCTGTTCGAACACTTGTAATGGTTTGCACGGCACAGATAGTGATTTTACCCGTTTTAACCTTAGTTCAAATGCCCCTATATGCCATAGGGATTTTGATTTTTGTCTGGAGCGTGTTCGGTTGGTCTTCTCAAGTAGCGCAACAAGCAAGATTGACTGCGCTTGATTCCAAAAGAGCTCCTGTTCTATTGGCGCTTCATTCCGCCTCTATTTATGTTGGTACGTCATTGGGTGCGCTGGTGGGAGGAAAAGTCATTCATTTAACAGGCTATAGTAGTCTGGGAATGGTCGCTTCAGGAATTGTGGTCATCTCTCTGTTGTTACTTGCAGGATCGCAAACCAAAAACGAATCCTCACAGCCTGTAATTTAATAAAAACAGAATTCAAGTTTATACGGGATAAACTTGAATTCGATCTCTTCCTGAATTTTTTGCCTGATATAGGGCAATGTCGGCAAATTTGATGATCTCTTCAGCTTGTTGGCTGGGATGTACTTTCGTATAACCCATGCTAATTGTCACATTAAGGTAAAAATTATCAAAGATAAAAAACCGATGCGCTTTTACCGACTCTCTGATCCGATCCAAAACCAATGCGGCACTTTCAACATCCGTATCCGGCAGGATACAACCGAATTCTTCTCCGCCAATTCTTCCGATCGTATCTTCTTCCCGAAGGCAATCGGTAAAAATTTTGGAAATCCCTTTCAATACCATATCTCCGATATCATGGCCGTAGGAATCGTTTATCGTTTTAAAAAGATCGATATCCATTACTGCCAAAACAGAATCCCTACTTCTGCGTTTTACGATTGCGATTGTTTTTTGAACAGAATCGTAAAACGAACGTCTATTTGGCAAAAGAGTCAGCTCATCCATATAAGCCAAAAGTTTCAAGCTGTTGATCAGAAGTGTTCTTTGGTCTTCCATTCTTTTTCTTTCGCGGATGTCACGAATGATCGTTGCAAAAAGTTTGGTTCCGTCCGTTGCAGGGCTGATTTCAAAAGCTCTGATCTCCACCGGAATCGAAGCACCTAACTTGGTATTTAGCTCCAGTTCGCGCAAGTGCCCTGTAGCATAATGGCTTTCTTCTTTCGAAATGTAATTTGTGATTTGTGCTGTTTTGTTTTCTTCCGGATAAGTTTCTTTGGGAAATAAATAATCCAAAGATTTGTCTTTCAACTCGTCAAAATGAAACCCGCTTAATACTTCTAAGGCGGGATTTACAAGATTGATCTTGTTTTCCGAATCCAAAACTATGATAGCATCGATAGAATGTTCTACGATTTTTTGCGAAATGTCCGCGACTAAAAATTCACTCATGACCCCAGATTAACCCTTTTCCTTTTTCACTTCTAAACGAGTCCCGCCACTTATGAATATGACGAAAATTAATTTCAGGTTGATTTTGCCGTAAATCTTTTTTTGGCAAAACTGGCATAGGCTCGTCAATTATTTCTTGATACCAATAAGCTACACTGACCAGATCCAGGGTCAAGGAATTTGCATGTCCGTGTTCAATTGTAAATTGGAAATTTCTTTCAAAAGCGAGCGGAGACTCAATCCAAAACCGATAAAGATGCGTTCGTCCAAGCCAACCCGTACTTTCCGAGATGCGGGGATATCCGAAATAGGGATGCATAAAAATCTCTTTCGGGCACCAGGCTGTATTAAACAGGTCTTCCGTTCCGGTTCCGTGCAATCGCGACGACAGGACCTCTCCGTCAATCTGAATGGCATCGTCCCCTTCTCCATACCACATGGGTGTTGGTGAATCAACGTAAAGATTAAGGCCGATAAAATGACCTTTTCCTTTGGTTTTGAGAATTGTATAATTGTTCTCCGTATGCATAGGCGCCTTTTCAGTTTCACCTAACAAAGACCATTCGTTTTCCCTGCCTGAGCTTGTTGCAGGTTCGGTAACGGATTTGTTCCACCAGGCATGGAATCTCAGCTTGGAAGCTGGCTCCAATTTCATGGATTCGTAATCTATATAAAAATAAAAACTAGGGATCTCCAAATCCGACTGATTTTCTATTTCGATCCTTGCCTCGGAAGAAAACGGCATAGGGATAAAAGAATTCAGCGCTTTCCCTTTTTTAGGTGCGGCAACAAGGGGAAGAGAATTGAGAATGTATTCTTCCCCCCAACCTTGTCCGAAAAAATCACCTAATGGAACTTCTACGGAAGGATGAATATTTTTATCCCAGTAGATTCTCAATATCACATTTCTGCGAATCATAGGATCTTTGGATGCCAAAGTAAACCAAATATGTTTGATAACACCTGCACCGGAAATGTTTGCGATTGTTACTTTTGAATTTTTAGGAATGACGATAAAATCATCATTTCCGCCGGACCGATCATAACTGGACACTCTTTCGGATTTGTAATTCTTCGGTAGCCAGATTTGATTTTCCCAAGACTGGGCGCCTATCACGCTAAAGATGGAAAATGCAGCGATGATTGTAAAAAATCTAAAAAAGGAAAATCGAGGGAAGATGATTAATTTCATGGGGAGTCGGTTTTAAAATTTTTAGTCCAAAAAACAAAGACGAATGCGGTTAAGGCAGATTGTAATAGTACTTCAAAAGCAACCAGCAAGTGAATAGACGTTGTGACAGACGATAGAAAAAAAAGAAATCCTTCCAGGTTTCCGGGAGAGGGTCCGATGCTTGCAATCCCTCCAACGAGGCCCTTCAACCAAAACACAGTGAGAAATCGTTTGGTAAAATTTTGGGCCGCAAACCAATCCCAGATAAGAATCAGAAAAAAAACAAAAACCAGCGCATGCAATATCTGGAATGGAAGGAGCCAAGTCATAGCTATCGCCCATTCGGTCGGATTTTTTTCCGTAATGAGAAAGGTAGCAAATACGGGATTGTCACCTTCGTAATAACTTTTCATGACCAAATTGTAATAGGAGACCGAAACTAAGAGATATGAAAATAAATGACAGAGAACCAATCGAAATGTTATTTTAATCCAGGCTTTCATGTTTAATCTGTCCTATATATAATATTTCTTACCAAGATTTTATTCCATGAAACTAGAACTCAAGGCAAAACTTCTAAGAACTTTCCCAAAAGCCAAAACAATCGGTTCGGGCAGGCTTTTCACACGCCAATTGAGTTATCTGGTCGACTCTTCGCTTATTAGTTTGTATCAAAACATCGATCAGGAAATACCGATGATGAAACATCTTGCTTTGGTTCCCATCGGAGGGTACGGCAGGATGGAATTGGCACCTTATTCCGATATAGATCTGCTCTATCTTCATGATGGAAAGTTAAGCAATTACGACTTAACGGAAATTATCGCAAGAATCAATACCTATCTTTATAATAACGAACGGGAAGTAGGACATGCTTGCAGAACAATCAAAGAGTCCTTTTTGTCAATGGACAATATACAGTCCTATCATGCCATCTTGGATTCCCGGTTTTTGATCGGTTCCAAGGCTCTTTATCAAGATTATAAAAATCAATTTTTAGACAAACTTCCCAAAGATAGAATCAAAGAATACAATGAATGGAAATTGGATTTTCTAAAAGAAAGGATCATCAATTCCTACAATCCGCTTCTACTTTCCGAACCGAATTTAAAAAACGATTCACTCGGTCTTCGGGACATTCAATTGATGTATTGGATCGAAAAAACATATACTTCACCCTCACAGAGAGAAGGCGGTGTATTCGATTATTTTTTGAACGGCGATACGCTTCCTATAGTCACTGCCTACGATTTTCTATTACGATCCCGCACCGCATTACATATATTATCTGGTAGAAAAAACGATAGATTGGATTTGAATTACCAATCGGAAGTCGCTGAGTTTTTGGGCTTCGGATCCAAAGTGGAATTGAGCTCCATCGAAAAGTTCATGAGTGTATTGTACAAACACCAAAAAGATGTGTATTTCTATTTGGGAATGTATTTGGAAAAAAAAACCTCGCCTAGTTTGGACCATTATACCCGCCATTTTTCCAATCCGGATACTTTCTATGACGATATCATGCATTTTTTTCTGGAATGCCAATTGAAAGAAATCGAACCTTCCCGCATCATTTTAAACGATCTGCGGTTTGCTTCCCATTTTATTGACGATGATTTCAAAAATTCCGGTCCGGTGATCGATACTTTTTTGCAATTTGTACGGAACCGAAAAAGAGTCGGTCACCTGCTCACTCTTATGCATGAGTGCAACATACTCGGAAAATTAATTCCTGAATTCGGGGCTTGTTCCAATTTTCCTCTTTTTAGTTATCATCACGAATATACTGTCGACGAACATACGTTACTTATACTCAGAGAACTCGACAAATTGGAAGAAAAAGTTTGGGAAGATCCGCAAGTGCAAGCGGTCTTCAACGACTGTCAAAAAATCGATATTCTCGTTCTTGCCATTCTTATCCACGATGCAGGTAAGGTCAAAGAAGGAGACCATTGTCAATACGGGGCAGAACTCGCCCTCATCATTGCGGAGCGATTTCGATTCAGCGAAGAAGATACTGAGTTACTTAGATTTTTAGTAGCTGAACATATCATCATGTCCGATCTCTCTTCCAAAAGGGATATTTATGATCCAAAATTGATTCAGAGTTTTTCGCAGATGTTTACCGATGCAAACACATTACGATTGTTATATGTTATGACAATCATCGATACAAAATCAGTCGGTAAAGGTGTTTTGACAAATTGGAAAAAAGAAATATTATTTTTTCTATTCAGCGCGACTTTGAAAGTTTTGGAAAAAGCTACGAACCTGATCGATTCCAATGAAAGAATCGAACAAACCTTGGAAGTCTACCTTCAGGAAAAAGAAGGATTGGAGCCGGAGATTGCCGCCAAAATTGTAAATTTTGCAGCAGAGATCAAACCTTCATCTTATCTGAATTACAACACTCCCCGTCGGGTATTCCAACATTTTGTAAATATAGTGGAATGGAAAAATATGCAAATCCCGTTCCGATTTATCTCCGAATCGGAACCTGCATTTATTACTGTAACCATATTCAGCGAAGTAAACAGGCAATTATTACTTTTTGTAAGCGGAACGATTTCATCTCTCGGTTTGAACCTGGTGGGAATGCGACTCTTCCGATCGGAAAATGATATTATAATCATTCAATCTCAAATTACAGATCAGTTCGGGAGCGGTGCAATCGCTCCTGAACAAATTCAAAATATCGAAAAGATGATAGCCGATTGTGTTTCGGGAAAAGTCAATATAGAAGAAGAATCTTTAACAGAACATATATGGTCATCTCCTCCCAAAATTCCGGATGGAATGGTAGAAGAGTTGGTAAAATTTTCCAATGACCAATCCGATTCCTATTCCGTTTTGGAGATTAGAGTCCCCGATTCGATCGGTCTTGTGTATCGAATTTTAAAAACGCTTTTGGATTTTGATCTGGATGTTATATTCGTTCGTATCTCGACCAGTGCCGACTTTGCATATGATTCGTTTTATATCCAGACAAGTACAGGTCAAAAATTGGAAGATTCGGAAATCTTATTTTCATTAAAGGAGAAAATTTTAGAAGTCGCCCGGATGAAACAAAATCAAGGCATATTCGAAATTAGTTTTTAACTATGGTTTGGTGGAAAGAAGCAGTAATTTATCAAATTTATCCCAGAAGTTTCCAGGACTCGAATGGAGATGGAATCGGGGATTTGCAAGGAATCATCGACCGATTGGATTACCTTGCGGGCACAAAGGACTCTTTGGGAATAGATGCCATTTGGCTATCTCCGGTTTATCCTTCGCCTATGATGGATTTTGGTTATGATATTTCCGATTATGAGCAAATTGATCCGGACTTTGGAGATTTAACAACATTTAGGCGATTACTGAAGGAAGCGCATAAGCGCGATATCAAAATCATAATGGATCTTGTGGTAAATCATACTTCCCATTTGCATCCTTGGTTCATCGAATCGAGGTCTTCCAAAAATAGTCCCAAGAGAGATTGGTATATTTGGAAAGAACCGGTCCATGGCAAACCTCCCAATAACTGGTTGGGCACTTTCGGAGGGATTGGTTGGGAGTTTGACAAAAGAACGGGAGAATATTACTACCACTCCTTTCTGAAAGAACAACCCGATCTCAATTGGAGAAACCCTGAGGTAGAAGAAGCTATTTTTACAATGATCCGTTTTTGGCTGGAAATGGGAGTCGACGGATTTCGTCTAGACGTTGTTAATTTATATGTGAAAGACGAATTTTTAAGAGACAATATTTCTTATTTTATGAAAGGACCCCGTCCTTATGATAAGCAAGTTCATACCTATGATCGGGATCGTCCGGAGATGCACGGCATCTTACGACGTCTTCGCAAGCTTCTGGATTCTTACGAGCCGACAAGAATGTCGGTAGGAGAAGTTATGCAGGATTTCCCGGGAAATGTTTCTTTGCCTGCAACCTATTGCGGACGTAACGATGAATTGCATCTTGCATTTAATTTTATGTTTCTTTTCAGTCCTTGGAAGGCGGAAAAGTTTTTCCAGATTGTAAAAGATTTCGAATCCGCTTTAGGCGAGGATAATTGGCCGAACTACACTCTTTCCAATCATGATTTTCCAAGACATATCACCCGTTATATGAAAGGAAAGGAAACCATTCCTCGGGCCAGAATTGCCGCTGTTATGATGTTAACTCTTCGGGGAACGCCCTTTCTCTATTATGGTGAAGAAATCGGAATGGAAAGACAAAAAGTTTCCCGCAAGGAAATCCAGGATCCTGTCGGTAAAAAATACTGGCCTTTCCATCCGGGAAGAGATCCGGAAAGAATTCCCATGGCTTGGGACAGTTCGGAAAAGTCGGGATTCACTACCGGCAAACCTTGGTTGCCTATCTATGCAAAATCGAACGAAGTGAATGTGGAAGTTCAGAAAGAAGACAAATCTTCCTTGTTTTACACTTATAAAAAGCTCATATCCATCAGAAAAGATCGCAAGTCTCTTCGAAAAGGAAATTTAAAAATCCATTTGAGTAAAGATAAGAATGTTCTTTTTTATAAAAGGAAAGAAGGCAAAGAAGAAACTTATATTTTTCTTAACTTTAGCAACCAAGATGCGGAAGTTTCTTATCCTAGAAAATGGAATTTGAAAAATATATTGTTCAGCACGGCACCGAGACCTGCTTATCTAAAACAGGATTTAGACGATGGATTTTTGCACCTATTTCCCAATGAAGCGATTGTCTTTGGAAATTAATTCGGATTAGGAACAGCTTGCAGGGCCTGGACAGCCGGAAGTGATTCCGGACATTTCCACCAAACCAGTGCTAATATTTCCTGATTCGTCCTTGCATCGGACAACAACGTAATAGGTCCCGTCTATCAGACCGGTAATAATCCATCCGGAAACACCGGCAGAAGTTGTCCCTCCGTTAGCAGTAAATCCCCCTGTGCAAACACCGATGGTTGTTGAATAACAAATTTCATAGACCAAGTCAGCTTGCGCAGAGACCAAATCCGTTCCCTGTGTCCATAAAATCGTCAGACTTCCCGTACCAGCATCATTAACGGCCGTTACTCCCAAAAACAAAGGAGCTATAACGTCCGGAACCGCTGTCATTTGTGAGGAAGGGGAATACAAATTCATGTTACCAGCTGCATCCCGGATCAAAACGGCAAAATGATAGGTAGTCGAAGCGACGAGGCCAGTAGCAGTCTTTGAAAGGACATTTGCAGACCAATCCATTAGCAAATCCGAGCCAATCTTTGCATTCGCCAATGCGATTGTATTTATATTCGAAGAGGAAACATTATCCTTTACTAATTTGTATTCCAACCCACTAGCCAAAGTTATTGCATCCGTCCCTGCACCCCACTGCACTGTGATTTTGGTCGGTAGTACGGAATTGAAAGATATGGCAGTGCCTGTAGTCGGTGCAGTCGTATCAGGTACCGCAGAAGTTGTTTGTGCGGCAGGTGTGTATTGGGAAATATTTCCGGAAGAATCCCTTACCAATACAGTAAAACTATAATTAGTTGAAGCAGAAAGAGAACCAACGGATTGGCTCAAAACATTGTTTGTCCAATCTAAGATCAAATCTGTTCCTGATTTGGAATTCGCCAATGCAATGGTATTTATATTGGATATAGAGGTATCGTCCTTTACCAGCTTATACTGTAAATTCGCAGCTTCAGTAGCATTATCAACCGAAACAGGCCAGTTTACCGTTAAACCCGTTGCAGTTACTCCCGAAAAACTCAATGTACCCCCGGTGATAGGAGGTGTTGAATCGCCAATCACAGCAGTTTGAAAACCGGTTTCATGTACATAATCCGTAGCCAGTTTCAAACCGCTCACAGAAAAGACAGTGCTTTTTACTTTAACTTTGTAAATCCGATTAATATCCAAGCTTGCAATCGGCTTAACTGTGATCGTCTGATCTGTATTAGAGATTAAATTCAATCCCACACAATTTTCAAAACCGGAATCTCCTAACTGAATGGATTGAGTACAAGCTCCCGAGGAGGACTGCATCGTGATGGATTCCGATAAAATTTTTTCACTGAAACTAATCCGAATGGATACATCTACACTCACCTGAATGGCTTTGTCTTGGGGCTCAATGGAAACAATAGATAGACTTGCTTTGGTTCTGCAAGCAGTAGCTTGGCCTGCAGAACATTGTAAAAATTGCAATTGTGAAACCATATCCAAAGTAGATTGATCCAGACTGGGGGCGCAGGTCATCAACCAAAATAAAGAAGAGAGAAAAACCAACTTCTTATTAGAACGACATAACCAGTTGTAATATTTTAGGACTGAGTTCATGCGGGAAAAGCAAGTAAGTTTATTTATAAATTTACTTACTCTATATAACAAGAGCGGAATAAATTCATTTCACTGAAAGAAAAAAAAATGTGAGGTTTTATTCAGGATTTGGAAGGAGAGATCATGGTTTAAAATTCAGGATGATTGTGTTTAAAAATAAAATCCACTTTGTCTTAATTTTTAAAATCATACTAAAATTTCATACTGCAAGCTTTTCAAAACTTATAAAAAATACTATTAATGATAAAAGTTGTAACTATATTTATGATAATAGTTATTTGTGATTCAATCTTTGCAGGTTTTACACCAGTTGAAAGATAGGACCGATTTTTTCATCGGTTCTTTTGTACCTTACCTTTTTGCCGATTGCTACGGAATCAAAATCGGAAAGATCTTCAAGAATGGTTGTTAGTTTTAGATCATCGTCCGTTTTGATAATTGCCAAAACATAAGGAGCACGTTCCGCCATATGGCCGAAGCCGACATGAACGATCGTGAATGTATAGATAGTGCCGGTTTCTTTCAAAAGAACAGGTTCAATATGATCACTACCGCAACTCGGGCAAGAAATGGACAATTCGATTACCCTAAATCCGCAGTCTTTGCACTGAATTCCTTCTAGTCCGGAAGCTATTGTCATGATTGGTCCATTGATTTTAAAGAGAGATAAAATCCAGGTTAGCGAATGACTAACCTGGATTGATAGTAATTAATTTTTTAATCTTTCGATGATTGTAGCGATTCCCATGCCACCACCGATACAAAGGGTAATCAACCCGTATCTAAGATCTCTTCTTTCAAGTTCGTCCAAAACGGTACCTGCAAGAATTGCTCCGGTTGCTCCGAGTGGATGACCAAGTGCCATCGCCCCACCGTTTACATTGATCTTTGCTTCATCGATTCCTAATGTTTTTTTAGCATAAAGAACTACAGAAGCGAAAGCTTCATTGATTTCCCAAAGGTCGATGTCTTTTACGGACAGTCCCGCCATCTTCAAAGCTTTTTGAGAAGCGGAAACAGGTCCTGTTAGCATGATCGTAGGGTCTTCACCTGTTGAAACAGTAGCAAGGATTTTCGCTCTTGGTTTTAAGCCGTATTTTTTCAATCCATCGTCATTTGCGATCAAAAGAGAAGCGGCTCCATCCACGATTCCGGAAGAGTTTCCAAGAGTATGGATATGATTGATTTTTTTGATTTCAGGATAAGAACGAAGTGCAATCGCATCTAATTCTTGTTCACCGATCGTTTTGAAAACCGGACCAAGACCGGAAAGGAAGGCATAGTTTGATTCAATACGCGGATTCTCTTCCTCACTAACAATTGTTCCATCATCCAATTTGATAGGAACGATTGATTTTTTAAAGTATCCGTTTTGGATCGCATTATGAGCTTTGATTTGGGAAGATTCGGCAAAACGATCCGCTTCTTCTCTGGAAATATCATATTTCGTAGCAATCAAATCAGCGGAAATCCCTTGCGGAACCAGATTATAATGTTGCGCAATTTTATCATTGCCCACATTGAAATCACGGCCAATCATATCATCGCCCATTTTTACGCGACTCATAGACTCGACACCGCCACCAACTCCAAGCTCCATTGCTCCGGAAGCAACGTGGTTCGCTATGTTATTCACAGCTTGCAATCCTGATCCGCAAAAACGGTTTACAGTATAACCTGGTACTTCTTTCGGCCAATGTGCAGCCATTACCGCATAACGAGCAATACATGCAGCCTGGTCGGCTACTTGGGACACACATCCCATTACAACTTCTTCAACAGTTTTAGGATCAATACCATTTCTTTCTTGAATGGCTTTTAGAGTAGCAGCAGAAAGTTCTTGGGGGTGGACACTCGCTAAAGTTCCCCTTTTTTTCCCTTTTCCTCTAGGAGTTCTGACTGCATCGATAATATAGGCGTTACCCATTGGTTAACCTCTCTCTGGGATGGACTTAGTAAAAACGTACAGAGTTCGGTTCTATTGAATACAAAAAATCATGATTTTGTAATAGATTTCTTAATTTTGTTCCCATAAAAACGCAAAGTTTTGGATAAAAAACAGGTTTGGTTCAGAAAGGAAGCATCCAGACGATCCGCGATCGAAAGTCTGGATTCGTCCACAAGGCGAATGTATCTTAGATTGGGACGAAATGCTTCTTCCAAACTTCGTTTGTTCCAGTCTACATAACGCCAGGCGCTGAAGCTATGATTCACGCCAATCCTTTCATCAATGGTTCCGATCAGTTGGAATTGGGTGGCGCAGGCTGACCGAAAGAATATGAAACGATTGAAAAAGTAGAGAATGTTTCGGTTCGGATTTGCAGTCAGTATGGATAGGAAATGATCTTTCATTTCTTCCACCGTATAAAAAAGATCGGGACCTGAATTGGTAGATCGAAAGATAATCGGAGAAAATTCACTCTTTGCATAGATTTTTGTTAAAATCCGAATGTATTCAGGATCATCTATAAGAACGGGGATTTCATTGAATGCAAAAGGGAACGGCTCCCTTTCTTTGATATGAATTTCTATATAACGGGTGTGATCGTATTCGGTATCATTGATGTCTGTCGCGACGATTTTACTCAAATGGTCTTGGAGCAATTTATCTTCATACAAATCACGAACAGTAACAGCTCCTTCTTCATAAAGAATCGCACTTCCGAAATCAATAAACGTGGCTCCTTCAAACATAGCTCCGAGAGATCCGTATTTTTTATGAATCAGCTTATCACGAAAAAGTGCGCGTAATAACAAATTATGATCATACAATCGTTTACGACCTGACCTTTGTTCAACGACTGTGTTTTTTGTTTTTTTTATTTTGTAATAATGAATGTGGTTGGCCAATCCGAATCGAAGTTTTTCGACTGCGTGATTTTCCAAAAGACGTTTTTCATCTTCTTCATCTTCTACAATCGTAGTCCCTTCTGCGAAAAGACTTTGGAAAGAAAACAGATACGTAAAATTGAATATCGGGAAAAGGATCAGGAAAAAACAAATTCCCTTTTTGGATATTCTACTTTTTCCCGACACTGATTTGATTTTCGAAACGATTAGATTCTTTGACCGAGAATAGGGCCGCCCAATTTTTCCATCATTCTCTCTTTGGTTAAAACGAGATCCTCACGGTTGTCAGCAGCCATTTCGCCTGTTCCATCCAGATAAATTGCACCTTTGGGACAAGCTTCTTCACATAACCCGCAGAAGATGCAGCGCAATAGATCAATTTCAAATTTTTGTGCGTATTTGTCTTCCGGATGAAGATGTTGTCTGTCCGCCGGAACTTCAGCAGCCTGAATTAAGATCGCATTGGCAGGACAGATCCACATACAGCAAAAACAAGCAGTGCATCTTTCCCGGCCTTGTTCATCCCGTTTCATGGAATGCATTCCCCGAAAACGTGATGAATATTGTCTTTTTTTCTCAGGGTATTCAATCGTCTTTTGTTTGTTAAAGAATGCCACTTTTACAAAATGTTTGAGAGTGATCCATAAACCTTTTCCGATAGACCAAAAATAAAACTGCTCATACCAGGAGAATTGGTGGCGCTTTGCTACGTTGACTACATTAACGGTTGCCAAGGAGTGCCTCCTCTTTCGTACGAATTTCAGACAAAACTCTCTCAAAAAATTCGGCCGAAGACGGAAGTCCTTTCGGAGCCTCCATTGATTTTTCGAAGTCTTGTTTCAGACCGTTTTTGTTTGTGAAACTTCCCGCTTCATCCGCAAAAAGTTTGATCGGAGCTGCAAAGTTTGCTGCCTTTACGGAAGAAGTGACATTTGTATCCAATTGAACGATCGTCGCCTTACCCAAGATAGACGAAGGAATTTCCTCTTTCAAAACAAAAACCAAGTCAATGGCACCGGATAAAATTTCGGAAACAATTCCGGCGAGTCCTTGCGGTGTGGAAATTCCCAAATCCAAAGCTCCCTTTGTATTCGGGTGATAGTCTTTGGTTAATAAAAAGTCTACTTGTTCGGTTTCTTTGTACTGAGGTTCGGTCACTCTTGCTTCAAATTGAATCGGTTTGCTCAATTCCTTTGAAAGTTCGGCGAGTGCGGATTTGATTCGGGAAAGATTTTCGTTGGATTCATGTGCTCCGCCGATCACTGCAATTCCGTTGGTAGAACGCAAAGCATTTACAACCTTTGGAATCACATTTACGGAAGTGGATGGAATTCCGTTTTCCATATAGGAAAACAGTCTGTTTTCATTCATCCAATCCAAATCAAAACGACCTTTGTCACAAAGAAAGAACATGTTTTTTTCATGGTTTTCCTTAACCATATAACGATACATTTTATTGTCCCGTACATTCGTTGTTACATTGCAACCTGTGGAACATCCATGACATACGGAAGAATGGGATTTGTACCACCACACTCTTGATTTGAATAAAGTCTTATTGTTAAGCAATGCGCCCACGGGACAAATATCGGCAAGTGCACCTTGAAAGTTATGGTTGATAGGCTCGTTATTGGCAAGCCCAATCAAAGAATCATTTCCCCTTTCAAACAAACCAAGGTTAGATTCTCCGACTTTTTCTTCTTCGAAACGGACACACCGATAACATACAATGCAACGATTGTGATTGATGATCAGATTGCTTCCGATTTCTTCCTGGGGAACATTTCGTTTTTGAAATTCAAAACGGGAATGACCTTGGCCCGAACCGAATGCATTGTCTTGCAAACGGCATTCCCCGGCTTTATCGCAAACAGGACAATCTAACGGGTGATTTGCGAGAAGGAATTCCATTGTGCCGGCGCGAGCTTCTTTCACCCGATCAGACTTTGTAATGATTCCCATATTTTCTTTTACGGGAGTGTTACATGCTGCTTGGAGACGGGGAACACCTTCAATCTCAATCAGACACATACGGCACATACCAACGACGGATAGAGCTGGATGATAACAAAAATAAGGGATATCTACGCCGACTTCTTTTGCGGCATCAATTAGGTTTTTCTTTTCGTCGACTTCAAATTCGACGCCATCGATCTTTATTTTTACCAAAGAATGAGCCCTCTTCTATATTAGAACTGAGCTTTGTTATTCTGTCAAACCTTCATTTGGAAATAATGTTGATTGCAGTTAAGTTGGAATACTTTGCCAGATCGATTACTGTTTCTGCAAAATAATCTGAATTGATGAATACAAAATTGGCTCGAATGTTTGTGCTTTTTACTATTTTTCCGATCAAATCATCCAAAGCCTGCAAGGAAGAATTCTCATAAAAAAATTCCGTATTGATATTGATTCTCAAATTAGTAAAACTGCTTCTGCCCGCTAAGTAATGATGAAATTTTTCATATATTTCTTCGGCTCCTTTTTTAGAAGGAACTCCTGTCAGCTCGATTAAGATTTCGGATATGGATAACTCGACTACTTTGATCACATAAGGAAGTGTCTTTTTGTCTACAATCATATCCGGTCCGAGCATTAAGACTGCTTGGATTTTTTCCATAAGGGAAGCAGTAGTGATAGGCTTCAAAAGGTAAGCACTCACTCTACTTTGGGCCGCACGAACAATCTGATCTTTATCCCCAACGGAAGTAAGCATGATCACAGGAGTATTTTTTAAAAAATCCTTTCCCTTTTCCACAAAAGACAAACCATCCAGATAAGGCATCATAATATCACTGATTACCAAATCAAATGTCTGGTTACGGATTTTTGTCAGTCCTGCCATACCATCCGCTACATGGACCACTTGGAAATTGTATCGTTCCAACGTATGGATGAGTAGTTTTGCGGAACTATCATCGTCTTCGGCCAGCAAAACTTTATAAACCTTTTTCATGATTTCCTTACTGATTCGGAATAGAATCTAAATTGGCATATTTTAAGAACCACTTGGGTTGAAGGGCGCGTTGATAAAAGTAAGCATCCACTAACACCAAATTAATGACAGCTTCAACGATCGGTATTGCACGAGGAAGTACGCACGGGTCATGTCTGCCTTTCGCTTGCAAAATAGTTTCTTTATTTTTATCGTCAACAGTTTTCTGTTCTTTTTTAATCGTGGAAGTCGGCTTGAATGCCGCCCGTATAACAAGATCCATTCCGTTGGAGATGCCGCCTTGAATACCTCCCGAATTATTTGTCCTCGTTTTGACCTTACCGGTTTTTTCTTCTATGTAAAATTCATCATTGTGAACGCTTCCCGTTTGGCGGGTACCACCGAATCCTGATCCGACTTCAAAGCCTTTGCATGCCGATATGGACAATAATGCCTTTGCGAGATCGGCATCTAACTTATCATAAACGGGATCGCCAAGACCGGGAGGAAGATTTTTAACAATTGCTTTTACAGTTCCACCGACGGAATCCCCTTCATCTCTCAATTTACGAATCAGAGTTTCCATTTCGTCATTGGTTGTTTTTTTAGGGCAACGTGTTGGAAATTGATCTACAAAATCGCGCGAAACCGGATATTCCGATTCGGAAATCAACGAGTCGATTCCCCCGACAGAATCCACCCATGCTATAGTTTGAATCCCCAGTTCACGTTCCAAAATCACTCGGGCGAGTCCTGCTGCTGCAACCCGTCCTATCGTTTCCCGAACGGAAGATCTACCTCCGCCAACATGGGCACGATGACCGTATTTTTCCGAATACGTATAATCCGCGTGAGACGGCCGAAAAATATGAGCCATTTCATCGTAATCACTACCGATCGTATTTTTATTATTAACTTTTAAAAGAATAGGACTTCCCGTTGTTTTTCCCTGAAAAACTCCGGACTCGACTACAACTTTGTCTTCTTCATCGCGAGGAGTGGTTAGGTCGTTTTGACCCGGTCTTCTGCGCGTTAAATCCTTTTGGATCTCTTCTTCCGGAAAAGGAAGACCGGCAGGTACTCCCTCTACAACGACTCCGACGGAGACACCGTGAGATTCTCCGTAAGTGGATACTTTAAAAATCTTTCCCCAAGTGGAAGGCATATGCTGTCATTTAAAATCAGGTTTGCAATCTATCCATAAAGTTTTTCCTCTGCAAGAGGATCAATTTTCGGGACTTATGTCAGCTGGCCAAATTATATTTTTTCGAACCAAAAGCCTCCTGTATTTTTGGATCCTTTCCGCAGTTTTACATGGACTTCTTTTTATAGCACTTTTTGGAAAATTTCGGCAAAATTCGAACACGGAAGAAGTTCACCTAACAAAAGGTAGTACGATTCGACTTTTCGTCCCCAACTCTCAATCCAATTCCGGGAACGGTACTCTTTCCAGTCAAAATCCTGCAAATGCGGACTTGGAAGGAACGATCGACCCCGAAGAAGAAATGAACCGGTTTCGAAATTCTCTCAGTTATCCGGTCCTTGCATTGGAACAACGGCTGGAAGACGACTGTAGTTTCCGAGTAACTGTTGCAGAAAATGGGTCGGTTGAAAAGGTGGGTGTGCTGGTTCCCTGTCGCTATAGCGTCTTTGACCAACAATTTCGCAACCAAATCCAAGGTTGGAAATTCAATTCTTCAAAGGGGAAAGAAATTACTCTTCCAATTCGGTTTCGCATCCATGCAAGAGAATGATCCCCTCAATACTAAAAAACATTGGTTTGCTCTATACACAAACCCTCGTGCTGAAAAAAGTCTTTCTCGTTTATTTAAAAAATACAAAATAGATCACTACCTTCCTTTGATCAAAGAAAGGAAAAAATGGAGTGACCGTTTCAAAATCATTGAAACTCCCAGACTCAAATCTTATATCTTTGTAAATATCATCTTTTGGAAAGATAAAGTCACCGTTCTCCAACTACCCGGCGCACATCATTTCGTTTTCGCCAAAGGAGTGCCTGCCATATTGGAAGATGAAGAGATGGAAAAATTAAAAGATCTTGTGGAAAATTACGGCGCACAAACAGAAGTAATGAAAAATGAAGCGCTGCAACCGGGTAAAATAGTAAAAATCACGGAAGGACCTTTCACAGGCAGACAGATGGAAATCATAAAAAGAAAAAATGAAGTCACTTTGATCCTTCGGTTCCCAAGCATCGACCAGGCGATCATTGCAGAGATGAACATTGATAAAATTTCATGGGAGGAAACTGAAAATTGAAGGATATACTGAAAATCGTAGAACGGGCGCTTGACGATGAAATCGCTTCCATCCGACATTTTAGAGACAACCTGGACGAACGCATTTCCGAATGCATAGAGCTGATCTTAAATAGCAAAGGGAAAGTCGTAGTTACAGGCGTGGGCAAGTCCGGAGATATTGCACAAAAAATTTCCCATACAATGTCGTCTACCGGTACGGCCGCCATATTTTTACATCCGACTGACGCGGCACATGGAGATTCTGGTGTCGTAGGAAAAGACGACGTGGTTCTTGCCATCGGAAAAAGTGGTGAATCGGAAGAGTTAAATTACATTTTACCTACTTTGAAAAATCTAGGTGCAAAGGTAGTAGGCATGACGGCCAACCCCAAGTCCAAACTCGCCGAACTTTCCGATATTCTAATTCTTACTCCCGTGTTACGGGAAGCTTGTCTGTTGGAGCTTGCTCCTACTTCTTCAACAACAATTGCACTCATGCTAGGTGATGCTATTGCGATGGCCCTTATGGAATTGAAAAACTTCCAAGCCGATGACTTTGCACTTTATCACCCGGCGGGAAGGTTGGGAAAAAGACTTTCTCTCCATATATCTGATGTTATGCGCAAAGACGACAAAAACGCATTTGTATCCGAAACTGCCGGTCTCGATGAAATTCTGAAAGAGATCACCAGAAAAGGACTTGGGGCAACCGGTGTAGTCGATTCAAACGGAATCTTACTCGGATTGATCACCGATTTTGATATCAGAAAAGCGCTTACCAATAAAAAGCTGATCGAAGGCGTTACTGCAAAGGAAATGATGAATGTTTCTCCTTCATTCTTTTCACCGGAAGAAAAAGCTTACGATGTATTGACAAAAATGGAAAATCGTGAACGCCCCATTTCCGTCGCTCCGGTAGTAACAAAAGACAAAAAATTCGTAGGTATGGTTTCACTACATGACTTATTGCAAAAAGGATTATAAAAATGCCGGAATCGTTTAAGATCGTTGCCACTCTTGGAGAAGATGATATTCGTCATCTTCAAAAGAAAGATACAAAGGACATTGATGTACTTGAAGTTCGTTTGGATTTGTTTTCTAGAAATTATATCCAGAAAGAGATGAAAAAAAAGATCAAATCTCTCGGTCTACCGGCACTTTTTACATACCGACGTGCGGAAGACAGCAGTGTGAAATCCTATGTGAAATTATTTCCCGAAGATGTGGAAGGTATCCTAAAAGATTTTAATGATAATTCGAACTATCTTGATATTGAACTGAATCGGGATGATACTATCTTTCGAAACTATGATCAGCTCAATTTCAGAATCATATACTCTTATCATTCCTTTAAAAAATCAATCTATGCTAAAGAAATGAGAGATTTCATTCAAAACGCAAAGCCGGTTAAAAAGAAAAATCCTGTTTTTAAATTTGCGATCACTCCGGAAGACATTGAAGAAACCGCAGAGTTCATGAATGATATTAAAATTCTTTCCAAAACGAATACTATGATCGGAATTTGTATGGGCGAAACAGGTATCTTATCACGCGTGTTTGGTGATTATTTCAAATCGTCTTATACATATATCACTCTCGGTACGCCAAAGGCACCAGGCCAGATTTCGATTGATACATTTAGAAAATTGAGATCGGACTTATTTAAAGGTTCTTCGACGACTGCAAAGGAACAGAAGGAAGAGGAATAGCTTTAGAATTTCCCGCAGGTGGCTCTTTTGGAGCCACATCATCCGAACCTTTTCTACTTATAAACAGAACGAACTTGGGATCTTTTCGAAATTCGGCAAAGTCAGTTTCCTTATTTGCCATCGACCAATACTCATCCTTCAACTCACCGGCAAGTTTTAAGTTTGTTTTTGTAGAATTCAAATCGCCTTTCTTTGCATAAATTCTAGCTAACAAAAAATAGGCGGCAGAAGAACTGGAAACTTTTTGCAAAAGAGAAATCGCATCATCCGATTTTCCCAAGTAAAATAAATTTTTACCGCGATAAAACAAATACTCTCTTGTTGTATTTACATCCGGTTCGCTTTCCAAGGAAGCGAAATATTTTTCCGCATTGGCCTCTTTACCCAGAGTTGTCAAATGACGGGCCAGTCGAAGAAATCCAACCTTGTATTTGTCAGGTGAGTTTTTCGGATCAGGGAAATTGGATTCTAAAAACTGACGGTATTTATCAAAACTATTTTGAAATTTTGTACCGGACTTTCCCAGTTCTCCAAGACATACAAACCGAAACATGTGAGATTCCGTTTGCCCTGCAATGGCAACCGCATTGTCAGCATGTTCGCTGCAAGCAACCCATTCCGATTTTTGATGATTCAATCTTGCCAAGGCTAGTAAAGGAGGATCTTTTTGAACTTGTTTGAAGGCGGCTTTGTAAGATTCTTCAGCCTGTTCCAGCTGGTTTAGTTTTTGATAAGCAAGTCCTTCGTTCAGATAAACATAATAGAAAAACACATTTGTTTCTTTTGAGAACGGGTTTTTTCTGGCCTTTTCAAAAGATTCGATAGCGGCCTTAGGATCGTCTTTACGAAGTTTTACGATCCCCATTTTATAATGGTAACGGGTGCGGGAAGGATCTTTTTCTATCAGTATTTTTATATTTTCTTCGGCGAGGTCGTATTTTTTTTCATCAAATAACGCCAAAGAGTATTCCCAACGCAACTCTTCGTTGTTAGGATTGGCTGCAACGGACTTTTCCAAATCAGTACTCGACTTTTGCGCTTCGGAATTTTCTTCCAACGAATTTTGCGTCTGCTGTTTGGGATTGTCCTTTTTGTCCTGACGGTCGTCTTTTATCTTATCGTCTTTTTTAGTATCTTGAGGTTTGATTACATGCACATAACCTGTGTTTGAACCGGGATTACCCCGATTGCCTACGGCACGGTTGTAAATTTTTTGCATCTCTTCATTTTTGGAATCGTATTTCAAATAACGGGAAGAGTAAGCTGCAGCTAGATTCCAATCCTGATGGTAATTGAAGAACAAGGCCAATTTAAGAAGGACGGTTTTTCTTTGCTCTTTGTCGAGATTGAGTTCGGCGGCTTTGCGAAAGTTCTGAATCGACTTGGGATAATCTTTTTTGTACTCATAGATATAACCCATGTACATATTCCCGACTCCTTCTGAAGGATGGAGATCGGAATACTTTGAAAACTTTTTGATCGCTTCCGAATAAGCTTTTCTAGAAAACGCTTGTTTTGCTTCTTTCAGAACGGCGTCTTCACTAGGGATAATACTAAAGACGAAAGATAGAGTTAGAATTAAGGAAATAAATTTTCCCACAAGTCCAGTATGTATGAAACTCATGGGAATGAAAGGGAATTTTTAAAAAAATTAGATCTTTGTTCTTTCTTCTTTTTGCTTCGCCAAATTGCGAGAGGCTCGCAATACGACACTCATTGTAGTGATCTGCGGATTCACAGAAAGTCCTGTGGGATATACGGAAGCATCCATAACAAAGATGTTCTTATGACCATAGATTTCCAAATTTAAATCAACGGCACCCAGAGTTTCTTCCTTAGCAGACTGGATAGAACCATGGGGATGGGCCGAACCGACACTCAAATCCCCCGATCGGATACTTTCTTTCAATACCCAATCGAAATTGGTTGTGACATCTACTTTAACAGGCTCCGTAAATCGTGTGAAAGGAAAAACAAGTTCGGTTGCTCCGGCAGCGACAGTAATTTCTGCAAGAGATTTCAGACCGCGTAACATATTCAATCCGTCGGTAGGTGTTAGTTCAAAATAAACTTTTCTACGACCGAAACTCCATTCCACTTTTGCATTTGCTTCACCGTCTGCCCCGTCCCGAACCAAAACAATCCCCGCATTGTACTTGTTATAATCCTTCATAACGCCGAATTGTTGTTTTCCGTAAAATGGCAATAGGGAAGAAGCAAGAGTCGGCCGATAAGGCGCTGCTTCCAACCAATATCCGTAACCTGTTCCATTTTGATTGTGACCGTCTTTGATCACAATGGATTGCGGAGGGCCCTGGAACATTTTGATGTCGGAATTGAATTTTCCGAAGATCGTGGAAGTAGGATGGACTTTTAAGTTTCGGCCCACCCAGTCGTTTCCAATTCCGCTTCTTTGCAATAAAGCGGGACCTTCGATGGCACCAGCACTTACAATCACAACGGGAGCTTTGATTTCCATGGATTCAATGATTTCTGCAGGGGATTTTTGGTAAGGATCGACTGTAAATTCTGCAATCACGGTTTTAACAGACCCGTCTTTGATTTTTACCGCTCTCATATTCGACACGACCGTAGCGCCATGTTCTATGGCATCGGGAATCCATGTGAGAAAAGCCGACTGTTTTGCGTTAATCGGACAACCCAATCCGCATCTGCCCAAACCGATACATCCGTTATTATTGTTTTTGAGAACGAGGGGTTTGAGACCTAGTTTTTCCCCTCCGACACGCAGTACGTTATTGTTCGCGTTGACCAGATTGTCCGGAACGTCGTGTACACCGAGTCGGGTATGTACTTCATTGATGTACGGATCCATATCTTCTCTGGAATAACCTTTCCAACCAAAACGATTTTCCCATTCGGTTGTGACGTACTCAGGAGGGTAAAGGGAGGTCTGCCAATTGACAGTGGTAGATCCGCCGATAGAACGTCCTTGCAAAATAGAAATGGTTTGTTCTTCCGCGATGATGAATCCGGCATCCCGATAAAGCCTTGATTGAGAAAGAAATTCATCCGAATTGAATTGTGCGGGTGTGAAGTAACCGCCCTCTTCGATGAGGACCACCTTCCAACCGTTCTTGGCAAGTTCGGCTGCCGCAACAGCTCCGCCTGCTCCCGAACCGATCACAACTACGTCGGCAGTTAAATTCCACTTTCCGTTTTTGATCTGATTGTCTTTGATGATTTGTGCATGTTTTTTTGGTGTAATGATTTTTTCGTTATGTAAAGGAATGCCCATTATAATTAAACCGCCTTACTAGAGATAGCCGACAAATTTTTGATACTCTTTATCAGAGCTTAATAGAAAAAAGGAAGTCTGCCTGAGGATCAGATAGACACCTCGTTTCAGTCCCAGAGCAGATGTTTTCCAGGCTATCAGACGTTCCAGTCTTTCTTTCGGAGGAAGTTTCACCAAAGGAGTAAAGGAAAAATCCAAAAAGATTGCGGCAAGGAAGGAAGAAGGAATGCTAGCTAACAGTTGTATAACGCTCTCCGTATCAATCGGATAGGGATGACCATAAACGTAATTGTCTAAGGCAAGACCTAAATCAAAATTGGCAATGGGACAGTCTTGCAGGAAGACCTCTTGCAAAGATCGGAAATTGTGATATTCTTCCTCTGAGATTCCGCGTAAAGAGGGCAAGGGAAGTCCCGATCCACAATTGATCCCTTTTAAAGAAACTGCGGTTAAGGCAAAACATTTGAGCGTAAATTTAAAAAAACGATTTCTAGAAAGTGTAAAGGGTTCCAAGTCTTTCCCCCGAAGTTCTTTATTTTTCCGAGTAGTATGGCATAATTCCTTAAAAATATCACTCATTTTCCTTATTTTCTTTGAAGCCTGTGCGGTTTTTCGAAACAAAAGATCGATTCCTCAATCGTTTCAGAGAGATCTCTTGCCTTTTTCCACAATCTTACCCAAGGAAAAGGTTCTGGAAAAAATAGAATTCACTCCTAGAACACCGAATGATGTGACTGCACTCGTTCTGCATTCCACGGACAGAAGGAATCCTTCAGATTATCTCAGACTATCCATTGAGAACGGATTCATGATTCATTTGTTAGTTGATAAGTCGGGTAAGGTTTATGCAGAACCTTTGTTTCTAACTAAAATTTTTATCGCTGCACCGGGAATCGACAGGGAAAGCATTCATATTGCCTATGAAGGCACCCAAGAATCGCTTTTAGCAAACCCGATTCAACTAACAAAACTTATCTCTATAATCGATACTCTTTCGGAAGAACTGGATATCCCGAAAACGAATCAGAATGTTATCACTAAAAAAGGAATTTTTTCCCATAACCAAACAAAGAGAAGATTCGGGGGTTTCGTTGATTTTTCCGCCTGCGGGGGGGAATTAGCGATGCAGAGCATTCTTAAAAACCTAGGCGGTCAATTCTTTGAAGAAGACAACTGGGTGGATCGTTTTGAATCGGGCTGGTCTTTGAAAAAAGAAAGCAAACAAAAGCTACAGGAATCCTTTCATCCTACCAACGGACGGGGAATTACAAAAGCGGCGAAAATTGCCATTCCCAGTCTGGAAAAAGACGAGTCCGACTTTCCTTTGGAATCGTATAGAGTTCGTTATACGCACAGGGGAAAGATCAATCCTACTTGCATAGTATTGCATTACACTGCGATCCCCGATTATTTCCGATCCTTGAAAACTCTGGAAAATCGAAACCTTACCGCGTCGATCATGGTAGATAAAGACGGAAAAGCATACCAGTTGGTGGATGTTTTGGAAGACCGCGCCGCCGCCGCGACGGGTACCAATGACAACTGCATTCAGATCGAAATCGTAGCCTTGGACACGGCGGAACTTCTCGTTCAAACGGATCAGATAGAAAAGATAAAATTACTGGTGACTGAACTTTGCAAAAAATACAAAATCCCTTTTACTAATGAGGATATTGCATCTTTTTCAGGCATCTTTAGTCACACCCAAGCAAAGAAAAAATGGGGTGGTTCTATTTTCCTAAATGCAAAAGACTTTGATCCAGGAGAAGAGTATATGGAATTGATTTTGAAGTCGATTGACGGAAAATACTTTTCAGAACCGGATTGGAAAAAAAGAAAAGATTCGGATTGGGCTATTTTATATCGGAATTTTCAACCGTAAGAAGGAAAGGAATCATGAAATTCAGTACGTTACTTAAATTAATTGCATATAGTTTTATTTTTTTGGCGATCTCGTGCTCGGACCAATCGGATTTATACCATTTAACACAAAGGGATGCAGAAATAAGATCGGAGCTCGTTGAAAATGTTTCTTACAAACTGAATATCAGTTTAACAAAGCAGGAAACTTTCACCGGAAAAGTAGAGATTCGTTTTTTGGCCAAAGAAAAAGAGAACCTGAGAGTAGATTATTTTTCCGGAAGGCTGACAAATGTTATTTTAAATTCCAAAACGGTTACGGATTCCATTTTGAAAAAAGGCGGTTTCTTTTTTCTTCCTGCGGAAGGAATCGTCTTAGGCGAAAACATTGTTTCTATCGAATTTGAAACTCCTTATTCCAGAACCGGGAACGGATTACACAAGTTTGTTGATCCTGATGACAAGGAAACCTATATCTACTCGCAGTTTGAGGCATTCCATGCGAACAAAATGTTTCCCTGTTTTGACCAACCGGATCTAAAAGCAAAATTCACTTTGTCCGTCAATGCTCCTAAAACTTGGAAAGTGATTTCCACTACTCTCGCCAGTTCGATTGCACCGAATCCTTCCGACCTTGAGAATAGTTTGCATGTTTTTCCCGAAACTTCCAAAATCTCCACCTATGTTTTTTCTTTGCATGCAGGGTCTTATCAGGTTTGGGAAGATAAATACAATACCATCCCTCTACGGCTTTTCGTGCGCAAATCACTGGCAAAACATGTGGATCCGAAAGATTGGTTTTTATTCACCAAACAAGGATTTGAGTTTTTTGACGGATATTTCGGGATAGTTTATCCGTTTTTAAAATACGATCAAATCATTGTTCCCGAATTCAATTTCGGTGCTATGGAAAATGTAGGTGCAGTCACTTTTTCGGAAAGATTTGTAAGCCGAAGTGCGATGACAAGAGCGCAAAGAGAAAATCTATCCGATGTTATCTTGCATGAAATGGCCCATATGTGGTTTGGAAATCTTGTAACAATGAAATGGTGGAACGGACTTTGGTTGAACGAAAGTTTTGCGACTTACATGGCAAGTCTCGCTCAGGAAAAAAATTCTGAATTTGTAGAAACCTGGGAATCCTTCTTTGAAAAGATGAAACAATGGGCTTACGATGAAGATTCCTTTGTGACAAACCATCCTGTAGAAGCAAAGGTGAACAATACGGAAGAAGCATTCACTCAATTTGACGGAATCACTTACGGAAAAGGTGCCTCAGTCCTCAAACAATTGGTTTTCTTTATAGGAGAAACTTCCTTTCAAAAGGGAGTCCAATCTTATTTGAAAAAATATTCCTATTCCAATGCGACGTTAGGCGGTTTTCTTTCCGAGTTGGAATTTGCAAGCGGGTTCCCGTTGAAGAAATGGTCCAAAGATTGGCTGGAAACAAAAGGCACAAACGAGATCGAATTTTTAACAATTTGTGAAGGAAATCATTTGGGTTGGAAACTCATTCAAAGCGCGCCCGGCAATGCAAACAAACTAAGAGATCATAAAATCAATATCGGTTTGTATTTCTTGGAAGAAAAAGAACTCAAATACAAGTCCATTCCAGTTCTTTACAGAGGTAGATCCATTTCCGGTATAACATCTGTTTCATCCTGTCCCAATTTTGTTTTGGTGAATGGCGAAGACCATGATTTTGTAGTTTGGATTTGGAATGAAGTCAATTTGGAAGAATTGAAACTGGTTCTTTCTCAAGACAAGGATTCCTTTCGAAAGTTGATTCTTTGGACTTCGTTTTACAACCAAATCACTTCCGGCAAAGCCAAATTCGATTCTTTTCTGGAATTGGCAAAAGTAGTATTGCCCAAGGAAGAAAATCTCAAAATCAAAAAATGGGTTCTATCAAAATTATCTTCCGACCGGGGTTTTACTTATTTTACAAGCCAGTTCTGGTATCCTGAAGATTTGAGAAACAAACAATTAACAAAATTAGAAGATTTTTTTTGGGAAGGATTGAATCGGGCAACAATAGGATCGGATGAACAAAAATATTGGTTCTTCGCCTATTTGGAATCTTCTTATACGAAAACTTCCATAGACAAAATTTGGGAAATTTATAACGGTAGATTCATCGTACCTGGATTGAAAATTGATCAAGATATCAAATGGTCTTTGCTTACCAAACTTGCCAGTTTGAATTATCAGAAAGAACTCATTACTGTTGCCCTGGAAAAGGAGAAAAAGGCCGATCCTTCCTTGAGAGGAGTAAACTCCAGTTTGGCGATCGAAGCTTCGTTTCCTGACAAAGAAACAAAAACGAAATGGATGGATTTGCTTCGTAATCCTAAAAAATCGGGGCTTTCTTCTTCCAGTTTAAGAACGGTTGCCTATCATTTGTTTCCTGTGAATCAAAAGGATTTACAATTTCTCTATTTGGATGATTATCTGGACGCGTTGGAAAATTTCACTCCAGGTGAAGATGAAAATTATCTGGATGGTTTTGCAAAAAGTCTTGCTCCGAATTTTTGCGCGGATGAAACAAAGTTGATTTTGAAAAAGTTTGTTTCCAATCATCCCCGATTGCCTGTATCCATTCAAAAAACATTATTAAAGCAGATTGATTTGGAAACGAAATGTTTAGCAATGAAGAAGAAACATTTTCAATAGATGAGATTGATTATTTTCAAATGAAAACAAAGGGATTATTGATTTTATTTTTTAGTGTTTTGGAGCTGGCTTGTGCTTCTCCGGGATTTGGTCCGAATGGGTTTTTGGTAACCCAAACCAAAATCGGTATTTTCGGGACGGGAGAAAAAAGCCAAAAATTCGGAAAGGCATGTGTGTTTTCCCTATTAGGACTATTTGCTTACGGAGACGGTTCCATTGAGAATGCAAAACGAAAAGCGAATATCAATATTGTAGAAGAAATCAATTGGGAAACCATCTCCCTTTTTGGCATTTATTCTTCGTTATGTGTAGAAGCGGGTGGAAAATAACTAAGATTGATGAATTTATTTTCCAATTATAAACTGTTTCGTTACTTTAGTAGTTCCAATTTGTCGGTTTTTCTTTTTTTTATCCTTCACTTAAACTGTGTAAATTTGGGAAACCCGCAAGGTCTAGGACCGACAGGAAGTCTTTATAGTTCGTATCGAATCGGTGTTTCGGAAAATAAGGAAATAGAGGCCGCTTCCAAAATGGGAAAAGCATGTCTAAAACGATATGCTTTTCTTTATGTTGCCGGAGATGCAAGTCTGGAAGCGGCGGCAAAGAACGGACAAATTGTAAGTATCAAATCAATAAACAAAGAGGCGTTTAACATTTTGTCAGTATATTCCTCTTTGTGTACGATCGTTACCGGGAATTAGAATCCGCTACCTTTCTAAGTAAATTAGGATAATCGGAAATCACTCCATCTACCCCACAACCTAACAAACGATTAACTTCCTTTTCATTGTTTACTGTCCATGGAATCACTTCGATTTTGGAATCATGTGCTTGTTTTACAAACTCAGGAGTCACATATAGAAAATAAGGCGAAATGACATTTGCTTTCAAGGATTTTGCCGTCTCTATGATATCTTGTCTATAGCCGTTTCCAAAACCGATTGTCATGAGAAATCCTTGAGTATAAGTGGGGGCAAATAAAGCACTGGTTTTGATTTTGGGATTCTTTTTTTGTACGAAGGGGAGCGTTCTCATATCGAAAGACTGGATTGTAGTTCGATCTATAGCCTTTGCCTTTTCAATTGCAGAAACAAGCAGATTTGTATGTTCTTCAACAATCGAATCGGAGGCGGATCCATCGTCAGGAAATTTGGTTTCAATATTGAAGAAGAACTTTTGTTTCGCTTTTTTTTCCGCTTCCAATACTTTCTGAAAAAAGTCTTCTATCGTGATAAGTTTGGTCCCGGGAACAGCAACTTGTTCAGGAAAAGATGGATTTTTTTTCGATCCGCAATCTAATACTTGTAACTCGGCAAATGTCAGATCATAAAGAGAAGTTTTTTTGATGGATGATCCATCCTGGTTTTGACAGATCACCGGATTGGTTTCCGAATCATGGTGAATCACGATTCGTTTATCTTTTGTCAGAACCGTATCCAATTCCAAAGTAGTCATTTTGTATTGAATGGCTTCTTCGAAAGCAGGCCATGTATTTTCTGGTTTTAAGCCCCTTGCTCCACGATGCCCTTGCCAATCTACCTTACCATTTAAGGGTGTATTTTTAATTACAGAAGAGGCACAATCTATCAATAGAAAGGAAAGAAAAAACAAACTAAGATAACTAAAGAAGAATCGAAATTTCATAAAAACTCCATTTGAATTGGATGATAAAATAGGAAATCCACCGGGAAAAGAAAGGATTTTTTGTAGGGAGTGTGTGGTAGTTTTGGGTTTGATGCGGCAGGGATCGGAGCGGGGCGCCGAAGGCGCCGTCCGTAGGACCGAAGCCGATAGGCGGAGTCGCGGAAGAGCACGGTTTCGCACCGCCTAAGGTGCGAAAGTCGCCAAAAAAATAAAACGAATTTAGCAGCGAAAAATTATACGACGAGTTCGTCTTCTCCGGCACGTGCAACAACGATCTCGCCCGCTTCTTCGAGTTTACGAATGATGTTTACGATTTTTTGCTGCGCGTCTTCCACGTCTTTGAGTCTAACGGGACCCATAAAGTCCATATCCTCCCGAAGGAGGTTGGCGGCGCGTTTGGACATGTTTTTGAAAATTTTGTCTTGTACTTCGGAATCTACTGACTTGAGTGCTTTCGCCAAATCAGTGTTATCTACTTCACGCATTACTTTTTGAATTGCACGGTCATCCAATAGTACGATATCTTCGAATACGAACATCCGTTTTTTGATTTCTTCCGCGAGTTCCGGATCTTCTTCTTCCAAGGCTTCGATGATTGTTTTTTCCGTTCCCCTATCCACAAGGTTAAGAATTTCAACCACGGAATCGATACCACCCGCAGAGGTATAATCTTCCGATGCGAGGGTGGAAAGTTTTCTCTCTAACACGCGTTCTACTTCGCGGAGTACATCCGGAGATACACGGTCCATGGTTGCGATTCTTTTTGCCACTTCCGCTTGGATTTGGTGCGGGAGATTGGAAAGGATGTTCGATGCTTTTTGAGGATCGAGGTAAGATAAAATTAAGGCTATGGTTTGAGGGTGTTCCCCCTGGATAAAGTTGAGAAGGTGCGCCGGGTCAGTCCTTCGGATAAAATCAAATGGCCTAACTTGGAGAGACGAAGTCAATCGATTGATGATATCGATCGCTTTTTGGTTACCTAATGCTTTTTCTAAAAGTCCGCGGGCGAAGTCGATACCACCATTGGTGATAAACTCCTGTGCCATCATAAGTTCATTGAACTCGACTAAAACTTTTTCTTTGTCTTCCGGAGTGATCTTATCTAAACGAGCGATTTCGAAAGTGATTTGTTCAATTTCATCTTCGCGGAGATGTTTAAAAATCTCAGAAGCTACATCGTTTCCTACTGCTACTAGGAAGATTGCGGCTTTTTGGCGACCTGTGAGTGATGGCTTCTTATTGAGCATAAACTTTGACTGAGAATCCCGATTACTAAATTTATCGGCGGGAGTTCGAAAAAACAATAAGATTTAGGGCCAAACCGATTGTTTTTGAGCCTTCCTTGGTAATGAAGAACTTTATTAAGAATCCGATGTATTCCAGTCGGTTTGTTTCTGCTCGAAACAGATCCAGCTTTCGCTCTCTTGAGAAAATAGGGGTTATGTTTTTGGTTCCTTGCGAGCTTATGCCCCATCTTTCTATTTTGCGAAAGTTTGGCGGGATTTCTCGTGCCTTGAGCGTTCTTTTGAGTCGATATTCCGAGATGGTATCGAAAGGGATAGGGCGGGGAGCAAAAGGTGGATCGGTAATTCTATACCAAGAGGAAGGTTTGGAATTGCAAAGACTGGGTGCTCGGGTGCGGGAAAGGGACTGGGTGGAGTTAAGCCTTTTAGCTGAGTTTTTAGGAGTTTCGAGGTGTTGCCTTTTTGCAAAGTTACTGGAGTTGGATTTGTTGGGATGGGGGGCGAAGTTGGGTGAGGCGGGATTTGTTAGACCTATCGCATCCCTCCCTTTCCTCTCACTCAAGTCCCAACTCCTGCCATACCCAATCCAACATAAATACAAGACCAAAATGACCTATTTGCTCTAAATCCTTTCCCTTCATCCGAGAGCTTTCCATTTTTATAAATTAAACCAAACGTAGATGGATTTGCTAGATCTCAAAATTATATTGACCGGTCTATTTATTAAAATTAATATAGCCCAATGAGTACAAAAGGGAACCAAACCAAATTAAAAATGATCAAAGCGATGGCTGAATCCTTGGAAACTATTGGCTACTCCGGAACAGGGATGAACGAAATCGTAAAAGTAACAGATTCTCCAAAAGGGTCTTTGTACTTTCATTTTCCAGGGGGAAAGGAAGACCTTGCTTCTCAGGCTTTAACACATACAGGCGAAGAAATGGGAAGAGAATTTACGGAATTACTAGAATCTTCAAAATCTGCAGCCCAAGGAATTTCTAAAATCTTTCAAGCTTTAGAAGACAGAATTTTAAAAAGCAATTTTACCAAAGGTTGCCCGATTGCAACGACAGCTCTGGAAAGCGCTTCAGAAAGTAATTTAGTAAACAAAGCTTGTTCTACAATTTTTACATCTTGGTCCGATAAACTTTCGCTATACCTACAGTATAATAAAATACAGGCGAAACAGGCAAAAGAACTTTCTTTATCTATTCTTTCCTTATGGGAAGGGGCTGTCTTGCTATCTAAGACGAATCGAACCATCGAACCATTGAAAGCGGCAGCCAAAACGGCTGAATTCTTAATCCAATCGGAACTAGCTAAACTTACGTAGGAAACTTAATCATGGTAAAAACAAAACGATACCTTTCTATTGCACTACTTGTTATTTTCAGTATTTTTCTACTCATCTTATGGAGATTAGGTTATCCTCGCCTTACCCCGGAACAAGATACTACGATGATTTCCAAGAGCCAGTACAAGATCCCATTCGAAAAATTAAGATTTACCATCATCAAAACCGGCGAAGCAATCACTTCAGAAGCATTTGTTGTGGAAGGAGGAAATCCTTTTCAAAAAGGCCGAATCTCTCATTCGGCTATTCTGATAGAACATTCCAAAGATAGATTCTTATTTGATACTGGCCTCGGGACTCATGTTGCAGAAGAATTCGCAGAACATTCATTATTTCTCAGAATCCTAATGAAATTCAAAAACCATAACCCTGCCGTTCAACAACTATTTAGACAAAATATTCCACTGGAAACAATCAAAACTGCATTTCTATCCCACCTGCATTGGGATCATGCAAGTGGGATCAAAGATTTTCCTAATACTGAATTTATAACTACAAAAGAAGAATATCATTCTGCATTCGAAAAATCGGGTTATATCAAAAGACAATTTGACGGGGATTCCATTCGCTGGAAATTTTTGGAGTTCGATTCCATTCCTTATGAAAACTTCACAACCAGTAAAGATTGGTTTGGCGACGGAAGCGTGATTTTTGTGCCTATGGCAGGTCATAGCGCAGGATCTTTGGGAATGTTTCTGAATTTCCCCGATGGAAGGCGATATTTTTTTACGGGAGATACAACCTGGTCCGAAAAAGGATTCCTTTTTCCCGCCCATAGACCCAGGGGTTCTCGTTCTATCGTAGATAAAGATCCGGAGGATCTAGGAAAAGAGTTAACAAAAGTTCATCGACTATTAAAAACCTATCCTAACTTAAAACTAATCCCAGCCCATGATTTAGGAGTACAAGAAAAACTCGGACTATTTCCAAACTGGGTGGAATAACTGCTTCGTTTATATATAGATTTCCAACGGGCGCCTCGGTGCCCTTCGGCGCCGCGATTCAATCAATTATTCCAAACGGACACTTACCGCAATCAAGGATGATTTCCTCCCATAGTTCGGATAGCAAAGCTTCATAAGCTAGTTTGCAGCCTAATAATTTAAATAAAATTTTAAATGTTAGTCGACAGAAATATAAAATCTTCTCCGTCAATATAGGTCTCGGCCTTGCAATTTTGGCTTATATAATTGTTTAGAACTTTTTTCCCATATTCTTTATAAGTAATTCCGGTATCAATCGTTGCCTGAAACTTTATTCTGTTTTCTATTTTTTCACTCAAAGCAAGAACCATCTTATCACTATCTTGTCCATAACCTGCCTTATTCAAAGCTGTTACTTGACAAATGCTTTCTCCATATCCTTTGGCAAAACGCTCTACCCATGCTTTCTCTTTCTCACCAAAACATGAGTTATAAAATAAAATAGCGATGATTGTAAAAATAAATATGGGTTTCTTCGAGTTCATTGTTAATCCTTTAATTGAAATTATGCGATAGAAGAAAAAGGCGGGAGGAGTCCCGAATTTGTAATAACAAACCAAGGTCCCTTTCCCGCAAAAAGCATTGAAAGCTTAGATCTTCGCATCCGGTTCTTAAAAACCGAATACTGACACTCATTCTACTATTTGTATATTAAGGAGTAGCCTTTCCGTATAGAAAATTAGAGTAGATTTCTATAGGATGTTTTACCCTATAGGAGAACTACTAGCGAGGGATCAGCAGTTCAAAATGAGATTTCGATTTTTCATAATAAAATCGGACATTGCTTTCCAGTTTAAAAGCCCGCATTTTGATATTTTCCAAACCAATTCCCTTTGTTTCCAGATAGGGATTCTCGAATTTTTTTCCATCATTCGAAATTTTCAAAATAAGCCCCTGAACTTCTTTACGCCAAAATACATGAATAGACTCGGCTTCCCCATGACGGAGGATATTGGACATAACTTCTAAAAAAATTTTCTGAACGTGAAGACATTCATCAATCTTTAAAGCTCCGGAAAAATCTCCTATCATTGAATGAACTTGAATTCTACCTGTTTCATGAATTCTCTTGCAATAACGGATGATAACTTCTTCCACCAATTCATTTTTACTTCCCTGGTGGTGCATCAAAAATACGATATCTCTTACATTTGAAATCAATTGGCTCATCTCTTTCTTTAATTTCAAAAGAGTTTGATCCTTTTTCCCATTTGCTTCCAGTTCAAACAGAATTGCGGTCAACTCAGAACCAATGGAATCATGTATATCAGAAGCGATGCGACTTCTTTCTTCCGTCTGAAATTTAAGTTGTTCGTTATATCTCAATTGCAATTGGGCAAATTCTTTTGTTCTCTCCAAATCATCCGTAAAACGGTAGGAAATAATATAGGAATTTAAAGCAACAAAACCGACCAGTCCGATCGGAAAACTATAAGGAAATAAAATATATACTTCATACAAACCGTAGATTACATCATTTAACATCGTAATTGCGAGTATCAATCCGGTCAGAAAAATCGTTATTGCTTTCGGTTGTTTCTCTTTAATCGCCTGGACAATACCTCCCAGAATAGGAATGGCGTACAAAGGAGGAAAATATAAATAATATTGATAGAGCTCGAGAACGCCAGCTTCGGAAAAAAATATAATCCCTGAGAAAAATACAATAGTAGTCATTATCGGATAAGATATCCATTTGGATCGATATTGATTGGGAAACATTTTACTAAAAAGCAAATATACGATCGGAACAAACGCAACTTCGCAAAAAAATTCAGCTCTAATTCTTAAATCTAATGTAAGATGAGGAATCATCCTATACTGGATTTCGGAAGTGATGAAACTATAGGAGGAAACAATAACACAAAATAAGGAAAAATAAAAAGGAGTAAGATCTTTTCTGTATGAAAGATAAAAAACAAAATGGTATAAACCGAATGAAAATATAACAGTGATTAAAAATATTTCCAGCCATTCCGTTTTCTTTTCTTCTTTTTCCAACAATTCTCCCTGACTAAGCAAAAATGGTTTTCTGATTCCGGCTTTCAGAATATTCCCGTGAAAATTGGAAACAGCTACGGTAAGAGAAAAATCCTTTTCAGGCACCGAGAGAATCGTTTGAAACGGATGTGCAATTAAATAGCTATCGGAACTGTTTTTTCCCGGATGTCCGTTTGAAAAAACTTTGGTATCATTCAGATAAACTTCATAGATTCCCGGCAATCGCGGAATCTTTAATTTTATTCCGGAAATTTCATCTTCCACTCGAACATTCAATCTGTAAACGCCATATCCTTTTAACAAGTATAAGCTGACAGGATATTCCCTCCAAATTCCCGGAACCGGAACAAAGACAGGATTGGAATTTTCTTTTTTCAAATCTTGCAAAGAATGATTCCAATAAAATTCCCAATCCCCCGCCAAAGGCAACCCTCTAGCTAAAAGATCTTCTTTATGTATTGAAATTTTTCCCGACGAAGATACAGGAAATGATTTCGGTTTGGTCAAATCGGAACATTGATATAGATAAGGAAAAAAAAAGAGAAGTAACGAAATCTTCTTCATCAAGGATAACCGGGAATATTCCGTATAATTCCCATTCGTCGACCTCGAATGATTGCCTCCGATTTGGAATGGACTTCCAGTTTTTTATATATTTTCTCTATATGGCGGCTTACTGTATGCGAGGAAATATCAAGCTCTTCCGCAATATCGGGAAAAATCATACCCAAAGCCACAAAGTTCAGAATTTGCAATTCACGGGCAGTCAATCCGGAATTGTTCGGTACCGGATTGGAATACAATTCTCCCCGTTTTGCAAATTCAAGAATGATCTTGTCTGCAATTCGAGGAGTCAATGGCGCCCCTCCAAGAACGATTACATTCAATTCCGCCAGCAAAAGATCGGGGGTGGTATCCTTTAATAAATAACCCGATGCTCCGTTTTGAATGGCGTTGATGATTTTGTCCTCGTCTTCAAAAACCGTATAGATCACATACTTTGTGTTATGTGTGATTGGTTTCAAAACCCGCAGGCAATCCAATCCGCTTTTTCCGGGCAATCCGATATCCAAAATGGTAATATCAGCGGGTTCTTTGGGAATTTCTTCAATCGCCTGATCGGCATTTGCATAATGTTTTAAAAATTTGAACTGTTTGTCCTTTGCCAGTAGGTCTTTTAGATTTTTTGCAGTGTGAATATTATCTTCAACGATCGACACTGTAAAAGCTGTCTTGGATTTCATTGAAGCAAACTTTTGATTCCGGAAATGGATTTTTCCAAATCGGAAATTTTAGCCAGAATTTCCAATTTGTTCTCATGTGCCGAATCGGCTTTGGAATGAGCAAGAGCCATCAAACCGTTGTAATCTTTTGAAACTTGACTCAGACTTTCTTCCCAGTCTCTCGGTTTGATTCTTTTTTTAGCGAGAATTTTCTTTCGAATTTTTTCGTAAGCGAATTTACCCAACCCAAATGCATGCAAAGGAAGCAGAATGTACAAACAAATCCAAAGAATCTTACCGTAATCCGGCGTTTCACTAAACAGACTCCACAAATAACCCCAAATCCCGCAAAGTAGCAAAATCGAAACTGTCAAATTTGTCTTAGGAGTTGCAGGAGAAATCGAATTAAATAACGAAAGGAGAATGACAGAAAACACAAGTAAAAGGAGAACTTCCCAAGGAACTATTTGAAAGAACAGATCCCAAAATTTTTGGAAACGATCCCAACTTTCTTGAAATTCACGAATGGAATTTTGAAGGTCGAGGATTTGTTTTTGGATTTTTTGAAAGAATTCAAATACGGCAGACATGAGCCAATTTACGAATAAATTATTCAATCAGGCAAGAGATTTCTTATATAAATTTACGAAGGGATCCACCCTCTTAAATCTTTTAATAGCATATACTTTGATAGCGCTTCCGTTCTTTGTCTATCATGAATGGCATCTTCCTTGGCATTATATCACCTTGTTGAGTCTGGCAGCATTAATATGCGGGTCAATTTTACTATTCGGCACTCTATATGCGATCCGAGAGTACTGGATCAACCCTTATCATCCGCTAATCGAGATCATCGCCATCTTAGCTTTCATTCTTTCCCTCTGGCTTTCCGAAGTATTCCATTTCAGAGCAGGTAAAGTATTCTTTTTTATTTTATCATTCGTTATCATACTAATCCGTGTTTTGCGGATGGATTTTTATGTTAAAATTTCTTTGGCAACGATTCTACTTGTTGGCAACGGATTGCTGTCTTTCCGCGCCTTGCAAACAGTTGAGATCTTATCTTCCTATGTTCTTTTTAAAAACAAGTTTAAGTTTGAAGAAGTAGATCTAAATTCCTGGACAAAATCCGAAACCGAAAACAGTTACTGGAATGAAGAATTGAAAATCGGATTTACAATTCCCGAAGATTTTTATTTTTTCAAACCCCAAGATTTGAACCTGGAACAGAAAACCGGAGCCGGGCAAATAGCAGGACTTATCGCATCAAGCGATACGGATGCAAATCGTTATCCTTTCATCCGAATGTTTTATTTTCCTTCATATGTAAGTTTTGAATTACACCAAGCCGCATCGGAAGTGTCTTCCTATTTGAACATGCAGATCAGCAAACAAGAGATAGAAGATTTGCAGGAAATTTCCGCCGTAGAAAATCTGCTTCCGAACTTAGGAAGCAAGTTTTGGACATTTTATGATTCACTTAGACCGCGTTATGCTAAATCGGGGTTCATACTGATTGAAAATATGAATCATGATAAGATCCTGCTTCATATCACGGAGAACCTTGAAAAAGGACAAGCCCATGAACCGGGCATCGAATCTATTTTAAAATCAGTTCGATTTAGTGAAAATGAAACACCGGTTCCTGAGGACCTGGAGCAAAAATAGTTTTTATTTTTTAGAACTAGCGAGTTCTTCGCCCGACTCTTCCATAATTCCTGCAATAGAAATCAAAGATAAAGGATCTATCAGAGTATTGGCAATTTTTGCACCTAAGTGCAAATGAGGACCGGTAGACATTCCCGTAGAACCCACCTTTCCGATTACCTGTCCTTTTTTAACCTTATCACCTACCTTCACCAACATTTCACTTTGGTGCATGTAGAAAGTGAAGATCTTATTTCCGTGATCCAGAACTGTAAAATTACCTTCATAGTACATAGGTCGTGCAAGAACCACGGTTCCATCTTGAATCGACAGGATAGGAGTCCCCGATTTTCCTCGAAAATCCACACCGCCATGGGGTTTTCCCTTTTTCTTATTATAATCCCGCCTAACATAGAATTTGCTGGTAATGTGAATACGATCCAAAGGCAATTTGAAATTGTCGCTGAATTGCAAACCTGATTCTTTTGCAAAAGCAACTTCTTTTGCTTTCGAACATTCTTTGATAAATTCCAACGTCTCCTTTGAGAGTTCCTGAGTTACGAATTTCTCATCAACTTTGATCGTTTGATTTTTTTGGATCACTTGAAATTTAGTAGGTTCAAGTTGAATTTGATATTGTTTTGTTCCGCGCTTTACAAAAAAGATCTTCGATTGGATTTCCAAATTCATCGATCCCGGAGCAGCATCCGGAGAAATTGCCAAAAAACCAATCTGGCTACTTCCCTGTTTGGATAAGATAACTTCCTTACCCATCCAAAAGACTTTGAAGTTTTCGTGAATCCACTTTTTATTTTTAGGTGTTAGTCGAAAAAGAATCGCTTCGCCTCTTCCGAATTTCCTAGCTTCCAAAAGAAGGAAAAAGTTTTTCTCTTCTTTTTTTACAAAGTAATTGGATGAATTTTTTATTCCATTAGGTTGATGTAATTTCTTCCCCTCTGCCAAAAGTGAAAAACTAAAAAATAACAGGCTGAAAGCTAAAATTTGTTCTTTCATTAGATAAAGAATCGGTCGGATTCCCCTTCTTTAATGGTTAATTTTTTTAACATAGGATATAAAATCTTCGGCAGGGAGAGGCTTGCTATAGAAGTACCCCTGAATGATATGGCATCCGAAATTTTTCAAAATATTTCGTTGAACCTCGGTTTCCACCCCTTCCGCAATTACTTCCATACCGAGAGAAACAGCCATATTGATAATCGCTCTGCAAATAGCTTGATCATCTTCGTTTTTATCCAAATCAATTACAAAGGATCGATCGATTTTTAAAATATCCGCATTAATTTTTTTCAAATAACTTAAGGAAGAATAACCGGTTCCAAAATCATCAATGGAAACTTTCACTCCGAGATCAGAGAGGTAACGAAACGCTTCGATACTTTTTTCGGGATTTTCCATAATGGAACTTTCCGTCAGTTCCAGTTCGATTTCATGCGCATTAATTTTAAAGTGTTCAAGCGTCGCATGAACTTTATGAGCCCAATTGTTTCTTTTCAATTGTTTACCGCTCACATTGATACTTACGTTGAATCCGTTTATATTATCGTCACACCAACTTTTTTTCAAGCGGCATGCTTCTTCCAAAACCCAATCTCCGATTCTTTCAATCAGCCCAGAGTCTTCGGCCACCGGAATAAATTCAATAGGAGGCACCCAACCGCGTTCAGGATGTCTCCAACGAATCAAAGCTTCCGCTCCGCAAACCCGATTTGATTTCATGGAAATCTGAGGCTGGAAAAATAGGCTAAGTTCATTGTTTTGCAAAGCTTTTCTAAGCGAACTTTCAATGTACAATCGTTTTTCCGAACGAAGAATCAGCTCATTAGTATAAAATCGAAAATTATTTCTACCGACTTCCTTTGCCTTATACATTGCCATATCGGCATTTTTCAGCAATTCCTGTGTCGTTATACCATCATTAGGTGAAAGTGCAATTCCCATGCTAATTGTAGTATATAAATCCCTACCCATCACATGGAAAGGTTGGCTGAGTATATCAAGCACGCGGGAAGCAAATTCGGACGCTTGTCCTCTGTTGAGAATGTCAACTTTCAATATGGCAAATTCATCTCCGCCGAAACGGGCAACAGTATCCACCTCAGTCATAATTCGTTTCAAACGGGCAGCTACCATCTGCAAAAGCATGTCTCCTTTTGCATGTCCCAAACTATCATTGATAAATTTAAAATTATCGATATCGAAAAAGTAGCAAGCGATCAAAGTCTCCGTAGATTTATGATTTTTAATAGCCTGATTTGTATGATCGATAAATAAAGTACGGTTGGAAAGGCCGGTCAAAGAATCATAGTAAGCCAAATAGGAAATCCTCTCCTCAGCTAACTTTCTTTCGGTGATTTCAATCCCGTAACTGATGACTTTCCTTGTTTTGGAATCCGGATCTTCAATAGGAATGTATTTTCTTAACAGATATTTTTTCCCGTCCTGCTCATCGGGAAGCAATTCTTCAAACTGAACTATATCGTTTTTATTTAAAGCTACACTCAGGAATTTTTGCCTTTTTTCCGCAAACCCGGGAAGCAAATTCAATCTTTTGGAAAGTTCCGCATCGGTCTTCCCATAAAGCCATGATCGAATTTCAATATTCGGCACTAAAACAGGATTTGAGTATTCATACTTGAAATCGTCGCCTAATACTGATATATCGGAGTCGATATTGTCTAAAATGAATTCATAAAATGCTTTCTGTCTCTTTACCTGTTCCTGGGCTTTTTTCCTTTCAGAAATATCCCGAAACGTAGCCCAGATTACCATCTTACCATTCACAGGATATAAGCGAAAGGAGGACTCGGTCGAAATCAACTTATCGTCTTTTGTAATTAACGATCCGCCTTCGATCAAACTCCCCTGAAATTCGGCTTCATCACTTGCTACCTTTGGCAACAAAATGGAAAAATCTTTTCCTTTTAGATCTCCTTCTTTATAATTTAAAACATTTAACGCCTGTTTGTTTATTCCTATGATTTCTTTGGATTGAGGGTCAATTTGGATTAGGATGTCCAATGATTCTTCGAATACATTTTCAAGTACAGCCATCCTCTCTTTGATTTCTTCGAGTTCACTGGCTCTTTTTTGATCCAGGATCAATCTCTCTGCAAAATTAAGAGTAATTGATAAAAGTTCAAAAGAGTAAAAATCCCTGGAAAGATTGAGCTGAGTAGGATGAGATAAATTTTCTTTCGGAATTGAATTTTCAAAAACGAGTATGGAAGGAAGGTTTGGGAAACGTTCAAAAAGAAATTTTTGTTTTTCTGAAAATTTCTGGTCTTGCCAGAAGAAAAGCACATTTCGCGAGTCAGGTGATAAAGAATCCAGTTCCGTAAATTCGGAAAAAACCTTTGTTTCCACTTCGAAATTTTTCTCTATGTCGCTAAGGAGGGTTAAGTAAAAATCGGAGTCCTTTTTCTCTATATAGACTGTAAGATTTTTGGAGGACATAAACTAGAAATAAGAAGACGAGAAAATGCGTTTCTTACAATAGATTTTTTTTACTTACTTGAAGATCCAAAGGTTTTCTTTCCGATTTTTCGAGTTTCCAGACATTGTTTGCCCTTTTTTTGCCCCGCAACAAACCAATTTTCCTCCCAAAACGGATAAGCGGTTTTCACCACCGTAAGATTTAGATGTGGACATTCTGCTACATAGATTTGTCCTTATCTCATCTAGGTGGAACGAGAGAAAATGCTCAGGATAGGATGGGGAACTCCCTTTTGGATTCAAATTCCCTATTTCGTACTACTACTAAACTTAATAACTTTTTTTGTCTCTCCTCTTCTAGCCCAAGAATCCAAACTTTCCAATAAAGACTCCAAAACATTAAAAGAAACATTTCGTTATATCGAATCCTTAGAACCAACCCGTTTGAAAATCAGCAAACAAACTTACAGCCGTTATTCCAATTTCGAATCATTCTTTCATTTCAACTATTCCGGTAAAAAACTGAGTAGATGGATTCAATCTAGGATTAAAAATTATTCGAAAGGATCGACTGGAGATTTTATCGCTTACTTTCATGAAGGAGAAGTAGTGCTTGGAAAATCTTTCTTCCAATTAACAAAACTGGATCGGGCTCTGATTCTTTTGCATGAAGCAAGACATGCAGACGGGAAAGAATATTCCCATGTTCCTTGTCCCGACAATTTTCGTTTTCTAAATGCAAGGGATTTAAACATTGTTCCTTCCGGTAAAAAGGGCTGTGACGCTACGTTAGACGGCGGATACGGATTAACTGCATCATTTTTATTTGAATTGGGATCTTACGGATTTTTATCTCAATCGGAAACTGCTCACAGATACAATTCTGAAATTTCCAGAATCCTCGCTTCCTCCGATTAAAACAAATAATGGTAAGAAAACGAAACATCCTGATAATAAGTATGCTTGGAAAATTCGAATCGAACTTCATGATTCCTTTGAACCGCATAACGTAGTTTTATATTGGCAGTATAATCGTTCTCATTTTGTGAAATATTATAATAATGATATGCATAGTAGGCTTGGATTTTCCAGGGACCTATATTGTATAAAAAATTCAAAACTCCTTGCGGAGCAATTCTTGCATCGTTTTTAAAATACCCGTGTGATTGCGCTTTTACACCGGCCATTACAGTAAACAAAAAGGAAGAATTTTCTCTGGAAAATTCATTCTGAAATGTGTAACCGTATGATGCTTCGGCGTTGACCGGAGTGATTCTGGAATACTCTTCTTTATTTTTCCAAACTGGCTGGTGTTTGGTTTTAACCGTTACTGTTTCCGCTCCCAAATCCAAAGCGTAAGTTTTTGACTCGGAAATACTATTATAAGGATTGAGAGAGTACATCTTAAGGACGTTCAATCGTGTTAGTTCCAACTTTTTGGAACTTTCATAATAGCGGACTGCACCGTTCATTACTTGAGTTTCCGAATTGGGAACGAACCCTTTGTCGGTGTTCAACAAATCATGGTAAGCCGGTCGGAACTGAATTTCAGCAAAAGCTCCCAAATTGGAGTAACCTATACTGCCGGAAACTCTCTTGGGTCCGTGACCTTCTTCGTTTGTTTGGGAAAATATCGGGAAAGAAAAAAATAAAAATATTAAAAGTAAATAAAGGAAAACTAACTTAGCCCGCACAATTTAATCAAAACTGACAGGCTTCGCTCAATTCAAGGTCGGATCCTATTTCTTTCTTTAAAGATGCAAGCAATAGTTTGGAATCCTTTCTTGTATCTGTAGTTAGGATTTTAGAATAATTTTTTTTGACAAGATTGCCTAATTGTTGCGAATGAGTAGGACAACCTAACAACTGTGCAAATGCATCGAGACGTTCGCCACGTCCTGCCGCCATTTCAGATTCCAAACCCGCTTGGTTGTAATGAACAAATACTTCCTGGGCTTTTTCGGCTTTTACAATTCCATCATTTGTACAATTGGAAGTTCCTGAGGTGATCCCAAATGTCTGGTTGGAGGAGCTTCCGTTTGTAGTTGCAGCGATCACTTGGGAAATATCATTTTTCCAAGCAGGTATCATTGAACCGAGTCCGCAACCTGCCATACCATAGTTGACTGCAGATAAACTAACACTAAATATACTAAGAAATGATATGCCGATTAATATAAAATCTCGAAACATGACTATCCTTCACGAAACAAAAGATCGGAACTTTCCACAGGATACGCATAAGATCCTTTCGCCAGAATCTCTCCTTGCAAACTGATCACAGCCCAAGTGCTTTCTTCTTTCGCTTTCTCTTGCATGCATTGTAAAAGATTGTTCGTAAAAATTTCTAATTTTTTAGACAATTGGGTAACAGGCGGGAAAGAAGGACTGGTTTCGTAATTCTGCGAGTCGTAAGATAGCATGGTTATTATTTATCCTGTTAACTTTAAAATCGGCAGAGTCACCAGAATGACTAAAGCCTAAAAACTGGAAAAATCCAGTCAATCAAGAGACATAATTCTGAATAAGAAAAGAGAAAACCAAACCGCTCACTTTTCCAGCTTTCATTGACGGAGCGGGCTTGACGAAAAACGCTAACTTCAGAGGAAGACTTTGCGCACTCCACAGATTAATCTTTTTAAAAAATCAAATCCTATCAAAGCCAAGCTCATTCGGAAGGAAAGGCTAACCCCGGAGAAAGGGAAAGGCAAAAGACCGGCAAACGAAGGTGAGTCTGCCATATATAGAATTACACTTTCTCTCGATCATAGCGCTTATCCCTACCTGATCGGACAAAGTGCAGGTGTCATTCCCCCCGGTCTGGACCCGGTCAAGGTAGAGAAAGGCCTACCGGACACAACGTATGCAGTTCGATTGTATTCCATTGCTTCTCCCTCCTTTAGCTTCGGGAAAACTCAAGACAATATCGAATTTGTAATCAAGCGGGATGATGTGTATGATGAAAATGGAAACCTCCTCCATAAGGGAGCTTGTTCCAATTATATCTGCGATCTAAAGGAAGGAGCAGAAGTGATTCTGACCGGTCCTGCCGGTAAAAAATTTCTTCTCCCTCTCTCGGATTATACAGGGGATCTTTTTTTCCTGGCTACAGGAACGGGAGTAGCTCCTTATTTTGGGATGGTGGAAGAGATTTTGGAACACAAACTCATCCAATTCAAAGGAAATGTATATCTGATCTACGGCGCACCTTACTCGGATGAAATCGTTCTGCGGGAATATTTCGAGACAATGGAAAAAAAACATTCCAATTTCAAATTCATCACAGCGGTTAGCCGTGAAGAAAAAAACTCATTCGACGGTGGAAAATTATACATCAGTCACAGAGTTCGCGAACTCGCAAATGAAGTTTCCAACGCAATTTCCAATAACGGGCGTTTCTATATTTGCGGTGGACCCAAAGGAATGGAAAAAGGGGTCATCGAAGAAATGTTCAAAGCCGCAAAAAGTACTTTGTCTTATGAAGAATTTAAGAAAGATCTAGAGTCAAAAGACCAACTATTTGTGGAGACTTACTAAGATGGCGAAACTAGGAATTATCAAAGATATAGATAAAGGAAGAGGTGAAGTGATCCGGGTGGAAATTTCCGAATACAAAGGACAAACTTTCTTCAACATCCGGGTTTGGTACCAAGATGCTACCGGAGAATTTAAGCCCACTCAAAAAGGGGTCGCTCTTTCTCCCAGTGTAATTGGCGAATTGAAAGAAGCGATCGAAGAAGCGGAACGCTGGTTAGCTTAACTTTCCACTTCGCCTTGGTTTGCAAATATAATTCTTTGTAGAGTTTCTCTTGCCAAAGGCAACGTCTCTGCGACCCGAATGTGGTTGTAGAGACGAGTGATTTCAAAAACCTTTTTAACGGAATCACGGATATTTGCAGCGATGAATTCCCCGCCTCTTCTTCGCAACCATCCCACAATCTGAATCAAAGTTCCTATCGCGGACGAATCAATATGAGCCGTATCTGAAAAGTCAAAAACCACATAACGAAATCCTTCTTCCAGTTTTTTCTCAACCATGGTTTTGATTTCAGGGCATTTGTAGAGATCGATATCACCTTTCGTTTTGAATTCGAAAATTTCATCATGAACTTGGACCCCTTTCATATCTATTTTTTCCGGACCTCTGGCGATAAAAGAAGACCCGGCAAATATATGTTTGGTGAGATTGTTGGATTTTTCCTGAATTTTTGCATCCATCAATTGGAGTCTGTGCACCAAAGATCCCAGCGCGTTCGGAGAAAATTGTTTGTTCGCTTCAATGTCTTGAATCAATCCCAACAAAATCAATCTTGCGTCTTCCAGGTTGCCCTGTTTGACAAGTTCGCTGATTTTAGAAATCCCTTTACCTGCATTGGCAACTAGCATCTCTACCAACACATCGGGATCTTGTTTTCCTTTTACGTCTCCGTACTGAATGGGAAAATCCATCTCTTGGGATTCCAATTTCATCTGGTTGACTAAATTATAATAAGTCACTTTGGAATGAAAGACAGGTTCCTCGATTTTACGAATGGATTCGTCGATTTCCAATTTTACAACAATGTTTCGAATATCATCGGAACGGATATCACCTGTTTGGATATTGATCTTTTGTCGTCCCAGACTTTTGGCATCGCCTTGGAACTCCGCAATTTCTTCCGATACCTGATGAGAAAAATCGTTCAATAGTTCTTTGAAATGGACACCCGGGGCAAGTGTGAGTTCCAAATCAATAGCCTGTGCATAGAGAGCACCTATATCTCCGAATTCCTGAAAGAAAATATCCGATGCACCTTCGGGATTGTCTACGAAGTAAAAATTCCCCCCGCCCGCTTTGGCAATATCAACTAACATAGATTCATTGAAGTCATTTCCCACGCCGATTGTAGTTGTGGAAATCCCTCTCGCAAAATGATCTTTCGCAATTTGAATGAACGGAGCCGGCTCTTTAATTCCCGAAGTAGGATTTCCATCCGTAAGCAAAATCACCCGTTTGTATGCATTCGGAACCGAAGCGGCTTCAACGGCACGAAGCGCAGAAAGCCAACCACCGCTTAAATTGGTAGAGGTGCCCACTTGAATGCTACGAAGCCTGTCTGATACGGAAATTTTTTCAGTAAGATGAGTCACTGCCTGAATGATTTGCACATCAGCGGAATAAGCGATAATGGCAAGTAAATCATGACGAGTGAGCCAATTGACCAATGCACAGGAAGCTTCAATCACTGCTTCTATCTTGTCGCCTTTCATAGACCAACTTTTATCAATGGCAAGGCCGATGACAATGGGTTGTCTTTGTGTTAAACTGGGATTAGCGGGAGTTCTTAGCCTAAGCAAAAGATGATTTTCTTGGGGAACACCCGGCACTACGTTCGGGTATTCGAATTTTGCCTCAATCTGCATGACGCTATGAAGATTTATCTATTTTAACTTTCCGCAAGAACAATTTATGATTTATTGTCATCTAATGGTTTTTCAATTCTATGTTGGGTAATGTTCACGAAATATATCATTCTGTCTCGGGAGAAGGCATTTCGCAAGGAATCCCGACAATCTTTATTCGTTTTGCAGGTTGTTCCCTTCGTTGTGGAAAAACCGAAAATAAAAAATTATGGTGTGACACACCGTACGCACTTGGCCCCAACCAAGGAAATTCCATGGATCTGGATTCCATTATCAAGGAAGTGGAAACAATCGATCCTTTTGGTACTTCGCAAATTTTACTAACAGGTGGGGAACCTCTGGAAGGTAAAAACGGAGAGATGAGTTCTCTGATTTGCAAATATATTTTCCAAACACGAATCCATACAAACAAACCCTATCCTGCGCCCAGGATCGAAACAAACGGAAAAGAAACAATCACTGATGAAACCGATCGGGTTTATACAATGGATTATAAATTACCCGGGTCGGGAATGGAAGAACGGATGGAAAAAGAAAATTTTTCCGTTTTGAGAAAGAGACATAATATTCTTGACGAAATCAAGTTCGTGGTGCGTGATAGATACGATTTTGAAAGAAGTTTAGAAGTTCTCCGCGAATTTTCCCCCGATACGAATATACTTTATTCACCGGTTTTTGGAGAGATGGATGCAAACGAACTTGTAGAATGGATTAAAAAAGAAAATCCGCCTAAGGCACGCTTGTCGCTACAAATACACAAAGTATTATGGGGTAATAAAAAAGGAGTTTGATGGAAATCCCAACACAGCTAAGTTTAGATTTTGAATCCGTTCATGAAACAAAACAAACTTATGAATATGCATTTTTAACCGATGAACCGGAATTAGGTTTCGGCAAAATTTTAAACGAAACCAACACATCTCTCGAATTACTTTTTGAGTCCAAAGAAATCTTCAAAACCATCTCCAAAAGAAATCCAAAACTTTATTATTTAAAAAAATATCCGAATTCTCTCCGGGAATGGGAAGAATTTCCACGCGCTATGGAAGTCGCGCTCCAGGCCTACCAACTCAAATTAACTCATAGTTTCGATAAACTTTCTTCTTTATCCAATTCCCGAACAAGACTTCTCCCTCACCAAATTGAATCTACCTTCATCGTCGCAAACAGCCTTCGACCCAGGTTTATTTTGGCGGATGAAGTAGGACTCGGAAAAACCATCGAAGCAGGACTCGCGATGAAAGAGTTGATGTTTCGCCGTGGACTTAAACGAGTGTTAGTTGTAGCACCTTCTCCTCTTCTAATTCAGTGGCAACAGGAAATGCGAAACAAATTCAATGAGGATTTTGCCATTGTCCGTAGAAGAAATTTTATCACCAACGGAGAAGACCACTGGCGCAATTTTAATAAAGTGATCACTTCCATTGATTTTATTAAAAACCCGATTTATGCGGAAGAAATCCTGAAAGTAAAATGGGATATTGTTATTTTCGATGAAGCTCACAGACTCCGACGGGATTATTCCAAAATCACAAGAGGTTATCTTTTTGCAGAAAAAATATCCCGCAAAACAGAGTGTTTGTTGCTACTGACGGCAACCCCATTCCGCGGAAAATTGGAAGAATTGTTTTATTTACTCCATTTGGTTGATCCGAATATTTTAGGGCCTTATCATACGTTCGTAAACGATTATGTGATCGGTGGAAAAACCGATTTGAAAGAAAAAATCTCCAAAGTGCTGCTTCGTCGAAGAAAGGTGGAAGTAGGCGGATTTACAAAACGATTTGCAAAGACAGTGCAGATTGATCTTTCTCCCATTGAACGCCAGTTTTATGAAGAAACTACGGATTATGTAAAGCGCGAATACAACCTTGCAATGGGAACAAAAAACCGTGCCGTCGGTTTTGTGATGATCGTATTCCAAAAGCTCTTGGATAGCTCCGTAATCGCTTTATTGTCAGCACTCCAAAAAAGAAAATTCATGTTGGAATCAAAATTCCATTATATGAAAGAACAGGAAGTGAGTGTGGATGATTGGGACTTGGATGAAACGGAAGGTGTAGAGGATTTCCTAAGCGTATTGGATGAATCCGAAATGTCAAACTTCCAAAGAGTGAAACGGGAACTATTTACTTTGAATCGGCTCATCCATCTGGGAAAACAAATCAAAGAAGACCGCAAGTCTCAAAAATTGAAAGAGACTTTGGCCAAATTGAAAAAAGAAGGCCATAAAAAATTCATCATCTTCACTCAATTCAGAACCACTCAAGATCATATCCATGCGTTGCTCGAACCCGATTTCAAAATCGTATCTTTCCATGGTTCCCTTAGCATGGATGATAAAGAAAGAGCGATTCAAAAATTCAAAGAAGAGTATGAAATCATTATTTGTACGGAAGCCGGTGGTGAAGGAAGAAATTTACAATTTGCAAATATTCTTTTCAATTACGATCTTCCTTGGAGTCCTCTAAAGATAGAACAAAGGATAGGAAGGATTCATAGATTCGGTCAAAAAGATAACGTTTATATTTTTAACTTCGCTTCCAAGGACACGGTTGCAGAAAGAATTTTAGAAGTACTTTCCAACAAAATCAAACTATTTGAAGAATCCATCGGCGCTTCCGACGAACTACTTGGCACCATTGAAGGGGAGTTGGACTTTAACTCCAGTTTTATGAAGTTTATCACCGGAACAAAATCGAAAGAAGAATTGGAAACCGAATTTGATCTGCGTATTCAAGTAGCGCAGAAAGGTTTTCAAAAATTGAATTCATTAGTCACTCCCAAATTGCTTGATTTCAATTTGAAAGATTATTATGATCATACGCAAGATGAAAGAGATTGGAACAATCAACACTTGGAAGAGGTAGTGACTCTCGGTTCTAATTTTTTTTATAACCAATTGCCCGGTAGCCTGGCACAAACCGGTAAAGGGAAATACAATTACACTCATCCGGATGGAAAAGTAAAGACCGCAACCTTTGATTCGGAATATGCGCTCACAAACGATTCCGTTGAGTTCTTGGCGTTCGGTCATCCTTTTGTGGAAAAGGTCACTGAACTACTAACAGCATCTCAAGTAGGCACGAGAAAGAAATATGTACATTCGGATACCATTAAAAACAAAATCCTTTTTGTTTTCCTTGTAGAATTTCAATTCTCACTAAAACGGATGGAGATTAGCTTTTTAGAATATGATTTGAATAAAAAAGAAATCAAAGTTCTCTCCGAAAAAACTCCTGAATGGGAAAAAGCCACTACGTATGTTGCGGACAAAGAACTTTCCATGTCGGTTTTGGAACAAGCATTCATTCAATCCTTTCCTTATATTGAAAACAATGTGGAAATAAGAAAAGAAACCCTAAGAAAGGAAACTCTTTCGATTTTCCAAAAAGAAGAATATAAAATCGAACTATCTCATCAAAAAACGATCCGACAGTTGGAAGAAAAATTAATGCGGCAGGAGGCTGCTTATAAATGGGACGCTCGTCCTGAAAAAAAAGCAGTTTTGCATAGAACAATGAAAGAAATCCAACGTGTCAAAGAAGAATTTGAAATCGAAATTCGAAAAGTTAGAAACGGATCGAAGATCACTCACAAAATCGAATTGTTCCAAACTTATATAGCATATTAAATTCATTTACAATCCGTTACAATCTTATCTTATTTGTTCATGCAAACAGACAAGATCCCTTTTTGGTTAAAGATTTTTATAGGTCTGGTATTTGGTGTCATTGCCGGAATTTGTTTTCATCCGGATAGAAATTTCATTTCCGAAGAAACCGCATCTACGTTCCTTCCCTGGCTAAGATTTCCCGGGGATGTTTTTTTAAATCTTCTGCAGATGATAATGATTCCTTTGGTAATCGCATCGGTTGCCTTAGGTGTTTCCAGTCTTTCCAACTTGTCCGATCTTTATAAATTGGGAACGAGAGTATTTTTATATTTTATCATTACCACTATTCTTTCCATTTCCATCGGAATCTCATTGGCTTTACTCGTCAAACCTGGGAACAAAATCAACCAAGCCGAAGTATCTTTATCTAAAATAGACAAAGACATTTCGAAATCGGAAAAAAAAGAACCCATTCCTAAAATCATTGCCGATATCATTCCCAATAATGTGGTCAAAGCGATTGCAGAAAAACAAATGTTATCTCTAGTGGTTTTTGGAATTTTTCTCGGCATTTTCTTCTTGTCTGCAGATTCCATCAAAGTGGCACCTCTGAGGAACCTGCTTCTTTCCATTGAAGGTTTTTCCATCTGGGTTGTGGAGCAGGCAATGAAGATAGCTCCGTTCGCAGTCTTTGGTCTTATGGCATTCGCATTAACCCAGATAGGAGTAGCATTGCTCACCGGATTATTTTATTACGTTCTTACTGTGTTAGTCGGTTTGTTTTTGGTATTATTGATGTATGTTCTTTTTGCCTACTTATTTGGAAATAGAAAGCCGATTCAATTTTTAAATGAAATCAGAGAAATTCAAATCCTCGGATTTTCCACATCAAGTTCCAGTTCCGTATTACCCTTTTCTTTGAAAATTGCAAAGGAGAAGATGAAAATCAGAGAAAAGATCGCCGATTTTGTACTTCCTTTAGGTGCCACAGTGAACATGGATGGAACAGCTTTGTACCAAGGAGTGGCGACGATTTTTCTCAGTCAGGTTTACCAAATTGATTTCAGCATCATGGAGTTGATCCTTCTGGTATTTACCGTGACCGGAGCATCAATTGGAACTGCTGCGACACCGGGTGTTGGAATTGTTATCCTAGGTTCGATTTTACATTCGTTTCATATACCGATTGAGGGCATCGCAATCCTTTTTGGCGTTGACCGATTTTTAGATATGTGTCGAACATCTGTAAATCTCAGTGGAGATTTGACAGCAACAGTCATAATGGATCACTGGTGGAAGGATTAAATGAAAATGAGTCATCTTCACAAACTAATTCTTGTAATCGGATTCTTCGGACTCGTTTCAAACTGCGATACAAAGAAAGAATATACCAATGACATAACTGCAAATATGCTTTGTTATACCCTCGCGGCATGTAACAAATCCAATCCCTCCAAAGTAGGAATGATTGGAGATAGCTGGACGGATTTATTATTAGGTTTTCCGGCAGTTGACGCGCTGAGAGTCCAGTTGGAAAAAAACCACGGATATCAGATAACTGGTGCTACATTGGGTGGACAGACTTTAAATGCCGCTTTAAACTTAGGACTCCATTTCCAGGTAATCGACCAGGCAGGCGCGGACATCCATTCCATCATACTTTCCCTAGGCGGAAATGACATCCAAGCCCGCCTAAGCGAATACAGCTCCAATCCCGATTCGGTTCAAGCAGAAAGACTTTCTACAATCAAATCACAATTGCGAACCATGATTCAATCCGGCAATGCTTATAAAATTTCCAAATACGGCGGGCAGCCAATTCGCTGGATCATACACGGGTACGATTATTCAAACCCGTTCAAAACTCCTGTCATTCTAAATTCCGATGAAGGTTGCAAATCCGCTTTTGCGAGTGCAGGGATTGTTCTTACTGATTCCGAGGTTCCTGTATTCTCGGCAAAACAATTGGACGGATTCAATGAAATGCTGAGAAGTTTCACAAAAGAAGAACCTTACTTCTATTATGTGGATTTAAGAAAAACCTTAGGCGGACCTAACATATCCAACCCGGATTTGATGCTTGACTGCATTCATCCGAACAGTTTGGGTTTTTCCCTTCTTGCAGGAAAACTGGCTCCACTCATCGCACCCATCACCAAAGAAGGAAATTAATCGAAATGCGTTTTTATATCATACTATTACTACTGATTGCAATTCCAGTTTCTATCTTACAAGCAGAAGGAGAAACAACTACTGCCGTCACGGCTACCACTACGACGACGACTACAGCAGCAGCGGTGCCTACATCGACAAAGTTCGCTCACCCGATTCAAATCGAACCCGTGGCCATTTATACAAAAGTACGTGTCAATGCCATCTATTGGGATAGGAAGTATCTCGGTGCTTATGAAGAAAACAAAAACATAAATATAGAAGGAGAGTATGCCTTTACAAAATCACTTTCCGTCACTTCCTCCCTAGGTAGAAATCAATATTCTTTTACAGACTCGGAAACGGAAAAGACCTGGGACAGATGGAATGCAGGTTTGAAATACGGAAAAGTATGGGACAATGGAACCTCACAGTGGTTAATTGGTGCAGGCCTTCGATTGTATGATAGGAAAAGAAGTGCAGAACTGAAAGAAAAGGAAAATCCCGAACTATATCTTGTCAGACCGAACATCGGAATGGGGTATAAAAACGGAGCATTCGAAATTATGACGGAACTCCGATTTCAAACGGAGACCAATTCCAAATTGAAAGAATCAAACATCCAGGAATTTCGCCGCTATTACCAGTTTGGAATTGCACCTTCTTATGCAGTTTCACCATCACTTCGGGTTTTCACGGAATTGGAATATAGGGAACCTTTCTCCAAGGATATTGATACAAAAACCAGGTTTTTCAATTTTTATCCGGGAGTATCTTATGCGACTGAAAAAGCGGGCACTTTCAGCTTATCCTTGTTATTCCCTATTCTTGCCAAAAATGAAAATGCAGTCGATCGGGGAATACGATTCTCTTATATTTATTTCTTCGATACAACGCGCGAATGAGATTTTTTCCATTACTACTGTCTATTTTCTTCGTTGGGTGTATTAGCATCCAACAAGGAAATCCTTCTTTGACTTTACTTTATAATCGGGGAACAAACGGTTTCGCAGGAACTTCGGTTGCTGCAAAAGATGATTTTGTGATAGGAGAGAGTTGCATTACGTCCTATTTCGGACTATTTTCCTGGGGAGACGCAAGTGCGGAATCCGCAGCAAGAATGGCAAAATTAAAGGAAATTTATTCCATCAACCATGTTACAAAAACACAGTATCTTTTTTTACAGGAATTCTGCATTGTCTTACTTGGCAAATGAATGAAGATCTAGAAAATCTTAAAGAATTTTCAAAACAGATCAAATCGGGAGAGTTGTACGAAAATCTCCAATCCAAACTACTGACTTATCAAAAAAAGAAATCCGGTAGGAAAGACAAATCCATAGAATCTTTTCAGAAAAAAATTGAATCCAAAGAAATTGAAATTCAAAAGCTAATCGGCGAAATCATTCATTTACAAAATCAACTCTCCTCATTACTTGATAAAGAACTCAATTCTTAAGTCATGATTTTTCTCTCTAACTTTCTCAAACCTCTGACAGTTCTGATCTTTTTAACACTCGGTCAGAACTGTGCTTCCGTCGGTTACGGACCGCACGGGTTACTATTTACAAATCACTCGATCGGACTTTACGCCAATCAAATCGATTCCCAAAAGGAAGGCTCTGCCTGTGCTTTTTCAGTCCTGGGGCTTTTAGCCTGGGGAGATGCGAGTATTGGAAAGGCGAGAGAGAATGGTTTGCTAACTAAAATCAACCTGATCGAACAAAATTCTTTTAGTATTTTGGGAATCTATGCTAAAGTTTGCATTGTAACGAAGGGAAATTAGTCGTTAAATAGTATAGAGTTCTTCATGTTTTTCAAATCCAAAAAATCTTTAAGCTACTTCCTCCTGTTTGGATCGGTCTTATTTTCCATTCAATGCGGACCTCCGAAGCCCGAACCTTATCTTTTAGGGTTATTGGCACTTCCTTCGGGAAGTTCTGATACATCCGCCACTTTCAAAGTAGAAACGACAAATCCTGCAAAGGACGAGACAGCCGTTCCTACAAATGTAAATATAACGATCACATTTTCCAAGAATGTGGATCAATCCAGCGTTGCCGGAAATATAACTCTCACACAACCTGCTTCCAATCGAATCACAAGTCTCTCCGCCAGTACAAATAACAAAATAGTCACTCTCAGACCGAACACTACATTCGATCCGCAATCTACTTATACTTTTACTTTAAAAACGGGAATCAAAGATACTACTGGAACCGCTTTGACCGAAGCTTATACTTTTGGTTTCACTACCCAATAAAAAAAGCCCGAGTGTTTCCACTCAGGCTTTTCATACAATCATTCAGTAAGTTTTATCTTATTTGAAAAGTTGCAAAATCACTCCGCCTTTCAGAACAAAAAATTCAGCAAACACGAGTGATGTGATCGCCATAAGTTTGATCAGAATATTGATGGCAGGTCCGGAAGTATCTTTCAAAGGATCTCCTACCGTATCTCCCACAACTGCAGCTTTGTGCATATCAGAACCTTTTCCACCGGCTTTCTTTTCGATGTATTTTTTAGCGTTGTCCCAAGCTCCGCCTGAGTTTGCAGAAGAGATCGCAAGAACCACACCGGAGACAAGAGCTCCTGCAAGTAATCCTGCAAGAGACTTCACACCGAATAAATAACCTACAACGATCGGGCTAAGTAAAACCAAAAGACCGGGAGGGATCATTTCACGAAGAGCTGCCGAAGTGGAAATATCCACACATTTTGCATACTCAGGTTTCGCTGTTCCTTCCATAAGTCCTGGAATCTCTTTGAATTGGCGTCTTACTTCCTTTACCATATCCAAAGCGGCTTTACCTACGGATTTCATTGTCATCGCAGAAAAGATAAACGGCAACATAGCGCCGAACAAAAGACCGCCGAAAACCCAAGGATCAAGTAATTCGATTGAGGTAAGATCAACGGCACCTTCGCCTAATTCTTTTGATGCGAGTTGGGTTCTGGTAATGAACGCTGCAAAAAGTGCAAGAGAAGTAAGCGCAGCAGATCCGATCGCAAATCCTTTTCCTACGGCAGCGGTTGTATTTCCGGCAGCGTCCAGGTTGTCTGTTCTATCACGAACTTCTTTTCCTAATTCCGCCATCTCTGCGATACCACCTGCGTTATCGGAAACAGGTCCGTAAGCATCAATTGTCAATCCGATTGCGATTGTGGAAATCATTCCGATCGCAGCAAGAGCAATCCCGTACATTCCGGCAAGTAAATTGGAGATAACAATCACGATCACTAGCAATACTACCGGAACAACCGAAGAATGGTAACCTAGCGCCAAACCGTAAATAATGTTAGTTGCGGCACCCGTCTCGCAGGACTCGACAACTTCTCTGACCGGTTTGTAGGAATGCGAAGTGTAATATTCCGTAACCCAACCGATGAGCATTCCCGCAAAAAGTCCTAAAGCTACGGCAGTGAATACATTCCATTTCGTAATCGTCTTTTCAGCGATTTGGAAACTATCTACCATAAACAAGTCCGTTACAAAATAAAGGGCAACTGCAACGATCGCAGTAGAAATCCAAAGTTGAAGTTTAAGTGCAAATTCTACGTTGCCTGTTTCTTTCACTCTCGCAAAGAAAGAAGTGATAAGAGAAGCAGGAATCCCGATGGCAAGAATGAGCAACGGATAAAGTAGAGCAGTGTTATTGTCAGCTAACGCAGATGCAGTGGCACCGATTACGAGAGCAGCGCAAGTTGCTTCTGCAGCGGAACCGAAAAGGTCGGCACCCATTCCTGCGATATCGCCTACGTTGTCTCCCACGTTGTCCGCAATGGTTGCAGGGTTACGAGGATCATCTTCGGGAATTCCTTTTTCCACTTTACCTACTAAGTCAGCACCAACATCCGCAGCTTTGGTATAAATACCACCGCCTACACGGCCGAAGAGCGCCACTGAGGAGCCACCTAAACCGAAACCTGCAAGAGATTCCATAAGGATATGTTTGGGAACATCCACATTGAAAACTGTAAATAGGATAAATAAGGTAACTAACCCTAAAACGGCAAGGCCAACCAAACCGAATCCCATTACCGCACCGGAGTCATAAGCCACCCGGAATGCTTTGGAAAGGGAAGTTTTTGCAGCTTGCGCAGTTCTAACGTTTCCTTTTGTGGCAATGCTCATTCCCACAAAACCGGAAAGACAGGAAATCAATGCACCACTGACGAAAGCGATTGATGTGTAAATTCCTTCGTTGAAATCGGTTTTAGGATTATCCAGAAGAAGGAAAATAAGCACAGTCATGAAACTAATAAAAAGTAAAATGACGCGGTATTCGCGGAGTAGGAAGGCCATAGCGCCTTCCGAGATGGCCGCCGCTATTTCTTTCAAGCGGTTGTTTTGTTCGACGTTGCCGCCTTCTGCACCGACTTGAATCCTTACGACTCGTCCAGCGTAGAAAATCGCCGTGGCTATAGAAAGTAAGCCCATGACGATAATGATCAGCTCTGCATTCATGAAGTCCTCTTTTGGATTGAATATTTGATTTTCTAAGAAAATTTAGAAGATGACCGATGAGAATCTATAGATGGCATCACGGTCAAGGAGAAAATGGCAGTTAAGGGTTTTGGCTACAACTCTATTTCTTTTCTGCGTCAGAATTTGGGCAGAATCCCCTGATCCGGTAAAAGTATTCTATACTTATGACCATCTTTTGCACGTTGCAGAAGAAAAGATCACTACTTACACTCCTACAAAGGCATTTAATTTTTTAGCAAAAGCAAAAGAACTCCGTCCCGAGCCGGATTATCGTTATTATAATATTTTAGGCGAAGCACATTCAAAGCTTGGGCAAGAGAACGAAGCTATGGAGGCATTCGAAAAATCCGTAGAATTAAATTCGAATCAGTTTCCTCTGTTTTTAAGAATTTCAGATTATTACGAAAACAACAGAAAGCCGGACAGGGCGCTTTCCTTCACGGAAAAATACCTTTTACTCGTTCCGACGGACAAAAATCGGATTTATAAAGCGGCCATACTTTCCCGTCGGATCGGAAAAGAAGAATCTTATCAAAAGTATATTAAATTATTAGAAAGTGATACTTCGTTTGCTGCGGAAGGAGATGCACTTCAATCCAGTTTATCCAAACATATAAAAAATAAAAAATGGAAAGAAGCGGAAGAACTTACAATTCGATACATTCCTTTTTTTCCCCGCACGGAAGGAATGTATGAAAACTTAATCCTTTCCAGAAGGGGAAAAAAATCTCCTCTTTTGGAAGAAGCTTATATTTTAGCATGTGTTACTTTCAAAGAAGAAACAAGATACTTTGTAAGATACGGAGTTTATCTGCAAGAGAACGGCAGATATTTAGAAGCTCTTTCCGTTTTCAGGCGAGCGTTATTCAACGCTTTAAAATTTGAAACAAAAGGGGATTGGGATGAAATCTTATTTTTGCTAAGACAAAGTTATGCAAACTTAGGTTGGGAAAAAGAAACATTGGCGATCGATCTTTTGGTAAAAGATATCAAACGAAGAGAATCATTAAAAGACGAAGAATTGGAAAATCATATCCAAACACATAGAAAGAACAGAGAATATATGCAATTTGCCGTTTACTGGTTCAAAGGCAAAAACGAAAACAAAATAAATTTATATCGAGGATTACTTCGGGAAAGGGACCAAGAGAACGAGGTGAGAGAATTTCTATTCGTCATTGGTCCCTTTGCTTTGGAAAATTTGGAACTTTAATTCGTATGGTATTTCTTTTTATCTTCGATTAAAGTTTGTACCACACCAGGATCGGCAAGAGTAGAAATATCACCTAACGAATCAAATTCACCACAGGCGATCTTTCTCAATATCCTTCTCATGATTTTACCCGACCTGGTCTTTGGCAATCCTGACGCCCAATGGATCACATCCGGTCTTGCGATTTTTCCGATCATCTTCTCCACCATTGCAATCAATTCTTTCTTCAAATCGTCGTTTGAATTTACGCCTTGTTTGACCGTAACATAAGCATAGATCGCCTGCCCTTTGATATCATGAGGAAATCCCACGACTGCGGCTTCCGCAATGGATTTATGTTCTACAATCGCACTCTCCACTTCAGCGGAACCGATTCTATGTCCCGAAACATTCAACACATCATCGACTCTACCGGTGATGGTAATATATCCGTCTTTGTCCCGATTCGCACCGTCTCCAGTGAAGTAATAACCTTTGAACTGTGAAAAATACGTATCGTAAAATCTTTTGGAATCTCCGTATACTCCTCTCATGATCGAAGGCCAAGGAGAACTCAAACATAGATTTCCCGAAGTTTCTCCTTTGGATGTGATTTCCTTCCCGTCATTATCAACTAATACAGGTTTGATTCCAAAAAAAGGAAGTCCGGCTGATCCCGGTTTTTGCGGAGCAGCTCCCGGCAAAGAAGTAATCATAATAGATCCTGTTTCCGTTTGCCACCAAGTATCCACAACAGGGCATTCGGATTTTCCGATGTTTTTATAATACCATTCCCATGCTTCGGGATTGATCGGTTCCCCTACTGAGCCGAGCAAACGGAGTGATTTCAAAGATCTGGATTGAATCGGTTCCAATCCTTCCCGCATCAATGCACGAATCGCGGTGGGGGCCGTATAAAATACCGTCACACCGTATTTGTCGATCACATCCCAAAACCTTCCTGCATCAGGATAACTGGGCACACCCTCAAACATGAGTGAGGTGGCACCGTTGGAAAGAGGTCCGTAAACAATATAACTATGCCCAGTAATCCAACCTACATCGGCAGTACACCAATATGTGTCTGTTTCCTTATAATCGAAAACCGTATTGAAAGTAAAATTGGCACCGAGAAGGTAACCGGCAGTGGTATGTAAAACTCCTTTCGGTTTTCCGGTGGAACCGGAAGTGTATAGAATGAAAAGAGGATCTTCGGCATCCATTTCGGCAGGAGGGCAATAAGCTCTTACGTCTTTGTCCTTCATCAGGAAGTGATACCAATGATCACGTCCTTCCTTCCAATTGAGATTGGTTTCATCCCCGGTTCTTCTGACTACGATGACATCGTTGATCTGAACTTTCGTCTCTTCAAGGGCGGCATCTATGTTTTTTTTCAACTCGATCGGTTTACCTCCCCGGTAACCGCCGTCAGCTGTAATCACCAAACTCGGCTTGCAATCTTCAATTCGGCTCAAAAGTGCTTCGGGAGAAAATCCTCCGAACACAACGGAATGAACCGCGCCGATCCTAGTACAAGCCAAAGTGGAGATGGCAAGTTCGGGAATCATAGGAAGATAAATGAGAACCCGGTCCCCTTTTTTGACTTTTAGATTTATTAGAATATTGGCGAGTTTGTTAACTTCACGATACAGATCGTGATACGTGAGGACTTTCGATTCATCGGGGTTGTCACCCTCCCAAATGATTGCTGCTTTGTTTTTATGAGGAGAATCCAAATGGCGATCCAAACAATTATAAGATACGTTTAATTTTCCACCTTCAAACCATTTGACTTTTGCGTTTTTAAAATCATGGCTTAAGACTTTTTTCCATTTTTTAAACCACGTTAGGCGGGTGGCCTGTTCCGCCCAAAATTTTTCAGGTTTTTCGATGGATTGTTTGTATAATTTTTTGTAATTTTTTAAATCGATATTTGTCTGTTTAACAAATTCTTTATTTGGTGGAACAACTCTTTCCTTAGCCATCTCTTCCCTCTCAGGGGAAAATTAAACAACAAGATCCAAGAGTTGTCCAGAAAGTTTCGAAACTTTCTGAATGATAAATGATATCAGACTAAGGTCTAGTGCGATCCGGTTCGAATCAAATCCAGAAATTCGCTTCGAGTAGTAGGATCTGATTTGAAAAGACCTAAAAGACTGGATGTGAACAATTCCGAATTTTGTTTTTCCACACCTCTCATCATCATGCAAAGATGTTTTGCTTTGATAACAACACCTACACCCAAAGGATCCAAAGTCTCCTGAATCGCTTGTGCAATTTGATCTGTAAGTCTTTCCTGAACCTGAAGTCTTCGGGCAAACACATCTACAATGCGCGGAATTTTGCTGATTCCTATAATTTTTTTATTCGGGATATAAGCAACATGGGCACGGCCATAAAAGGGAAGGAGATGATGTTCGCACAGAGAATACATTTCGACGTCCCGGACAAGAACCATGCCTGTGGTATTTTCTTCAAAGATAGCACCGTTGACAAGGGAATCAAGATCAGCTTTATAGCCGCTCGTTAGGAATTCATAAGCCTTTTTCACACGGCTTGGAGTTTTGAGAAGTCCTTCCCGATGCGGATCTTCGCCGATTTGTTTGATGATTCCCTCGATTAAATCTTCCATTCGTGTTTCCCTTTCCAAGAAATAGTATTGCTTGCCTGCTCTGATTCTAAAATCTGAATTCAGAGAAATTACTATCAATTTGACTAGTTTTATTCAGAATTAGATAGGCACATTTCCTTTTTTCAAATTCTTTAGGACATAATCTAATAATACGATGCCTATCAAAGTCGGCTTTGACGCAAGGATGATTGAAAATTCCGGAATTGGAATTCGCATTCAACATATTTTAAAGTTTTGGCCCCTTTCTGAAAAAGATGCCGAATTACATATATTTGGTGACCCAAGTCTTCTTTCCAAACACAATCTACCTTCACATTCCAAAATCATTCCTTATACGGCAAAAATATATTCCATCAAAGAATGGTTAGGTCATCCTTCCATGAAAAAGATGGATATCCTGGACATCCCTCATTTCAACGTTCCGATTTTTTATATAAGAAAATGTATCGTTACCATTCACGATCTGATTCCTTATCATTTTAAAACAGCGCACGGTTCTCTCGTCAAAAGGATCTACATTCAATTTATCTTCCGTTGGATCAAGTGGTTTGCCTTTAAGATCATTGCAGTATCCGAATTTACAAAAAAAGATCTGACCAAGGAATTTCATTACCAAGCCGCACGGGTTTTCGTAATCTACAATGGAATTGATACTGAATTGTTTTCCAAAGGAAAAGCGGCAGAACTATCTTCCTTTCAAAAGAAATACAAACTACCAAAGGATTATATTTTCACAGTAGGGATCGGAAAGGCGCATAAAAATTTTCCATTCTTATTGGAAACATTAGAAGAGATGTGGCAGGACAAATCTTTGAAATTACCTTTGGTGATCGGAGGAATCAGCAAAAAAGTTCCGAACGAACTTTTGGAATTTCAGAAAAAACATAAAACTCTGATTTATTTTCTTCCTCATTTGCCTTACAATAAACTACCGTTAGCCTATCAGGCTGCAAGATTATTTATTTATCCATCTATGTACGAAGGGTTTGGATTTCCTGTTTTGGAAGCGCAAGCTCTGGGAACTCCGGTATTATCTTCTTCTGCAAGCGTTCTGTCAGAAATTTTAAAAGATACAGCCGAATATTTTGATCCTTCCGATAAAGATGATCTTAAGATCAAACTATCGGAAGTCCTAAAGAATCAGAAAAAACAAAAACAACTTAGCAAACTAGGAGAAACCAATTCGAAACGGTTTCTCTGGAAAGATGCGATCGAGAATCTAAATTCGTTATACCGATCCGAAATCGAATGACAAGTTAGTTTGCGATAATAGGATCGGAACTTTGAAAATGAGCGTTCGCTGCAGAAATGAATGTGATTCCTGGTCCGGCGTACGCCCATTCTTTGATTCTTCCCGATATTTGTGGAATTACGAGAACGATTGCCCCGAAGATTTTTGCGATAGCCAATTCAACTCGAAAATAATCGGGAAAGCCCAAGTGTTTGAAACCCTTCGCTACTTGCGGATTTGCAAAATAACCGGAAGCACTGAAAAGCATAAGTGCTGATATGATTCCCAATGAATTGAGGAATTAGGGCGCAGATCACAGAAAAAAGTTAAATTCAGCCAATTTCCCCAAAAAATAGCTTTTATATCGCAAGATTTATCCGAAAAAAAACTTGTCAAGGTACCCCCAAGAACGAGATTGATTCTCAATAGCACCATGATCAAATGTCACTGCGCAGAAGTTTTCTTTGAAGAGATCTTAAATGTTGTCAAAGAAACAAATCGCCCTATACTAGAAGTAGCGAAAGAAATGGGAGCTGCCGATACCTGCACTGCTTGTGTAGGTGACATGCTCCAATTCATTCAAAATGAACTAGAGGGGCTAGAACTTGCAGGACATTCAACTTATAGATAATCATTTAATCCGTACAGTCATTTCTAAAGCGGGTTCCTCTCCGCGAAAACGCACCAATCACAATTTTCACCAATTAACGGAAGTTTACCAAAGATTTCTGAATGTCCTGACGGAAGATACTTTTGTCTCCGTTCACAGACATCTTTCCGATCCGAAGCACGAAACCTTTTTAATTCTCCAAGGAAAGGTAGGTTTTCTCATTTACGATGAAGAAGGAAATATAAAAGAAAAACATCTGCTTTCTTCGGAAGGCCCTGTATACGGAATAGACATTCAACCCGGAGTTTGGCATAACTTGGTTTGTCTAAGTCCCGTAGCCGTTTGTTTTGAAGGAAAATCCGGACCCTATATAGAAAGAACGGACAAAGAGTTTCATTCCAAATATCCAAACGAAGGCGATCCGGAATGTGCTAAGACAAATGAATCTTGGAAAAAACTATTTCAATGATGCGGGTTCTATTTTTTATATTCATGTTTTCTTTTTTCAGCTGTAAAACATTACCGAAGTTCATACCGGTTCAAAGCCACAAATCTTCACACATTACAAGCAATGGAATAGAACGAAGTTTCCGGTATTTACTTCCTCCGAACTACAAAACAAATACCCTTCCACTGATCTTCGTATTACACGGAGGAGGTGGAAACAGTGAAGCGATGATTTACCTGACCAGACTTTCCGAAAGAGTTGACCAGGATCGGTTTATCGTAGTTTACCCCGAAGGTTTTGCCAATAGATGGAACGATGGAAGAGGAATAAAGCATTCCATCACGGATCAGAAAAATACGGAAGATGTTTTGTTTTTTCGGGATATGGTCGCTTATTTCAAAAAAAACTATATGATAGATGAAAGCCGGATTCATGTAGTTGGCTTGTCTAACGGCGGTTTCATGGCACAAAGATTGGCGTGCGAAGCACCGGATATTTTCGCTTCGTCCTTTTCCGTTGCGGCAACCACATCCAAATTCATTTTCCAAAATTGCAGTTTAAACGGCCCATTGTCCATGGGATTTATATTCGGAAAAAAGGATGATATCGTTCCTTATAACGGAGGAACCATTTATATCCCCAAAAATCCATTGAATGATAAAGATAGAATCGGTGCTGGGGAAAGCATCTCCTTTCAGGACAGTTTGAAATTCTGGTCGGAAAAATTGCAATGCACTTCGGAAAACAAACGTTATATCCAAGGACTCAAACAGAAAATCAATAAGGATATTGTACGTTACGATTTCGAATCCGCAAATCCTTCCTTAAAATTAAGAGCCTTTCTTTTGGAAAACGGAGGCCATATTTGGCCTCACGGATTCTTTTATCATAATGATAAAAAATACGGATATCTTTCTGAAGATTTGGATGCATCTTCTGCCGTATTGGATTTTTTTAAAGAAACTCCTAAGACAAACTACCTGGGTGGCAATTAATGTTTTATTCCGAAATTCGAAACAAACAAACAACATTCTCTACTCTGGAAACGGGATCGGGAGAACCCATCCTCTTCCTACACGGATTTCCAGATAATAATAAAACCTTCTCCCAAATTATGGAACCGATTGCCAGACAAGGTTATCATTGTGTAGCGCCAATTATGCGCGGTTACGAACCGAAAACAATCTCCCATTGGTCAAAACTTCATATCAATGATTTGGTCTTGGATATACTGGGGTGGATGGACGATCGGGGTTGGGATCATGTCCATCTGGTAGGGCATAATTGGGGGGCAGTCATTGCTTATGCCGCAGGGATTTATTATCCAATGCGGATTTCTTCCATTACAGCCATCGGAGTTCCACTTTTAAAAAACTATCAGGAAACTTTGATCTGGGCACCTCAACAATCCTTTCATTCCTGGTATCTCCTTTTATTCCAAATTCCCTTTCTTGCCGAACTTACCATTCGTTCCAATCATTTTGCAATGATTGATTATCTTTGGAAAGATTGGTCACCCGAATTATTGCCAAACCAAGATCACCTAGCAGAGATTAAAAACAATTTTCAGAACCCGGGAGTTCTATCTTCTGCTCTTTCCTATTATAGAAATCTGAACGACCTACTTACGGAAACAGGAAGAGAAAGTATTTTGGGAATCCTGGATGCGGTTGTAGGAACCCCAACACAAGTATTGTATGGGGAAGAAGACGGCTGTTTTCATAGAAATTTATTTGAACAATTATTAAAAGATTCGGATTTTCCCCAAGGTCTGAAAAAAAGTGGGTTCGAAAATTGCGGACATTTCCTACATTGGGAAGAGCCTGAAACAGTTGCTGAAGAAATTTTATCTTGGGTTAAAAAAAACAAATATAAATTTTGAGATTCTCCATCGTCTACTTTGGACATGGAGCCGAAGATGAATATAAACCTAGGGATACTTGATCGCTTATTACGTGCATTAGTTGGAATTGTAATCGCAGTTGTCTACTTAACAGGCTCCATCCAAGGCTTTACAGCAATTGTTTTCGCGCCCATCGGACTGTTTTTAATCGGAACTTCCGTAGTCGGATTTTGTCCTATTTATTTTCAAAGAAATCTTTCCACTAAAACAAGAAAGCCGGTAGTGTAGTCGGCAAAAATCGTCAGTTATAGAATCAGCGATCCAAGACGAGTTTTTACCTTTGAACGCTTTCAAACAAAGTAAGCACTTCATAATGTGCTGTTCTGGGAAAAAAGTCTACTAAAACGATTTCTTTGATTTCATAACCGATCTTTTCCAATCCAATCGCATCCCTTCTCAAAGTGCTCGCGTTGCAACTGGAATAGATCAATTTCTTCGGTTTATATCTTTCCATTTGTTCCAATAGCAAAGGATTCAAACCAGCACGAGGCGGATTTATGATCCAGGTCGGATATCCTTTCGGTGCCGGCTCCATTTTCTGAGTGTATAAATCTTTCACTTCATATAAGTAATGATCTATTCCATTCTTGGAAGCGTTCTTCTTTGCAAATTGAATGCTCTTGGGATGACTTTCATACCCCAAAAGAGATTCGATTTTGTCATTTAAACAAATCCCGATAGAGCCTGATCCGCAGAAAAGTTCCAACACCTTTTCCGAATTAGACAACCAAGATCCGATCCGATCGATCCATGGCTCAATTAGAAACTGGTTGATTTGAAAAAAGCCGTTAGGTGGAGCATAAATGGTTTTTCCTTTGATTAAAAACAAAGTATTTTCCTTTTCGTAAGGAACCACTTTGTCCAAAGATATGCGTGCTTGGATGGAATTCGATTTAGATTTTGGATTTATGTTTTGTTTCGGCTTTTTGATTTCGTTCGACAGATTTTTCCATTGGAGTTTCGGGTCCAAATTCATACATTCTTTCGCAGAAGATTCTACCAAATCATGGGAAAATCTTTCGTAAAAACCGGGATTGCCATCTACAATCTGCCATTGCACATTATTTCTGTAATGTGACGGAGAACCGGAGATAAGAGAAATTTGTTTTTTAAAATTTGGAAACAATTCTTTTAAAAGAGTAAGTTTGAGTTCTAACTCCTTTTCATAAGAAATATGACGGTAAGAACATCCGCCGCATTCACCAAACGCCTCACAATCGATCTTGATTCTCTGGGGAGAAAATTCGTGAACTTCCATTACACGACCGAACCATTCCTTTTTCCCATCCTTTTCAATCTCCAATTCTACTTCTTCGCCGGGAATTCCTCCCGTTACAAAAACAGGATGGCCTTCGTGATGAGACAGAGTATAGCCACCGTGAGCCCATTTTTCTAATTTTAATCGAATCTTTTTCATTGGTTTAATCCATGGATTGATAATTCCATTGACACCGCACTCGTATTTACCATAACGGATAGGTACTACTGGAGAAGTGGCTGAGTGGTCTAAAGCAGCGGTCTTGAAAACCGTCGTGGTAATCCCACCGTGGGTTCGAATCCTACCTTCTCCGAAAGTACAAATGGAGACGTGCCTGAGTGGCCGAAAGGAGCGGTTTGCTAAACCGTCGTACGCCTAAAGTGTACCCAGGGTTCGAATCCCTGCGTCTCCGAGATACTAACCCAGATGTCACCCCGGATCAAAGAAATACTCGATCGACTCACCAGATTTCTCAAAACGGAAGAGGCGAAACTCCTCTTTGCCGCTTTGCCTTTGTATTTTTCCTGGGTTCCTATTTTAAGCTTCAACGATCAGATTTTAAAAATCCGTAAATTATGCCTTTATTCAGCAATTAACACCGGTTTATTTTTTACGCTGCTTTTCATAGCTCAGATTTTTTCCCTTCTTCTCTTCGTAGGATCTTTTTTATCTAATTTTGTGCATCTTGTATCAATTCTACTTTATCTTGGATTGTCGGGATTTTTGATTTACTCTCTCCGCTTGAAAAAAACCATTGATATACCCATTCTTTCAGACTGGGAAAAAAAGCTTTCGAGCTTATTTGCGCCCATAGCTCAATTGGATAGAGTATCTGACTACGGATCAGAAGGTTAGAGGTTCAAGTCCTCTTGGGCGCACGAAATTTCTTCGATGCGTTTTTGCATCGCTGGTCCGAGATCAGAAAAAATTTCCCGGCCGAGATTCCTTCCTTCACACAAATTTACTCTGAACCAAACCAAGAACTTATTTCCGAATCATTCAATCATGTCGAATCGGAAAAAAACGCGACCCTTCACAGCGAAATTATCGCCATAGAAGCCGCTACCAAACAATTAAACGAAAAATATTTAACTGATGCGATCTTGATCACTGCATTAGAGCCTTGTTTGCAATGTGCTGGAGCTATACTCCGTGTTAAATTACCAAAGATATATTATCTTTTGCCTGCAAAGCCGGGCGAAGGTATCTCTTCTTACTCTACAGAATCCATTTATCTGCTAAATCATTTCCCAACCATCAGGTTGATTGAAAATTCCGTGATAAAAAATGAATTTCTGGAATTTTTCAAAGAGAAAAGGTAGAATTCTATTGACCGTTTCTTTTTATGGAAGTTCGTAGAATCCATTGGAGAAGTGTCAGAGCGGTCTATTGTGCATGCTTGGAAAGCATGTGTGCCAAAAGCACCCCGGGTTCGAATCCCGGCTTCTCCGAATGGTTCCTAAATGAACGAAAACCACCAAGTCTTATTCCGCAAATACCGCCCTCAGTTCTTTAAAGACGTAATTTACCAAGACCTGGCTGTAGGTTCCCTTCAAAACGCATTTAAAACCAAAAAAATAGGGCATGCCTATATTTTTATCGGACCTCGCGGAGTCGGCAAGACTACAATTGCACGCATTCTTGCCAAACGTCTGAACTGTGAAAATCCGGATGGTGTAGAGCCATGTAACAAATGTTTGTCTTGCACGGAAATTACAAAGGGAAATTCCAATGATGTAATGGAAATCGATGCCGCTTCGAATAGCGGCGTGGATAATATTCGTGATTTGCGTGAAAATGTAAAGTTCAACGCAATGGGAGGAAAATACAGAGTTTATATTCTAGATGAGGTTCATATGCTTAGCAGCGCGGCATTCAATGCACTTCTAAAAACTCTGGAAGAGCCTCCACCTCATGTGGTTTTTATCTTAGCCACGACGGAATATCATAAAATTCCCGAAACCATTCTATCCCGTTGCCAGGATTTTCATTTTAGAAAAGTACCTGTTGCCGTACTTCAGCAGTACGTAGAAACACTTTGTGTTAAAGAAAATTTTAAATTCGATTCGGAAGGTCTCTTCTGGATTGCTAAGAAGGGAGACGGTTCCGTCAGAGATACTCTCTCTTTTATGGAACAAGCCGTCGTTTTTACCGATGGCAACCTAACGGGTGTAAAATTAAGAAAGATGATCGGTTATCATGGAATTGATACTTTCATCGAACTATTAGAAGATATTCTTGATCCCGCACGTTCCGCTAAAATTTTCGAAAAGCTGGAAACATTCTTTCAAGAAGGAATGGATCTGATCAAATTCACTTGGGATTTTTTGGAATTTTTAAATTCCCTTTTATTGATAAAAGACAATCTTGCGGATCGTGAATCTTTAAACATCCCTGTGGAAGATTTGCAAAAACTCAAACTTCAGTTTAGGGAATTGGACCGCGAAGTTTTGATCTTGCTCGCTGAAAATTTATTCCTCATCCATGAAAAAATGAACCAAATGAAACTTCGTAGTTCTTACGAAGTGAAAGTTTATTTGGAGATTCAATTTAGAAAGCTAATCCTCGAAAGAGAAAAACCGTCGGTTTCAGGACTACTTGCTAAACTAGCGGATCTAACGAAACAGATCCAATCCGATATCGGAAATCTTCCGGAAGGAGGGGAAAAAGAAACGGAGACCAGAAAACCTTTAATTCCCGAAGCCAAAAGACCGTCACCTCAGATTCCCACAAACATAAACAAACCGACTTCTGCTTCAGCAGCCCTTGATGAAAAACTTTTACCTTCTCCGCAAGAGACTCCAAAAGCAGCCAGTCCCACACCGGAAGCGGAGACAAAACCGAAAACTTCTGCTGACCCCAATGAAATGGAAAAATTACTCAAAGAAAAGTTTGCCGGTATGGAAGTTGATCCCGGCCAATTTAAAAATTTATAGATCTAATAGATAGGCGCCATGGGAATATTTGATCAAGTCAAACAAATGAAAGATGCATTTTCTCAATTGGGAAATATGCAAGAGAAACAAGCGGAATTGCAAAAACGTTTGTCGGGAATCCGTGTTACCGCTTCTGCAGGAGCGGGTATGGTGGAAATTACCGCGACCGCCGACGGATCCATTACCGATTTGAAGATCAATCCTATCATGTTCAATGCGGAAGACGCAAAGATGTTGGAAGACTTGATCATTTCGGCGACTAACGAAGTACTTCGCAAATCAAAAGATGTAATGGCTCATGAAGTGAAAAATGTTCTTGGTTTCAATCCCAAGGATATAGAAGAAATGATGAATCAGATGAATCCCTCGGGAGGAAATCCTTCTGTCTGAAAATCAATTCCAGAAATTAGTCTCCTCCTTTTCCATTTTGCCCGGAATCGGAAAAAAAAGTGCCACTCGTATAGGATTTCATGTCCTCCGAATGGAAGACTCTACATTTCAATCCTGGTTGAACGGACTTAAGGAAGCACGGGAAAGGCTGCATTTTTGTCAAATCTGCGGTGGTTTGACGGAAGAAACAATTTGCGATATTTGTGATTCGCCTAAGAGAGACAAGACGATTCTATGCGTTGTAGAGCAGCCTGAAGATATTTTTTTTATAGAAAATACGAAGGAATTTTTCGGAACATACCATGTTCTGAACGGTTCGATTTCACCTTTGGACGGAATCGGTCCCGATCAACTCAGAATCAAACCTTTGATGGAAAGATTGGAAGAATCGGACATCAAAGAAGTCCTAGTTGCCACCAATCCTACGTTAGAGGGAGATGCAACTGCTTCCTATTTATCGCATTTGATCAAAGAAAGAGAAATCAAAGTGACTAGGATTGCGCATGGAATCACAATCGGTGGAACAATCGAATATTCGGACCAATACACCCTTGGAAAAGCGATCAAGTCCAGACTGACTCTTTAAAATTCTTATTTTAAAATCTATGTTCGAATGTTACGAACGCTTCCCGAAGCACCCTACCATATTTCGAATCCAATAACACAAAAAGCGCATCGCCCGCAACGTAATAGCCCGATCGAAATATAATCTGAAAGTCGGATGTAACATTATAACGAACATTCAAGTTGTATTCCATTCCCATATAAGTTGATGTTTTGTAACCGGCCCATTCGTTAAACTCCCGATTGATTTTAATCTCAGGAGATTTTGTAGCCCAAAGTTGATAGTATCCTAAAGTGAATTGGTAAGGGCCGAAAGCGATGATGTTGGTAAAAAAACCATATTCATTCAAACCGGAAAAACTGGAACCGTTGAACAACGCATAACCACCTGTAAAGTCAGTAGCGATATTCGAAATGGAAAATCCCGGTGCCAACGTTCTATATCCGTTTCCTTTCAAATTTGCTTCTTCTCCGTTCTTATCATAGCCTGGCCGACCCGTAGTCCCCAATGCAATCAGGTTGAAATTCAAAGATTCGTTCCATCTATAGGTAAATTGAAAATCATACATACCACCTTTGATGGCATGTCTTCTTGTCGTGTTATAATAAGTAATTTGGTTATCATCCACAAGAGGAGTGAGTTTTTTCACAATACCGGCGTTATAGATTCCGTGAACGACAAAGGAAAAAGTTTGGAAATTGAATTCGTTATGAAAACCATGCCAGAACAAACGTGAGGTCTCACCATCCGTTTTGTCATTATCATCCAAGTAATAACTGTAGATTTCATTTCTTACATTGCGGAAATATTCAATTCGCATTTTATTATAAAAGATATTGGAACTCTGATAATTTTTATCCGCAAATCCGTTCTTATCCACATCCAAAAAACTTTGGTCTTTTGCTCTTAGAATTCCACCTTCCCAGGAAAGTCGAAGAAATTGAAAATTTTTCAATACGCTTACCCCGGTTCCCGTTGAAAACAAAACCCTGCCTTGGGCACTGGAAAACAATTGTTGCCCCACTTTGATAAATAAGGCCGATTCGGGGATTCTGAAATTCAAATACAGAAAGTTTGTTTGTACGTTTACTGCAGAAGTCCTTCCTCTTTCGCCTCCGGAACCAGGACCGATCACACCAGGATCAAATCCGTCAGGGCCGGTAGATTGAAGACCTTTTCCTCCGAAAGGAATGTCTCCCACTTGCATTCCCCAAATTCCTTCCACATATTTCCCCGAGGAAAAGCTCATATTGTAAAGGAACCGGGTGTCATAATAACTTACATCTTCTTTACGCGGTGTTAGTTGAGAAGGCTGCCCCAGCTTTCTTCTTTCCAGATCTTGTGCAATCGCTGTGGCATCCGATTGGACTCTATCATTGTGTTCTTTTTCAGGATCTTTTACGAGAGTAATAGGCGTTGTACGATTCAAAAGAACATCCCTTCCCACGTTTGTAGCTCTTACCCGGAAGGATCCGTTAAAGTTCAAAGAAGATTTCTGCGACTCTTCCTCTTGTGCAAACAAAGCGGAAGCAGATAGAACCAAAACAAAAAATAAAAATAATCTTTTCATTTCCGATTATTCTTGTTTTACCCACTGGTTAGATTTGAAATATTTACTAACTAACTTTTGCATATTTCCGGTTCGTTTGTATTCTTTGATGAAAAAATTCAAATGATAAATGAATTCCAAATCTTTCTTCGCCACTGCCATGCTGATATGATCTTCCTGAACTACTCCTAAAATAGGAAGATACGAAGCACGAAGCGAAGGTTCTTTTTGCAATAATGCTTGTATATAAAAAGAATCCGCAACAAAACAATTAACATTGTTTTTCTTTAACTCGTTCAATGCGGCTTCGCTGGTGAAGTAAGAATACACTTGCGCTTTGGGAAATGTTTCTTTTAAATAGTGATGGTTTGAACTATTGGACAGTACTGAGTAGGATATACCCGCTACGTTTTGCAAATCACGCAAGGTTCGAAAGAGTTGTACGGTTACAATCTGTCCTTCCGGCTCCGGTGGCAAACTAGATCGACTAACCAAACCAGCGGGTGTGGATATCAAATAAGGATCTGTAAAATATACATCTTTGAGCCGGGCAATGGAAGAAGAAAATCCCCCCAGAGCAACCTGGGTATCTCCTTTTTCCAAAGTGCGGGCATGTTGATCAAAAGTTCGTAAAGGAATGATGCGCAGATCCGCATCCAAGAATTTAGCATATTCTTGTGCAAGTTCCACATCCAAACCGGGATAATCCGGCAATGGATTTTCAATATAGAAAGGATCGTAAAATTCACTTACGGAAACTGTAAGAAGTTTCGTTTTTTTAATTTTGTCCAAGGTAGGACTTGCCTGGGCAAAAATAGGAGAACTTAACAACAGAATGAGCGAAACTAACATTGTTTTTTCGCTCGCTACGTATTTGAAATTCGTAAAAACCACTTTCCTTGATTCCCTTCTAAATTGGAAAAGGAATCAAGGAAAAATTAATTCTCTATCAATACAAATTCCGTTCGGCGGTTCTTGCGAGAAGATTCTTCGTCTGATTTGTTAATCAATGGTTCAGTTGGCCCCTTTCCATCCGTTTCCAAACGTTTCACATCCACACCTTTGGAAATAAGATAATCTTTCACTGATTTTGCCCTATCCTTGGAAAGGACCATATTATCTTCAAATGTTCCAGTGATATCCGTATGGCCGATGATTTTCATACGAACTGATTTATTTTCATGAAGATAATCAACGATTGAATCCAAAGGTGGAGTGGATTCATTTTTTAATTTTGCAGAAGCTCTTTCAAAGTAAATGTTATCCAAGGAAATCCGTTTCTTTTCCACTAACATTTCTTCAATGACGTTTTCTTTCTTTGGAATAGAGGCGGTATAAATATCAAAAGATCTGTTTTCAACCCTTCTGCAAAATACAAATGTTTTCTTAACTTGCTGATAAACGATATAGGCTTCATCCGCTTCCGAGTTGATTCCTTCTCCTAAATTTTCCAGGTCGGAAAATTTGCCGGAGTCATGTTTTATCATATAAAGATCATATCCTCCGAAACCTCCTGCACGATTGGAGGCAAAGAATAAAATCGTTCCTTCATCGTTCCACGCAGCTGCGATCGTTGAATTGGAATCATTGATAGGATCTGGCAAAGGAGTAGGTTTGGCCCAAGAATTTCCGTTTCGTTTGGATATAAAAATTTTTGCCTTATCTGGCTGTCCGAACGGGTAACGCGTAAATAATAAAGTATCACCTAATAGATGGGGATTTTCTTCTATCTCCTCGGTATTGATAGAAGAGGGCAGAGCTTGGGGCTTGCCCCATTCTTTTCCCTGCCACTGAGAAATATAGATATCTCTGGATATTCCTACTTTGCCCGTCGGCAATTCCACTTCCACAGCTCCATCCCGGTTGGAAGAGAGTAACAATGTTTTTCCATCCCTTGAAATAAAAGGACTTTGATCGTCAAACTCCGAGTTGAGTTCCTCCACTTCTTCAGGAAAGGACCATTGACCATCTTTCTCGAGATTACTCTTGAATATATCCGTATAACTCGTATTACTTCTTTTGGAGTAAAAATAAAGAGTTTTGGCATCGGGAGTAAGAGTAGGTGCAAACTCCTGAAAATTGGTGTTGATTTTACCTTTGATGGGTTCTACGATGATGGGAGAAGTTTCTTTGTTTTGCGAAAAGACCGAGATTCCCGCAAAACAAAGCGCAAATACCAAGAAAGTTGATTTCAACATGGAGACCTCCCTGGTATCCGCATTTTATAGAATCACGGAAGGTATTTTTTCAATGCCTCCGGAATTTGGAAAGTACCATCCTCTAATTGATAATTTTCAATCACGGCCGCAAGCGTTCTTCCAATCGCAAGCCCCGAACCGTTTAGAGTGTGGACAAGTAAGTTTTTACCTTCCTTCGATTTGTATCGAATTTTTCCCCTTCTTGCTTGATAGTCTTTGAAATTAGAAACGGAGGAAATTTCCATAAAACGGTTCAAACCGGGCATCCAAACTTCAATATCATATGTTTTTGAAGATGCACTGGAAATGTCCTTACTGCAAAGAAGCATCACTCTGTAGGGCAGATTTAGTTTTTGCAAAATAGATTCTGCATCAGAGAGCATTTTTTCGTGTTCTTCTTTGGAAGATTCCTGGCTTGTAAACTTTACCAATTCCACTTTTTGAAATTGATGAACCCGAACAAGTCCTCTTGTATCCCTTCCATAAGAACCAGCCTCTCTTCGAAAGCAAGGAGTATGAGCACAAACGGAAATGGGAAGATCCTTTTCATTTAAGATTTCATCACGGTAGTAATTGGTAAGGGGAACTTCCGCAGTCGGAATCAAATTGAGTCCGTCTTTTTCTAAACGATAAAAATCTTCCGCAAATTTGGGAAGTTGTCCCGTTGCAGTCATTGATTCATCGTTCACAAGCACAGGAACCCACATCTCTTCATAACCATTGAAGCCTGTATGAGTGTCTAACATCAAATTCATCAGTGCTCTTTCCATTTTAGCACCCAGACCGCGATAAGTATAAAAGCGAGCGCCGGAGAGTTTCACTCCTCTTTCAAAATCAAAAATTTTCAGCGCTTCTCCTATGTCATAATGCGCCTTAGGTGAAAATTTGAAATTTGGAATCTCTCCCCAACTACGAACTAGCACGTTGTCTTCTTCGCTTTTTCCTTCGGGAACGGATTCATCCAAGATATTGGGAAGACCTATATTCAAATCATGAAGAGATTCCTCTTGTTTGCTAAGTTCTTCTTCAATTTCTTTAATTCTATCACCTACACCTTTTACCGAATTGGAAACTTCAGTGATATCTTTCCCTTGCGCTTTTAAAATTCCTATTTCTTTTGAAACTTTGTTTCTTTCGGCGCGAAGGTTTTCAGCTTCTTGTTTTAAAGATTTTTGTTTGGTGGCAACATCTTTGATTTTCGTTTCGATGTCCGCGCTATAAGCTCCGCGTTTTTTCAAAGAGAAAATCAGTTCTTCCGGATCTTGTAAAATTCGATTGATATCAAGCATGGTAAGCCTTTCTGTTTATAAATTTTTCCGAATTGGAATATAATTGTTCCGTAACGACTGCATTGGTTTCTTCCCGCAAAGAAAACATCCTTTCTAATATATAAGGCATGTTAGATGAATCGTTTCTTTTTCCTCTATGAGGAGGTGGTGCGAGGAAAGGAGAATCCGTTTCGATGAGCAAAGACTGCAGAGGAAGTTTCTTTGCCGCCTCATGAATGTCAGTTGCATTTTTAAAAGCAACAATCCCTGAAAAGGAAACGTAATAACCCAGATCCACGAATTTTTTCCCGGCCTCATAATCATAAGTAAAACAATGGATCACACCGAATGCCTTTCCTTTGTATTCGGAAAGTACTTCGTATGTCTCTTCAAAAGCATCTCTGGAATGAATGACTACAGGCAATTGATGTTTTGCGGAAAAGTCCAAAAATTTGGAAAAGATTTCTCTCTGCAATTTTTTAGTGGAAGCATCATGATATAAATCCATTCCGATTTCGCCAATCCCTGTGAATCGGGGATGATCCAATTGTTCCTCGGCAAATTTAAGAATCTGATCCGCGTTCGGAAACTCATGAGTCTCTGTAGGATGACAACCTACTGTGTAGTGAATTCCCAAGTCCTCTGTAGAAAAATTGTCAGCAATTTCCCTAGCCTTCAATGAACTTGGTAAGTCGATTCCGATCTGTACAATTTTTTTCACACCTGCCAATGCAGATTTTTGTAAGGATTCGGCTATATCTTGTCCTTGTTCCTGAATTATGTCTAAATGGCAATGTGTATCGATTAAAGAATAGGCCATATAGCTCAGGTTTTGCAAATTAGATTGACTGAAAATGAAAATTCCATCGAAAGTTAAAGAAGAACGTAATGTTTTATTAAACGACGGGATAAGCAAAAGCTAAAGTGAATTTCAAGAGCCGCCTAAATCTAATTTTTTACCGTCTTCGGTATAAATTCCAGGAGTGGAAGTTACGCCTTTCCCAGCGTTACGAAGATTTAGACAAAAAAGGTCGGGAAAGACTGACCATTATGGTCATCCCTCACACGGATCGAAGAACGATCAATTTCATCATTTCTTACAAAGCCATCTCCGTTTTTATCGGCATTGTAGTTATCCTACTTGTTATCAGCGCCGTGAATGTACTTTCTCATAGCGGTTCCGTTCATCAACTAACAGAACTTAATCTCACAAACAAAGATTTTATCCGTCAGTCTTCCAAGATGAAGGAAGAAGTGGGATCTTTGCACGAAACGATCCAATACTATTATGAAAAGATTTCCAGTCTATATATCAAACTGGGCGGAGACCCGGCTCGTGTTTCCAAAGGAATGGGTGGCGCGGCAAACTTAAACCAGTTCGCATCATTGCAAGGCACTCCGCAAACAGATATCACTGACGAATCTTTTCGCATCAAAGAGGACATTCATAATTTAAAATTGTCTTCCGAACTATCCGATGAGATCATCAAACTCATCAAAAAAAGAAAAAGCATCATTCGCAACACTCCTTCCATTTGGCCTACCAAAGGATATGTTTTGTTTCCTTTCGGAAAGTATCTTTCTCCTATCACTGGAAAAGAGGAGTTGAACAAAGGACTCGACATCGGATCTTTTCCGGGTGCGGAAGTAGTTGCTACTGCGCCTGGCCTGGTGTTTGATACAGGATTTTCTCCAGCTACCGGATATTATATCAAACTCGCACACAAATTCGGATGGAAAACGATTTACTCCAATCTTGACCGGGTCAAAGTGAAAAAAGGAGAGCGTATATCCAAGTCGGATGTGATTGGTTATGTGGGAAAAACTCCTGAAAATCCAATCTACCATTTACATTATGAAGTCCATGTCGGAACACAACCGCTCAATCCATTTTCCTTTCTCAACCAAATTCAAGAATAATGCCCTCACCTGAAATAGAAGAAGAGTTTTTAGTCAATAGCGTCATCGGAGAAGGTGCCGAGTTCAACGGTGAATTCAAATTTTCCGGTCTAATCCGTATCGACGGAAGATTCCGTGGCGTTTTGGAAACAGACGGGAAAGTCCTTATAGGAAAAACCGGAATCGTCGATACTGATATCAGAGCCAAAGTAGTAGTTGCCGGTGGAGAAATCCGGGGCAATATCTTTGCAACAGAAAGGGTGACTCTACTTTCCAGCTGTCGATTGGAGGGAGATGTAGTAACTCCTAGGCTGATTGTGGAAGAGGGTGTGGTTTTTCACGGTAAGTGTACGATCAACCCTACGTAAAGTTTCGGGGGATCCATGTTCGTACAGAATACAAATAACAAGCCTGTCTCAAATTCACCGAAACGCAAACCCGGAGAAAAAGACAAACTCCAAGAAACTTCCGAATCTAAAAATCTAACTTTTTTGGAAATTCTGGAATCCATTGTCCCTTCCGACGGAGAAAACACAAAAGAATTAAACGAACTCTGGAAAGATCTTCCCGATTTGGAAAAAGCTCTCATTGGCAACCCAAACCATTCCAATCTTAAAGATTACAAAGAACATATTAAAAACATTGCTCAATTGATTTTGAAAAAAAATCACAAAGTCATGCAAGCTCCTTCCCGAGGTCGAAACGATAATAAAGACATTCGTTACGTCAAAATTATAGATGAGAAATTGGATCTTTTGGCAAAAACCATGTTTTCCCCCAATAACTCGGCCTTTGCAATTTTAAAACAATTAGATGAAATCAGAGGTCTATTGATTGATCTAAAAGGATAATTTTTTGAAAGATTCAAACCGCCCCATCAGCAAGAACCTAAAGGTTCTGAGCAAAACCATGGCTTACATAAAGCCCTACCGATTGCAAATTTCCCTTTCCTCTTTTGCCTTACTCTTCACCGCTGCTATCACTCTTTCCTTAGGTCAGGGATTGAAACATCTGGTAGATGCAGGCTTTACAGCAAGATCAAAAGAAGAGCTTACATACTCCCTATTCATATTGATCTTCATTGGTTTTTTGTTAGCTGGGGGAACTTATATGAGACACTATCTGGTCTCATGGATCGGGGAAAGAGTTTCTTCCGATATCCGAACGGATGTGTTTCGTCATGTTGTGGATCTGCATCCTCATTTTTTTGAAACCAATTCACCGGGGGAAATTCAGTCCAGAATCACAACGGACACCACACTCCTGCAAACTGTCATCGGTTCTTCAGCGTCGATCGCACTTCGCAACTTTCTATTGTTCATCGGAGGAATGATTTTTCTTTTCGTCACCAACGTGAAATTGACCGCGATCGTTCTCTTGAGTGTTCCGTTCGTATTGTTTCCCATTCTATTTTACGGGCGAAAGGTCCGCAAACTTTCCCGCGATACCCAAGATAAAATCGCAAACGTAGGATCTTATGTAAGCGAATCTCTTTTCAATATCAAGATTGTTCAGAGCTTTTTCCATCAGGAAATAGACAAACAAAAATTCCATGAAACGGTGGAAGATGCTTTTGAGGTTTCCGTGCTTCGCATCCGACAAAGATCCATGCTAATAGCTACCGTCATTTTACTTATATTAGCAGGAATCAGTTTTATGTTATGGATCGGAGGATTGGATGTTTTGGAAGGAAGGATCACAGGAGGGGAGCTGATTGCATTTTCATTTTATGCAATCATGGTGGCAAATTCCGTCGGAGCTATTTCCGAAGTCATCGGCGATTTACAAAGAGCTGCCGGCGCTACGGAAAGACTGATGGAACTTTTAGATTCGGAATCCAATATCAAAGATCCTCTGATACCGATTCATTTGCCGATTGATGCAATCGGAGAAATTCGATTTGAAAATCTTTCCTTTCATTACCCGTCCCGCCCTGACAGAAACGCGATCGACTCTTTCAGTTTGAATTTGCCTGCGCAAAAATCTACAGCACTTGTCGGTCCTTCGGGAGGAGGAAAGTCCACACTTTTCGAACTCATTTTACGCTTTTACGATCCGCAACTAGGAAGGATCACAATCGACGGAATTGACATTCGAACTCTTACTTTGAAAGATCTTCGTTCCCTTATAGGATTTGTTCCTCAACAACCGATTTTATTTTCAGGAACACTTCGGGAAAACATAGCATACGGAAGACCGGACGCAACCCTCGAAGAAATCGAACGCGCCGCAGAACAAGCGTATGTTACTGAGTTTATGGATCATTTGAAAGACGGATACAATACGGATCTAGGTCATATGGGTGTCCGGCTTTCCGGAGGACAAAAACAAAGGATCGCAATCGCTCGGGCGATTTTAAGAAATCCTAAAATTTTACTTTTGGACGAAGCAACTTCTGCGTTGGATTCGGAGTCGGAAAGAATGGTTCAGAAAGCTTTGGATTCTTTGATGAAAGATAGAACAACTCTGATGATTGCACATAGACTTGCAACGATCGTTCGCTCCGATCAGATTGTTGTGATTCAACAAGGTAGGATTGATTCTATCGGAACTCATGAAGAGTTGCAGAATCAAAGTGAACTTTACGCGCGACTCTCGAAATTACAATTTCAAACCTAGTTGTTCTAGGATTCGTTCCATGTCGGAAAGATTTGCATAACTGAATGTGATCTTTCCTTTTCCAGTATTATCGTTATGAGAGATTTCCACTTTGGCGCTGAACTTGTTTCTAAGTTTTCCTTCGATCTTTACGATGCTTGCGTCTTTCTCAGATTCTGAACCAGAACTCTTTTGTTTTTTGTCAGGGTTCAAAATGGAAGAAACATAATTTTCCACTTCGCGGGCAGTCCAATTCTCAGTGATGATTTTGTTCGCAACTTCGATTTGCTTTTTGGTTTCCGGAAGAGAGAGTAACGGTCTAGTCTGACCTTCCGATAATTTGCCTTCCTTAATCAAATCCTGAACTTGAGAAGGAAGCCCCAAAAGACGAATCAGGTTGGCAATTGTGGATCTGTTTTTTCCAACACGAGTGGCAAGATCTGTCACCTTTAAAGATCTTTTTTCAATTAGATTTTGATAAGCTTGCGCTTCTTCAATCGGATTTAAATCTTCTCTTTGTAAATTTTCAATCAAAGCAAGTTCCATCATATCCGCATCGGAGACATCTTTGACAATGGCTGGAATTTTTTGAAAACCTGCAAGCTTGCACGCCCGTAACCTTCTCTCCCCTGCGATTAAAATAAAACCGGAACCTGTTTGATTTTTTTGGACAACGATCGGTTGGATCACTCCATGTTGTTGGATGGTTTGCGAAAGTTCTTGGATCGCTGTTTCCGAAAAATGTTTTCTAGGTTGGTGAGGATTGGGGACAATTTCTGAAATTCTAATTTCTCTTAACCCGGAAATATCATCTGAATTTAACTCAACGTTCTTTTCGTTAACGGGAATTAGGTTGCCAAGCCCTCTTCCTAAAACTTTTCCTTTGCCCAGTGCCATCTTCCTAACCCTGACCGACGATTTCTTCTGCTAGACTTTTATAACTTTTTGCTCCGATCCCTTCCGGGTCGTAGTAGTTGATTGGTTTTCCAAAAGAAGGAGCTTCCGATAATTTTATATTTCGGGGAATGATTGTATTATAAACTTTTTCTTTGAAGTAATTACGAACATCTTCCGCCACTTGGTTGGCAAGGTTTGTTCTTTTGTCATACATCGTAAGAAGCACACCTTCCAATTCCAAACTTTTATTCCATTGCGATTGAACCAAAGAAATGATTCTCATCAATTGTGATAAACCTTCCAAAGCAAAATACTCTGTTTGCAAAGTGATCATCACAGACTGAGATGCACAAAGTGCATTGATGGTAAGTACACCAAGTGAAGGTGGACAATCGATTAAAATGTAATCATAGTCTGCTTGCACACTTGCGAGTGCGTCTTTGAGTTTGAATTCTTTTTTTTCAATTCCAAGGAAGTCCACTTCCAATCCTGACAAATTGATGTTGGCTGGAATGATATCAAGGTTTGCGATAAAAGATTTTTGGATCGCTTCTCTTGCGGAAAGTTCTCCGATCAAAACTTCATACGTTGTTTTGTTGAGTGACTGCACTTCCAAACCCAAACCGGAACCTGAGTTTCCTTGAGGATCAATGTCCAAGAGTAAAATTTTTTTTCCGAGCTCAACTAGGTTCGACGCTAAATTGATCGCTGTGGTGGTTTTTCCCACTCCACCTTTCTGGTTGCTAATCGAAACTATTTTACCCATTGCCTTCCTTACTCTCCTTGCTGATGTCTTTCCAAAGTCTGGGGTAACCCGGACTTGGTTCGGAATCCTTTTGCAATATTTTAATATGTCGCTTTCCCACAAACTCTAATTCCCTAAGTTCGATTTCTTTTTTAATTCGAAAGCCACTGTATTTCAAAACTTTTGTTTCAACCTTTTCATCAAAATTTCTCTGACCAAGGAAAGGACAAAAATACCCATTCTTCTTTACTAGATTGGAAACCACCTCGACCATAAAAGGGTAGGGGACTACCGCGCGGGAAGTTACCAAATCAAATTTTCTTTTCTCTTCTTCTGCTCTCATATATTCAAAAGAGATTCTATCATTTGCCCCGGACAAATTTCCTTTGCCGATTTCTTCTTCTAAAAGAAAAAGTTTTCTTTTTTGAGAATCGATGAGTGTAAGCTTTGGAGACTCTTTGAGACATAAAAAGAGAAATCCGGGAAGACCAGGACCTGTTCCCACATCCGCCAGATTTGTTTCACGTGAAACAAATCCGGACTCTTTCAATTTAAAAACAAAAACCAGGCAATCGATGATATGCCGATCCAGAATCAACGCGGAATCATTCTTAGAAAAAAAGCCTCCTTTCTCATTTTCACGAATCAAAAATTCATGATAAAGATCTACCTTCTTCCAATCAAATTGTGCATCCAAACTTTCGAAGATCTGAGGAAGCAAAGACGAAACTTTTTCACGCGCTAAATTTTCTGCCATAATTGTTACTTAATTTCTAAAAATCGTCGATGGTTCTAATAGGAGAATTCTTTTCCATGAAACGATTTTTAATCTTAACAATTACACTTATTGCTTCTGTACTATTTACACTTCCCTCGTTTGCATTCACTCCCGGGAAATGGTCTCATAAAGATCAGTTTGTTTTTTTCAAAGGAAAGAAAGGTCCTTCGAAGGAGATCGTTCGCAACTCTGAAGGGCAAGTCATCTATGTAGCAGAATATATTTATGATGCGGATGGTCATCTCGTCCAAGAAACTTATTCAGACAAAGAAGGTAAGTCGGATGGCAAAACCATCTTTCGATACACGGAAGGACTTGTAACTTCTGAGGAAGTATATGGCCAAAATGATACTCTTGTAGAAAGAAAAGACTTCGTCTATAAAGGTAAGATTCTCAAAAGATTAATCATCAAAAACTTTGAAGGAAAAAACCTGATCAGCTACAGTTTGGAAACAAACAAAGACGGGATGCTTGTAAGTGGCGAAGGTAAAAATTCAGAATCAAAAGACATAGAATCTTTTCGTATCATTCCGGATCCTAAAAAACTAAACGTTCAAATTCAATTCCTTTTGGATGATAAAAAAATCAAACATGGGGAGATCCACTTTAAGTATGATGCTAAAGGAAATCTGGTAGAACGTGAATTCTTCCAAGCTGAGTTTCATAGAGTGAATAAATTGAAATACAAAGCAGACGGAAGTCTGGAGTCTTTTTCGTTTCACGTGAAACAAGGAGACAATTGGGTTTTAGAGAAAACTCACTTCCTTGTCTATGATGAGAACTCCAAAAGCAAAGTCTCCAAACAAGATAAGAAAGAAGAATTCCTTACGAACGGAAACAATCCTCCTCTAGAACATTAAAATCAAAAGGGTAAGTGGTTTCTAAAAACTTCTTACCCTTTTCTTAGGCGCAAGTTTGAATCTTGTAACGGATTGAAATCCAAACTTTCTACTTAACCCAAAAACAACTTCATCAACCCACACGAGATCGCAGCTAAAATTGTTCCATTGATTAAGTTCGCAACACGGGATTGTGTTCGAATGATTTTTTCTAAAGATTCAAATCTTGAAACCATTTGTTTTTGCATGGATTCGAATCGTTCATCTGCCACATCAAAACTTGCATTCATGATTTGGTTTGTCTGATGCATTCGTTCGGCGAGAAGATCTATTTTTCCAACAAGCAAATCAATCCTCCCCGCCAAGAGGCGGATCTCAACTCTGATACCTACTTGTTCATACTGCATAGGTCTCAGTACTTCTTTGTCAAATTTCAGCTCGCTACTTGCCAAAGCGTCGGAAAGTTTTTTATCGATCGCCGTTTCAAAAGCATCAGCTTCGGATTCAGAGAAAGAATGTTTCGTTAAGATTGAAGTGATTGTTGTCATGATACCATCCAAGCGGACAGAAAGAAAGATGATCTGCCGCGCGTAAGAAGAGGTAAAAAACTGATACGAGTGGTTCTAAAAAAAAACGAATTGGAAAAATAAATACAAACAAGACCACCCGGCGCACGCCGGATGAATTCTATTTTTTCTCTACGAGATGGAAGAGAAGTAAGTCGATATCGGAAGGATCCACTCCTGAAATGTGAGCTGCCTTTTCCAAATTCATCGGACGATGTTTATTCAATTTGGTAGCGGCTTCCGTCTTCAATCCTTTCACCGAAAGATAATCAAAGTCGGAAGGAATTTCAAAGCTTGCGTATTTTTTTCTATACTCAATTGATTCGAGTTCACGTTTCAAATAACCTTCGTACTTAACTTCCATCTCAAGCACTGCTTTCTCTTCTTCATTCAAAGTAGAAAGCTCGGAAACAAAAGGTTCGATATCTCCGATTTTAATATCCGCACGTTTTAAAAACGAAGCCACCGTGTGACCGAATTTATAATTTTCAATTCCTTTGCGTTCCAAAACTCCGCTCAGTTCAACAGTGGGTTTCATAGACAAGGAATACATTTTGGAACGAAGAGCATCGATTCTTCCATAACGGTCCAACATGGAATCATAATCTTCTTTCGAGACAAGTCCCATCTCGTAACCGTACTTCATCAACCTTTGATCCGCGTTGTCTTGTCTGAGAAGCAGTCTGTACTCAGCCCGACTCGTGAACATTCTATACGGATCTTCCACTCCTTTGTGAACCAAATCATCCACAAGCACTCCGATGTATGATTCACTTCTGGGAAATAACATAGGCTTTTCTTTTTTCAAAGAACGAACTACATTATAAGCGGCAACCAAACCTTGTGCGGCTGCTTCTTCATACCCGGTAGTCCCGTTGATTTGTCCTGCATGGAAAAGACCTTTGATTTTTTTCGTTTCCAAAGTCGGGTGAAGTTCCGTCGGATCAACAAAGTCGTATTCCACTGCATAACCTGGACGCATAAGTTCCACTTCTTCCAGACCTTTGATCGTTCGGAGAAACTTCCATTGCAATTCTTCTGGAAGACTTGTGGACACTCCGTTAAGATACATTTCATTCGTATCATATCCTTCCGGTTCGATAAAAATTTGATGACGATCTCTTTCTGCAAAACGGACTACTTTGTCTTCAATGGATGGGCAATAACGTGGACCGATGCTTTGGATCTGTCCCGAATACATCGGAGAGAATTCCAAATTTTGTCGGATCAGATCATGAGTGTTCTGATTTGTATAAGTGATGTAACAAGGAATTTGTCTTCTTTCGATTTTACCTGAAGAGAAAGAAAAACCTTTCGGGTTTTCATCACCATGTTGCTCTTCCAAACTTTTGATATCGATAGAGTTCTTATGAACGCGAGCGGGAGTTCCTGTTTTCAATCGGCCCAATCGAAATTGAAATCCGGAAAGAGAACGGGATAATCCTTTCGTAGTTGGTTCACCGATTCTCCCTGATTCTTTTTGGTAAGTACCGATATGAATCACACTGGAAAGAAAAGTTCCTGTCGTTAAAATCAAATGATTGGTTTTAAATTCGAATCCACGACCGGTTCGCAAACCAACGATCTGATTTCCTTCTACAATCAAATCTTCTACAGTATCTTGTCGGATGGATAAGTTGGCGGTATGTTCCAACTGATGTTTGATCGTAAGCTGATATTGTTTTTTTTCTGCCTGAGCGCGGGGAGCCCAAACGGACGGACCTTTGGAAGTGTTCAACATTTTGAATTGAATTCCAGTGGCATCAATGGTTTTTCCCATAAGTCCGCCCAAAGCATCCACTTCCCTTACCATATGTCCTTTTGCAATTCCACCGATCGCAGGATTGCAACTCATCTGACCGATCGTATCTAAGTTCATAGTGATGAGTAGAGTTCGAAAACCTGCTTTGGCAGGAATGTATGCAGCTTCGGATCCTGCGTGCCCTGCACCCACAACGATACAATCAAATTGGTTTGGATAAAACGACTGATTCATATTATGTCTTCTAACAATTCTTAATCTAAGAATGGAAAGTAAAACTTCCTTCTAGAACGATAACAAATTCGGCATCGAATGCTTCGAGATAAAAAAAGATAAAATTCATTTTCTAAAAACGATTCTCAGAAATTTTGGAAGCATAGGATTTTATATGCCAGACGAAACCAAAGACCTTTCTTATTTCGAAGGAAAAATCATTCCTTCAGAGGATGCCAAGATCAGTATCCAAACTCATGCTTTTCAGTACGGGACTGCAGTCTTCGGCGGAATCCGAGGCTATCATAATGAGACGAGAAAAAATGTTTTTGTTTTCAGGATTTTAGATCATTACAAGCGTTTGGTGAATTCGACAAAAATCATGCAATTACAGTTCGATAAAACTCCGGAAGAGCTGGCTGAGATCACTTTGAAATTGATTCGGGATTCAAACTTAAAACAAAATGTTTATGTAAGACCGATCGTTTATACTTCAGCACTCCAGCTCTCTCCTCGTTTCCATGACGTGAAGACGGAGATCGCCATTTATGTTTTGAAATTGGATGATTACCTGGATACTCAAAACGGACTTCGCACGATGGTATCTAGTTGGGCTCGTTTTTCCGATAATCAAATTCCCACTCTTTCCAAAGTGAGTGGCGGATATGTAAACTCCGCTCTTGCCAAATCGGAAGCAGTTCAAAATGGAATGGATGAAGCGATCTTTTTGGATGCACGCGGATTTGTTTCGGAAGGATCTGCAGAAAATATTTTTCTGGTTCGTAACGGAGAGATTCACACTCCCAGTGTTCCTTCTTCCATCTTGGAAGGAATTACAAGAAGATCCATTTTCAAAATTGCTGCCGACTTAGGTATCAAAGTAGTGGAAAGAGACATTGCTCGTTCTGAACTCTATATCTCCGATGAAATCTTTTTTTCAGGGACCGGTGTGCAAGTTGCTTGGTTGAAAGAAGTGGATAGAAGAAAAGTAGGAGACGGGAAAATCGGACCTGTCACCAAAAAGATTCAATCTTTGTTCTTCAACACTGTTCGCGGAGAAGAGGCAAAATACGAAGATTGGTTAACGCCGGTTTATTGATTTAATTTTATGAACGATTCTTTCTTTCAAGTCGATGAATTGATTGGGCAAGATACAGCTCTTACATTCTTACATTCCTTTCTAAAGGAGAAAGATAGAATTCCCGGCGTACTTATTTTTCACGGGCCGGATGGAGTGGGGAAGTGGTTTGCTGCGGAAAGATTTGCGCGCCACCTGCTTTGTTTGAATGAGAACTCCTGTGGAGTTTGTGATTCCTGTCGGCTTTTTATGAAAGGGGAACACCCCGACTTTATCCAGTTTCCCAAAAACAAAAACATCGCCATCGGCAAAGATAAAGATCCTGAAGATTTTACCATTCGATGGCTGCTCGGAAGTCGGATCATTTACAAACCTCATATTTCCCAGAAAAGAATCGTACTATTTCCGGAAGCGCATAGAATCAACAATGAAGCGGAGACAACTCTTCTCAAAACTTTGGAAGAACCTCCTCCTCATACGAAATTCATTTTGATTGTTAATGATTTGAGTAAGTTGAAAAAAACAATCGTTTCCCGATCCGTATGTATTCCCTTCCAATATCTTCCTCAGACAAAAGTTTATTCCATCGCAAGGAATCTGGACAAGACGATCAAAGAATATTACGGAGGCTCTCTCAATCCTTTCGATATTTCCGACGAACAAATTGAAGAGTGGCACGAAACTGTAAAAAATCTCTGCCAAGATCCCATCCTGGTTTTGAAATTGGAAAATTGGATTCGGGAAAAAATGTCGGATTCAAAAGGAAAAGAAAAAATTCCGAATATAGATTTTTTAGAAATGATCTCCTTACTTTTGTTATATGAATATCGTAGGGAAAATTTCGAAAACAATATCAGAAAGATTCATGCAATCCTGGAATTCAAATCAAAGCTGCATTACAACATACCGGCTTTAGAATATTTTCTATTATCTCAACTTTTTCTCAAATTAAGTAGTTCACCTCGTTAGGTGATTAAATTCAGGCAAATTCCTTAAGGGACATAATTTTCTTATTCATCATCCAGATTTTTTCAAATCGGGAGGGTACCTTGAATTTTCATTTGAATTCTACCTACTGAATAGAAGTATAGTACCCGGTTTGATAAAGGATTTACATTAGATTGGAAGCAGTTTGGGAAGAAATTTTAGAAGAGGTATCGAAACAAATCCCTCCAAAGTATTTTAGAAACTTTATCGCACCGTTGCACTTTGTACGTTGGGAAGGAAATGATCTCGTAGTATCAGCACCTTCACAAATCATCAAAAGCCACGTAGAAGCAAAATACATCAATTTTATAGAAACAGCCGCCTATCAAGTCAAAGGCGACTCCTTTCGACTCGTTTTACTCACAGACAAAGAAGAATCCACTCTTCAAATGAAGAGTGCCATTGAAAATAAATTCCAAACGGATGAACCGGAGCTAAATTCCGAGTATAATTTCGAAACTTATATAGTATCCGATTGCAACAAACTTGCTTTTACCGCTGCAAAGAGTATTTCCGAAAATCCGGGTAAGTACAATCCCCTCTATTTGTTCGGACCTGTAGGCGTAGGAAAGACACATTTACTTCATGCCATAGGATCGGAGATTAAAAAGAAAGATCCTTGGAAGACAGTTCGTTACGTAGACAGTATTTCCTTTTTAAATGAATTCATATTTACTGTAAGACAAAACAACAGAGATTCTTTGGAATCTTTCAAGATGAGATACCAATCTTATAATGTTCTTTTATTCGATGACATTCAATTTTTAAACGGCGGCGCTGAAAAAACTCAGGAAGAGTTTTTTGCCCTATTCAATTTTCTTTACGAAAGAAAAAGACAGATCGTCATTGCGTCCGACAGACCTAGTTACGAACTACCGTTACACGACAGACTCAAGTCCAGATTTGTTCATGGTCTCCAGGCGGACATCAAAGAACACGACCAAACTTTGCGAAAAGAACTGCTCCGTACTTATTCGGTCCAATACAACATCCCTATATCGGAAGAGACTCTGGATTGGCTCGCAGTCAATTGCGAAGGAGATTCCCGAGCATTGATCGGAATTATCAACGACTTGGTTTTGTATAAAAAAGCGTATCAGTTCTTTCTTTTGCCGGAAGACAAAATCAAAGAGATCGCCAACTCCAGGCTTCAGACCAACCGAAAGCGAATCGGCTTCAATCCCGATCAGGTCATAGATTTGATCTGTGAAAGGATGAACGTGGCAAGAAAAGATCTTTTAGGGAAAAGCAGAAAGGCTGATTATATTCTCCCGCGCCACCTGTCTATGTTACTCCTCCATGAGATTTTAGGGCTTCCCAAGTCGCAAATTGGAAGGATTTTTTCCGCTCAGCATACAACTGTCATCCACGGGATCAATAAAATCAAAGAACGGTTCAATGAAGACCAAAATCTTGCTGATTTATACCAGTCGGTAAAACATCAAATATCCTTTCAGTAATCTGTTCAAAAGTCTGTTAATTAGCTGTAAGTAAGTTGTTTATAAGACATAAGACATTTTTAAAAGGAAAGAATTGTAGAAAGAAAGAGATAAGTGACATAAATATGAACGGTTTAGAAAATGATTTTATCAGACATAATCCAATAAAAATTGATGTTTAGAGGGTTTATGCACATACTGACAGATACAACGAAGACGACATAATATATTTAATAAATTATATATATAAGAAAAGAGGAAGAAAATGAAATTCACTGTCAATACTACAGACTTTCTAAAAGCAATCAACTCCGTAGATGGTGTAATCTCTGTTAGAGAAATTAAGTCCGCCCTATCCAATTTAAAAATCCAGGCAGAAGACAATATCGTTTATCTTTCAGCAACAGATTTGGAAATCGCGATCAAAACTTCGGTAGCCTCTGTTGTTGGACAAAAGGGAAATGCATCTCTTCCCGCAAAACAACTGTCAAATATTTTCAAAAATTTGAATTTCGATTCGACATTACTTTCTACAAGCGATAACAATGATTCGTCGGAAACTTCAATTACCGATGCTTCTGGAAAGATGGATACAAAATTCAAAGTGAACGGAATTGATTCGGAAGATATCAAAACCATTCCTGTTGTAGATGAATCCAATGTAGTTGAATTTCCATGCCAGACAATTCGTGAGATGTTTCGTAAAACTTCCTATGCTATGGCAATTGAAGAGACACGATTCGTATTCAACGGTTTGTTTTTAAAACCGGAAGATACCGACCTAGTTGTAGTCGGAACGGATGGAAGAAGACTTTCTAAAATCGTTCGCAAGTTTCCAAAACAGTTTCCATTTAAAAACGGAGCGATCATTCCTCACAAAGCAGTTCGAGAAATGTTGAAGATGATGGAAGGAAAAGAAACTGCAAAGATCGGTTTTATAGACGAACAGATTTATGTGTCTTCTGGAAATATAGAATTGTTGTTCAAACTGATTGATGGTAATTTTCCCGATTACGAACAAGTGATTCCGAAACAAGCGGCCGAATCGGTTCGAATTACAAAAACAGATTTTCTTACTTTTTTAAAACAAGCTTTGATTTCTGCAGAAGAACCTTCCAAACAAGTTCGGTTGAGTTTTTCCAAAGGAAACGTTAACATCAGCTCATCCAATCCCGGAACAATGATGTTCGATCACAATATGTCTGTTGAATATAGCGGAGAACCAGTTACAATCGCTTTCAAAGGGGATTATTTGAACGATGTAGTGAAAGCTGTAGATGATCCAGAAGTGATCTTTGAATTTTCATCTTCCAGCGCTCCTGTGCTGTTTAAAGATCCGTCTGATAGTGATTTCGTATCAGTAATTATGCCGATGAAGCTTTAATGTATCTTAGGCGAATTGCACTTCAAAATTTTCGTAACCACGAACAAACCACTCTAGATTTTAAATCCCGTCTTATCTTCTTTATCGGCAATAACGGAGAAGGTAAGACAAACCTACTCGAATCCATTTCCCTTTTATCCTATTTGAAAAGTTTTAGAGAAACAGATGAAAATCAGTTATTGAAATGGGATTCACCTTTTACTTTTGTCAGAGCGGAGTTTGAAGCCGGGGGTGAAGATTTTGTATTTGAGTATGGAATTGAAAAAGGTCAGTTCAAACGTAAAAAAATAAAGATCAACGGTGAAGTGATTAAAAAAATTTCCGATTCCGTAGGATACTTTCGTTCCGTTATATTGAGTCCACCTGATATTCAAATCATAGAATCGGGAAATGTGGAAAGGCGAAGATTTTTAGATTCGTTCATTTCTTCCACAAACAAAAATTATTTGCATCATTTGATAGAATACAATCGGCTCTTGAAACAAAGAAATCATGCTTTAAAAAAAGAAACGGCTACTGATAAAGAAATAGAAATCTGGAATGAGCCATTGATAGAAAGAGATTCTGAAATTCGTAAAATACGATCGCAAACAATTTCCAGACTGAATGTGTTTTTTGAAAAAAACTTGAATTTACTCAGCCAAGGGAAAGACCCGTTTCACATCACTTACAAACCGAATGTACTGTCGGAAGAAAATCATAGAGAAAGACTCGTTGGAAATTTAAAAAAAGATAGAGCCATCGGTTATACCAGTTGCGGAGGACATAGAGATGATATTCCTATCGGTTTTGATGATAAGGATCTCAGTTCCTTCGGGTCTCAAGGACAAAAGAGAAGTGCAGTCATTGCCCTGAAGACTGCTTCCTTTCAGATGATTTTGGAAGACACAGGGGAAGCTCCCGTCTTGTTGATCGATGATATTATAAGGGAGTTAGACGTCAAAAGGCGTGAATATTTCCTGAATCTGATTTTGGAATGCGGACAGGCATTTTTCACAACCACGGATTTGGAAGGAATCAAAGAGTATGTGGGAAACCTGGAGATTGACAAAGAAATTTTTGTGATTCAAAATGGAAAAGTATCCCAAGGTTTTGAAAAATGAAAAAAATAGAGATCGGAGAATTGTTCAAAAGTCTCGAAAAGCTTGGATTCGATCAAAATGAAATTTTCTCCACCCAAACGATCAAAATCATCCAAAGAGATTGGAAGGAAATTGTAGGGGACTTTTTCGGAGACCAGTCTTATCCCGCAGAATTGAAAGAAAACCGACTGATTGTTATGTGCAAACACTCCCTTATTTCGCAGGAAATGGAGTTTCAAAAGATGGCAATTTTGCAAAAATTAACTGATAAAAAACTACCTACCACCATTTCAAAAATCGTTCTAAAAACCGGCATAGTCCCCAATTCCAAAAGGACAAGTTCCTAAACCAGTACGTCTTTTCACTTGCCCTAGTGGGCTTCTCCTGGGATAGTTCCTATAGGATACAAGTTTACTCTATGACAAATGAAGCCTCTCAAAACCCCTATGCAGCCTCGCAAATTAAGATTTTAGAGGGTCTGGAAGCCGTTCGAAAACGGCCTGGGATGTACATTGGAACCCAAGATGAATCGGGTCTCCATAAGATGGTCTATGAAGTTGTGGACAACTCGGTCGACGAAGCGATGGCGGGGCATTGCACTCAGATCGATGTCAAAATATTACCTGAAAATATAATTGAAGTTAAAGATAACGGAAGGGGAATTCCTGTCGGGATTCATCCGGACAAAGGCAAATCTACGATCGAAGTAGTATTAACCATACTTCACGCAGGTGGTAAGTTCGAAAACGACGCCTACAAAGTATCAGGCGGTCTTCATGGTGTGGGTGTTTCCGTTGTGAACGCATTGTCCACATGGCTGGAAGTAGAAGTTCACCAATCAGGGAAGATACATTACCAAAAATACCAAACGGGGATTCCTGTTGAAGATGTAAAAATCATCGGAGATACGGATCGCCAGGGAACAACTGTTCGGTTTTTGCCGGATAAATCCATTTTTACCACTACCGAATTTTTCTTTGATACACTTTCCGCACGTTTTAGAGAGATCGCCTTTTTAAACAAAGGCCTTCTTTTGAAAATAGAAGATCTTAGAAAAGAAGAGATCGCTCAGCATGAATTCAAATTCGACGGAGGAATTGTTTCTTTCGTTGAATATTTGACAGATTCGAAACATCCGCTTCATAAGGTTTTACACTTTGTAGGAGAGAAAGAAACCGTTTGGGCGGAGATTGCCCTACAATATTGTGATACCTATTCGGAAAGCGTGTTTTGTTTTACCAATGCAATCAATAACAATCTGGGTGGAACACACTTGGAAGGTTTTAGAACCGCACTTACCAGAACCCTGAACGATCATCTAAAAAAAGATCAGGTTCTTTTAAAGAAACAACCTAACGGACTAACTGGTGATGATGTAAAAGAAGGACTTTGTGCAGTCATCTCGGTAAAGATTCCTCAACCTCAGTTTAATTCGCAAACCAAAGAAAAATTGGTCAATGCCGAAGTGAAAGGTCTGATGCAGACAATTTCGGGAGAAGGTTTAAATCTTTTCTTCGAAGAAAATCCCTCCGTCATCAAAAAGATTTTAGAAAAATGTATCTTAGCATCTAAGGCACGTGAGGCGGCAAGACGGGCAAGAGACCTCACTCGTAGAAAAACGGTTTTGGAAGGTGGCGGTCTGCCGGGAAAACTTGCCGATTGTTCCGAGAAAGATCCTGATTTATGTGAACTGTTTCTTGTAGAGGGTGATTCTGCGGGTGGATCGGCAAAGCAGGGTAGGGATCGTAATATTCAGGCAATATTACCGCTGAAAGGTAAAATTTTAAATGTTGAGAAATCAAGATTGGATAAAATTTTAGCAAACGAAGAAGTAAGAAATCTAATCACTGTTATGGGAACGGGAATCGGGGATGATGAATTTAATGCGGAGAAGCTTAGATATCGTAAAATCATCATTATGACGGATGCCGATGTGGATGGATCCCATATTCGGACTTTATTATTAACATTCTTTTTCCGCTATATGAAAGCCGTGATTTCCCGTGGTTCTTTGTATGTGGCGCAACCTCCTCTTTATCAACTTAAGTTTGGTCGTGAGGCAATTTATGTTTATTCGGATAAAGAAAAGGAAGAAATTTTAAAAGCTCGTTCTGGAGATAAAGTTGTTATTCAAAGATACAAAGGTTTGGGAGAGATGAACCCGGAACAACTTTGGGAAACAACAATGGATCCGAAAGAACGAGTTATGTTGCAAGTGAAACTCGACGACTTTGTGGAAGCGGAAGATACCTTTAATATTTTGATGGGAGATGATGTATCACCTCGCAGAAAGTTTATCGAAGAGAACTCTTACAAAGTAGCGAACCTGGATTTATAATTTAATACGGAATAATAAAATGACCGAAACAAACGGCCAAGAAAACGAATCTACAAAAACCTTAGCCTTAAACTTATCAGGAAGACCCGACGTAGCCGGGGCATTGAAAGCAGGGGTGCGAGTCATTCCTGTTGAAATTGAAGATCAGATGAAAGAAGCTTACTTGGATTATGCGATGAGCGTAATCGTAGGTAGGGCATTGCCGGACGTAAGAGACGGATTGAAACCTGTTCATAGAAGGATTCTCCATGCGATGAACGAAAGGGCATGGAGGAGTGACAGACCTTATGTAAAATCTGCGAAAATTGTCGGGGAAGTAATCGGTAACTTTCACCCGCACGGTGACGCACCTGTTTACGAAACAATGGTTCGTATGGTACAAAAGTTTTCCATGCGGGAACCTCTTGTAGATGGCCAAGGAAACTACGGATCAGTCGACGGTGACAACGCGGCTCACTATCGTTATACGGAAGCTCGTCTTACCAAGTTAGCGGAAGAATTGCTCAAAGATATTGAGAAGAACACCGTTGCATTTTCACCAAATTTTGATGATACGAGACAACAACCTGACGTATTACCTGCCAATTTCCCAAACATTTTAGTCAACGGATCTACAGGTATTGCGGTAGGGATGGCGACGAACATTCCTCCACACAATTTAAAAGAATCAATCAATGCTGTGATTGCTCTCATTCAAAATCCGGACATCTCTCTTTATGAGTTGATGAAGATTTTACCTGGTCCTGATTTCCCTACAGGTGGAACGATTATTGGCGGTGAAGGTTTGTACCAAGCCTATTCAACCGGTCGCGGTTCCATTCGAATCCGTTCTAAAGTGGATATCATTGAAAATGCGAAAGGTCGTGAAATCATTGTTATTACTGAGATTCCTTACCAGGTAAATAAAAAACATTTGCTTGAGAAAATCGGTGAACTGGTAAATGAAAAGATCATCGAAGGTATCACCGAGATTTTAGATCTTTCGGATAGGAAGGGGATTCGTGTTGAACTTCATATCAAAAAAGATTTCAATGCGCAAGTCATTCTAAATCAACTTTTCAAACTTACCCAATTGCAAGTCAGCTTCGGTATTACGATGCTTGCGATTCTTGACAAACGGCCTAAGATTTTTTCGCTAAAAGAAATTTTACAATCATATGCGACACATCGTAATCAAGTCGTTGTTAAAAGAACTCAGTTTGATTTGGATAAGGCGCAAAAGCGGGCTCATATCTTAGAGGGATTGAGAATTGCTTTGGATAATATCGATGAAGTGATCAAAATCATTCGTGCTTCCAAAGATCCTAAAGAAGCACAAGCAAAATTGATCAGTACTTTTAGTCTATCGGAAGCACAAACAGATGCGATTCTGGAAATGCGTCTGCAAAGATTAACTTCTTTGGAAGTTCAAAAAATTATAGATGAGTTAGAGCAAGTTCGCCTGATCATACTTGATCTTGAAGATATTTTAGCGAAACCGGAACGAGTGAAACAAATTGTTTGTGATGAGCTTTCGAAAGTAACCGAGTCTTTTGGTGCTACCAGAACTACGGAAATTAGTTTAGAATCTCTCGAATCATCTTCTTTCAATGCGGAAGATTTGATCGCAGATGAAGAAGTTGTCGTTCAAATTTCGGAAGATATGTTTATCAAACGATTGCCTATGGATACGTTTCGTCGCCAGAAACGGGGAGGAAAAGGCATTCAGGGTATTTCTTCCAAGAGAGAAGACTTTGTTAAAAAACTAAGTACAGCGATGACTCATGATAATCTGATGCTTTTTTCCAACAAAGGTCGTGCTTTTCTTATGAAAGTTTACGAGTTGCCGATCGGAACGAAGGAAGCTCGTGGAAAATCGTTGAAAGCAATTATCAATCTGACGGAAGATGAAATCATTACCTCATTGTTCACATTCAGAGAGTTTGACGAGTCATATCTATTGATGGTGACCAGAGACGGATTTGTGAAAAAAATCCAATTGGATGAGTTTTCAAACGCTAAAAAATCAGGTTTAATTGCAATCGGACTTCGGGATGGGGATGAACTCATTGATGTACTTTCGAATCCTGAAAACTACGATGTATTTATCGCTAGTAAAGACGGTCTTGCTATTCGTATGAACCTCAATGAACTGCGATCACAAGGAAGAACAGCATCCGGTGTGACCGCAATGAGATTGGATGAAAAAGATCAGATCGCCGGTATCACAAAAGTGGAACCTAACACTCATTTGTTCTGTATATCCGAAAATGGTTTTGGAAAGAGAACCGACTTTGAAGAATTTTCTACGAAAGGTCGCGGTGGAAAAGGTATGACCTATCTGAAAATCGGAGAAAAGAACGGTCGCTCCGTAGGGATTGCAACGATTAGAGAAGAAGATGAATTATTAATCATCACTCAATCAGGAATGGCAATTCGAGTGGAAGCCAAAGGGATTTCGATGGTAGGAAGAACTGCTATGGGTGTCAAAGTAGTAAATACGAAAGACGATGATTTTGTAAAAGACTTTGCAATAGTTAGGGATACGGAAGAGACCGTGTAATTATGATTAAAGTAGGGAATGTAGAGATTAAAGGAGATGTCGCTTTATCTCCAATGGCAGGGATTTCCGATAGTCCTTATCGTCGTATTACAAGACGGTATGGCTCTGCATTTTCCTACACCGAATTCGTATCCACCGAGCAGATCTTACTTGGAAATCGAAAATCCATTGATATGTTTCGTTTCCAAGAAATGGAAAGGCCGATTTCCTTTCAGATCTTCGGATCTGATTTGAATACTGTTGTAGAAGCAGCAAAACGAATCGCGCCTTTAAAGCCGGATATCATTGATTTGAATATGGGATGTTCCGTTGCCAAAGTATCTCATCACGGCTCAGGTGCAGGCCTTTTGCGTAATCTTCCTTTGGCAGGTCAAATGATCGAAGGAATCAGAAAATCTGTATCCGTTCCCGTAACCGCCAAAATTAGGTTAGGTTGGGATGAAAAGAATCTGAATTATAAAGAATCCGTTCATATTCTGCAGGAATCCGGAGTTTCAGCCATCTCCGTTCACGGAAGAACAAAATCGATGGCTTATACTGGCAAGGCCGATTGGAATTCGATCGGAGATATCAAGTCTTTTGCAAAGGTGCCGATCTTTGGTAATGGAGACGTTGCAAGCTTTGAAGAAGCCAAAGACAAAATCAAAAAATATGAAGTAGATCTTGTTTTAATAGGGAGAAAAGCAATAGGGAATCCTTGGATTTTTTCGGAAAGAGACAAATCATCCGCTTCTTTTGCCGAAATTAAAAAAGTTGTCATCGAACATTTGTTAGCAATGCTCGATTTTTATCCAAACACTGACGATTACGGGTTGATATTATTTCGTAAACATTTTGCAAAATACGTGGAAGGAACGAACTTTCCTAAAGATTTAAAAAATCAAATGTTACAGACAGAGTCACTCAACATGTTTTTACAATTATTCTCGAATTACGAGGAAACAGAAACGAATGCCAAATTGGAAACGATTGAACTGAATGATATTCTCAATTGCGAAACCTATTTGGTCGATGTATAGAAAAGGAACTTATAAATGGCAGATTCTCAAAAATCGATTTTTTCCGATTCGTATTCCATGTATGGTGGAGTAAAACAAAAAAGAAAAAAAGCCAGGGTGAAACTGGACATTCCATGCGAAATCAGTTTGTCCAGTGGGAAAGGAACTCCCGTTACCGCTCAACTGACAGACCTCGGAACAGGCGGTTTGTCATTGCAAACCACTTCTTTATTTTATGAAGGGGATGTTGTGACGATTAGTTTCATACTGAATAAGGTGAAAACGTTTATTCAAGGAACTGTCAACCGGATTGCAGGAAAAACGACAACTGTGGTTTTTTCAGAACTTCCGTCGGATGTTCATGCAAGGATTCAAGAATTCATTCATAAACATTATTTTGACCCCAAAGCAAAGCTTTAAATGCAATCATTCAAAATCGTCAGGATATAAAAAAACCTCCTAGGTGTTTCCACAAAGGAGGTTCGGAATTCTAAAGTAAAAAAGCTGGATTATTGAACTTCTTTTGCTTTAGTTTCAAGAGCTTTTTGTCCGCCGGCATATCTCATGTAACCAACGCAATCACACTCTTCCCAGGATTCTTGTTCACCGACTTCGGCACAAGCACCTGTATCTTTGTTAAGTGAGCAACAGTCATAAATTCCTAAACCACTGATTTTACCTTTTGATTCGGAGACGATGACAGAACCAGTAGATTGACCATCGGAAACACCGGAAGCTTGTTCTAGGTATTCACCAAGGATCTTTTTCAAACCATCGCCTGCTACTTGTAGGCGAGCCGCTTCACGGCAAGTTGACTTCTTCATTGCAATTGATTTTTCATTAATTGCTTTTGCAGAAGCGCGAGCGGAAAATTTCATGTACAGATATTCGAATTCTTTCTCTTTGCCTTTGCAATATTCAGCAGGACTTTTGCCTTCTTTCCCAGCTGCAGCATCCGGAGCGCAAGCCCAGCCTTCAAAAATCCAACCGTTCTTTCCAACAGTTGTGGCATCTCTTCTGGAATCCCCACCACCACATGATACTATGAAGGCTACTAGAGAAGCCATTACGATAAGCGATTTCTTCATAAAGAATCTAACTCCTTTCCGATAGATTAGATAGGTTGGAAATCTGATTGTCAATCTTTTCTCTACGAATAGATTCAGAGAGAATTGGGAAATATTAAAATTAGTGAAAAAAACTAGAATTATTCTAATCAATATATTTCGTTATCATAGAATGAACAATGTTCTAATTATAACGCTTCTATTTTCCGTTATTCCATTTTTTGAAATCTTTGCTAAAGAAATAAGTATTCTACCTGCGTCCTTAAGCGGAGAAGTTCCATCCTTTTTGGGAACCAAGGAAGAAGCGTCCGTTGAGCTCGCAAAAATTTCGAGGCATTATCTAAAAAGAAATTTTTTTACGGAAATTACAGATGCAAAGAGTGTTGAAAATTTTCTATCTTCGGAAGGTTTCAATGCAGATACGAAACTAACAGAACAAAATTTGAATTTGTTATGCATTGAATGGGATAGCAATTTCATTTCCAAAGATTCCATAGATTTCGGAAATCCTGTTTTGATTCAGACGGAGATATACAATTGCAAAAGCAAATCTCTTCAACAGGTCCAATCAAAGCTGATATCGAATTTTATTCTAGCGATTGAAAAACACATAGAGAAAAGTTTTCGGTTTCTACCTCCGAAGATTCATGATAATAGACAAAAACGGGATAATATTTATAACGAAGTTTATTTTTTATTCGATACGAATGCTTCGTATGCTTATTATAGAAAAGACTTTGTAAAATCGGTTTCTTCTTTAATCGACATGCCGAATCTCTTCTTAGGGCTAACTCTTGTTCGTAAGGATAAAATCCTGAATATCGCATCTTCTTTGGAACATGCGGAAGTAAAAAAAGTTATAGAAGATGTAACATGGTCGGGTAACAATTCACCTGATGTCATTTTGCAATCCATTCAATCTTTGAAGTTGAGATTCACCGGTGGCAAAAAAGAATCCAGAAAACTATTTTTACTTTTATCAGGTGCCTCTAAAGACAAATCAAACGCGATCATACTTGCATTGAATGAGATCAGACAATTGGGATTTCAAATTCATATAGTGATTCCGAATCATTCGGAATTGACTGTGATCCGGGAATTGCAAAGGATCGGACGTTCCAGCTCCGCAAAGATATTGGGAATTACGGATTACCAAAAGATAGGGAACGAAGACGGATATTCCAATTTGTATTTGAATCAATTCAATCTTTATACTTCCGTTCTCGATGCTCCTCCTCCTTTTGATTTCGTAGCTTCCAATTATAAAAAATGGGACGCTTCGATTGTTCGTGCTGCCGTAGATGTGATCACTCCTTATAATATGTTCCAAGCTTATGAAAAAATTTCAGAAAAAAGAGTTTTGGAAAAATCGGAAGTGAAAACCGACATCGAAACTTTACTTGGTTCAGAAATGATCCGCGAAGAATCGGATACGGGAAGATACCAAAATGCACTCTTGGAAACAAAAGGAGAAGCCATCTGGATCAAACTTCCTATAGAATTGAATGTGATTCCGGGAAAAGAATATATTGTACAGACTACATTCTACGGAGATTCACTTTCCACATGGGGTGTGAAAAATCTACCAAATGAAACAAGTTTGTTAAGAACAAGTAGCTCTTATCCCAGATCCTTGCTCATTCTTCCTTCCCAATCGAAAAAATTTTTGGAATCCAACAAGATCAAACAATTTTCCGGATACTTACAAGGTGTGATCAGTGTCGTCAAAAAGAAATGAAGAGAATTGGATCACAGCTTCTTCTGATATAAAAAAACTCAAAGAACAATGGATCAATTCTTCCCAAACAAAAATTCCCTTACTAGTCATCGGTGAATCGGGAGTAGGCAAATCTTTTTGGATCGAACAGTCGATTCAAATCAGAAAGATTCTTACAAATGAGGTGAAGGTAGTGGACTTTAATTCCCATCCTATTTCGCTTGCGGAAATAAATCTACTTCTCAAAAGCCAAAAAACAAAGGTTATCTGGTTAAAAAATCTGGCTTATGCCGAAACTGAAACCGTTAAGGACTGGTTGAATTGGTGGAAGGAAGAGAAGTACAATAAAGATCCGATATACTATCTTTATTGGGAATTGGCCAAGGAGGAAGTTTCATTACTGCAAGAAAAACCTTTGGCTCAGGATTTTTTCGAGCAACTCAGATCATTTCGTTTCGAATTACCTCCTCTTTCAAAAAGAAAACCCGATATAGCATTGTTTTTACAGAATTTTCTGGAGATGGCAAATGCGGATTTGAAAAAGAAAGTTTTGTCTTTTGAGGAAAAATTCATTCCCTTTTTTTTGAACCGTATTTACAAGACCAACTTACATGAATTAAGGGATCTCGTATTTTCCATGGTGGCATTTACTTCCACAAAACATGTTTTATTAAAATCCCTTCCTTTACATTATTTTACCTCGGAAGCGGAAAAACTACATATCCAAACAGGTGTTTCCATAAGTGATTATGAAAAAGAAATCATCAAATCCAATTTGATTCTTACCAATGGAAACCGTGAAAAAACCGCAAAAATCTTAGGCATCTCTGAACGGAATTTGTATCGGAAGTTAAAGGAATATCAATTGGAAGAAGTTTGTTGAAGAATTCTAAAAGCATCCATCATCTTTTGTGAAAAATAAATTCTGCCTTCTTCGTTTCTAAGACCGGATTTGAATTTAATATTCATTTCAATCAAGAGTTCGTAGAAATCGTTCAGCGACTTTTCCGTAAAATGTTTGGATTCGGTTGCCAATTGTTTTCTCATAAAGTTTTTTCTACCTTCTGAAAAATGTCCTGTCTTTAGCAATTCATCCATAACGGGAATGGGAACTTCTCCGTTGTGTTTGGTTCTGATGATTCTAAATTTTCGAATCTCATCCAGTTTATAAAGCAACCTGGTTAAAAAAGATAAAATATCCCCGTTATCATCAGTGAACTTTGTAAATTCTTTAAAGAATTCCGTCTTTCTACCTTGGACCAGATAATCTACGAGAGTTGACGGGTTAATCTGTGTTTGGTTGAATAGGATCGCATTGATATCATCCAAAGTGAATTTAGTTTTATTCAAATACTGTTTTAATTTGCGAATGCTTTTTAAATAAGCTCCTATATTTGCAGGAATCTTATGCACAAATTCATCCCAAGCATCATTTTCCAATTGAACATGTTCTTGTTCCAAAACTTCACGCAAGGTTTTGGTAATATCGCTTTGGTATAAAATTTTAGGTTTATAATAAGAATGCTGGCTTTGGAAAAGGGTATTGAAACTCGCAGGTAGGTCTTTGGAATCGTAATGTACCAGAAAGAAAATTTTATCCGAAACGGAAGTGATATTTTTTTTAAAACCCACATTGAAGTCTCTGTATTCAGTGGAAGCTTTTGGGTCCAGGATCGGCTTGAAAAAAGCAGTTCCATGTTTTACAATGATCAGTTTTTTCGGAAAAAACATATCAGGAGTGAATAATTCTGCAAAAAGTTTGTTTTGATCACCACCTTCTGCCACAATCACGATGATTTCGAAAGTTTCTCCCTGTTTGTTCAGGGCTTCCTTGTAAAAATCAGTGATTAATTCGAATTCATAGGAATCTTCTCCTACAAAAGTAAAAATCTGGGGCATTTCCTTTGTCGGTGTTTTGAACAACTGGAATAGCGAAGTATATTCTTTACCTGTTTTTTTTGTTTCCATTTTTTTAAGAATGGTCTAATCTCGTAAGAGAGAAAGAGCGATAATCACAGTATGGATATAGCAAGCGGTGTGGCAAGAGTTTCAGGATTAGGGGAACCACTTACGTATGTGATGCCCACATACAATACAAAGGCCATCGAAAAGGTGGATGCGGTTCAGTCGAGAGACTATAAACCCAAATATCCTTCCGAAGATACGGCAAGTCAGGCAAGTTCGATCCAAGGGGATTCTGGTAAAAAAGCCAGTTATACTCCTGGCGATTTGGTCAACGTTTACGCCTAAAACCTTTTCTTTATGGGGAATTTTCATTTCCCCAGTATTCCTTCCAAATTTTCGATCTTCCTAAAAACGAAAAAAGCGGAAAGCCGACCACATTGTGGTACCTACCACGCCATTCCCGAACGGGACCGCCCGAATCTTGAATTCCGTAGGAGCCAGCTTTATCAAAAGGTTGAGCTCTATGAATGTAAGATTCAATTTCTGAAATACTCCATTTTTTAAAAGCAATCTCGGTCTCTTCATAAAAAAAATCGGATTGGCCGACAGAATACAGACAAGCCCCGGAAAAAACAGAATGGGATTTTCCGTTCAAATTGCTCAGAATTCGGACTGCGTCCTCGAAGTTTTCTGGTTTATGCAAAATCCGATTGTTCTGCACGACGATTGTATCGCAAGACAAGTAACTGGAATTCAAATCAAGGGAACCAGGAGAACCAATCTTTGCTTTGGCGATCCGCTCCAAATAGGAAAGCGGAAGTTCGCCAGGGATTTCCCTTTCATCTATGTCGGAAGGTTGGATTTCAAATTGAATCCCCAAAGTTTTTAAAATCTCAATTCTTCGGGGAGATCTACTTTTTAGAATGAACAAGTTCTTGCCTTTCTGTCAATGTTAGTCACAGTAAATTCTGTGAAGCAGAAGACTCCCATCCTTTTTCTGATGTTAATCTTAAATTTATCCATCGGGTGTAAATTCGGACATGTAGAAGATATTGAAGATTGTAATCCGATCGCAGATTATTATGAAAGAGGCGCGCATTATATTCGCAGGGATCTTGTGCGGGACGACGGAACTTTAGATTATAAAAAATTATTAGAAGATTCAAAACCGCAGAATAGCGAGTGTTATCCTGCCAATCATGAGGTGAAATGAAACTTTTCGATATAACTGGAAAAACCGTACTGATTACCGGCGCAAGCCGGGGAATTGGAAAATCCATTGCACTTGGATTCAGAGATGCCGGTGCCATTGTTTATGGTGCCGGATCAAGGCCCGAATCAATCGAATGGATGGACAAAGAAGGAATCAACGGTGTTGTAGTTGATGTCCGTTCCGAAAAAGATGCATTCAATGTGATCGGGAAAATCCGCGAAAAACACGGAAAATTAAACTGTCTCATCAATAACGCGGGTATTGCGACAAACACTCCTGCATCGGGGTTCAAAGAAGAAGAACTCCAGAATATGATTCAAACCAATTATACAGGAGTGTTTAGAAATTGTCAGGCTTATTACAAACATCATAAAAAAGACGGAGGAAACATCATTAATGTTGCTTCCGTTCTGGGTATGGTCGGATCAAAGCTTGCTTCTGTCTATTCAGGAACAAAAGGTGCTGTCATTAGTTTATCGAAAGCGTTGGCAATTGAATGGTGTAACTCTGGTTATAGAGTGAATGTGATCTGTCCGGGACTGATTGATACGGACATGACTGACATGATTAAAGACAAAGAGTATATTTTGAATCAGGTCCTTGCAGGGATTCCCATGGGTCGGTTGGGAGATCCGGAAGATATTTTGGGCGCCGCCATTTATCTGGCATCGGACGCGTCAAAGTACGTTACAGGTCAAACACTCGTTGTAGACGGCGGGCTCATAGCACAGTAGGTAGAATATGATAGATTATCTCCATCCTATCAATCCGGAAGTCCGAAAACTAAAACAAATTTCGGAACGATTGAAGAATGGAGAAATTTTTATCTTTCCAACTGACACTGTTTATGCGATCATTGCCGATTCGCATTCCAAAAAAGGTGTTGAAGCCATTTATAGTCTACGAAAACTCCCAAAAGACAAACCGCTTTCTTTGCTTTGTAAAGACATCTCCATGGCTTCACATATGATAGAATACCTTCCTAATCCTACTTACAAATTGATGAAAAAGATCACACCGGGACCTTTTACGTTTATTTTAAAGGCAAATAAAAATCTTCCCAAACCTTCCATCGCATATAACAAAGACAGACATATTGGAATTAGAATCCCCGGTCATAACTTTCTGGAAGAGCTGTTAAAAATTCATGACTCTACCCTGACTTCCACATCAGCTTTTACAAATGACGAGTTTTTGATCGATATAGATGATTTAGAAGCGGTTTATGGAAATCATGTGGCAGCAATCATTGACGGAGGAATCGTTAAAGTAGAACCTTCGACGATCTTGGATTGTACGGAAGATAAGATCAAAGTGATCCGGGAAGGAAAAGGATTTTCCGATCTAAATCTTCAATCTGAAGAGTGAATCAAGTATTTTGAAAACAGCTCATTTTAAAACTTTAAGTAGCTGTGTCTTATAAGCTTTCATCTTGGCCTCGGAGTGTTTCGGTAGTTTTAAATCTATTTCCTGATTCAAATACTTATCGATAGGAATGATCCTGTATCCGGACGGATATACCCAAACCGGTTCGTAATTTATATTCATAATTTCTTTCGAACTCTTTCCATTTACAACAAGATCGAAATTTAAAATGATTCCACCGTCCGTAAAGGGTGCGTTCTGTGCGGATAGAAAATTTCCCAATGAATAAGCAACTAACTGTTGTTTCGATATACTCTCGTTTGAAGTAGTTTCAATTTTTTTAAAGTTTTGCACTACGTGAGGATGGCCTCCTATAATGAGGTCGGCACCTTCTTCCAATGCGATATCAACCCATTTGATTTGATCTTTATCCGGCTCGGTTTTGTATTCTGTTCCGAAATGGAACCAAACAAGTGTAAAATCGACATTCCGGGTTTTGGAAAACCGAATGTCTTCTCTGATTTTTTTCTCTTCGATTAAACGAACAATCTTTTCCCCCGGAACTTTGATTCCGTTTGTAGAATAAGTATAATTATAAACAGCTATGCGAATTCCGTTTTTTTCTAAAATAAAATGTCTTCTGCTTTGATAATCCGATTCGGAAGAATAAGTCCCCAAAGGAATCATTCCTTCGGCGAGCACTGTTTCAATCGTCAGATCAATTGCTACCGCTCCTTTGTCCGCAGAATGATTGTTTGCTGTTGAAAGTACATGAAACCCTGCTTTTGCAATACTTTGAACAAATCCGGGAGGAGAACCGAATCTGGGATAACCGCTATGATCTGCTTGATCCTTGGTAATGGTAGTCTCCAGGTTTCCGAAAACGATGTCATAATTTTGTAAGATAGGTTTTACATATTCGAAACTGGAATCAGCAGAGTAGGATTTTGTTTTTGCATTCCAATATGTTCCTAACTGCGAATTGTGACACATAATGTCACCGACGATTGCAATTCTAACTTGCTTTTTTCCTATCTTGGAAGGAAAACTAGAACATTGATTGAGTAGGAATAAAACACTAATGAACGTATTTATTATAAGATATCTATATATTATCTTATCCATTTTTAGCTTATGTACTTCCTGCGGTTGGGAATCAGATTATAAAGAAGCTGCAAAGAGATCCTTACAACCAAATACGGATCTGATCCTTGTGCCATATCCTTTCAATATTTTTGATAAACATTCAAGGGAATCAATCACTCTTTCTCATTATACCCAGGATGAAATTAAAAATATTCTGAAAGAATACGATCTATCTTGGGATGAATTGAAAGATAGCTGGAAATGGAATGAAAAAGAGCAATCGTTTGAAAAAGAAGTCAACTATACCTCTCATTATACTCAATATTCCTATGACACGAACATTCCGGTTTGGATCTACGGACCAAAGTGGTTTTATAACGGCAACTACGCAGACAAAATTCACCAACAGCATCTTGCTTCGATACTTTCGAAAGTATTGGATTTTTCTTTTTCAAACCTGCTCGACGTACAGTTCTTAACTAAAATTTTCAAAACCAATTCTGAAAAACCGAAACTCATCATTACCATTGTAGTGGACCAGGGCGGACAACAGTTGTATTCTGCTCATCCCAACGCGTTTCCATTTCTGAAAGATTTAAAATCCAAATCCGCATATTTCAAAAACGGAAAAGTGGGACATCTGGAAGCACATACTGCTGTGGGACACGCAGCGATCGGAACCGGCGCTTACCCGTCCCAAACACAAGCATTCTCAAACGAAATCTATTCCTGGTCCAAGGGAAAAATCGATGTTCATCAGGTCTACCAAGGCTTAGGTGATACTATAGATTTAAACGAATTAAAAGCGGCAAGTCTTGCTGACGAATGGGATCTTTATCTAAACAACGAACCTGTAGTTATTAGTCAATGTTATGCGGCAAGGGCAAGTATCGGAATGGCAGGGCATGGCAAGGATTTTCATTCGAAAAGCGGCCAAGTTTCGGATTCGGATTTTGTTTATTGGGAAAATACGAAAGATTTAAAATGGGATACATATTCCAATGCTTACCTTGTCCCAGATGCGCTGAAACGATTCAATCTCTATGATTTTTACAAAGAAAAGGAAAAAACAACAACTAGTTCTTTCAAAGTAAAAGATCGTTTGGAATTTTTACAAAAGATTCATTTTTTTCAGGCATCCGAATACCAAGTATTGTTAGATGGTGAATCAATCCGAACTGCGATTCAGAAAGAGATTTTGGAAAAGAAAAAACACCTGGATGGAAAGACGGATTTTGTTTATGTGACCTTGAAGGCAACGGATGCAGTCGGTCATTTATCCGGTTGGGAATCGGAAGAAGCCCGCAAAATTCTTTCCGCGACAGACAAAGAAATCGAAACGATATTTAACTTTTTAAAAGAAAACTATGGAGACGATTTTATCCTGGTAGTGACTGCAGACCATGGTGCCGCACCAATGCCGGAAGTATCCAATGCCAGTTTCCTAACTCATGATCAATTCTTTGAAGAACTCTCCCGGTTTTTACCGAAAGAAGTTCGGACGGAAAAATCAATCGTTCAATGGGTAACCCACTCCCAACTTAGTTTGAATCGGGAAGTGATGAAAGAGTATTCTATCACTGAAGATCAGGTGATAGAAAAACTGGAAAATATTCTTGTCGATGGTAAACCGTTCTTTCGAAGGATATGGAAACGAAGCGATCTTTGATTTTTAAGTCGCTTTTTTAAAATCCTTTAAAGTTAAAAACACTTTGATCTCTTCGTAGTCGATTCGATCTAAAGAAACAGTCACCGGGTCTCCGATAAAAAAGATTTTAGTATGCTTTTTCGAATAAAAGGAAAAATCATTTTTAATCATGATTTCGAATTCGTCGGTAAACTGTTGTTTATCGAGCACTCCTTCCAGACTTGATTCTTCCAGTTCAACAAATACTTGAGCCGGTCGGATTCCTACGATAAAACCTTTAAATTCCTTTTTACCAGTGGATTCCAGGTAACGGAAGGATTTGATTTTAATAATATCTCTCTCCGCATCAGCCGCTCTTCTTTCTTCGTCGGAGCAGTGTTTTCCCATCATAGCGATACCGGGTTTGTCGTAAGGAAGCTTGGTTCCCAGAATCACAGCATGCAAAACTCTATGTACTATCAAATCCGGATAACGGCGAATTGGTGAAGTAAAATGACAATAGTCTTGGAAGCCAAGCCCCCAGTGACCTAGAGTTTCTGCACCATAGTATGCCTGCATAAAACTCCTTAACAATAGATAGTTGAAAATCTTAGCTACTGAGTTGTTTCCGATAGCATTTACTGCCGCGGTGATCTCGGGATAGCTGGTATCTTTGATTTGAATATGAAATCCGTTTAGTTGAAGAAATTGATTCAACATTTCCAATTTTTCTTCATCCATAGTTTCATGAATTCTATGCAAAGTAGGCGCATTTTTCTTGCGAAGAAATTCATCCACTTTTGTATTTGCAGATAACATTAGTTCTTCGATCAACATATGACTGTTCAATCTTTCTCTGATTTCGATTCCAATCGGTTTTTGATCTTTATCCCATTGAATGGTGGTTTCTTTGATATTTAAATCGACTCTACCTTTTTGAATGCGTTTTTTACGCATGTTATCGGTGAATTTGGATATTTTATAAATCCATGACTCGGGATTGGCAGCTTTAATTTCATCTTCCGCCATCTCATAAGTGTAACGTTGATTCACTTTGATCACAGACTTGTAAAATTTGGCATTGTAAATCTCACCTTCTTTGCTCGCTTCCATTTCGACTGTAAATGCCAACCGATTCTTGTTTGCCACAAGACTACAAAGATTTTCCGATAAAACGGGTGGTAACATTGGCACAACTTTATTGGCCAAATAAACGGAAGTGGCCCTTTGGTAGGCCTCGTCATCCAAAGGAGTGCCCACCTTAACATAATGCGAAACATCTGCAATATGAACCCAAAAACGGACCCGGTTTCCTTCTTCCTGGAAACTAATGGCATCGTCAAAATCTTTGGCGGTGATCCCATCGATTGTAACTGCATAAAGTTCCCGAAGGTCAGTACGGGAATTCCAATCGCTTACGTTGGATGGTTCAACTTCTTCGGTAAGATCGAGTTTGATATTGTCGGGATGTTGTACGTCGAAATTGTACTTCATCAGAATCCTTTGAAAATCAGGATCTTCTTTGGTATCGGATTCGAATCTTAAAAAAGAAACATCGTATAAATTATCCTCAGGCGTTACACCTTCTTTGAATTTGACAACCAGGACATCATCAATTTGAATTTTATCCAATATATCTTTAAGAAGAGTTTTCGCATGAATCACACCTTCTTTCTCGTCACCTAACATATCGAGGAATTTTCCAAAAACAAATCTATTGTTTTTTTCAGTGACTCTCAAACGATAAAGTGTACGACCTCGTTTGACAATTGCGGTTACTTCGCCTTCAAATCTGTCTTTTCTGCCGATGCCCAGTGGTAGTACTTCAACTTTGTCCCCCGAGATCGCAGTGCCTATCATCGAGCCGGGAATAAATACTTCATTTTTACTCGGTAGGCTTAAGAATCCGTCTCCTCTTCTGGAAACGGAGACTCTTCCGTAAAAACGAAAGGGGTTTGCGATTAGAATTCTTTTTCCATCCATCACAAGCAGGTTTTCGTTTTCCAAAGATAAAAGCAGATTGTCCATTGCAATCATCAGCTCTTTATTCGAATTTTGTTTTCTTTCTTTCGGCGCTGATTTTTTCTTTGTAGGAGCTTTTTTCGGTTTTTCCGTTATGTCTAAAAATTTATTTTTTAACTCTTGTTTAGTGACTTCTTTACCGGCCTTCGCTTCTAAATAGTCTATGATTTTTTTTTGAATTTTATATGTATCCATTACGCTGTGTTAGTTTCTAAATAAGTGCCGCGAATATAATTGGGGAGAAGAAGGGAATAATTGGAAGTTTTTAAGTCGGCACGTAAGATTGTATCTTTCTTAGTTTCTAAAATTGGCATACTTTCCGGTAAAGTCTCTTCAATTTTAATCATTTCCTTATAAAATTGGACGTTCGTTTCTCCTGAATAAACAAAACAGACATCTTCCTTTTGCAGATTTTTTAAATATTCTTCGATTTTTGCGGATGTCCAATCGAAAGTCCCGGAATAATTACCTTCTGTTAAATGACCGAAATAATGTTTTTTCTGTTTTCCATCCAAACATACAAACGTTGATTTTTTGTTTTTTGTTTGAGAAAAATATTTGCAATAAGCTTCTATGGTATCCATTCCTAGGCACGGAATTTGCCATAATTGAGATAGGTTTCTGGCGGTGGTGACTGTGATTCGGATTCCGGTGAAAGAACCGGGACCTGTTAGTACAAAAATCCGATCGGGCTTTCCCCATCCTGTAGATTGTAACGCCTTCTGGATTTCTTCCACCAAACGAAACGAAGATTCTTTCGGACAGTATTCTTTGAATTCGTATATGCTTTCACCAGGTTTTTCAGAACTCAAGATCGTTGCGGAAACATGAATCCAATCCTGAGTAGCATCAAAAAATAAAACCTTCATGCACTCGTTTCCAATGTATAATTTCGGGTTTCCAAAGTATCGTGTTCGATGTTCAGATAAAGCCGCCCTTCTTTCGGAAGCATGCTTTCAGCTATTTCCCACCACTCGATAAGAGAAATACCTTCCTTTCCCCAAATTTCATCGAAACCAAGTTCAAACAATTCACTTATATCTTTAATCCGATAGAGATCAAAATGATGAACAGGAATGTCATTAAGATCATATAAGTTGTGTAATGCGAATGTGGGAGAATTTACTAATTCTCCCGAATCCCTGGAATCCATCCATTTTCGAATAAAGGTTGTTTTTCCTGCACCTAAGTCACCTGAGAATAAAATACAGGGAAACTTTTTTTCCGAAAGTAAGTTGTCTATGTTTTGGTTGAGAGCGGAAAGAATAGGTTTGATTTTACCCAAAGGAACGGATACGAAATTTTTTATCATTCTTTAAATAGATGCGCTACATCTTCTTGATTGTACTGGTATGCTTTTCTGCAAAATTCACAAGTAATTTCGATCTGTCCTACATCCGTCAGGATTGACTCGGCTTCTTTTTTTCCCAAGGAGACTATGATTTCGGAAACTTTGTAACGGGAACAATCGCATAAAAACTCAGGTTCTTCCGTGGATAAAACTACTAGTTCCGATTCGATTGTGATCATTAGTTCCGTTCGCATCTCCTCAAATCCCAAGTCCCAAAATGATTCTTTGTTGATGATGGGAGAAATTTTTTCATTTAAGTATTTAAAATCGGCTTCACTTGCTTCCGGCAATGCCTGGAACATAATTGCTTTTGCCCGGAAATTCCCGTCTATTTTCAATGGTTCCACGTCCATTCCTACGATCGCTCTCACTTGATCGGATTCCGTTAAGTATTTCAAAAAATTTACTTCGAAAGTATCTTCTACTAAATTTGTAAAGGATTGGTAAAAATCGGCGTTCATCTCCCAACGAATGACTTTCATGATTCCTTGACCCAGGATGAACTCATTACGGATATCTCCGACGGCAAATTCGCCCGGGTATGCGACAGCTTTCATTACCCCATAACGGTTGCTATAAGCAAGGACGGATTTGTTCGTATCGTCCTTCCATTGGATACTGACTCTTTGTTGGTCCTTTGTCATCTCTGCAAGAAAGAGAGCACCCATCAGAGTCTTAGATAGAAAGACGCTCATCTCCGAGTTAAGTTCGTGCAATAAGATGATTTCTTTTGCTGTTTTGGTTAGATCAACGATGGAAAACCTAAAATGGTAATTGGGAATGATTCCTAAAATAACTGAATCTGTCATTATTTGATTGAAAGGGGTGATTTCTAATTCAGTTTATGCTGCAAGACGGATTCTGCAATCGTAAAAAGGAAAAATCATGATCTTTGGAGTGGATTATTACCCGGAACAATGGGAAAAAAAAGATTGGGATGAAGACCTTTCCATTATGAAAAATATGGGTCTCACTTCGGTTCGATTGGCGGAATTCGCTTGGGCTCTTATGGAACCAAAGGAAGGAAAATTTGATTTTTCCTTATTCGATGAAATATTGGAAAAAATCCATAGAGCAGGAATGACTGCTATCTTGGGAACTCCGACAGCTACCTTTCCACCTTGGCTGTACAAAAAACATCCGGAGATCGTTCAAATTTCCAAAGAAGGAATTCTACGCACAATCGGTACTAGGCGACAGGCCTGTTTTTCTTCTCCAGCATATCGGAAGGCGACGGAAAGAATTGTAACGGCGATGGCAAAACATTTTGGAAATCATCCTGCGGTAGTGGGTTGGCAGATTGATAACGAACCTGGTCACGAAGGATCGGATTTGGATTATTCGCACTTGGCGCTCACCAGTTTTCGAAAATGGTTGAAAACAAAATACAAAACCGTCGCAAACTGTAACAAGAGTTGGGGGAGTGTATTTTGGGGAATGATGTACAATGACTGGGATGAAATTCCCCTTCCTGCATCTCATGTTGCTAGCAATTTCAATCCTTCTATGATCCAGGACTATTACCGGTTTCAATCGGATGAACTGATCTCTTATCTCAGTCTTCAGGCAAATATCGTTCGAAAATATTCGAAGGGAAGGCCACTTACCGTAAATCTTTATCCTTCTCCTTTTTTGCCAATCACCGATATGCACAAGTTATTCGGTGAATTTGACTATGTTTCCTGGGACAATTACCCGGTTTGGGGAAATCAAAAAGATCCTTTTCCACACCCTCTTGTATCTGCAACACAACAGTATTGTCGTGGATTGAAAAACAAAGCATTCACAGTTATGGAACAAATTTCGGGCGTTCAGGGCCATGATACTTTGGGATATCTTCCTCCTCCGGGCCAGATAGGTTTGTGGTTGACCCAAGCCATTACCAACGGTGCTAATCAGATTTATTTTTTTCGTTACCGTACCGCTCGTTTCGGACAAGAACAATTATGTTACGGGATTTTGGATCACGGCAAAAAGCTCACGCATAAATATTTCGAGCTGCAAAAGAAAATCCAAGAGATCAAAGAATATGCGGAAGACATTGCAGATGTTCCTTATCCGGCTGAGGTAGCCATCTTGCATGATATTGAAAATGCACGCAGTTACAAACATCAGCCTTTGAGTGACGGATTGAAATTTTCTCCCGTGTCTTTTGCTCAAGTGGGCTACGACATAGAAATCGCAACTTGGTTTGCGGGAACTAATGTGCTGAACGCAAACACGCATTCTTTACCGGCACGAACGGAGATTGATTTTAAAAATTATAAAGTCATCACTCTTCCTCTCTACACAATGTTTGAAGACTCTGTGATCCAAAAACTGGAAGCCTACGTAAAAGAAGGCGGAACATTGGTCCTTGGCTACCGTGCAGGTATCAAGGACCAAAATCATTGGATGGTGGAAGAACCGGTACCTGGACGATTCCGGGAGATGGCTGGAGTGGAAACATATCAGTTTGAGGCTATGGGCGAAGGAGAGAAAGTTTCCATCCGAATGGGACTTTTTCCTTTGCGGGGAACTAAATTTTGCGAACTATTGGAGCCGATTACGGCAAAACCGATCGCCTACTATTCTGACAGCCGCAAATTTTACAAAGGGAAACCGGCGATTACCTTAAATCAGTATGGAAAGGGAAAAGTTTATTATGTAGGAACTTCCCTTAGCCCGGAAACTATGGTCTTATTCTACCGTAAGGTTCTGCTCGGTGCCGGTGTTAAATTCGGATTTTTAGGATCTACCGTTGAGAAACAATACCGTATCGGTCGAAAGTATAATTATGAAATCATTATGAATCATTCTTGGAAGCCTACCTGGGCCGGACTCAAAAGATTACAATCATTTGAAACTCGCATAACAAAGATTAATAAAAAATAAATGTTAATTAAAGATTTCAAATCCGTCAATAAAATGTTAAACGATATATCCGGAAAAAATCATCCTGGAGATATCTATGTGGACAACCTGCATTCTCCTTATATTCGTTTTGAGGAAACATTCGTAATACCCGCTTCTTCGATCACTCACCCTGAATTTTCCTCGGTCAAAGATTTTGTTTCCATACTTTCCAAGTATCTTCCGGAAGCAATAGAAGGAACTTGTCTTTTGCCGGAACCAAGACCAAAACGAGAAACCGGAAAATTATTTTTTGTAAGACCGATTGTATTCAGTAACAAACAATTTCTTTATGTCTTCGCTACCGACATGCAGTATTTGGGTGGTGCCTCCGGTGAAGAGATTAAAAAGCCTGGAGCGCAAAATTTAACCCCCAGCATCATCACCGATCGCATTTATTTTCAAGTTAAGATTTTTCCTATAGAATCGCTAAAAGAAGACGGAGATCATATTATTGATTTTAAGTCTCAAAGATTTCAAGGAGGAGTGTTTCGTGTTGAGTCGGACCGAACACATGACCACCCAATCCGAAGATTTTCGGAAATTTTTGATGAGATTGATTTTTCTGATATCGAATTAAAAATCAGGGAAGAATTGGGAATCAATTCTGAAGTCTGGCAGCTAGGCCGGGTTTATAGTCCCATCGGAATCGATTATTTGGCTTTAAGTTTGCGTTTTTTAACTCCTTCTCTTCCTAAGATCATCAAAGAGTTTAGAAATTTTTATTCGGTTTTAGATCCCGGAGAAAATGGAGTGCAAGACGGGGAGAGAACGGCTTATCATTTCTACCTAAAACAATTTGCTGCGGAAAGAGCCCAGTCTCGTTCGGGAAATATGTTGTGGAAAATCAACTTTACTGAAAAAGACCATACTCCGCAATAAGGTAAGCCATGAGCATTTCTTCTCCTACCATTAGTTTTCCCGTCGAGGAAACCATCAAACGAATCGAATTCATCAAATCCAATGCGAGTGGAATCATCCATGAAGCAAAAAAGATTCAGAAAGAAATGTCCGGCATTCGTTCCAAGACAGATGCGGATGAAAGAGAAAGAATACACGCCGCCGATCGGGTATTAGGTGATATCTTCATCAAATTTTTGCAAAAGGCTTTTCCAAAGGACGGCATTTTATCGGAAGATAAGGAACCGATCGACGGAACCAATGATTTTCGTTGGGTTTTGGATCCTGTAGACGGATCAATGAATTTTGTGAGAGGACTTCCTCTTTATGCGATTTCATTTGGGCTGGAACACCGTGAAACGCCTGTTGGGGGAGTCGTGATTGTTCCGCCGCAGGATGCTGTTTATTCCGCAGTATTGGGGGAAGGCGCGGTAAAAAACGGTGAAACAATTTTTACCTCTTCCGTATCTGAACTCAACAGAGCGATTTTCAGTCCGAACCTTCCTACAAAAAGAGCCCATATGATCCAAGAGATTATGGCGGATCTTTCAGGATTTTTAACTTACGCACGTTCCTTTCGCAGGACAGGCTCCTTTGTATTGGACTCTTGTTGGATTGCAGAGGGTTTGATGGATGCTATTTGGGAAAAATCCGTAAAACACTGGGATATTTCCGCTGTTTCTGTCATTCTCGGGGAAGCAGGCGGGAAGATGACCGATCTGAATGGTAAACATTATTATACAGGTCTTCCCGAGTTAATTGCTTCCAACGGAATCATTCACGATGAAATTTTGAATTTATTGAAGACAGTTCGTTCTTCGGTGAGTAGAAACTAATCAAAATAGAATGATTATTGGTTTACTAGAATTATTCTAATATTAACTATAAAGAAAATAGAGATACACTTTACCATCTAGGAGACTTCCAATGGAACATAAACTTCCCGAACTACCATACGCAAAAGATGCACTTTTACCGCATATTTCCCCCGAAACATTAGACTTTCATTACGGGAAACACCACCAAACCTATGTTACTAATTTGAACAATCTGATAAAGGGAACCGAATTTGAAAATTCTTCACTCGAAGATATTGTGAAAAAATCAAGTGCGGGAATTTTTAACAATGCGGCGCAAATTTGGAACCACACTTTTTACTGGCATTCGCTTTCTCCGAAAGGCGGCGGACCAGCTACCGGTGCAGTCGGCGATGCGATCAATAAAGCATTCGGTTCCTTTGATGCTTTCAAAGAAAAATTCACCACGTCCGCTGTTACCAATTTCGGTTCCGGTTGGACTTGGCTTGTGAAAAAAGGAGATTCCGTAGAGATCGTGAATACGAGCAATGCTGGTTCCCCTTTGAAAGACGGAATTCAATCTCTTATCACAGTTGATGTTTGGGAACATGCTTACTATATTGATTTTAGAAATGCTCGTCCGAAGTATTTGGAAGCTTTCTGGAATCTAGTGAACTGGGAGTTTGCAAACCAAAACTTCAAATAAGCATTCGCTGGAATCATGCAAAGCAAAAGGCAGGTAAGCGAAAGCAAGCCTGCCTTTTTTATTTCAGAAACAAAGGAATTTAGAATCTTGGTATTCGTAACCAAGCAAAGGTGTCAAATGAGTCTTCCTAAAATTGAAATCCCAAAAAAACCAAAATACATAAATCTGGAATTACCGAGAGAGATTGAATTTTGGGAGTTATTTCGTTTTTTCGAAAAATCCTATGATACTTGTTTTTTATTGGAGTCCGCAGGAGACAACCAATATGATTCCCGTTATTCGGTGATCGGATTTGACCCGGGGCATACGATCATTGGAACCCCCGGCAATCTCAATATCGACGGAAAAGATTACGAAGTTACAAATCCTTATTATTCCCTTAGGGAATTGACGGATTATAATTCGTTAAGCATAAGTTATGCGGGTGGACTTGTCGGATACCTGAGTTATAATTCGATGCAATTTTTAGAGCCAAAACTTAAAATACAGCCGCATCCTGATTTTCCAGCTATGGAATTCGGAATGTATTTGGATGGTTTGATATATGATAAATTTACCGGTGAACTGATTTATTTTAATAACGGAAAAGATAGATCTAAGGAAGTATCTTCCATATTGAACCGGGTAAGTTTGGAAAAAGATTTATTAAAACCCAAGGTCAGTGTAAAAGCGGAAGGTTTTTTTTTCTCAAAAGATACTCACAAAGAAATGGTAGATGAAACTTTGGAAGAGGTCAAAGCAGGAAATACATTTCAATGCCAAATTGGCTTTGAAGAAAAATTCACCGTAAATGGAAATCCTCTCGCTATCTACGAAACTCTTAGAAAAATCAATCCTTCACCTCATATGTATTATGTGAAATTCAAGAAAAGAGTGATTTTGGGCGCTAGCCCTGAATTGTTATTCCGACTCAGACAAGGCGAAATGGAATCCTTTCCTCTTGCAGGTACAACTAAGAGAGGAAGCAGTCCGGAGGAAGATATAGATCTTGCCAGAAAACTTTTAACCGATCCTAAAGAAATTGCGGAACACAACATGCTCATCGACTTACATCGAAATGACGTGGGTAGGGTGGCGAAATTCGGAACGGTGAAAGTAAGACGCCGTTTTGATGTCAAAAGGTTCAGCCATGTTCAACACATTTCCAGTGAGGTAGTAGGAATTTTAAAGGCAAAGGAAGATATGTTCTCAGGCTTAGCAGCTTCTTTTCCTGCAGGGACTTTGTCAGGGGCGCCTAAAATCGAATCAATGAAGATCATTGAAAGAATTGAAAAGAGTCCTCGAGGTCCTTACGGAGGAGCTGTAGGTTCTTTCGGATTCAACGGAGATTGCACTTTTGCCATTCCCATTCGGAGTTTTTTTGTCTGTGAAAACCGAGGGTTTGCTCGGGCTTCCGGTGGAATTGTTTACGATTCTTTTGCGGAAGGAGAATATCAGGAGATTATCAATAAGATGGCTTCTGTCAAACGAGCCTTGCAAGATCATTTGGAAGAAGGAAAGTAGATGAAAGTTTTAATCTTGGACAATTACGATTCCTTCACATTCAATCTCTATCAATTGGTAGGCGAGATCTTGGAAGAAATAGGCAACCCATTTCAGTTGGATGTGTTCCGAAATGATGAAAAGGAATTTAAGGAAATCGAATCTGCAAATTATGATAGGATTATCATTTCTCCGGGACCTGGTCATCCCGCTGATAAGGAATACTTCGGAATTTCAAGTGACATCTTATTGAACTTAGGCGGCAAAACTTCCATCCTTGGAATTTGTCTCGGAATGCAAGGAATGGCGACCACATTCGGAGGTGAAGTAGTACGTGCGGAGATTGCAATGCATGGAAAACTTTCTCCCATCGTGCATGATGGAAAAGGTGTTTTTAAAAATTTAACACAAAATATCGAAATCATGCGTTACCATTCCCTTGTCGCGAAAGAATCCAGTTTACCGAAAGAATTGGAAATCACTGCTCGTGTAGCAAGTCCCGATCTAAAAGGGGAAATCATGGGTTTGAGACATACGAAATTGGATATAGAAGGAGTTCAGTTTCATCCTGAATCTTTCGGTTCGGAAGAGGGGAAACTTTTGTTGAAAAATTTTCTAATGGGAAGTAGCTCCCTTTAAGTCTTTGAGCATAGCAGATTCCCAAGAAGCATAAAAATCAAAATCCTGTGCCGCATCTTGGGAGTTGTCATTTCCAAAGAGTGAAAATTTCTTTCGCATAATCTCACCATAGGTGGTGATTTTGTTGGTTTGCAGGTTCACTTTTTTCTGATAAACAGCTTCCAGTTGAGAGCCTCCTTTCCCTTGAGTGCCATTTACCAACAAAGTCAGCATATCTGAAAAATATTCGTTCATATTTCCAGGAATGAAAAAATCGATAATGCCAGTTGGAATAAAGTAGAGTACATTTCCTGAAATTTCCTTTTTACCGACTTTTATAAATTTGCCCTTCAGTCGATCTTCATTGGCAAGACTATAGTATTGGAGAACGTATTCCAGATTTTGGATCTTTGCAATGGTTCCGTAAGAACGAATTTCAATGTCCGCTAAAAAATGAATTTCAATCGGCTTTTGAAAGAATTGTTTTCGTGGTTGCGCAGGAAGTCGGAATTGTAAGGTTTTGCCTTGATTGGAAAGATGAATTCGGTCTTCCGGATTTGCTTTGTCCCAAATTTCCAGATTCAATTTGCTTTTTTCCAACCTGCTTCCCGTTCGATTGTAAAAACCTGGAAATCTTTTCTGAGTTTCTTCATTCAGAACGAACTCTAAAACGACCCAATCCGTTTCATCGTAAATATGGCATTGCATAGTTTCACATAAGAATTGTAAGTTGGCAGAATCTTTTTTTAATTTTTGGTAAGATGGTTCATCACTTGCAATAAAAGCAAATTCATTCAGCCAGGCAAAGAAGTCGCGTGGTAAATACCCGTTCCAATGGGAAGTTTGTGATCTTTGTACAGTATATATTTCCTTTTGTCCCCAGAGTTTGGGAGTGTATTCCGTCTTAGCAAAATAATCCGAGCCGTTTGTTGTTTCCGGATACCAATCAATCGACCATTTGTCAGAATCTGAAAGCTTACCACCTAACTCTAAATAAAATATTCCCGAATTTGTTTTTTTTAAATCTTTTTCTTTCCCTTGGGAAAAACCGCCGAACTGTGCAGTTAAAAAGGTTTCATTCGTTGTGGAAGATTTGATTGCTCTTTGCATGGAATCATAATCTTTCCAAAATTGATAATGGCTTTCGTTAGGTCTACTGCAGGAAAACAAAAAGAGTAGGACTAAAGAAAATAATAAAATTCGATTATAAAGTAGTTTTGAGAATAACATACAATTCTTTGACTTTTTCATCATTCGCAGTTTTCAAATATTCTCGATGAATTTCTTTTCCTTTCCTGTCAAAAATTCTTAAAAAGGCTTTTTCCGGTTCCAGACCTTGGATTAATTCTCCTTTTCTATCCAGAAGTACGGCTTCAAACTGTTTTGATTTGGATTCCTCAATGTATTTTTCAACGAGATGATTTGTTTCTTTCAGATTCAAATAAGATAGGAATACGATCTTGTCTGCATCTTTCCAAAGAAGGTTTTGCATCTTCCAGTAGATTTTACGACCTACCTTTCGGCACAATTCCACATCTTTGATTTCGCAACCTAAAAGTAAGGAAGGCTTTCCTTTGATGGTATCATGATTGTACTGTTTTCCATACTGATCCGCCATTTGGAAATGGGGAAGAGTGTTCGCGTAAGTAAAACCGAAAGATATGAAAAATATGCAGAGAAAATAAAAAAGTACTCTGAGTTTTGCGAACACAAAGAAAAGATTTACCTATGAGATTTGCTTCTGCAAGTTTATTTTTGATTTTTGCTTTCAATCTTTCTTCGGTTGTTCTTTCTTGTCGAACCACAGAAGTTCGGAAAGAACATCTGATTCTCGCAAATTCATCGGAAGACATTGCCATCTTTTCCGTTTCCAACGAAGTCCTTTCTTCCATTCTTCCGCATAATATATATTTGTTGAATTCCATCTTTTCCGAACAGATAGAAATTAGTCCTATCTTGAAAAGAGTGGATTATCGTTTGAGCATTCTATCAAGTGAGGACTGGAATGCTTTATTGGAGCCGAATACATTGGCCAAATTAGATGAAATGTTGTCCGAATCGATTCAGAAAAATCCTTCCGGGGCTTATCTGATTCTTGTAAAAAAAGATGATCCTCTTTCTCCTTTAACAAAAATTTTGCGAACCAGCATTCTATACATTAAAACAGTAAACGGAGAAGTGATTATAATTCCCGATTTACGACAAAATATTACATTTGCCTCACAGTATAAATTCGACGACTGGAGTATTTATACTTTGGAAAAGGTGAAAACTTCTTATAAACAGGATTTGCGGGTTAAAAGTAAAGGAACTCCAATGAGTTTTTATATTGAGAAATCTGCGGATAAGATTTCAGTTTATGGCAGAGTGATCATTCATAAAGAAATAGAATTACTTCCCAAACCTATCTTGCTTCGGGTACCCGATGAAGAAGAGATAAATACAATTAAATCGGATTGGCAATCCGTCCCTGATCGAATCAAAATTCTGGACGATCTCCGAAAGAAAAAACTAATCAACGAAGAAGAATACCAAAATAAGAAAAAACAATTATTGGATGAACTTTAAATTCCGTCTCCGTGAATGAATTCCTGAATGAATCTTTCATTTTCTTCGAAATTTTCCGAGTTTTCCGGTTGCTGTTTTTCCAGCGATTTTTGTTTTTCTGATAATTGATTCAGTAACTGTTGTTGGGTTTCCAATTTTTCAAGTAAGACGGAAAATACTTTGGCAATCGGATCGGGCATTTGATTGTGCTCTAACATTTGTTCTACTGTGTCAGTGCCGCCACCTGATTTTACAACTTTACCTGGTATTCCCACGACAGTGCTTCCGCTGGGTACATTTCGCATAACAACTGACCCGGCGCCGACCCTTACATTATCTTCGATCAGAATATTTCCCAAAATTTTTGCGCCAGCACCGATGACTACATTCTTTCCGATTGTGGGATGTCTTTTGCCGGATTCCTTCCCTGTTCCACCGAGGGTCACTCCTTGGAAAATCAAACTTCCCGTACCTACTTCGGCGGTTTCTCCGATCACAACCCCTGTCCCGTGGTCGATGAATACACCTTTTGAGATTTTTGCACCTGGATGAATGTCAATGCCTGTAAGAAATCTGGAAAAATAATTTATCATCCTGGGAAGTAAAGGCACTTTGATTTGATAAAGGCAATGGGATAGCTTATGCAACCAGATAGCATGTAATCCGGGGTAACATAAGACAATTTCAATATATGATTTTGCGGCAGGGTCAAATTTTCGTATTGCGCGAATATTTTCAAACATCTGAGTTATTTGGTCCTAAAGTTGGAAATAAGGTTGTTCAATTGTTCGGATAACTGTGCTAAGTTGATAGTCGAACTCGCAAGTTCTTCTGCCGATGCCGCACTGGATTGAGAGATTGTATTTACTTGTTCGATGGCCGAAGCGATTTCATTCGAAGATATTTCCTGTTCATTTGTCGCTTCAGCAATGAAATTGGCCAAGTTTGTAAGATTGGTAATGGATAACATCACTCTTTGGCTTTGTTGATTTTGCGTCAGAGTGGAATGTGAGATTTCTTCCGTCAATGTTGCGGCTTCTCTTGATTTTTCCAAAATTCTTTTGAATCCATCTACTAAAAGTTCGATAATAGATTTACCATCACTTACTTTTTTAATGGAATCCATGATGAGGTCTTCGATCTGTTTGGTTGCGCCCTGTGACCTGCTTGCAAGTTTTGAAATTTCTTCCGCGACAACCGCAAATCCTCTACCGGAATCGCCTGCTCTTGCCGCTTCGATTGCAGCATTTAGCGCTAGTAAGTTGGTCTGATCGGAAATTTCGTTAATTACCGTAATAATATCTTTGATTTGGGCTGAACTTTCTTCAATCGCTCCCATTCGTAAAACTGCTTCATCCACTCTGGACTGTCCCGATTCCGCTTCTTTCAAGACCGCCTGTGAGCCGTCATTTACTAACTTTGCTTTGTTGGTAACGGAAAGAATGGCATCGGACAGAGAAGCCATTTCGCGGATTGTGGAATTTGTTTCTTCTGATTGGTCTTTTGCCGTTTTGGCTACCTGGTTGATGGATTCGGTCATTTCGGATATGGCAGCGGCAGTCTCTTCCAAAGATGCGGCTTGATTGGTAGATCCTTCTGCGAGGGAACCTGCTGTTGTTGAGATTTCTTCTGCGGAAGATGCTACCATATCTGATGTTTTGTTAATTTGGCTGATTAAGGCACGCAAATTGAGGGAAGCTTGGTTCAATGCATTGATCAAACGTCCAATTTCATCGTTAGAATGGAAACTTTCTTCCGCAGTTAGATCACCTTCGGCGAATCTATTTGCAATTAACTCCGCTTTGATGATAGGAGTAGCGATGCTTCTTCCCATAAAATAGGAGAGGATGACAACAATGATAAAAGAGAGAATATAACCGACAATCAGGGTGATTTTAACATTTTCGGCAGTTGCTTCCAACTGGTCTTTTCGCAGTTTGATCAAAACAGCCATGAAAGAATCGAAATTGCTGATTTTTTCCAAGAGTTGTTTATTGATAGGAGTCAGTTGCTTTTGAAGCACAAAGGATTCCTGAAGAGCAGGCTTTGATTTCGTCCTAAAGTAGGTTTCTTTTTTTTCCCGAAAACTGGAAAGCAAAGCAAGTGATTTTTCAAAGTCCACCTGGATCTTTGTATTTTCCTCCAGTGCTTTGATACTTTCACCGAACTCGATCTGGTTTTCATAACCAGCCAGGTTGAGAAAATTTTCAATTTCAACTAACATTCGTTGTGTGTCTTTGATAGTTGAATCTATTTCTTTACTTACGGATAAAAATTCATCAAGGTCTTCGGAGTCGATAGCGACCACTGTGAGATTTCTGATTTTTGCAAGATTGTATCCTATTTTTACTGATTTTTCAAATGATTCTTCATAAATGCTCTTAAGGGATACCAGCTCTTGTTCCAATTTTGTTAATCCGTAGATGCCAAGAATGGTGATCACGAGAACGAGCAATTGATAAATCGCATTCGTTCCGTAAATTTTGAGTTTGACACTGAATTTAGTTAGAAATTGATTCATAAATTTTTTTATTAGAAAATTGGATTGATTCCATAGTATTTTTTAGACAGCATTCAGAATAGCAAATTTCAAAATTATGCCGATCTTACCTTGAAACAGAAATATTCATTACACCTTTTACTTTTGGTTTTAACATTCTTATCCGTCACTTATCGTGAATTTTTGTTTGTCGGTCTTTTTACTTTAGATTGGGAGACATATATCACGATTCTTTCATCTGAATGGCCTTACTCGGTTGGACTCATTGTGATTTTGTTTTTTCATGAAATGGGACATTATTTACCTGCGAGATACTACGGGGTGAAGGCAACTTTGCCTTATTTTATTCCTTTTCCTTTGGGACCGATCGGAACTATGGGAGCCGTGATTCAGATCAAGGAACGTATTCCTGATAAATTAAAGCTTTTCGATATCGGAATCGGTGGTCCTATCGCGAGCTTTTTACTTTCGATCATTGCTTGGGTTATTGGAATCTTTCTTTCAAAGCTGATGGTGATTCCGGAAGGAATGGACAAATCACAGTTTTTATTCTTCGGAGACAGTCTGTTTACATATTGGTCGGGGCAATTGATACTTGGGCCCTATGATACAAACCTTTTTGACATAAGTATTCATCCTCTTGCGAAAGCAGGTTGGGTCGGATTGCTTATCACAGCAATCAATCTTTTGCCATTCGGTCAGTTGGACGGAGGACATGTCATTTATGCTCTGTTTGGTGAACGATATCGGAATTGGATCCATTGGTTGTTTTTGGGTTTTATATTTTTTACTCTTTTGAATTTTACGTGGTTGATTTGGTCTTTCCTTATCTTTTATTTATTAAAGGTCGAACATCCATTTGTTCCCGATTCGCAAGTTGAATTGCGCGGCGTTAGGAGGTTTTTAGGGTATTTTATGCTGATCGCGTTGGCATTTATCTTTGTCCCTCGTCCAATCATGATGGGAAATGAAATAGATTCTCCGACTCTACTTCGTGATATTCTAACCATCTTAAAAAATACGATCGGCGGTGTTTAAAGTGAAAAAGATTAAATATTATATTTCTGTTTGCGTATTTTTTATTAGCATAACAAGTGTTAATTCGCAAGAAAGCAAGGAATACAAACTTACTGACAAAGCCTACGGTGTTGCTTGGGATGGTGTGAATTTTTGGTTTATAGATACCAATCGTCGTGCATTGGTTAAAATCAACGAAATCGGCGAACAGGAAATCTTCAATCTCGGCCTCGCCAATTTACGTGGAATTAGTTTTGATTCGAGAGAAGGTAAGATTTTAGTCGTTGCTCCCAAACAGATTTTAAAGATCGATCCCAACTCCGGTGGGGTTACGGATAAGGTAAACGTTCCCGTACAAAATATCGCCGGGATTGCAAGCGTAGGAAATTTCTATTATATATTGGATTTGGACAACGCAAAGGTGCAGATTTTCGATCAAGTGAGTGGGATTTTGGTTGGAGGTTTTTTCACAGATCGAAATCGTCCGAGAGATATTTGTTTTGGAAGGGATTCTCTTTGGATTTCCGATTCTTCGGATAATACGATTTATAGATACGATGCAAAATCCGGCAAAATCACTGGTTCCATCAAAACCAATATGAAATCCATTCGAGGAGTTCTATTGAGTGGATCCAAACTTTGGGTAGTCGACAGGGAAAATCATGAAATCAAAAACATACCCTTCTTGGAAACGGAGAGATTCATCGCTTCGGGAGAAGAGGAATACAATCTTGAAGTTACTTTAAAATTCAAAATAGATACAGTTTCCCTTTCCAAAGCGCAAATTGCAGTTGTTCATCCACCGTCTAACGAACAACAGAGAATACGCTCAGTTAAATTCACGGATCCGAGTTTTACATCGACTTTTATCCAAAGAAATCGTGTTCATATCAAAAAACTTTCCATCGAGGATTCTGCCGGAGAACAAGTTTTAAAATATAAATTCACATCACGCAACCAATTGATTAAATATTTCGTTACGGATGATTATTTGGATAAGGACGTAACGTATCCTTTCGATATTGCCAATTATTATGAAAAAGGAAAAGAGAATTCACAACTTTTTGCCCGTGATTATTTGGAATTGATTTATACTGCAAGACAACAATCTTCTTCTTACCAGGATTTCAAAAACAAGATGATCGACTCAGGTGTTCCCATTTTACCTTATAGAACTGTCCGTTTTGAAAAAGGCAAAGCAAAATCCGTTCAAGATTCCCTTTCCATATTCTTGTTAGGTTTTGGCTGGCTGCCGATCGGAGACATTTCCCCGGCCGGTGCCCAAGATAAAAGGTATTTTGAAAAAAAAGAAACTGACCTCATCCTTTACCAAAGTTTGAATTATAAACAATCGGTTTCTCCCGTATATTTCAGAAAAGATGCAAACTCCGAATGGGAAAATTTACCTGCTGAGATTACTTATAAGATTAAGTAATGTTCCGATTTTTCTTATAGTCACTCTTAGTTGTATAACTCAATACAAAGAAGAGTGGAATAAGATTGCGGTTCTTCCGGTAACAAGTGAAAATGCAAACCGTTTGAATTTACTTGTGGAGTCCGCTTGGACTTCACTCCCTAAAGCTACATCATATTGCTCCAGCTTAAATCCGATTCCCATGGAAAACAACGGATATTCGAATTACTTTTGTTATCTGAGATCATTCGCAAGCCCGAAACAGATTTCGGAACTTTTGGGCATTCCGATTTTCATCAGCGGTCCGCATGAGGGCGGTGAATTGGTGACAAACCATTCTTCGCGTTTTGGATTTTATCATCCTGAATTTCCCATTCGTTTGAGATCTTATTTTTTGCCGGGTAAAAAGAACCCGGGTTTTCAAAAAGCCACTCAGAAAATCTATGATGATTACATTCGAAAAACCGCTCGGGCATTCTTTGTTGTTCACCGCAAGCTGGAATCCAACCAGGATTACTTTGATAAAGAAACGAATAGATACATCGATTTGGTATCTGAAAAAAGATTGGATCCTTATTATTTGGATAAGTATGATTTATTTTTAGTCCCTGATTTTACGGATGCGGAAGAGGAATCAGACGGTAGCAAATTTGTAAGTTGGGAAGGTGATGATATTTACCCTGCTGTTCTGGTAAGAGAAACAGTAGGGTTTTGGATTCGAAGAAGAATCGACGGAACAGAACCGCAATTTTATCTCGGTTTGACCGATTTATTAAAGTTATACGATTTTGATTTTTATGAAACCAGAATGAAGGAAAAAGATCCTTCAGCCAAGTAGATCTTTCACCGCATCGATCACATCTTTTTCATCAGTTTTCGTCATGCCCGCAAACAAAGGTAAAGATACCGCGCGATCATACATTTTACACGCGTTCGGGTATTCTGCGCGATTAAAACCGAATGTTTTTTTATAGTAAGGATGTTCAAAGATAGGAATGAAATGCAGACTTGTTCCGATGTTTCTATCTTTTAGTTCTTCAACAAAGCTATCTCTTCCCATTTTTGCGAGCTTTGTATCCAGTTCGACTCTGTACAGATGCCAGCTATGTTGGCCATTGGCGTCATCTTTGGGAAGGACGAGACCTTTTAGGTTTTTAAATTCTTCGTTATAATGTTTTGCAATCTCAGTTCTTCTTTCCCAAAAAGCATGGGACTCTTTTAACTGCACGACACCAAGTGCAGCTTGGATGTCCGTCATATTGTATTTATAACCGGCATCCACTACTTCATAATACCAGCCCGGACGGTTGAATGCATCCCGATTGATTCCATGGAGTCTCATTTTTCGTATTCGATCCGCAGAAGATGCGTTAGCTGTAGCGATCATTCCGCCTTCACCGGTAGTAATTCCCTTAGTAGCATAAAAACTGAAAACGGTATAATCTCCCCAGGTTCCGATCATTTTATTTTTGTGAACTGCCGGAAATGCATGTGCAGCATCTTCGATAATGATCAATTTGTATTTTTTTGCGATTTTTTGAATCCCTTCCATATCGCAAGTATGACCGGCAAGATGAACAGGCATAACAGCTTTCACTTGTTTGCCTGTGGATTTCGTTTTTAAAACCTTACCATCCCAAACACAACGAATATCAATAGTAGCCTGCAGTAGTTCGGGCGTAAGCAGGTTATTGGCCGGATCTACATCGGTTAAAATAGGCTCCGCGTGAAAATAACAAATAACTTCTGTAGTTGCAGTGAATGTAATCGAGCTTGTGATAACTGCATCTTTTTCCGTAAGTCCGATCGCCTCCAATGCCAGGTGCAAACCGGCAGTCGCAGAATTGACTGCGATGGCATTAGGAGAACCCACAAAGTCAGCAAATTCCATTTCGAACTGTTTGACTTTCGGTCCTGAAGTCACCCAGCCGGAACGTAACACTTGCGCTACTTCTTCAATGGCATCTTCAGAGATGGAAGGCAGTGCAAATGGAAGAAAGGTTTTGCGAGTGGTAAGCATATTCATCTAAACGACATAATTCGGAAAATTTTCCAGTCTTTTCCGCTCCCACAAAGATAATCGGAATCATTTTTATGAACTAAATAGGAATTTCTTTCCTTTGGGAAAAATCTTCTTGTAGGGAGCCGAATCACGAAAAAGAATTTCCTGGAACATGGAAGTTCAATTTTCAGAAATATTAAATCGTATTTTGGTCATCGACCGGGATATTGCTGAGCTCAATCGACTGAAAAGCCGACTGCCAGAAGACAGACCTTATTCTCCCTCTTTACAATTAACATTCGATAAACAAATCAACACCTTATTGAACGAACGAGTTTCTATTATGGAACTTCCCGTTCTCAATCCTCCCCTTTGGTTATTCCCCAAAGAGACAGTCCAAGGTCAAAGAGCGACGGAAGAAACATCTATTCTCAAAGAGAGAAAGTCTCTCCTTGCTGGGGACTTGTCAATCCCTCATCCGAATGAACAGGACGTGATCAATTTTATCCGGGAGATTCCGAAATCGGAAATTCATTTGCATCTCGAAGCGTGCGTAAACAAAGAAACACTCAAATTTTTGTATAAAAAGAACGGTGTCGAAATTACTGACAAAGAGTTTGAAGATAAGTATAATTTCAAAGATCTCATGGGATTTATTCAGGTATTCTTTTTTGTACAAGGTGCCGTGAAAGAAGCGAGCGACCTGGGTTATTTCATAGATAGTTTAGCAGATTACATGCGCTCAAACAATATTATCTATTGTGAAACATTTTTTGCCCCGTCCAAATTCATTCAGAATGGATTGGATTTTGATGAAATGGTGGAAGTGATGGTAAATCGAATTCGCCAAATCGAGACGAAAGACGGAGTTACCATTCGGTTGCTTGTGGACGTATCTCGTTCATTCGGTCCGGAAAATGCGATGAACAATCTCAAACGTGTTCTTGGAATCAAACACAAAGAGATTATAGGAATCGGACTTGGTGGCGCGGAACTTATGGGACCTGCGAAGGATTATGCGGAAGTATTCAAAGTTGCTCGTGATTCCGGTCTTCGTACGGTGGCCCATTCCGGTGAAGACGATGGCCCTTGGGCTATCTGGGATGCAGTTAGCCTTTGTAAGGCGGAAAGGATAGGTCACGGAACTTCTGCGATTCAAGATCCTGAGCTTGTCAAGTACATGAAAGACAATAAGATCCCGATTGAGATCTGTGTGACTTCGAATGTTTTTACTGCAAAATATGTTCGCAAAGAACAAAATCACCCTGTACGTTATTATTATGATCAGGGTCTTACCCTTTGTATCAATACGGACGATCCTGAAATTTTTAACGTAAATTTAACGTACGAATACTTCAAACTCTACCGCTTTTTGGACTTTTCAATTGATGAAATCATCGACTTGGTGAAACAAAGCGTCTATTGTACTTTCCATCCTCAGAAAGAGACTCTCTGGAAGCAGATGGAAGAAAAAATTGAAGCGATCAAAGTTAAATACAATTTAGCACCGCAGCCTGCTCTTGTTTAAAACAGGATATATTTTACATTTATCTTTGTTCTCTGCTTCAAAGTTGGCTTTATACGTTTGGTTTGGAATCTTATTTATGATTTCCTGTTCGAATGTGGGAATCAACGGAGGAGATGTCCTCACTGGAAAAGAAACGATTCAAAGGATTCGGAACGCCAAACTGGGAAGACTGGCAGCCTGCGGGCGTTATACGGATGTGCAGATTTACTTCGTAAATGATGCTGCAAACAGTATAGAAAAACAATATCCTGCGGACTATTATTCGGAAAAGGATGTGAAGACATGTACGGATAATATACTGATCACTCCGTGCAATTCCGAAACCTTGGAATGTAAGCTGAAACCCAAAACGATTTGGAGCGGTTCGTTTTTACAAGGTGGATTTTAAGTCTATCCGATTCAGCAACGCCAAAATTTTCATACAGATGGGAAAGAATCAAAAAGTGACATAATGTGCCCGGTAATCTTGAAATCCCCCGCCCTGTTGATCAGCTTCGCTGATGATTCTCCGAATACTTTTCGCTTCTATTGGCGCTCAAAGGAGTTGGGGGGTGAGGCTCGTGGGCTGCAGCAAACCACCTAACATAAAATTATCAAATCGCCAAGCTCTTTTCCTATACCGTAAAAAATTTCAAAATTAAGTTCGCATTTTTGCCTATTGGCGATTGACACCAATGGTGTATTACGCTATCATAAAGATGTGATTATTTCTTTTGCCGATTCCGAATCAGAGGAAATTTGGAAAGGCACTCTATCGAAGAGATTTCCTAAAGATATTCAAAGAACCGCAAGAAGAAAAATGATTCAAATTGATGGGGCAACAGATATCAATGATTTAAAAATTCCGCCAGGAAATAGATTGCATTCACTTTCCGGTGACAGGAGCGGACAATGGAGTATTAGCATTAATATGAAATACCGAATTTGTTTTCGTTTCAATAACCATAATGCTTTTGACCTTGAAATTGTTGATTATCACTAAGAGGTATATTTATGGATAAAGAACTTGCAGACATTCATCCGGGCGAAATTCTTTTTGAAGATTTTCTAAAACCAATGAACCTATCTGCTTATAAACTTGCAAAGGATACAAAAATCGATCCTAAAAGGATTAGCGATATTGTTCATGGACGTAGAGCTATATCCGTTGATACGGCTTTAAGGTTTTCCCAATACTTTGGGAACTCAGCTGAGTTTTGGTTAAACATTCAAAATCACTTCGATCTGGAACAAAAGAAGAAAGAGCTTAAAAAAGAATTAAAAGAAATTAGAAGGTTTATTCCAATTGAGAAGGCAAGTTAGTTTAGATAGACCATATTCTTTTCGGCGGAATAGTAATGTGACATAGTTTTTAAACCAGAATCTTGAAATCCCCGCCCTGTTGATCAGCTTCGCTGATGATTCTCCGAATACTTTTCGCTTCTATTGGCGCTCAAAGGGGTTGGGGGTGAGGCTCGTGGGCTGCAGCAAACCACCTAACATAAATCCAAAATTTCGGCTAGCTGAGTATTCATTTTCACAAAAATTTTTCCAAAAAGTTCGCATTTTTGCCAAAGCTCGTCGGTTATTAACGGGATATTTTTAAGTCAGTCCCAACCTTTTGAAAATCAAAGGAATGCGTTCCAAATAAGGTGCAATTTGAAAGATTTCATCCAAATCTTTGTCTTTTAAAATCGAAGAACATCTCGAGTCCGCCTTCAATCTGTCTCTTAAGTTTTGGTTTTGGTCTGCCCAAACCGCCATCGCATTTTCCTGAACGATCAAATAAGCATCTTCCCTGGTAATTCCGCCTTTTTCAATCAACCAAAGTAGAACTTTCTGTGAGAATATCAAACCGCGAGTTACGTTTAGCGTACGTTCTGTGGCATCCGGATAAACATGAATTCCTTTCAAAACAAAATTCATCTTTTCCAAAATATAATCCAGACCAATGGTCGAATCCGGTAGCACAATTCTTTCCGCCGAAGAATGGGAAATATCTCTTTCATGCCATAAGCCTACGTTTTGCAATCCCACATTCACATTGGCGCGAATGACTCTGGAAATACCGCTGATTCTTTCGCAGACAACTGGATTTCGTTTATGAGGCATTGCCGAAGATCCTTTTTGCCCTTTGGCAAACGGTTCTTCCACTTCACGCCCTTCCGTTTTTTGAAGAAGTCGCACTTCGGTTGCCATTCGGTCCAAGCTGGCTGCTACGATTCCCAATACGGATAAATAATACGCGTGTCTGTCTCTTGAGATTACTTGGGTGGCAATCGGATCAACAGCTAACCCTAGTTTTGTGAGTACATACTCTTCGATTTCCAAATCAATATTGGAATAAGTTCCGACTGCCCCGGATAATTTTCCGACTGCGATTTGGGACCGTGCATCTTCCATTCGTTCGATGTTTCTTTGCATTTCCGCATAAAATAATGCAAACTTGAGCCCGAGAGTCATCGGCTCCGCATGAATTCCGTGAGAGCGACCGATACAAGGAAGGTCTTTGTATTCGACTGCTTTTTGTTTGGTTGTCTCTAAAAGTTCTTTGGCTCTTTTTATGAGCAAATTCATTGCTTGGACCATTTGCACGCAAAGAGCAGTATCACCTACGTCGGAAGAAGTAAGCCCGAAATGGACATGACGTCCCGCAGGTCCGATATAGGAATTCAAATTGGTAAGATAAGCGATCACATCGTGGTGAACTTTGGATTCGATTTCCAGGATTTCTTCTACATTGAATTTTGCTTTTGCTTTGATTGTTTCAAGATCTTCTTTAGGAACTTCCCCGCGATTTGCACGTGCTTCGCAGGCATAAATTTCTATATCAGTCCAAATTCTAAATTTGTTCTCTAATTCCCAAATTGCTGATATTTCGGGGTGGCTGTAACGATCGATCATAAGGGCAGAGTTTCATCCCAAACATTCGTTTCAACTGTGAATTTTACGGTTGCAGAACGATGTTCAAACTTCTTACATAGATGCAAAGATTGATTGAGGAAGAGGAATTTATGTCCAAAGAATTTGAAGGCAAAGTAGCGCTGGTAACGGGAGCGGCATCTCCTATCGGACTCGGTCGTGCGATTGCCAACCGAATTGCATCTCACGGAGCTACATTGGTTCTGGTGGATTTGAACCAAGAGAAAATTGATGAAGCAGCAAAAGAATTAGCGGCAGCTTACGGTGTAAAAGCAATCGGAATCGCAGCAAACGTTACCAAACCGGAAGATTGTGATGCAACGATTACAAAGATAAAAGAAACATTCGGAAAATTGGATTTCTTGGTGAATAATGCAGGAGTAATAAAAGACAATCTCCTCATTCGTATGACGGAACAAGAATTCGATTTTGTTATGGATGTAAATTGCAAAGGCGTATTTCTTATGACAAAATCTGCAAGCAAACTATTGTTAAAGTCCGATGGGGGTCGTATCGTAAATATTTCTTCCGTATCCGGACTTACCGGACAACCGGGACAGGCAAATTATTCCACATCCAAGGCCGGTGTCATCGCTCTTACAAAAGTAACTGCTCGTGAATTTTCGGGTAGAAACGTTTTGGTAAATGCAGTATGTCCGGGTTATGTGCAAACGGAGATGACAGGTTCACTTTCAAAAGAAGTACAAGATAAATTAACCGATGCTGCAGTGATTCCACTCAAACGTCCGGGAAAACAATCTGAGATCGCTTCGGCTGTTAAGTTTTTCTTAAGCGAAGACGCATCTTATATTACGGGAACTTATCTGCGAGTTGACGGCGGAGCCGCTATCGGGATGTAGATTTCTTTTTAACTTGAGGCGGTTTGGATTTTGTTTTGGCCGCCTTTGGTTGTTCTTTTTTTTTAGCTTTCGTTTCGGTTTTGATCGGAGTTGTGATCTTCGGTTCAGCGATGATCACAGGTTTTTCTTCCATTGGTGCAGGAGGGCTTTCGATTTCATAATCGTATCTTACCGTCTGACTCCAGTTACCCGCATAATCCCTAACGCTTGCTAACAGGGTATGTTTTCCGGGTTGGTAGAGACTTTCCGGTTCGAAAATCTCCACTCTTCCGTCTTTCGGGGAAAATTCCGCCTTGCCTCGGATTCCATCCACTGTGATATCAAAACCTTCCGGTAAAATCCCCGATCCTATATCGACTGCCTTTAATAACAAAGTGAAATCTTCTCTCGGATAAAGTGGTTTGGTCATCGATTCGTGCAAATAGATGGAAGGAGGTGTTTGGTCGGATAATACTACGAATAAGCCGGTTTTGCGTAACCTAACTTTAAAAAACTGACCCCAAGCGCTAAAAGAAGAACCTTTTATTTTTTTGACTGTTCGATCAGGCATCACTTCGTAAAGATCCGCTGAGTTGATATCTTTTGTTTTGGGAACTTTCACATAAAGATCATAACCTAAATTAAAATCTTTAAAATCAGGACCGATTTTATATACGGAAGACAATTGATTTAGTCCGTCCGTTTTGATTTTGATTTCTTCCTGTGCTTCAATATCAAAAAATGCCTTTGAATAAACTGCATTTACCGGAAAGAATAATTCCACTCTTGTGTCTTTGGATTTGAATGTCGTATAACGGTCGTAAAATACATTATATATCCATTCTTTGGTGATTACATCTTTATAATCTCTTTGGTCGCGGAGTATAAAAAAAGAAGCAAGACCTTCCTGGCCACCTTGCCCGGTTGCGCGAATTGTGATTTCTTTCGGTTCTCCCGATTTTAAGTTTTCACTATTGATCAGGCCCTGTTCCCGTTCAGGTCTCAGCATTCCCAAAAGATCATTGCCGTCTTTCGTGTGCAAAAAGTAAGAAAACGGATTTCCATTTGCTTTGCTAATGGAACTGTCATATAAGATTACATTTTTTCTGGAATGGTTTTTTAGAATTCTAGACAATTGAAAACCTTGTAATAATTGTTCGCCTAATGAAACATCTAATGTAAAAATTCCGAGCCGATGATTATTTGACTTTTGGTGGGTTGCAATTTGTAATCCCACTTTGCCTTGGATGGAAACTGTAGACTCGGAAAGTTGATACTTGTTTCCTCCTACCAGGGAAAAGGGAATATCTACAGTTTCATTTTTTCCATTGATGAATGTACGGGAAGTTTGGGGAGTGATTCTTAAAGAATCAAATACAATGGACTCGGCTTCCGTATAGCCTAGCCCGAAATGCATCGGGTTGTAATATACATTGTCCATAAAAAGTTCAAAATGCAAATGAGGCGGTCCTACCCCCGTATCTCCGGAGTAAGCAATCATATCTCCTTTTTCCACAGGAACTTCTTCGGAAAGTGCAATATCAAAATCAACACGATCTTTGAATCGTCTTGCTTGTTTTGATTTTAAAATTTGTTTTACAACTTTCGGAGCGAACTTATGCAAATGCCCGTAACGGGAAGTCATTCCGTCATCATGTTGGACAAATACCGCATAACCGATGCTTGACCATCTTCTTTGTACTCTGGTGACTTTCCCTTTTGCAACGGCAAGAATGGGAATTCCTATTTTCCCCGCTGTGGAAAAATCCTGGCCCATATGAAAATGCCCTGTTCTGAACTCGCCGAAGGTTCCCGTGATCGCAGATTGCCCTTTTACCGGCCAAACATAAGGTTCTTTTAATACAAATCCGGGTGGTAGGTCAGATCCGAATGTCCGGCTGAAACCGGAAATAGCTAAAAATATAAAAACGAATATTAGCCGAGACATTCAATTTCAGAATTATTTGGGGTTCTGTTTCTGCAAGACTAATCGAAAGGAGCGTCTTTGATTCCGACTAATATTGTGAAAGCTTGCTTAAGTTTAGGATATGTTCTACAAGCTGCGGTAGAAAGTGTTTATGGGGCGATTCTCCTTGGCAGAGAGATAATTTCTGAGCCAAGGGGATGCAAAGGGGGAATACTTATTTCAAATTGGGTCTGCGTTTTTCTTTCAGTGCGGTCATCGCCTCAAGGAGATTGTCTATCACCCCGGGTTGTTGGAATGCATACGCAGTTTCCTTTTGGTATTGTTCCAATTTGGCTATGAGTCCGCCGTTTAACATATTTTTGGTGGAACGGTATGCGCTCATCGGGATTTTGGAAAGGGAATCTAGTTTTTTAAGGGAGATCTTTCTTAGTTCTTCTTTTGTAGCTGCAATCTCGTCAATGAGTCCGATTTTTTTTGCTTCTACAGCTTTGTAAACGGTTCCTTCCAAACAAACTTCGGACCAATATCTGGGTTCTACGCACATTTTGATTCTATCGATAAAACTTCCCGGTAGGGGTAGTCCTACGTTTACTTCCGTAAATCCGATTCTACCTTTTCCGTCATACATATATTTGTAATCACTTGCTACCGTGATTACGGCTCCGCCGCCCATCGCATAACCTGTAACTTCAGTGATCAATGGTTTGTCAAAAAGAATCAGTTCGCCGAATAAAACTACGATTCCGCCTACTTCATCCAATAGTTTTTCTTTCGGAGTGGAGAGTAAATTATCAGCATCCAAACCATTGCAAAAAAACTTTTCATGGTCCGAAGTGAGAATGACTCCCTTTTTTGACGAATCGTTCCGGATTTCTTTTAAGATGACTGCAAGTTCTTTCATATTGGAGCCGGTGAGTGAATTCTGATCATTCATTTGAAGATGAATGATTTCCGCTTTTCCACCACTAACGGTGATTTCTTCTCTATTATAATTCATGTTTCTTTATTATTTTCCTTAGTTGATATATCTTTATTCGGTTCTGTGGGGGTAGGAGGTGCAGGATCGGTTGTTGGACTTAGTACATCAGACATCGGGTGTGCTTTGTCTTTTCTTTCTTTTTTGCGGAGATCTTCTTTTTTTTGTTCTTCCACTTTCAGATAATCTTCAAATTCATTCGGTGCCATGAAGACCAAAAGTCTTTCCTCATCTACTGCATGTTCGATGATGGCTCCCATGTGACGTCCTGCTATGAATGTAATTTTTTCCTGGCCGATAAATACTTTTGTAACCCGCTCGAAAACTTCGACCTCTTCCTTTCCTACTTCGGGAACACCTCTGATATCGAAGCAGATATGTTCGCCCTGAATTGATTTAAGAAAGTTAGGAGTAAAAATACGTTTGAATTCGGGGAAGACGAATCTTTTTAAATTGGCGCGACATTGGAACAGAACTTTTCCATGGCTTCGGTCCACTGCGACAAAGGACATACTATCCCTTGTTTTGGTACTTTCCGCTGATTTATAATCTTCGATAAGCGATTGAATTCGATCCAGTAGAGCTTGTTTGGATAGAGGCTTTACCATATAATCCGTAAAACCTAAAATCTTATGATTGAAAACGAAGTTTTCATCTTCTTTCGGGATCATAGCAAGGATGGGAATTCCTTGAGTGATCACGTCTTTTCGAAGCTCGATCACGAACTCCAATTCTTTTTTGTCACGAAAAGACAGACCCAAAAGAATGATGTCCGGATTGGAAGACTTCACATATTCTTTTACCGTTTGGGTAAACTTCGTGATGACGACACGCTGCCGAAGTCCTTGGAAAATATTCTCCAACTCCTGGGAAGCAAAAAGATCATTTTCGATAGCCATTATGAAATGCATGGTCGTCTTTTATGTTTAAAGAAGTCCCGCTTCCGTGGCAACGCGGAAAACATTTCCGATTCTTTTTTGTTTTTCCGCCAAAATTTTATCCGTTAATACTTCCTTGATGACCTCCTCGGAAAGGGAATGGAATGAATCAAAATCGCGTTTATAATCACTGATTGACATTTTTCCAAAAAGAATGTTCGCCTGGAACTGATAGATTTGGTGTTCCATCAAAAACCGGAATGTATCGTAGTCCTCGACGGCCTCCGCGGTAATCACCGCTTCCCTGTTGTCTGCAAGGCGCTTGCAATAATCTATGAATGCGAGATTGTCCAAAAATTTGATTTGATCTTCTTCGATTTTAAACTTAAAACTGATCGGATCCAGTTTGAACTCTTTGATCATAATTCCCAGGTCCAAAACAATTTGATGGGATTGGCTTTTGACTCCGAAGTCGTCTGCGGCAAAACTCATTCCATGATCATAAAAAGCTTGGCAGACGTCTCTTAACGGATAATCGGATTCGTCGTAAGGCTTTTCCACCAATTCAAACCTGACATTATCCGGGTTTAGATTTTTTGCCGAAATCAATTTTTTCAAACGATCCACTTTCTCTTTGTTGGAAAAGGTATCTATCAAAGACTGGGGGGAAATATTGAACTTTAGTAACCCCGGCGCACCGTCGCAAGCGATGATTAGTTTTTCCAAAATCAAGAGCTCGATTCGATTGAGATCTTGATCGGCTGGTATATCATTGATTAGGTCTTTGTAACCGACATAAGCTCCCCCTCCCACAAAAACTTCTCCTCCTTTTACGGAAAAGGTTTTGGTCTTCGGATTGAATATAACCGTAGGTTGGATCATTGCTTCATGCACTGATCCGGATATATACGTATTTGCTTTGTTGTAATATGTCCAACTCCAACGAACCAAGTTGTCGTTCAGGTTTTTTTCAGAGGAGCCGAGCAACTCATCAAAAATCTCGTCGTTCGTTGAAATAAAGTTAGACTGTGTTCTGGATACACCGAAATGAAAGGAGGCTTGTTTGTTTTTCAAACATTCCTGCTGGAATTTACCGACAGCATTTTCTATATTTGGAAATTTTTCAATATTCCACTCAAATAAAGGAGAAATTCCCATAAGCAGAATTCCCTTTTTTTCAAAGTAATGAAATCCAAAGGATATATCTTCCAAATCCAGGCAGTTGTAAAAATCTCCTCTTAATAAATCCAGAAAACCGGTAATTTCGATTCCTGTAATATTCTCAAAGCGTATTAGAAATAGCGGTTTTCCCCTATTTTCATTGATGAATGTTTTTTTGAAAACATCCAGGTCTTTCATTCCGTAGTAATAGGGGCCTGAGAAAATTTGGTCTTTCAAGAAGTTTGCCTTCGTTATTGGTTTGATTAGGAAAACGAATTAGTCTATTCTAAGGGAATTAAAAGAAGAAATCAAGAAGGATAGCAACACTATGTTTAGTTTAATTTACTTTTTATTGATTGGTTTGGCCGCAGGCTGGCTGACAGGCAGAATTCTACGTGGTAGGGGATTTGGACTTATTGCTAATCTTGTCATCGGGGTCATAGGTTCGTTTTTAGGAAGATTTGTATTCGGCTTACTCGGGTTTGGAAGTTACGGACTCATCGCTGAATTGATCGTTGCAGTTGCCGGTTCGATACTACTCGTAGTAATCGCAGGTTATATCAAAAAAAGATAAGTCCAAATCAAACCAACGTAAGGAGACATAAACTTACGTTGGTTAATCGAGGATTTCAATCCAGATCGATTCCTTCTCCCGGCTCAAAGTTGGAACTTACACCTTGTACATCATCGTTTGCTTCCAGATTTTCAATGAGTTTCATGATTTTTTCTGCAGTGTCTTTATCATTCACTTCGACCGTAGTCATAGGAATGTATTTGATTTCCGTTTCTTCCATGCTAAGACCTTTTGCAGTAAGAGCGGATTGAACTGCTTCGTATTCATTGGGAGGAGTCAAAACGGTATAAACTCCGTCCGCAGCCTGAATGTCTTCCGCCCCTGCGCCGAGGGCCAAATCAAATAAAGCCTCTTCCGAAATCTGTTCGGATTTTAAAACCAATTGCCCTTTTCTATCGAATAATCTGGACACTGCTCCCGAATTGGCCAGGGAACCGCCTAGTTTGGTAAGAATGCTTTTAATTTCCGGCGTGGTTCTGGATTTTTTATCCGTTAGAACATCCACCATGATGGCGACTCCGCCAGGTGCGTAACATTCATAGAGACATTCTTCGTAAACCATCCCTTCCAAACCGCCCGCTCCTTTCTTAATGGCGCGTTCGATATTGTCTTTTGGCATATTCGAAGCTTTGGCTTTGGTAACTGCCATGCGAAGTCTGGGATTGGCATCTTGGTCACCTCCTCCCTCTTTGGCCGCTACGGAAATTTCCCGTGCAATTCTTGTAAAGATAGCACCGCGTTTTGCGTCAATAGCCCCTTTCTTCCTTCGGATCGTAGCCCACTTCGAATGTCCTGACATAGTTGTCTCCCACTAGCACCTTTTTTTAAATTATAGGATTTTTCAACAGATTTCCCTTTTGTCCATGTTTCTTGACGGTAGAAGAAATTTCCAAAGTACTGTAAAAAAACTGAACAAAGGCCTGTCATGATTGATTTCTCACTAACTGACGAACAAAAAGCTCTCCGGGATTTAGCCCGTGATTTTGCAAAAAATGAAATTGCACCCAATGCAGAACATCATGATCATACAGGTGAGTTTCCCAAAGAAATCCTTAAAAAAGCCCATGACGTCGGGCTCATGAACTTACATATCCCCACCGAATACAACGGTGCAGGAATGACTGTTATGGACGAAATTATCACATTCGAAGAATTATTTTACGCATGTTCCGGAGTTTCCACTGCGATCCTTGCAAACAATCTTGCCTTGGCACCGGTTCTACTTGGTGCAAGTGATGAAATTTTGAAAAAATTCATCCAACCTATGGCGGATCAGCTCACTATGGCGGCCTATGCAGTAACAGAGCCGGGTGCCGGTTCCGATGTTGCTGGCATACGAACAACTGCTAAACGGGTCGGAGATGATTATATCATCAATGGTTCCAAAATGTGGATCACCAATGCGGGTTTTGCGGATTGGTTTTTTATTTTAGCAAAGACGGATTCAAATGCAGGCCATAAAGGAATGAGCGGGTTCATCGTAGATGCAAAAACTCCCGGAATCATTCTAGGCAAAAAAGAAAAAAATATGGGACAAAGATGTTCTGACACGCGTTCGGTGACATTTGAAGATTTGAAAGTTCCAAAATGGCAAATGGTAGGCAAAGAAGGGGACGGATTCAAAATTGCAATGGGTGCGTTCGATCACACTCGTCCTACTGTGGCGATCGGAGCGGTTGGTGTTGCCCGCGCTGCAATGGATCATTCCATTCGTTATGCGAACACAAGAAACGCATTCGGAAAACCGATTTCAGTCAACCAAGGTGTAAGTTTCCCGATTGCAGAAATGGCTCGTGACATTGAAGCGGGTAGATTGCTTTGTTACCAAGCCGGTTGGTTGATTGACAATGGTTATAGAAATACTTACCAAGCTTCTATCGCAAAGGTTTTTTGTGCGGATATGGCAATGCGAGTTTGTACAGATGCGGTTCAGGTTTTCGGCGGATACGGATTCAATGAAGAATACCCGGTAGAAAAATTGATGCGTGATGTTAAAATCTTTCAAATTTACGAAGGTACTTCTCAAATCCAAAGGGTAATCATTTCGAAGTTTCTAAATGACGGCGTAGGAATCGAAAGTCCGAATCTTTAACCGATACAAAGAGTTTTGAGAGATTAGTCTTGTTTTCTCAAAACTCTCCCTATGGCAATCACAGTGTCATAGAGATTATCTTCGTTGGTAATTCTTCAAAAACCATGTTACTGTTAATCGACAATTATGATTCCTTTACTTATATCCTATACCAGTACTTAAGGGAATGGGATGAGGTTAAGGTCATACAAAATACGGAAGATCTTCCATTAGAATCAATGGATTTGATTACAGGAGTAGTTTTATCACCTGGTCCCGGTTTGCCGAAGACTTCGGGAAAACTTATGGGACATATCTCGGAACTTGTTTTAAAAAAACCGATCTTAGGAGTGTGTTTGGGGCATCAGGCATTAGCGGAATTTTTCGGTTCCAAACTGGTCAAAGCACCCGAAATCTTCCATGGACGTGTGTCCGAGGTCTATCATGATGGACAAGGAGTCTTTTCTCAAATTACATCGCCTTTTTTAGCAAACCGATACCATTCTTGGGTGGTATCTGAAGAAGAACTTCCCGCCGAATTGGAAGTGACAGCTAAAACAAAAGATGGTGTGATTATGGGAATCAGGCATAAGGATCATCAAAATTTGTTTGGAGTTCAATTTCATCCCGAATCCATTCTGACTCAGTTTGGAAAAAAATTAATTCAGAATTTTTGTGAGATTGGAAAGAATAGATGAAGTATTTCTTAAGATTATTATCTTATTCTTTGCGATATAAAAATCGTTTTTTTCTCGGACTATTATTTGCCTTATTAACCGCCATACTGAATGGTATTTCCCTTTCCGCACTTATTCCGCTATTTGATTCGTTAGGTGGAGATAGCACAAACCGTTTTCATTTGGATCTGACATTGCCGGAAAAAACTATCCTACTTCAGGAAGTATTACTGGGGGAAGATTCTTTGGATGGATTGGAAAGAGCCAAGCGACTCATCATTTCCGCCAAACTACAGATCAACGACCTGACCAAAGATATGGAACCGAAAGAAGTGGTTTGGGCGGTTTGTTTTGCCGTTTTTCCGCTTTATCTTTTTAAGGTAGTTACTTATTTAATTTCGGTCTTCTGTATTGCCACCGCAGGATATCGAGGAGTGAGAGATATCCGCCAGGAATTGTTCCGAAAAATCCAAAGATTGCCTTTGACGTATTTTTATAAAGAAAAGACCGGACTTATCATGAGTCGTGTGATCAACGATGCGGAAATTGTTGCTGCGGTCATTTCGAGTAACTTACGTGATGCGGTAATCAATTTTTTTTACGTGCTAACCCATTTGATGATTTTGATTTATCTCAATTCCGAATTGCTCGTGATGGCTTGCCTCACAATCCCTGTGGTAATCCTCCCGGTGACTTTGTTTACCAGAAAGATATCCAGTTCCACCACAAGATTTCAAGAAAAAGTGGCGGATCTAAATAGCCATATCCAGGAATTTATTTCGGGCATTAAGGTGATTCGTACTTTTCGCCAAGAAAAAGCCGATGTGGAAAAATTCAAAAACATCAATCACAAAGTCTATCGCAGAACCTTTAAGGGTCAATTTTACCTCCAAATGGCACCGAGTCTTGTCGAATTGACTTCTTCCATCGTGGTGCTGGGTTATTTTGCGTTAGGTGCAAGATTCATTTATTCCGGTAAATTCACACAAGGTGAATTTATGGCGTTTCTTTTGACTTTATTATTTCTACTCAGACCTCTGACCCAACTTTCCCAAATGGTGGGTAAAATCACCCAAGCCAATTCAGCGGGAAAAAGGATTTTTGAAATCATAGACCGTGAGGCAGAAGTTGAAGAAAATCTGACTGATAAAAAAATAGAATCCATCCGTGAAGGAATTCGTTTTGAAAACATTCACTTTGCCTATCCGGGCACAAACCAGGAAGTTTTAAAAGGAATCAACCTGGATGTGAAGTTAGGTGAAACCTATGCCTTTGTGGGAACCAGCGGAAGCGGAAAATCCACTCTTATGGATTTGATCCCCAGATTCTTTGAACCGACTCAAGGTAGAATTGCCATTGATGGAATTGATATCCAGGAGATTTCGCTTAAGTCATTGAGAAGCAAAATGGGAATCGTTACTCAAGAAATATTTTTATTTCACGGAACCGTAGCGGATAACATAGCCTATGGAACTGCGGGGGTCGGTCGAAAGGATGTGATTCGTGCTGCTCGTTTGGCAAATGCCCATGATTTTATCAGTGAAATGGAATTCGGATACGATACTGTGCTCGGAGTTCGAGGACTCAATCTAAGCGGCGGGCAAAGACAACGTTTGGTAATTGCCAGGGCGCTTTTACGTAACCCGGAAATTATGATCCTGGACGAAGCCACCAGTGCTTTGGATGCGGAATCAGAGAGACTTGTGAGTCGGGCCTTGGAAAGGTTATTTAAAAATAGAACTACTTTTATCATTGCTCATAGACTTTCTACGATTCGCCGAGTTCCCAATATCGTTGTAGTGGAAGACGGTGAGATCAAGGAGCAAGGAGATCATGATACTTTGCTTGCCCGGAACGGAATTTATCGCAAGTTACACGATAGTCAATTTTTAGATGCGGAAATACAGATATGAATCGAATTTTGATCGTTGATGACAACGATAAGTATGCAAATAATTTAATTTCTTATTTTTCCTCCAAAGGAATTTCCTCTGATCGGGCAGTAGATGCGGCAGAAGGTTGGAAATTATATTCAAATCATAAACAATATCAAATGATCATCTCCGATGTGACGATGGAAACACAAACTTCAGGCTTATGGATGATGCGGAAAATTCATAAAGACGGATATGCTGGAGTGAAAGTGATCGCTTCTACCGGATTTGACGTGTTAGGTGTAATGTCTTTTTCCAGATGGTTTTTACCTTTGTTTTGCGGTTTGCATTGGATGATCCCCAAGGTTCCTTTGAAAAAAGGAGTCGTCGAGTGGGTACCCACCCGACTTTCTAATAAAAATCCAAAGCCTTACTAAGGTTTATTCTTCGGAAGGGGCTTCCGCTTTTTCTTTGTCGGTAGGATTGAACAGATTTTGATGTTTTCCTTTACTGAAATTTGAATATTTGCCTTTTGATGATGAATTCCCGCTGAGTTTTTTTACTTCGATGATTTCCAGTTTGGGATAAAATACCCATCCTATCACAAATTGATTGCTGCTGCCCGGCAACGTGGATTCGATCTTGATTTGAATGTATTTATCAGTGACGATATCATCTTCGATGCGAGCGGAAAATTCTTTCTTCGTTTCACCTAACACCAAACCTACTTCTTTAGCTTTGATATACGACAGAGGTCTCGATCTTTCGTTTGGTTCCATTCGGATGAAATCATCTTCTATCAGTATGATTGCATATTTTCCAAATGCCTTTCTCTTTAAAAGAAGTTCTCCGATTCTTTTCGTGAGGTTCTCATTTTCAATAGACTCATTCAATCGAATTAAAGAGAAGGTAGCGGCAAGACTCGGACTTTTGCCGATTTCATCCAAGATTTTTGAAGCAAGATCAGGTTGTTCTTTTACATTTTGCTCCAGAATTCGCAAACTTTCCCGGCTTCCGTGAATGGACAATGCCTCAATGGCGGCTTCTTTGATTTCTTTGTCTTCCGATCGGATGAATTTTTCAATGATCTCTACATCTGCCGGAATTTTATGGTAAGCAAGTCCTCGAAGCGAACCTCCGACTATGATTACATATTCGGAACTCAATCCTTGGTTCAGGATCAATTCCCTTCCTGCAGGATCTTTTGTTTTTCCCAGTCCTTCAAAACTAACAGCGATTACTTCGGGGTCTTCTGCTTTTGTTCCGGAGAAAAAATAGGCAAGAGAACGTTTGTCACCGATATCGGAGAGGGCTTTGTATGCAGCCGGCCGTACTTGGTAGCCGTCTTTGTCGATAGCATTTTGTAAAGTTGCTCTACCGGCTTTTAATCTTCCTAAAGCAAGCGCAGCCGCAGAACGAATCCGCGGGATAGGATGTGAGAGTAAAAGCTTTTCCAAACTTTTTGCTTTTTTATAATATTCGTAGGTGAATACTTCCACTAACCCTTTGCGGATTTTTTCCGTGTATTCTTTTTCTTTTTTTTCGTCATCAGTAAGATTTGTATCTTCTTTGGAAACTTGTTCGGCAATCAGTTCATTTGCAGACCCTGTGACTTTATTTTTTTTTGTAACCCGATTGATTTGTATTTTCTCTTTAGGTATAGAGATGTCTTTTATATCTCTTTTCCCGAATTTATTTTTTTTCTCAGGCTCTTTCGGTTTTTCTTCCTGTTTGATCTCAGGGTCTTTTTTTACTTCCTTGGGTTCTTCTACTTCTTTTACGGGAATTTCTTTTTTTTCCGCATAATTATTGCTATCTGCTCGAATGTTTTTTATCGACTGAAATATTTTATCTGCTTTAGGAATATAAAGATTTAAATTTTCCTGAATTTCTTCCAGAGCACCGCTTGCTTCCCCTATGCTAGGGCCGTCAAAATCATTCGGAGCATCATCTAATAATTCTATATTCTTTCTTTTTAGATTCTCAAGACCTGCGATAACAGGGGGAAGATCTTCTTCCAAATAGGAGGCCGCCGACATTTCCGCTTGGATGCTTTGTCCTTCGGATTTTTTTAATTCCGCTTTTAGGGCTACTTTTTCAGCAAACTTAAGAGTGGAGATACTTCGTTTTGCACTTAAAATATGTTCGTCGTATTTAGGTTTACTTGTAATAACAATCGATTCCTTTTTTTCCCTATAAGGGTCCAAATCGGTTCCTTGAAAATCTTTAAACTTAGGTGAAACGTTCGTTAATCGGAAAGGTCTCGCCGAGGAACAGTTCAAACTAAGAAGGATAAGACATCCGATGCTCCATTTGAAAATTATGTCTTGACCCATGGTATATTTGTGGTAGCCTACTTCCATACTATCTATATCGGTATCTGACCATAAGTAAAATTAGCGGCAATCTGGGTGGACTTAAGCCAAACCACCTAAAAAAGTTAAAATCTCTCTCGGAAAAGCGACTTCGAAGCGATTCCATCATCACACTGGACTTTGCTCGCAGTGTAGGAGAGCTTTCCGTTGAAATCAGAAGACAAATCGGAACCTTGATCGATAGATCCGGTTATGTCACCCATCTCATCGTGGGCAGCGATCATTCTATCGAAATCCCTCATTTGGATCGCTACCGTGTAGCTCACTCCCGTTTGCGCGGCCTCCGACTCTTCCATAGCCATCTCAAGGACGAAGCACTCAATCAGGAAGATCTGATGGACTTGGTATTGAATCGTTTTGATTCCATCACCGCTGCCGTTGTGGATTCCGAAGGAATTCCCAAGTATTTTTATTCTGCATATATTAACCCTGATCCCGATGCTGCGGATCCTTGGGTTTTGGAAAAACGAAGATTTCCAGGCCAGCTAATAGAAGGTTATGCTGATGAAGTGCAAGCGCTAGAAACGGAATTCACTAAAAAAAATTCAAATCTCAAAGAATCGCAAAAATTCAATCGGGCTTTCCTTGTGGGAGTTTATGATGCAAGAAAGATGCGACGTACACCGGAACATTCCATGGACGAGTTACGGGAGCTTTGTAAAACCGCTGATATTCATGTAGTTGATGTTTATATCCAAAAAAAAGCGGCCGATCCTTCCACAGTTGTTGGAAAAGGAAAATTGCAAGAGATCATTTTAAAATCCGTCCACAAAGACATTGAACTTTTGATTTTTGATTTGGAACTTGCTCCTGCACAGGCAAAAAAAATTTCTGATGCTACGGATTTAAAAATCATAGATAGGACTCAACTCATTTTGGATATCTTTTCCAAAAATGCAAAATCCAGAGATGGTAAACTCCAAGTGGAACTTGCCCAATTGAAGTACCTAAAAAACCGTCTTTCCGAGTTGGACGACAATATGTCTCGCCTAACTGGTGGTATTGGTGGAAGAGGACCGGGTGAAACGAAACTGGAAATCGGAAAACGAAGGGTAGAGGAAAAGATCACAAGGCTTGAAATTGAATTGGAATCTTTGAAAAAAAGACGTGAACTCAATCGAAAAGCACGTACCAGAAATGAAGTTCCTATCGTTGCGATTGTCGGTTATACAAATGCGGGAAAGTCCACTCTTCTCAATGCGCTTACCAATTCGGAAGTGATCGCAGAAGATAAACTATTTGCTACTCTTGATCCGACAACAAGGCGGATTCGTTTTCCGGAGGAAAGAGAAATCATTATTTCCGATACGGTTGGATTCATTCACGACCTTCCCCCAGATCTTTCTCAGGCCTTCAAAGCCACTTTAGAAGAATTAGGAGATGCTGATTTGCTTATGCACGTGGTTGATATTTCCAATCCGAACTATACAGAGCAAATGGAAGCAGTGGACGGAATCCTAAACGGCCTTAACTTGCACGAAATTCCAAGGCTTGTGATTTATAACAAAGCAGATAATTTGGATCCTGAGTTTTTTGAGAAATTAAAAAATGATGAGGAAATTTTAGTCTCAGCTATTACTAAATTAGGTTTGAGCGAACTATTGAGTTTGATTGAATCAAGACTTTGGATGGGAAAACAGGAAAAGGTTTTGGCCTCTTAATTTGGCCAGTTTTTGATTGCTTCTTCCTTACTTTGATGGATTTTCACATGCTTCGGCAGATCCATCAATTTGATCACGTTTTCCAAAAAGTGATTTAGACCTCCGAGCAACATCACACCTCCGTTTTGTTCAACGGTTTTGATCATTCCAAGTAAAGTTGCGACACCGATACTATTGATGTACTGCAGATTGGTCAGATCCAAAATCAGATTGAATATATTTCCTTTGAAAATTTGAGAAATACTCTGGTTGATTTCATAAGCATTTGTATTTGTGATTTGACCGTTGAAAGAGACAAGTAAGACTTTATCTTCTTTGATTTCAAAGGTTTCGATGCTTAAAGTGAGAGAGGAAAATTCTAAAGTTTCCATGAAAGGGTGGCAGTTTTAATTATAAGTTTTCAAGCAAACGAATGGCTACTGTTTTTTCTTTTATGATGGAAGACATTTCATCAATTTCTTCGATTGATTTTTTGAAATCACCTTCTGTTGCAGAATGAGTGAGAACAATTACGTGGACTGGCTCCTTGTCTGCTTCCTTTTGTTGAACAGATGCTATAGAAATATTGTTTTTGCCTAATACTTTTGCAATTTCGGCAAGAACCCCCGGTTTGTCCAATGTGGAAAAGCGTAAATAGTAGCGGGCTGCATTTTCCTTTTCCTCAGCTTTTTCCGATTTTGGAAAAATATTATTTTCAATGATGGAATCTTTGACCCCGAATTTGGACGCATAAAAAATCAAATCGGCAAGTACGGCGCTCGCAGTAGGAAGTGCACCTGCACCTTTTCCTGTCACCATTCCCGCACCGGATTCAACAGTTTTATAATACACTGCATTGAATTCGTTCATCACGTTGGCAAGAGGGTGATTTAAAGGAACGAGTGTAGGATGAACTTTTGTTAAAATCCCGCCTGAAGTTTTTTTGGAAATACCCAATAATTTGATTCTATAGCCCAAAGACTTGCTGGATAGAATATCAATAGATTTTAATTTACTAATTCCCTCTACTTGTAAGTCTCCGAAAGGAACCTTTTCCCGAAAGGCTAGAGAGGAGAGCAGCGAAATTTTATGACCTGCATCAATCCCTTCCACATCAAAGGTAGGATCCGTTTCCGCAAATCCTAAGTCTTGGGCTTTTTTCAAAGCAGCGGAATAGTCCCAATTCTCTTCTTCCATTTTTGTTAAGATAAAATTGGTGGTTCCGTTTAATATTCCGCAAAGTACTTCGAATTCGCAAGAGGAGAGTCCGTCTCTGAGAGTACGGATGATAGGGATAGAGCCTGCGACAGCGGCTTCGAATCCTAATTCGACCCCGGTTTTCCAAGCTTGGGAAAATAGTTCGTCTCCTTTTTCGGAAAGGAGCGCTTTATTGGCTGTGATCACTGTTTTGCCGTGTCTCAGTGCAGAATGTACTACATCGAATGCCGTAGTGGTTCCACCTATCAATTCGACGACGATATCCACATCAGGTCGGGTGGTAATGGAGATCACATCATTTGAAACAGGGAGAGAGGTATACGCTTTTGCACGTTCCGGTGTACGGGTCGCAATGGCAACCAGTTGGACATCCAGATTGTTTCTTTCTTTGATAATCTCCCGATTTTTTTCCAGGAGCTGAAGGAGTCCGGAACCGACAGTACCTACACCTACCAAACCAATTCGAATTTGCTTCATCTAAAAAGCTAGTTTCTGGATGAGAAAGCGGAATACACTTAAAAAAATTTAAAAAAAAATCAAAAATGAAAAGATATTCTTCAGCTTTTTTTAAATTTATGTGATAACTAATATAACAATTGTCTCGGCAATAAGGATATTCTATATGGCAACGAAAAAATCATCTTCTGCCGCTAAGAAAAAAGCAGCCGCTAAAAAGCCGGCCGCAAAGAAGAATTCGGTAAAAAAACAATCGGTAAGAGAAGAGTCTGGTTCTCTTTTTGCGAGCGATGAATCCGCTCATACGTCATTGCAATCTGCAGTTAAATCGACTTCAGAAACTAGTGAAAAATCAGAAACAGGAAATGGAGTATATCTATTTCTAGTTTTAGCAGGTGTAGTAGCAATCGGTTATCTAGGTTATGCGAAATATTCTGCAAAGAAGAATCAAACCCCTGTAGCTGGACCAGCGAAAGTGGAAGCACCAAAAGTGGAAGAGAAAAAAACTGAAGCGATTACGGAAGCTCCTACCGCTCCGGAAGAAGCAGCAAAAGCGGCGACATCCAATTTTTTAGTAGATAAAATCGAAAAGAAAGTTTGGTCTGATGCTTCTTCCTATTGCAAAGGAATCGGTGCAAATCTTCCTTCCAAGGGAGAGCTTGCTGATTTTGCAAAAAATGCTCCTAAAGAGTTAAAGAATGATGATAAATACTGGTCCGGAAATGAATCGGTAAAATCAAAGAGCAAAGCAATTGCGGTTAAGTTGGAAACTGGTGCGAATTTCGCAGAACCAAAAACTAACAAAAACAAGGTGCTTTGTAAAAACTAAACTGTTTTGGTTTGCAGCGGTGCTAAAATTTCGTTTCTGATTTTTTCGGAAAGAGGAGTTGAAGCGAACATAGCACCGCCTGCACTTGTTAAGTAAAAACTATCTTTGGCGCGTCCGGATTGTTGATCCGTCTCAATCGTTGCGGAGATAATATTGATTTTGTTTTCCATCAAAATCCGGGAAACATAATACAAAAGCCCCCGCCCTGCACTCGATTCCAAATACAAACAAGTTTGATTCTTTTCTGTTAAGTCCGTGAAAATAAATTCAGGACTTTCTTTGAAAAAAGTTCCTATGGCGGGTTCGGGAATTTGCAGTTTTTCCAAAATCTCTTCGAATTTGGCATTTTGGGAAAAAAGAGAATCCATCATCACACCCAGTTGAAATGCCGCTTGGGTTGTATTATTGTCTTCTGCCTGCAGAATGAAGGAATCTACGGTAAATTGTACCCCGTTTTCCTCAATTGTGCCCAATTCCCCCGATAAAATGTCTAGTTTTAGGGCATAAATAATAGTCGCTATGCGATGGAATGTGCCGTATTGGGTAGAATCCGTTTTTAAGGAAATCAGGATGTTGTTTTTTTCCCGTTTATATTGAAATTGAATCACTTCGTTTGATTTCCTTCGAAAGCCATTGTACACATTGTCAAAAAAATTCAATCAAAAGCTTTCGACGAAAGTGGTCGATAATAGGGACAGAGCTTATGAATCGCTTATTCATTTTAATTTTGATTTTGCTGTATTTTCCCGTTTCGTTTTATTCTCAAGAGAATGTGGAAGACGAGGAAGTTTCTCCTTTTGCTACGACAAAGAAAAAGGTCCAACTTTGGAAAGGAGATGTGACCGGAGTCTACAAAAACCGGCTTTGGATCAAAATACGCATTTATAGAAATCAAAAAATTGCAAAATATTCCAATACCGAACTGAAATCACTTTTTGAAACAAAAAAGGATTACCCTGTTTATCAAAAAGAAACCAACCTCCCCATCGGAACTTTTCTTTTGAGAGAAACCATCTGGGAAGAAAAGAACATACATCCGAAGGACAAATATTTCGAAGTAGTTCTCGTAGGAGATTATTCTCCCGATGCAAACTCCAAAATCTCCGCAATTACTACAGATTCGTATATTGCAAGTTATGTGGAAGAGGATTTTTATGTTGAACCGGGCGGATATTTCAAAGGAAGATACACTCCTCCCCGCAAATCGGTCATCCATCCCAAAGATAGAAAGGAAATGGTTCTTGTAACTCGCGGATTGTTTTTATATGGACAAGGAACCGATTCCGGTTCGGATAATTTCAACCCTTATTATAATGATCCTAAGCTCGGCAATTTGAAAGAAATTCCGTCTTTCTATATTGATAAATACGAAGTTACCAATGCCGAATATATGTATTTTCTGAAACAGACAAACGGCAGATCGCCCACAAATTGGTTAGGTGGCAAATTTCCGGCCGGAGAAGAAGACCACCCCGTTGTAAATCTGACTTACAGGGAAGTGGAAAAATATGCCATCTGGGTAGGCAAAAGAATTCCCAGCGAATGGGAATGGGAAAAAGCATCCCGAGGTCCGGGAGTCATAGAGTATACAAATAGGGATGAAACAATATCCTATCAGATCATTACCACAAAATATCCATTTGGTGATGAATTCGATTCTTTATTATGCAATTGCCGGGAATCCAAATGGGGAAAAACAATGTCTGTTTACGAATTGTCTACGGAAGGGAGTAGTCCTTATGGAGCCATAGGAATGTGTGGGAATGCTCCCGAATGGACTTCCAGCTGGTATGAGCTTTATCCAGGACATCATTTGAAAAGTTTTTCCTTCGGGAAAATCTACAAAGTAGTGAGAGGTGGTTCTTTCTCTGAAAATGCAAAAAATTCAAGTTCGATTGCACGTTCTTACGGCGGAATCCCGAATCTATCGGAAGATAGAAGAGCGGGGTTCCGTTTGGTTATGGACTATAGAGATTGATTAACTTTTCGGTCTGGGTCTTGCAACAAGGACCGATGCAAATGCGTCTCTATGAAAGTATGCTAAAAAGATATTACCGGCAATTAAAATAACTGCAACCGGCAATCCTTCCGGTGCTAAGAAGGCATGAAATAGAAAGATGTTGATCGTGATCGGAGCTAATATGACTAGCGCCAAACGAGCGTAATAATTTGCAAGTAAGGCCGCTCCGGCCAACACTTCGGTGCCTTTGAGAAGAGGGAACAAATAACCTGAGCTGATCATTCCTCCGATAAATGTTCCTGCTGCTTCCGGCATAGGGGGTGTGGGTAAAAATTGAAAAAAACCGTTTAATCCGAATACGAAGAAAATGGTTCCTAAGATGTAACGAACTACAATCGCTGCTTTATTCATTGTGATGATCCTTTTTTCCTAACTTCCTACAGATATTACCCAAAGTTTCCTGTTCGTCAATAGATAGTACGGAAAATTCTTCGGTAACTCGTTTTACATGATCGGGAAACATGGATTCAATTAACTTTTTACCTTCGATGGTAAGATGAATTGTAATGTAACGACGATCCTGAGTGTCTCGAACCCGATCTACCAGCCCTCTTTTTTCCAAGTTGTCTATCACCAAGGTGATATTGCCCGTGCTCTTTAGGATTTTGTCACCTAAGCTTTTTTGACAAAGAGGACCTAGATGATGCAAAGTCTCCAACACACCGAATTGACTTTCGGTTACATTGCTCTTTGCAAAATCCGCAATGAGACGGGAAGATACGGATTCAGCGGCTCTTTTCAGCTTAATAAAAGCATCTAGAGCATGGATCTCTTTTTTGGAGCCTTTGAATTTTGTTCCCATTAGTTTAATATCAAATTATCTAAGATTAAATTATTTGTCAAGGTGTTCTTATTGAGAACTGTTTTTTAAGAAAACTTCTTTCATCAATCATTTGAGTTTACCAGTATTTTGTCTCGATCGTATAATCGACTTTAACCGTTTCCCCCGCTTTGATCGGAACATCGGAATAGGTTTTTGTAGAAGATTCTTTGATAAATTTATGAGAAGACTTGGTCATTGTCCAATCTCCCCAAAGGGAAGCATAAAAGCGCACCTCGATATTTTCTTTTTTTCTGTTTCTAATTTCTACGGAATAGGATGCTTTGTTTCCGTCGGAAATTTTAAAGTTTTCGAAAGAGGTTCTCTTTCCATTGGCAACTACATCGAATGCCTGACCGGTTTTGATTCTGACTTCTTCGTTTTCAGGAGTGTGGTCAATTGTGTCTTCGCCTAATAACTGTTGTCTGCCTTTCGAATCCGCCTTAAAGACCCGAATTGTACCGGACGGAAGAGGGCGTCCTAAGTTGTTGTTTTTGGAATTTTTGAAAATGTATTTCACATCTGCGTTGTTGAAATTTTTTTCATTTCCTTCATACATCGGGAGATTTTCGAAAACAAAATATTTTTTGATTCCTACATTGTCTGTTTGGAAAAGCTGAACTTGTTTGGTCTGATTGTAACCGATCGTTGTCGGTTGGTCTAAAGTGTATAAATAGTATTCGGAAAGATTTTCCTGTTGGAATTCCGGAGCCGCATCGCTGTATGCCTCGCTTTCCATCGACTTTTTTGTTGTTCGCATAGCAGGTGCATGTTGAGGACGATTGGACACCAATTGCACTTTTCCGGCAACCAATTGCAACGTTGCATTGGAAAATCTGGTTCCCGAAGTATTGTTCAAAGTGACCCAGGAATTCAGTCCTGCTTCTTCTTCGTTTTTTTCCAAAACCAGGATATAATCGGCGGACCAACTCATTCCGTGTGTTTGGTAGGATACTTCCAATTCCTGTTCTTTTTCAGTGTCGTTTTTTAATTTCCAAACTAATGTTGGTTTGGCGAATAAATTGTCCGGGATTGTGGGAACGGTGACTCTTCCGTAGTATCCAAGGGAGATTTCATTTCCGATTTTATAAACAGGGCTTCCGTTATTTGCAATGAGAGTTGCCTTGGTCGGAATTTCTTTCCCTTTTTCATAGGAATCTCTATAAATGGTAACTTCTTTGCCTATATATTTCTCCAAGAGTCTTTCTTGAGAAATAAGATCGTATTCATAATTTTGTTCGAATACTGTGAGTTTTTTCGGATCGGTGGCTTTGACCCGAACGGTTTGAGGGATGATTTGCGAAGGAACATCTTCGAATCTTAAAATGCGAATTCCTTTGGGAAGATCTATATTTCTTGTTTCTCTGACCAGTCCTACTCCGCCGTTATAAATAGTAACACTGACGTTTTTGCGGTCTTCTTCCGTTGAAGAATCAAAACTAGGATCGGCGTCGGTTCCAAAACATAGAAGGATGATGGATGTAATACAAACGGTAGTAAGTTTTTTCTTTAGGCTCATGAATTCTCCTTTTCGGCAAACTCTAATTTGATTCTTAAAAAAACGAATGCAACTAAAAAGATAAATTTCAACATGCTTTCGAGAGGTAATCTTATGAGTGGGACAGTAAAGATAGGTGTCATCGGCGGGAGCGGATTGTATTCTTTAGAAGGTATGGAAATCAAGGGAGAGGTTCAACCGGAAACTCCTTGGGGAAAACCATCGGACACAATTACGATTGGAGTATTTAAGGGAAAAGAAATCGCATTTTTACCGAGACATGGGCGAGGACATTTTTTAAGTCCTACTGAGGTTCCTGCAAGAGCGAATATCGCCGCCTTAAAGAACTTAGGTGTTGAAGAAATTATCGCGTTCAGTGCTGTAGGAAGTTTAAGAGAGGAGATTCATCCTTTGGATTTTATTATACCTTCTCAGATCATTGATAGAACAAAACTTAGACATGCCACTTTTTTTGAAAACGGAATTGTGGCGCATGCCCCTTTTGCAGATCCTTTTTCTGCAAGCCTCGCCAAAAAAGCGGAATCCGCTGCCAAATCATTGGGGTTAAACGTTCATATTGGCAAAACACTTGTTTGTATGGAAGGACCTCTTTTTTCCACAAGAGCCGAATCACATATGTATCGTTCTCTCGGGGGAGATATCATCAATATGTCCGTGCTTCCCGAAGCAAAATTGGCCCGTGAGGCGGAGATTGTTTATCAGATGGTATGTACTGCTACGGATTATGATTGTTGGAAAGAAGATGAAGCACATGTGACTGTTGAGATGGTGATTCAAAACTTATTAAAAAATGCGGAAGCATCTAAAAAGCTTTTATCCGTTTTGATTGATCAAATAGGTTTGAGCGATGATCAGTCTCTCAAGGAAAGTACGAAATACTCTATCATTACCGCGCCGGAAAAAAGAAATCCAGAGCAGATGAAAAAATTAAGTTATCTTTTTCCTAATTACTTTTAATTAAAAAACTTCCGAAGCTGCTTCTAAAGTAGGAAAAATTTGGAGAAGGCTTTTCAGTTTTGTTAACTCTAACACATAACGGACTTTTTCGGAAGGGGAAACCAGACGAATGAATCCGTTCACTTTCGATAATTTGGAATGGATTCCTAAAAATGCACCAAGCCCGGAGGAATCTATATAGGAGACCAATTCCAAATATAAAAAAATATGTACGATTCCTTTTTCGATCAGTCTTTCCAGGTTTTCTTTGATGGCTTGGGAATTGTACAAGTTGATTTCCCCGGAAACTTCAAAAACAATTGCCGTCTGAGGGAGTAGAACTCTGTTCTTTTCTATGACTTCCATTTTAAAGTCACCTGCTTCTATCGCATAATCGTTCCAATTTTCGCTCATGAATGTGTAATCTCTTTAACGCCGTCAGAAATCCTAAACTTGTAGAACTCTACCGAATACCCAAACTTTTGTTGATAACTTTTTTCTAATTCGAAGCTAGTTTTGAAAAAATTTACAGCTTTATCCAGAACAAGTACGCATCCTCCGAAGCCCCCACCTATCATTCTAGCCCCAATTGCTCCCTGATCGCGTAATAAAGTTACGATCGCATCGATTTCTTCACAAGAAACTTCAAAGTTTTGAGACAAAGACCAATGGCATTCGTACAAAGATTTACCTACTTCGACGTAATTTCCCGATGAAAGAGCCAAGATAACTGATTTTGTCCTCTCTCTTTCTGATGTCACATGCATGACTCGCTTCGCTTCATTTTCGGTAAAATCGAATTTTCCCCATTCCGCCTTATCTATGCTAAACGAATACAAATTTGTGATTTGAGAATTGATCCTGGTAATTTTGGACAATGCCGATTCGCATTCTTTTCTGCGGGTATTGTATTCGCTGTCTTTTAAACTGTGTTTTACGTTCGAATTGATGAGATAAAATTCATTTTCTCCCAAATCGAAATGGTGATAATTGAATTCGAGAGAATCCGTATTCAAAGACAGACAATGATCTTTTTTTCCATTGGCAATGACAAATTGATCCATGATCCCGCACTTCATTCCAACCAAATTGTTTTCGGCCTTTTGTCCGATAAGGGCAATTTCGGGTCTGGTCAATTTGATTTGAAAAACTGTGGAAAGTGAATATCCGATCAAAACTTCCAGCGCAGCCGAAGAGGATAGTCCTGCACCTTGAGGAATGTTTCCTTTGATGAGCATTTCGAATCCCGAAATGGGATGGCCTAAGGATTCCAATTCCAATATTACGCCTGCAATGTAATCTGCCCATGGATTTTCTTTTGAGTTTCGAAAAGGTCGGTTTATTTCTGTTTTGCGATCAAAGTCACTAGAGTATAATATAATCGAATTGTTATCTTTGGGGCGAATCAAACACTCTATGGAAAAATCAATGGCTGCGGGGAGTACGATTCCGCCTAGGTAATCCACATGTTCGCCGATGATATTGATACGCGCAGGTGCCTGGAAATGGCGGATCGTATCTTGATTGCCTTCGAATTGATTTAAAAATTCTAGAAAAAGATCTGGTTGCGATGGCATCGGAATTTCCAAATTTTGTTTACACAGTTACTTATTCACTCTATTTTTACTAAGGATTTTTTTCTCTTTTCGAGGTTATTTACAAATGGCGAATTTAAAACTATCAACTCAATTTACAGACAAATTTATATCTGATTCGCTAATAAATACTCAGTTTTCAAATGCATCAAAGGCAAAAGATACGCTTCTCTCCATGACCGGAAAAGGGAATGAATATTTGGGTTGGGTAAAACTTCCTTCTTCCATCAGTTCTTCCGAGTTAACAAAAATTCGAGAGGCAGCGGAAATCATCCAAAGTCATTCGCAGTTTCTTGTGGTAGTAGGAATAGGAGGTTCTTACTTAGGGGCACGTGCCGTCATTGAGGCTTTGTCTTCACCATTTCAAAATTTAGAAGTACCGAAAAAAGGGGTTAGGATTTTGTACGCCGGTCATCATTTGGATTCCGATTATCATGCTCAGCTACTTGCCTTTCTGGAGACAAAAGAATTTTCAGTAAATGTAATTTCCAAATCGGGGACAACTACCGAACCAGCGATCGCCTTTCGTTTGTTACTTTCTCTTTTGGAGCGTAAATATGGCAAAGAAGGAGTTAAAAACCGGGTATTTTCCACAACGGACGCATCCAAAGGTGCTTTAAAAAAATTATCAGACGATTATCATTTTCCAACATTTACTATTCCAGATGATGTAGGCGGGAGGTATTCTATTTTAACGCCTGTTGGGTTATTGCCGATTGCTGCCGCCGGTTTTTCCATCAATAAACTTGTGGAAGGAGCAAAAAATATGGAAGCAGAGCTTTCAAAAGATTCTTTACCAAAGGAAAATCCAGCCTGTGTTTATGCCAGTTATCGAAACGCACTTTATTCACTAGGTAAAAAAACGGAAGTAATGGTAAGTTACTCTCCTTCACTTGCGTATTTTATAGAATGGTGGAAACAATTATACGGAGAAAGTGAAGGCAAAGATAAAAAAGGAATTTTTCCTGCAGGAGTTCTGTTCACAACCGATTTACATTCGATGGGACAATATTTGCAAGAGGGGGAACGTAATTTATTTGAAACCGTTATCCAGATCGAAACTCCCAAGTATGATCTTTATATGACAGAAAAAACGGAAGACCTGGACGGATTGAATTATTTGGCCGGAAAAAAATTATCCGAAGTGTCCGACCAAGCAGTGCTTGGAACTTTGATTGCCCATTCTGACGGAGAGGTTCCTTGTTTGCAGATTAAAATTCCCAGATTGAGCGAAGAGATTTTGGGAGAACTTATGTATTTTTATGAATTCGCTTGTGGGATTTCTGGTTATATGTTAGGTGTAAATCCTTTTGATCAGCCTGGTGTAGAAGATTACAAAAACAATATGTTTGCTTTGCTTGGAAAGAAGGGATATGAAGCGAGAAGAAAGGAAATCTTGGACAATTTCGGGAATTAATCGTATTACTTAAAATATAAGAATCAATTCGTAAAAGAATCTTCGATAAATGTTAAAATGGATGTTTTTTTTTCTCCGAAAATATTTTGATTTATAGAATCTTCGTATAATTTTCGTTCCCCTAGATCCAAACTTGTTCCTTTGAATACTTCTCCGGTGATTTGATTTGTTTTTGCGAGATCCTTAAATATGGCGGACAAATTGTAATGGGTATTTACGGGAACTTCATCGAATACACTCGGATCAAGAATGGAAAGTCCGATATAATAATAATCTCCCGATCCAAACTCAATTTTTCCGTCATAGGTTAAATGAATTTTAGTATAATTTTCGTTAGGTTTCAATTTCTGTAAATAAAGATGGATTTTCGAGTGAACGGGAAGATTTTTTCGGATTTTGAAATCGGACTCCGGAAATAAAAGAGTATCAGGATTCATCAGCAAAATCGGTTCGTTCGGAATATTCTTATGAAATGCAGTTTTAATTCCTCCCGCTGTTCCCAAAATTTCCTTTTTTTCAAAAGAGATTTGTAATTTCAATCCTTTGAAATTTTTCAAATGATCTATGATTTTTTCACCTAAGTAATGTACGTTGATCCAACCGTCCTTGAGCTTCCATTGGTTTGCCAGATAAAAAGAATAGTCCAAAAAGGAAATACCGTCTATTTTTAATAATGGTTTCGGAGTATCATTGGTCCAATCTCCCATTCTTTTCCCAAAACCTGCCGCTAAAAAGAAAACTTTCATAAGAAATTTGGTATAGATCTGAATTCGGGATGTTTTGCTAATTCGTTTCTCAAAGAACGAATAAAAACATAAATGGAATCGGCGAACATTCCTATTTGAACTATTTCTTCCAGTTGTTGCAAACAGGAAAGAACCGATGGTTTAAATTTCATTTTTTTTTCATCAGCCACCATTCTGAAGTAAGTTCCTAATGCTTTGAAAGATCTTTGTAAAGCTTGCAGATACAGACTTTCTCTGAATTTTTTATCGCTTCCTATGGTGCGTTTTCGGAAATAATCGATCAATTCGGAGCGATATTCCTTTGTTAGTGGGTAATAGGCGTCATAGATCAAACTAACCAGATCATATTGGGGAATTCCCATTCTTGCATCCTGGAAATCAATCAAGGTTAAACCGTTTTCCTCATTCAAAAGAATATTTCTACAATGAAAGTCTCTATGAGTGAAAACGTTCACAGGGTGTTTGTCCAAATAGCCTGCTGTTTCCTCTAAAAAATACTTAGCTTCGTCGGTGATTTCCGTTTCTAAACCGTAAATTGTTTTTATAGCATGAAATTTTTCAACGGTGAGGTTGATTTCGAACATAAGCTTTTCCAGATCAAATCGTCGCTCTGCAACAATTTGAGGCGGTTCCAGGGTTTGGAGTTTTAAAATTAAATTCAATGCTTCAGGGAGTCGCTTTTTATATTGATCCAGGCTTAAATTACTCAGATCATTCTTTCCTTCCCAGCTAATAAATGTTAAATTTAATTCCTCATTCGTTCGAATCACTTCGGGGGTACGAACTTGATTGGCGCGTAGAAATTTTGTAATCTCAATAAAGTCCCGATTTAATTTCTGATCAACACAAAGTACTTCTTTCGCATCTCTCGTTTCGATTAGAAAATACTTTCTTGTGGACGCTTCTTCCTGTAAAGGTAGGATCTTATACTTTTCATGGTATAAGGAATCCAAATAATCTGATATTTCATTCGAAAGAATATTGGTCATAGCTATCTGTTTAAAAATGATTTTAGTTGGAGAAAATAAAAGTAAATACGGAACCTTTTTCCGGTTCAGAGCTGATGGTCAATTTAATTCCGAAGGAGTCGATAATTTGCTTCACTACAAACATTCCAAGTCCTGTTCCTCTACCCAATTCTTTTGTAGTAAAGTAAGGTTCATAAATTTTTGAAATGACCTCTTCCGTCATTCCGTATCCGTCGTCTGTAATGGATAGGTGAACAGATCCTCTTTCTTTGAAAGCCTGAATGGAAATGGTTCCGGTATTCTTGGTCGCATCTGCCGCGTTTAATAAAATATTTGATAATAACAAACTGAATTGATCAGGATTGATTTTGATTGAAAGTTTTTCTCCTGGTTCCCAATTGATTTGGCAGTATTTCAAACGGGCAGTCTCTTTGAATACTTCCAAAACATGAGAGACTACTTTGTTTACATCTATGGATTCGATTGTTTCCGAACGTGTTTTCGAAGATTTTCCCAGTTGTAGTAAATTGGAAGTCAAAGTTTGCAATTTTTGCGTTTGATTTAATGTTACTTGCAAAGCTCTATCTTTCAAGCTGGCTTCAGCTGTTTCCTTCGTTGCCATTTCAACAAATCCTTGTATGGCGGTTAGTGAATTGTTAATTTCGTGGCCTATGCTCGCAGCTACGGTAGATAAAAAAGCCCTTCTTTCAGAATCAATTAACTGCTCTACCATCATTTTTTTCTGAGTAACATCTCGAATAACGCCTGTAAAGTAAGATTCGCCGTCTAGAATATAAGTACAGATCGCCACATCGGCAACAAAAGTAGTTTCATCGGATCTTTTTAATGTAACGTCCGCTTGTTGGTATGCTTGTTTTTTTTGATTTTTGCCCATCACTTCCTGGATTCTATCTATGTATTTATCCATTTTGTTTTCTGTGAACAATACTTGAACCGTTTGGCCGATCAAATCTGCAGGAGAAGGATAATGGAACATTTCAAAAGCCGCGAAATTTGCGAAAACGATGGTTTTATTAAAATCAATTGTAATTACTGCATCTGAAGTTGCGTTTAAAATCGCCGCATTTTGCCTGTTAAGATCAAGATACTGAGACCGTAGTACTTTCTCCATGATCTCGGATTGGTGTAATTTTTCCGCATCTACATCTATCTTTGTTTTGGAATCGATCGCACGTTTTACAACGGAAAGAATCTGAAATCGATCTACCGGTTTTGAGATATATTCGAATGCTTTGAATCTGACTGCGGATTCGGCAGTAGCTAGATTGGGATTTCCCGTAATTAGAATAACGGGAAGATTTTTGTTCGATTCCGAGACGTATTGAATGAAGTCAATTCCGTTTTTTCCTTTCATCATAATATCAGAAATTACTAAACTGAAGTCTTTATTCGAATCTACCTTTTCTATCGCATCTAAAACCGATGCGGATAATACGACTTCATACCCTTCACGGGTTAATACACGCTTTAAGGCGATGCGTATTTCTTCTTCATCGTCGATGACTAGAATTTTACTCATTGGTTTCTACATGCGCAGGAAGTAATATCTCGATCTTAGTTCCTTCTCCTAATTTTGATTTAATGGAAATATCACCTTCATGGTCATTGATAATTTTTTTTGAGATGGAAAGCCCTAGTCCGGTACCTTGTTTCTCTCTTCTTGTTGTGAATAAGGGTAGAAAGGCGCGCTCGATTACATTTTCACTCATACCGGGACCATTGTCTTCAATAGAAAACACTACCCAATCTTTTTTACTAATCCTTACAAGATCAATTCCAATTTCTATTTTCGGATTCGGAACCGGGTTTTCCATTTCGGAAATAGCGTTGATTGAGTTTACAACGCAATTAATTAGTACTTGTTCTATCTCTTGCCAGCGAACAAAGATTCCGGGTAAATTCGGACCTGCATGACGGGTAAATTCAATTCCCTTTTTTTTACAACTTACTTCGACTAGCTCGCTCGCTCTTACTAAAATATAATAAGGAGAAACCAAATCCCGGTTGGGACTTTCGACACGACCTAAATCCAAAAGTGCCCTCACCAAATCCCGAATTCGTAAATTCGCAGACTCGATCTTTTTTAAGATTAATTTTCTTTCTGCCGGATCTTCTTCTTCGACAACAATTAAGTCGTCTAAATAAAGTAAGGCGCTTTGTAACGGATTATTGATTTCATGAGCGAGTCCCGCCGCTATCTCTCCGATACTTACGAATTTCATGGATTCGATCAATTGGCGATCAAGTCTTTTTGCTTCCGTCGTATCTGTAAAAACCAGCATGACAACTCTTTCCAGATTGGAAAACCGTTTGATCGGTATGAATCTTACTTGGAAGGAATATTCTTCGTTTAGAATTGTGTAGAAAAAATCTCTGGTTTGAATGGTTAAACTTCTTTGCGCTTGCTGAATCGTGTTTTTAAATAAGTCCTGATGTACTTTATCCAAAAAGGAAAATACAAAATCTCCCGCTTCGATGGGAACAACTTGAAATAGTAAAAATTTAAAAATCGGCGCAATATCAAGGATAATGCCTTCATCATTTACCACCACAATACCGTTGTTCATCGTTGCAAAAATAGTTCTTAGTCTTTCCTCGGAATTTCTAAGCGCCTCTTCCGCATGTGCCAGTTCGGTAAGATTGAATAAAATAACCATGAGTCCTTGAAAATCACCATTATCATCTCGGATAATGGATGACTGAAACATCATCGAAATTTCTTCATTGTTGTAGTTTTTAACAATGATCTGTTTATTGACTGATTCCTGAAGTATGGAAGAAACAATCTCATCTTCCAAATGAAATAAACCTAGCAGATCTTTTGTTTTTAATTCTTGGAATGAAATTCCCAGAGTTTTTATGGCGGTATCATTTGCATATTCCAATCTAAGATACTGATCTAAAGTAAAAATAGGAATTTCGATCGTATCTAATAATTTCCCTTGGTATCTGGTTTTCTTTAGTACTTTGTATCTTTCTTCTTCATTGATTTTGGAAAATATCGCGAATCCGATATCGACTGCTATTTCATTGATAATACTGATTTCATCGGGGGTGAACGGATTTTCCTGAAAGGATATGATTTCCAGACCACCATATATTAAATTGTTCCAAGAAATCGGAAAACAGAATCCGTACATGACGCCGGAATATTTGAATTCTTTGCACCAATCTTTATACTTATCTTCTTTGTTTGAATATGAGAACGGACTACTATTGGTTTTTTCCAATAAAGTTTTCATAGGCATTGAGGTTTCGGGCGTATTAAAAAAGTCCACTACGGATTTATGAATTAAGCCTAATGACTGTTTTTCAAAAAATTCAATATGGTTTTCAAATTCATTTGTTAAGACTCCCCAGACGAAATCATATTGTTTTGCTTTTTGTAGAAAAATACATGCGGTTTGAAGAATTAAATTCGGTTCTTTATCTTCCTGAATGGTTTGTTTGACTTCGCGGATGGCTTGAAATAGATTTTGTGTAAAGTTGATCTGAACTTCCAAATCTTTAATGGCGGATTTATCTTCTACGTAGATGGCAATGCATTCCAAAGAATCATCAGGCAAAGTTTGCCGCTGTAACATAAATTCAATATGAATCAATTCATCGTTTTTTTTCCTCAATTGCCAAAGGACTTTTTTATTAATTTCATGTTCGTTTAAAACATTGATCATTCGTACAAACAGACCGTTTTGAGGAAGAATTCTTTCCAGTTTGAGTCCGGGTAACTCCGCGGCAGAAAATCCCAAAAGTTTTTCAATGCTAGGGTTTGCGATTAGAATTCGATAACTTTTAGAATCGACTAATAGAAAGCCTTCATAGGATGGTAAGAAAAGACTTTGAATCAGCGGAAGTAATGAATTCGTTTGTTCAATCATAATATGACGGTCGGATCTCTTAAAAAGTATGTTTTCTTTTATCTATAGAATCATCTACCGAAATTATCAATTTCAACGAAGCAAATCAATGAAAAATATGGAAGGCATTCCGAGATACGTAGATCTGGGAGGGCATTCTCTATTTTTTTGGGACTTCCAAACCGATGAGAAGGACTGTGTTGTTTTTTTACACGGACTTTTGGATCATAGTTTCGGCTTTAGAAGAATCATCAAAGATTTATTAGGCGACAAAAAGAGGATTATTTCTTTTGACCATCCCGGTTATGGAAATAGCAGACTTCCGAAGATAAAATATCTATTCCAAATTGACGTCTGGGCGGATCTACTTTTGGAAGCTTTGGAAAAACTGAACCTTCAGAATGTGACTTTGGTCGGTCATTCTATGGGTGGTTTGATTGCACAACATATGGTTCTGGCAGACAAGTCCAAATGTATTAAAAAATTAATTTTGCTTTCGCCAGGAGGCATTCCTCATCCTGAAAGAGAAAGAATGCAGAAGTTGCTATTTCCTAAAACGGAAAACCAAGTGGTAGAACTTCTTAGTCATCTTTATGGGTCGGATAGTCCTGAACCGAACTTTTTATTACGAAAAACTTTGGTTACAGTTTGGAACGGTTGGGAAAACCAATTTTTACAAGAGAACACTCTCAAAAAAGAACACCATATTTTTCACGGCGACAAAATTCGCGGAATAAAAATTCCCACCCTAATCATCGCAGGTGAAAATGATGAAATCACACCTATCGCTATGATGAAGAAAATGAAGTCCTATATAACAGGGAGTAAGTTGGTTTGGTTGAAAGGCGCGAAACATGCGATTCATTTGGAAAGGTCAAGTGACATAGCCAGGGAAATCAAAGTATTTAATAAACACTGAGCTATTTTTACTTTTAAGGGAGAGCCTTGTTGAAAATCGTGCATATATGATGAAAAAGAACATCCTTGTCGTTGAGGATGAACCGTTCCTAGGGCTCAATATCAAACAGAAGATCGAGTCTTTCGGATTCAACGTGATTGCTGTAGTTCCTTCGGGGGACGAAGCATTTCAAATTGTTTCTGAAAAAGTTCCTGATTTGATTCTTATGGATATCAATCTGGAAGGTTCTCTCAGCGGAATGGAAACTGCGGAATCTTTGAAAAATCAATTCTCAGTTCCGATTTTATTCTTAACCGGATTTTTGGATGATGATCATAAAAGAAAAATATCCAAAGACCCGTCCTATGGATATTTAATGAAGCCTTTTACAACCGATCAATTGAGAGAAGCAGTCTCCGTTTTTACTTAAGATTTTTTCCTTCTTTTCTCCACCAAAATAAAAACTCTCTATTTCCTTCCGTTCCTTTGATGGGAGATTCCACGATCCTTAAAATTTTAATGGAATGATCCTGTTTTCGAATCTCTCTCCAAACCTGCCGGATGATTTTACCAATTACCAACGGATCCTTGACAATTCCCTCGGTAAGATCTTTTTCCTTTGCTTCAAACTGCGGCTTTAGCAGGCTGATTCCTTCCCAATTTGTATCCGAAGATTCTTTCGCCAAACGAGTGATTGTTGGAAATACGGATAGCAGAGATATAAAACTGAGATCCATTGTGATAAAGATGGAATCGGATTTGCCACCCAATAGTTCCCAATTTAGTTCTTTGATATGAGTTCTGTCTAAGACCGTAACCGATTTGTGATTGGCCAGCTTCTGAGCCAATTGTCCGTAACCTACGTCAACGGAGTAAACATGTTTGGCTTCTTTCTCTAGGAGAACTTGGGTAAAACCGCCTGTCGAGGCTCCCCAATCCCAGCAGATTTTATTTTTGGGATTTGCTTTCGGAAAAGCTTCCAGGGCACCTAGGAGTTTTTTTGCTCCACGAGAAACATATTGTTTGATGATTTCCCTAACTCGGATATTGTCCGTTATGCGAATATGAAATCCGATTTTTGTGACCGGTTCGTCATTTACAAGCACCGAGCCGGATAAAATAAAAGAAAGAGCTTCCTTTTTATCTTTGCATAACCCCAGTGAAACTAATCTGTCATCCAGTCTAATTTTTTCTTTCTGCAATGTAGTTTGGCAATCCTTTGAAGAATTGGTTTGTTTCCGATTCCAGTTTGATTGCATAAGAATAAGCTTTGTCTTTGGAATCATCACGCATTTTTTTTGCCGTTTCCATTCCATAAAGAGAGGGGTAAGTGAGTTTTCCCGAATTTGCATCCTTGCCAGGAGTTTTCCCCAAAGATTCCGCGCTTCCTTCCACATCTAAAATATCATCCGTGATTTGAAATAGAATTCCGATCTCTTTGGCATACTCTTTGATCTTTACTTCTCTTTCTCTGAAATCAGAGCGAAGGCGATTGCCTAACAGGAAACTTGCAATAATAAGTGCTCCTGTTTTCTTTCCGTGGATGGAAAGAAGCCTTTCTTCCCCGGACATGCTTTTTCTATATTCCGAAATTTCGGATTTTCCTTCCTCTTCCAAATCTTCCATTTGACCGGTGATCATCCCGGGAATGCCAGCGCCTTCATGTAAATAATTCAAACAATCTTTCAGAAGGTCAGCATCACCTGAATCGAGAAAACGGATCAGATAAAAACCGAGAGAATTCAATGCATCTCCGGCAAGGATTGCTGTAGGTACGTCGAATTTTTTATGGCAAGTCAGCATTCCCCTTCGCATATCATCATTATCCATGGAAGGAAGGTCATCATGAATTAAAGAATAAGTGTGTATACTTTCTATTGCGGCAGACAGATAAAGTAGGTTATTTAGATGTGTATCGTTTGTCGGTTTCGGATAATTATCATTCGCATAATAGCTATTAATTGCTATTGCGGGACGAATTCTTTTCCCACCTGCTTGCAAACTGTAAATAGCGGCATCACTGACCCGTGAGGGAGAAAATCCTTTTAGGATGGTTTGAATGGTCGGGATAAAGAAAGGCTCGAATAGTGATTTTGCGGATTCTAAATGATATAAAAAAGAACTCACTTGGGAACAAATACCGACTTGATTTTCACAAGCCGGCTAATGAGGGTTAATTGAGCTCGTAACCTTTGAAGAAAAAAGCAATCTCTTGGAGAGCATTTTCTACGGAGTCAGAACCATGCACCGCATTTGCTTCTTTACTTTCTGCAAATAGTGCGCGAATTGTTCCCGGTGCCGCTTCTTTCGGATCAGTAGCACCGATTACATCTCTCCAATGCAATACAGCATTTTGTCTTTCCAGTGCAGCTGCCACGATCGGACCTGATGCCATATAATTGCAAAGGTCATTGTAGAATGGGCGAGCGGAGTGCACTTTGTAAAACTGTTTTGCGTCTTCGAGGCTGAGTTTTAAGGACTTAAGTCCTAGGATTTTAAATCCTTCTTTTTCGATTCTTTGAAGGATATCGCCGATATGCATATTTTTAACGGCATCCGGCTTGAGCATGATGAAAGTTCTTTCCATAAGTCCAGAACCTCATAAAAACCCAAAAAAGCAACCGAATCTTTAGGAATGAAAACGAACCAAAAGAAAAGAAGTAGGCAACTCTTCTATTTTTTCGAAACCTACCTCATCCCAAGTATCCAAGTCAATGATCACAACTGAAAAAGAGGATAATTTCGAAACCGAAATAGGGTAAGGATTGATGTCTGTTTCCGGTTGAAGTATGTCCTCTAGCTTGAGTTTGGCGGATTTCATGCCTTTAAGGGTTAGTAATTTTTCCGCAAATTTGAGAATCGGGTCATTCGGGGAATGGTAAATGATTCCCACTTTGTCGTAAGACTCCAAACCATTGTCGATCAACACTCCCACAGTTGCCGGAGTATAATTTAAAATTCCTTTGATTTTTCCACCGGTATAGCTTCTGGAAAAAAGAGATTTTGCGGCACCAATCAGTAATAGATTGGAATGATTTTGTTTGGCAAAATTTACGATTTCGTAAGTGATATTATCCGTTGTTCTATATTCCGTTTTCACTTCCATTCCGAGTTCTGCACCGGTATTTCGGATGGATTCAAAACTTGCTTCTCTGTAATTTGTCAACTGTTCGTTGGTCAAAGAATCGTTCGGAGAAATATGCAACGCGGTGATATCCAGGTTTTTTTTCTGGTTTCCGGACAATGCATATGCCAATCGTACCAGGCTTTTTCCCATTTTTTCCTGAGCAAAAGCAACCACAACGTGGAGCTTGTTTTCTTCCGGTTTTTTGATTTCAGTGAGTTTTTTATTCGCGGAAAACCATCTTTGGATTCCGTCCAGTGCAGGTCCCGTAGACGTTGTTGTAACCAAAGCCATCAAAACAAACACGGCGAAAATTTCAGGGCTTAAAATTCCTAAATCATATCCGATATTCAAAACTACTAGTTCCATAAGACCTCGGGTATTCATCAAGGCTCCTACGGATAAGGAATCTTCCCAAGTAGACCCTGCTATACGAGCGGCAATCGCACTTCCTACAAATTTTCCGATCACAGCAATCAAAATGACAAGTCCGAGCACTCCCCAAAGTTTTGGGTCATTTAGAAGTGCGATCTGAGTTCGAAGTCCTGTGACTGCGAAGAAGATAGGAAGAAATAAAACTACGGAAAGATCTTCTATCTTCTCTGCGATCAGCTTTTTTAAGTTTCCTTCCGAAGGCATGACCACTCCCGCGAGGAAGGCGCCGAATAATGCGTGAATTCCTATCACTTCTGTGGAGAAGGAAGAGGTAAATAGTATCAGTAGAATAATCGATACGGCGGTTTTCGTAAGATTTTCTCTGGAGATATAGATGGATCCTAATCTTTTGAGAAAAGGTGCCACGAAAAATAACATTGCCAATAGGTAAGCAAAGGAAAGCCCTATTGTAAATAGAGCGGTATTCAGGCTTCCTGCTTTGGAAATCGTGACGATGATTGCAAGTAGAATCCAGGCAGTGATATCATCTGCGGCAGCACAAGTAAGCACAAGGGCACCTAACGGAGTTCGTGTTAGATTTCTTTCCTGTAAAATGCGAGCTAACACAGGGAAAGCGGTGATACTCATCGCAATTCCTAGAAATAAAGAGAAAGATACAAATGAGATATTGTCGGGAGCGTAATCCTGGTACAGATAATATGCCAAAATCATTCCTAGAAAAAAAGGAAAAATGATACTCGCATGACTGATGATAACGGCAGTATGTGCTTTGTTCTTTAAAACTTTTATATCCAGTTCCATACCTATTATGAACATAAACAGAACCAATCCGATCTGACTGAATGTTCCCAGAGTAGGCAAACTTGCTTTAGGGAAAAGAAATCCCATCGTCTCAGGAAAGAAGAACCCAAGTAACGAAGGTCCGAGCAAAATACCTGCAACAATCTCTCCGATTACGCTGGGTTGATTTAATTTTCTGGAGAATATATATCCTACAAACCTGGCAAAAGACGCTACGATAATGATTTGTAAAAACAAAAGAGCAAGAGGGTGTTTGATTTGAGCAAGGATACCTTGTACCAAAGTTTCAGGATCATCTTTCTTTATGATAATCGCATGAGTTTCCAAGTCTGTACCTAATTGAATCAGGTAGTAAGCAAACAAGCCAAACCCGAAAAGGGTAATAGCATAGAATATAGTAGATTTGGTTTTTGCCATATTTCTTAGGACTTAAATTTTATCCGTGAAACTTTTTCAAAAGAGCTTCATTCACTACATCGGGGACCTGATTGGAAACCGCTCTGCCGTGCCGTGCTACTTCTTTGACGATGGTAGACGATACAAAAGAATACTCATTATCCGCCATCAGAAAAAAAGTTTCGATTTCAGGGGCCAATTTTTTGTTCATTAAGGAAATTGCATATTCATAATCGAAGTCTGTGACAGCGCGCAATCCTCTTAAAATGACTCTTGAATTTTTTTTTCGACAATAGTCGACAGTCAATCCTTGGAACGTATCGATTTCAATATTTTCCCAACCATGAAGAACTTTTTCTATCAACTGGGTTCTTTCCTCTGCTGAGAAAAGAGACGATTTATTTGAATTGTTTGCAATTCCAATGATGATCTTATCGAACAACGGATGGGCACGCCGAATGATATCGAGGTGTCCATTCGTAAATGGATCAAAGGAGCCAGGATAGACTGCAACTGCTCTCATTATGATTTTCTAACTCTTGCCCATTCTTTCATAGGAAGTCCGTAAAGATTTATAAATCCTTCCGCATCATACTGGTTGTACAATTCTTCTTTTTCGAAAGTAGAAAGACCGGCGTTGTATAAAGATTTGTCGGATTTTCGCCCAACAACTGTACAATTGCCTTTGTATAGTTTTACTTTTACTGTACCGGCAACGAATTGTTGGGTATAATCTATATAGGCTCGAAGAGCATTCATTTGGTTGGAATACCATTGGCCGTTATAAATATAACGTGCAAATTCTTGAGAAAGCTCGTCTTTTTTGTGTTGGGTATCCCGATCCAAAGTGATGGATTCCAAATCGCGGTGAGCAATGTGAAGAATTGTTCCGCCGGGAGTTTCGTATACTCCTCTTGACTTAATACCAACTAACCTGTTTTCAACGATATCCACTCTCCCGATTCCGTTTTTTCCACCCAAGTCATTGAGTGTTTCCAAAACTTCCAAAGGATTTAGTTTTTTACCGTCGATGGAAACGCAGTCTCCTTTTTCAAAACCAAGCTCAATGTAGGTAGGTTTGTCAGGAGCCTTTTCGGGAGAAACGGAAAGAACAAACATATCTTCTTTCGGTTCATTATAAGGATCTTCTAATATTCCGCCTTCGAAGGAAATATGCATTAGATTTCTGTCCATCGAGTATGGCTTAGCGGCTGTTACAGGAACAGGGATTCCTTTCTTTTTTGCATACTCGATGAGATCCGCTCTTCCGCCGAATTCCCAAGTTCTCCATGGAGCTATGATCTGTAAGTTGGGAGAAAGTGCTTTGAAAGTAAGTTCGAAACGAACCTGGTCGTTTCCTTTACCTGTGGCACCGTGAGCAAATGCATCTGCACCTTCTTTTTCGGCAACTTCCGCCATCGCTTTGGCAATCAAGGGACGAGCAAGAGATGTTCCTAAAAGATACCGCATTTCATAAATAGCAGATCCGCGAATCGCAGGATAAATAAAATCACGGGCAAATTCCAATCTTAAGTCTTGGATATAAACTTTGGATGCACCTGTGCTTTTGCCTTTTTCTTCCAGGCCAGTGAGCTCTTCTTTTTGGCCTACATCGGCACAAAATGCGATGACTTCGCAACCATAGGTATCTTTCAACCATGCTAAAATCACGGAGGTGTCCAAACCGCCGGAGTATGCGAGTACGATTTTTTTCGGAGAAACTTTCTCTTTCATAGATTAGGGTCACTCTATGAGAAAAATGGAGGAAGACAATAAAATATTGTTCTAGTTTGGATTCAGTGTAAAATATACGAATGCGTTGGATTTGTTTTTCTTTCTTAGTTATTCTACTTACAAACTGTTCCAAAACCGAGTTGGATCTACAAACTGCTTTGGCAAAACAGCCAAAGTCGGAAATAGAGATTCAAACCGAAGGCAGACCGCAAAAAGGGTATTTGGTTGGAATCGAGCCTTATTTGATTCAATCTTCCTATTCGACCGACGAAGCATTCTATCAGAGTTTGAAAGTTTACTTTGATTATGCGAAAAGAGAAGAAGTTCTACCTGTGGAAAGAACCGTGGTGGTTTTGCCGGAATACATCGGAACCTGGCTTGTAGCAAGCGGTGAAGACAAATCCCTTTTTGAAAAAAACACAGTGAGCGATGCTATGGAAATCGTGGTTTTAAAAAATCTAGGTAGATTTGTTTGGTTTTATTTATTCGGAAATAATTCTTCCACGGATAGTTTGAAAGAAACTTTGTTTCGGATGAAGGCTTGGCAAATGGCTCATTCTTATCAAACCGTATTTTCCCGTTTGGCGAAAGAATACAGAATCGCCATTGTTGCAGGTTCCATTATTTTGCCGGAACCGAAAGTCGTTGAAGGAAAGATCACCGTTACCGACGGGCCTTTGCAAAATGTAAGTTTTTATTTTCGCTCGGACGGAGAAGTAGATGAGCGCGTCACCCGAAAATCATTTCCTATCGAAGACGAAAAAAGTTTTATTTCCGGATTTGATCCCGGATCAAACCCATCGATTCTTACTTCTTTGGGAACTCTTGCCACTTTGGTCTGTGCGGATTCCTGGTACCCTGAAGCCTACCAAAATGCTTCGAATCAATCGGCAACTTTGCTCGCGATACCTTCCTTGCTTGCTCCGGCCGATGCGTGGGATAAAAAATGGAATGGGTATAACGGAGGAAAAATACCGAAGGATGTGAACCTGAAAGATATAAATCAAATCACAGAATGGCAGGCGTGGAAAAAGTATTCACTCTTGGGAAGAGCGGAAGCACATCAAATTAAGAATGGTATGAATGTTTTTTTTCGAGGGCAAGTTTGGGATATCATTGCAACGGGGGACGCGTTCCTTTTGCAAAATGGAAAGCCTGTTGCGGTAAAACGGAAAAATCTTAAAAATTTAGGAAGAGTTTATGCACTGGGAATCTGAAAAATTTTCTAGAAAAGGTTTTTTGAATCGGGTGAGTCTCGCCGGCTTGTTATTTGTTAGTTGGGCTTGTGCCGAAGACAAAAAGGAAAAGTATCTTTTCTTTTCCGATTATGAATTGAAAATCATGGAGGCATGGTCGGTTGTTTTGCTCCCGAGTGAAAAAAATCTGCCTGATTTTCGCCAGGCGGAAGTAATTCGCCGTTTGGATGAGGAATTTTATTTCGTATCCGAGGAGATTCAAGAGGAATTTCATATGGCAATTCTAGGACTTGATTATTTGCCTTTTTTCTACGGCTCCTTTTCCAGATTTCATAAACTGCCGGTAGAAGATAGGATTTCCTTTTTGGATAAAACAAAAGATACGGATTCGGATACTGTACGGGCCATTATTGGAAATCTAAAATTAGTCACCTTTCTTGTTTACTACGGTCATCAAAGTACATGGATGCAAGTCGGATACGACGGTCCTTTTGGCAACCCTCCTGAAAAATGGAGCGAGTCCAGAATTCATTATAAAAAATCGGTGAACGTTAGTTAAATGAAAGTGGGAAATTACAGAAACTGGAAATCATATTCTCACGGAGAAGAAATTCATGCTGATGTGGTTGTGATCGGGTCAGGATGCGGAGGTGCGACTCTTGCCTACGAACTTGCCAAAAAGGGAGTGAATGTTGCATTAATCGAACAAGGAGGCAATTATCATACCGGGACTTTCGATAATAACGAATTGAATATGGCTGGAAAAATTTCCGCCGAAAGAAATTTTCATACTACTTCCGATGGAAGTGTTTCTCTGGTGTATGGAAACAATTTGGGCGGGGCCTCTGTACATTACTGGGCAGACAGCTATAGAACACCTGACGACAGGCTGAAACTTTGGAATCGCAAATACGGTGTCTTGGGCCATCTTCCGGAAGATTTGTTTCCTTATTGGAATGAGTTGGAAGAAAATTTGAATGTAAACCCTGCGAGTGAACCTTACTTCAATCGAATGAACCAGCTCTTTCGCGGTTCCTCGCAAACATTAGGCTGGGAAGGACATGCAGTCCCGCAAGCACGGAAAAATTGTCAAAAGTCCGGGCATTGCATGCAAGGTTGTATGTTTGGCGCCAAACAGTCGCAGCTGGTAACTCATATTCCGCGTGCAGTGTCACTGGGAACCGATGTGTATACGGATCTTCGTGCTGAAAAATTGCTGATCCAAGGGCAAAAAGTCGTAGGATTGGAAACCATTTCGATTGATAGGGCAACGCTTCGTCCCGAATCCAAAAAAATAATATTTAAGGCGAAAGCGGTTTGTGTTGCGGCAGGCGGATTTGGAAGTTCTACGTTTTTACTTCGTAACGGATTTAAGGATCGGTTGCCCATGCTCGGGGAACACCTTGCCATCAATCCATCTCCTATGGTTCATGCTTTGTTTGAAGAACCGATCATTCAATGGAGAAATATTCCTGCGGCCTATGGGGTCGAAGCATTCCGGTTAGCCGAATATAGAAACGGAGATTACAGGCAAGGTGGGTATATGCTCATGCCGAACCAATTGCAACCGGCAACTCTTGCAGCACTCATTCCCGGATTTGGAAAAGAACATTCCGAATTTATGGAACAGATGCCAAGATTGGGGGGAACCATCGGTTGGATTGATGATGTGGAAACCGAACTGGGACGCATTGAAGTGGATCGGTCCGGAAAAAGAAAAATTCATTATCCTTTCGGAAGGATCACAAAACAGATCTTTAACGATCTTACATACAAACAAATGATTTTAAATTTTGAAGCGGGAGCAAAGGAAGTATTTCTGCCCGGTTTCAAAACCCATCGGTTTTCCAAACTACCAAAATGGGAAGAGATTCAATCATTGGAATGGAGAGCGGGGGAATTTCCTATGGCAGCGCCTCATCCTGCGGGTGGATGCCGTATGGGAACGAATGTTCATAATTCGGTTGTAGATTCCACTCACAGAGTGCATGGATTCAAAAACCTGTTTGTTTCCGATTCTTCCGTATTTCCTACCGGGGTAAGTGTGGATCCCAGTTTTACCATTATGGCATTCAGTAAAATTGCCGCAAAACAGGTAGTGGGTGAGGTTTGAAAAAAATGATTTGACCTACACATTCGAATGTGTAGAATTTATTTTGGAATTCTAATATGGCAACAAACTTAAATATTGATCCTAATTTGCTGGAAGAAGCGTTTTCTGTCGGTGGTCTTAAAACCAAAAAAGAAACCGTAAATATTGCGTTAATTGAATTTATTAAAAAACATAAGCAAAAAGATATAATTAAGTTTATCAATGCTATCGATTATGATTCTTCTGTTAATTATAAAAAACTTAGAAATTAATACGGAATTATTTTTATTCATTAATGAATCTATTTCTCGATAGTTCAGTCTGGTCCGAGGCCTTTAGAAGAAAAACCAAATCCATAAAGTCTGAGGACACTTTTTTATTTCATATCATCCGGAACGAAGATGAAATTTTCCTAACGGGAATTATTTTACAAGAAATTCTTACTGGTATAAAAAACCCAAAACTTTTTGAAGATATTAAAGAACATTTAAGATTTTTCAATTATCTTGTTCCGAGCAATCAAGATCATATTTTTGCAGCAAAACTTCGAAACGATTTAGCGAAAAAAGGCATTACTGTTGCTACTATTGACGTTCTAATTGCACAAATTGCGATATCCAATGACTTGATTTTGGCTACTTATGATTCTGATTTTACTAAGATTGCAAATAATTCAAAATTACAGATTATCAATTTCGAAGATTATAAAAAGAGAAAAAGATAGAATACTCTCTAAATTTTGATGCTCGCGTCTCTATTACGCTTTTCGATTTAAAACTGCAACCGTTTCCAAATGGTCCGTTTTGGGAAACATATCCACTGGCTGCAAAGAACTTAGATAATAATTTTTGCTTAAGATCCTAACGTCATCTCTAAGGCTGATCGGGTCGCAAGATACGTAGATGATTTTTTGTATTCTGGAATTTGCGAGTTCCAATGCTACTTCTTCGCCTAAGCCTGATCTCGGAGGATCGAGAACAACGGTTGAATAGTCTTGAGCAAGTAACATAGGTAAGGTTTCAGAAACTCTTCCTTTTCTGAATTTTACGTTGGAAACATGATTGTTTTTCAGTGCTTCGATCGCTGTTTTGTGGGAATTCGGATTTTCTTCCAAACCGATCACTTCTTTTGCCACGCCGGACAACCAAAGAGAAATTGTTCCGATTCCGGAATAGGCATCAATGACCCGGCTGCCTTTTTCTATTTCATCCAGTATCAAATTGTACAAACTTGGAGTTTGCGAAGGATTGACTTGCAGAAATGTGGAAAGTCCGACTCGAAAGCGGTATTTTCCAATGGATTCATTGATATAAGGACGACCCCAGAGAAGATTTTCTTCTCTACCGAGTGCCATGGAGGTATGGCGTGTATTGATATTTTGAATGATGCCGACTAATTTTCCATACTTGCCCGATTTGCCAATACGATCTGTTATGTGATTGTGCAATCTTTTGGATAAATCTTTGGGGTGAGGGATATGCTCTTGGGCCGTTACAATTCCCACTAAAATTTCTTTTGTTGTGAATGATTTTCTGGCAACGAGGTATTTTAGAATCCCACGTTTGGATTTTTCGTTATAAGGAGGGAGACCTTCTTTGCGGGCCCAAAGTTTAACTGCCAACGTAATTTCGGTTAACGCCTGTTCTTGGATCAAACACTCGTTCTGGTCCACGATAAAAGTGGATTCTCTGTTGAATAAACCTAAAGTAGTGATTACTTTTTTGCCGATGACTCTGCGACCGAAGGGCAATTGTAATTTATGACGATAGAGTTCGGAAGTCGGACTTGCAAGAATCGGTCTTATTTCCACATGGCGGAAAGCGGAAAATGTTTCTTTCAGAAACTGTTCCTTTTTGTTCAGCTCCTTTCCATAATCCATGGAAAGATTAGTACAACCGCCGCAAATACCGAAATGACCGCAGGAAGATTTCACTATTTTACTCTACTATTGTTTCCGACAATTTCCGCTATGTTTTTAATATTGTTTTTGAGCATATAACGATCCAGGTATGTATTGATAGTCTTGGGCAAAAACGGACCTTCATAGATGTAACCGGTATAAATCTGAATGAGATTGGCGCCAGCTTCGAACATCTGCAATGCTTTGGCTCCTGAATCGATTCCTCCGACTCCGATGATGGGAATTCTACCTTTCAATATTTGATAAGCTCTCGAAACAAAATCCAAAGATTTTTCAAAGAGCGGATTACCCGACAAACCGCCTTCCGGATGAGCACCAGGTCCGAGATTTTTTTTGTCCAAAGTGGTATTGGTAAGAATCACTCCGTCCGTTTTCAAACTCAGACAAAGTTCCAGATTTTCGCTTAACTCTTGTAAGGAAAGATCGGGCGCGAGTTTCAAAAAAAGAGGAACAGGGAAATTTCCATCAAAACCTTTTTTGATTCCGGTGATCAATTCTGTCAGAGCTTCCTTTGATTGAAGGGAACGAAGTCCTGGTGTATTAGGCGAACTTACATTGACAACCGCATAGTCCGCATAAGGAACCAATTTTTGAAAACTGTACACATAATCGGAGACGGATTCTTCCAGAGGAGTAACTTTGGATTTTCCCGCGTTGATACCTCGGACTCCCGATTTTTTTTGAACCTTCAAAAGTTCTGCAACCCGATCTGCCCCCGGATTATTAAAACCCATTCGGTTGATCAGTGCTTTTTCTTTTCCATAACGGAAAAGTCTGGGTTTTTCATTTCCAGGTTGCTCTTTTGCAGTGACGGTACCTACTTCTACGGAACCGAAGCCCATATGGATAAGAGAAGGAAATAATTCAGCGGTTTTATCAAATCCGGCGGCAAGTCCCACTGGATTTGGAAAATGAATGCCGGCCACTTTCTGTGAGAGCCGGGGAGAGTCGTAATTAAAAACAGAAGATAAGGTTTGGTTTAAGAAAGGTATTTTTTGGGATAAATGAAAAAACGAAGAAACCAAATGATGTGCTGATTCCGGGTCAAACTGGAATAAAATAGGTTTGAGTAGGTTCTGATAGAGCAATGGAAGATCCTTTCGTTCAGCCTTTTTTATTTGTCATTTCTTACAATTTCTTTCCTAAAATGGCGATAGAATGTATCGTCCTATATAGAATCCTTTTTCCAAAGAATGAATCCATTTAAACCTACAGATAGAATTTGGCAAAACCCCAACTCTTTTTCCCCGGACGAGGTTCTCAGGGAATTGGAAAATTTACTTCGTTCCAATCCGGATTTTTGGCTTAAATTCACGATCGACGGAAGGATCGTCGATTACAAACCTTCCAAATATTTATCTATCAGCAAAGATCCGAAAGATTTTATCGGCAAATACCTGTCAGACGGTTTGCCGGACTATCTGACAGAAATTGCAACGGAAGCGATTGAATATTTAAACGAAAGGAGAAACCAGGTTTTTTGGAAAGAATACGAATATAGTGTCGGTGAGGATGTCCGTTATGCGGAAGTGAGATTTGTTGTGCTCTATGACGGGCATGTCATGTCAACCCATCGTGATATAACAGAGAGAAAGCGATTGGAAGCCGCATTTTTGGAAAGTGAATCCCGTTTTTTATCTATGGCTCAAAATGCTGCGGATTCCATTTTGATTATCAGTTCCGAAGGTTCGATCCAGTTTTTCAATCAGGCAGCCGAACGGATTTTCGGATACACCCAAGAAGAAGTATTGGGAGAAAACATTGAGATCATAATACCTTCCAATTCGGAAGGAAAAGAAAATTTACATGACTATATGGAGAGAAGCCCGAGTTCTTCCATAGGAATCGGAAGTGAATTGGTCGCGGTTCGAAAGTCAGGAGAAAAATTTCCCTGCGAACTTTCAATAGGCGAATTCAAGACAGAAGACGGCCATATGTTCACTGGAATCATCAGGGATATCAGCCATCGCAAAATGCAGGAAGCCGAATTGTACAAATATCGCAATCATTTGGAAGATCTTGTAGAAGAACAAACTATGGCATTGAAGATTGCAAAGGAAGTGGCGGAAGAAGCATCTTACGCCAAATCTCTTTTTTTGGCGAATATTTCCCATGAACTCAAAACACCGATCCATGCAATTCTGAGTTATGCCGAATTAGGTGAAGAAAAAAGCGGACTGTCCAGTCCTGAAAAGCTAAAAGAGTATTTCCAGATTATCGATTCTTCGGGAAAACGATTGCTTGGTTTGCTTGAAAATCTTTTGGATATTGCTAAACTTGAAGCGGGAAAGATGCGGTATATTTTCGAGAGACATTCTTTGAAAGATACCATCAAACACGTGATTAGTGAAATGAAAGCTATTTTGGAAAAACGATCCATTCAAATTATCTTCGATCAGTCGGGAGAGAGATGGGAGGCTGAGTTTGATTACGAAAGAATTCAGCAAGTATTGCGAAATATCTTTGCAAATGCATTAAAATTCATACCAGATAAGACGAATATTGAAATAACCAAGATTGAAAGGGAATTTATTCCTAAAATGACTAAGAATTATGTTCGAGGTATCGGTTTACAAATAAGGGACTATGGACCAGGAATACCTCCGGAGGATTTAGATAAGATTTTTGAGAAATTCATTCAGTCTAAGCAGGTTAAGGCAGGTACGAAAGGTACAGGACTTGGACTTTCGATTTCAAGAGAGATTTTGAATGATCACGACGGTTTGCTTTATGCGGAAAACCACCCGGAAGGCGGTGCCGTGTTCAGTTTGCTTTTACCGCAAAATAGGAGGGATCTGAAATGACGATGACATTGCTCGCAGTTGATGATGAATCAATCAATTTGATGATCATTGAAGAATCTCTTTCTGAAAAAGGGTTTATGATTGTAAAGGCGAAAGACGGAGAAGAAGCATTAGCAATTTTAAATTCGGATGAATATTCATTTTTTGCCATCATTTTGGATCGATTGATGCCCAATATGGATGGGATTGAACTTTTAAAAAAAATCAAAAGGTCCGAAAAGTGGAGAGATATACCGGTTATATTTCAAACTGCAATGAGCGGTATTTCAGATATGACGGAAGGTTTGGATTCAGGTGCATTTTATTATCTGACAAAACCTTATTCCAGAGCGGTGCTCGTTACCATCGTTCGTACTGCGGTCGAACATTATGTAAAATTATTACGCGCAAAAGAAGATTTGCACAAAGGGATGGGTGCCTTACGCCATCTTGTGAATGGAGAGTTTAGAATCCGTACAATCAAAGAATCGCATGAACTTGCACCTATCCTGGCAAATGCATGCCCTGATCCGGAAAGAGTACTTACCGGAATTATGGAGATTTTAAACAATGCGATCGAACACGGTAATCTCGGAATTACATACCAGGAAAAAACAGAATTACATAATAATGATAAGCTAATGGAAGAAATCTTACGTCGTTTGGAAGCTCCGGAATACAAAGACAAACATGTTGAAATTCATTTTCAAAAATTGCAAGATAAGATCATCATTATTATCAAAGATCAAGGCAAAGGGTTTGATTGGCAGAGGTACCTTTCTTTACAGGCTATGACCAGAAACGCCTTCAAAACCCACGGGCGCGGAATCTTTATGGCCAAAAGACTTTCGTTTGATGATTTGACTTATTTTGACGGAGGTTCAAAAGCTCAAATTACCATACTACTCAATCAAAATTCCAGTAAACTACTAACGAATTTTCAAGAGTAACCATAGTCCTAATAATCTAAAACAGAGTATAAATAAAAGGAGCTATCGCAGATCCTTGCGTTAACACAAGTAAAGCACCTAATAATAATAAAATAACGATTATGGGTGCTAACCAAATTTTTTTTCTGATTCTTAGAAAATCCCAGAGGTCTTTTAATAATTCTAACATTTATTATCCTTTAAAACGGTCTTTCCATATGATTGGTAGTTCTTTCCGGAGGAATTATCCGATAACTGGTTGCATCTGCATCTAATTTTCTTTTTAACGAATCACTACCAAATAATCTTTTTATAAGGCCGATCGGAGTAAATAATAGGAAAAAGATAACTGACAATATGATGCGAGTGTTGATCCAACCTAAAACTTCTCCGATCAACATCCAGAGATGGTAAGGCCAATAAAGAATTTTGGGAAGAACTGTACCAAACAAAACAAGCACTAAGCCTATTCCCACCAAATTTTGATTCCATGACCCGTGATTCAAATAGGGAATGGCAAGACCGAATACCAATGTTACAACTCCTCCGACTATATAAGCAAACTTTCGTAAATCGGAAGGAGTAGGTTCAATTTTTTTTGAGGACATATTTATTTAATCCAATTCAAACTCTTGTTTCCAAGAATCGTCTTTTTCAATGATGGGTTGGTCTTTTTTATCCAGAACAAAGTTTTCCACTACAAGATAATCCATCTCTGTTCGCATAAAACAGCGATATGCGTCCTCCGGTGTGGAAACAATCGGTTCCCCGCGAACGTTAAAGGAAGTGTTCACAAGCACCGGGCAACCGGTGAGTTTATCAAATTCTTTCAAGAGTCTGTAAAATTTTTGGTTAGTTTCCGGATGAACTGTTTGGATTCGCGCAGAGTAATCCACATGAGTGATCGCCGGTAAGGAAGATCTAGGCACGTTTAGTTTTTCGATTCCGAATAACTTTTCCTGGTCGGGAGTCATTTGGATGCGATGTTTTTCCAGAACGTCGGCAACGATCAACATATAAGGACTTTTACTTTTGATGTCAAAATACTCGGATACTTTTTCGGCAAGTACCGCCGGAGCGAAAGGCCTGAAACTTTCCCTGTATTTGATTTTTAAATTCATCACGGATTGCATTTTTTGATTACGAGGGTCTCCAATGATGGATCGTCCTCCTAGGGCGCGTGGTCCGAATTCCATTCTTCCTTGGAAGTAGCCGATTACATTTCCTTCTTCCAGAATTTTAGCCAGTCTTTCTTCGATTTTCCCGTCATCCAGTTGAGTGTATCTTGCACCTAATTTATCTAAGGTGGTTTTGACCGTATCATTGGAATATTTCGGGCCAAGATATGATCCTTTCATCGAATCAAGAGGCATCACTTTTCTGAGATGACCTTTGTATTCGTAATGAGCGGATAACGCCGCGCCTAAAGCTCCACCGGCATCGCCCGAAGCAGGTTGAATGAATACTTCGTCGAAAATGCCAGCTTTTAAAATTTTACCGTTAGCAACACAATTGAGTGCGACGCCGCCTGATAAGCATAAGTTGGTGATGCCTGTTTCTTTTCTTGCGGAACGAGCCAATCGTAACATAACTTCTTCCGTGACTTCCTGAACGGAACGTGCCAAATCCATTTCTTTTTGCGTTGGAGTGGATTCGCTTTTACGAGGAGGACCGCCGAAGAGTTTATGAAATTTGCCATTGGTCATGGTAAGGCCAACGGCAAAATTGAAATAATCCATGTTCAAGCGGAAAGTTCCGTCTTCTTTTAAATCGATTAGGTATTTGTAAATAAGGTCCGTATACTTCGGTTCTCCGTAAGGAGCAAGTCCCATGACTTTGTATTCTCCCGAGTTTACTTTAAAACCCGTGTAATATGTGAAAGCCGAATACAATAATCCGATTGAGTGGGGAAAATCAATTTCCCATAAAGGTTTGAGAGTATTTCCTTCTCCAATCCACGCTGAAGTAGTCGCCCATTCGCCAACTCCATCCAAACAAAGTACAATTGATTTTTCAAAAGGGCTGACAAAGAAAGTGGAAGCCGCATGTGCCTGGTGGTGTTCGGTAAACAAAAGTTTTGGGGAGGACTTGGTCGGAGAAAGACCCGCAAATTCTTTTTTAAGAGTGCTTTTTAAAAACAATTTTTCTTTCAACCAAACCGGCATTGCGGAGAAGAAAGAAATCAAACCGCGGGGAGCATAGGCTAAATAAGTTTCCAATAGCCTTTCGAATTTTAGAAGAGGTTTGTCGTAGAAAACTACGTTGGCAAGTTGGTCGACATTAATCGCGGCTTCTTCCAAACAATATTGAATTGCACTTTTGGGAAAATTGGAATCGTGTTTTTTTCTTGTGAATCGTTCTTCTTGGGCTGCAGCAAGGATCTCTCCGTTTTTCAATAGGCACGCCGCGCTATCGTGATAATAAGCGGAAATTCCAAGAATGTACTCGTCAGACATCATTCTTTGAAGGTTCGTCGGACAAAGCTCTTTGTCTATAATCTTATGCTTTCCACTATTTAGTTTTCTAAAAGTTTGAGATAAGAGTCATAAATAAATTTTTGAAATTCGGTTGGAAACTATGAAAAACTTTTTCTTTATTTTTCTATCACCCAATTTTTTTCTAATGGTTGGGAACCAAATATAATTTGATCGGGAGTTTTGATTTTCAATCTTTCCCACTCATAATAAGTGGATATCCAATCTTTGGTAACGACGGTGAAATGCAAATGGGGTCCGTAGGACATTCCCGAATTTCCCACTTCGGCAATTTTTTCTCCCCGGTTCACTCGTTGTCCTTTTTTTACTCTGATGCTTCCTTTTTTGATATGTGCATAATGGGAGATAAGTCCGTTATCGTGAAGGATTTGAAGGTCGTTTCCCGGACCGAAGGAAATTTCCCCAGGGACCACATTGTCCGAAAATCCGTCTTTTGTATCTAAAACCACGCCTCCTTCGATTGCATAAATGGATTCACCGAAAGTATAATAGTCCGAATTTTCGGTGCCTTTCGTGTTTGGTCTGAGTGTGGAATGACTTTCATCTACATGGAGAAAGTCGTAGCTGTATTTTTCAAACCCGCTATGTGTTCCCCCTCCGTCAAATGCAGCCGCAATTATGATTTTACCATTTAACGGCAGTTGTATGCCCTTAAAACTCAATCGATTCGGGTTTTGTTTTTCAAATAATTCCATGCCTTCCCGTAGATACCGATTGCTTTCTCTTTGAGTGGAATCAGCAAGAGAAGAATCGGATCTTCTTTGTTTCATGTTGAGTTTATTCAAAACGGAACCGCAAAGAATTTTTAATTCGATATCATCAGGATATTTTATGATTTTCTTTTTTAAAAATTCAACCAAAGACTCGAATTCTTCCGTTGCATCCGCAATCGGAACCCAAGCTCTCAAAAAACTCATTCCCTGTTTTGCGGGCAGTTCAGAGTAGTTTTTGATTATTGGAAAGTTCTTTGTTATTTTCGTATTCTCTTTGTTTTTGATCCAATATTCAATTAACAGTTGATAGCTGTATCCCATGTTAGGGATTGTATGTTCGTTGGTCGGATTGAGTTTTGCCGCTTTTTCAAAATACGGAATCGCTTTTTCCGGATTTAATTTTTGCCAGGAGTAGGCGAGAATCAAGTTGGCCCATTCGTTTTCTGGCAATAAGAGAATGGCTTTGTTTGCAAGTTCGATTGCCAGCTTCGGATTTTCTTTTTTTAATTCTTCGTCCGCAGGTTCCAAATAAGAATATGCTAATTCTTCAGGGTAATATTTTGCATTCGGATATTTTTTGATACCTTTTTGATAATGTTGAACGGACTCTTTGAAACGTTTTTGCATACGTAAGGAAATTCCGTAAATATTTGTACTCCATTCCGTATCTTTGGCTTGGTAAGCTTCTTCTGCGATCGAGAGAGCTTCTTTGGGCAATTGCTCCCGTTTGTAGCCGGCCTTTCGATATAAGGAATCGAATACACTGCATAGCGAATAAGATAATTGTTCTTTGAGAAGTTCATCCTTCTGCCATTGGGAAATAGCCTTTCTGATTCTTTTCAAACTTTCTTCGGGATTGCCGGAACTTCTCCATACCCAAGCTTCCGTTATGCGAAAATCGCGTTCATTCGGATATTCCGAAATTGCATCCGCAACGGGTGTTTTCGCACCTTCCCAATCTTCCGCCTTGGTTTTTTTCTCAATCTTCGACCAATGTTCCGAAATGCTCTCTGCAAAACCATGACTTGCGATAAGAAAGAAAAAAATCAGCGATCTTAATAACATAAACCTTTTTTATAGGAATAGATAGAATTTAAGAACTCTTATTTTTTCGGGAGAGAAATAAATTTCTTAGAAAATTAGGATTTATGATTTGTTATGTGGCGCTTCGGCCATCCTAGGCCTACGCCACCGCGAGAAGTGTTTTTCTTGGTATTTGAGTGTGTGGAGAGATCGTAAGGTATACCACCGGATCGACCGAGCGCTCTCGCCTTAGGGAGAGCCGGAAAAGGCGCCTAACTTCGCGATCATTTTACTTTTTTGTGAATTCAGCCTAATCAGAATAAGATGATGATTAATAGATTCTTCGAAGTAACCTTGAGTGGAGATTTGTATTGCGAAAAGCGTCCACGGAAGGACACGGGCGCGAGCAATGCACATTGAACTTGGAGACGAAGTTTCGATTGTCGGAACCCGAGTCTGTGTCAATCAAGATAGCTCTTTAATCCTCTTTTAGATCCCAATGACAAATCCGGTAAATTTTTTCTGCTCGGCTGGGTTTAGTTTCCTGAATCTTTTAACCAGGAGGAAATCGTCTGGTTAAGATAGTCGGGCACTTCGGCTTGAATGAAGTGGCCAACTCCAGGAACGATTTTGATCGTGAGATGGTCGGGATTTTCCATCCATGACTTTTCCAGATCAAGAGTGCTCAGCAAAGCATGGGTCTCTTCGATTCCATGCACATGTAAGACCGGGCATTTGATCGCAGCACCATAGATTTTCCTCATGGTCGGATCAAAAAGGTTGAGCGCAAACTGAGAGAATGTATAGTTAGCTTTGTAGTAACTCATCATAGACGGGATGGATGATCTATTGAAAGCCTCGATGTAACGGCTCTTAATCTGTGGATTTACAATCCAGTATGCCAAATCTTCCGCCGTCAGATGATCGCCTTTGCCTTTAGCGAAGAACCGCGTGGCGTAAGCGCTGGCTCCGGTCTGCGCAATAGGATGGTTCCATGGGAGCAATTCCTTGGTAATGGCGCCCGGATGAGGAACGCTGAGAACCACAAGTCTTTGGATCAGATCTGGGTTTTGTCCCGTGAATAGCCATGACAAGGCGGCACCCCAGTCGTGGCCGATCAAGATGACCTTGCGTCCGTTGCTCTCTGCGTTGATCACGGCGCGGATATCACCCAGAAGAACCGGAGTCTTGTAGTTCTCAATACCTTCTGGTCGATCGCTTAAATCATACCCGCGCAGATCAAGCGCGACCACCTGATAATCTTTTGAGAATGCTTGGATCTGATTTCGCCAAGAATACCAGAAGTCGGGAAATCCGTGCACGAACACCATAAGCGGCTGCTTGTCAGATCCGATGGTGACGTAGTGGATTTTCGTTCCAGCATTGTCCGCATACTTGTGTAGAAGCTTCGGATCCTTATCGATATCAACGGCAAGCTCGCTCAACGCAGGCGGGGTTTTGTTGTGCCAAATGGCACTGTCTGGGGTCTCCCCGGACGCAGCAGGTGTGAACATGGCGGCTCCCAAAAGCATCATCAAGCAGGTTTTTGAACTCATTTAAGCTCTCCTTCGGCATTATGGCGCTCATTTTAATATGGCGATTGCCATAATATAGCAATCGCCATATAGTTGTCAAGTCAGTGTGATATACTTAAGATATGCCCCGTAAAACTGACGCCCGTGACTGGGCCATTGCCACCGCCGAGAGACTGTTTCGCATCCAAGGCTACACTGCGACTGGATTGAAACAGATCATTGAAGAAAGCGGCTCGCCTAAAGGATCGTTCTATTTTCACTTTCCGCGCGGCAAGGCTCAGCTCGCAGAAGAAGCGATTGATCAATACCTTGCTAGTCGAATTGCTGTATTACGAAATATCTCAGCCAATACAGCGGGTGATGCTCTGAATTTTGTTCATCAGATTTTCGGAGCATTCGCGGCCGAAATGGTTGCCTCTGATTTCCAGTATGGATGTTTAATGCAAAATCTGGCGAATGAGCTGCCCGCGCTCGACCCTGAGCTGACCAAACGGATAGCGCACGGATTTGTTGATTCGACAGAGATTGTTGCGGAGCATTTTAGAGGGTGCGGTTTTACTTCCGCACGCGCATCTTCTGCCGCAGCGGCGTTAGTAGCCGCCGTCGAGGGAGCGCGAACGATCGCCCGCCTGGAACGCACGTCGGTGATATTCGAGGCGCTAGCGGATGTTAGTGTCCAGGGGTGGGCTACCCCAAAAGGGTGATCCAGGATCAGTGTTAGCGAAGGTCGTAAATCTAATTTAACAAATGTAATGTGTTGGTATAAGAACTCTTCCAGGTAATCTTTTGTGGAGATGTGTTTTGCGAAAAGCGTCCAATAGAAACCTGGTTGTTATTGTACACTAACCAAGAGAGATGTTTCTCGCGGTGGCGAGGCCAAGGACGGCCGAAGCTTACGAGTCGTGACAGGAGGTCACGCGAGTAAGAGCTTTGAAACATCGAACGTATGGAGACGCCGGGAGTCGGTCTCCGTGGTTCTCCCTTCCGGGTCGAACACACTCCGACCCGTCCCGCTTCATGCCCTCGCACATCGTGTGCTCGGGAGATGCAGCTCCACGCTCCCTATGGGTCGCTACTGCATCTTACATTCGCGGTCGTTCGACTCCCAGCGGGAATCTTTTTGAGCGCTAGTGTCATTTGTATTATAGAAAAAATTTCTTGGAGACGCCGGGAGTCGAACCCGGGTCCTATCGCCCTCAAATGCAGCTTCTACACGTTTAGATTGCATATAAAATTCGGACGGCCTTGCCCTGCAATCGGGGGAATCCTTCCTATCCAGCTTAAAGTTCTACCGCGGTCGAAGCCGAAAACAACTTGCGATAGTCTTCTGAGAGGTGTCGGTTTCTTGGCCACCAGAAGAAACAGCCAATGAAACCGTAGAGCTTAAATTAAGCTGCTAGAGCAAATTCGTTATTTGCAGTTATTGTTTTGAAGGTTATTAAGCAGGACCCTCACCTCTACGTGCCACTGAACCCAAGCCAACAACAGTCGAAACCAATGTCGTCCCCGTTCTATATTTAATAGACGGTATAAGCTGGAAAGGTTCAATGAAAAAAAGAATTGAATCCAAAAAGAATTCAATCTCCAATGAATTAGGTAATTATGTCTCATTATCTTCGTGGTATTTTACTCCTATTATCCCTTTTTTTGCTCTTACATTGCCAAGGTTCCGAGGTTCCGAGCGATGATTTGGTAACTCGCTCTCTTTATGGAGAAAACACGGAACAAGTCGTTAGGGTGATTGGTGCCAAAGTCATCAATTTGGATGAAAATCCCGATTTGGAAGCAATCGTTCTTTCCCAGTCCGGGCAAACCGAAGCGATTTCCGCTTATAAAAAGGAAGGAAGGACTTGGAAATTTCTCTGGAAACAGGAATTTAATCAGCTAACGCTCGGTAGCTTTTATTATGATTTGAAAAAACTTTCCTGGGAATCGGGGACGATTCCCGGCAGAGAGAAAAAAATTCTGGAAGGAGATTGTATTCGCCGGGTAGTTTTGGCGGAACTTGCGGGCGATTCGTTTAACTCCGTTTTTGTGGAAGTTTTATCGGAAGAACCTCCTATGGGACTTTTTTCGATTCCTTTCGGATACAGAAAAGGAGTTAAGATCCTGGACGGTTTGCAATTGAAAGAACACGAGGAATTGGTTCGCACCAAAAGACTTGAATTTGAATACTCTCCCAAAGAAAAATCCGTTCGTATTTTTCCAACTAATCCGAATTATTCGCAGGAATTTATATTCAACGGTTGGGAAATGATTCCCAATCTGCCCATGCAACCGGTTCCTTCGTTTGTATCACTCGAAGTAGAGCCGAAATTGGAAATTGGTAAAGAGTCGAAAGTCACTTTGCAATTGAAAAACAGGGGAAATTATACTACAGTTACTTATCTTTCTCTTTCTTTTCCGGGAGATGCTCGGATTCGTTTGGACGAAAATACAAAGGGACTTCGTTTTTACAACAAGGGTGCTACGGTATATAATATAGTGCAGAACAAACAGATTTCATCCACACAATTGTTATTGGAGGCGACCAAAGAAGGTTGGGGATCCAATTATAAATACGGAATCAGTTTTTATTATACCCCTATGACAAAAGAAAATCAGAGATTTTTATTTCGTTCCTCTTTCAAGTTTTATAAGGAGATTGTTTCCATACCAAATCGATTTTCCATCAATAAAACGGAAATCGATCAACAAGGATTTCATACATATCCAATGTTAATGGATGTTAAATGAAAGAAAACATGTCTTTTGAATTGAAAGCCGCCCGCGAAGAAGTTGTAAGAGCACAGGTCGAACGGTTTCAGAATTTTTATTCTTCTTATTTCAATAGAAAGGAGACCATTGCAATGGCAAAGTTTTTTTTCGAAACGGTATATAATTTGGAAGGAAAGGAAGAATGGGAAACTTTGGCGTTCAATACATATGCAAAAGTAAAACATATGATGAAAGAAGGAACCAGGGAAAGTGTAGAACGTCTTATCGAACTCAATACAATCACTGATGAGCTGGATATAAAACTCGGAAAATTGCTTTTGGAGCATGGCTGGAAAACCGGAACCAAAATCACCGAAGAAGAATATTTCGAAAGATTCCGGGAATTGGGAGAATCTCAAAGTCGTAAAAAACAATTGGAAGTGGTTTTGTTCAATTTGAGAAAATTTTACGATCTTGCTCACAGACCTATCAACTCCTATATCATGAAGCCGGCTGCTGTCATGGCACGTATGTTAGGTGTCTATCCTTTATTTAAAAAAGTGGAACAAGGATATTACGGTACACTTCCCGTTTCACAGGAAATTTTTAATTCGTTTTTTGATGAAGTGGAAAAAAGAGAATGGGAGTTTTTGTTCCGGGCATTTCCGGAACTTGAAAAATAGATGAGACGGTCCAGGTTCAGAAAGTCGAGTGTAGAGGAAGAGGAAACATCACATAACCAGGAAAGATGGCTCTTGACCTATGCGGATATGATTACGTTACTTCTCGGACTTTTTATCATACTCTATGCAATCAGTAAAGTAGACTCCAAAAAATTATCCGAAGTGGCGACCGATATCAAAAGAGGTTTCGGATTGAATGCCTCCGCTATGGGTTTGATCGTTGAAGGCGGTTCGAGGATTTTGCAGGAAGATCTGATGGAACCGAAGTCGCAAGTTTACCGACTGTGGGAAAAGGTTGGATTCGCTTTGCGTTCCTTAAAGGAAAAAGCGAAATTGAAATTGGGGCTTGCGGAAACGGAAGAACTAAAATTAACTTTTTTGACATCGGATCTTTCTTCAGGTGTCACATTAGAGGAAGACCCTGATTTGGAGTTTGCATTCAAACAATTAGCGGAACTTTCGAAAGGATTGGATATAGATGTAGTCGTTCGGGTGCAGATACCGTATGAAGCGACAATCGACAAATCCAAATTTCAGAACTCCTGGGACTATCACTCTCACAGGGCTTCCATCATTGCCGAAAAACTAGTAACTGATTATGGAATTCCAAAAGAACAAGTGTCTGTACAAGGTTATGCGACATTTCAGAAATCTGCAGACAGTGATACACCTGAAAAAAAAGCGAAAGAAGAAAGAATCGAAGTGATTATAAGAAAAAAGGAACAGGCTCCATGAAGATCTCAAAATTTTTTAAACATTTCCCCCTTTATATATTGATTATAAGTTTTTGTTTCTTTCTTAGTTCTTGCAAAAAAAACAAGGGAATCGATTCGAACGAATGGAAGGAAGAATCTTTAAAAATCACCGCATTCCTTTGTGAAAAATATAGAAAATGTTCCGATTCCGATTGGAAATCCGTTCCTGACAAACTTAAAGATTTTACAAAGTCGAGATTGGATGAAACCAATTGCCAAAGAACATTTCGGGACAGTAACGCTTATAAGTTGATTGGTGAAAATCCTGAAAATATAAAACTCTTATATAGGGAATGTTCTAAAAAAATTCTTTCCGCATCCTGTGAAGAATTGAAACAGGATAAGATAAGTTCCTTATCGGAATGTGATCGTTTCAAAAAAATTCAGTCTGGCAACTAACAAATATGCTTCGAGGACTGCGCAGATTAAACCGTTACGAAAAACGCATCTTGGATATTGTTAAGATCGGCGGCAAACTAGTTCGTTTGCAGCAGTTTGGATTTTCCAGAAAATCGGAAGAAGGATTTCGATTTCCCATTCATGCATTGGAGATAGGAACTGAAAAAGCCATTAGGCAAAGACCGGTCGGAATTGTAGCTGGTGTACATGGATTGGAAACAGTCGGGATTCGCATATTGCTCGATTTTTTGGAATATATCTTACACAAAAAAAGTGATGGCTATATGGAAGAGCTGGCGAAAGGAAAAGTCGGACTCGTAGTCATTCCCATTGTAAATCCTGGTGGAGTTGCTAAAAAATTCAGATCCAATCCTGCCGGAGTGGATTTGATGCGGAACTCCGGTGTAGAAGCCGAGTCCGCACCAATTCTGTTTGGTGGTCAGAAATGGACTTCAAAACTTCCTTATTTCCGTGGCAATTCTCTCGAGCCGGAATCAAGAGCATTGTATCGTTTCATCCACCAATATTTTTATCCTGTAAAAAATGCAATTATGCCCGTACTGGATCTACATTCGGGATTTGGTACGATTGATCATGTTTGGTGGCCGTATGCCGGTACAAAAACTCCCTGCATCGACACTCCGATTTATGAAAGAATGGCAGAGTTTTTAGCGAAGGGGAAAAAACATACACGTTTTAAGTTTGGACCGCAAAGCGAGACTTATACGACGCATGGCGATCTTTGGGATTTGTTCTATGACCATTATATAGAAAAAGTTCTACCTGCCAGTCCGAAATCCAATTCCCGTTTTTTGCCTCTTACTTTGGAAGTGGGAACTTGGTCCGATATCAAAGACAACCCTTCGAAATTATTTAGGAAACGAGGAATCTTCAATCCCGCTAAAGAAAACAAATTCGAAACGATTACGACTTACAGGGATTTTTTAAGAGATTTTGTATTACTTGGACAATCCGATTTGAAGGACTGGACTTAATCGATTCTTTATCTAAAAATCAATAATCGTTCTGAATGTTAAATTGATTCTGGGCTGGAGGATCTTTTTTGATTTCGGTAGAGAATGATACCAATTGGTTTGAGTGCTTCCCTTCATCACAAGTAGGCTTCCGCTTTCAAGATAAATCGACAAAGATTCCTTCGTATTCTTGTGTTTGAATGAAAATTTCCGTTCCGCTCCCAAACTGAGGGAAACAATCACAGTATTGAGACCCAGTGATTTTTCATCATCACTATGCCAGGACATACTTTCCTCTCCGTCATGGTATAAATTCAACAAACAGGAATTGAATTTTGTTTCTGAAATATCTTCCACTATCTGCCTGAGTTCCAAAAGTTCTTTCGTCCAACGGAGCGCTTGTTTGGTGGTACCGGAATAGGTATATTGATAATCCAAATCTCCATACCAGGCAGCTTTTCTTTTTGTAATGAGATGTTTTCCGAAAATAACCGCTTCATCGTTTTTCCATTCTATGGTTTTGAGTAGCTTGTCAAAATAGCCATTTGCCTGATCCGAATCCAAAACCTTTCCATAATAATGGACGATGCCTTCATAAGGTAATAAATTCGTAATGGTTTCCGATGGAAAAAGATTCATGATTTTGTTTTGGATATTACTTGGGAGATTCGCTTGTCAATTTATGCCATAGGTCAGCGCCAAAATTGCGAAAGCTCGCAGGTCCGTCTCCGAAAGCTTTATCAAAAATAAAATCACCCCCATCCCAATCCGTTTCAGAAACTTTAACACGTGTTCTTCCTCTCATTGCGAATTTTTTCCCGGATTCGTACATAATTACCTTCATGGTCGAAGGACTTACATCACCACGACAAGAAGTCACATAGGTAAGCCAAACCTCACTGATCTGGTCTTTGTTGAGATCCGTTACGATGAATTCGTCTTTTAGAAAATTTGCTTCCAAATCTACCGGACAGTCTTTTATAAAATCATATATCTTCCAGGTTTGTTGAAACGATCCTTTTGTTCCGAGGTAATGGAATGCGAAAAGTTCCGCGTCTCTTGCGGATTCATCCATGCCTTTGGGAGAAGGGACCACACCTGTTTCTGTTAACAGAAGGAGATGTTCTCCTTGGGAATCTTTCCAATTTCTGGCTTCTATCAATTTGCCGGAATAGGTGATGTTTTTTGGCAATTGATTTGCAGCTACTTTAGTCGTTAACAGAATCCCTTCGGAATGGATTGAAAATCCTAAAATCAAAATCGCTAATAAAGAAAGTATCTCTCTTTTTTTCATGAATAAAATCCTTGTTTTGAATTGTAATTTTTTAATGTTTAATATTTGTTAAGTGACGGCATCATGAAAGATAATTCCCAGAGTGTGCCTTTCTCCGGTATGCAATTCGCTCACACCGTGTTTCATTTGCACTCTATAATATCCTTTGATGCCCTTCTGTGGTTTGAAATTGGTAGTGAAGATCAACATATCCCCTTGGTTTGGCTTTAAAACAATCGCTTTTGATTGTGCTCTCGGGATACTTTGGGTCAATACAAATTCACCGCCGGTATAATCCACTTCCGGTTTGTTCAAAAACAATACCAACTGCAACGGGAAAAAAATATCTCCGTACAGATCTTGGTGCAAAGTATTGAATCCTCCCTTTCCATATTTTAAAATCAAAACAGTAGGTTTGGTCTGTTCGTTCTTCCTGCATACAATTTGAAGTTCCTTCCAGTGATTTGGAAACCGAGTGTCGATACAGAGTAGATTCATCCATTCGTTTGCAATCGTAGCCAGATGAGGGTAGATGGTTTCTCTTATGGTTTGAATGATAGGTGGAAGAGGATAATTGAAATATTTATACTCTCCCAATCCGAACCGATATCTTTCCATAACGACGGTTTTGCGAAATAGACTTTCTTCCTGATACAGAGCTATCAACTCTTTGCAGATCTCCCGGGAAACAAACCCATCCACCAGTGCGTAACCTTTCTCATTCAGATCGGAGCCGACTTGTCTCCAATCCAACAGGCCGATTTTTTCATTTATATCTTTCATTCAAATCTTCCATCTATGCCCGATGGTTGTCTGTTTGGGCGGCTTCCCATCCTATCATGGCTGTTTTGCGGGCGCTTCCCCAATGATATTGTCCGATCATTCCCGTAGATTGAATGACGCGATGGCAAGGAATTAGAAAAGCTACAGGATTGTCGCCGATTGCCGTTCCGACCGCTCTGGAAGCTGTGGGACGTTGGATGGCACCGGCTATTTTTCCATAAGTGGCAAGTTCGCCCATTGGGATTTTCAATAACGTTTCCCATACCTTCAATTGAAACTCGGTTCCTTTGAGATGAAGTTTGATTTGTTCTATTTTTTTCCAGTCTTGTGAAAAAATCGACAGGGCATTTTGTTGGATCAAGTCCACCATTTGTTTGTAAACCGCATTGGGAAAAATCCGCTTCAATTCGGATAATGCTAGTTTTTCGTCATCGGCAAAAGCTATATAACAGATTCCTTTCGTAGTGGAAGCAACTAAAAGATTACCGAAGGGGCTTTCCGCATAACTATAATTTATCGCTAAATTTTCTCCTCCGTTTTTGTATTCTCCGGGGGTCATGCCTTCAATGTTCATAAACAAATCATGAAGTCTGCTCGTTCCGGAAAGTCCCGATTCGAAAGCGGTATCAAACAAGGATGCCTGGTTTTCCTTTAACATCTTTTTTGCATGTTCCAGAGTTATGTATTGAAGGAATTTTTTCGGGCTGACCCCGGCCCAATCCGTAAACAGTTTCTGAAAATGAAACGGGCTTATATGAATCTGTTCGGCAACCTTTTCCAAACTGGGTTGTTCTTTGAAGTTGTCTTTGATATAAGCGATTGCTTTTTTGATTTGATCAAAGTGGATATTTTCTTTCTCTTTCATGGATTTCATTATATATAAGGAAGAAAAAATCAGAAACCCGAATCTTGCGAAATGTTCAAGAGTCAGTTTCAAAGATTGTATTGTTTATTTTCTTCTTCCATAGGTTGCAGACTAGTACGGAGAAGTTCATTATAAAATCCTGGATCTTTTTCGAAATCTCTTAAGATATCATTTTGGAATCTTTCCATGACAAGAAGTTGAGGGTGTTCTGAAAAATTGATTCCATATTCTTGGGTAAAATTTTTTTTAATCAAAGGAATCGTAAAAGCAAGCGGGATGATTGTCCAGGAGTTGATAAACCAGCCGTCGGTTCTATATTTATAATCACGTATTATTTTTCCCGTTTTAATATCACTGATTTCAAAGGAGGCAATCGATGCGGAATCACCGATTGCCGGGAGAATTCCTAAAGACAAGAGCCACCATAGACCTGTAGCCACTGGCCCGTTGTATTGAGATATGGTCGAATAAGTGATCGCCAATGCGGAATTTTCCTTACTGTCGAAAATTTTTGAATCTGCGAATTCAAATTCTATCAGTTGAGAGTTATAAGCGGTCTTTCTTATAGATTCGAATTTGCGAATCAGATGCGCTTTAATCCGCTCTCGGTTTCTATCAATTTTGATTTCACGACTATTATCCGTATCTTTTATACTGTAATATTGCAGACTGCAAGATAGAAAAGTAAAAACAATAGTCATCATCAAATAAGTTCTCAAGCCAATTGCCTTTTTTGCCATAACACCTAACTCATTTTATCCGAACCACCTCAACAGCAAAGCAGCAATTCCCGCGCCCGTAAAAGGTGCAATGATGGGAATCCAAGCATACTTCCAACCGGATTTTCCTTTGTTCGTTATGGGTAAAATCCAATGAGCAAGCCTCGGGCCGAAATCTCTTGCCGGATTGATCGCATAACCTGTGGTACCTCCCATAGAGAGACCGATGGCCCAGACAAGAATCCCTACTAAAAAAGCTCCGAAAGCTGGAGTCAGTCCGGAGTTAGCTTCTGAAAATATGGAATGAATTCCCAAGATTAGGACGGCAGCTCCCAGCGCTTCACTGATAAAATTAGAAAACGAATGGGAGATAGCGGGTTCCGTTGAAAAGATCGCAAGGATAGCGGACTGGTCGGTGGTTTTTTTCCAGTGGGGAAGGTAATGCAAGTATACAAATACGGAACCGAGAAAGGCACCAGAGATTTGCGCGACTGCAAAGGGAATTAGATTTTCAAAATTTCCCGATTGGATGGCAACGGATAAAGTTACAGCCGGATTTAAGTGAGCTCCGGGACTTCCAAAAGTTTTTGCCACGAAAATTCCGAAAATAACTGCAAATGCCCAACCCGCGGTGATCACAATCCAGCCGCCGTTTTTCGCTTTGGAATGTTCCAGGAGAGCTCCTGCAACCACTCCGTTTCCCAATAGTATCAAAACGAACGTACCTAAAAATTCACCGATGAATTCGCTCATTCTTTCTCCCAATAGAAGGTTTCTTAATAAAGTAAGAAACCTTTGAATGTTGGAACATAATAGCAATCATATTTAAGCTCTGGTTTGTATGATTTTATTCTAGGATTTTACTGCGAATCAGAAATTTTGGGAAAATCGACCATGAAAAACAAGGCACTCGAGTACCACTCGCGATTTCCCAAAGGAAAAACGAAAGTCGTACCTACAAAACCGACAGAAACCAGTTATGATCTATCTTTAGCCTATTCTCCGGGTGTTGCCTACCCTTGTCTGGAAATTGAAAAGTCTCCCGAACTTGTTTATGAATATACGAACCGGGGAAATTTAGTCGGAATCATTACCAACGGCACCGCAGTCCTTGGATTGGGAAATATTGGTGCTTCTGCCGGGAAACCGGTGATGGAAGGAAAGGCAGTTCTTTTCAAGAAGTTTGCAGGAATCGACGTATTCGATATTGAAATCAACGAAACCGATCCTGAAAAGTTTATTACTATAGTAAAATCATTAGAACCTACATTCGGTGGAATCAATTTGGAAGACATCCGTGCCCCGGAATGTTTTGAAATCGAAAGATCTTTGGATGCACAGATGTCGATTCCCGTTTTTCATGACGATCAACATGGAACAGCCATTATATGTACTGCGGCACTGATCAATTCACTGGAACTGACAAACAAAAAAGCACAAAATTTAAAAGTAGTGATCAATGGTGCCGGTGCTGCTGCGATTTCGATAGCAGAGATGCTGACTAAGATCGGAGTCGAACATGAAAATATTTTCATGGTGGATTCCCGCGGAGTCATCAATGATAAACGTACCGGCTTGCATTCTTCCAAACTTCCTTTTATCCGCAAAACTTCCGCAAACAGTTTAGAAGAGATTTTTCCCGGGACGGATTTGTTTGTAGGGGTTTCCGTTGCAAATGTTGTAACACAGGCGATGGTAAGGTCTATGGCAAACAATCCTATGGTTTATGCGCTTGCCAATCCTGATCCTGAGATTTCTTATCCGGATGCAAAGGCTGCACGCAATGATTTGATCATGGCAACAGGTAGAAGCGATTATCCTAACCAAGTAAATAACGTATTGGGATTTCCATTTATCTTTCGAGGAGCATTGGATGTTCGTTCCAAAGTAGTGAATATGGAAATGAAGCTTGCCGCTGCATACGCGTTAGCTGAACTTACCAAAGAACCGGTTCCTAAAGAAGTAGCGGAAGCATACGAACTGGATCATATTGAATTTAATAATGATTACATCATTCCAAAACCATTGGATGCACGGGTTCTTTACAGCGTTGCACCGGCAGTGGCGGAAGCAGCAGTGAAAACCGGAGTAGCACAAATCGCTTATCCGGGCAGGGAAGAATACAAAGCGTTCCTTGCGAATATCATGGCCCACCAAAGAGAAAAATTAGTCGGTCAGACCGTTTAGACTTTTTTTCAAAAAATCGGTAATTAGACGAAAAAAAGTGTTTACATAAATTGTGCGATGCACAAGATTAGGTTGTGCGGTGCACAACAGGTGAAAACCAGGAGCTAAACAATGGAAAAACAAATAACAGACATTTTGAACGCAGGAATCGGACTTTTTCAATCTGGAAAAGAAGGTTTAGACAAAGCTAAAACTCAACTAGAAACATCTTACAACGAACTTGTTTCTAAAGGTGCTTTGGACAATACTGAAGGTTCTGTAAAAATTCGTCAGTCCGTTGACAAAATCCTAACAGACATTAAAGAATTTTCTAGCGTTGCCGGAAAAAACTACGAAGAGACTCGTGTGAAAATCGTTGAAAACTATAACAAAATTTCTGACGAGATTAAATCAAGAATGCCAGAAGGTAAAATTGAATCAGTAAAAGCAAAAATCAATGAAGTTGCTGAATCAATTAAAAAAGCGGGAACAACTTCAGCGAAAGCTTAAGTTTTAGATACTACTCCAAGTCAACTTAAGGCTGGTTTCCCCAGCCTTTTCTTTTTTTATACACATTGACAGTTTCCAAAATACAAAGAAACTGGAGTCGATGCAAAAAAATCCGATTTTTTTTCTATCTATCATCGTATTTGCATTCTCATGCAAGTTAGCTGATCTTCGTCCTGTTATCATTGCAACCGCCGGGAAAAATCCCGATCTACAAAAAAAAGCCGTCTTACTTATCAATAATCCTTCGGATATAAAATTAGTACCGGAGGATTGGACAAAATACAAACAAATCCAATTCACTTTGAAAGATGTTTGGCATTCCAAACTCGTAAAATTTTTCACACCGATCAAAGAAAATGAACAAAGGATGAAAGTTCATATCGACTTTGAAAAAGATACGATCGAAGTAGAAATGTTAAATGGTCAAAACAAAGGAATTGTTTACGGGTTGGTAAAAAAAGACGCATACCAAATCGCTCCCGATACCGGAAAGGTTTTTACTGGGGACGATGAAGTTCGTATTTATTTGGAATCTTTACGATTGTATCTTTTACTCGCTTGGAAAATCAGGGATTATGAAATTCTTCTTTATTCCGGTGAGGCGGAGAGACTGGGAAAAAATTATGAAACTGTTTATGCCACCACCGTTCAAGCGGAAGCAACTCCCGACACAGATCAATACCTTGCTTACTATGAACGTGAAACAGGTGCTGTAGAATGGGTCGAATTCACCTATCGGGAATTATTCAGCTGGTACCGGGGAGTTATCAAATTCGGATATTATGAAGATTGGAACGGGAAACTTTATCCAAGAAGGATCACCATCTTGGATAAATTCGCTGATGTGGACTTTGTTCATGAGATTCGGATTGAAAGGATCGAACTTCCCAAAAAACCGTTAACTGAGGAACAGATCATCCAAGAACAGAATTGATCTGTTTATCTCTAGTTCAAAGTAAACCGAATAGGAACTAATACTTTTACTGTAATCGCTTTTCCTTCCAACCGGGAAGGAGAAAATCTTTTACTTCGGTAAGTTGCGATTGCGGCTTGCTCAAGCCCCGATCCTAAGGTTTTCCCTACGGAACGAACCCGAAGGACTTCTCCGGAATCTGAAATCACGACTTCTAAAGTGAGAGTTCCCGTTACACCTGCGGATTTCGCTTCCGTAGTATATTCCGGTCGTGCATTCGGTGTTAGGTCCACTGGTGAAGTAGCTCCCGATACGATAGGATCTGAGGCACCTGCGATACGGGGATCTTCTTTCTTTTCCAGTTTTTCTTTGTCGGTCAGATCAAAATCGCCGTCTGTCGGTTTTGATTCCGAAACAGGTTCTTGGATTTGCACATTGTCGATAAATGCCACTTCTTCGATCAGACTGTCCAAACTATCCCCTTCAAATTTAGGAGTGAACCAAAACAGAAGTATAAGTAATTGCAGAACTGCAGAAAGACCAATGCCTGTTTCGATCCTATAACGATCTAGGTATCTATGAATGAGCTGTCTTTTGGATCTTTTTGGTAAAGCTACTGTATTCACGTTATTTACCTTTGAGACCGCCACCTTGTGTGGTCTTGGTTACAAGAGAGATTTTCAAAGCTCCAATCTCTTTCAAAGATTCAAATACCGAATCAATCTCAGCATAAGTAAGATTTTCATCCGCATGGATAAGGACTTTCATATCAGGTGTCACCATAAGTTTCGCTCTGATTTCACTTAACGCTTCGTTTAATGGGCGTTCCACCGAATTAAAATATACAGTTCTTTTTGTGTCCGCACTCAGATAAAGGTTTGCAATCTTTTTGTTTAATTGTTCTCCACCCGGTACATCAGGAAGACTGATAGGAAGATCCGGATCGGAGTCGAGCACGGACGTAACCATAAAAAATACGAGCAATAGAAATGCGATATCGGCCATCGAACTCACTGGTACGGAAGGAGGGACTTTTTTCTTGCGTAACATTATTGTTTTTTTCTCACTGAGATTTTTTCAAATCCGCGCAATTGCACCGCAGATAAAGCATCCAACATTTTGGCATACTTTGTGTCTCCCGTAGTAACAATTAACGCTAGTTTATTGGGTAGATCGGGGATTTCCATCTTATTAAGATCATCCCGAAACTCCTTTAGATCCGTATATTCTCTGGTTCCAAAAGAAGAATTTCTCATTTTAAAACGATCTTGTGTGACTAAAATTTCATATACATTCTTTCGAAGGAAAGGTTGGGCTTCAGACTGTTTGCGGGGAAGGCTGATATTCAATCCTTCCTTTACAAAAAACACTGCCGTAACCATAAAAAATACCAAGAGTAAAAATGCGATATCCGACATGGATGCCGCAGAGATTTCTTCTAACTCTTGTTTCTTCTTAAGCTTAATCATGGTGTGAGCCTATTATGCTTTTTTTCCGGCTTTGAGTTTAAGGTATTCTTTATAGATTTTGTTCGCTGCTTCTTCTACTTCGGAAGTAAAAAATCCGACTTTACCTTGTAAATACTGGTAGAATGTCATTGCGGGGATCGCAACGATCAAACCGGCCGCTGTAGTGATAAGAGCCTCTTTGATACCACCTGCAACTACCTTTGCATTGACTTGATCCGCATTTGCAATCGCATCGAATGCGTTGATCATACCGGATACGGTTCCGAGGAATCCTACTAGAGGAGCAATTGTAGATACGGCGGATAAAACGGTTAAACCTTTTTCGAGTAAGGTAATGACTTCACTCGCTTCTCTTTCCACACCGGAGGCAAAAATTTCAGGATCTTCCTGAGATACTTCCATACCGTTTGCAAGTACGCCCGTAATCTTTTGACCTTTGTTTTGTTCTAAGAAATCTTGTGCGCCTTTCAAACCTGAAGCGTCGATCGCATCTTGTAAGTCTTGATTGAATCCTTTACGAACTAATTTGGAAGTGAAGAAAAAATACAATCTTTCGAAAATCACTCCAAATCCGACGATGGAAGAGAGTAATAGGGGCCACATGGACCATCCACCGGTTACAAATAAGGAGATGAGTCCGATTTCTGACTCTGCTTTTTTCGGAGCCTCGGCCTCAGGTGCCGGTTTTTCAACTACAGGTGCGGCAGGTGTTGATTCCGTTGTAGCTGCATTCGTTGTTTCCGCATTAGGTGTTGGATTCGCTTGTGCTTGAATGGTTTCTACTAGGGAAAAAATTGCGATTATCGCAATGGCAAAAGATACTGAGCCTTTCGCTACAGTCTTTTTGAATGGAAAGTTCATGAATGTCTCCATATCAGATTGATATGTTTCAATCCTAAATGGATTTTGTTACAAATAAATGACAGGCTGGTTACAAAGAATTCATTTAGTCGAGGGGGATCGTTAGGTATACAATCCCCGCCCTAATGAGACTGGGAGGGGAGAACCACCCGCCACCCAATGGCTTCCTTTAGCACGCCGCAGCGTTTTTGAAAAACAGAATTCCTGATTTGAATAATATTTTTGAAATAAGTTCGCCTTTTTGCCCGAATCAGTTCGTGTTTTCTCCTGGATAAACTTGCTGGCTACTTCATATCGATTTTTAAATTGGAACGGATCCCCGCCCCGGATCGACCGAGCGCCCTCGACGAGGGAGAGCCGGAGATGGCGCCCAAATTAACAGAATAATATTTGTTACCTGGAAGTGATGATCTCTTTGAGTTTTGGGATTCCTTCTAAAAAAAGAGCGGGGCCTGGTTGGAGGATGATGCTCGGATCCAATTCGAAAATTTTATCTTTTTGGATGGCGGTTGTGGATTGCCATTCCGGTTTGTTGCGAACCCAATCCCAATTCATCGGTTTGCCACACCAACATCCCACGATCATATCCGGGTTTTTTTCAGCTACATCGTTCGCTTGGATGATTCTGTTTTTGGCTAACTTCTCATCTTGCAGATGAGAGAACACATCTCTTCCTCCGGCGATCTCAATGGCTTCGCTTACCCATTTGATTCCCGTGATAATCGGTTCATCCCATTCCTGGAAAAATACTCCCGGTTTGTCTGAAAGCCTGTTAGCCGATTCTTGCAGTGAGTCCACTTCTCTTTTCCAGGAATCTACGAGTGCTGTGACTTCTTTATTTTTTCCTACGATGTTTCCCAGAATGATCATGTTAGAAAAAATTTCTGCAATCGATCTTTGATTGAAGATAAGAACGTTTAACCCTCGTTGGATGAGGTCCTTGGCAAGTTGGCCCTGTATGTCCGAGAATCCGATGATGAGATCGGGTTTTAGGCTCTCTATCTTTTTGATATTTCCGCTGATAAATGCTGATACTTTCGGTTTTTCTTTTTTTGCGTGAGGAGGTCTGACGGTATAAGCCGAGATTCCTACGATTCGATCTTCTTCCCCCAGCAAATAAAGAAGTTCCGTAGGTTCTTCCGTAAGGCAGATGATTCTTTCGGGCGCTGACAAAATTAACCTTCCAAAAAACGATTTATATTTTTTTGAGATGCGAAAATGACAAGAGTATCGTTTTCTTTCAAGATCATATCTCCTTCGGGAATACCTAAGATTCTACCATGTGTACTATCGGATGATCTTTTTTTATCTTTCTCCTGAATCGGTCGTTTAATCGTAATTATATTGATCTCGTATTTTTGCCTTAAGTCGATTTCACCAACGGTCTTATTGATATATCGTTTGGGAACTACTACTTCGGAAACACTGTATTCGTCCGAGAGAAGAAAGTTTGCTTTCATTCCCGAAAAACCGAGTATCTCCGCCATACTCCGGGCAGCTTGTTCTTCAGGATTGAAGATATTTTTGATTCCCAAAAGATGAAAAATACGAATTTGCAAATCAGTTTGATAGCGTGCGTAAATATTTTTGGCACCCATTTTTTTGAGAAGATCCGCGCAGATAGTTGAAGTTTCAAAATCATCTGCAATTGCTAATACCACTATGTCCAGATCTTCGATCCCTTGGGAACGAAGTGCGGATTCATCCGTCGCATCCAAAGTCACAGCAACCGTGCAATGGTCTTTGATTTCCTGGATGACATCTTCTTTTTTATCAATGGCAAGTACTTCGTGACCTTCTGCAAAAAGATAACGGGCTAAAAGTTTCCCGAAACTACCGATTCCTATGACTGCAATTTTTTTCTTTTGCATGATTATCCTACTACAACATATTCTACCGGATACTTATACGAGAATGAAATTGCTTTTTTGGACAAAGCAACTAACAACGTTAAGATCCCTACTCTACCGACAAACATAACGATACATAAAATGGCTTTGCTATAAACAGATAAGTAAGGTGTGATTCCCCGAGTCAAACCCACGGTTCCAAACGCGGACACCACTTCATAGGAGATATCCAAAAAAGAAAAAGATTCGAATACAACCAGCCCGAAGATTGCCATAAAAATTATAAACAGAGAAAGTACGATCGTTGCTCCGGCACGATTGATGGTAGAAGGAGCGATGGAACGATGATAAACTTCCAAATCGGATTTTCCCCGAATTTGATTGATTATGTTGAATACGGAGATGGCAAGCGTGGTTGTTTTGATCCCGCCGCCTGTGGATACGGGAGAGGCACCCACCCACATCAAAAACAAAGAAAAGAATGTGATGGGGATTCCCATTTTTGTCAAATCCAAAGTATTGAAACCTGCGGTTCTTGCAGTAACGGAATAAAACAAAGAATGAAAGATCTTATCCATAGTACTTAGAGATTCTAAAGTTAGATTTTTTTCCAAAAAATAATAAGCCAGAGTACCAAGCAGAAGTAAAACCGATGTGGTAATGAAAACAAGTTTGGAAGTGACAGACCAACGGAAATAAACATCTTTGGGATGTGTCAAACGTCTGTGGATCTGGCTTAAAACGGGAAAGCCCAGACCTCCTAAAACAATGAGCAACATGATCGTGGAAAGAAAACTTTCCGTTTGCATAAAGCTAGGATCGGCAAGACCTGCGGGCAACAGACTAAAACCTGCATTACAGAAAGCCGATATGGAATGGAATATTGCGAAAAAAATCTTATTGAATTCCGACATCGGATAGGATTTTGGAAAGCTAACATACAATAATACAGCGCCAACTAACTCGATAAAGAAGGTCTGATAGGCAATTTGCCTAAGCAAACCTTTTACTTTTCCCATCGCTTCTTCGGAAAGTAAATCCTTCAATAAAAGTTTGTCCGTTACCGAAGCTTGCCCTGCCAGAAACATGGAGAAAAAACTGGTTAGAGTCATCAAGCCGAGTCCGCCGACCTGAATCAAAAACAGAATGATGATTTTTCCCGTTAGAGTAAAAGAGTCGGCAATGGAAATAGTGGAAAGACCTGTTACACAGGTAGCCGAAACGGTTGTGAAAACCAAATCAATGGTTGGGATCTGTTTATAAGTCGCTTTGGGAAAATGAAGAAATACAGTACCAAGCAGAATGATTGTTGCAAAAGAACCGACAAACACAAACGAAGGATTTATATTTTTAGCGTCATAAAACCGGGAAAGCCGGAAAAAATGGGCCAGGTTTGCAAAAATAAACAGGATCTGATTGGTAGACAGAAAAATCAAAGTCGCATCATCTCCTGTTAGATGGAATTGCCTTAAATATAAAATGATGTCTTCTTCATAAAAGTTTTCAACCAAGAGTAGAAGTACGATTACAAATTCCAATTTGTGAGCTTTTAAATAATCCCAAGGACTGTTACAAAATAAAAATCCAGTGATTTCATAAATCAGAAAAAAATGAACCATGGAATGTACGATCAACCTTACGATCGGTTTCCATTCTTCGGGATAATAAAATCCGTATTCCAAGATCAATATGGCAATGGAAATGACTCCAGTCGTTGTGTAGATGATTCTACCTAGGGAACGCAGATATTCCAAATAGAATTTCCGGGTTTGGTGTTTCCATGATTGCACATGACCTAAAAATAAAATCCAGAAATAAAAAAGTCGTTTTGTTTTCACGGGTTAGGTGCTGTCGGATTGGGCACCGTTTTCTTTTTTTCTCTATTTTCTTCCAAACGTTTTTGATCCAAGTAAACATTTGTGCCGGAAAGCCCTGCAGTTCCGGTAATCATTATAAAACTTCCGACAATTGTTTTTTCTACCGAGATGAGTCCTGCAAGTCCTGCCGAAACTCCCAAAGCAAACGGTAAGGTAAGAAAAAAGATAATATATCCCCGTCGGAACTTTGTTTCTTCGTAAACCGCTTCATCATCAAACTCTTCTCTTAATTTCTTTTGCGCTTCTTTTCTGATTCTGCTTCGATCACCTTGATCCTGTAAGGCGCTCGGATTAACTTCCCCAGTGAGAGGATTGATGGCGGGGGTTCTGGATTTGGAAGTACTGTTTTGTGTGTTTGCCGCATTTTGATTGAGCGTTTGATTTTGCATCAGCGCTCCCGCTCCCGGGATAGATAGAATAGGATCGTATTTGGTTCGGACATCCTTCGGAGCAGCCAAGGCAGGTCTGTCAAACTGAGGCGGTTGATCCACATCGCGGAGCACATTTCCTTCCGGATCCGAGCCGGGAAGATTTCTCAGATCATAATTATTCGTATCTTGAAAGCCTTCTTTTGTTTGGGACATAAGAATTCCGGGCATGGCAATGTACGGAACCAAACAAATAAGACAGATCAAGGCTCGAATCGATTTCATTTCAGCTTCAAATCTAGTTTACGGATGAGGGGAATAGGTCAACGCTTTCACGGCCGCTCAATAGAGTCGATTTATAACGAAAAGACTGTTCTCTGATCTCTTCTAAACTTTTTTCCGAAATCCCGGATTCCAAAGCCAGATCGTATTCCTCCCGCAAATTGGTATGAAATAAACCGGGATCATCGGAGCCGATGGTAAGTTTGATTTTGTGGTCATAAAAACGGGGAATCGGATGATCGGATAAATTTTCCAACATACCTATATAATGATTCGAGCTGGGACAAGATTCGATGATTGCATTCGTTTTTGCAATATTCGCCAAACAGTAGTTTTGGAATGTATTTAAGAATTGAATTTTTTCAGAGTCCATCAACATGCGAACTGTATGAGAGGGATCGGCGTTCAATAATGTTTTTCTTTCTTTGTCGATTTCCTTTTTGGAAAAGTAGGGACCGAATTCTCCTATCGAATCGTAATTTTCCAATTCCAGTTCCAATTGGTCCAATCTTTCCGATAATGATTCCGTTCTTTCTTCGCTCAAAAACATATCAGGTGCAACACCTACTGCCAATGCATGTCCCAATCTATGAGCACCATTCTTCGCAGATTCCAATACCCATCTGGATGCGGAGAATGGAGTTTTGTCTCTGAAACTTTCGCCTACATGATATAAAATAGAAAGCGCAGTTGAGTTTTCCGCTTTGTTGTCTTTCAGAAGATTTTCAAAAAAAACTTTTTTATCTTTCGGAGGAAAACCTTCTTCTATATGGCAGAAGTCGATTCCTACCAAATAGTCTTTGATAATGGATTCTTTTTCCATCCAGTTCTTCATCCAATCATAGTGCTTTTCGAAATTCAAATCCCGATGAATCGACATAACCAATTTGGCCTCCATCGGAAATCCGTTTTTTTTTGCGAGTGACTCTCCTTCTATCATACCTTCGCATGCGGCCATTAGTTTTTGAAAGAAGACATCTTTGGTTTCTTCTTTGGCAAACATCAGTCTGTATTCGGCGTAACTTACTTCATTTAGCGCATGTGAAACGATAATATCTTTCGTTACTTCGGTAATTTCCTTGTCATGAAATTGCACGAGAGCAATGATTAAATTGAATTTTGCCTGAAAATGCAAAAATGGTGATTTTTCCTTAAAGTAATAGAGCTTTTTGAATTTCTCAATGTCCTTATAATCGTCAAAAAATGTTTTCGGATTCACTTTGATTCCATAAGCCGATTCGAATGCATCCAAATAGAGATGCCATCTGGGTGATGAATTTTCTTTTCCAATTCGAAACAATGTTTCCGCGGGTAAACAGCCATAAAGGTGGTTGTGCAGATCGCAATACATAAAAAAATGTCCTAACTATGCTCCATAAAGTACAACGAGTATTATCTCTTACTCGATTGAATCAGAAAATCTTAACAATGGCAATCCCTGTTTTTTTCGGGATGCTCAGTTATACTGCCATCATGATTGCAGACACTGCGATGGTAGGAAAATTGGGAGCTACGTCTCAAGCAGCAGCAGGATTCGGAGGAATTGTATATTTTACAATATTATCATTTCTTATGGGCGGTTCTATGGCAGTGCAGATTGTTGTGGCACGTCGTGTAGGGGAAAAGAATGATTTGGGAGTGGGAATTACTTTAACCAATTCCCTTTATCTTTCCAGTGTGATCGGAATCATCCTTTCTCTTGCTGGTTATTATTACGGCCATTCCATGATGGGATTGCTCGGTGATGACAGGGAAGTGATCTTTCTTTCAGGAGAATATCTTTCCTATCGTTTTTTGGGAACGGTTTTCTTTTTTATGGGATTCGCCTTACGCGGATTTTTCGATGGAATCGGAATTATGGAAGCGGGTATGATCTCTTCGATCACTGCTGCGGTTACAAACATATTTTTCAACTGGTTGCTTATCTATGGAAATTGGGGATTTCCGGAGTGGGGAGTGAAAGGCGCTGCAATTGCTTCCGCATTGGCCGGAATACCTTCCTTGGTAGTAGTGCTGCTTTTCTTTTTGCGGAAAGACGTAAAAAAATATTTTAATAAGAAAGTTTGGGTTCCTAGCATTCAAATTATACAAGAGTTAGGTGTTGTTGGGTTTGCACCCGCCGTTGAAGGAACTCTTACCAATTTATCCTTTGTGGGATTTATGAAAATTTCCGGCATGATCAGCACGATTTCACTTGCAGCTTCCAATGTTGTGCTTGCATGTCTCAGTCTTTCTTTTATGCCTGGGTTCGCTTTTGGAATTTCCGCTACGACCATTTTGGGACAGGCGATGGGAGCGGGTAAGGTTCGCCTCGCTTACCAAGGAACCATGCGTTCCGCAACTTTTTCGGCAATAATGATGGGTTCCATGGGACTGGTATTCATTCTCTTTGGAAAGTTTTTATTAACCTTTTTCACGTCGGAAAGCCTGGTCGTCACGGAAGCTTATCCCGCGCTCGTGGTGGTTGCTTTCATTCAAGTGGGAGATGCTTACCATATGGTAGTGGGATCCGCTCTCCGGAGTGCCGGTCTTATGTATTGGGTTTTGATTGCTTACGTGCTCGTTTCTTTCGGGATTATGTTACCTTTGGCGTATTTGTTCGGGATTGTACTGAAAGGCGGGACGATTGGAATCTGGTTTTCGTTTTTTATTTGGATTTTGATCTTAGCGATTCTTTTTATTCAAAAATTTCGCAAGAAGGAGTGGGTGAATATTCGAATTTAATACGTAGAGGATAATATGAAACGAACAGAGAAGGAACGCACAGCGATCCAAAATTTTTTGAAGTCGGTGGATTTATTTAAAAAACTCCCCCCCATTGTTCTTGCTCGTATCGCAAATAATGTCCAGGAAAAACTCATCCGAAGCCACGAAGCCTTGTATTATAAAGGTGAATCTTCGGAGAGTATTTACATCGTTCGTTACGGAGAAATCCTACTGGAGAATCTATCCGATCATGGTATAGTATACATCGGTGCCGGCCAGGTTCTCGCTGAAAATTCACTTATCTCCGCCTCCAATCATTCTACCTCGGCCATTGCGGTCATAGACACATTGGTTTATGTATTAAATGGAAAACTGTTTTTGCAGCTTGCCGCACAAGAAAAAGTTTTAGCACAAAATATCATTTATATGATGGGCTCTCGTATGAGAGAACACCTGGATCGCACTCCCAAGAAAGATGTATTTTCCGGCTTACGTAGGTTATGTTGTCATGTTCCTCTGGAGCCGGAATATCATTTCGGCACCAAGATAACCGCATTTTTGGAAAACTATGGAGAGGCTACCAAAGCGCTTTCCATAGCCATTCCTGTTTCCAAATTCATCGGGATGGATCCTACTAAAATTTCAGAATACCTTACCGATATTAGGCGAAAAACTCCCTTGGTTCATCTTTACTTTGACGAAGGAGTCACCAGACAGGATTTTGCATTCTTGGTAGTGCAGTCCGACTTCCTGGTTTTTTGGGAACAGGATCCTGAAAGATTTTATAAAGAAAAAGAAGAGATTGTTAATTTCTGGAAAGGGAGGATTCGAAACTTTCAAGGAAGAGCCATTCGCCTGATGGAAGACGAAGTTGTGAAAAAAAGCTATCTTCCCAGTGATGAAAATCTAAGAACATTCTACCAAAAAGATACTCTTGCCCGCTTTCTAGTTTCCAAAACAAGAGGTTTGGCGTTAGGTGGCGGTGGAGCAAGAGCGCTCGCTCATGTGGGGTTACTGAAAGTTTTACACCGGGAAGGGATTCATTTTGATTTTATCTCGGGCGCTTCCATGGGTGCAGTGATTGCCGCATTGTATGCCAGAAAAGAACCGCCTGAAAAGATCGAAGAGCTCATCAAAACTTTCTTCGGTGGATTGGAGAGTGCGTTCGATCCTACTTTGCCCATCGTTGCTTTTTTTAAAGGCAAACGAATGAAACGTATGTTAAAGGAAGCTTTTCTAGATCAAAGGATTGAAGAGCTTCCTTTGCCTTTCGCTACTTCGGCTGTGGATTTACAAACGGGAAAGGAACATATTTTCGATCAAGGCCCGATTACGGAAGCATTGACCAGCGCGATGAGTTTGCCCGGAGCATTTCCTCCTTATCGATTGGGGGAAAAGATTTTGGTAGATGGGGGAATGATCAATAATGTTCCTGAAAGTCTGATCCGTTCGAAAGGTGCCGATGTGGTTTTGGGTGTGAATGTATCTCCTTTGCAAGAGATGGTACCTGTAAAATTATTTGAAGATAGAAACACTACAGAAAAAGGTTTTTTTCGTTATATTTGGGATACTTTAAAGTATCCGCCGATTTTGCAGATTATGACGCGTACAATCACTTTGGAAGGTAGGGAAATTACTAGGTTAAAACGACCGAGAATGGATTTATTTGTACATTTCCACTTGGAAGAGTTTCAATTGTTTGATTTCGTTCGCTACCAAGAAATTATTGATAAAGGTGAGAAGGAAGCTGAGGACAATATCGTAGAGATCAAACGACTCTTCGCATAAAATAAAATCAGTGGTTTCTTTCTCTAGATATATCTATGGGCGTTCTAGAGAAATTTTTTCTTTTCGAAACAAACCAAGTTGTGTTCGTAGAAGGGAGCTATAATTATTGGCTCGTTTCTCTTTCCGTTTTTATAGCCATCGTCGCTTCCTGTATATCTTTGTACGTACTGAATCAAATTTCTTTGGTTCATATCAAATCTTCCCGATACCTACTTTTAATAACTGCTAGTTTGGCATTGGGGAGTGCGGTTTGGTCTATGCATTTCATCGGGATGTTGTCTTTCGATCTATGCACAAAAGTGGATTATAACGAGGTTTGGACGATTTTGTCCATATTGCCGAGTTTTGTTGCATCTTCTTTTGCACTTTCATATATAAGCAAAGATAAAATCTCTTTCAAGGAACTTGCATTAGGTGGTACGATTGTGGGTTCCGGAATCGGAGCTATGCATTATATGGGTATGGCAGCGATGGATATGAGTCCAAAGTTGCTTTACGATCCGTATCTGTTTTTATTATCTTTGGTAGTTGCCATTACTCTTGCTATCCTTGCGCTTTATATTCGTTTCGGTTTGAAAGATATAAGGTTCCAACTAAGTGACCCGGTTGTGATTTTGATCAGCGGGATTGTTATGGGAATTGCCATTTCGGGCATGCATTATACCGGTATGGCAGCCGCACGTTTTGTTTCGCCGAAAGGTCAGCTCATTCAAAGCCATGAATCCGATCAGTTTTTCTTGGCAATCAGCGTTAGTATCGGTATTCTTCTCTTTATCGGATCGGTTGTTCTTACAAATATATTCATCCGGTACAAAGACTTAGTTCAAAATCTGCAAACCAGCGAATCCAGATTACGCGCAATCATCGAGACCGCGCCAGACGCCGTAGTGATGATCAATACCAAAGGTGTGATCCAAGAATTCAATGAATCCGCAGAAAAGATGTTCGGTTGGAATTCAAACGAAGTTATCGGTCAAAAAATCAATATGTTAATGCCTAACCCGCATCAAACGGAGTATGACAATTATCTCTTCAATTATTTAACAACAGGAGATGCAAAAATAATCGGTACGGGTAGAGAAGCACATGGAATCAAGAAAGACGGTTCTTTGTTTCCGATCCGACTGGCAATCGGGCATACGAAGCTTCCTCAGGATGATTTATTCGTCGGATTTATCAGTGATATTACGGAGCGAAAACTCATTGAAGACGCACTCAAACAAAATGAAGAAAGATTGAGATCGTTTATTGAAAATATTCCAGGAGTAGCTTATCGTTGTTTGGTGGATGAGGATTGGACGACTATTTTCATGAGTGACGCCATTGAAACACTCGCAGGTTACCACGCATCCGATTTTTTGCAGCCGAACCGTATCAGGGCTTTCTCGGATATTATGCATCCTGACGATAAAGGTCATGTGGCGAATATGATTCAGAATGCAATCTATACAAAAGATACGTTTGTATTGAATTACAGAATCATACATAAAAACGGGAATATTCGTTGGGTTTTGGATTACGGAGGAGTTATTTTAGACGACCAAGGAAATATTAAATGTTTGGATGGAGTCATTTTAGACAATACGGATCGCAAAATTATTGAAGAGGCTTTGATTGATTCAAAGGAAAAAGCAGAGATGGCTTCGATGATCAAGACCACATTTCTTGCGAATATGAGTCATGAAATCCGAACACCAATGAACGCTATCATTGGTTTTACCGAGGTGTTATTATCCGGCGAATTATTGGACCAACAAAAAAAACATTTGGATACGGTTCGCAATTCCGCAAAGTCTTTGTTAAGACTTCTGAATGATATTCTGAATTCCGCAAAACTTGAGAAAGGTGCCGTTGAATTGGAAGAGATTGATTTCTCTTTGATTCGTTTGATCGATCAGATCAAATCGGTAATAAGTATTGAAGCAAAAAACAAAGGCTTGGAGTTTATCATCAATTTCGATCCGAAGTTGGGTGAGTTTTATAAAGGGGATTCTCTTCGCATCAGACAAATTATTACCAATCTACTGGGCAATGCGATTAAGTTCACGGACAAAGGTTTTGTCAAACTAAGCGTATTATTGGATGGAGAGGTTTTACATTTTTTAATCAGAGATTCCGGTATCGGTATTTCCAAAGACAGATTGGAAAAGATTTTCGATCCTTTCACACAAGCAGATGTTTCGATGAGTAGAAAATATGGTGGAACGGGACTCGGTACAACAATCTCCAAACAATTGGTGGAGTTGATGCATGGAAGAATTTGGGTGGAAAGCGAGTTAGGTGTCGGAAGTATTTTCCATTTCACATTGCCTTTGACAAAAGGGAATGTGGTTCACGACAAACCTGACATTGAAAAATTCAAACTTCCTCGTTTGAAAGTACTAATTGTCGACGATCTTTACCAGAATGTCGAATTGATCAGTTTGATATTGTCGTCTAACAAACATACTGTTGGCGTTGCAAGAAACGGAAAAGAAGCAGTAAAAATCTATCTGAGTTCTGAATTTGATTTGATATTAATGGACATTCAAATGCCCGAGATGGACGGTTTGGAAGCGACTCAGAAGATCAGAGAATATGAAAAAACAAATTCTTTGGAACGGGTTCCCATCATTGCTTTATCAGCAAGCGTATTCGAAGAAGATAAAATTTCAGCTAAAAATGCTGGTATGGACGGATTTGTCACCAAACCGATAGAAACGGAAATCTTATTTCGGGAAATTGCAAGAACATTAAATTTGAATTTGGAGGTTATTTCGGAAAAAGAAGAACAGCCAAATTCCGCAGCTGAAGAATATTTTCAATTCCAACGGGGTATTAAATTGTTCGGATCGGAATCAAAATATTTGAAAATGTTAGAAGGTTATTTTGAAGATTATAAATCGGAAATCAATTCTAGCGTTTCCCTATATACCAACAAACAAGAATTAACTTCCTTGCTGCACAAATTAAAAGGGGTTTCTTCAAATTTAGGAATTTCAAAAATCATGAATTCTTTAACAAATTTGGAGAAAAAACTTATAACCGATGAAATACAATTGGAAGATTTGAATCATCTTATTAAAGAATTCGATGATTCGTTTTTAAATTTTACCGAACACGCCAAATATCAATCAGATACGAAGATAAATTACGAAAACAAATCGGATAAAGTCCTTTCGGAAGGAGAACATAGGTTATTTTTAGAAGCTTTGGAAGCAAACATTTTCTCTTTGGCAAGGGGATCTATCAGTGAAAGACAATGGAACGATTTGATCGGATTGATTTCGAAAACCAAACATTACGACTCGATTCAGTATTTGGAAGAAAGAATTTCTCAATTTGATTTTGAATCAACTATCAGTGAATTAAATTCCATTAAAGAAATCTACTTAGGGTAAAGCAATGAAAGAAAAATCGCAGAATCATTCCGTTCCGAAAGTATTAATTGTCGATGATGAACCTGCCAACTTACAGGTATTAAAACAAATTCTTCAAGATGAATATGAATTATTGTTTGCAAAAGACGGAGCCAGGGCGATTGAGCTGGCTCTTCAGGAAGAGCCCGATCTTATCTTGCTTGATGTGATGATGCCTGATTTGACAGGTCATGAAGTTTGCAAAACTTTAAAATCAAAACTTGTTACCAAATCAATTCCTATTATCTTCGTGACTGCCATGTCGGAAGTAGAAGACGAAGAAATCGGATTTAATTTAGGCGCAGTGGATTATATTACCAAGCCGGTCAGTCCACCGATTGTAAAAGCAAGAGTTAGGACTCATTTATCGCTTGTGGATATCAATGAAGTGAAAGCGACCCGTCTGCAAATTGTCCAAAGATTGGGAATGGCGTCGGAATATAAAGACAATGAAACAGGAATGCACGTCATCCGTATGAGTCATTATTCACAGGTTCTTGCGTTAGCATTTGGTTATACGGCAGAGGCCGCCGAAGATATATTAAACGCCGCTCCCATGCACGATGTGGGAAAAATAGGCATTCCCGATAATATCATTCAAAAACCGGGAAGGCTTTCTCCGGAAGAATGGGAAGTTATGAAAAAACATCCTGAAATCGGTGCAGAGATTATCGGAGATCATAAATCAAGTATTCTTAAACTTGCTAGAACGATTGCACTCACTCACCACGAAAAATTCGACGGAACGGGTTACCCTTACTGTTTAAAGGGAGAAAAAATCCCGCTAGAGGGAAGAATCATTGCAGTAGCCGATGTATTTGATGCTTTAACAACGGTTCGACCATATAAAAAGGCCTGGGAAATTCCGGATGCTATTGGCTTTTTACGAAAGGAATCCGGAACTCATTTTGATCCGGAATTGACCGAACTTTTTATCAAGGTGATGCCTGAGATTTTGGAAATTCGAAATAAATGGCCCGAAGAGATGACAAGTTTATCTTAATCGATCTTTCATTCCTGTTTTGGATTTTATCCGTAAACAACTCAAAGTTTTTTGCCCCTGCCTCCGCGCCCCTCTTCCATTTTCGTTCCAAATAATAACAGATGGTCTTTTGAATAGTAGCGTTGGACTATTACAAATCCGGGCAGGATCGCCACTACCAAAAGACCGAATGTAATCATATTGATGAAAGGATTTCCTTCTTTTTGGTTTCAAATTCCTCGGCAGAAATCAGCCCCTGATCCAATAAACCTTTTAACTTTGCAATTCGGACAGCAGGATCGTTTGCTGCCGGAGCTGACTGACCTTGGTTTTGCGAGTTTTGGTTCATCATATTTCCCATCATCTGGCCCATATTCATCCCCATGCCCATTCCCATACCAGCGCCCATTGCACCGCCAGCCTGGCCTTGATTTTCCGCAGAAGCCTGACCGATATCGAACATTTTTTTCTGCTGATATTTATCACCTAACATGTCAATTTCGAATTTGTCTGTAATGATTTTTTGAATTCTTTGATAATTCGGATCTTGTTGATCAAAATTGACGGAAGATACGTTGAATTCCGTAAGTTCGATTCCGTATTTTTCGAATTCGGGAGAAAGTTTTACTCGTCCCGCTGTGGAACTTTCATCCCGGTACTTATTGATCTCCACAACGGAAGTGTTGTTGTTTAAAATGACTTCCGAAATAAAATCACCGATGCTACGAACGATATTCGGCTTTAGGAATTCATCAATTGCTTCGTTTGTAGTTCGATTCCCGGCTTTGACCACATTGATTAAAAAAGGTTTGGAATCCTTGATCCTGAATTTGTAGTCTCCAAATGCCCGTATGTTTAAAACGATTTTATACTTCGGGTCTTCCAAAGGAATGGGGGTGTTTGTTCCCCATTTCATTGCAAAAATACCTTTGTTAATATAATATACTTCTGCTGTGAATGGAGTTTTTCCTCCGAAAGGAAGATTGACCAAAGCTTCAAGTATAGGTATATTCCCTGTTTTTAAAGTATGTGTTCCGGAGCCGAATGTATCGAGCGCCTTTCCTTCTTTAAAAAATACCGCTTCCAATCCTTCGTCTACGATCAATTGTCCCGCAGTACTGATTTCATCCGAGGGGTATTTCCAAACGATTTCATTTGGTTTTCCTTCAAATTTTATCCTATCTATCAATGCCATGTTATTTTCCTTATTAGTTGGTATTATTTCTTTAGAAAAATGTTGTTTCTTGCTTCGAATTCTTTTTCGATTCCTTCGATGGAAGTAACTACATTTTGAATCGCCGATTCGGGGTTTTCGGAAAACCATGTGGAAAGTTTCTGCGTAACGTCCAATTCCAATTGTCCTAATTTTTCCAAAATTCCAAAATCATGTTTTAATAAAGATTCCAATTCAGCAGTGGTTGCCTTGAATCCGCTTCCCAATCCGTTCAATCCGAAACCTGCGGATGAAATTTTCATTAACACCCGTTCTAAGGTATTCAGAGCAGGTGTTGTTTTACCGATGTTTTGGATTTGCGCCTTTACTACAAAAGCCTCTTCCAGTTTGCGAAAAGATTCTTTGAAGCTGGAAAGTTTACCTGTGATTTCTTTTCTAACCAATTCGTTTGTTTTATCGAATTCCTGATTGGCAAATGCTTCCGCGAATAGGGAAGTCTCTTTTAAAAATTTACGAACGGGTCCTTCTTCCGATTGGAAACGTTCGAGCGTTGATTGTAACCATGCTTGGTCCATAACTTAGTACTCCTGAATTGATTCCGATTCCACGATGGAATCGCATGTTATATAATTAAAAATGACGCTCTTGTCCGACTGGTATAATGTTTTAGGATTGTACTGTTTCCATTTTGCCTGATCAAGATCGCAATCGTGTTTTTCTCCTTTGGTTTCACCCGAATCTTCTTCAAAATGAACTACATAAGATTCTTTTTTTGCACCTAACCTTTCACAGCCGATAGAACCGGAACAGGACTGGTACTGAGGGTTCGGCCAATAAGGGTCTTCAGTGACACCGATTCCTTTTGCAGTCGAGGCTCTTTCAAATGCCCATTTGTCTATAGTATAATAACATCTACTATCATAGACAGGTTCGCTTCTGTATTTGGTCGAACAGCTTTCGCTTTCCGAATATGTTCCGTCTCCCTTATCAGAACGGACTGTATGGCATTCCTGTCCATCGGCAACCTGTCTATGGCTACGTACTTCGGAACGTCGACTAACACTGTACGCATTACTCGGCATTGAGTCGCACCAGGAAGAATCCGAAACAGGTTTGAACCTTTCTATGTCGATCGAACGCGACCACTCATGTTTGGCAACTTTCAAGGTTACCCTTTCGGTCCAAAGAACTCCCACGCAAATAAATCCTATTGTTCCGAATAGGATGCTGCCCAACATCCATAGAACCCATTTCGGAGTTTTAGGATGCGGTTTGATGAACTTTGAATCTTTAAAAGCAAGATCTTCCTTTGCAGGCGGAGGAGTTCCACCTTCGCTTAAAATTTTCTGATTTTCAAGATCTTGTTTGGCTGCTTGAACATTGTCTTCAACACCAACACCTTGGTCTGCACGACGTGCAACATCCTTTGCTCCTTCGAGAGAGCCTCCGCAATTTCCGCAGAAAACTGCTTTTGCACCGTTGGGTGTGCTGCAAAAGGTACAAACCTTATCAGCTCCGAAATATACATGATCTTGGACTGCAACTTTTTCAGAATCCGAAGGAAAATATCTTCGAGCGGGATCTTGTGTAGCACCGCAATTAGGGCAATGCCTATGTGTTTTCCCCAAAAGTTTTTTAGAACTGCAAAACTCGCAATCCCAAAGCATCTCATAAATTTTTTCTTCAGCCATCGCCAATGCTTTATGATGCAAAAATAATGTTTTGCAAGAAAAATATTTTATTTCCCGTCTCTCTCTTGATAGGTAGAATCATCCTATGCCCTATTTTAAAAATAATGGAAAGAATTTATTACCCAAAATTTTAACCTTATTGGTTTTGATATTTTCAATAACGTACATTGTATCTGCAAAAATAAGAGCTTCGTCTTCTTCACATCCGTTGGATGCTCTTTATAAAAAACTATCTCCGAAAATAAAGCTTGCGGAAGATTCTGTCATATTGCGTAGGTTAGCTCTTCATTTGAAAGGAACTATTCCTTCCCCGGCAGAGTTGGGTGATTTCGCTGCTTCCGATCCCGAGGCCAGAGCTATAAATTACTCGATCAATTATTTGCGTGATCCTGGGTTTGCGGAATACTGGGGAATGAAGTTCGCATCTTTGTTCAGAGACAAAACGAAAACAAGAAAGGCGCCTACAGGAGCATTTTACAAGTATTTGGCGGATTCCCTTCACTCGAACAAATCCTACGATGTGTTGGTTACGGAGATGATCAATTCGCAAGGTACGCTTGCGGAAAATCCTGCTACCGGGTTTTATATCAGGGACAATGCCGATCCTTTGCAAGTCGCCGAGTATGTTGGACGCCTATTCTATGCTAAACGGGTAGGATGTGCGAGATGCCATGATCATCCCTTTATCAAAGATTTTACCAGAAGGGATTATTATGCAGTGGCCGCATTTTTCAGTCAACAGTTTGTCCAGGATTGGTCTTTTGACGCGGATAAATTCAAAGGTCAGGATGTAGCTTATGTTCCCAGGGAATTGGAAGAACATTTGCCTACAGCCGATTTAAAAAACCTTCAAGATAAAAACAATGAATGGTATCGGGAAAATTGGAACAAGTGGTCGGAAGAGGAGAGAAAGTCATATCAGAAAAAACATGAACTCAAGTATGTCACTCTTTACACCCAACCGAAACTGGGTTTGCGTTTTCCTCATACGGATGATGCTCCTGGAGGAGATTTGGTTCGGCCTAAATTTTTGGACGGGACGGAACCAAAATTAAAGCCGGGTGATGATAGAAGAAAGGTTTTTTCGAGTTGGCTTACCGATAAAAAAAACGATCGTTTTCGAAAAGTAATCATCAATCGTATTTGGACTGAACTAATGGGATGGAGCTTCTTTACTCCGTTAGACGATTGGAATGCGGATACAAAATTACAAGGCGAAGAAATATTGAATCATTTGGATCAGGTTTTCGTAAAACAGGAATATAGAATCAAAGATTTGATTTTATATATTGTTTCCTCCGATGCTTACGCACGTTCTTATCCTGTACCCAATGATCCCGATCCCGAGGATTCGGTCCGTTATTTTGCATCCCAACGATTGAACCCGGATCAATTGTTAAATTCTTTGATCAAGGCATCGAATACATTGTCTCTCAGCGGAATTTGGGAAAGAAAAATCATTCCTTTGGATGATTTGGGAAATTTGGAATCCATCGATCTATCGGGAATGGGTACGGTTCGTACTCCGAAAGATCAACCCAAAGATATCGCAACTGCCATCGAAGTGGAACGGCCTGCACCCTATCATAGTTTTTTAGCAGTATTCGGATCAGGTTCCAGAACGGACATTGACGATGATTTTTCGGAAATCACAATTGAACAGGTATTAACTTTACTAAACGGACGGGTTACCGGAAAGATCATTTGGGATTTCGGAGGAAATGATTCTTTCCCCAAGAAAAAATTCGACGAAACCAAATCCATGGCAAAAACGATGGATCATATTTATTTTACTCTTCTCGGAAGGCATATCTATAAATTGGAACAGGACATATTGATAAAAAAATTAACCAAGCCGGACAATGTGTACGACCGGGAGATATTGCAGGATCTTTCCTGGGCGATTTTGAATAGTCAGGAGTTTCTGCATGTCAACTAATATGAGTTCATACGAAAGGAAATTGTTTCTAAAAAAAAGTATGGGAATTCTTGCCGGTGCTTTTATAGCTTCCTTACCGGCACATTCCCTGTTTTCAAAAGACGCCGAGGATACCGACCAGGAAGAATTCACTCATAGTTCTCCAGTCAAGTCCATCATATTCATCAATATGGAAGGCGGTATGAGTCATGTGGATACTTTGGATCCGAAAGCCAATAGTGCCTTTTCCAAAGTGGCATCTACCATTTCGGGAATCAGCTTATTGGAACCGTTTGCGAAAACGGCAAAACAATTAAAGCACCTAGGTGTTGTTAGGAGTACTTGGAGCGAAGACGGTGATCATGGATTCGGACAATACCTGTTAAACACAGGTTATCGGATGCCGGAGGGAATGGGTTTTCCCGATATTCCTCATTTCGGATCGGTGTTTGCTTATTCCAAGAAGAGAAATGAAAAAGGTCCTTATTTTCCTTCCTATGTTACAATGGGAAGTCGTAGCGGACGCATTGGAAATTCCGGTTTTTTAGGTGTTCCCTATGCGGGATTTCATATCGGCAATTTGGATAATCCTGTAAATCATTTGGTTCCATCCTATGGAAAGTACAAAGACGAAAGGCTGGTTCGAAGAAAAGATATTTTAGAAATGATAAATTCCGAATTTGGGCTTAGAAACAATTCTCCTCAATTGAAACTTTGGTCCGAGATGGTAAAAGCCGCAGATGAATTTAGAAATTCTTCCCGACTTGCCAGTTTTGATCTTACCAAAGAATCTGAGGCAACTAAGGCACGTTATGGTACAAGCTGGCAAGGCAAGGCTTTGCTCATGGCGAAAAGGCTGGCCGAAAAAGAAGTTCCTTTTATTCAAATTTCCGTCGGCGGCTGGGATACACATAACAATAACAAGGTGCAAATTGCAAAAATCATGAGTGAGACGGATCAGGGAATTTCGGCATTAATTGAAGATTTGGCAACTAGCGGTTTACTATCCCAAACAGTATTCTTTTTGAGTACTGAATTCGGACGAACACCCGATGTGGGAAGTCGGGACGGAAGGGACCACCATCCTAGAGTTTGGACGAGTCTTCTCGGTGGAGGTCCTTTTCAAAAAGGATTTGTATTGGGAGAATCCGATGAAAAAGGAGAAAGACCTTCCAAGTCAAAGGATGCCTACCATCTGCGGGATTTGATTTCAAGCATTCATTATGCCTCTGGAGTAGACCCGGATGCTTCGCTTCCGAATTCTTTCGGTAGACCGTTTCCACTTTCTCCTCGTTCGGCGAAGGTGATCGAGGAGATAATCTCTTTGTAACCTTTATTCAAAAATTTGAATTTCTTGTTTGGTTTTGTTGTAACAGATTTCCTGTTTTTGATATGAAATACATTTTTTTTCGGAAGATAGTAAAACAGAGTCTTTCGAAATCAATTCTTTGATTTCATTCAGTTCCGGAGGGGAGAGTGGTTCAAACTCGGCCCATACATTCGGTTTTTTCCATTTGAGCTTCGCATAATTGTCATTTTTTGCTCCTATTACAATGTATGCAGATTCATTCGGGTTGGGCTTTGAATAAGAAGGTAGTATGTTCATACTTTGAATGGGTTCTTTCCATTTTGGACCCTGTTCCGTACGAAATGAATTTCCTTCGTTCCAAAGGATATAAAATTGCGATTCCGATTTGGAACGGACGATCATATCAATATCCAAATCTGTGTCCAAATCCAAAAATAGAATGTCGCTCGGATCTTTTCCTACTTTCAACTCGCTCGGATTTTTTAAAAATCCAAATTGATTTTGAAACACGATCGAAACCTTACCAGAGTAAGTTGGATGAGTGAAAATCAGATCTTTTTTATTATCCGAATTCAAATCATAAGAAAATACTTTCCCGGGATACAGAGGGAGGGAGATGGCCGATGCAGGTCTTTCTTTTTTTCCTTTGGTTCCCAGCAGAGTTCTTTGAAATCCCGGTCCTTGCCATTCCAGTTTCAAATATTTGCCTCCTCCTCCCTGAAAGTATTCAATTTCAATCGGTATAATATCACCTTCTTTTAGTTTGGTGGTTTCTGAAAATTCGGTCGGGCCCATCCAAGTCCATTGGTCAATTAGAATCTGGTTACCAACTTTAACACGAACTCCGTCATCACTTGTAACAAAAAAGGAATAATCTCCGCTCGTGGGAACTTGCAAAGAGGAAGAAAACCTTGCGCAAAAATTTTCCAGTGGTACTGCTTTTGAAAACGGTTCAGTGCTTGATGTAAAATTCAAAAGATCGATTTTGTTTTTTAAAATAGATTCTTTGAATTCCCTTCCTTTGAAATAATTTGCATCCCAATTTGTTTCCGTTCCGAATGGATTGATTAAGGAATACCCGTAATCCAAAGACCCGATCTTTCGGATGGTGGACTTGGAAGAGGATGGGCTCTCCCAAAGGAGCTCCGCATAAGCATCCCCGCCACTGTCATAGTATTCCATTTTAACATTGTATTCTTTACCCGAAACTAAAACGAGTTCTCCTGAAAATTCGGAGGTACCCATATCTTTCCACTGATCAACGATGAGTTTTCCATCCACCCAAAGTCTTGCTCCATCGTCCGTTCTTGTGATAAATTTATATTTTTCAGAATGGGAAGGTTTGATTTTGCCAATCCACCTAGCACCAAACGAATCACCAGTATAGTCGGGAGAAAAAGAATCTCCTCCGTAAGGAAAATAAATGGCGGATTCCTTTCCTGTTAAAATTTCCTTTTTTAGCTCCGGTTCTGAAAAATAATGTGCTTCAATATTGCCAACAAATCCTTGTTCTCTGGGACTTAAAAAATACAACAACCCCGTTTGATATTGTATTCCTGCGATAACCGGCAAATCATCTTTGGTTTCCCATAAAGTCAGATCATCGAATCCGTTTTCAATACGGAATTGAGAAACAAGTTTGAATTTGGTCTGGGAAAGAAGGGACAGACTCAATAAAGAGAGAACAATACAAATTAAGGATAGAATTTTTTTCCGATTTGTTTGTATGCCGAAAAATAAATTTAATATTTGTTTGGTTATGATCATAAATAAATTTGCATCTGAATTCGAAATTGTTCCGAGCCGTAATTTTGACTCACTTCACCGTCTTGGTGAGAGTAGTCAGCTTGAATTTTTAAATTATGATCTTGGATATAATAAGAAAAAGCAATTCCTCTTTCTCGGCTGTAGGTAAGGGTCGGATCTGTTTTTGCAATAGGATAGTATTCTGAAAAACGAAATGCTACTCCCAATTTTTGCGTCAGTAAATATCCAAGTTGAATCATTTCTCCGCGGGCGGATCTTGAGTATTCCCGTTTCAATTGACTGCCTATTTCCTTTTCCCGATAAGGAGCATCCGCATCACGAACCAAGTATTCTGCTGAAAGAGAAAATCCCAGCCACTTCAGTACAAACTCGGCGCCGGAATGATTGTAGGTAAACCGGGCAAAATCATATGTATCGCCGAAGGTAGAGAGTGTTCTGTTTGAATTTACATTTTTCGCTCCGAAGACGGAAAAAGAAAGTTTGGGAGTTGTGGAATAATCCAGATCAGGTTCGCCCGCATCCGTATAACAACCCAAAGGGTAATAGGTTAGTTTGGCGATGCTTAAGACTCCTGGAGAGCGGGATGTTTTATTTCTTCCGTCACCTCCGAATACTCCCACATTATAGCCGAAATGATTTAAACCTAAAAAATTATTGGAAAATGCCTGAATACCTACATCCCGATCCAAATTTAATTCCCCGTTCGAAATGGTTCGATCAACAAACTCCTGTATGCCGTCGGAGATCACTCTTTCCCGATTGAAGGGAACTTTCATCTGTCCACCGGATATATTGAAATCCCTATATTTAGCGTATGTTAGAACTGCATCCCTCAAAGGGACCGGCCTGTCTTTTTCCATATCTTGGTCGGAAAAACCCAACTGCATATAATACTGCCAATCTTTGTTCATGACATAACCTCGTAGTGCAATCCTTGCCCTTCTCAGTTGCAATTCCGTCGGACCGCCGTCCGGGTTTGTGGAATTTCCTTGGGTGTATCTTCCCTGAAAGCGCAAACGGAGATTGAGAGATGCGTCTTCGTCGGGAGATTCAAAATCCAAACCTTTTCCAAATGCCATACGGACTTTTGCCGGTTTTTCAGGATTTAGTTTCTCTTCTTTGGCTACGATCGTCTTTTTCGGATCGGCTTTCGTAGGAAGAGGGGAAGGTTCACCGGTTTGAGAGTGGATTTTCGATATAGGAAGATAAAGCAGCAGGAAAGTGAGGAGTGTGAGGTATTTATCTTGGTTTTTAAGCATTTCGGAGGCCGTTCCGCGCTTTCCGGAGATTTCCACGGTCGAGATAATTACAAATTAATTACATGTTTTCCTGTCGTAAATTTAGGTCATCCGCTTTACCCTCAAAGTCCATTTTGTGGTACCTCCGACAGTGGTTTTCAGACCCTCATCTCCAATCTAAGCCGGTAAAATCTCGTAAACCAGAAATCATTTTTCCTTTTCCAAAAAACTTAGTTCCAAAGACTGTTCCCATTATCTATGAAAAAAGCACTGATCACTGGAATCACAGGGCAAGATGGCTCTTACTTGGCGGAACTTCTCTTGGAAAAAGGATACCAAGTACATGGAATCGTAAGACGAACAAGTTTATTCAACCGAAATCGTATCGAACACCTCCATGGAAATTCCAATTTAATTTTACATTACGGGGATATGACCGATTCCTCCAACTTAAACCGAATTTTAGAAAAAACCCAGCCGGAAGAGATTTACAACTTAGCGGCACAATCGCATGTTCAGGTTTCTTTTGAAGTTCCTGAATACACTGCCGAAGTAGACGGGGTGGGAACCTTACGGATCTTAGATGCAATCAAACAAACCGGAATCAAATCCAGATTTTACCAAGCATCCACATCCGAGCTTTACGGTTTGGTACAGGAAATCCCTCAAACCGAAAAAACCCCGTTTTATCCCCGTTCTCCTTATGCCGTAGCAAAATTATACGCGTATTGGGCGGTGGTAAATTATAGGGAAGCGTATGGGCTTCATGCTTCCAATGGGATTCTATTCAATCATGAATCTCCCAGACGTGGAGAAGCATTTGTAACCAGAAAAGTCACACTTGGTGTTGCTGCGGTAAAAGCCGGACAATTGCCTCATATCACTATGGGAAATATTGATTCCAAACGCGATTGGGGATACGCACCGGACTATGTGCAAATGATGTGGATGATGTTACAGCAAGACAAACCGGACGATTACGTTGTAGCTACAAATGAAATGCATACGGTTCGTGAATTTATCGAAGAGTCTTACCGAATTGCAGGCTATGAAGTGCTCTGGGAAGGAAAAGAAGACAAAGAAGTCGGTAAAGATAAAAAAACCGGCAAAGTTTTAGTTAAAATCGATCCTAAATACTACCGACCTGCCGAAGTGGAATTGCTGATTGGCAACCCCGAAAAAGCAAAACAAAAGTTAGGCTGGGTTCCTAAGGTAAAATTCAAAGAATTGGTTAAGATTATGACTGAAGCCGATTTGGCATCTTACGGTTTGAAACCGGAAGCATAAACCAAATCAAACTTTATCATGTAGCGGGCGTTCGGGGAATATTATTTCAAAGACCAAAAAATTGGTCCAACATCAATTTTTTCAGAGTTTCTTTTAACTTTTCCTGAATGTTCACGATTTTGACTGTAATTTTTTTCTCATCAGCTTTGTTCTTAAAGGAAAGAAGTCTTGAAATTCCGAGAGAACTAACAATCACAACTTTTTCCATATCTAAATAAACTTCAGTCACATCTTTGTCCAAGATACTGCTCAGTGTTTCCCTAAGTTCGGGCGAATTTCCGTCTAGGATCTGATCCATAAAGCGAACGCTGATCGTATTAGCTTTTTCTTCAATTAGTATTTTTTCGTTCATGTTCTCTCGCATCTAGTGTGCGCAAATTGGAAACTAAGCAACTGAAATTTATTTCAGCTTTTTAAGTTTATTTTCCATCTGTGCTTTCTTATGATAAAATTGGACGAGTTTTTCCAGCTCAGCAGTGTCGGAACATACAATTTTTCCAAGATCCAGACGAATAAATTTGTTTTGTTTGATAAGTTCCGCGATCAGCAATTCATCCTTTGGATCGGTAAGTCCGATCATTTTCAAAAGATCTTTGGCGCCCAATTCAAAATTGATCGCTTGTTTGGGAGCGACTTTCACTCTGTTTTTTTCCACCAGAGTCATTAATGTGTCTACAATGCGTGCTTGAGAATCTTTGAGCAATAGATTGGCAAGTTGTTTGTAAGCAGTCCAGATTCTTTCGGACAATAACGTAATGAGCCTTGTGGCAAGTTGCGGTTGCGCCTTTACCATTCCTTCGAAGTTGGCTTTGTTGATGGCAAGTAGTTCCACATCACCCGATGCAATTGCGGAAGCAGAACGGGGTTTATTGTCCAGAATGGCCATCTCTCCGAAAATATCACCTGCCTGGAGAACAGCCAACATAACTTCGTTTTGGTTAACAATCTTGGAAATTTTAACTTTGCCTTGTTGGAGGATGAATAGCTCTTTGCCCGGTTCATGCTCGCAGAAAATCATTTCATTGTCTCTGTAGTTACGATTGAACTTGGTATAGTCGATCGCTGCTGCTGCGAAAGCTTGGTTGCTCGATTGCAAACGTAATTTCGATTGGGGGACAAATTGTCCGTTAGGAAGATGTTTTAAATAGCTTTGATAGGCAAAAGTAGCATGAGGAACATTTTGCTGTTGGAAATAATATTCGCCGATTTTGAATAGTTCGTTCGGATCTTCCTCTACTGCGTTTCGAAAAGAAAGGCGGGTGATTGTAGTATCGAATTGGCGCAATTTCATCGAAAAGAATCGAATGATGTTCATGGCAACTGCGGTTGATTTTTGGATCAACGTGCCGAATTGGTCATAACTAACCGAGATTAAGGAAACATTTGTAAGTGAAGTGGCGGATTCAATTTGAGCATGTTGGCTCATCGCCGCCACTACTCCGAAAAAATCACCAGGTCCAAGGACTTGGTTCGGATCTTCTCCGACCACGGCAGTCTCCCGAGTAACGCGTACTTTCCCCTCACGTATGATATAGAAATTGTTCGCATCTTTCTTCCCTTCTACAATGATGTAGGAGTTTGCTGGGAAGGTTACCATTTGAAAAAATGACATCTTTGGATTACTCTAAGGCTTTTTCTTGTCGACGTGCCCATTTTATTATCGGAAAGCAGGGAGGCAATATTTTCCCAAAATTCATTTATTTTTACCTTCTGATAAAATTTCCAATTGTGAGAGTTCCATCTCCGCTTCTTGAGCGATCTTGGAAGAATAAGTATTTGCTGTTATATCCTTAAGTATGGCGATGGCTTTTTCTTCTCTTCCCATTCTTACAAAAGCCCGCGCGGATTCGAGATAAGCATCAAGCCCTTCTTCCGTATTTGGGTAATCTTTGTACATCATCAGTTCGTTTTGAGCAAGAGCCACGGTATCCCTTGTTTTTCTGTAGGCACTGGAAAGCAATTTCCTAGCTTCCCACTCTTTTGGATGCCGTAAGTAAAGCACTAGAAAAAGTTTTAATTCCTCAATGGATTTCGTATAATTTCTGTCCTGAAAAAACTCGTTCGCCTTTTGAAATAACAGGTTTCCTTGTTTGATTTCCTCAGCCTTATAGACTTCGGAAAGTTTTTTCGGTTCCGCAGCAGGAGCGGGAAAGTTTAAAAATAGAACCAAAACCGAAAAATAGAAAACCAAAACCGTCGAATTCTGTCTCATTAGTTTCAATGTCGGCTGGTTTGTTAATCTCTCTGAAGAAGTTTTGTTTCGGATTTGGCAAGAATTTTCGGAATATCATCTACAGCCCAAAGTTCCAGGGAAGTTTCCCAGTCGGATTTCGGATCAACGGTAAAAATCAGCTTTCCCTTACCGTTTCTACCTTCTTTGAATTGAACATCTGTTTGACCCATATCAGCGATCCTTTTTTCCCTTATGGGAGGAAGCTCCTTGGTAAGATGAACTTCCTTTTTGGAAAAAACATTCAAATGAACCATATAATCCGTAATTGGTAATATTCCATCATACTCATAATGAAGTATGAATGTCTGTAAACCGGAATGACTCGAATAGGGGAGAATGCTGATGATTCTGATATTTGCCGGTCCGGTTTCCGATTCCGCAACCTTTGGCGGAAAGTGGGGTGCGCCGGGAGAAAATATGGACTGAAATGCGTCTTCAATATCCTCTCTTTTTTTTACTGAAAAATACTTCCCGCTTCCTAAAAGGGCAAGTCGTGTCAGATCATCTTCTGCTTTTTTATCCAAATCGATTCCGATGATCTGTAGATTGAATTTTTTACCTTTATCTTTCAATATACGCAAAGAATGCAAAGGATCTCCTTCACAACTTTCTATCCCGTCACTGATAAAAATAATTTCAGTTTCATTCTCCGTTTGCAAAAGAAATTCGCCTACCAAATCAATCGTTGCAGCGATAGGTGTGGAACCTGCCGGAATAATTCCTGTTAGTTTGTTGATAACCGCACTCGCGCCTCCTCTTTGGATGGGATGATAGAGTCTTGCGGAGTTGCAACCGGCAATTCGATTTCCATAGGCGACAAGCCCCACTTCATTGTCTCTCGGAAGTTTGGAAAGAAATTGAATCATTTGATCTTTTGCGATCGCCATCCTGGTAACACCATTCAGTTTTTCCGTCATGGATCCGCTGGCATCGAGAATAAAAACATATCGTTTACTGTTAGGTGAAATGGGGGCGAGAGGACTCGCAGAGATATATAATACATAAAAGAGACATAAGAAAGTAAGCTTGGATTTTTTATGCAAAGAAAAGAAACTCACTTATTGTATTTCGGTGAGAATCGAAAATTACCTTAGAGCAGTCGCGGGTTTAAAAAAGGAGGGTAAGGAAGATTCGGTTCCACGAATTTCGGTTTGCGATCGAAATTGCCGAATTCTTTTAAAAAACGAAGGATCATTTCGCAAGTAGCTCCCCACAACAGGCCTTCTTCCAGATCAAAGTAGCTGATATAATCCAAAGGAATTCTTTTGGGAACTGACATTGCATAAAAGGGAGAAGTCTGCAACTGGGATAGGGGAAGCAAGATCGTTTTTTCCACCTCGTCTTTGTTAAGTGAAAATTGAAAATCTCCGGAATACAAACATACAAAAGGTGTGATGTGAAAACCAGTTCTGGTACTTAGCCCGGTGTGTCTGCCCAGAGGAGTGAGAGAATTTTTGGAAACGCCCATTTCTTCTTCCCATTCCCGGAGAGCACATTCCAGAAGGTTCGGGTCGGATTCTTCGTGAACCCCTCCTGGAAAGGATATTTGTCCCGGGTGGGATTTCAGATGAAGTGCTCTTTGGGTCAGAATGATTCCTTGTCCATGAACTGGATCTTCGAACAAAGGAACGACCACGCAGGAAATGATCTCGTTCGTGTTTGGTTTTTTTTCCCAATCCTGCGAGAGAAATCTAGGAAGATTGGGAAGATCTAACATCACTCCTCTTTTTGAGAGTGATTTTCTTTTTTTCTTTTTTTGGCGAGGAAGGCTTCTTTGGAACGAACAGATACTAGCTTACTCAACATGGAATCGTTATGAACTCCACCGAGCGCGGTAAGTAGAGAAGGTCCGTAATGTTCCACTTTCCAATCGGAAAATACATGAAGGGCTTTGAGTTCTTCTATGTTTTGCGGATTGGCTCTAAGAATCGCAATCAATTGTTTGTTGGAAGGAAGAAGAGAATGCTCCATCCGTCTGATTCGCATGACACGGAGACGCCATTTTTTGGCATTTTGAAATTTTTTGTCCTCTTCTTCGTTCAGATCTTCTCCATGTCGTTTTGACAATTCGGAAGTCTCGATCGGATCGCTGTACTCGGCTATCAACAATTTGTAAATTTCACTACCGTCTTTTTTGCCGAACCATTCCATACATTTTTCTTCATTCGGTTGTTCTTTGACTGCTTGCGACAAACGGTCGTTATTAAAGACCCGAAAAGGGGCTTTGTTTATTTTTTTTGCTTTTTCATCCCGATAACGAAGTAGTTCCAAAATCTTTCTTCGTTCGAGAGGAGTGAAATTTATAATGTCGGGAAATTTTGCTAATGAAAATCCTTCTCCACCTTTTTCCACATAATCTTCGGAAGCTGTAAATTCGAATTCCGATCTTGCTTCATCGTATAGATTTCTGCGTTTTAATTCTTCTTCCATCTTGAGCCAAATCGTTTCCAGATAGGCTGTGTCCAACGCCGCATAACGTAGTTGCTGCGTTTGTAAAGGACGGATTTCCCAATTTGATTTTTGTTCCACTTTGGAAAGGGAAACTTTATGATAATGTTCCACAACAAAAGCAAGAGAACTTTGTTCCATGGAAAGTAGTCTGGAACTGATCATTGTATCGGCAACGTTTGTGAACTGAAATCCGAAGTCCCGTTTTAACGCTTTGATATCATCTTGAGCAGAATGAAAAATTTTCAAAATGTTCGGGTCGGCAAATAATGGTGCCAAACCCTTCAAATTTGTGATTTTGAGCGGATCTACCAGATAGTTTTTTCCGTTGGAATTGATTTGAATGAGGCAGACTCTGGGGAAGTACGTGTAATATCCCGAGGATTCTGTGTCAATAGAAAGGATTTTCGACTGTTTTAGGTTGATGAGGGCAAGCTCCAAAGCTTTTGCCGTATCAACAAGAATATAGTTGGAATTGATTTGCATCTAATCGTGTTCGTAGAAATACTGCAATTGTCATTCTACCAATGATTCTTCAATCTGACAAACCAAAAGAAGAGTGTGCCATATTTGGCATCTACAATAGTAAAGAAGCAGCCAATTTTACTTACCTAGGGCTATATTCTCTCCAACACCGAGGGCAAGAATCGAGTGGGATCGTTTCCACCGATGGAAATCATCTCTATCGCTATGCGAATATGGGACTGGTTGCCAATATCTTCACGCAGTCCAAAATAAAGGAACTGATCGGAGAAGCTGCGATCGGCCATAACCGTTATTCTACGACTGGAGCCAGTTTTCTCCGAAATGCACAACCGGTTCGGGTGGAATCCCACCTTGGTCCGATTTCTCTTGCGCATAACGGCAACTTAGTCAATTCCTGGGACATTCGCAACCGTTTGGAAAAAGACGGGTCCATTTTCCAGACTACCATTGATTCCGAAGTCATTGTTCATCTTATGGCGAGAAGCCATCAAACGGATCTATTGCAGGCATTATGCGAATCTTTGAATCAGGTGCGCGGTGCTTATTCCCTTTTGGTTTTGACTCCCAGATATTTGATCGCAGTCCGGGATCCAAATGGATTCCGTCCGCTCGTGATGGGAAAAAGACCGGATGGAGCGATCGTATTTGCTTCCGAGACCTGTGCTTTTGATATCACTGAAACGGAATATGTTCGCGATGTGGAACCGGGGGAAATGGTGGTAGTCGACCATACCGGGGTGAGATCGCTTTATCCGTTTGCAAAAGCGCAGCCTAGTCTTTGTATTTTCGAATATATATATTTTGCAAGGCCTGATTCCTATATTTTCGGAGAATCCGTTTATAAGGTCAGAAAAGAGCTCGGCCGTCAATTAGCACACGTTATGCCGGTGGAAGCGGATGTAGTAATTCCCGTTCCCGATTCCGCTACCATTGCCGCTTTGGGCTACAGTGAAGAATCCGGGATCCCTTATCAAAGCGGACTCATCCGTTCCCATTATGTGGGAAGAACATTTATCGAGCCGGACCAAAAGATTCGGGATTTCGGTGCCAAAATCAAATACAATGTAGTGAAAGAAGTCGTGAATGGCAAAAGAGTGATCGTCATAGATGACTCTGTTATGCGAGGAACTACCAGTAGAAAGATTATCAAGATGTTGCGTAATGCAGGTGCCAAAGAAGTGCATTTTCGAGTTTCGGCACCTCCTACGATATCTCCTTGTTACTACGGAATTGATATTCCCACTCATAAGGAACTCATAGCAGCAACCCATACGATCGACGAAATTCAAAAATATTTACGAGTGGATTCCATTGCTTATCTGTCTTTGGATAGAATGAACAAAGCGGTGGAAGGTCATAAAGGCGGCGGTTTCTGTGATGCTTGTTTTACTACCAAGTATCCTGTCGAATTCCAAGAACACGTCGGTAATCAAAAGTCTTTGTTTACGGAATATGCAGTAGAAGAGTGACCATGGAGGAAATCGAACTCTCCAAAACCTTCGGATTCGAAGCAGCCCATTTTCTTCCCAATGTCCCTGAAGGACATAAATGCAAACGCATGCATGGTCATAGTTTCAGATTTTCAGTCAGTTTGAAAGGTAAGATCGATCCGCATACGGGTTGGATCATGGATTTTGGAGAACTGAAAGGGATTGTAAAACCGATCATCACCGAATCTCTGGATCACTATGTATTGAATGACGTTCCCGGATTGGAAAATCCAACTAGCGAGAATTTGGCGGTTTGGCTCTGGAATCATCTGAAACCGAACCTACCGCTTTTAGATAAGATCACAGTTTACGAGACGTGTTCAAGTTCTTGCGTTTACTCTGGTCCTAAAAAATAAACAGGAAAAGATCATGTCGAACTCAAAAGGGGCTGTCGTCCTTCTTTCCGGTGGGTTGGATTCTACCACTTGCCTGTATTATGCGGCAAAAGAATACGGTTATCCTAAATCCAAAAAATTGCCTCTTGTCGCTTTATCTTTCGATTATTCCCAAAAACATAAGATTGAACTGACCAAAAGTAAAAAAATCAGCAAATTGTTGGGAATTCCCCATTTTACACAAAAATTGGACCCAGGCTTTTTTTTGGGAAGTTCGCTTACTGAAAAAAAATTAAAAGTTCGCAAACAAACAAGTGTTTCACGAATTGAAGCGGATAAAACGATTCCCAATACATATGTTCCCGGACGTAATATTTTGTTTCTATCCTTTGCACTTTCTCTGGCGGAGGGTCATGGATTTGATTCGATCTATATCGGCGTAAATGCTTTGGACTATTCGGGTTACCCTGACTGTCGCCCGGATTTTATCGAAGCGTATCAAAACATGGCAAATCTAGGTACAAAAAAAGGAGTTACCAGCCGACAGGAAAATGGGATCAAAATCAAAACCCCCTTGATTTCTTTGAACAAAAAGGAGATCATAGAGCTTGGAATCTCTTTAGGTGCACCTTTCCACCTAACGCATTCTTGTTATGATCCTGTGCGTGGAAAGCCTTGTGGAAAATGTGATTCTTGTTTGCTTCGGGTCAAAGGTTTTAAAGAAGCTGGGCTCGTGGATCCAGCCTTATAGATAAGAAAGGCGAACTTTTCCCTAAAATTTTCTGATAAATGCGAGGAAGAATTGCCAATTCGACTTCGTTGCGTTAGTTGAAACTCTTCTTTATATTTGTTATGTGAGCGAGTCCCCGAACATGTATCGTTAAAAATTTTTGGAAAAAGGACTTTTGCGGGCGAAGGGGCTCGAACCCTCGCCAGAAGCTTGGAAGGCTGCTGTGCTACCGTTACACCACACCCGCAATGGTAAATACATAGTTTTTCAGGAAACTTTGTGGTCAATGATTTTTGGTTCCCGATTTGCAGGGCTTTAAAGAATGGGGGTATGAGCTTTCCTGAAGATCTTCAAAACTACCGCCAATTTTACCGCAAAATCAAAACCTTCCAAGATATCGGCTCGGTTTTGCACTGGGATTCGGAAGTGATGATGCCTCCCCAAGGCAGGGAATACAGAGCGAAACAAATCTCTGAGATTTCTCAATTGACCCATGAGTGGACTGTGGGTTCCGAATTCAAAGAACTGATTCGGAAGGCAATGGCGACTGTACCAAATCTTCCTCTGGAAGCCCGCCCGCTTTGGGAGAGAGAATTTTCCGTTTTGGAAGAAGAGAGACAAAAGGCGGAAAAGATTCCTGCCGAATTTGTCGCAGAGTTTTCCGAGACAACTAACTTGGCTCATGCGATTTGGGCCGATGCAAAGAAGAACAATAAATTTTCCGATTTCGAGACGATTTTAGGTAAGATCGTCGGGTTATCTCTGAAACAAGCGAATTATCTTGGTTATGCGAATGAACCGTACGACGCGCTTTTGGATTCTTATGAAAAAGGGGCGAAGGCAACGGAGATAGACTCCCTATTTCAGGATTTAAAAAAAGAACTGGTTCCAATTGTGGAGACAGCCCCTCATTATCCTGATCCTTTTTCCAAAAAAATATCAAAAGAAAATCAGGAAAAACTTTGCAAACGTCTTTCTCCTTTGCTCGGGCTTTCGACTGATATTTCACGTTTGGATGTGAGTCATCATCCTTTTTCCACAAGCCTTGGAACATTTGATAAAAGAATTACCACTCGTTATTCTGAAACGGATCCGCTTTCTTCCATCTTTGGTGTGTTACATGAAACAGGGCATTCTTTGTATGAAGCGGGTTTATCCGAAATCGAAGATGGCCCGAATCCTCTCACTGATTTTTTAAGTCTGGGAATCCATGAGTCCCAAAGCCGCCTTTGGGAAAACCAAGTGGGACGTTCTTTGCCATTTTGGAAGTTTTTATACCCCATCCTTTTATCCGATTTTCAATTGACCGAATCCGAGCTTCCGTTTGAGGCACTTTACCGTTCGATCAATTCCACACAAAAAAGCAAAATCAGAGTGGAAGCGGATCAGGTAACTTACAACCTACATATCATTTTGCGTTTCGAAATTGAAAGAGAATTGATCAATGGCAAAATCAAAGTGAAAGATCTTCCCGAAATTTGGAATTCCAAGGTAAAAGAATATCTTGGTTTGAAAATTGAAAATGATGCAGAAGGTGTTTTGCAGGATATTCACTGGTCCATGGGAGGCTTCGGTTATTTTCCCACTTACACTCTGGGGAATATTTTTTCTTCGCAGTTTTTTGCGGCATTTGAAAAAGCAAATCCTGGTTATGCGAACGATTTTAGTGAAAACGGGGATTATTCATCTTTGCTTAACTGGTTGCGAAAAAATGTTCACCATCAGGGCAAAAAATTGGAAGTGAAGGAGTTGATTGGAAAAGCCACCGGTGAAGCTCCCAATTCCAAATATCTAATTCAATATTTAAAAAACAAAGTTTTGGAAATTCAAAACGTTTAAGGAAAAATCAATGTCAGGCTCAGAACAAATTTTAGAAAAGATCGAGCAGTTGTCCTATTTTGACAACCTTGCTCTCTATTACCTTTGCAACGAAACTCCTCCTCAAACTCTGGCACTTGCTTTTCTTGAAATGGATAAGAAAATCTGCGGTTCCATGCTTGGTGTTTTGGAAGTGAAACGGAGAAAATACGTTCATGAACTGATGGCAATCCAACAAAACGTTCCTTTGGAAGATAAAAAAGCCGCCATCGACGGATTACTTTTGATCGCCGATGGTTTGATTTCCAGAAATCTAATCCAAAAAAAAGGTCAGTTTTTTTTCGGCGATAAAAAAGACTGATTTATCCCGACACCTAACAAGATCCATCCGATCATAAAGAGAATTCCTCCGAACGGAGTGACGGCGCCTAAGATTTTAAGTCCGGTGATTGCATAAACATACAGGCTTCCGGAAAAAAAAAGGATTCCGGTTATAAACAACCAAAAGGAAACGGACACGGATTTTGCAATGCTTTCGGGTTTTACCAAATACAAAGCAGTGATCACCAAACAGACAAGTAAATGGTAAAAATGATACCGACTTCCAGTTTCAAATACGGGTAATCTTTCTCCGATGGTATCTTTGAGACCATGAGCTCCAAAGGCACCGATGGCCACTGCGAAAAGACCCAAGATAGTGGTAGTAATTACATAGATTCGAATTGATTGATTCTTGACAGGATTCATAAAACACCTTTCTTTTTTCATATGAACCAAGATTCCTCAGGAAATAAAACAAAATTTGTTCGAGTATGGCGTCAATTGGACGTTGAAGAAGTGAAGAAACAACTTTTGTACATTGATGATCTTTACGGAACTTGCGGTAGTTGCAAAAAGCTGGGATTAAATTATCTCAAAGATAAAAACTGTCCTGATTGCGGATCGGTCTTTAAATACTTGGCCACCAAACTCACTCAACCTGGAGAGATTGGAAAGATACTCAGCAGAATTCAGAAAGAAGGATTGGATCTGACTTTAATTGAACGTGCTGATTTCGAAAGATCCAGCGCCCAGGACGCGGCGAGGGATCTGTTCAAATCCTAAAACCGGAATGTCCAGGAATATTGAGCTGTTTTGTTATGAGCGGAAGTATCTTCCCAGGCGTCAAAGGCTCGTATTCCTCTCGTGATTGCAAGTGCCGCAAATATCCCTATGGAGTCGGGACTATTCCAAACATTCCCCGGCCCTTTCTCATTCATCATATTTTCCCAGATATTCTTATTAGGTAATTTTTCCTGAGCATAATAATAAGCTCCACCAACTAATACCAGATCTGCTAGAAAATAGATGGCGGAACTTAATAAAGTGTCTCTGGATGTGTAAAGAGGAGATTTCCAGGAATTATAACCGACGGAAGCGATAGGAGAAATCAAATTTAATCCTTGTGAGATGATATTATATTTTTTGGACAAAGCGACTGCGTCTTCTTTGGGAGGATTTCTGAGCAATTCTTGTTCGAAGATTTGTTTCCACATTCTTTCCTGGCCGACCTTGGTAGATTCTATCCTTAGCACTGAATCAGGAGAATTTTTGCCGACCTTACCTATATAAATGTCAAAATCATAAGGATTTTTCCATGTATGTTTGTACCGATAAACAAAACCTTTCGTTTTATCATCGCTATAATAATTCGGATCCAATTGATTCAAAAGAGCAACTAGCTTTAGATTCAGATCATCCGGTGAGCCGGAAATTTCCACAGTTTCAGCGGCTTTTAATGAAAAAGAGAGACTCAAATAAATAAAAGCGATTGGAATAAAGCGATATATCTTTGTTAGGTTCACGGATTCATACCATCCACACCGAAATAAGCAATCAATAATCCGAGGGTATTGTACGTCGCATGACAGGCCATAGATACCCATAGATTTTTTGTTTTCAAATATAAATAACCGAAATACATTCCCACAAACGCAATCAGAAAAGGAACTGCAACTGTCGTGCCCGGACCGTAGTGCAACCACCCGAAGATGATGGAAATGATCATCAATCCTTCTTGAGCGAGTCCTTTGTCCATAAATGCTTTTAACAAAAAACCGCGAAAAAACAATTCTTCCACGATACCGGTTATGATGCCTACGGTATAAACCGCCCAAGCAAGGAGATAACTGTTGCCGCTTAATTCTTTGAATAATTTCTGAGGAAAAACACCCGGGTTTGCATCTACTCCCAGAGCTTGGAAGATAATTCCAATGATCATCACGGATAAAAAAACTACGAATCCGTTAGAAACACCTGTTAGTATCACCTTAAAGGAAAGATCTTCTTGCAAATTGGTGATTTCGATTTTGAGGATTTTTACCAAAACCAAGTAACCCACACCGACAAAAGAAACAAACCAAATGACCGATTGGAAAAAAAGAAGGTATTGTTTCTTTTTTAGCATAATGTCGTAAAAGGACTCGAACGATTTCTGCGGGTTGTCTTTGAATTCGGTTTTGAAATTTTCTTCGATTGTTTTGATGGATTCGGTAAGTTTACCGACAGTTTCCATAAAACCTATCTTTTGGTCGGCTTGGTCCTCCAAAATCGGTTCTAACAATTCCTCGGGAATGCGGTCATTGAGAACTACGGAGTAAACGAACTGATGATAAAATAGGGAAAATAGCAAATTGCAAACAAAGATAAGACCCAGAGAATATGTGGTCAGGCGAAAAATCTCAAAAAAACGACTCTGCATCTGCTTCCCAGATTCGGTTTTGAGGGATTATCGTCATCGTTTTTTTCTAATCAGCCGATCTTCTCTTTAGAAGAGAGGCAGTGCAAGAGTTGAGAAGGTACAGTAAATTTGTTTTTCCTTTGGCTTTTTTATCAGCAATCAACCTTTTTGCCACACCGATTACACTTGCAAATCTGGATTATTCGAATCCCCGCCTCAAAGACCTTCGTAATCAGGTCAAAGAAAACTTGCGACTGTCCCGATCTTCCGTGTCCGATGACAAACTCATTCCTCTCAAATACTTTCAATACAAGGTAAAAAAGGATGATTCGTTTTTTAAAATTATGGCTCGTACCGGGATGGATTTGGAAACTTTGTCTTCTGCCAATGAGTTAAGTTCCCCTCATGATTTGGCAGAAGGTATGATTTTGGAAATTCCGAATATGAGAGGTGTTTTCCATCCGGAAAGCACACCTAATACAAATCAGGCGAAAGAAGAAATATCAAAAAAATACAATATCTCCCGAGACAAATTGCAATTTGACGAATCTCGGGGAAAATGGTTTATCCCGGGTGTTATGATGGGAAAAAGGGAAAAATCATTCTTTTACGGATTTGGATTTCTTTCTCCTTTGGAAGGTGCACTCCTCACATCAGGTTATGGAAAAAGAAACGATCCTTTTACAAAAAAACAAACTTTCCACGGGGGAGTGGACCTTGCCGCCGAACAAGGATCAGATGTTCTTGCTTCCCAGGACGGGATCGTCGATTTTCGCGGCGAAAACGGCGGGTATGGAAATCTAATCATCCTAAAACATGAAATGGGTTATGAAACCCGTTATGGACATTTGAGCCGCTATCAGGTAAAACACGGTGACAAAGTCCGTAAAGGCCAAAAGATAGGGGAAGTAGGCAAAACAGGTAGAGCGACCGGTCCACATTTGCATTTCGAAGTGAGAAGAAATTCCAAGCGTCAAAAACCGGTTTTCCAAACTCATATTTAAAATTAAGTTTTACTTTCTAAGTTTCAAAAGCTAAATCTGTGATTCAATGGACTTTCAAATACCTGAATCCGTAGAATCACTCCGTAAACAAATCCGAGAATTTGTTCAGTCGGAAATCATCCCTCTGGAAAAACATTATAATTACGAAACCGGTCGTATGCCGGAAGATATCAACCAACAAGCTCGTGCTAAAGTAAGGGCAGCTGGTTTTTGGACTCCGCATCTTTCCAAAAAGGAAGGCGGCTTGGGATTGGATCAATTGGGAACTTGTATCATATTCAGCGAATTGGGTCGTTCTCCTATTGCTCCTTATATATTCAATTGCGATGCACCTGACGAAGGTAATATGCATCTTCTTGCTCTCGCTGCTACAGACAAACAAAAGGAATTGATTCTGCATCCTCTTTGCGAGGGTTCTTTAAGAACCGGCTTTGCAATGACGGAGCCTTCTCCCGGTGCAGGTTCCGACCCGACCAGTCTGCAAACCAATGCGGAAAAGATTGGCGATAAATTCGTGTTAAATGGTAGAAAGTGGTATTGCACAGGCGCCAACGGAGCAAAATACATTATCGTTATGGCGAAGGTAAACGGAAGTTTCCGAAAGACCACAATGTTCCTTGTTCCCACAACTGCCAAAGGTTATACGATGATAAGGGAGATCGGACTTATGGGTTCTCACGGACCGGGGGGACATTGCGAACTTAATTTTGAAAACGTGGAAGTTCCTGAGGATATGGTGCTTGGTCGGGTAGGAGAAGGATTTCGCCTTTCCCAGGAAAGGCTGGGCCCTGCTCGCTTAACGCATTGTATGCGCTGGACTGGTCTTGCACGCAGAGCTTTATCCATTGCACGCGAGTATGCAAAAGAAAGAGAAGTATTCAGTTCCAAGATCGCGGAACATCAGGGAATCCAATGGCTTTTTGCAGAATGCGCCACTGAAATTGAAATGGGATTTTTGTTAACTTTAAAGGCCGGTTGGCTTTTGCAAACAGGCCAGGATGCTCGCCAGGAAATCTCCATGGCGAAATGGAAAGTGAGCGAATCCCTTTGCAAAACCGTTGATACCGCAATTCAAATTTGCGGAGGAAAAGGTTATTCCAGAGATCTTCCTCTGGAATTGTTTTATAGAGATGCAAGAGCTGCAAGAATTGCGGACGGTCCGTCGGAAGTTCATAAAATGGTGATCGGACGAAATTATGTTTCCGGGAAATGGGATGCATAAATGGAAATCGCAGAATTAAAACCGGCGTTAGAATCTCATCTAACAGGAATATGGAAGAGTCCCGTCCAAATCCAAGACATCGTTCATTTGAGCGGTGGGGCTTGTCAGGACAATTTCGCCATACGATTGTCAGTTGATAGTTCTCCCGGAAACACTGAAAAAAATATAGTGCTTCGAACGGACAAGGGGGGATCTCTTTTATCTTCTCTTTCTAAAAAAGACGAGTATAAGGTTGCGGGTCTTGCTTATGCCGCAGGAGTTAAAACCCCCGAGCCGATTTATCTCGAAGAGAATGCAAATATCATCGGTGCTCCTTTTTTCCTAATGGAAAAAATTTCCGGAAAAGCAACAGGCAGATACATTATAAAAGACGCAGAGCTAAACGAATACAGAAAAACAAGAATGGTAACTGACTTAAGCGAAAATCTTGCCCGTTTGCATTCCGTAATCCTCGAGTCGGTAAAAGACGCAGAGCTCAAACAAAAATTGAAAGTCACTACTCGTGAAACTTACGTTCAAACGTCTATTGACGATTTACGCAAATCTTTGGATGAACTTCCCGAGTCTCATCCTGCGATTGAAATTTCTCTCAATTGGTTGGATAAAAACAAACCGGACGTGGATGCGATCGTACTGGTTCATGGAGATTATCGAACAGGAAATTTTATGATCACCAAAGAAGGTTTGCAAGGTATCCTGGATTATGAATTTGCCCATTGGGGAGACAGACATGAAGATGTGGCTTGGCTTTGTATGCGAGACTGGAGGTTCGGCAAACTGAATAAGGAAGTCGGCGGGTTCGGAGATCGAGCCGATTTTTATAATGCTTATTCCGATTATAATAAAATTCCAATTTTGGCAACTAAGGTTCGTTACTGGGAGATAATGGGTAATTTACGCTGGGCAATAGGATCGGCACAACAGGCGGAACGTCATCTTTCCGGAAAAGACAAAGGTATAGAACTTGCCGCCATCGGAAGAAGAACTGCAGAAATGGAATGGGAAGCAATGCGACTGATAGAAGAGGCTGAAAATGCAGTATAGACCAGAGGCCAAAGAATTATTATCCACCATCCAGGATTTACTCATCAAAGAAATTTTGCCGAAAATCGAATCTGATGAGTTTTTATCGTACAAAACTCTTGTTAGTTGGAATATGCTGGGAGTGATCATAAGGGAATCGGAAAAGGAAGATGAACAAAGTCTGGAAGAATTTCTGTCCTTATTGAAACTCGGATCGATTCTAAAAGACGCTCTTACCGTTGATCAATTCAAAGCACTTTCTCGAAAGGAAAAACTAAACCGATTGAAAGATTGGAATTCTCTTCTCGCCAAACAACTGCGAGAGACAAAGAATGCGGAAGTAGGATCGGAAACCTGGAATCAAATCAAATCGGGTCTTAAAAACAATCTTTCCGTTTCCAATCCGAGGTTCAACGCATAGATGGGATTGATTTATCTTGTTCGCCATGGCCAGGCAGACAGACTGGGAAAAGATTACGACACTCTCACTGACTTGGGCAAAACCCAAGCAAGATTGCTGGGACGGTATTTTATCCAACAAAGAATCGAATTTGATTCTGTTTTTACAGGAAACCTGCAAAGGCAAAAACAAACTGCATCGGGAATTTTGGAATCCTTTCAAAGTGAAGAGTTCTGTACGCCGAAGGCGATTGAAAATGAAAACTGGAATGAATTTGATCCCCGCTTATGGCTTTCTCTTGCTGCAAAAATCAGAAACGAAGATTCCGATTTTGCAAAATTGTATGAAAATTACAAAACTGCTTGGGAGAATGGAGATACCAAAACCAGAGATTATTTTCAGGAACTCATTCAGCGGGTGTTAGATGATTGGGTAAATGAAATTTGGGATCCGGTGGAGCCTTATAGTTTCAGTGAATACGTGAACAGAATTGTATCAGGATTCGAGTCCATCCCCAAAGATGTAAAAAGCAGTTTGGTCGTTTCTTCCAGCACTCCAGTTGCCATTGCCATGGGACTTGCCTGCGGAATGGAAAAAAGAAAATTTCCCGTTTTTATGAAATCCATTCTGAACTCATCATTGAGTATTTTCAAGCGAGATGGAAATAGTCTAGAGCCAGTTAGTTGGAATTCTGTTCCTCATTTGTATAAAAATCCTGAGCTACATACGATTATCTGATCCATGTACGTTCTTCAGGCGCAAAAGAATTTAAAAATTTTAATCTTGCTTTTGCTTTTTGACCCCAAGCGTTTCGCGGATAGTTTTTGTATAGATGTTCCAATGCCAGTCTTTCTTCTTCTACTGTTTTGGATTGTCTGATTGTGATTACAGGTTCATCCTGAAATTTGAAACTGACCCTTACATGAAAGGTGCCTAGAAATACAACCGTACCTGGCTCTAAATTCAATCGGGACGATTCGATTTCTTTTTTGTCAAAATCAATGTCTATTTTGGAAGGTTGTTTGGTGGAACCGTAAGGGAAATCGGATGCACCGCGATTCAGAAGATGAACTGCGTCGTAAATTTCATACTGGCCTTCTTTCAGGTTTTGAAAGTAGTAATAATGTTCTGAGTTTTCGGAATACTCGTAAACAAAATCTCCTTTTCGGAGGGTTACTTTTTGGAAACGCGGGTCAATCAGCTCATCTAACAAGAGTTCGTCTTTTTGCAAAGTCATTTGAACAATGATCAATGAACTTTGCGCATTTCTGGGTCCGAAGGTCGAACATTCGGGAAATAACAGAAAGAGTACAAAAAGTATAAGCCCTTTCCTAAGTAAAAAATCGATTCCTTTTTGAATCTTAATTGTCATTTCCCATATCCTACTTTATTTTATTCGTAAATTATCCCATAGGATATTGAATTTTTTTCGAAAGAACATTGAGTTCGTTCAATACATCATCTGATAAAATCAAATCGGCAGCTTTCAATGATTCTTCCAATTGTGCTACCGTATTGGCACCGATGATGGTGGAAGCCACAAAGTCATGTTGTTTGCTCCATGCAACTGATAGCGCAGTCGCGGTGATTCCCGCTCTTTCCGCAATGACTAGAATCTCCGCAGTCGAAGCAAGTGTCGCGTCATTCAAAAATCGGTTTGCCATTTTTTTCTGACGGTCTCCTTCTTTGGTATAACGGATGAACCTGGATCCTTCGGGAGGAACTTCTACATTGTATTTTCCCGTCAAGACCCCACCGGCTAATGGTGAGTAGGGGAGTAAGGAAACCCCTTCTTTGCGGCATACTTGCGCCAATTCGTCTTCAAATCTTCTGTTTAAAATACTGAAATTGTTTTGAATGGATTCGTAACGGACAAGATTGTATTTGTCAGAAGTCCAGAGACTCTTCATCAATCCGAAGGAAGTTTCGTTGGAACATCCCGCATAACGGATCTTACCTTCTTCTTTCAACTCTGTCAGTGCTTCCATAGTTTCATCATAAGGCATATCCGGGTCAGGCCAATGAGTTTGATAAAGATCGACTGTTTCGATTCCCATACGAGTCAGAGATCCTTCGATGGCACGTCGGATATGGTATTTGTCCAAGGATGTTTTTCCTTCTCTTACGGGAGGACTGAACCAGCCGTGCCCGGGTCCTGCAACTTTGGTTGCGATGAGAATCCCGTCTCTTGGTTTTGTTTTTAGCCATTTGCCGAATATTTCTTCCGTTCGGTGGACCCATGATTTTTGGGGAGGAACAGGATACAATTCTGCAGTATCGTAAAAATCAATTCCTGCATCATAAGCTCGATCTAAAATACGGAATGCTTCCGCTTCATCGCATGAGGAACCGAATGTCATTGTTCCCATACAGATTTCGGACACGACCAAACCTGTTCTACCTAAACGTCTTTTTTTCATGAAATAGAATTACCTTTTAATGGAAAATGTTCTGAATTGATTTTTTGCATCCGCCCAATCGATCGCGTGATCCGTAACTTTTGCTTTCGTAGGGCCTCTCTGCATGGCGCGGTAAAGGTCTTCTATAAAAAGTTTGTCACCTTCCACCACAGCTTCTACCTCTCCATTGGGAAGATTTTGAGTATAACCTTTGAGTCGCATTTCTTGTGCTTTTTGCATAATATAATAACGAAATCCTACTCCTTGCACCGTTCCCCTAACAACGATTCGTGCCCTTTTCTCTTCTGATTTTCCCAAACGGTTTTGCTCCTAGCTTTGTTATCTAAATTATGTTATTTTTTTAAGTCTGCAATGTAATTTTGAACAAGCGTAAAGAAAAATGGGACAAACTTTTCGTAGGCAGGTTTTTTAAAATCAACGACTACTTTGGGAATTTCCAATAAATCCATATATTTTACGGAAAGAAATTCCCTTTCAAAATGGTCTAAAGTACAGTCTTCTATCGGGTGATTCCAATAGTACAGAATCCATTTTTGGGTCTGCCCTCTGAATTTTTGCAGTTCTGTATGAAGATTGAGAAAGTTGGGAAAATCGTAGTCGAGCCAGTCTTTGTACTCCCCTACATAGGTAGCGTCTTTTACACCGATTTCTTCATAGAGTTCCCGTTCGGCGGCAGCTACATAATCTTCTCCATTATCAATCCCTCCCTGTGGAAATTGCCAGGATCCAGGAAATTCAACTCTTTCCCCGACGATCGCTTTGCCTTGAGAATTAAAAACAACTATGCCTACATTTTTTCTGTAAGGTTTGTTCGTCATATAGATTAGGATTCAGCCCAAAGAGAAAATCGCAAGAAAATCATTAATTTTTTGTTTATTACGAAAGCTACACTTTCAATCTTGGGCTTAGGAGATCTTAAGAATGAAGATCATTTTGGTTCGGCATGGCGAAGCGGAAGATCCTGCTTCAGTAAAATCGGATCAGTCTCGTACCTTGACGGAAAAAGGGGTAAGAGACATTCATAAAATCGGTAGGTTCATCAACAACTCATCTTTAAACGTGAGTCAAGTTTACTATAGCCCCTACACTCGCACCCGTTTAACAGCCGAAATCCTTTCCGAAGAAATCAATTTCAAAGGATCGCCGGTTCAGGCAAACGAACTCGCCGCCGGAGTCGGTTGTTCCCACATTCTTCCCAATCTATTAAAACTTACCAATTCCGATACTGTCTTGTTAGTTGGACATAATCCGGATATCACACATTTTGCAGCACAACTTTTGGGGAATACCTGTCTTACGGACAACCTGGTATTTCAGCCTGGTTCGACGGTTGCAATCAACGTAGCTCGTGAAAAATTCGCACACGGCCAAATCATCTGGGCAATGTCACCTGACATTTTAGATGATTGATAAAAGTCCGTTTTTCTCAAATTCCTTGTAGCATTTCGTAAAGCTTGACCAGCGTCTTAGTTTTGTTTTTTTGACTAAGAAACACGGGGTGTAGCGCAGCGGTAGCGCACTTGTCTGGGGGGCAAGGGGTCGCCGGTTCAAATCCGGTCACTCCGATTGTTTTGCTTTTTTTCTTCCTCTCAAAACAAAAAAACCAGCAGACTTTCGCCTGCTGGAATCAAATTCAGGATAGTGAGAACAGTTTAGTTTTAAGAAGAGGGCTTTTGCTTTTTTGCTTCTCTTTCTTTATTAAAGTAATTTACGACACTGTCTTTGAATTCGTCGATACGGACGATTCCCCAGGCAACGCCCATTTTTACTTTCAGAGCTCCATCGCTTGTATCTTTTTCACCTTGCTCAGAGAGTTTCTTGAAGTTGGTTTCGAACTGACTTCTTTTGTCGTTCAAATCAACTACGAGCTTTTCCCAAACTTCTTTAGAAGTTTTGACTGCTCCGATACTAGCGTTTACGATTCCATGTATTTTGTTTTCCACATTGCTCATAGGAGTTTGCTCCCTTATATGATTCCATTATTTTGCACTGCACAAAAATGGCAAGTCAAAAATTAATTTCTAGTGAAAATACCACAATCTGCTAAACTTAAGTACATGTTCCGATTTCATTTTATTTTTGTAGCAATTTTTATTAGTTTTGCATTCTCTTGCAGTGCTCAGGTGCAAAAAAAGCCAATCGAAGGCTGTTTCCGAATCGCCGGGGTTCCCGGTCCGGAGGATATCGAGCTAGTTTCGGCTAACGGAAAACCTAACATCATCATATCAAGCCATGATAGGCGTAATATGGAATCAATCGGCGGGCTTTTTATCTTTGATCCGAACAGTGCCTCAAAAGAGGAGGCTGTAACACTTATTAAAACAAACTATCCGGAAAACTTCAGGCCGCATGGATTTAGTTATGCGAGAGTGAAAGGTAGGGATACTTTAGCTGTGATTTCCCACACTCTTAGAAAAGTAAATCCCCATACGGTTGAAATTTTCGAACATGATGGTAAAGTCTGGATTCATAAAAAAACTCTGGAAGACGAAAGTCTGACCAGCCCGAATGATTTGTTTCTTACCGAATCGGGAGAAATTTTTGTTTCCAATGATCATGGCAGTCCGGGCAAAACAAGGCAGTTCTGGGATCTTTTGATTCGAAACGGTCGCGCCGATATCGCTTATTATGATGGAAATAAGTTTTATCCTTTGGATAAACCGGTGTTATTGGGAAATGGAATTCTCATCCGAAAGGAAGCCGGTATTGAAAAATTATACAGATCCGTATTTTGGGAGCAGGCTTTATTTGTTTATGAGGTTCAACGAAATCAAAACGGGTTTCCCAATTTAAAGTATTTGAAAAAAATTTCCATCGGAAGCGGCCCGGATAATATCATTCAAGATGAAAAAGGGGATTTATGGGTGGCGAGTCATATTTCCACCTGGCGTTTTTTGAAACACGCATCCGACAAAGATAATCTTTCTCCTTCTCAGATTTTTCGCATAGATGGAAAAACAAATGAGACGTTTGAAGTGTATGCGAACGAAGGAGAAGAAATTTCCGCAAGCAGCACAGGCCTTCCCTTTAAGAATAAACTTTATATCTCTCAGGTCTTTGAAGATTTTATTTTAAGCTGTCCGAAACCATGAAGTAAAGATTTTCCCACAAATGCTACGGCAATGGCGTCCCAAGAGTCGTCATGGCCTTTTAAGTCATGGAACCCTAAGATCATTTTGATCGCGGCCCGGACTTCTTTTTTATTTGCATTTCCATTGGCGGAGATTCCTTTTTTCACTTGAGTGGCAGTCGGTTGGACCACAGGGATATTGTTTTCACCTAAGCTGAGTAAGATGACTCCCCTGGATTCGGAAACCCTCATACCTGTCGTCACATTGGTTACGAAAAAAAGTTCTTCTACGGAACCGAATTCCGGTTTGAATTCATTTATGATTTGGTCCAGTTCCGTTTTGATTTGAATCAAATTGTCGGGCGAAGGAGTTTTCGGAGGAACTTCTATGGTTCCGTAGATGATCAAATTCGGTTTGGAGCGGTTGGAATCCGGGAAATCTAGGACTGCATAACCTACACGATGGGAGCCTGGATCGATTCCAATGATTCTTAATCCTTTCGCTTCCACTAGATCTAGTTATGTCACTCTAATTGATTCGTCAACCTGCATTGTCAAAAAATGCAAATGACAGGGTACTTTCCCTCTATATATTGGAATAAAACCATCCCGCAGGTATGAAACTAGCATGACCGCAACGGCAGTGAAACTCGAAAAATCCCAAGCTGAAAAGGCTCTTCAAGCCCAAGCATCCCTCTTAAAAGAACTAACGCAACGTCTGGCGAAAAAAAATTCCGACAACGGAAAAGTTTCCGTCAGTAAAATGGACAAGACCCAACATGTTTTCTACCAACTCGCTTGGATGACCGCACAACAACGTGTGGCTGAGAACTTTATCGTCTATGCATGGGACTCATCCAAAGGAACAGGCGAGTTAGAACAAAAGATGGCTCTTTCCTTTGCAGGAGAAACCGTTACTAATATTCGTTCGGAATTATCTGCAAGACCCGCAGAATACGAACTTACCTACCAAGAAATTTTTTCCAAACTATATACCGACGAAATCAATGCCTACGTGGAAGCGGCTGCAAAGATTGACAACTATACTGAGATTGTAGACAAGATCGTAGACCTCGGTCATTTCGGTGCTTACGGTCTTTCCGAAGATCATGAAAATTTCAGACAGATTTTCAAAGATTTTGCTGAAAACGTAGTGGTTCCCCGCGCGGAACATGTCCATCGCCATGATGATCTGATCCCGGAAGAAATCATCAACGGATTGAAAGACATGGGCTGTTTCGGTCTTTGTATCCCTGAAAAATTCGGTGGTATCCAACCGGATGACCGTCCTGACAACATATCCATGTTAGTTGTAACAGAAGAACTTTCCCGAGGTTCTCTCGGTGCCGCGGGATCACTCATCACCAGACCTGAAATCATGTCCAAGGCGCTTCTCAAAGGAGGAACCCAAGAACAAAAAGACAAATGGCTTCCTCTACTTGCATCCGGCGAGCGTATGGCAGGCATTATGGTAACTGAACCGAATTACGGTTCCGATGTTGCTGGCATTTCCGTAACTGCAAAAGAAGTGGCAGGCGGATTTGTGATCAATGGTGTAAAAACCTGGTGCACATTCGCAGGTTATGCAAATTTACTTTTGATTCTTTGCAGAACTGAATCGGATCCAAGTCTTAAACACAAAGGCCTTTCCATCCTACTTGCTGAAAAACCGAGTTTCCTCGGACATGAATTCAATTACAAACAAGAAGGCGGCGGAGTGATCCAAGGAAAAGCAATCGGAACGATTGGATACCGAGGAATGCATTCTTACGAAGTATCTTTCGAAGATTATCTTGTTCCTAAAGAAAATCTTTTGGGAGGAGAAGCTGGACGCGGAAAAGGATTCTATTTCCAAATGGAAGGATTTGCCGGCGGACGTATCCAAACTGCAGCTCGTGCCAACGGTGTGATGCAGGCTTCTTTGGAAGCTGCTCTTCGTTATGCGCAAGAAAGAAAAGTATTCTCGAAGCCGATTTACGATTATACTCTTACTAAATTCAAAATTGCAAAAATGGCGATGATCGTCCAAGCAACAAGACAGTATACAAACTATGTAGCTACACTTTTGGACAACCACAAAGGCCAAATGGAAGCTACTCTAGTAAAATTGTATGCATCTAAGATTGCAGAGTGGGTTGCCCGCGAAGCGATGCAAATTCACGGTGGTATGGGGTATGCGGAAGAATATCCAGTATCTCGTTACTTTGTGGATGCTCGAGTGTTCTCGATCTTTGAAGGTGCGGAAGAAGTGATGGCACTTAGAGTGGTTGCAAAAGACTTACTCGACCAAGCACTTTCCGCTTAATTCAAATTCAAGTTTGAAGAAAGACCCCACAAGACCAATTCTTGTGGGGTCTTTTTATGCATAAATCCCGGCGCAAGTCGATGTCCCGGTTTCGGTTTTTGATTTACGTATTTCGACGAGAACCTTAAGCTCTTTGTCATGCGAAGTTTGGGATTTTTTATCCCCTATATTGATGGATTTAAGGCTTTTATCGAATGAGTTTATTGAAATACAATCGGATTCCCGAGCCTGAGTTGATGGAAAGCAAGGAACAAGTCCTTGCTTATGCGGAAGCAGACTTTGCACTTCCTCATTCAATGATCATCCAAGCTTTAAAGAATCAATTGAATTCAAGGTTCCATCCTGGTTTTGTCCTGGATTTAGGTGCCGGTTCGGGAGATATGACTTACCGATTGTATGAAGCATTCCCAACTAGCAAGATTTATGCGATAGACGGCTCGGAAGAGATGTTAAATGCCAACAGAAATTATTTTCAAAAGAAAAACGTTACTGCGAATATAGTTTGGGAAAATCACAAAATCCAGGATTGGATTCCAGAATCGGGCTTTGATCTTATTTTTTCGAATTCTTTATTGCACCATCTAACAGATCCTTATGATTTTTGGAGTGCGATTCAAAGATCCACATATGAAGAAAGTTTTATTTTTATTGCAGATTTGCTTCGTCCGGATTCGTTTGAGGAAGCGGACCATTTAACACAGAAATATGCTAAGGAAGAAAAACAGATTTTAAAAGAAGATTTTTATAATAGTTTATGTGCTGCATATACAATGGAAGAGCTGCAAATAATGTTGTCCAAGCTTAGGTTGAATGGAAAGCTTCATTTGGAAGTAATCAGCGACCGTCATTGGATTTGTTATTCCCGATTGAGTCCTTAGTTAAATAGCGATGAATCGGGCAAAAAAGCGAACTTATTTGAAGAAAATTTTTAAAAATTCCATCATCGCTTTACAAGAGAAAGGTGGTATGGGGAACTCCAGGGTGTCCATCTCCTTTTCTACCGAGATGTCCGCCAAGTTTCCCTATCTGGCGCATAACTAAAGATAGTTTCGGAACTTCATTCGGAACGTCTTTGGACATATACAGCCTTGCGTGAAGTGCCTTCCATTCATGTTCTTCAAATAAAACGGATGCTGGTAAATTAGGGCGGGGAGTACAATCACCGCCTCCCTCACGTTCGCTTCTATCGACCTTCCTTCAACACTTTGTCCAATTCCGCAAAGGATTCGACATAGGGGATCTTCTCCCGATCAAAAACGATTTGTTCCCTCTCACCGTGAGCCATTCCCAAAAACTGCAATCCATAGCCTGTCGATGAGAGGTAGTCACTGATGGAGTCTCCAACATATAAAATTTCTTCTCTCCGTATGGAGAACATCTCTAGTTTTGATAACATCGGTTCGAACACTTTCGGATCGGGTTTATGAACATGTGTATCTTCCGCCGTTTGGACGCTTACAAAGAGAACCAAGTCGAATAACATAAGTTCCAATTCCTTAAAAACTCTTTTATGACTGGAAGAACTGAGTATACCAAGCTGGTATTGTTTTTGAAATTGATAGATATATTCTTTTGCACCTGGATAAGGAATATTATCATCCCTGTCACAGTAGTCGTTATAAGTTTTCCAAAGAAAATCCAAGTCTTTGGAATGATTTCCAAAAATCTTTAAGAGAAAATCATTTCCCGGGATTCCCCAAGCGGAGTCAATTTGCTCGTTTGAAAGTTTAAAATCAAAAGTTTCATTTGCAATTGTCTGCAATGTTTTGTATCTGATCTGTCTTGTCTTTGCAATCGTATCATCATAATCAAATACAATCGCTTTAATAGATTTTAAATCCATCATGCAATATCGTCTAACAACCAATCGTTTACAGTTTCTGGAATCGGTTCATTACAATAGGAACAATGGGTCGCATCCAATTCAGGATAAGGAGCACCACAGTTTTTACAAGCTGATTCTCCGAATCCGAGCTTGGTATCTCTCGTTCTATTCAAAATCAGTTTTACGATATTTCTTTTGTGTTCCGGAAGCGCATTATAACTTCTCGCGGCACTCCATCTGAAATGGCAGTCCGCTTGAAATGAGTCGCCTTGTTTATTTAAATTTTGCATCTCCGCAGAACCGATTACCGGAATATAAAACACTTCTTTTTGTTTTGATTTTTTGAGAATGATGGGGCTAGCAGTTTCCCTTTTTAAAATACTTTCGTTACCCAAAGACTTGGCATAGATCCATTTCCAGAGCAGCGCAGAAGCTCTATCTTCCAATAATTGTACAGACGTGGGACAATCAGGATATTTTCCCGAAAAGGATTCGTTATTTACAAAACGATCCGGATTCCATTCCACTTCTTGAGTAATTTCGGATAAAACCCAATCATATTCTCCCGAGTTGAATATATTCCCACAATACTGGCATTTGGTGGTGATGTGACTGGTAATTGTATCACTCCCGCAGGAAGGACATTGGTTATGAATCAGATCCTTTCCGATTTGCGTTATTGCGGAAGTTTTTCTGGAAAAAGAATAAACTTCACGATAAAAACCTTTATTTGTATTTTTAAACTCTCTCTCGATATCCGAACTGCCCATAGAAATGGGAACTGTAATATCTTTGGCAGAACAATCTAACATCACATGAACGGTTTGGTAATCTGAAAAGGAATCAAATCCCACAATTGACTGACGATCAATTCTAAAGTCCTTCATTAGATTTTGATTCTTATCCACTTCTTTTAAAAGTTTCAATTGAATTTGAAATCTTTGAAACACGCCGGCAGAAATGAAATGTCTTGCCGGTTCCATGTTTCCGCCAGACCAAGACTCAACGATTCTTTCCACGATAAACTTCGATTTGGCGAAAAAATCAGCTTCGTTGAAATCGGGGTCGTTTATTTTGATTCGGCTTACAGTAATTGTTCTCGCTTGTAAAACTTGAAATTTTTTCTTTGCTGTGTTTTTGAAGAAATAAACAATCAAAAACGGCGCAATCAGCAATAGAGTGGAAAAAGCTAAATATTCAATGTTGCTACCGCTTCCGGGAGCAATAAAAAAGAATCGCAAAGCTGAAAAATAAACGAGGAAAGGATTGGTATGGAATGTATCGCTCTCGGTTTCGATTTGGATCAAAGGTAAATAACCTTCGGGAAAACTACCTTTCCAGTTGATGATAAAATGATTTTTGTTTTTTTCAATTTCTAACGGTAATTCTACCACTCCGATGGGAGTATAATATGAATTAAGATGGGCCAAAAATAACTTTATATCGGCTTTTCCTTCCGTTTCTTCCGGAAGAACGATTTCTAAAGAGAAAGAAGCAAGTTTAGCTGTAGAATAACTTCCCAAGTGGAAAGGGGAAAAGCGAATGATTTCTTTCTTTCCATCGGGAGATTTTGCATTTTCGCCTAATTTTAAAAAGGTGACATTGCTGATTTTCAAATTTCGATTTTGATCATCCGTTTCCGATTGGTCGGACAGTAATTGTCCGCTGAACAGATGCCAGAAAGAAGTTTTCAAATCACCTTCAATTCCGAAAATCATTTGGTATTTAGGAAAAAACCAGGAAACAATAGACCCTCTCTTGGTAGAGCTGAGATAATATGCCATTGTATCAAATTCGAGATGAGGAGTTTCCCATTCCGAGAAAGATTTTTGGAATACTTTGATAGTACCTTCGTGTCGGTTGATTCCGTTTTTTTGGATATAGGTGGTTTGTTTGACCGTATAAAAATCTTTTTCCTCTCCTGGGCTTGGATTTTTATTCGCTAAACTTAGATTAGTTGATATTTCAGGGAATGCGGTAAATACCAAAGCAGTATATTCGGGACGAACGGAAGAAAAATCGACGGAAACTTTATTTTCCGTTTTTATAAGTGCAATCGGTCCGGTCTGATAATCCGAGACGGAAGTGTCGTAGTATTTCTCCGTAAGTTGAAAGGATTTCCAACGGATTTCCGGGTCCCAGGAGATTTCAAGTTCGGAACCTGCAGTTGGTACCGAGTTTTGATTGATTTCCCAATAAACAACCGATAGGTTGCCTATGAAATCTGCTCCTTTTTCCAATTCGTAATTCAATTCCAAAGGAGTCGCGGTTTTATTGGTTTTTTCGGGCCAGCTTACATCCAATTGCCAATCTAATGCAGATGGCTGGTATGTCTCCGGTGTAACGGAGGACTTGGTGACCTTCCAGTTGGAAAGCACCGGAAATTTCTTTCGAACAATCCCTACTTTTGCGGTATTAGAAAGAACAGTCATTGTTTCCCTTACGGTCGCTCCGCCATCTGCTTTGAAATGAATATAAATTTTATGATTTTCCGATCGAAAGTATGCAGTCGGTTCCGGGGAAGAAATATATGAATTGCCAGACGCATAACTGGAACTAGATGATGAAGATCTGGTCGAAGAAGAATAACTAGAACGGTATGAGGATGAATGACTAGAGCTGGAGCGAAAAGAAGATCTGGAAGAAGAGGAAGATCGGTAAGAGCCGCCCATTCCCGGACGAGATTCCAAATGGAAAGTCGGGAACAGAAAGAAAACGATTATGAAAGCGGAAAAAATCGGTTTAAGAAATGTATTTTTTTTCAACCTGGTGTTTGTCCATAAGTGAAATCTGCAATTCAAGTGCGAGTTCGTCTAAAAATTCACGTTCTTCCTGATTGATGGTTCCGTCGGACGCAACAATGCAAACAGCGTCTTCAAAAAAATTGAGAGCATACTGATCATTGTCGATTACCGCCTTTGTTACCGTTTTCATAGGAAGCGGTTCGTCAAAGGTTTTGGAAAGAATTTGTAAAACTTCCTTACGTTTGTCTTTGTATTCGCTGAGAAGACAATTCGGTTCGAATAAAACGTTCACCATTTCCGAAACCAGCTCGCTTTCCCCGGATTTGAGTTTGCCATCTACGTTGCAGGCATAGGACCAGAGGCTAAGTAAAATTTTTGCATATTCAATATGTAGGTCTCCCTCAAAATCTCCCGAGTGATTTAGAGATTCCGGGTGGGAATTCTTATGTTCCTTTACCCTTTTCAGATTTTGCAAAATTTTTTTAGGCATCGCAACCGATGATCCTAATTTCGATTTTTTTCCCTTCAACTTCATTTTTTGAAAGTTTTCTTAAAATTTACCAAAAATTGGCTGAATTGCTTCTTTCTTTCAGGAGAGTGGAACTTATCTTATGGGCAAAAAAATCCTTGTTACTAGTGCACTTCCGTATGCAAACGGCTCCATCCATCTGGGTCATGTTTTGGAAGCAATACAAACCGATACCTGGGTTCGTTTTCAAAAGTTAGTTGGAAATGAATGTTATTTCTTCTGTGCCGACGACACTCATGGCACTCCTATTATGATCGCTGCAAAAAAAATGGGAAAAACTCCCGAAGAATTGATTGGAGAAGTGCAGAAAGAACATTATAAGGATCTGACTTCCTTTTATGTAGAGTATGACAATTATTATACGACAAATTCGGAAGAAAACAAAACCTATTCCGAATCCATTTATTTGACTCTCAAAAAAAAAGGGCATATTACTTCAAGAAACATAGAACAATCGTTTTGTGAACATGACAATATGTTTCTTCCCGACAGATTTATCAAGGGAACCTGTCCTAAGTGCGGCGCCAAAGATCAGTATGGCGATTCATGTGAAGTTTGCGGTACAAGTTATTCTCCCAAAGATCTAAAAGATTCCCATTGTGCATTATGCGGAAATACTCCCGTACTGAAAGAATCCAAACATCTGTTTTTCAAGCTCCAGGACTTTCAGGATAAGTTGAAAACGTGGATGGAAACAGGGAATCGTTTACAGGAAGGTGCTCAGAAAAAATTGCAAGAATGGTTCGGCTCGGGTCTTCAGGAATGGGATATCAGTCGTGATGGTCCTTACTTTGGTTTCGCGATCCCGGAAGAAGAAAATAAATTTTTCTATGTTTGGTTGGATGCGCCTATCGGTTACATGGCATCATCTTCCAATTTTTTCAAAAGCGAACAGAAGTTTAACGAGTTTTGGAAAGACGGCAAGGGGGAAATTGTTCACTTTATCGGAAAAGACATCCTTTATTTCCACGGGCTTTTTTGGCCTGCGATGCTTATGGGTTCCGGTTTTCAAACGCCGGAACAATTGAATGTTCACGGTTTTTTAACCGTCAATGGTGAAAAAATGTCCAAATCCAGAGGAACATTCATCAATGCATCAACTTTCATCCGTTATCTGGATCCGGAACATTTCCGTTTTTATATGGCATGTCGTTTGGGAAACGGAATGGAAGATGTGGATATTTCTTTTGATGATTTTGTTTCCCGTGTGAATTCGGATCTGATCGGCAATTTGGTGAATTTGGTTTCCAGGGTTTCCACTTCCATCCTGGACAAATTGGATCGCAAATTAGGATCTCTCACGCCGGAAGGAAAATCTCTGTTGGAAGACCTACTTGCAAAAGAAGATGAAATTAAAGACGCATATCAAAATCGAAATTATTCAAAGGTGATGAGAGAAATTACCTCGCTGGGTGATAAAGTGAATAAATATGTTAATGATTACGCTCCTTGGAATTTAATCAAAACGGATGCAGAAAAAGCGCGCGAAGTGGTAACAGTATCAAGCAATTGTGCAAAGATATTATTCACTTATTTAGCGCCCGTTACACCTGTGATCAGCGACGAAGTTCGAAAACTTTATAATCTGGACAAATTGGATTTTGCAAACATTAGAAAACCTTTGGAAAATATCACGCTTGCTCCTTATGCAATGTTATCCAAGAGAGTGGAAGAAAAAAACATTCAGGCGATGATCCAAGATACGAAAGATGCTTATGAAAAAGCGCAAAAGGAAACAAAATTGGAAACAGTAAAAACAGAACCGGCGAAAGAAGTTACTGAATCGGGAACGATTACCATCGATGAACTTGCAAAAGTTGAATTGCGTGTAGGACTCATTCGGGAAGCAAATCATGTGGAGGGTGCCGATAAACTTTTAAATGTCAAAGTGGATTTGGGGGAAAAAGGAATCAAAAATGTATTTGCAGGCATCAAAGCTTCTTATGCACCGGAGGATCTGATTGGAAAGAAGGTAGTCGTAGTAGCCAATTTGAAACCACGACAAATGAAATTCGGACTTTCCGAAGCTATGTTACTCGCTTCCGGAAAAGACAAAACTTTATCCCTTTTTGTTCCAGATAGAAATGCAGAACCGGGAGATCTTCTTAAATAAAGAAGATAGATCAATCGAATGGCAACACAAGCGGAACAGATCTTAAAGGAAAAAGAAATCCAAGGCATTGTTTTCAGTCTATATGGAAAGATTTTTGTTTCCACTTTACTTGTTATCATTACTTTTTTTGTGACTCAAACTTTGTATGAAGTAATGATTATTAGTTTGGTCAATTTATGCCTAATATTCGTTATGTCCATTATGATTCGCCTTGTTCAAAAAAACAAAGCGGTTGTATATGTCGGATTATTCTGTATTTTGGTTGATTTGTTGATTATCACTATTTTGCCTTTTGTTTGGTACCATGCCGTGGGTGGTGAATCGATTCCAAGGACTTATCTGATTAAAACTTCTACCCATTACATAATTGTCTCCACATTGATCTTAAATGCATTTACTCTTCAACCCATTTATCCTTTGTTATATTCATTTGGTGTCGTGATAAGCCAGGCTTGGATGCTGTTATATGCCAAAGCGGATCCAAGGTTTTTGAGCACAGAGAGTTTCAAAGAAGCGTTTTTGGGAAGTGCAGCCCATGTGAACAATTACATCACAAATATGGGAGTCATAGCTATTTTGGGATTTATTCTTGCCTATTTGACTTTCCGCATTCGCAAAACAGTGTTAGTTGCTGCATCCAATGAAGTCAGATCCAGCCAGCTCTCCCGTTATTTTTCTCCTAATGTGATCCAAGAGATGGCTTCTGCGGAAGAGAGTTTTTTCCAACCGGGTGGAAAGGAGATGAACGTAGCAGTCATGTTTTGCGACATTGTCGGGTTCACTCAAATTTCAGAACAACTCGGCCCTGAAAAAACAATGTCTTTCTTATCGGAATACCATTCCCAGATGATGGGTTCCATTTTCGAATACAGAGGGACCTTGGATAAGTTCATAGGCGATGGAATGCTAGTTACCTTCGGAACTCCCAAACCTTCTCCGGAGGACGCTAAGAATGCAATTCTTGCGGGACTTGCCATGCAGAAAAAGGTAGCGGATTGGAATGAAAAACGTATTATTATAAATGAAAAACCGATTTCCATTCGGATTGGAATCCATTACGGCGCAGTCATTGTGGGAAATGTGGGAATTTCCACAAGGCTCGAATACACTGTGATAGGTGACGCAGTGAATGCCGCCAGTAGAATTGAAGCAATGGGAAAAGAAGTGAAAAAATCTTTTCTGATTTCCAAAGATTTGTTTGATCAGGTGAAAGACACAAATTCCATTCATGCCAAGTTCAAATCTTTGGGAAGTTTTGCTCTCCGTGGCAAAGCGAAAGCAACTGAAATTTTATCTGTGGAAACTTGAATGATCTCTCCTCCTAAAAATGCAAATATCGTTCTATTGGAAAAAACAAAATCGGAATCTTTCTCTTATCACTTGAAAATTTCCGATTACGATAATACCATCCTTTGGCTGAACCAGTATAAAGCCGATCCTGATTGTCAATTGTATGTAGATTGTGATGATGATTGTTTTTTGGCATCAACGGAACTTGCCGTAACAAAGGATAAATATATTTCCATTTGGAAAGGAGGGAAAGTTTTGGTGTCCGATTCGGAACTAAACCGGCTACTGACACTTGCTCCTGAGCTTTTTCCTTTTCTTGCTGTAGATGAATCCGGACAAGAACTGATGTTAGCTTGGGGAAAGAGGGTTTCTCTTGAACAGGCCTTGCAAACAGGAATTGGAACTTATTTCAGTCGGTCCCGTAACAAACCTTGGATCAAAGGCGAAGAATCCGGTCATTTGCAAAACTTGAAAGAAATTTATATTTCTCAGGATCCTTATTATATCATGTATCGCACGGACCAGAAAGGTGCTGCCTGCCATACGGGATATTATTCTTGTTTTTTTCGAAAGCTAGAACAAGGGAATCAAGTCAAATTAGTGTACAATAACAAGGTTGGAGAATGATTTATGAATAAATATATTATAGTGTTCATATTGATTGCAGTGGCTGTTTTATTATTTTATAAAATCAGAAGTTCATTTGCAGCCGATTCCAATAAAGTCAAACAAAGGATAGCCGAGGGTGCTCTCGTAGTTGATGTGCGCACCCCTCAGGAATTTCAAGTCACTCATTTTCCAGGCGCAGTCAATATACCTGTAGATCAGGTGGAAATGCGACTAGTAGAGTTTGGGGCAAAAGACCGATCGATAGTCATCTACTGTGCGTCAGGTGGTCGTAGTGCCAGCGCAAAATCCGTTTTGGAATCTATGGGATTCAAAGAAGTCATCAACGCCGGCGGGCTATCGAATATGCCGAAGTATTAACTGATTTTTTTCCTCTTCATGTACATTTGCAATCCTGTAACTGCTTCCTTACGGATTTTACTTTGAAGGGAAGGAAGCCAACCTAGAAAAGTCCCTGGATTGCCCAGAGCCATTCCTGCCCATTTCCAAAGATTGAAACTGTCTTTGTGAGTTTTGATCTTTCCATCTTGGAAGGTAAACTCCGCATGAATTTTATTATAAACCATTCTACCTGTTTTGCTAAAACTGTAGTCGGCTTCCCAATCGGCGGATCCTTTCTGGTCGTCGGCTTTTACATTTTGAAAGCGAACTGTAAGGTTTTGGCCGCGCTCCACAAGCATTAGCCACATTGCTCCCACTTCTTTTCCTTTTAGGTTTTTAAAAACAGGATCGGAGAATTCCGCATCCGAATGGTAAGATGTCGCCATTGTGCTTCCGTCTTTGGACTGGAAAGCAGTATAAAATTTTTGAATTAACTCTTCGTTTGGGTGCATATAGGGAACAAATTTTCTTGCCTAAACGGAGAATCTGCAAGAAGAAAATGATATGAGTCGAACTTTAAAATTTTCCATCGCGCTTTCCATGGTTCTCGTCCTGCTTGTAGGACTTTTTTTAGGGATTGGATTTTTTCAGAATCCGAAGTTTGAAGGAACTAAATCGGAAACGATCAATGCTTCAAAAGAAGAAATTTGGAGATACATCACGGATATAAACGATCTTCCCAATCGTAGAAAGGAAGTTTTGAAAGTGGAAGTTCTGAAAAAAGACGATACTACCATCCCCAAGCTTTGGAAAGAACATACGGATATGGGTGGCTATATGACATTTGAAAGAGGAGAAACCGTCCCCAACCAAAAGATAGAAATCATTTTGGCGGATTCTTCATTCAAAATGAAAGGATCTTGGACTTATGAAATCAGCGAAGCAAACGGTTATAGTAAATTATCCATTACGGAAAAATCGGAAATAGGTAGCCCTGTTGTGAGAGGCGCCTACTTCCTTGCGGGAAGAGACAGCACACTCAGACAGGAATTGGAAATGGTGAGAAATCATTTCCAATCCGGAAAGTAAACTTAAGGTAGTTTTGTAATCCAGTCATTGATTCCTTCTGTCATTTTCCTGACTGTTTCAGGATGAAAGATGATACCAAGATGGCCTTGGTCATACTTGGTAATGACTTTGTTTTCCGAAGGTAGTTTGGGAAGATCCGCCAAAGAATCTTCGGGAACAATTTGATCCACAGTTCCAATCACACTATAAATAGGTAGATTGAAGTTTTTAATAAAATTTTCAGTATAGTTGATCTTACCATCTTGGGACAAAAAGCTTCGGTGATTGGAAATCTGGCTTTGAAAGAATTGCATGATTACGGAAACGGATTCTTCGCAGAATACATCCTCCATTAAAAAATACCATTCCGGCGGAGTGATTTCTTTATAACCGACAAAGTCCTTGATGGTAAGAACCTTTGTTCCCAAATCATAACTAAACGTTCGTAAGCTGGAATGCAGATTCAACAAGAATTTGAAAAACTTTTTCAAGTCGATTGTTTGAATCGTTGCTTGCATGGAAAACGAAGCCATACTCAAGATCATATCGCTGATCATTTGGTGAGGCATAAGACCGAATCCCTTTTTGATCGTATCCAATCCGATAAAATTCGATTTTAAGCTGATATAATTCGGCGAGGTGATGGAAACGACTCCTGCAAGATGTTCTTCCGGGCGAGGTAGATTGAATTCTTCCTTTAGCTCTTTGATAATATCATATGAAGATGCATAAAAGCGGGGAATCATTCCTCCCATACTATGCCCTACTACAACGGTTCTTTCACTCGGGTAATGCCAACGAATCCATCGGAGTACTTCCGGGAAATCGTCTTGGATGTAATTGTCTACAGTCCACCCTTCCTTCTTTCCGTGTTTGGGCATCGTCTGTCTGGAACGCCCGCGCATATCCATTAGGAAAACGCGATATCCGTATTTTAGCGCCAGTTCTTTGGCGAGTTTGTCCAGCACGGAACGGCGACAAAAAAACCCGGGAATCAGAAGTAAGTTTTTTCCAGTGCTGTTTAATTTTTCCGGTATAAGACTTTTTAAGGAAACCGCATAACCTTCAGTAGTTGGGATAATAAAGGAAGCATCCATCCTATATTCCATATTGTACTGATGCGATTTGAATATGATGGAAGTAACGGGCTCTTTCTGATCTTTCGTAGTCGTATAGAATAAGTTTCTGGAATTGGAAACAGTATCCGCTTTTTCAATATTCTTCTGAGCAATATAAGGATCACTGCCGGTTTCCATTTCCTTTGCAGTGACAAAACTGATTACATCGAAAAGCGAATAAAGTTGTAACATAAGAGGACGGATCTCATCCTCTCTGAGCGGATCTTTCGTAATTCCCCAAAGAATCCCAATCGGATTTTCATTAACGAATAACGTCAGTCCTACGGCGTAGTTCATTGTATCGGAAAGAAGTACTTTCTTCTCAGGGTGAATTTCGGCTTCTTTGAGATTTATGATTTGGATTTCTGGTCGAAGTCCTTTATTAAAATCAATGATTGCTTTTTGAACGAAACGTGCGGACTCGTTTCGTGGATCGCTTAGCGGGATAGGTCTGGACTTTTTGATGTATTCATCAAAGCCTGGAATTCTTCTTCTCTCTGCGATCTCTTTTAGTTTGAAATGAGTAGCAGTAGAAACTATTTTCATCTGGTCATTATCAATTACTTCGAAGATGGAAAAGCTAAAAACCGGTTCATCATCAAAATGAATCAGAGACACCATTTTATTGGTAAAAGACTGCCAGATATTTTCGATAAACTGAAAGGTAGGTTTGGGTACAGGAAAGATATAAATTTTTTCCGGATTCACCATTAGGCTTTTGCTCGAGCCTCTTGCTGAATTCTTTATTAACCGGTCATCCCAGTAAGGTGTTTCTTCGATCGCCATCAGTATCCTTCTATTTGTATAAATACTTATGACCTATTTTCGACTTTTCAGATGCATGAGAACTAAAAAATAAAGCAAATATGCAACAATCTGACTTTGAGCCGATTTCACGGATTTCCGTACCTTCCCTAGACTCTATTTTGGGGAAACCCTTTCCAGTTTTAGATGATGGCTTTGTTAGACTTGTCGATTATATGGGATCTGACGAGGCGATTGTGCAAGCGGCACGCACTTCGTACGGAAAAGGAACAAAAAAAGTTAGCGAAGACAGAGGATTGATTCGTTATCTTATGAGACACAGACATAGCACTCCTTTCGAAATGTGCGAAGTGAAATTTCACATTCGGGTCCCTATGGATACTTGGAGACAATGGATTCGCCATAGAATGGCAAATGTCAACGAATACTCTACGCGTTACTCCGTAGCAATCGATTCAGCCCAAGCTACCGATCCGGGTCAATGGAGAGTCCAATCCGTAGGAAACAGACAAGGCAGTGGCGGTTATCTTGATCTGGAAAAAGGGAACCACCTAACAGAGAAAGAAAAAGAGCTTCAATCTTTGGCAAATTCCATTTACCAAGAAAGATTGGATTTGGGAGTTGCCCGCGAACAAGCGCGTAAAGATTTACCGCTTTCCACTTATACGGAAGCTTATTGGAAAATAGATCTACATAATTTATTGCATTTCCTGGCTCTTCGAATGGATGATCATGCTCAACTTGAAATCCGTCTTTTTGCCAAAACGATCGGAGAAGAAATCGTCAGCAAATGGGTGCCTAATGCCTGGGAAGCATTTTTGGATTATCGTGTTCGTTCTCTTTCTTTAACACAGTATGACAAAGATATCATTGCGGCAATCAATCGTTCCGGAAAGGAAGAAGCAAAAAAGCTAGCCATTCAATTTGGGCTATTAGATGAATCCGGGACAACTTCCAAAAAGAGTAGGGAACGTGATGAGTTGGAATTAAAATTATCCGATTTGGGCTTCGCCATCCCTTGGTAAATAAATTCTAAACCCGGATTTGTTTTTCCCCTTAGGAAAAATATTTCTTGTAAGACTTAGGGGAAATCCTATAGTTTTGGTCATGCGCCACTTAACTATACAAATATTATTTCTACTGGCCTTCACCTTCTCGGTTCATGCGGGCGAATTCGCCGTTGCGGGTTATGTGAAGGGAAAGGTCAGTGTCCTCTCTGCAGATGACACAGCCAAACTTTGGAAAACATTCAAAGTTAATGATGTTCTAAAGCCTGGAGATACCATCCAAACCGGAAACGGGTCTAAAGTTGACCTCGTTTTTAAAGAAACAGAATTTAGAATCCAACCTAATTCTAGTTTTACCTTGAAAGAGTGGAATCCCAAAGAACAGATTTCAAAAGGTTATCTGGAAAAAGGTGCCGCTTGGTTTAAGGTAAAAGATTTCAAAAAGGGATTTGAAGTTGGAAGTCCGACCACCACGGCAGGTGTTCGTGGAACCGCCTTCGGAGTCTACTATGAGGAAAAAGACAAAAAAACTCTCACTTGCGTTTGCGAGGGAAAGGTCGACGTAAACGGTAAAGTTTTTTCCCAAGGAACAAGCGGCACTGTAGCACTTGGATCCGATCAAATTGAAACCAATGATTACAAAGACCTGATTGTAAAATCTGAAAAAAAAGGATTTCCAGGAGGAGCAACTGTACAATTCGAAAAGAAATTGAAGGATTCCCCTTTGTTGACGAGTTGTTTGTCTTGCCACAAACCGGTTGGTTGGGAAGCTAAAGGAATCATCCCGGATCAAAAATATGGTAACTAGTGCTTAGAAAATTTTTTTTATCGGCTTTATTCAGTGTCTCTTCTTTATTTGCAGAAGAACTAGTAACTACAAAAAAAGAAGAGCCTGACGCCTATTTCGGTTTGAAGCTGGGAGCTATTGTTACACCTACCTTCGGTTATAGGGTAAGAGACGCCGCATCAGGTGTTTCAGATACCACTCAATCGGAAAAAACGGGATTTTCCATGCCTTGGACTCTTGTTTCCATTTCGAAAGAGTGGGATGATAAGGGGATCAAGGTTGAATTTTGGGGGGAAGTGATCCGAAGCAGCGTTCTTTCCAATGATACCAACGCCACAACAGGCGGAAATAAATCCAATCCTCAGATGTTTGCCATTCGTAGAGCAAACGTTCAAAAAAAATGGGAGCTGGGAAATACCAAACACACACTTGTTTTCGGAATGCAAGAGCTTCCCCACATGCACTCTATTTGGGGAGGATACTATGACTGGCGTTATATGGAGAGGTCTCCTCTTGAATCGCTTGGATTTTCTCCCGATCCTGTAGACCTTGGACTTTCCTATATTGCCCAATGGAAATCTTTGACTGCTCATTTGGCAGTTGTTAATGGGGAAGGATACAGAAGCATACAAAATGCCACCGGCAGCGGTTATGATTCCATTCTTCGTTTGAGTTGGGAACAAAAGTTCCTGGATGATTTTAAAGCAGGTTTACATTTCCTAGGTAGACGCGCCAATGCCTTCGGATATGCAGGGAATGAGTGCTTTGAAGGCAAATCAAAATGTATTCCGAATGACAATGATCCCAATACGGCACTTCGTGGTGACGTTCGACTTTCTCAGGAAGATTCCTATGCTGTGGAGTCTAACTTCATATGGAGAGAGTATGTGAATATGGGACTGGGTGGAATGGCTAAAAAGAAATTTGGCGGTCAATACAGCAATGCAATGATTCCTACTGAATTTCCCAAATATGTTCAGGAGAAATATGGTCGCGGCAGTTATGTCTGGTTTGGTTTGGGAAACGGTATGTTTCGGATTGTATTTCGTGGAGAAGTGGCGACAGGCGGTGCTGCGCAAGGACTTAGGGCTACGGAAACAAATTCCCAAGAACCATGGGTCAGGGTCTCCAATACTGGAAATTTACAATCTCCTGCCTATTCGGATAAATCCTATTATATTTCCAAACAAGTCTATTTAGAATATTTCTGGTCCGAGTCGGCAAGGCTTGGTATAGGATATCAGGAACTTCGCTCCTATGACACATTAGGTTCGCCTAACAAATGGTACATTGACAACTTGTCCAATGAACGAACCGCTTCCGAATACACAGAACAATTTAGCAAACCTTCACTTGCACAAATTTCAGAATATGGAAGATTGGATCGTAATATTTTAGTCAAAGCATCCCTTCAATTTTAATTTTATGATTTCAGAATTACAACTATATATAGAATCCCAGTTAGCCGGCAACGGCATTCACCCCACTATTTTCCTTTTGTTGGCGTTAGGCGGATTTCTTGCCAGTCTACTTCCTTGTGTATATCCTTTATACCCGATTACGGCAGGAATTCTTGGCAATCGACAAGGGCAAAACAAATGGATTCATCCGTTATTATATTATTTTGGACTTGCATTCATCTATTTGTTATTTGGTGTTGTTGCGGGATTTACCGGAGGGCTATTCAATCAGTTTTTGCGATTCCCCGAAACCAATTTGGTATTGGCTTATTTATTATTCATTCTGGGACTCTCGTCAATTGAGTTCATTCAGCTTCCTTTTTTCGGAAAAAATGCCGTATCAACACAAAATTCATGTTATACGGGCAGTTTTCTTTTGGGAATGGGGGCAGGTCTGTTATCTTCTCCCTGTGTCGGTCCTGTCGTGGTCGCAGTCCTTTTGCAAATTGTAACTGCAAGCAACGGCTCTTTGGAAATTTTGACTTTGGTTGTGACATCGTTCAAGATGTTCGCTTTCGGTTTAGGTGTGGGACTTCCTTTTTTGGCAATAGGAGTTTTCGGTCTTTCTCTTCCAAAGTCGGGCAAGTGGATGCGTTACGTGCAATGGGCGCTTGCTATTGTGATTTTCTACTTTTCTTATACTTATCTTTTAAAAGCGGGTGCCGGATTCGGATGGAACGAAACAAATACACTTGAAGTTTTTGTTTTATGGACTTTGCTTTTAACCGCTGCTTTCTTCTTGCAAAATCCTTCGGACTATCTACCGGTTCGGATGAAATCTGCGTTGGCACTTTCCAGTTTAATTATAGTTAGTATTTCCTTATTGGTTGCTGTTTCAAAGTCGAAAGGGTGGAGTGAAAATCCATCTTTGAGCGAATCTTCCTGGGAAGATCATGAAAATCTAAGATGGTATCGCACTGAAAAAAAAGTTTATGATCTTTCCCGAAAAGAAAAACTACCTATCTTTGTGGATTTTTATGCAGACTGGTGTACCAATTGTAAGGAATTTCAAAAACTCTCTCTGTCCGATGTTACTTTGAATCAAACCTTAAAGAATAATGCCATCTTATGGAAAATATACGATACAGATCCTGTCTTTGAAACATTTGCAATTGATCCTAGATTTACGGAGCTAAAGATCGGTTTGCCTTTCTTTTTGGTCCTGGATGAAAATGGAACGGTTCTATTCAAAACCACAGACTATCTGGATACTAAGGGAATGGTTGGCGCAGTTGAGGGGAAAAAGTAAGCGACATAAGATTTTCGCGGGAATCCTGAAAGCCCCCGCCCTGTTGATCAGCTTCGCTGATGATTCTCCGAATACTTTTCGCTTCTATTGGCGCTCAAAGGGGTTGGGGGGTGAGGCTCGTGGGCTGCAATCAACCACCTAATACAAATCTTCCTTTCCGTCGAATCTTAGTTCAATTCTTGAAATTTTTCTTCAAATAAGTTCGCCTTTTATCCAACAACATGATGTTAATCGAATTTCATAAACTTACACAAACCGAACACGACTTAAAATCACTCGTTTCGATCGGACGACCGAAGAAAGGGAATTGGAAACTAAAAGTTTCCTTTTACATGATTTTACGCATTTTGCGATTGAATCGGAAGCTAAAATTCGGAATGTATTTTGGGGAATCTATGAAATTGGAATGGCTGATTTGAGTCAGGTGTTTTGGCACCTGGCCGCTGTTAATTTTTATCTTGGTAATTTACCTACGATTTCCAAATACTCTTTCACCATTTCATCGATGACATCTTTGGCAGGACGCACGTTTTCAATTTGTGCAACACCTTGGCCGGCAGACCAGATGTCTCTCCAGCGTTTGTATTCTTGTTCCATCGCGTGTTCGCCTCCGGCATGGCCTTCGGCAATCTTTCTCGGACTGCTCTCCATAAGCTCAGGCGACTTTTTAACCGATTTTTCCAGCCAGTTTGCAGGAATCCCGGAAATTTTTTCAGTATAGATGATTTCTTCGGGAACAGAATCAATTAACATTTGTTTGTATTCATTCTGGGCACGTGATTCATTGGTAGCAATGAATTTTGTTCCTACATAGACCGCATCAGCACCTAATGCAAGTGCTGCTGCCATTTGTGCTCCACCGGAGATTGCACCCGCAGCGATGACAGGAAGTCCGGTTTCTTTTTTGAGATAAGGAATGAGTGCGAATGGTGTTATGTTTCCCGCATGGCCGCCTGCACCTTGTGCAACAGTGATCAATGCATCAGCCCCGGACTTGGCAACAATGTTTGCGTGTTTCAAAGTGGTAACATCACAAAAAAGGTGCGCTCCGTTGGCTTTGATTTCCTTTGCAATGGTCCTGGGAGTTCCGAGACTTGTAATGATCAGTTCTACTTTCATTTCCATTACTACTTCAAATTGTTTTGCCCAATTCGGATTATGATCTTTATGGAGAATGATATTTACACCGATCGGCTTTTTGGTTTTGGACCGAATCTCCTGCAGTCCGTCTTTCAGTTGTTCGGGGGTGCGATAATTGAGGGAAGGAAAACATCCGATTCCTCCTGCTTCCGAAACGGCGACAACTAGTTCAGGGTAAGAAACTAAAAACATGGGAGCTGCTATGATCGGTAGATCGATCTTTAGCATTTCAGTGATAGGGGTATTTATTTTCATGGATACGTCTTTGTTGGGGATAGATTGGGAAGTTCGGGAGGGTATTTTCCATTGCGAGGAACGCAACTGATACCTACACCTCTTAAAACGTAACAGATGGAATCTTTAGTAATACATTTCAAGCTTTTCTCAAACTCCAAACCATCAATCTCCGTAGGAATAGAATAACATTCCATCTTATCTTGGTTGATCAGCTCCGGGGGGGTTACGGGTGTTTGCGCGTTTATGTTTTTTGATAGGGAAAAACTGATCGCTAACAAACAAAAAAAGATTAGGAAACGATTGGGATTCATGTACATTGAACCTTCTTCTTCATAATGGATTTTGAAACAAATGGAAGTCAAACCTAATACAATATTCAATGAGAGAAAGATTTTTTTCTTTCAATGGTTTTGTTCGGTCATTTTAGCCTTCTTTGTTTCTTGCCATACCCAATATGGAAACGGTTTTGAGGATCCTCCTTCTTTTTCCGTTTCCGAGTCAAAGGCGGAATATTTAACTGTTCCTGCCAATTTACAGGAAATCAATCCGTCTTCCCTGCCGAAAGATTCCTGGAAACAATTTGAGACCCATCGAATGGGAATGGTAACCATTCCGGGAAATGATCTTTGGATTCGTTTTCCGGACCACCAGCTTTTTCGATACAAGAACCCTGCTTTATTTATCGAGATAGCTTTGGAATCGCCGACCGTTTATCAGAACGATAAGAAAGTTTATTCTTTTCGTGAAAGGGATTATGTGTTTCCTCATATCATTCCGCTTTCGGGCGAACCCGGCGGTTACATTTACATTCATTGTAAATCATCTTACAAAGGTTATATTGGTCTGGACGGAAAAGTCAGATTGGAAGAATATTCTCAATCATGGATTCAGTTATTGCGTGATAATGCGGCACGTACATTTCTTTCTCCGGTTTTGGTTGTTCTTTCCCTCCTATTTTTAGGTTTGTTTTTTTTGAGATGGGAAGAGCGGATTTATTTGTATTTCTCGATTTTACTTTTGAGCAGTGCAATCGTTGAAGTCATGAACGGATTCATTGCTTTTTCGTTGTTTAATTATTCCAGAATTACAATTCCCCTAATATATATTAATTTTGCAATTTATCCCATTCTGTTATTGTTATTTCTGAAACAGATATATCCTGTTTTTTTTAAAAACCTTTTCGAGATTATGATTTTTGTTCATGTCCTTGTTTATGTATACAGTTTGCTGGCAAGTTGGAATAGCGGGATTTCCTTTTTAAACGCAGAATGGAATTACAGCTGGTGGGTGATTTTGGAAGGGATCATCGCCATTTTAATTTCTATCTATGTTTTGATTCGTGGGGATTCCAAACTCAAGTTAGTTACTTGGGGTTTGCTTGCCATTGTAATCACCGGTTCTCACGACACGCTTGTGGATATGAATGTATTTCCATGGAAGCAAAGGATTATCCATCAGGGTTTTTGGATGATGATATTACTTTTTGGTTTTTTTGTATTTCGCTATTATTGGAATATTCTCAATTCCATTGATAGTTTCAATAAGGAACTTCAGAAAAAAAATAAAGACTTGGAACGGTTGTTCGCCATTGATAAAGATATGGCTTTGGCAAAGGAATTGCAAAGATCTCTTCTTTCCGATCATATCAAAGAAGATGAAAACATCAACTTAGTCGCTTTCACACAATCCTTACACAGCATTGGTGGAGATTATTTCGATCATGATTGCGATAGTCTCGGTAATTGGGGGATCTTGTTATGCGATGTTGCAGGTCATGGGATTTCTTCGGCGGTAGTTGCGGCAATGTCCAAGATGGCTTTTACCGGTGCTAAGGCATACATTCAATATCCGACCAGAGTTTTTAATTTCATGAACAGACATCTTTCCGGAAAAACCAAAGGATTGTTCATTACAGCATCTTATTTATTTATAGATACGGAGACAGGCAAACTGGTTTATTCCAATGCAGGACATCCGGGTTTTTTCATCTTACGCAATAATTCGGCCGCTTTGCTGGAACATCGTGCGAAAGGAAAACCATTGGGTGTCTTTGGAGAAAGCGAATATAAGGAAGAATCCACACAACTGTTGTCGGGAGATAAGATTTTTCTTTACACAGACGGTGTATTGGACCTAAACAATGATAAAAACGAGTCATTCAACGAAGAAAGACTCAAACAGTTGTTATGGGAAAATAAAAACTTACCGATTCAAAATCTAAAGACGACCGTCCAGAATTCCTTATCCGATTTTTGCAAATCCTGGGAACATCAGGAAGATGATGTTTCCTTTATCATTATCGAATATAAAAACGGTTGATTATGATTATAGTTCCGGATTGATGATAAAACGAATCGGATTTTCTCTTTTTTCCTCTAAAGCATGGAGGTATTCGTTTACGTCTTCCAGTTTATGAACACCGCTGATGGATCGGGTTAGATCGATTTTTTTATCAGTATAAAGCTGAATGAGTTCGGGGATGGCACGACTGTCGGAACCGTAAGAACCTGTAATCCGGATCTGTCTTTCAATTAGAAAAAAAGGCATTGGGATTTCCAATTTGTTTCTTCCTATTCCTACAAGCACGATCCTTCCTCCGCGGTTCATACTGCGGATGCTGCTTTCGATGTTTGCCATAAAGCCGGAAAAGTCTGCGATCAAATCGATTCCCTTTGCTTTCTCTTTTAAAATCTTTCCCAATTGCATATTCTTTTCAAGTAGGATCACTTCATCCGCACCGTAAGACAAAGCATTGTCAAGAGAACCTCTGTCTATGTCCACGGCAAAAATCCTACCGGCACCTAACGCTTTTGCTATGGCGACTGCGTGAATCCCCAAACCGCCGCAACCTATGACTACTACTGTTTCGCCCGGTTTTAGCTCACCTTGGTATTTGATGGCGTGGTAAGGTGTGGAAACCGCATCGGCGAGAATTGCGCCTTGCGGAAACGGAATGGAATCGGGAAGTTTATGAAGGTATCTTTCTTCTACATGAATGAATTCCGCAAAACCACCGCTTCGGTTGAATCCGAATACTCCGATCTCTTCGCAAAGATTTTCCCTACCTGCCAGACAATAAGAACATTTTCCGCAACTGGTTCCCGCACCTACGACCACGCGGTCACCTAGCTTGAATTTTGTGACAGTTTCTCCTAATTGAATCACTTCTCCGGACATCTCATGGCCCGGGATGCAAGGAGAATATGTGGATTTCATCTTACCATGCAAAACAAAATGAATATCGGAACCGCAGATTCCACAGGCTTTTATTTTCACCTTTACTTGGTTAGGGGAAAGTTCGGGTAATTCCACTTCTTCGATTTTGAGCGACCTTTGGCCACTATGCAAAATCGCAGCTTTCATTAAAACATACCGTCCAGTTGGCTCAATAGGTCCGAAGATTCTTCTTTAGGCTCTTCCAAATATTCCAAAGTCGTTTCTATAATTCCGTCCAAATAATATTTTCGATTTTTGTAAGTGGATAAAAATTCTCTTGTTCGGACTTTCTGTTCTTCGGCAAGTCGATTTTCTAATGCAAGTTTGGTGAGAGCCATCACTCCGAAAGCGGATTTTAATTCATCAATATGATTTGCGATTTGAAAGACTTCTTCCACATCCAATTCTTTGAAAGTTGCGATCATATCCGCTATGAGCTCGATGGCTCCGATCGGGACGGTTCGATCCAAAGATTTGACATAATTCATAAGAATTCGGTAACTTTTGCTATCCCCGACATAGGAAAGTATGTAAACCATTCCACTCAGAATGGATTTATGATAACCCCAGCTCAAACGTCCCGAATCTGCTTCCCGAACAAGTTGATAGATCAGCGCCCAGACATTTTTATCCCCTTCTGCGGCGGATTTCATCAATTGGATCAATCTTTTTTCCCAAAAGGGCGTGTCCATCTCGGTCTTTAGGATCTCGATTGTTTCCGTAGGGGAAGAAGGCAATGTATCTAACGTGGGAGCCATAACACTATAGACATAATCTTTAGAAAAGATACTAGGCTGTCTTTTCTTTTTTATCTTCCTGCCGATTAGAAAGCTGAACCGAGAATAGAGACATAGATGTTACGAATACTGTCATTTTTCATCCTGATGGCAATTGCCTGGACTGAGTCGTCCCCCGACCAATCCAGTTCCAAGGCAACTCAGCTAATAAGAGTTAGTTATGGATTGAAGGACAATTACGAATTCTTAAGAATTCTAAATTCTACTGTTACCAACAGAGGAACGGAAGATCAAAAAAAATATTATAAGAGATGCATTCAGCATCATATCGAATCGGAAATCCTTCACCTTCAAATGGATCTCGGTCGTTCTTATGCAGAATTACGTAGAACGCAAGGTCTACTGATTAAACTGTACATTCTGATTCTGGATGAAGAAGTGGAAGATCTGGAAATAGAATTGAGTCGTTTGGCTCGGCTGGCAAATGGAAAGGAAAAAACAGAAAGCAAACTCTATTTACGTTTGGGATATAGGGAAATCGCGGTTGCCAAACAAAGACTTATGGTAGGAAAAAACATCCGCCCATATCTTTATTTGATGAAGCTACAGGAATTGGCTTACTCTCTTAAGTCTTTAAAACAGGCCGAAAAGTACATTGTATTGCTTGGATTACTGCATGATTCTATTGACGATTTTGCCCCGGAAGCTAAAACTTTTCCCGGTTTGGTTGCAGAAGTGAATCGTATCATAGTAAATGATACGGAAAAATATTTAAGACTTTTATACGACAGTCAGTTTGATTCTTACAACGCGATTAATTTTTATGAAATGGTTTGGAAACAACCGGATATGTTTGAGCTTGCACAAGGTATCCCTAGTTTTGATCCTAGTTATGTTCGCAATCCGAAAGAAGCAAGTCCTCCGGCTACTTCTGCGGATTCCACAAAACCTTAAAATCAAATGAGATCTTTTATCTGGGAATTTCCCTTAACCGCATGCTTTGTTTCAGGAATGGTGATTTTATATCCTACCGTGATGGTTTTTTTTCCAACGGCAGTTGATGAATATTTTTTAGCAACTCCCGGTGAATTGCAACCTATCAACTGGATACTCAGCACATTCTTTCACGGATCATTTGCACATTTGTTTTCCAATATGTTCTTTTTACTGATCTTGGGTCGTGTAGTCGAATATAGAGTCGGTAGATCAAAGTGGCTTTTGTTTTATTTTATGGCCGGTTTTTTATCCGTATTAGGTGACTGGATTGTGAGAGGTTTTTTCATAGGAGACAGAACTCCTGTGCTCGGAGCAAGCGGTGCGATTTCGGGATTGGCATCGGTTGCAGCCTTACTTTCTCCGTTTCGATTTCCCATTTCCAAAAAACAGGCGATTCCTTTTCCAGTTTTTTTATTCGCTTGGTTTATGATTTATTCGGATATGACAAATCTATTTGCACGTGATCATGTTGCCCATTGGGCGCATATAGGCGGATTTTTTTCCGTCTTTGTAACTGCCTATATGCTCAGTCAAAAGGAGCGTTCCGAGATCAGGAAAGGCTTTCTTGTGAACTTCACCTTTTTTACATTGACTGTGATTCTTCTCTTTTTTATCAACAATAGGTAATGCAAATTAGATTTAATGCTCTGGATTACAAAGCTGACGACAGTTTTGAAACATCAGAATATGAGTATGATGGTAGTTTGGAAGCTGGTTGGAAAATCCGCCGCAACGGTGCCGATTATCTTACCCTTGGTCCCGGTTATAAATTATTAAAAACAAAATTCTGCGGAGTTTGTTCTACGGATATCGACCGCAGATTTTTACCTCATCCTCTTCCGCAGATCATCGGACATGAGTTAGTGGCCGAAAGCGTTGAAGAAAATCCCAAAAAACAATATGTAGTCGAGATCAACGACACTTTCGAAGCGAGGGGAAACAAAGAAACCGATGTTTTCTGCACGGTGGGACTTCCTACGCATTCCCCGGAAAGAAGAGTACTTGGAATCGATAGATTGCCCGGCGGATTCGGCTCTTATATTTTAGCTCCTCAAAATGCAGCCATTGAAGCGGAAGGTATTTCCGAAAAAGTAGCGGTTCTTATGGAACCGTTTGCGGCGGCATTGCAAGCGATCCTTGCATCTCCACCCAAGGAAGGGGATCATGTTGCTGTTCTGGGTCCGCGTCGGTTGGGAAGTTTGGTTCTTGCCGCATTGAAAGCCCATCGACAATTTCAGAAAATCAACTTTCGCATAACTGCGATTACTAGACATGATCATCTGATCGAACTTTCCAAAAAAATGGGTGCCGATGATGTGGTGGATCTTCGCAATACGGATGTTGGGTCCTTGCGCAGATCTTTCGATATTGTTTATGATACTACAAGTACAGTCAGCGGATTTGAATCTGCCATAGGATTTTCCAAAAGAGAACTGCATCTAAAAACAACTAACGGACAAGCTATGGGCGGACTTTCTCACCTAACCGAACTTGTGGTGGACGAATTGTCGATACTACCTGCAACCTTGGAAAATCTTTCCTTTCATTGGCCAAGGGAAAATAGAAAAAATGAAACTGTATTTTTATTTTCTTCCGTTGCGGACAAATGGAAAAAACTCATATCGCCCGATATCAAAGTCTTTGAAGGGAGTGCTTACGAAGGCGAAGCCATTTTGTTATCCGATGCATTTGCTGACAGGCTTCCCCGATTTGATCTGGTGATCGCAGGGACTTCGGAAGAAGTCGGGCTTGCCATTCGCCCCAATCCGAAATCGGAAACATCCCTTGTTCGTCCCAGAAGTGCGATTTTGGCGGATACTTCTTCTGAATCCGGTTGGCAAAATGATTCTAAACTTTTAAAGGAGTTCTTTCAAGAGGGCAAAGTGATTCGCACTTCCCGCTGCGGGGATTTTCATTATGCATTGAAACTTCTAAAGGAAAATCCCGATGTTGCTTCCGCATTGGAAACAAATATGATTTCTCATATGTTCCCTGCAAAAGATTTGGAATCCGCTTATGCAAAAGCAAAAGATCCTTCTTCCGTAAAAGTCGTAGTTAGTTTTCCATAAGAGGGAATAGAAAAAAATGATTCCATCTGAAATCGCAACTTCCATCGGACCTACTTTAACCAAAAAAGAATCTCATCTTTGGGAGATCGACTTATCCAATCTGAGAATTTTTTTCGGACTTTCTATTTTATCCCGTTCGTTAAGTGAAGAGATTACAAATAATCTTCACAGTTTGCCAGGTGATATTTCTTTCATTCAAAAGATAAACCCCAATATCAATCATGAATTGATTGATATGCATATCTCTTATGTTCAGGTGCATGCAAGATCGGGTATATTGAATGATTGGCTTTTGTTTCGAGATCAGTTTGAAGAAGACTTAAGATCCGTATTCGGGACTTTTCAAAGACAATCAATCGCCAAAAAACTTCATCCCGAATTTTACGGAGAAGATCCGAAATTAAATCCTTCTATCGCCTTACTCTTTCCCTTTTATAAAAACCGTAGTGATGCGGACGGCAGATATCAAATTCTGATGGAAAGAGTTACCAGTCAGATCAATGTGGGGGATTTTTTCATCCGCATAACAATAGATGCCATTGATTTTTCCGTTCTGAACCTGAATGGTATCAAACATGAGGTGGTGGACGAAATCGGTAAAAGAACTTATATCGCAGGTGCTTCCAAGATCAGCGAATCCCTCAACAACAGTATCATAGGCGCAGCACAGAAAGGGGAAACTTTTTTCGAAGAGGAAAACAGACATTTCAGCAAAGTGTTCGAGCAACTGGAAAAAACACCTGTAGGTAAACTCACTCATATTCATTTTTATTGGGAAGATAGTTTCCGTACAATGATCCTGGCTACAGATCCTCAGAATACACTACCTTTGATGAAGAAATTATTTTTGCTTTTGGAAGATGCCGATATCTCTCAAACCATCAAAGAAGGCCATACCATATTGGCAAAACTGGGAAGGGCACAAGTGTATGTGGAATTATCCAGATTGGATCGGGTACTTAATTTCAGTTTCAACAGAAAAAGAACTCAAATCGATTCCGGTTTTTATCTGAGACGGATGCCCATTCTGGAAGCGATTGCGGATAAAAAAGAGCATTCGCATAACTTTGAAAATACGCATATTTTTTTAATCCATCATATCACTTCGGAAATCATCTCCATGATAGAAACATTGAGAAGATTGGAGATAAAGTCGCTGGATGTAGCATTTGTAAAATACGGAGGAAATATCCCTCCGGTTTATCTGGACATACTGCTCGATATTCCCACAGAATCCTTTTTTATGGCGGGTTTGGAATTCAAACTCACAAAAAACAATCGTCCTTATTACGGACTTTCTCCTCTTTATAGCGATTCTTCTCCTCATAGAAAATTTGCAGCAAAACTGGAAGAAGCAAAGTTTGGATTTTTCGATGCGATGAAATATCTTGCAACCAATTTGTTTTTAAACAAATTATTCAAATTGAGAAAGACGGGAGAAAAGATTCTGCTCGTGGAAGACGGCGGATATGTAGCTCCCATCATCAATCAACGCTGCAAAGAAAATAAAACAATCGGTGAAATTGCTTCCGAATTTTGGGCGGATTGCCCGTCGGAATTTTCTTCGGAAGAATTGTCTTCTTTCATTTCCAAAACCGTAATCGGAACAGTGGAACATACTCGCAACGGATTCGATCGGTTGAAAAAAACGGCGGGTGTTGAAAACCAACTTACACTTCCCGCATTTACCATTGCCGTTTCGAATGAGAAAACAAAAGAGGAATCCAAAGAAGTCGCCTTTTCCATATTAAACGCCATAGAAAACAGTTTGCATGGTTTGGGTAAGGTACTTTCCAAAAGAAAAATTTTGCTTCTGGGTTCTCTTGGAAACATCGGTGGATTTTTAAATACGTACCTTGTGGACGGTCGATTGCATGAATCCAATCGGGTGATTTCACAAATAGATCTTAAGTTTGAAAAGGATGGAAGCCATCAATATTCCGGTTTTTCCAAGTTACCCGCCGAAGAATTTCTTCGCATTGATTTGATCATAGGTGTCACCGGCGAGTCCGTTCTCAAACAAAAAGATTGGGAAAATTGGATTTTAAACAGTGAAAATCCTAATTTATACGTTGCTTCCGGTTCTACAAAAACGGCGGAATTCACGGATCTGATCGAATGGTTGAGTGATTTGTATCAGTCTGCAGCACCTGCCGTCGGAGGCATTCCCATCCAATTGGTCATCGATCGGATCATCGATCCGCAAACCGGAATGGATTTGGGTGGAAAAGTCAGCTTTCTATTCGAGTCCGGGAATAAGCCGATTGAAAAAACATTCTTCTTGTTAAGTGATGGTAGTCCGATCAATTTTTTGTTTTACGGAGTTCCTACGGAATCCATGGATCCTATCATCACTCAACTCACAACGGTTGCTTTGGGCATGGTTGCATTGTACAAAACAAATTCTCTTCCTACGCCTGCTCTTTATGCCGTGGATCATCAAATCGATAAATGGGGAAATCCATTATGAGCAAACACGGTTCTTTCCAAATCACTCAAAAATTATTTTTAAGAGACGGTGATAAATTCCTCATCATGCGGGATAGCAAATCAGGTTATGGGGATTTGCCCGGCGGAAGAATGAACGAAGACGAATTTTTTGAGGACTGGATGAAGAGTATTCACCGGGAAGTAAAAGAGGAGTTAGGCGAATCTGTCCGGGTGGAAATTAATCCGAAACCTATCTTCGTTCATAAACATCGTGTCAATGAAGGAAATTATCCTTGTATTATCATCGCTTATCAGGCGAAATTTTTGGGCGGTGAAATTGTTATTTCCGATGAGCATGATTTTATGGAATGGGTATCGGTGAAAAATTACGATCCATCCCCTTTGTTTACTGAATATATGTTGGATGCAGTAAAGGTTTACTTAAAAGAATATGCATAATTTCTACGTTTCTAAATCTCGAATTATTTTTTTTCTACTTCTTGTCGGCATCACTTCTTTTGCAGCACATTCTTTTCATAGTACGGGAGTGAGCGTGCCGGTACCTTCGCTTCCCATTCCTACGTATGAGGAAAACGAGGTTTCGAGAGTGGAGAAATCCTGGACTACGATTCCCATTCAAACCAACGGTGCCGATAGAAAATACGGGAACATCATTTCGATGCAGGTTTACTTTGACAGTAGTGATTTTTCCAAACAAGAGTGGTGGGCGGAAAGAATAGAGGAGCTGCTCGAAACCGGAAAAGACGCAAATATTTATGACCGTAAAACAATCATTATATTTCCGGAGCATATTGGTACCGGGCTCGTATTCTTAGGACAAACGGAACGGGTGTTTAACAGCCCTGATTGGAGATCGGCAATCGATACTTTTGTGATTCAACATGAAGCCGAATTATCTCCTCATTTGGAATTTTCCAAAAAAATAAAACCGAAATGGGAAGCTGCGTTTCGATATCAATCCCAATTAATGGCGGACACATATCAATTAACATTTGCTAGGTTAGCAAAACAGTATTCAGTTCCTATTCTTGCAGGATCTATTATTCTACCGTCTCCTAAAATTGTCGGAGGCAAACTGACCGTTGATCCAAAAGGTCCTTTGTACAATGTGTCCGTTTCATTTTCTGCCGATGGTCGTGTGATGGATCCGTTGGTTAGAAAGACTTTGCTTACGGAAGAAGAAGAAATGATTTTGGAGCCGGGGGATGTGGCGCAAGATCGAACTTGGGTAGTTCCCGGTTGGAAGGTAGCCGTATTTTTAGGGCATGAAGTTTTTAATTCAGCACTTTATGAACGATTGAGAGGCAGGCCGCTGGACGGGCTTGTATCCCCGGCTTTTTCCTTTCCTAAATTGAATGTTGAAAAAATGAAAAGTTACATCAACGATCCTGAAATCGATTCTTTGTCTGAAAATGAAATTTGGATCAAACACGGTCTTTCAAAACATATCAAAATCACTCGTGCCGTAGAGTCGGTACAAGTGTTTCTTCATGGAAAATTTTTCGAAGAAGAAACAAACGGGAAAACATTTAACATACGTGACTTTGTAAATAAAGATGAATCCGGTTCGGAATCACAACCGAGGATCTTAAATTTATATTTCTAAAAAAAGAATTAAGAGACTTAATCTAAATCAGTTTTTTTGCATTTTAAATTAAAATCCATTTGACATGGAAAGAAAACTTAAAAGAATTTTGAGGAGTTATGTCAAAAATAGGATCTTCTGCCAACGAGTTTTACGTTAAATGTCCTCTTTATACGCAAGGGTTGAAAGTATGCCCTAGCTCTAAAGACAGATTGCAGACAGATGATGTGAATTTGCTCACATCTCATTGCATAACTGAAGAATACAAAAACTGTTCTTTCTTTGTAAATCGTAATGACAACGAACAAGCCGCCTAACCATCGTTCTTTTTCTTCACTTCTTTGTAATAATTCCACATACTCCAGTCTTCTTTTGTAAATAGGAGATTGTCTATTACGAGTTCTCCTTTTTTGTTTTCGTAAACGATTCGGTCCCCGGAAACTCCCCAAAATCTTTCCAAAAAGAAAGGAAGATGTTCTTTTTTTCCCAAGATTTTCCATTTCATCGGTTGCAAAGGTTCGGACTGATTGGGAGATATAAATTCATCTTTTGCAGTGAGTCTGTAGGAAACGGCTTCTCTCGCGTTGATGGGCGTTCCTCTCGAAATAGAAGGACTTTTGTTTCCCAAATAATTGACTTCTTTTAGGAAGAGATCTCCTATCTTACCGCCTACCAGGTAAGCGGTGGTTCCGTTATGGTATAAAATCCTAGGTAGAACAATGTCTCTTGTAAAAAGGGAAATTCGTTTATGAAACGAGTTAATATAATATAGGTTATACGATCCGCCTGTTCCCGACCACAACAACCAATCGTCTCCCAGGGATGCCAATTGGTAGTTTGCTTTCAATTTGGGAAAAGTTGTAGGAAACTCTTCCCCTGAAATGTATTTTTTAGGATTTTTCGGCAAGGAAGTTTTTTCTTCAAACAGATCGTTCTCAAAGAAATAATAGATTTTGCTTCCATCGGATGTGATTCCCATTCCCGTTTTACAAGGAACATGAGCACCTGATTCGTATTCGAGTGATGAGTTTGTCAAAGAATAGGCAAAAATCGCACAACCCCCTTTTTGTTTTAACGGAAACTGCATGATCGCATATTCTCCATTAGCTGATATTTTGAAATTGTCCGGGCGGATTTTCAATTCTCTCTCTTCGCTTTTGTCTAAAATCAGATCTCTATAAAATACGGTTTTGTTTTCCGTCCAAACGATTTTTGTTCTGTCTTCCGAAGCTTGAAATAATCGGGGTTGGTTCGGTTTTGAATTGGAAAGAACTTCCGCAGAACTTCGGTTGCCAGAAAGCCTTTCTTCCAAAAGACTGAGTGCTTTTTCATACTTTTCTCTTGCGATCAAATCATCAATATCAGCGACTAGATTTTCATGTTCTGACTTGCAAGAGATCGTAAGTAGGAATAATAGTTGGTTAATTATAAAAACGAATCTAAAAAAATTCACTCTGCTTCCAAATCTGTTATATGATCCCAAGTTTCTATTTCTTTGGAAAAAAGAGCATGGGCGGTTTTTCCGACTTTTTTTGTATCAAAATAGGCAAAAGTTCCCGTGACTACGGCACCTCCCAAAGGTATCCACCTAGCAAATTGTTTGCGAAGAACCGTTTTGGTGATCAATAATCCGATCTTTTCCAATAAGGATTGAAATAACAACACCGTGGTCGGGCGAATCAGGATTTTTAAAGATGTTTCTTCGACTACTTTTCTGAATACATGCGCGCTTCCGTGTTTGAACAAACAATATAGAAGCAGCTCCCGGGTCACGTGAACTTCTTTTCCGTGAAGTGCTGCTATATCCAAAACCAAATGGCCTTGGATACGGTAAATAACCAACAATTCCGGAAGAATGCTAAGTAGCCCGAGGGGGCCCGGAGGAAGAGAGCAGGTAGCGCTGACCAGCCCGGTTTTGAATGCGGCGTTTTGCACCAATTGTTCTACCATTTCATCGGGAGCCTGAACTGTCGGGGCATAAGGGCTTCTGTATTGCTCCAAACCTGCAAATAGGTCGATCAGGCTCTCTAAAAAGCCATTGGATGGAATCGGGGATTTGTTTTCGTTCACCTTAAGCAAAATAAGTAATAGTTTTTAGTTTATCAAAATTAGGCATTCTATAGCCTTTCCATAGACATGATAGACAGATTGAAAAAAATACAAGAAAAATACCTTCGCATTGAAGATGAGTTAGGACGGGCGACTTTACCCGACCAATTGAAGAGTCTTTCCAAAGAAAGATCTCGCCTAACGCCTGTATATAGCAAAGCTGCCGATTATCTTAAAATTTCACAAGACATCGAAGACGCAAAATCCCTTCTCATATCGGAAAACGATTCAGACATGCATTCCATGTTGAAATCGGAAGTGGAAGAAGGAGAAGCAAAATTGGAATCCCTTTCCAAAGAACTGGAAATCATGCTGCTTTCCCCTGATCCCAATTCCGGTAAAAACATATTGGTTGAAATCCGTGCCGGAACGGGAGGAGAAGAATCCGGATTGTTTTGCGCAGATCTTTTCCGAATGTACAATAAGTATGCGGATAAAGTGGGGATGAAAGTGGAAGTCGTTGATTCCAGCCCGACAGGGATCGGCGGGTTCAAAGAAATCGTTTTTGCTTTGGATGATGATCGTGCTTATGATTTGTTCAAATTCGAATCAGGTACTCATCGGGTTCAAAGGATACCTGATACGGAATCCGGTGGACGTATTCATACTTCTGCAGTCACGGTTGCTGTTCTTCCCGAAGCGGAAGAAAAAGAAATAGATATCAAGGAAAGTGATCTTCGAATCGATGTTTACCGTTCCTCGGGGGCGGGTGGTCAGCACGTCAACACTACGGACTCTGCGGTTCGGATCACACATATCCCAACCGGGATAGTCTCAGCCTCTCAGGAAGAAAGATCGCAAATCAAAAACAGAGATAAGGCGATGAGAATGCTTCGTGCAAGAATTGCCGATCAGCTTGCGGAGTCCGCCAAACTTAGCGCAGATGCTTTGAAAAAAGCACAAGTAGGATCGGGAGATCGTTCCGAAAGGATTCGAACTTACAACTTTCCCCAAGGAAGATGCACTGACCATAGAGTGGGTTTTACCAGCCATAACCTACCGGCCATTATGGAAGGAGATCTGGATGAATTGATTGACGCTTTGGTGCAAGAGGATCGTGCAAAAAGGTTAGCTGAGGCGAAAGCGTAAAAAAGTGGCTTGCAATATATTTCGTGAATTCTACGATTTTTCAACGTAAGTTCCGGGAGGATACTTTGCAGGTCTTAAAATATATAATACTTTTATTTTTTATTCTTTCTTTCAGTCATTGCAAGAAGGATAAAAAAAATCCTTTCGAGGATCTTTTTACACTTTTGCTTTTGCAAAATTTACTAGGAAGTCAAGACGCGCCTTGCGCGGATTCTACCGATACTCCTTCGGATAGTTTTTACTCAAGCCAATGGCATCTTTTAAATACCGGTTCTACGGCCAGTTCCCTTTCAGGAGAGGATGCCAAAGCAGTTGGCGCATGGGCCCAAGGTTGCAAAGGAGGCGGTGTAAACATTGTGGTCGTTGATGACGGTATGGATACAAATCATGAGGATCTTAAATCCAATTACACTTCCAGTTATCAAAAATTATACGGGGGAAGTTTTTATAGTACCGGCACTTGCACTTCTTCGACGGGGTGTCACGGAACAGCCGTCGCGGGAATTATGGCTGCAGAGCAAAATTCTTTGGGTGTCGTCGGAATTGCTTCCAAAGCAAAAGTAAGTCCTCGTAACGTCCTTTTTAATGCCACGGATGTAAACTCCGGTGATGCGATGTCAACAAATACCGTCGGAGTCTTCATCTCAAATAATAGTTGGGGAGCCGCGGACAATATGGGATTGTTGTTTCCTTCCGGAAGTTTTTGGAGATCGGGGATAGACACTGCATTGTCCACCGGTAGAAACGGGAAAGGAACAGTTTTCTTCTGGGCTGCAGGAAACGGGGGCAGATCGTTAACCGCGTATTACGGCCTAGCCAATAGCACGAATATCTATACGGACAATTCGAATTACGACGGTCAGGCGAACTACTACGGAGTCAATGCCGTTTGTGCCGTCGGAAATGACGGTAAAAAAGCTTCCTATTCGGAAGACGGTGCCAATCTTCTCGTTTGCGCACATTCGCTTGGAAACACCAGTGTCGGAATCTTTACAACCGATGTATCTTCTACCGGTGGTTACAATCGTGGAACTAGTTCCACCGAACCTACAAATTTGAACTATACCAGTTCCTTTAGCGGAACTTCCGCAGCTTCTCCTCTTGCCGCCGGGGTAGGTGCACTCGTTGTAGATGCCAATCCGAGTCTAACCTGGAGGGATGTTCGGGTGATTTTAGCCAGATCCGCAAGACAAAATGATCCCTCCGATTCGGGATGGTTTACGAATGGTGCCGGATTAAAATTCAATCATAAATACGGTTTCGGAGCCGCTGACGCAAATGCAGCAGTAACACTTGCTAAATCATGGGCACTGATTGGTTCGGAAGTTCAAAAAGCCGTGACCGGTTCGACCACTAACGCATCCGTTGCGAATAATAGCGCTACCGGAGCGACAAATACGGTGGCCGTCAGTTCGTCAGGGATTGGAAAAGTGGAATTCGTAGATTTGACTCTAACGGTTACAACCGGTGCAACCGATGACCCTGGTGATTTGCAGATAGAATTGACTTCCCCTTCCGGAAAAACGGCAATCCTGTCGATCCCAAGGGCATGCATCAATTCAACACCTGCTTTTACAAGATGTACGGACTTTACAGGATATCGTTTCGGGGTAACTACCTTTATGGATGAATCCGCAGACGGAACCTGGTCTTTGAAAGTTTCGGATTTGTGTAATGCGCCATCGGGAACTACGCGTACTTGCACCGCATGGGGGGGGCAAGTATCTCCGGGTCTAACGAATAACGGAACACATACGATTTCCTCCTGGTCTATGAACATCAGGGGACGAGCTAACTAAAATTGAAACAGGAGCTATTTATGGAAAAAATTCAAACATTTAAAATCATATTCATCGGTCTTTTTTTATCCGCTTGCGTTTCTCAACCTGCTTACTCTCAGGATTTGAAACCAAGCGATCTTTATTATTACGATGGAAACAAAAGGATAGAGTTGCAACTTCATGACGGTCTGATTGCGGAATTCGGTGCCCCTTCCGAATACACGGAAACAAAATCTACGTTAGGCGTTCGTTCTTTGGATTCTACTGCGACCGTCCTGAGAAAATCGGGAGCGGCAAGTATCTGGAAAACAAAAGCAAAAGGCAACCCGGTATCGGCATCAAAAGCCTTAAATGGCTCGGGTTCCATTCAATACTCTCCTTTATTTACCAGTATGCAGGGATCAAGTTATTTGGCACTGCCGGGCAATATCATTGTTGATTTCCAAACATCCTGGTCCAGAGACAAAGTGGAAAATTTTCTAGCCTCGAAGGGATTACGAATCATCAACAAATTGGAAATGTTGGGTCATAATTATTATGAAGTGGAAACTCCTGCAGGTGCCGCTTCTTTAAATATCGCAAATTCTCTCTATGGCCAGGAAGGAGTTGTTTCTTCTTCCCCTAACTGGTGGAGAGACGTAGTAGCCAAATAGAATCCATTTTTCTTTTTGCACGAGCGGTTATGAAAATCAGATTGTTTCTATTAGTTCTTTCATTTGCATTTGTTAGCTGTGCAAGCGCACAGGGCAGATGCATGGAAGGCGAATGTGAAAACGGTTCCGGGAAAATGCAAATGGAGTCTAAATCCGTCTATGAAGGAAGTTTCACAGGCGGAAACAGGGAAGGACTGGGCAAACTGAATTATCCGAATCAAGATGAATTTGAAGGATCTTTCTTAAACGATTCGAAAAACGGATTAGGAATTTATCATTACAAAGACGGACAAACATTCGAAGGTCAATATGTAAATGATGTTCGCAATGGTACTGGAAAATACACCTATTCCGAAATGGAAATCTTTGAAGGAAATTATTCCGAAGGCGTTCGGGACGGAGAAGGATCTTATTTTTATGCCAATGGAGATCGGTTTGATGGATTTTATAAGGACGGGAAACGAAACGGTCCCGGAAAATACACATTCAAAGACAAGAATGTCCTGGAAGGAAATTGGAAAGACAATCTTCTGGAAGGCAAAGCCACGATCAAAAATCCAAAAGGCTGGTTGATCTTGGAAGGTTACTGGAAAAACAACGAGTACCTTGGAATCAACCCCCCTGAAACAACTGATCCGTTTTAAATTAACTAAAATAATAAATCAAAATTTTTGATTCCAAGTGACTCGTAAAACTTTCTAGTCGCCTTATGTTTGTTAAGCCGTATACATATGGATTCCCACTATCCTATGATCGAGTAGCCCTCTCACTTGTTCCGTTGTCCAATGTATCCCTACATTCTCCACATAGCATTAGATTGAAAATGAAAGTTTAACCAACTACAAGCAAAATATTTTAAGTGATTTTCTAAATTAAGTAGAATAATGACGGTATTTATTGTGATTTAGTATTTTTGAATATTCGATTATTTTATTATTATGTTAGATTTAATTTATTGTCATGAAAAACGTAAGACTCATCATAAGAAATGAAGTGCTCTTTTTATATAAGGAGGGGCGCAAAAGCCGTTTTGCCTGTTTTTTATTGAATTGATACCAATACAATAAGGAGACTTTATTTTGAAAACAATTCAAGGTGTTTTAATTACATCACTTGCTTTAGTTTTTTCGGATTGTAAAACTAATTTCGCCCACCAGTTATTTGCAGAACCAACTGGTTCTGACCCGTTTTATCTATATCAATGGCATTTGAAAAACCATGGAAATACTAGTGGTGCTCTTGCCGGTGAAGATGCAAAAGTAGAACCAGTTTGGGCACAGGGGATTAAAGGAAAGGGCATTACGGCCACTGTTAATGATGATGGTATGGATTTGAATCATGAGGATCTAAGACGAAATCATAGTAGGGTTCTGACTATCGACTATACCGGGCAAAACAAATTTTATTCCACTGATAAAAATTGCGTTGAAGAAGATGGCGACGGTTATGGTTGTCACGGCACTTCTGTTGCTGGTGTTTTGGGTGCAGTGGAAAACAATGCAAGAGGAGGAAAAGGAGTTGCCCCATTGGTAAAGATCGGTGCAAGAAATATTTTATTAGTTAATGATATGGTCAGCTATGCGGATGCAATGTCGAAAAATTCCAGTCGAATCTCGATTTCCAACAATAGTTGGGGGGCAGACGACGGTACTGGAAAAACAGATGATTATTTTGGGGGGCTTCTTTGGCAAGCAGCAGTAAACTCAGGTATTCAAACGGGGCGAGCGTGGAAAGGTACGTTGTATTTTTGGGCAGCGGGAAACGGAGCAGTCCCTGTTCAAGAAGGCGGGGTAGACACTCCGATCCATTTCGATAATTCCAATCAGGATTCGCAGGCAAATTATTATGGTACTTTTGCAATTGCTGCTATCGGCAATGACGGAAAAAAAGCTTCTTATTCGGAAGATGGAGCAAATTTATTGGTCAGTGCTCATTCATTGGGCAATACTGAAGTTGGAATCACTACTACAGACGTGACTGGAGGCGGGGGATACAATATAGGTAAAAGTTCGTCCGATTACACTAATACAAATTATACGAATACATTTAGTGGTACTTCCTCCTCCACTCCCCTGGCTGCCGGAGTGGGAGCTTTGGTTTTGGAGGCAAATCCTTATTTAACGATGAGGGATGTAAGAGTTTTGTTTGCCAGAACGGCGAGAAAAAATGATCCTACTGATCCTGGTTGGATTATAAATGGAGCAGGGCTGCATTTTAATCATAAATATGGTTTCGGAGCAGTTGACGCATCTTCTGCAGTAACAGCCGCTCGGTCTTGGCGAAGTTTTGGAAATATTCAAGTTTCTGCAACTGTGAATGGTGGTATAGGAGACGGAACTTCGATTCCAAACAATAATACGACAGGAATTACCAATGTTGCTGCTTTTTCATCTTCTTCCGTTACAAAAGTGGAATTTGTTGAGTTGACTTTAAATGTTTCTTCTATGACGGAAAATCCCGGTGACCTACTTGTTGAATTAATATCACCTAGCGGAACAAAAGCGATCCTTGCGGTTCCCCATATCTGTAGTGGAGAACCATTTTCTTTGGAATTACTTTCATTGTGTAACCCATATTCTAATTGGAGATTTGGTGCTACTACATTCATTGATGAATCAGCTCATGGAAATTGGAGTCTTAGGATATCCGATTTATGCAATTATTCTGGAGGAATCACTTCTTGTTCTACTTGGGGAGGATATTCCATAAATTCTACAAGGCTTTCAGTTAACAACAATGCGCACACTTTGAATTCTTGGTCTTTAAAAATCTACGGTCGGTAATGATTAAATTATTCCGAAGGAAGTACAATTATGAAAATTCTACGTAAATTTAAAACTTTAATCAAACATAGTTTAGTGATTTTGACTTTCTTTACGGTCGATATCCTCTATTTGATTTACCCTCAAGACTTAACTCATAGTAAATTTTATTATTATGACGGAAACAAACGGATTGATTTGGATTTGGATTCGAGCTTGGTTGTTGAATTCGATGCTCCTAAAGAATATTCTTTTCCGGAATCGAAATTAGGCCTTCAGTCTTTGGACAATACTGCAAAATTAGTAAAATCGAAAGGTCGGGCAAATATTTGGAAAACAAATATAAATAGCCTATCCGCAGATGCTTTAAAACTGCTAGATCAAACTCAATCCCCAAAAATTCGCTACTCTCCGGTTTTTAGATCAAAAAAAAACGGTTTCATCATGGCTCTTCCCGGGAATATCGTTATAGAATTTCTTTCTTACTGGTCCGATAATCAAATTGAAAATTGGCTGGCAACAAAGGGCTTTAAACCTATTAAAAAACTGGATATTTCAGAACGAAATTTTTACGAAATAGAAACTCCTGCAGGAATTGCGTCTTTAAACATTGCAAATTTATTAATTGGACAAGAAGGCGTAGTCTCTTCTTCGCCTAATTGGTGGAGAGAAGCTGTGCCAAAGTAGTATTTTTACACTTAAGCGGGAAAACAGAAATTTAACTGAGTGAATCGAAATTTCTAATTCCCAAAGATTCGTAAATCTTTCTTGTCGCCTTGGATTTGTTAAGTGTGTACATGTGAATCCCTGCCACTTTATGATCCAAGAGTCCCCTAACTTGCTCGGTAGCCCAATGAATCCCTACGTTCTCCGCATAACTGTCGTCTTCTGCCCGGGAAAGCGCTTTGAGTAATTTTGCAGGAAAACGGGAACCTAGAGCAAGTTCTGCCATACGCGCCATTCCTTTTCTGGAATTGACCGGCATCACCCCCGCGATGATCGGAACTTTGATCCCGGCAATTTCACATCTTTCTACAAAATCATAAAAGTCGTTATTATCAAAAAAAAGTTGAGTACAGATATAATCCGCGCCTTGGTCCACTTTCCATTTTAAAAATTCGATTTCTTTCAGACGATTGGGAGTGGCGGGGTGCCCTTCCGGAAATCCTGCGATCCCGATTCCCATTTTGGGAAAATTGGATTTGATATAAGCGACAAGTTCGCCAGCATATTCGAAACCATTTTCCATTTTTTGAAACTCAGTCTGTCCTTTGGGAGGATCTCCCCTTAATGCCATAATATTATGAATTCCTGATGTTTCATACCGTTTCAAAATCTGGCCGATTTCGTCTTTGGTCGCACCTACACAAGTCAAATGACTAACGATTATTAATCCTGTTTGCTGTTGTAATTTAACAACCAAATCATGGGTAAGGTCTCTAGTTGAACCTCCCGCTCCGTAAGTAACGCTGACATAAGCGGGATTCAGAGAGGATAGATCCTGGATGGTTTGAAATAGATCGCTTGCGGCTTCCTCGTTTTTTGGAGGAAAAAATTCAAAACTAATGGAAGTCTTTTTACGTTCTAGAACCTGAGAGATGTGCATGTGGACAAATATTTATTTGGGAATATTTTTCTCAAGCCCCTTGTTAGCCAAGAGCCAACCTTTCGAAGCTTTCGTCTTTACCGCAAGCCAGAGAGAAAATCCCGGAAAAAGAGCCGGGAGAATCACAATGGAAAACCTGAGGCGGGAAGGAACCATCACTTCTCCTTGATTTTTTCGAATCGCGGTTAGGATCGCCTTCACCACTTGGATAGGTTCGATGATAGGGGTAAAGGCTGACGGCTTGACTCCGTCAATCATCCTGGTTTTGACCATAGTCGGGCAAATCCAGCTGACTCCGACGTTTGAATCATATAGCTCCATACGAAGCGCCTGGGAAAATCCGACCACCGCATGTTTGGTAGCGGAATAGATCACGGTGCCTTCCGATCCGAATTTTCCAGCGATACTTGCCAGATTGACTATATGTGCTTTTTGGTGAGAACTTAGAATCGGAAGACAAAGATATGTGAGTTTGGCAACAGCATTGATATTGATTGAGATAACCTTTTCCCATGTGGAAAAATTCTGAGACAGGTAAGGTCCCGAAGGAGCAATCCCCGCATTATTGATCAAAATATGGAATGTAAGTTTGTCGTAACCGATTTGTCTGACAAGAGTATCGATATTGTCAGGGCGGGAAAGATCACAAGCATAGGGGAAAAACTTGCGACCTAAAGCTTCAACCTGCTTTTTGGTCTCGTTCATTTCTTTTTTTTGGACATCGACTCCGATGATATTTGCTCCGGCCTTCGCCAGTTCGATGCAAGTCAAAGCACCTATCCCCATACCCGCGCCAGTGATTAATACTGTTTTTCCGGAAATATCCATTGTTCAGATAAGACTTTATTTTTTACTTTCGTCAATCCAATTCGAAAAAGATAAGTTATCTATGTCTTATCATTTTTTAAAACCGGAACTTGGTCATCATCTAGCTAGTGTGGATTCCACAAATGAATGGATCAAAGACAGCCAGTGGGCACCCGGTTCCTGGGTTATCGCGGATGAACAAACAAAAGGAAAAGGTCGCGGTAGCAATGAGTGGATTTCGTTAGGCGATGAAAGGATTATTTTTTCGGGTAAAATCCAACTGCCTTCTTATGATATTTCTTTGCCTTTATTTTCCCTGTTTGTATCCGCTGCATTATTAAAATCCATCTTGTTTTTTTTTCCTGATTTGGAAGGAGAGATTTCAATCAAATGGCCGAACGATATCTACAAAGGTGAAAAAAAAATTGCGGGAATACTTATTGAGTCCGAGTTTCATAACGGAATTTATACCGTCATCATCGGAATGGGTTTGAATATTTTCGGAGACGGGATGCCTCAAAACTTAAATACGAAAGCATGTTATTTGTTAGATGAGAAACCGATGGAGGGTCTGACCGAAAGATTGACATTTCAATTTATGCAAGAAATCAATTCTTATCTTATCCATCTTATGGACCAAGGACAAGTACTCAAAGAACTCATTTGGATAGAAAATCATTCTTTTTTGAAAGACAAGGCGATCGAGACGGAATGGGATTCAAAAATGATTCGAGGGAAAGTTTTGGGATTTGATGAATATGGATTTCTCATTTTACTGACCGAAAGAGGGGAAAAGATCGAGCTTATGGATACCTCCCCTTCGTTTCGGGTGATATGAATGGATGAAAAGCCACTTTTATTAGTAGTCGATGTTGGAAATACCAACACAGTATTTGGGATATTCCAAGAAGGGCAAGAGATACCCGATTTTCATAAAAGAACCGTAACCCGCAGAGAACGCACTTCTGACGAACTCGGTTTTTTTTTGAAAGGTTTTCTTTCTCAGGAGAATGTAAAATCGGATCGAATCAAAACGGCAATTTATTCCAGCGTTGTCCCTTCCTTGAATCCGATCGTCGAGCGGATGTTAGAGGATTGGTTCGGTGTAAATCCTTTACGAGTTCATTATCAGATGAAATTGAACTTTGGAATCACTTATCCAAGACCTTTTGAAATCGGTGCCGATCGATTGGTGAATGCTGCTTATTCTGTGAAGGCATTTCCCGGCAGAAAAACAATCCTCGTGGATTTGGGAACCGCCACTACGTTCTGCGTTTTAAATGAAAAGCCCGAGTACATCGGCGGTGTTATCGCTCCAGGTCTTAAAATCTCAATGGACGCATTGACAAAAAATACGGCACAGCTTCCTCCTATCGTATTCGAGGCACCATCAAAAGTGTTAGGCGGCTCAACCATTGAATCTATCCAGTCCGGGTTTTATTACGGATGGATCGGTCTCTTAAAAGGGATAGTATCGGAAATCAAGAGGGAGATGCCGGGAGACTACATTGTGATCGGCACAGGCGGACTTGTTTCCACAATACACGCCTCTTCACAAAATCAGGTTTTTGATCTGATTGATCCCATGTTGACATTGAAGGGATTGAAAATTTTGGCTGATTTGAATTCAGAACCCAAGTAAAATCCGTTGGTATTCATTTCCCATAATTTCTAGTCCCAGCTGATTCGGATGTACCGGGTCATTTAGAGAATATAAAGGAGGTAATCCTGAATAAGTAGAAAATACTTTTTCAATATCGGCTAATTTATAATTAGGCTTTGTTTGAACTAAATCTCTTATACTCTGGTTGTTTGTTTTGATGGAAGGACGTAAGTCCACATAGTCGGTTAGAGGAACGGCTGTTAATATAAATAGGGAAATCGAATTTTTTTCCAGACGGCTCAAAAGTTCTTTGTACCTTGTTAAAAAATTTGTCGTTCCATACAGATTGGCATCGTTGACTCCCAACTCTATCAGCCAAATATCCGTCGATAATGCCTCAAGCTCCGGTGATTGCACGAGCCAGTCTTCCGTCCCGTAACCGGCGACCGACATATCTCTGATCGAATAGGAGGTTGGTAATTTATATTTCAAACCGAATCCGTCGGATAATTGGGAAAGTGAATCCCCGACAATTGTGATATGATAGGAACTGGTAGGCTGATTTAACAAAGCGAGTATGATCGGTGTGTCTTTTTTGGAACTATAACATCCTATAAAAAGCAAAACAAAAGAAATCGGAATTTGTCTCAAAAAAAAATCATGGACTCGCATGCTCATTCCCCGTGGGTTTATGATATACGATAGTTTTAAAATGCAACCAATGATTGCTAGGAACGGGGATGTCCCATTCCTCCCGAATCCATTCGGGATGGCTGGATAAAAACAAAGAGATTGCCTGATTTTTTAAGGAATCATTATAGAATACAAATGCATCCTGCGATTCGATGACCAGAGTATACTCATTGGAAGGGAATTCCAATTCTCCCGGAATGAATTCTAAAAACTTTTTATTAGGATATATATCGCTCAAATAAAAATAAGGATCGGGGATGGTCTGTAAGTATATCTTGTTATGCGGTTTTAGAACGGTTGCCAGTTTTTGAAATTGCGTATTTAAAATAGAAGTGGAATCCGTTTGAATCCAGTGAATGTTTACGATTTGAAGCCATCCCACAAAGGACAAACTGACCCCTGCGAGAGAAAGAATTCTTCCGAAATATTTTTGTTCCGCAAGTAATGCCATTCCCCATGCGAACGGAAATATAAAATGAAATACGTACCATCCTTCCGAGGACGAATATAAAGCAAAAGAAACGGATAAAATCCAAATCCAATATACATTCAGTCTGCTATTCAATTCATGCTTTTTCTTATACAGTGAAATGGAAATAAGCACAAGCGTAAAGATTTGAGTAATGATGATGATCAGTCGTACCTTGGAAAATGCGAATCCGAATAAAAAAACTTTTAATTTGGTTAGGGCGGTAAAACTACCGAATAGGATTTGTTTTCGAATCAACTGTGCCCCGAACTGAATCGTTAAAAGATCCCAATCAGGATGTATGTAGGCAACCCACAAACCGATGGGAATCATTCCTCCTAATACAAAGAAAAAAAATTTTTGTAAGGTGGAATCCTTGTCTCTTACCAGGAAAAACAAAGACACAAGTCCGAATGAAGCACCAAACGGGTGTGTCATGGCAGAACAGGACAAAAAGATACCTGTTAGAAAGGATTTTGATATATTTCCCCGCTTGGAACCGGCGACATATATGCTAGTCAAAAAGAAAAGGGCGGTCAAGCCTTCCATTCTTCCGGAAGTTCCGAATCGAAAAACAAGCGGTTCGGAAAGGATTGTCGCAAAACCGATCATAGCTGTGAACTTGGAAAACTTTTCCCGAACCAGGAGTTTGTAAAAGAGCCAGGCGGATAAAAATACGGTAAGCGCGCTGAAAAATCTAAAACTGTAGATCGTATCCGGTAAGATTTTTAAAAATAGAGAAGATAAGATCAAAAATCCGGGAGGCATCCAAAGTGTTTTGTATTCCATTCCCGGAACCAAACCTTCCAATACATTCGTTGTTAGATGACCTGTCTTGGCAAAAGCCTGGGCGGGAGAAAAGAACAAAACTTCATCCGGCCAAATCGGAGGAATCGATGCTGTTTGCGTAAAGAAATAGAACCAGAAAAAAAGAGAAAGGATTAAAAAGGTAGCCTGTGGAAGTCTAGTAAGGATTGGATTACTTGGAAAGAGAAGTGGTGGCTTCTTGTTCGGTTTCAAAGACTTCGAAAAGGTCGAGTAGTTCCACAACATCGAACACTTTTTTCACGGGAGGAGTGATACAACAGAGCTTGAGTTTACGGCCTTGTTTGTCCAATTCTCGAACCATACCTACGAAGATGCGGATTCCAGAAGAAGAGATATAGGAAATAAGCTCGAGATTGATGATGATATCACCCTCTCCACTTTGAACATCGTCAGCTAATTTCGCCTCGACTTCATCGGAATGAGTGATGTCCAGGCGTCCGTTAAGATGAACTAGAGTGTGTTTGCCTATTTTTTTGGTCTTGATTTCCAAAATGCGCCTACTTAGAGCAACGATCTAAGCATTATCATAGGATTCAAGAAATTTTTACGCTGCTTCGCTTCCGAAATCCTCAAAAGTCACTGAATTTGAAATCTCTTCCAAACTAGGATAGAGAGATATGCGTTGTTTTGTCGACTTCAGAGAGCGATGGCCTAAAAATGTTTGGATTTCACGTGCTGGGAATCCCTGATTAAAAAAATACAAGGTGATCGAATCCCGGATCAAAGGAATGGAGACTTCTTTCCTTATGATTTGCGATCCTTTTTGCAGGATTTTTTGAATGGATCTTTCCTCTCTGAAACCTTTTTGCCCCGGAAAAAGAGGAACTTCTTCATTTTCGCTTTGGCAGAAGCGATAAAGTTCCTTGGCAAAATCATCGGATATACGAATATTTCTATGTTTCAATCTACAACGTTCCGAAATCTTCAAGTTGGCAGAACTTGGTTCAAAGTTTTTGATTTTAAAAGAAATAAGATCCGGAATTGACATTCCGGAAGAAAACAAAAGTTTAAGGATGAGATAATGAGTATAATTACTATTTCTCAAGTAGAAGAACATTTTCCGTAGGTCATCGTTGGTAAACAAACAAGTCTCGAATTCTTGTAAATTTACCACTAGATCCAGCGGTAGGAAGGGAAAAATTATTTTCTGAATTTTTATATCTTTCATAAGCTTTCTCGCAAATTATCGAAAGGATCTAACCTTAATTCCTGTTAGAACATAAGTTTTGATCCTAGCGTTTCTAAGTTATCGGATAGAGATGATCTGAAATAAATTTACTTGTTCATCTTTTTTTTGCGTTTTGTTTTCTGCTTGATTCTATCTTGAAAAAATTTCAAATTTTATAAAAACTGAATTAGGAAGAGAATAAAAATGGATTCTTTAGAGTTAAAAACGAACGACCCTGAGTTGCAACTAACACCCGAAGACTTGAAAAAAGTCCGGGAACTTGCCGATCAAATCAAGTTAAACGATCCAAACGATATTATTCAATATGGTTCTTCCGTCCAAGCCAGGGTTTCCGAATTTGCGGACAATGTTCTTGCCGAAATAAAAACGAAAGATGCCGGTTATGCGGGCGAATTGCTCAATAATTTGCTTTTTAAGGTAAAAGACCTGGATTTGGACAGCCTAACGGGAGAAGGGGGAACTCTTTCCAAGATCCCTCTCATCGGAGGGCTGTTCAACAGCGCTAAAAAGTTTTTAGCCAAGTTTGAGGATTTGCATTCGCAAATCGAAAAGATCGTAGAAGAGCTCCACAGTGCCCGCACCAACCTAACAAAGGACATAACTCTCCTCCAGGCCTTGTATGAAAAAAACTTGGAATATTTCAAAGACATTCAGGTCTACATAGCTGCGGGCGACCAAAAGGTAAAGGAAGTAAGAGACAAAATCCTGCCTGAAATGTTGGCAAAAGCACAGGCGCAAGGCGATACGCTGGCTTCTCAAAAATACCAGGATATGGTTCAGATGGCGGATCGTTTTGAAAAGAAGATCTATGATTTGAAGCTCAGCAGGATTTTGTCCCTTCAAACGGGGCCTCAGATCCGGCTGATTCAAAATGGCAATCAGGTGTTAGTTGAAAAGATCCAAAGTTCCATTTTGAATACGATTCCCCTTTGGAAAAATCAAATCGTAATCGCCTTGGGGTTGCTTCGACAAAAGAAAGCGCTTCAGGCTCAACAGGAAGTCAGCAAAACCACAAATGATCTGCTGCAAAAGAATGCCGAAATGTTAAAAACAGGAACAGTGGAAATTGCAAAGGAATCGGAAAAAGGAATTATCGAGATCGAAACTTTGAAAAAAGTGAACCAACAGCTGATTGACACGATCAATGAAACTCTTAAAATCCAAGAGGATGGACGGCAAAAAAGAAAAGCTGCCGAGCAAGAGTTGGTTAAAATCGAATCCGATATCAAACAGAAGTTACTGGAAGCAAAATAAATATGGAAAACAACCTGGAGATCATAGATGCAGAAGAAAAAAAATGGGCACGTCGTGTCCATTTAACAACGCTTCTTACTTATCCTATGGCACTACTTCCTTTCTCATTTTCTTGGGAAGTTTTGGGAACTTTTGTCTTCCCTTTCGTCATTTGGTTGTCTAGAAAAAAGACGTCTTATTCGGCGGGGCAGGCGTTGGAAGCGATGTACCTTCAGGCTTTATTGGCTTTCGGTTATATAGGTTTAGGCAATGCTTTTTCGGGAGATAGGGTTTTGTTTGTGTTTTCCTACGTGTTTGTAGGATTTTTGCATCTGTTGCTTTTGGGATTTGGAGTGTTTCGCACAACCATTGGCAAACCGCATCATTATCCATTTAGCTTTTTTCCTCTATTGTTTGCTTCCAGATCCACAAAGGAAAATTGGAATTCATTAAAAAAACAATTTTCCGACAAAGTGGAGTTCAACGAATACAAATCTTATATTGAAAAATTCGATTCTTTCAAACTTTCCATTGAGAAGGAAGTCAGATCGTTGACGGATGCCGGATTACAAGTTTTAGGAAATGAATTTTTGCATTCCTTAAGTGAACTGAGGGTGAAGTTGACGGAAGATCCGCTTTCTTATAAAAAAGCAAAACAGTATTTGAATTACTTTCCGGAAACCACTGCAAAGATACTCAATCAGTACAATCATGTTAGTCGGGATTTGTCTCTTGCCGGCGACAACGAAAAACGAAAAACGGAATTGAGCCAGCTTTTGCAAGAAGTGATTAAAACTACAGAGCAGGTTCGAGGAAAGTTAAAGGCCGATGAAACTTTAAATTTAGATGTAGAAATCACCGCCATGAAGAAAAACATTGGTTTCGGTGGGTATTGATGGAGTCCGAACTCAAAGATAGATCGTATCATTTTTTAAATTTTTTACCGCAGGTTGGAAACTTCCTGGCGGAAAAACACAATTCGCCGAATCTCTCGATCAATGAAAAACGCCTTTATGACTTGGTAACAGAAGCGGACTTAGGTTCTGAAAAAATGGTTTTGGATGAGATTCGAAAGTTTTATCCGCAAGATAGTTTTTTGTCGGAAGAGTTCGGAGACTACCAAGGCAAAAGCGGATTCCGTTGGGTGATTGATCCTTTGGATGGGACCACGAATTATGCACATGGATTACCGTTATACGGTGTGTCAGTCGGCCTGGAATGGGAGGAGACGAAAGAACCTGTAATTGGTATGGTTTTTTTTCCCGAGCTGAATACTTTCTATTATGCAATCAAAGGAAAGGGGGCTTTCCGGGAAAAAAAACAAATCCATGTTTCCAAACGTAAATCGATGAAAGACTCCCTCTTTGTCACAGGCTTTCCTTATGACAGAAAAAATTCATTGGATGTATTGATGGCTTATTATAAATCCATTTTGGAAAAATCGAGAGGAGTTCATCGCACAGGTGCCGCTACTTTGGATCTTTGTTGGGTTGCTGAAGGTAAGTTTGACGGATATTATGAATTGGGCTTAAAGCCTTGGGATATGGCCGCTGCCGGTTTGATTGTACAGGAAGCGGGAGGGAGATTGTCTACAATGGACGGTAATGATTTCAACATATATATCCCCAGCTTGCTTGCAACAAACGGACTACTTCATGATTTTCTTTTGAATGAATTTGAAGGCGGGATCAATCGAGTAGTTTACTAACAACTAACTCTAATTTGTTTTTTATCGTTTCTTTTGTAAAATTCAACTCTACGTATTTTCTTCCGTTTTTACCCAAACGTTCCCTGATATCAGGATTTTGAATCAAATATTCGAGGGATCGTCTAAAAGAAATCTCATCGGAGTAATAAAGCCCTCCCTGGCTTCTTTGGCAGTGCCCCCGCATAACATCTGACTTTCCATTGACAAGAACCGGTTTTGCAAAAGACCAAGCTTCCATAATGGCAATGGAAAAACTTTCCAAAGCGGACGGATTTAGAATCAAATGTGATTTTTGAAGTAGGTTTTCTTTTTCCGTTTGCGTAACAAACCCTTGCAAATGAACGGATATAGGAATCAGATCATTGGGTAAATGATTGTTTCCTATGCTGACCAGCCGGATTTTTTCTTTTGGGAAAAAATGTTTCCAGGAATCGTAATGGGCATACAGTTCCGGAAAACCTTTTGCCGGTTCGATTCTTCCCAATGTCAAAAGATTGATGCCCTCCTCTTCAACCGAGATCGGATTTTGCTGCAGAACTTCTTCCTTTGGCAAACTCACATAAGTTCCTATATAGAAATAGTTTTTAGGAAGAACTCCAATTTGTTTTTTGTATACATCCGCTTCTTCGGGAGCGTTGAAACAGTAACTATAATCAGGTAAGAAGGTTCTTTTATAAAGAGGCAATGTAAAAGCAGGCTCTTCGTGAAATGTGGGAATGATAAGCGTTGGTTTTTTCAAATTAGGCAGAACTTTGACGATCGGGTAATACAGATATCCGACTAAAATGATCAGATCAAATTGATTCTGTACTTCTATTACCCGGCTCACCAAACTAGGAGAATATGGCCCTTGCTCAATTAGAAAATTTTCCTCTTCTTCAATACTGACTTTGTTTCCTTTCCGCAAACAACTTTCCAGCACTTGATTCATTACGTTTATATTTCTTTCTTTTTTTACGGGGAATCTATGGATTTTTATATCATCCCAATCCTCTTCTCCTTCGCGTAATTCGTTTTTCCAACTGACATAGTCTTTGGCGCAGGTAGTAAAAATTTGAACTTGATGGGACTCTTTTAGAATCAATGCATAATCCAATGCCAGTTTTTCCGCACCACCCGCTATATTCGGATGGAATCTGGGAACAAGGATTGCTATCTTTTTCAGGTTCATCAGTTTTTATTTTTCTAATACTTCTAACAAAGGAGCAATTGATATTTTACTGATATAGTCTTTCAATCTTTGCGATTGTCTCTGAATGATTTCCGCTTTTAGGCTTTCATCAGATTCGATTGATTCTATTTTTTGGATCAAAACTTCAAAATCCTTTTTGGCGAACAATAACCCGTTCCCGTTTAATGTTTCAGACACTGCCCCCGCGTCGTAAGCTATTACAGGCAATTCAAAATGCATCGCTTCCAAAAGTGGAACACAAAACCCTTCGTGCTCGCTCATTGATAGAAAATAAGAACTTTCGAGATAATATTTGGTTAATATGGATTCGTTTACGTAAGGAACAATTTCAACTTCTTTTCTCAAGTCATAGGTTTTGATCATCAAGTGCAATTCGTCCAGATAAGCCTGTTGGTTCGGATTGCAGAAGCCTACCATCTTCAATCTGAAATCCCGATTTGTTTTCAACTTCCAGATTTTAGCAAATCGAATCAAGTCATCCTGACGTTTGTTTGGTGCTATTCTTCCTACGAATAAAAATTGAATCGGATGTCTGTTTTTTTCTACAACTATGTTGTTTTTGTTCCACTTTGCAAAATTCAGATGAAGAGGCATCACTTTGGAATTTTGAAAACCGAGTTCCAACAATTCCAAATTATTAAAATTTGAAACTGCAAAATAATTTTGAAAATATTCTTTAATCGTATGCAGATCCTGTCTGCCTTCTCTTAGTAAATAAGTGAAATGAAGATCATAAGGCTCTAAAAAATCATGAGGAGTAACATTATGGTAAATTAGAATTTTGGGATTCGGCTGTTTGAGTAGAAAAGGGAGTATGCCGGAATGAATTGAGTGGTGATAGATAAGCCAATCGTTCTGTGATATTTTTGCCTTTAAATATTTTTCCGCATATTTATCATCCGCTTTGTTTACATTCTCCGAGTATATATTTCCCCTGTATCCTTGAACTTGAAGAAGTTTTTTGATTTCCAACATTTCTTGGGAAATGGCATCTCCCACTTGAAAGCCCGCGGAAAATTGATGTACGAGAGGTCTCATAAATTGGATACCAAACCGGAAAGTTGTTTCTGCCAAGGGAAATAATTATAATATTTCAAAGCCTTTTTTTGGTTTTGAATCAGTATTAGGCGTTTGGAAGAATCGGAAAGGCAATCCTCCATATTTTCAGCGAGTCGCTTGTAATCTTTGGAATGAAATTTGATTCCGCCTTCTCTCATTGTCGATCCGATTGCACCCTGTTCGTAAGCAAATACAGGCAATCCCATTCCGAATGCTTCGAGAACAGGCAAACAAAATCCTTCATGTTCGCTCATAGAAACAAAAGCATCGGATTTGGACAGGACTTGCAATACTTCTTCATCGGAAAGACCTTGTAGGAATAAAACTTTTCCTTCCAGGTTCAGATCTGAAACTTTTTTTAAAAGCAAATCGAAATATCCATGGAACGCATGAATCACCGAACCGACACAATACAACTTGGAATCCGGATGAGTTTTCTCCCAGACGAAAAAAAAATCAATCAGGTCTTCCCATTTTTTTTGAGGCGAAAATCTGCCTAAAAAACAAATGGCTCCGTCATTATTATTTTCCAAATGAATGTCGGAGCTATAATAGGATTTGCAAATGGGAATTGTAATTATATTTTTAAAACCGTATTCTTCGATCGTATATCCGTTGTATGGTGAATCGCACCAGGCAGCATCGCAAAAGATTGCCAAGGAAGCGATTTCCAAATAGGAAATGGATTCGAAACGTTCCATTGAGTTGTAAATTTCCGAAGTCGTCGTATTTTTATAATAGAATGCAGGTGTTATATTATGAAAACGTAAAATTTTTTTTCCGGGAAGGGATTGGAAATAATCAAGAGGGTATCCTTGCCCTGCATAATGTAAGATATGAATATCGTTTTTGGTCAAAGGAAGATCCGAATGACAAAGATGATATTGTGAAGATTCCGCCTTTTCCCCTTTTTTAGGAAGTCTTGTCACAAAATGAGAATTCCAGCCTAGGTTTTTAAATTCCTTGCTTAGACCTTTTGCATCATTGCCTACTCCATCGGAATCTTTCAGCTCATCTAGGTGCTGAAATACGTTCATTAGGAAATCTTTTTATAACGTAGGATTTTTTTGGAGGAAGATTTTGTCAGATCTCTTTCTTCGGAAAGACCGAACGCTTTAAGATAATTCGGAAGTTTTTTTAAATCGATTTTACTCAACTGAATGTCTTGAAACGGACTATGGTTGTCTTCGTTTTCCAATTGAACGGAAAAGTAGAGATAACCCCCGGGTTGCAAACAACCGGAAATTTCGGCAAATATCCTTTCCAAAACAATGGAAGGAAATCTGTTTAAAGAAAGTCCGATGATGATGTGATTTGTTTCCAAATGTTTTAGAGGAAATAAAGAATCCACCAGTTTGATATCGGATGTGATTTTCTTTTGAACAAATTCGAATTCGTTTTTACTTTCGGTGTAGGAATTAAACGGAATGGATTCGATTGTTAATTTTTTAAGTAAGGAACCCCATTCGGGAAAAATAACTTCCAGCTTTCCCTTTTCTTTCATGTCTGAAATTGCAAGATCCCAGTCATCCGACAAACCCGCATCATCGATAAATTGGTAGTTCGCCCAACCAAACGTAGGTTCACCGCTCATTTTTTTTACATCAGCTTGTAGTAAATGATCCTTGTAAAAGCTTTCGAATCTTTTTTCCAAGTTTTGCATTCTTTTTGCCAGTCGAATTAACTCGTGTAATACGGAAAAGAAAGCTTTGATTCTATTTTCAGATAATTTTTTGTCGACTAACCCATAAAATTCGATGAATCGTGTGAATAAAAATTTAATCGGTCCTTTTACAAACCAAAGTTTCGGATTTGTAAATTTGGGCGGCGCAATTCCCTTTTCGAATAAATGAGCAGTTCCGGCAGGGTCAAATTTTCTATAACCTTCGGGAGATTCCGGTTGGAATTGCATTTTGGAGATTCTTTCCAATTCGAGCTTTGTCGGAGGAGGAAGGGGGATCTTGGATTCGATTTCGCGCATAATTTCTTTTACATCAATTTGCGGGTCTCTGATTTCCAAAAATGGCGTGGGGCTTAAGCTAGGGTCGTTTTCCACGGAATTCTTTCTTGTTGAGAGGATTTGAAATTTTAGGATGATGGCAACTAAATCTTAGAATTGGATCGGAAAATTCCCCTATATATGGAAAAAATAAAAGCTTTGATAACTGGTGGGACGGGTTTTGTCGGAAAATACCTCGTTTCGAGCTTAAATCAGAGTGGAGAATATGATATTTCTCTTTTTTCTGCGGATATTCGAGACAAGTCGGAAACGGAAAGGGTTGTATTTTCAACGAAACCTTCCGTCGTTTTCCATTTGGCAGCCCAGCCGTTTGTTCCTCGCGCAATTGAAGATCCTTGGGAAACCGAAGAAATCAACGTCAAAGGTACTTTGAATTTACTGGAATCACTTCACCGTTTGGGAACGCCTGTAAGGATGCTCTATGTTTCTTCCGCCGATGTTTACGGTTTTCAAAAAGAAGAAACACTTCCTTTGTCGGAAACTTTGATTCCAAAACCGATCAATCCCTATTCGGGAAGCAAACTAGCAGCCGAATCTTATTGCAGACAATATTCCGCTTATGATAAAAACCTGACGGTTGTTATTGCCCGCCCATTCAATCACATAGGTATCGGCCAGAGATTGGAATTTGTGATTCCTAATTTCTGCAAACAGATCATCCAGGCAAAAACTCAGAAACGGGATTTTATAGAAGTTGGAGATTTAAATCCTACAAGGGATTTTTCCCATGTGCAAGATATAGTCAACGGTTATATGACTCTAGTGAAAAAGGGAGAAGCCGGAGAAATCTATAATATTTGTTCTGGGAAAGAAACAAGCATTCGTTATATGGTCGAGGAATTGATCAGTATTTCCGGGGTTCAATTGGAATATAGAGTGGATGCAAATAGAGTTCGTGCTTCGGAGACCTCCCGAGTATTCGGAAATAATGATAAACTCGTGAAGCTAGGTTGGGCTCCGAAATGCAATCTGCCTGAAACTCTTAAAGAGATATATTCATCCATGGAAAATGACAAAGCTTTATTCAGTCATTGATACATGCTTTTTGAATTCGTTTCCATTTATCTTTAGATACAAGTTTTTTTGTTTTTCGGGAATCCGTCTTTGCAACTATATCTTTGAATGCTTTCATTCTATCTTCCGTACGGGGATGAGTGCTTAGAAAGTTTGAAAAGTCGAATATTTTCTTAGAAATGGAATCACTCGTTTTGTCAGGCTTTTTCGTTTTTTCAGTATGTTCCGCAAGACTTTCTTCTTTTTCCAATCTCTGAAAAAAAAGATAAAGCCCCGCTGGTGAGTAATTCGCATTTTTAAGCAGTTGAATGGAATAACTATCCGCCTCTACTTCAAAATCTCGTGAAAATTTTAAAACAGCGATGGTAGTTCCAATTTCGGAAACTGTTTCGATAATTTCAAAATCACCTAAACCGGGACCTACGACTACACTGATGGCAAAAGCAGTTCCCATTGCTTTGATTAGGTTGCGAATATGGTGTCTTTTTTCCACATGAGCAAGTTCGTGTGCCAGGACGCCGACTACTTCTTCGGGAGTGCTTGCATTCCGGATGAGACCGGAAAAGAAATACACTCTACCGCCTGACAATGCAAATGCGTTCGATTCCGGTCGGTTTATGATTTTGATTTGGTAGTTAAAGGGTGAATCTTTCGGCTTTAAATTTTTAACAGCATCTTCTAAAAACTTTTGAGCCTCTTCCGAATGACAGATGGAAAACTGGGATTCCACCTGTTTATTTACTTCGTTTCCCAGCTTTTCATCAAACTGAGTCGGGAAGAGCACATACAATTTTAATAAAATAAAATAATAAAAAGAACCGATCACTACCGCAAAAAAAATACCGAATAAAAATACGGTGCGCAGATCCAATTGTTTGGAGGAATAGATAAGATTTTGAAAAAAACCTTGCTTTTTCTTATTTTCAAACCAGATAGATTCGATGTTTTGTTTTTCTTCTTTGGTGCAAAAAATTTCGATGATCGGGCTTTCCGCCGTTTCATCAGGTAAAATCGTAAACTTACAACCATTAGGAGTCGTTTCGAAATTTGCCAGACCTTCGATGGAAAATTTTTGAGTCAATGTTTCCGATTGAAAGTTGATTCTATTGTTTTGCAAAGAAGCGACCCCGGATTCCGGGATCGCTGACTTTCCGTTAAAGTAACGTGCTTTAAATTCTAATTTTTGATTCACTTAAATAGTAAGGAAGCCTTCTAAAGTTTCAGCCAGTGCTTCCAATCCTTCTGCTGTTGCGGAAGCAGTCGGGTCTGCTTTAGCTGATATACTTCCGAAATCCACTTCCGTTTCCAGACTTATGGATTCTAAAAATAATTTGGATATGCGAACAATTGCCCAAGCAAGTCCGAATCCAAGTGTGAAAAGTACAATTGCATAAGCAACGATAATGTTGAGGAATACTTTACCGCCTGTAAGGTCGGATTGAAACTTTTTTCCCTGAAAAGATCTATGATTCCAAATGTAATTTTGTAAATCGGCAAGAAACCAGGAAGAATAAATTCCGAAAGTGATGATAGAAAGAAAGAAACCCTTCAAATAGATAAAGAAAATCTCTTTTCCGTCTACTTGGAATCCAAAGTTTGCATTTCCGTAACGGGTTTTGCTTGCTATGTAGGCTTCTTTTTCAGCATAGAACCAAGGATAATAAATTCCTAAAGTAACAATAGTTAATAGTCCACCCTTTAGATAAATTTTTGCAAGTTCCAAACCTTTTCCGTCAAATCCGAATCTAAGATTGCGGAAACCGGTTCTTGAAGTGAGATATTTTCTACTTCCGACAATCACGAATGGAAAGACCCCGAGGAAAAATGCGGCGAGCAAGATGGGAGGTATGATTTGTGCGAGTGTAAGACTGATCATACCTAAAATTTTTCCAAGGATTTGAAGGACGATTCCGCCAACTACCAGGATTGCCAAAGCTTTTAAAAAACCGATGAATCTTTCCTTGCCTGTTCCGTGAAAAGAGAACCTTTCTCCTGCCCACTCGGTGTTTTCAGCCATAAACTTTTGGGTATTGGCCTTTGCCCAAAAAGTATAAATACCTAAGGTGACTACAGTCAGAAATCCATTCTTCAGCAAGAGCATAAAAAGCGCCCCCCCTGTAGCATGATAAGTAAATCTTTTATTGTCCATCAGTGACCTGCCTATAGAATTCTTGTGGGACTAATTGAACTCTAAGTCCCTGAAAAGGTAAAGAAAAATATTGACTGAAATAAATAAATATTTTGGCTAACTATAGTTTGTTGAAGATTCACTGATTTATAAATTACTAATATGCTATTGGGAAATGAACTAGGTTCAAAATAAAATCTTCCTGAACGGGATTCAGGTGAGGCTAAATTTCTAGAAATAAGTAAGGGTTTGCCCTTTTCAAGGGAGATTTTAAATTAGTGTCAGCACTATAAAATAGATAACTTATTTTCAGATTTCGGATGATTTTCGATGTCTAAATTAAGTGACCGAGAGTCAGGATTTCCACATATGTTTTCAAAAGTTTTTTTCTCATTAGGATTTATCCTTCTGATTTCCGCTTCCTTATTTTCGCAGTCAGAATTGCCTCCGACAGCCGGGGACTTAAAAGGACAGGATCGTTCCGTCATCCAACCTCCCGAGAGGAAAGAAAAGAAGGGCTGTTGCAAAATAAAATATCCGGCGGGAGGTTACGATTTTTTTCTCGCTACCGAGGAAGCTTGTCGCAGTAGTTTATATTTTGATAGGTATTTAGGAGAAAACAATACATTATGCCTTCGTTGGGAAGAGGATTAGATTTGCCTAACTTCACTGAGGTGAAGGACCAGCTACTACAGACCATCAATCGCTTTATTCCTTTATATGAGGTTTCTTTGGCCATCGCGGGTGGAGGTTGCAAGGCTCTTTACGGTTTAGGAGTAGGAAGAGTTTTGCGAGAGTGGGGAGTTCGGTTCAATGAAGTATCCGGAGTTTCGGCAGGAGCCGCAATGGCACTTTGTATTCTCTCCGAATCCGAAGATGAAACAGTTGAGTATTTTGAAGAAATCACGCGCCGCAATTCCAGTAATTTTCATTTTTCCAATCTATTGAGAGGAGAACCGACTTTTCCTCATGAAGAAATGTATCGAAGAGGCATTCGTTTTGGGCTGCGATTTGATCGTATTCTTGCTTCCGGTGCAAAGGTGTTCATTCATACGGTTCGAGCTTACCCTCAGGAAAATTCCCTTAAAAATAAATTTCGCCTAGCAAGGCTTATCAGTGAAACGGGAAGAGCGTTTTTACTGGATGATAGGGATCGCAGTGAAGGCAAGTCTGCAAATAGGATTTCGGAAATTGTAAAAAAATGGAAAATGCAAGATGTATATTTTACGGAAAAAGATTTTCATAATCCGGAAGTCATTGAACAATTTATTCTAAACTCTTCTTCTATACCTCCGATTGTGGACTTTCAGTCAGTAAACGGAGAATACTATTTGGATGGAGGGCTCACCAACAATCTAGTGATTGAAAAATTTTCTTCGGGAGCAAAGATCATAGGCATTCACTACGAGTCTTCAACCATAGTAGACAAAGATACTGAGATTTTAAAAAAAACTTATTTGATGCGGCCTTCCCGACCTTTGACAATCACTTCCTTCGATTATACGAATCCAGCTGGCTTAAGAGATACTTTCGAATTGGGCAAAGCAGATGCCAGGGCGCAAAAACATCAGATTTTGGAATTTTTGCAAAGAGATGCCAGTTCCTTTATGCCGATTTGAAATTGGTCTTCCGGAACAATCAGACTGACAACCAAAACAGTTCTATCTTCGGGAAAGCCGAACCAGTTTCCTGGATGCATGTAAATATTACTTTCGCTTAAAGTTTGTTCGGCGAACTCTTCGTCGGACAATTTCGAATTTTTAATTTCAACCATTCCATACCAGCCAGCTTTCCCGTGGGTCCAATGAGCAGACTGCCCGTTTGCCGTATTATTTTCCTCAGGCTCAAAACAGTTTTTCGCAAATTTCAAGTTTCGCCTAACTCTGCTTAATATTTTATTCTGGATCATTGACTTCCAGGAAAATAAATCGTTCAATGTATATTGGATCGGAGTATTTACGGAAAGAAACGTATCTGCGATGATCTCCAAGCCGCTGAGGGATTTTTCCCTGAAATCGGCATCTCCTTGTACATGGATCCAACTCAGTTTCATTTGCGGCAAAGCCAACATTTTAGAGATTCCATTTAGCACAAAGAATGGTGCTTTGGAAGTATTGGGATAATAGTTCAATTCCTGCACTTTATTTTCTTCGAAGATATAGGAGGCAAAGACTTCATCCAAAATCAAAGGGATTCCTTTCTGTTCCGACCATGAAAACCATTCTTGCCAATCCCTTTCTTTCAAAATCGAACCTGTGGGGTTGGAAGGAGAAACAAGCAATACTGCCTTTGTGGAAGGTTTCAATTTCTTTTGCATAAGAGCAAGGGAATACTCCCAGGACTTTTCGGACTCATCCCAAAGAAGGTCGTATTCATTTACTTCTACGTTTTCCAGTTCTCCCAAAAAATGAAATAACGGATAACCGGGAGCCGGAACTAAAATTTCATCTCCCGGATTGCAAAGCAGTTTGAATAAAAAACTATAGGCTTCGGATGTACTTGATGTCAGAACCAAATCATTCGGATTGAGTTCCGATCCTCTTATTCGATAATCCTTTGCAATCGCATTACGTGCTGTTAGAAGACCTTGGGGATTGGGGTCGTAGATGGAAAAAGGTTCTTTTTCCAAGCTATGGGAAAAAACGTCGGAAGGAAAATCCAATCCTACCTGAGTCGGATTGGAAATTGTAAGATCGATGATATGGGTTTTGTTTTTTTCTTTTTCCTTTTTGATTCGGGACAAAAGATTCTCTTCTTCTCCCAGTCCCAGATCATTGATTTTTTTAGAAAAAGAAACTTTCATGGCGGTTACTTTTTAATATAATTCAAACCTTTTGCAATTTTACGAATCATAAATCTGGGCGAAATACGAATTGATTGTGCCAAAAGAAAGTTCAAGAGTCCCGCAATCTTTACCACCTGTCCCTTTTTCAAAGCCTTGTACCCTTGTTTGGCAACAGTTTTGGAATCCATTGTCAGGATGGGATTGGAGGCAAGTTTGCTTTCATTCATATCCGCACTATTGAAAAATTCCGTTCTGGTAGGACCTGGACAAAGCGTTGACACCTTGATTCCGTATTGGCTTACTTCTTCCGCGATTCCTTCCGAAAAAGAAAGCACATATGCCTTGGACGCATAATATCCGCTCATGTAAGGTCCGGGTTGGAAAGCAGCAGTCGATGCAATGTTCAGAATTTCGCCTGACTTTCGTTTGATCATCTCAGGTAAAACAAGATGAGTGAGTTCTACCAAGGTAACCACATTCAATTGAAGCAACTCGGTTTCTTTAACAAGTTCATTTTCAGCAAATGCACCGTTTAACCCGATCCCTGCATTATTTACCAAACTATCTATGTTTAGGTTTTTCTTTTTGATTTCTCCGAAGAGCTCTTTCGCGGAACCTGGAAGGGAAAGATCCTTTACGGATACATGGGATTCCTGTCCGTATTTGATTTTGATTTCATTTTTTAAGGACTCCAATTTCCCTTTGTTACGAGCGACAAGGATCAAAGAATATCCGTCTTTTGCAAAAAGTTCTGCAAAATCCTTTCCTAAACCTGTGGACGCTCCAGTGATTAAAACTGTTTTCATTTCTCTTTCCCCGGGGTTAAGTTCCCGTGTTTATATTTTAATTTAGACAAGTTTCGGGCAATTAATTCCGAAAATGAAGTTTCTTTCTGACTACCTGGTCCAGAATGGCATTATCTTATGGAAAAAGATCTTCTTAATCCTGACCATCATCCTCTCCATACTATCCAAAAAGAAAAAGCGATCATCTTTATCTTGGCCGCTCTTCAATTTTTACACATACTGGACTTTGTTATTATGATGCCCCTTGGACCCGTATTTAAGGAAAGCTTCAAAATCACCGCGTCCCAATTCGGACTACTTGTCGCCTCTTATACACTGAGTGCAGGTTTTTTCGGATTGATAGGGACTTTCTTCTTAGATCGTTTTGATCGCAAACCCGCACTTTTGATTGTATACTTCGGATTCGCATTAGGTACGTTACTTTGCGCATTTGCACCTACCTTCAATACTCTGATCATTGCTCGGGTTGTGGCAGGAGGATTCGGAGGTGCCATCGGAACTTTGGTATTATCCATCATCGGAGATATTATTCCTATTTTCCGCAGAGGGAAAGCAACGGGAATCGTGATGTCTGCATTTTCACTTGCTTCAGTGATCGGAATTCCCATAGGTTTGTCTCTTGCCAATAAATTCGGATGGCATAGTCCGTTTTTAGGACTTGCAGCTCTTAGTTTTCTATTATTGCCGATTGCCTACAAAGTGTTGCCGAACATTCGGGTGCATTTGGACAATAAGAACTTGGATGAATCCAAATGGGCATCCATTCGTGCGGTTTTTACCCGAAAGTCGCATTATTTTTCTTTTGCGTTCATGAGTATGCTTATGTTCGGCGGCTTCACTATCATTCCATTCCTTGCTCCCTTTTTGGTTTCCAACGTGGGAATGACAAAAGAACAACTTCCTTATCTTTATTTTTTCGGCGGGTTATTTACTTTTTTTACAAGCCGTTATATAGGAATCCTGTCCGACCGTTACGGAAAGTACAATACGTACGCCGTCCTTGCCATTCTTGCAGTGATTCCTGTTTCCATCATTACGACTTTAGGTAAAACTCCCTTAGCCGTTACATTGACCATTACAACTGTATTTATGATTATCGTTTCCGGACGTATGGTACCTGCATTTGCTCTTGTTACTTCTTCAGTAGAACCGAAGATCAGAGGGAGTTTTATGTCCTTCAATTCCGCGATCCAACAATTTGCTTCGGCTCTTGCTTCCATTCTTGCCGGTTATATTTTAACCGAAGAAACAGGCGGAGAGCTTGTAAATTTTGAAATCGTAGGGATGATTGCGGTTTTCTGTTTGTTATTTAGCGTTTATCTGGCTTCGAAGATTACGATTCCGAGCGACGGACATGCTGTAAAAAGGTAAGATTGAAATCGATTATCATTACCTGATGATTTCGATTTTTAAGGCTTTCAGAATATCCAGATTTCCTTTTTCCAGAAAGGACAAAACCAAATCTTTTTGAGAGGCAGATAACATCTGTCTCTCTTGCAATTGGTTGAGTATTTCATTTGCAGAACCCAGTTCCAATCCGTTTAATTCCGAATAAATGTACTGAATGTTCAGATCGATTCTATTTTTGCTGATGTAGTCAATCAGTCTTTCACTAAGATCCAAGATCTGTTCCTGTCTTCTGATCAGAATTTCCATCGTGGATAAAACGATAGAGATCTCCATATCGTCTGCAAACAAAGCAAGCATATGATCGTAGATTTTGGGAGATTGAATCGGCAATTCGTAGATAGCATCACCTAATGCCCGATAAAGAATTTTCTCTTCTTCAGGAGAAAAGCCTGTATAATCTCTTATATCGGATACGATGATGGAAGGAAGGATTACTAAAAATTGACAGGCGAGTTCAGGTTCATTAGATTCACGAACCAAATAAACAATTACATTGCATATCTTTTGAAAATTCAAATAAGTCCAATAACGATAACTTTTGACTTTAAATATATTTTTGTCGCGTTTTTCCTTATTCATACTCTCCCGAATGGCAAGGAAAGTATAATAATCCGTTCTAAACAGATTTGCAAGCGTTTTGGCTGAAAAAGACTCTATGATTTCTTTTACAACTTGGGGCTCGCTGATATAAAGAAAATAAGAGACTAACTCTTGATTCTGTTGTGATTCGGAAAGAAACTCTTCCAGAATTTTATAATGTGCTTGGTAAAAGGCGGAAATTCCGACATTGAATGTTACTTTGTTTTCCGAAAAGAAAACTAACTTCTCTTTTGCGAGACAATTTGTTTCTCTCCGGCCAAGCAAAGTATTTCCGCCGTAAATCTGTTTGCAGTTATTTGGACAGGCTTCATGAACGGATCTATCCAAAAAACACTTTCTTATATTTGAATCCATGAACAATTAGGGCAACATTTCTCCACAAGCTCTCATTTCAGGTGCATAAGGATTTTGAACTAATTTGCCTTTTGCGACCCAGTACTTTTCCACCATTGGACAATAAAACTGATTAAAATTTTCCAATGCCGGAATCGCTTTTTTTATATCGGTAAGAACCAGTGCAATTTGAGAGAGATTTTCGAAAGAGGCATCCAAATCTTTGGGATTTTTAGGAAAATTTCCTTCTATTTTCGACTTCCATTCCAGCAAACGAGGGTGAGTTGAACTTGCCAGAGAATCCAAAGCGGATTTGAATTCAACCAAAGAAAGAGATGGGGAATCTAATAACAATCCCTCATGCAATTTTTGATTTGCTTCGAATAATTTCGAAACAAGAGAGATATCTTTCTCTGAATATGGCACTTCGGCAGGCTTACATTGACCAAGGAAGAAAATGCTCACGAGTGTGAGAGAAATAAAAAGCTTCATATTTTAATACATTCCAAATTGGGGATAATCTCGGATTCAAATTTTTAACTAAAACAAGGTTAGTTAGAGTTTTCCACTTGCTTTTTTGTCGACAAAGCCAGTTTTTCAAGCATGATGACAGAAAAGTCAATCAAGGTTAAGAAATAGTATGATCATCGTAGAAGGCATCGGCCATGTCAACATTCCAGTTACCCAGCTAGACGCTTCCATTGAGTTCTACCGGGAAATTTTCGATTTCGAAGTCGAGACCAAAAAAGACGCTGAGGCCATTCTTTCCTTGGATTCTTTTAAAATTAGACTGGTTAAATCCACCATCGCCCCGGATCAAACTCTGGCAGCACTTAGCTTTGTAATGGATGTGGATGATTTCACTGAGGCGATCACAGAATTGGAAGAAAAGAACGTAAAAATCGTTCGTGGTCCAGAAGGTACCGATTCAGGAGAAAGCTTAACTTTTGCCGACCCCAACCAAAATTTAATCGAGATTTACTACGAAAACTAATTGAGTTGATTTTGTTCGTTATTTAACATAACGTTCCTCTTGGTATGCCAGCCGTCCAAGAGGAAGAAAGAGAACTTCTCCAAATTCAAGATTTTCGAAAAGGATACATCTACTTCCTTTCCAGCTTGCAAAGCCTTTCCGGCGCCTTCCTTCAATTCCTGACTTCCGGGAATATTTCGGAAGGAAATAAAAGGGACTTGCTCCCTCTTCGAAAGCTCTTGGACTCAGAGCTGAACAAAAGCCAAAAAAAGATCAAAGACATCATCATCAACTTGGATGAGAAACACCTGTATCCTTATATGAAAAAGGAATACAATCGTTATTTCCCCGCAGGACTTGCGGATGAAGCCCGGAATGAATTCGTTCAATTTCATATTATATTCGAAATGCTTCGGAATTTTTATATCGAATCCAAGGTAAGCTGGGAAGAAATCAAAAAGGCAATTGAGTCTGCCAATTTTCATGAAAACGAATTTAGAAATGACTCGCTTCTCGGATTCAGAGTCATTCCTGCGTTGGATCGATTGGTTTCTTTATCTATTTTTTTGAAACGTATGTCTCATGTTCTTCAAATTGAAAAACCGGAAACCATCTGGGAGCCCAGGGCCACCAAACCGAAGTTTAAGGAGAATGTAACTTATCGTTTGTCTTCTGTCTTTTCGGAAAGTCTATATCAGACTGAGTTCCAGGAAGTGATGACACATTCTCCTTTTCCGGAAGAACCTTTGGAGAAAAAACAATCTCCACCTGAAACCAAATCCCAAGAAATTCCGGAATCGAAAAAAACGACTCCGAGAAAAGAATCCATAGTCAATTACATACAAGCATATGGAAAGTATTCCTGGAATTCGGACCAGCATTACTTTTTTCGTTTTGAAACGGATAAGTACAAGGAAGAAAAAGATTATTTCAAACAAACGATTAGTATGGACTTGCATATGGGAGCGGATGAACAAATTTTACGTTCCGAATTGATTCGCTCCCTAACGAGCCTGGAAAGAAAATCCAAATCGGCGGAAGAGTTGGAAAAAGATTATCTTAATTTTTTAGATCGTTTTTTCGATTTTTGTGAAAACATAATCATGATGAATATCAATATTCCCAGCCAATTGAAATGGGTATTTTTATTTCATATCGGACCTTCCCATTTTTATATGATTGCAAAGAAATTTTTAACGGAAGTAAATACCGGGTTTTTGCATCTTCGATCGTTAGATGGTAAAAAAGTTTCCAGGGTTATCCCTACAGAAGTAGTTAAAAAAAACGTAATCGATTATTGGAACCGGGTTGTACTGCCGAATGTGGGAGAAGAAAAGAACAATCTTGCCATATTGAAAAGGTTAAGCGAAGTCGTTGAAAATTGTTACAAAGAAGTTTCCGCACATACCATCCAATGTTACGAAGATCTGCCGTCAGAGATCAAAGCCTCCAAGCCAAGGGTTCAACTATTCAGGGAATATATGAATCAATGGATGGGTGCGGCAAACATCATTGTATTCAAACGGTTTGTAAAAAATAAATCTTTTTAGATGGAGATTCCACAGGTTGCAGAACCCGCAGTTAAATAAAACTGAGTGGAGATATTTGCAGGAATGGCAACTGTCGGATCTTTTTGAAGTACATAATCCGTTGCTTGGCAACTTCTACTAAATACCCTTAAAGTGACGATACTGTCGCAACCAATGGTAATGGAAGCGCCTCCGGTAATCACATTGGAACGAAATGCTTTTGTTTGGATTCCGTCAAAACTGATATTTTGGCTCTGGCCTTGTTTGATTTCGATTTCGTCGCCATACTGTTTGTTCGTCACCGCATAACAATCTATAAAAAAATCGGTTCCAATGCAATTGGTTCCTGTTTTTAAACCGGGCAAGCAGGAGCCGCCTGATTTGGAAACAGTGACAACTCCTGAGTAGGTGCCATCGGGAACGCTCACATAAAGTTCTGTTCCTAAATTGGCCGAGATAGTTGCTTGGGTTTCATTGAATCTAACCACGGCATCCAGGCCGAAATTTTCCCCTTTGATCACCACTTCCGTGGCAGGGTAGACTGCATTGAGATTGTTTTGGGTGGGAGTTCCGATTTGCGGGGTAACGGTAAAAATGGACGGAGGACTCGCAAGAGCGGCCAACAAGGGGTCCACGCTGGATTTTGCCTGGCACTGGAAAAGCGAAGCAAAAGCAATTACCTGAAAAACGGAAAAGTAAAGTTTCTTCATTCCCATAACCCCTTCCATTATCGGAATTCATTGCATGATTTCATTTCTATTTTTTCCTAGGATAAAAATTCCATGAGCTTTTCTACACTTACGATTACACCCGACGGGATTGCCATTTTACAATTAAATCGCCCTGAGTCTAAGAATGCACTTTCTGTGGCTCTACTGGATTCCATTTGGAGCCAGATGAAAGAGATCAGGAACAGTTCCGCAAGGGTTGTGCTGGTCAAAGGTTCGGGTGATTCCTTTTCAGCAGGCGCTGATTTAAAAGAAAGAATTACTATGTCTCCTACGGCAGTGAAACAATTTCTAAACGATATTAGGGATTGTTTTTTAGAATTGGAAAATCTGCCTCAGCCTACGATCGCATGTATCAATGGGTTTGCATTTGGAGGAGGTCTGGAACTTGCCCTTTCCTGCGACATTCGTTATGCGGGAGAATCCGCCGTTGTCGGTCTTACAGAAACCAAACTGGGAATCATTCCTGGTGCCGGCGGAACCCAAAGATTGACCAAACTTTTGGGTAAGTCTACCGCCTTGGAATGGATCACTCGGGCAAAAAGAATCAGTGCTTCCGAAGGATTGAGAAAGGGTTTGTATCAGGAAATTTTTCCGGATTCCGAATTGGACAAATCCTGTTTTGACATTGCATTGGATATTGCAGAATCCGCGCCTATTGCAGTGAGAGCCGCCAAAAAAGCAGTAAACGGTGCGCTTGTTTATGAAGGCAAATCCGCTTTGGATTGGGAAAGACTCTGTTATGCGGAAACTTTACCCACCAAGGATAGAGTGGAAGCTTTACTTGCATTTAAAGAAAAAAGAAAACCGAAATTTATTGGAGAATGATCTGTGATTTTAACCGGACGCGAAATATTAAAAAAACTGGGAACTGATATAAAAATCGAACCATACAATCCCGATTTGCTTAACCCGAATTCATATAACCTTTGTTTGGACAAAGACTTGTTGGTTTATTCCTCATTTCCTTTGGACATGAAAAAACCTAACCCTGTGGAAAAACTGACCATTCCCGAAGAAGGATTACTTTTGGAACCGGGGAAGTTGTACTTAGGTAGAACGATTGAATATACGGAAACTCATAACTTGGTTCCCATGTTGGAAGGAAGATCTTCCATCGGAAGGTTGGGGATGTTTGTTCATATCACCGCTGGGTTCGGCGACGTGGGATTCAAAGGTTTTTGGACTTTGGAAATCCAAGTGATCCATCCTTTGCGGGTGTATTCCGGAGTTCAGATTTGCCAGATTTTTTATCATACTGTTGCAGGTGAGATTGAAGAATATAAATCGGGAAAATACCAAGGCAACCAGGGGATTCAGCCTTCTTTATTGTATAAGGATTTTGAGAAGAAGTAAAAAAAGAAAGGGGGCGAAAACCCCCTAATATATATTAAGTTATTTTTTCTTTTTGTCTACGCAATCCCATCTAGGGTCGTCCAAATTCACACCGGAAAGTCTGGTCCAAGTATTTGTTTTTCCGATAAATGTAAGGGAACAAAGTGTACCTTTGAGATCCAGTTTTTGGCCGCCTTCCAACACGGTGAATTTACCGCAGTAGGTTTTACCGTCACGTGGGTTGTAAATTTTTCCGTTCTTATATAGACCTTCTCCTTCATAATTGAATCCGGAAATAAATTGCATTCCTAAGTTAGGGCGGGTGCGAAGTTTCGGATCTTCATTGTTGTGATCCAGATAAGGAGTGCCGGGAACACCTTTGTCTTTGTCTTTTTCGGGATAAGCATTGTCTTTGATACAAATTGTCTTTCCGCAGTACTTGTCACCACATTTGAAAATTTCGATTACCGCGTCTTTTTCCGGTGGAATATATTTGCCAAGAGCAGCATCAGCTTCTTGTGCAGAAATAGAAGCGGTGATTCCGATGGATACTAAACCAATACATAGGGCATGTCTGTAATTCATAATCATCCTTATTCTTATAGAGAATTAATTCCCATATTTTATAAAAAAGCCAAAAAGATGGCAAGCTTTGTTTTTATTATGATTAATATATAAACCGAATCGTAATAAAAAATGAAGAGAAGTAGTGGAGACGGGATTGGGTTTTGAAAATCCCCGGGAAAGTTCCCGAGGATTTAAGAGTGAGGGTTTAGTTTAAGCTAGTTGCTTTGTCCAAAAGTTTTGTCAGTTTAACAACGTTCTTGTTGTCAGGATCAATCCCTTGCGCACGTGTCACATATGTTAGTGCACGATCTACATTCCCCATCAACCGACTCACATCCGCAAGATTGATCAGATTTTGAAAATTTTCAGGATCCAATTTCAAAGCTTCTTGTGCTGCTTTCAAAGCTCCTTCATAATTTCCTAATTTTTTTTCAGACATTGCAAGATAGTACCAATATTCGGAAACAGTTTCATTTTCTCTTAGGAACTCTGTCAGTACTTTCGCCGCGACATCGTAGTCTTTGCCTTTGTAACTAACGAGTCCCAAAAACTTGTTCAGCTTTTGATTGGAGGAATCCGAAAGAAAGGCTTTTTTCATTACACTGATAGCACGTTCAATCTCTCCATTTTGGTAGAAATTTTTGCCTTCTTCAAATGCACCTGAAGTGGTAAGCGTCTTGTCCCAATCTTCCGATTGTGGTTCAAAGTATTCGTCAACCGGAGCATCCATAATGGAGTTGTCATCGTTTTGTCTGGCGATTCCCGCTTTATCATCTTTGAATATGATACTCATCATGGAAATATCATCTGTAATTTCCCCTGATTCTTTGATAAGGGCTTCTACTTTGTAAATATCTCCGTTTGCTTGTTCTATGTATTTTAAAACTTGGAATTCATCTTCATTGATCGTACGAACGTCTTCGTCAGGAGTAAGATCGATATCGTCACGTCCGTCCGAACCGATGATCAGGTTGTCACCGGCTAACAATTGGAAGGTTTGAACTTCGAAAGGATACTCAGAATCCAAACCTAGTTTTCTTAATTTTAATTCGGTTTCGATAAAGCTGGCTTTTCCGTCTCTGTAAAGAATGCTGAAAGGATGTTCCGCATTGAAATACCAGATTTTTCCGGTTTCATCGTCAATGAGCATTACAGTTGCAGAGATTACCATTGTTCCGCTGAAGGATTTGAATACGGAATTCACCTCTTCATAAACATCAGTTAGCCATTCTTCGGGAGTTCTGTTTAAGATACGTTTGTTTCCCGCTGACCTTGCGATGATAGAGTTCATAACGACTCCCATAACAAGCGATCCGCCGGCACCCTGCATCGACTTGCCCATGGCATCACCGTTCATCACCATTGTAAAACGTCTGAAGTCATCCGGTTTTCCCAGCTTTAGATTACCTGTGATACAAATATCTCCCCCCAAGTCTCCCGTTTTGTTCCTAAATTCGAAGGTTTTCTTTTGGTGAACAAAGAAATCGGATTTGATATTGGTAGATTTGTTTGCGTTGAAGAAAAGCGGTTTTGCCAAAAGGGAAGTAAGGAAATAGTCCCCGTCCTGCTGAACTTTCAATTTATGGATCTCATCCATTTTTTCCTGGAGTTCTTTGGTTCTTTCTTTTACTTTTGCTTCCAGGTTTTCCGCATAATCCTGGAGTTCTCTTCTTGCATCACGGATAGATGTCACCATTCCGTTGAAGGATTCTGCGAGGTATCCGATCTCATCATTTACCTGAATGGGGATTTCTACTTCTAGATTTCCCTGGTTTACTTTTTCCACACCGGAAAGCAAACTGTATAATGGGTTAACAAGTGTTGCACGGAAGAAAAGAGGGAAAATAACGAGCAATACAACAAGAACAATTGCAAGAATGACTAACTCCAATCTTGCGGACTTGTGCATGTAAGCACGGTAATCTTTGTAGTAATATCCTACTTCATAATTGATTTTTTTCTTCGCATCATAGGCGATATAGGCCACATAATGAGAGAGTCCGTCCAAGTCCTGGCGGTAATGGCGTGTTAAGTCAGGTTTGAAATAACGGAAGTATTTCAAAAATTCAAGTTTCAGATCTTTTCCTGAAATTTCTTTTCCGTCCCATTGGCAATTGTCTATATGTTTTAAAATAGAGTCACGGAACGTATCCACATTCTTTACTTTTTGAATATAAGAAGTTCCTTCTTCACAGAAATTAGAAGCATTAATATCTGTTAGTTTATTGGTATTGATAAAAGTTCTTTTGTTGAGCTTTTCGACCAGTAAATTGACAGATTCTTTCAACTCTTGGTTGTCCAAAGAAACATTTTCTTCCAAGTGGGCGAGGATTGAATTTTTATAACCTTCAAAATAAGAAGGAGCTTTGTTTAAAATCCCAATCAAAGCTTTGCGATAACCTGTAGAATCCAAACTTGCAATTTCTTTATAAAGATAAGTATTGTACAAGTCGGCTTGGACCAAAGGTAAATCCAAACTCATTGATTCCGGGTAATGTTTTTTTCTGAGGCTCTGGGAGGCGACGTCGTATTCCAAAATAAATACAATGTCTTTTGCTTGTTCCCCTCCTTCCAGAGCGCGCAATGTTTTTTGAATTGTTGCGTTATCGTAAGCAGCTTCTTTTTCCTGGTCTACCAAGTAACTGAAAGTCTGCATGACCAGAAGCATGGTAACAAAAGAGATCCCCACGATTTTAACCATGAAAGTGGTACGTTCATTGCTCGTATTGATGAACACAATTGTAATGGAAAAGAATGCCAAAGTGAAAAGTAACACGAGAGCTGTCAGATAAGTTGATCTTTCCATAGCTCCGTCACGGCTCATAACATTCGTTACGTTAGGAACGATCGCGGCAATCAATCCCGCAAGTACCATTGCCAAAAGCGCTTTTCTTTTGCCTTTTTCCATTTTATAAAGGCGATACCCCGGAAGAAAAACGAAAGTAATAAAGGAAAATCCTACAATGAATATCCCTAGGATTTTACTTGCGCCTTCCGCGTTAAAGTCCCAATGATGTGCGGTGAAGTGGTATTTCTTTTCGCTGATGAATGTTTGATAGAAAAACCAAAGAACTACGATACTTGCCACAGCGTACATAATGTACAGAAACATATCCGCCATTTTCTTATCCGCATCATTCGGAAACCGAAAGAAAAACTGCCCGAAGTGTACGATACCGAAAAGAATCAGTCCCCCCGTCAACCAGCGATGGTAAGCTGCAATAGGATGGTAGTAAAATGCAGCGACAAAGTAACCCAACTGAAATAAAGAGAGGTAAACGCAGGCAAGGCCTAACTGTTTTGTGGCGGGAGTTTTGTCTCTTAAGGTGAGAAAGAAGGTCGCTAAAATGCCTGTCAGGACGGTGACTATGAGACTTCCGAAGGTATAGTAGTTGGTTAATACGTGTTCAGTGGAGAAAATATTTTCAGTCATAATGGGGGACTTCTATAAGTGGGGGATATCCTGCAAAATCGTAACAAAATTACATCGTAAAGCAATACATTTTCAATAGAAAAGACATTTGGGTGCAGTGCACCAAAATGTCTTGGTTGGATTCTAGGGATAGGATGTTTCTTCGATTACTTATTAGGAATAAAGCAATCAATCCCATCGTATTTTAAACGTGTTTTGAGAGACTCCGCCTTAGTTCGATCGGAAAAATCTCCTACTTGGACCACGTATTTGCCCTCTCGCGGATAAACAAAAACCGACTGCTTATAATCCGTTTTTAAAGTTTCCTTATATTTGAGAGCTCTTTCCTGTTCGTTGAACACACCGACTTGCACCGTATAACCTTTTGGGTTTTGTGAAGAAGCGGGTGGTTTGGAAGTCAGATTTCCAGGTTTCACGGGAGTCAATTTTTCCGGTTTGGCGGGAACATCATCTAAAAGTTCCGTATCATCCAAATCGGCACCGTCCAGATCTTCGCTCACCGATTCTCCTTTTTTGAGAACTCGGATTCCTACTTTGGTAATCCCTTTGTCTTTGAATTCTAGAAGCTCTGCCGTTTTTTCGGAAACATCTACGATTCTTTCATCTACAAAGGGCCCTCGGTCATTGATGCGAACGACAGCTTCTTTATTATTTTCTAAATTTTGAATCTTGACCAGAGAACCGATGGGCAACGTTCTGTGTGCTCCCGTCAGTTTCATTCGATCGAAAGGTTCTCCACTTGCAGTCGGTCTTCCCTGGAACTTTTGACCATACCAGGAAGAGAGTCCTACTTCATCAAAACTCCCCGAAGCATTTGCTTTTTTCTCAGGCAATGCCAAACCTTCTCCCGTAGATTTAGGTTTAGAATCTAAATCATCCAGGATGGATTTGGTGACGGCTTCGTCTGAGGAAGCTGTGGATCTATTTTTCTGCGATCTTTCGAAAAATATATCTTCCGGATCGCCGGAAGCACTGTAATTTCTTCGTGTGGCTTCTGTGGAAGAACACGAAATAAGGCATAATACTACTGAAAAGAATATCAGTTTTTGCATAACTATCCCCTTCTTTTGGAATCTATAGAAAGTTTCGGAGAGTTTTTCGATTCTCCTTTACATTTTTCTTTGCTGGTAATGGTTTTTCTGATTCGATAAGATTCTATAATGGGCGCCGAAGGATTACAATCTTGGTTCAATGATGCGGTTCGACTGGAAAAATCAGGTCAGTCGGCGGAAGCGAAACGTTTGTATGAAAAAATCATTCAGGAAGATTCCGCTTATTATCTCGCCTATCAAAATTTAGGCGTGATTTATGTGAAAGAGAATGATCATGTGCGGGCGACTCAGTTTTTTTCCCAAGCGGTTAAAATCCATCCCGATTTCAAAAATTGTTACAATATCGCCGTTTCCTTCTTTCGTTTGAAAGAATTGGAAAAATCAATTCACTTCTTAAAACAGGCGTTAAAGTTTGAAAAGAAGTTCGTTTTGGCGCATCTATTACTAGCACAGATTTATCAAATCAATGAAAATGATGAAAAGACGGAAGTGTATCTTACCAATGTGGTGAAGATTGATCCGAACCACAAAACGGCATTAGGAGGGCTGGCTATGTTCTATTACGAAAGGAATCGTTATCCGGAAAGTTTGAAAATGTTGGAAAGGTATCTTTTGCTTTATCCGGGCAATTCGCAGTTGAGACTGATCCAATCTGATATTTTGGCGAAACAGGGAAATTACAAAGCCTCTGCCACTCTTCTCACGGAGATAGCAACACATGATTCCGGATTTGTTTCTTTTAACCAAACCTTGGAAAAGGCATGGGGAGAAGAAGATGCTTTGGCAAAGGAAAGTTTGCATCGAATTCAAGGGAACGCTAAGAAGAAACTAAAGGAATTCAAAACCAAATTGGAACTTTCCCGCGAAAACCCGGAAGAATTTTTACCTCCTGACCCCCAGGAAGCTATGGATTTGAGTTTGCTTTATCTATTTAACGGAAATCCGGAAAAAGCGATGCAGTATTTGGTATTTGCTCAAAAGATGAAGGAAAATACAGAAACTTAAGGTTTGTTTTTGAAAAATACCCTTCTTCTTTTCGTTCTATTCAGTTCCAGTTTTTGTTCTTACTCCGTCCGAAACCAGGAGGCTTTGGAATCGGATCAGAAGTTTATAAAACTGAGTGAAACGGATCCTGCTTTCCGCTGCAATCAGGAGTCTCTCCATTATGCTAGAAAAGGCGATCTGAACCGGGCGGAGCTGGCTTGGGACGGTTGCGCAAAAGAATTTTTTCAGAGCTACCAAATCCACCTAAATAGGCTTAGGTTTTATTATGTTTTGGAAGAATACGAAATTATTAAGAGAAAAATCGAATCGGATTCCCCTGCCAGGAATTCTCCGGTTTATACAAAAATAGTACAAGAGTTATACGATACTTTGCGTTGGGAAGAAAGGGTCATTGTCCTCGATGCTCTTTCCCGGGTCAGAGGTTGGGAATTGTATTCTTATGAAGAATTGGCAAATTATTATCTCCATCAGGGAAATTTTCCCTTCGCCGAATCCTATTACAACCAAGTATTGGAAATCAATCCGTTCCATGAAGACGCACTTTTCGGGATGACGGAAATTCAAACTCATAATGAGAAATGGTATTCCGTTTTGGATTATGGAAAGTCTTTGGTAGTCGCTGCTAAAAAAAATAAAGATTTTCATTATTTTTTACTGAAAGCCAATTATGAATTGGGGCGTTATGCGGAAGGGCTTAAATGGGTTGAGAATGCCTCGGACAAAGAAAAATCGCAAATCTCGTTTTTAGAAGTTTGGCGGGATTTGCTTCTGCTTTCCAAAGATAAACCCAATTGGAATCCTCTTCTTCCTTATTACCGAAAAGCGGTCGCAGAAGGTTATGCGGTTCCGGAATCCGTTTTTTTTCCTACTTTGGATGCTTCGGGACGGGAAGCGAGAAAAGCAATTCGAACGGGAAGAGAATAGTGGACAAAGATTCGAGCATTGGCGTGATTTTAGGCTACAAATTATCTGTGTTATCGTTTTGTATTGTAAGGACTTACCTCGCGTGCCATTTGTACTTAACAACTGACAAGTGGTCTTGTGACATAATCAGCATCGTTCTTTATGACAAAAACATTGACAAATAGTATGTGATATTTGACGATAAATTTGTCATGCCGCGTTCTGATTCCCATAGATTCATTTCATTTAGAAAAACGTGGTCAATCAATGATGATGCTTGGTTTAAATTAGGGCAGAGCAAGTCGTTAATCAAAGCGATCTCCAGCACACCGTTGATGCCGTCGTACCGGTCAAAAATCTATTCAGTAAATTTGATTAAAGGCGCTCTTGCAACGACGGCAATTGAAGGAAATACTTTATCGGAAGAAGAGATAGCATTGATTCATCAAGGGAGATCTTTGTCAGCATCGAAACAATATATGGAAATCGAAGTAAGGAATGTTTTAACAGCGCTGAATACACTTCGAGACAGGATTGTCATAGATTGTAATACGCAACTTTTAAACCAAAATCTAATCAAAGAGTTTCATCAATTAATAGGATCAGGTCTAGGAACAAACTTTGCCGCGATTCCTGGTGAGTTTCGTCGACACAATGTTACTGTAGGTCATGTCTATAGGGCACCTGATTATGGTGAAATAGAAAGTTTAATAAATTCATTTTGTGAATGGAGCAAGACCGAATTTCATTATGAAAGAGGACAAACATTTTCGACAGCAATTATTCAAGCTATCGTTTCCCATGTCTATATCGCATGGATACATCCTTTTGGAGATGGTAACGGTCGAACAGCTCGCTTGCTTGAATTTTATCTTTTGTTAAGGGCAGGAGTTCCTGATATTGCTGCTCATATACTATCGAATTTTTATAATGCGACTAGGAGTGAATACTATCGACAGTTAGCTGAAACTTCGAAAAATGGAGGTGATCTAACACAATTTATTAATTACGCCTTGCAAGGTTTTAAGGATGGTCTACAAGAAGTATTTAATATTGTAAACCAGAGCCAAATAGAACAGGCTTGGAAAAATTACGTAAATGAAGTTTTTCACACTAGTGTTTACTCCGGAAAATCCGACCCAGTAAATAAAAGACGCTTATCCTTGATACTTTCCATGGAACTTGAAAATGAATATACTCTTGAAGAAATTTCCGAAACGAACGATGCCATCAGACTTCATTATGTAGGCAAGTCAAAACGAACCCTACAAAGGGATATAGAGTCCTTACTTGATATGAAGCTGATTTCCAAAACAGAGAATGATCGTTTTAAAGCAAATTCTCAAATTCTAACGGGAACATTGCCTGCCTCCGTAAAAGGTAGAGATATTATATGATTTTCAAAAGTTACTCTCATAATCGGTTTTGAGTGGTCAGGTGTTCATCTTTCCAACATCCCCCAAATCTTTTTTGCCTGAGTCAGTTTCAAAACGTCATGAGTTCGGATCAGGGGCACTTTCTTTTGGAGTAAATAGATCTCAGTAGTAAGAGTAGGCATTTCCCTTTCCTTCGGAGGTAAACCGCCTAACACGTTTCCTAAAAAGGATTTTCGGGAAACGCCTAACATCAATCGGGGAAACTCGGATAAAATTTGGTCGATGTTACGAAGCACCGTGAAGGACAGTTCGGGATCTTCTCCCAGGAAAAATCCCATCCCGGGATCAAAATAGATCCGTTCTTCTGCAATTCCCCAGGAAGTAAGTTCGGATTTTCGGTCCCGAAAGAAATTCAGTATAGTAGGTACCACATTTTCAGGTGTGAGTTCTGATTTTTCCTTCGCAATACCAAGAGTATGCGAGTGCATCACTATGAGTTTTGTTTCACTTCGCGCAAGGAAAACATCCCGTAAGATGGGTTTTGCATCCGGGTGAGTGAATCCTGTGATGTCGTTCAGTATCTGAGTGCCTGCTTCCAAAGCCTTGGCCTGTACATTCGGACGGAAACTGTCTACGCTAGTGGGCACTCCCAATGAGACAAAATGGCGAAGTGTAGGTTCGATCCTTTCCCATTCGGATTCTTCTGAAACGAGAGCGGATTTTACATTGGAAGATTGTCCGGAAATATCCAAATAATCGGCTCCGTCATTTCGCAATTTCTGCCCTTGTTTGATGGCTGATCCTGGATCTAAGAATTGGCCCCCATCCGAAAAGGAATCGGTTGTTATATTGAGAATTCCGAAGATTTGACTCATTGGATTCATTTCAAATGCTAAGGCGGAAGGTGACAAATCCTTCTTTTTTACCTTGGCAGAAATTTCCCTTAAACCGATAGAATGAAGGAAGAGCCAAATGAAACGATACTTTTTTCTATTACCCCTTTTTGGTCTCGCTCTCTGGGCCCAACCTCTCCCGAAAGTGAAAGATGTTCGCTTTAATCAACCTCTGAATACTCAAAATGTGGAATACAATCCCATTATCTCCCCTTCGGGAAAGTATTTGGTGTTTCAATCCAATCGTCCCGGTGGGGAAGGCGGTATGGACATTTGGATTTCTGAAAATAAAAGTTTTCCGGACCGGATGAAATACCCGGAATGGGACGCACCTAAAAATTTTCGTGAATTGAATACTCCGAATTTTGAAGGAATGTTTTCGATACTTTTCGATGAAGACGAAAAACCGTACGAACTGTACTTTACTTCCGTAAGAAATAAAGATGCAAACGACCCTAAAAAAAATAGGGAAGGATACGACGGATTAAATATATATTATACAAAAATCAATCATAGAACCGGACTTTGGTCGGCCCCCGTCGCTTTAAACGAAATCAATTCCAGTTTCGAAGACAAAATGCCTGCGATATCACCTGATGGTTGTTCAATGATATTTTCTTCCAACCGTCCGGGAGGTAGAGGCGGTTACGATCTTTGGATTTCCAAAAGAAATCCCTTAACCGTTCCTGAAATAAAACAACCAAACTTGGATAAGCCGAGTCTTTTTTGCAGGGATGGAATTTGGCAAAAACCTATTGCTTTGGGTGATGTTATCAATTCCAAGGATGATGAAATCAGTCCTTCCTACCATTGGGATGGAAATCGGATTTATTTTAGTTCCAATAGGGAAGATAAAAATAAAAAATTCAGTTTTTATTTTTCAGAAATGAATTTGGAAACAGCGTTGTTTCAAAAACCGGAAATTCTAGGTTCTCCTTTTAACACCAAACAAGGTTTAAGTGCGGATTCCACCGGTTATCCTTTCGATACTCCTGCGGATTATTCCACTTATAGTTTATGGGAAGAAAGTGATAATGAAGGGATTTCCGTCACTCATGATGATCTTTGGTTTTATTTTTCTTCCAACCGTCCGGGAGGAGAAGGTCAATTTGATATTTATCGTACGCAAGTACCGGAAGATCTGAGAAGGTCTTATGAATTTTTATTTCGTGGTTTGGTTCTGGACGGATCGGAAGCAATCATGATCGGTTTGGATGCCACTTTAAAAATTTATGATGAAACCAAGCCGATTCAAATCATTACTTCCAAACGGATCGGAGGAGATTTGAGCAGTGAAGATTTGGAAAATTTCAGAACGGTTTTAAAAACAGGCAAACTTTATCGGGTGGAAGTTTCCTCGCCGGGATTTCATCCACAAGAACTACTGATTGATCTACGCGGGAATGTGGGGAAAAATAAAGAACAATACTCTCGTATCGTTTTACAACCGATTCGTCCTGTAAAAGACGATCGCCCGAATAAAACCATCCAAGGAATTCGTTTTGTCGTAAAAGATAGAAAAACAGATCTGGTGATTCCCAATGCGGAAATTATTTACTTTGATGATTTGACCCGAAAGGGTAAGGTGATTATTTCCAAAGATAATACTTTCCATTTGGAAAAAGAACCTACGTATGCATTTGAAATTTTAGCAAAGGCAAAAGGTTATAAAGAAGAGACCTTCTTATATCCTGACACAGTGATCAAAGATATGGTAGGCAAAGAGACGGTATTGTATCTTAGAAATTTAAGCGATTTTGACGAACTGTACAATACCGTGATTTATTTTCCATTTAACGAACGATCGTTGCGTGTTGAAGATAAGAAAAGACTGGATTTGTTTGCGGATTATCTGATTCAGCATAAAAATGAAAAAGTGGAAATCGGCGGGCATACGGATAATGTGGGAAAACGGGAATATAATATCACTTTGAGTGAAGACAGAGCAAATTCGGTTTATCAATATCTTCGTGACAAAGGCGTAGCCAAAGAGAAAATGAAGATACAAGCATATTATTATTCGCAACCTATTTCTGATAATGAGACAGAAGAAGGCCGGGCTAGAAACAGACGGGTAAATTTCAAAAAAATAGACTGATATGATTAGTATCCCAAAGACACATTACAAAACCGAAAGGGAATGGGCTCCCATGGAAGAGTCTCTTAACATTCAAGATCTGTACAAGCAGATGATGAATGCGGAAGGACTTTACCTGAAAGGTTACGATACTCAAATCAGAGTGCGTTTTAAGGGAGAACGTCCGGACGGTTCGCATATTTTTGAAATGGAAGCGACACCGGATTTTCCGACCGAACGTTTTACCGTTTATACTACTCCTTCTTTCCAAGTGGAAGTGGACTATCAGATCTTAAGTCAAAAAGACAATCTCTTATTGGGTAAGTTGATTGAAAAAAGACAATCCTTTGCCGTTCGACAGGACCCAAGAAATGAAAAGGTATACGGAAGCGTTTTAGCTTCTAATTTTCTAGTAGCAAAAACCGATATAGATTTTTCTAAATTAACGGGCGTTAGTTCTCAAGTCATTCTTACCGATATCCATAGAAATCTATTGAAGGATTACCCTCAGTCCAAGGTCGTTTTTATCTCTTCTTCCGGAGCGAATGATGAAGTAGAATTGATGCAATTGTATAAAAAGCCTCTCTATTTGATCAATACGCAAGTCATGGAATCGGCTCCTCTCCCGGAAGTTTACGATCCGAAGGAAGGCTTCGAAGAAGATTTTTTATTGGATGATAAGATTGCAGAATACAAAAGAAAAAAAATGAGCTCTTTTCTATATTACCCTATCTTTATCAAAATGAACGATCTGCATTTTTTTGCATATCTTACTTTGGAGTATGAAAAGTCCCCGATTCCCATTGCAGTTTTCGAGCTATTTAAAGAAGTTGAAATCACCTTCCAAGAGAGAATCATGGATTCAAACACGCATATATTGAATTTGAAACAAAATGTTTTGAATGTATCCAAAGGCGGAGTTGCTATCGAAGTGAGAGATCCCGAGATTATCAGATCCCTGATGATCAAACCTTCGATGACTATCGATATCAATTTTAAGATGCAGGCACCCATTCGTATGGCAATGGAGCTTCGACATATGGAAGAGATTCATGACTTCTATGTTGTAGGCACCCGCATCATAGGATTGAGTGGTGGCGATAAACGCGGCAAAGAAATTTACGAGAGTTTGATCGAATTTTTTCGCTAAACAAACATTATATTAAAGGCAAAGTCCTGATTTGAAAGAACAAAAATTAACCACTGCGAATTACAAAGGCACTCGGGATTTTTTTCCCGAAGATATGAGATTGCGCAACTATCTGTTTTCCGTAATGAAACAGGTTGCTGTTTCCTACGGATACGAAGAATACGACGGCCCCATGATCGAATCCTTGGATCTTTACCGTGCCAAAACAGGTGAAGAAATCGTAGGCAAACAGATATATAATTTTATTGATAAAGGTGGCCGTGAGGTTGCCATACGTCCCGAGATGACTCCAACTGTCGCTCGTATGGTGGCAAGCAAACTCAGGGATTTGCCAAGACCGATTCGCTGGTTTTCCATTCCTAATCTTTGGAGATATGAGCAACCTGGACATGGACGCTTAAGAGAACACTGGCAGCTCAATGTGGATATGTTCGGAGTGAATCATTTCCGAGCTGAGCTTGAAATTTTTTCTTTAGCTTGTGACATTCTATTTGCTTTCGGCGCTTCCAGAAATTCCTTTCGGGTCAAAGTATCTCATCGTTCTCTTCTGGATGAATTTTTCAAATCAGGATTGAAATTAAAACCGGAACAGGGACAGGAAGTTTCCAAGATCCTGGATAAAAAGAATAAAATCACCGGGGACGAATACGTTGCACTTGTTTCGAAAACCATTCCCGAAGATGCTACTGCCGTATCAAAGATTGATCAGTTCCTCGCGGCAACTGTGGAAAATATCCAAACCATTCCGGGTCTGACCGGCGAAACAATCCAAAAGATTAACGATCTGTTCTCGGGGTTGAAGGATCTGGGACTGTCAGATATAGTCGACTTTGATCCGTCCGTAGTACGTGGGTTTGACTATTATACCGGATTTATATTTGAAATTTTTGATACAAGTCCAAAAAACAAGCGTTCGTTATACGGTGGCGGCCGTTATGATAACTTGATCGGACTTTTTTCCAATGAAGAGCTTTCCGGAATCGGTTTCGGACTGGGTGATGTCACTTTGCAAAACTTTTTGGAAACACACGGACTATTGCCGAATTTATCCAACGCAAATACGGTTTATATCCCTCTCTTGGATGATACTTCTTTTTTCGCCGCTCAGACTTTGGCGAAACAGTTCAGAGCTGCAAGTGTTGCCGTTGATCTTTCCTTGCAAAGCCAGAAGATGGGAAAACAACTTTCTTATGCTGAAAAAAAAGGGTATCGATGGATTCTGATTCTAGGTGAAGAAGAAACCAAAAATCAAACAGTAACTTTAAAGGATATGGTTCATCGATCCCAGGAAGAACTTAAATGGGACGATGCTTTACAAAAAGTTCGAACTGAACTGTCCTAATGAATTTTATATCCGTCATTGATCAAAAGTTTTCGATTTGGATAAAGACATATCTGCATAGCCAAAGATTGAGTTGGGTACTGTCTAGAATCAATAAAGGAGAGATGTTTGCGTTGATTCTCGTGCCTTTGATGTTTATTAGCCCTTTGTACAAACCGGTTTATATCTCCCTTCCTGTCGTTTTGATTTTTACTTACGGAACGGATCGGTTGGTTTTATCTTTAAAAAAATACTTTTCCCGCAAACGGCCCTTAGTCAGTGTAATGGGCAAAAATGATTCCAACCCAGACATGAAACATTCTTTTCCTTCGGCACATAGCGCCAATTCTGCGGTAGTCGCAACCATTCTTGTATTCGGTTTCGGGGAAACAGTTTGGTTTTATTTTTTCAGCGTATTTGCCGGTGTGGGAAGGTTGTTGACACTTCATCATTTTTTAAGCGATATCGTAGGCGGTTGGATCATCGGTTTTTTGATTGGACTCTTGGGCGTCGGCGCGTTAGTATTTTTACGATTGTATCTTTAATAGAAGGGGAGGGAAGAGATGAAAAAAATCACTCATCTATTGTCATTCTGTCTTGTTTATATTTTTTATTTTCCGTTTAAGATCCTACCTTACAAGATTTGTTTGTCTTACGGTGTTTTTCTCACAAAGCTGATTTTTCCTCTGGCAAAAAAGCACAGAAAAATCGCAGCCGAAAATTTAAAATTCGCCTTCCCGGAAAAATCGGAAGAAGAGATTCAGATTTTAATTAAAAAACATTTCAGGCATTTAGGTCATCTGTTGGCTCATACTCTTTGGGCACCTCGCATGACAAAGGAATGGTTGAACAAATATTTGGTTTTGGATGAAGAGAGTCTAAGGATCGAAGAAGAGACCAAAAAACAAGGAGTAGGTGTTGTGCTGATTTCAGGTCACCTCGGAACCTGGGAAGTCTTGGTTCAGTTTTTGGGAATTCGAATGAAAGGCGGAGGGATTTATAAAAAAATCCGTAACCCTTTTGTGGACTGGCTGCTGCGAAAGATGCGATCTAAAAACGGAATCGTTCTTGTCCCTGTGGAAGAGTCTACGCAGGTTATCAAGATGTTGAAACAAGGGTATTGGGTGGGATTCGGTTCCGACCAGAACGCAGGGAATGCAGGAATCTTTGTGCCTTTTTTGAACCGTCAGGCTTCGACTTTTGTAGGTCCGGCTCTTATGGCTTATCTCACTGGTGCCAAGATGTTATACTATTCAGTGTTATCCGGTGAAGACGGAAAGGTAATCGTTCGGGTGAAAGATCTGGGCTTTGTAGACAAAAAGAAATTTCCTACTAAAGACGAGGTGCTTCGCCATTACACCGAACTTTGGACTCATACCCTGGAAGGAGAAGTGAAACTTTTTCAGGAACAGTATTTTTGGGTGCATCGCAGGTGGAGAACTCAACCGAAAGTCGATGTATAGATGAAAGAAAAACTTTCTACTTTACTCGAACCGTTTCGTATCTACAAAAAGGAAAATCCCGATTATCCTTTCATTCTATTTACTTATTTTATCATCGCCTTATCGATAACGGCCGAATATACTTTCGAAATCGGTAACACCTATCCTGTATTAGGTGTTACTCTAAACTATTCCATTCCTTTTTTTTTACTAATCCTTCTTCATTCGTTCCGAAATAAAAGTTTTTGGATTTTCGGATCGTCTCGATTTTGGACGATTTTTTTCTGTATCATCACTGCACTTGTGATCAGCGAAAATGTAAAGATCATCACGATATTGATTAGAGACACCGTTGCCGTAGAGAATCGATACGCAGCATATAAATTTGCGATACAACTTAAGATCTGGATCTTTTACGGAATACCACCATTGATTTGTTATGCGGTATTGCGTTTTCTAAAAAAAAATTCGAGAGAGCTGGAGGATTTGGAAAGGAAGGCGGAGATTCCCATCACTTCTTATTTGCTTTTGCTCGGACCTATGGTAATCGTTGTATTCTTGGCCGCCTTGGGGGAAGACTTTCAAAATTATTATCCTAGGGCGCCCAGGGATCAGCCTATGATCGGTTTTCAAACTTCTTTGCCGATCATACTTATATTCGAAATCTTTTATGCCCTTGCGTTTGTTGCCACCGAATGGTTTTTTCGTGGTTTTGTGATCCGAATCCTACATCCTTTCTTCGGAAAAAATGCAGTGTTACTGATGACGGTTCTTTATGTAGCGATCCATTTTGAAAAACCAATCTTGGAAACGATCAGCTCTTCGGTCGGCGGATTTACATTGGGAATTTATTCTTATTATACAGGTAAGATCCGAGGCGGTGTGCTCATCCATGTAGGGATCGCACTTGCTATGGAGATCATACCAGTTTTATTACGTATAACATAAGTTAATTTATTTTTCGGAATTAGGCGACCTCCCGATCCTTTGGATCGGGACCGGGCTACTACGGGCTCGCGGATTCCCGCTCGGTCGCTCCTGCGACCAGGCCCTTCGTATCCCTGGTCGGGGGAATCATCTAAAATGATGATAGGATCGGGTATTTTCCGGAGAATAAAGGTAAAAAGGCGAACTTATTCTTAGAAAATTTTTAGAGTCGAACACTTCGCTTTACAAAGAGAAGGTGGTGTGGTAAATGGAGCGCATTGGGTGGCGGGTGGAAACCATCCCGTTACCCATAAAGTTCTTGTACGTGGTATAGCATTTAGTGATCTGTTGTTATGGAAAACGAGCAAGAGAAACGACTGAAGGCATTCCAGGCAGGTGATGTCAGTTGGTATGAAGAGGAATTTTTGGATTTGTATCTAGGCGACAAACGTCTGGGTAAGCGATTGGGTATGATTCTGGATTCAAAGATGAAAAACCCGCAAAGTTCTATCCCGACTTCGATGAACTCCTGGGCAAAGACAAAAGGCGCGTATCGTTTTTTCTCAAATGAAAAAGCTGAACCTCAATTGATTTTAGATTCTCATCGAAGTGCAACGGTGGGACGTTTTGAGGACAGACAAATCATCCTGGCACCTCAAGATACCACAGACATCTCATTTCAGAATGGTAACGATATAGAGGGACTTGGATACATAAATGATTCAAAGCATGTAAAAGGTTTTTTCTATCATCCTACTTTGGCAGT
>NZ_RQHV01000031.1 GCF_004771005.1 Leptospira ilyithenensis
ATGCGAAAAATCTTTTTTCCACTTCGTCGGGAAGTTTTTGCCCTGTGAGTTTTGCTCTTTGGACTAGTTCCCAGAAATAACGGTAAGTCGCTCTGTCATGTAGGTCTCCGTCGTGTTGGATCGGTCCCCATTCTGCATCTTGTGCTTTGATTAAGATGTCGCATGCAGTTTGAGTTTCTGCAAAGTTAGGAGCCATTGCATCCAAGATGGATTGGATTTGTGCAGGGTAGATGGACCACATACGCAAGAATCCGAATTCGTCATGGGCACGTTTTGCATCCGCATAAGTTTGATAGATGTTTTTCAAATCCAAAGTTACGTTATGTGCAGGGATCACTCCGTTCATAAGAGCTGCCGCCACTAGATTTGCTTTTCCACGGCGAAGTAGTTCGTGGTCGAATTGGCCAGGAGATTTCATACAAGAAGCAGGAATCGCTCCGTGATGACCCGAGATAAAGTCCATAAGTCCGAAGTCCAAAACTTGTAACCAAGGAAGGGCAGCGATTTCAAATACGTCTTGCAAAGCGCCGTGAGTTTCGATCAAAACATGGATTGGAATTTCTCTTTTGATTCCCGCTTTTTTACAAGCTTCTTGGATGTAAGTGATTTGTTCTTTCACTTGGGAAGCTTTTGTAGGTTTCGGGATTGTGATATAAGCCAGCACATTTCCGGCTCCGGGAACCAGGATGTCTACATCGCCTTTCCAATGAGGGTTGGTGTAATCGTGGATACGAACCCCGCTCATTTTATGTTTATTGAGTTCCGAGTTTTGAATGCGAACAATCATCTCCGCATGTTCTTTTTCTTTTCCGGTTTGCGCACCGTCTTCGCAATCCATAGTGATATCAAAGAGGCCGCCCAATTTGTTTTGGAGCTCTAGAGCTTTTGTGATCAGTTTTTCAGATCCGGCGAAGTGTTCGCAAGCAGGGACGATCGGAAAGGGTTTTTCTCCTGCGAAAAGTGCGGATTGCGGGTGAGTCAGTGCCATTTAGGGTTACCTTATTATGAGGAATTTTTTACCAATTTTTGCGATTTTGCCCTTCCGTCCAGGAAATAATGGCAAGAGAAAGGGCGCCTCCTCTCTCCGGCAAAGCCTTCGTTCGGACCGGGCTACTTCGGGCTCCGCGTTCGCTGCGGTCGCTTGGGCGCGACCAAGCCCTGCGTATCCCTTGCGTGGCAGTGATTTTTATTCCATTCGAAATTTTTACACGGCTTAAAGGAGACTTCCTATCGAGAAAAGAAAAATTAGAAAGGTGAACTTTTTTAAAGTAAGAGAGATGATTCCCTTCGGTGGGTTAAAGCCCATCTCAAAGATTGACATGAGTTTCCAAAAGTCAGTGAATCTGGGCTACTGCATTCGCTTACCGCCCAGTTCACATTCTCGCTCCCTATGGGTCGTTTGCGAATGGCCATGGATGGCCGGTCGTAACATGGAGGTTACGCGCACGTGGGAAGCATCGAACGTTTGGCGGGGATACTAAAATCCCATCTTATAAGAAATACCTTACTTATAATCAGCTTTACTATTTGATTTTTCAGAATTGTTTCTTGAAGAAATCAAATAATTGACAATTGAACATGTGTTATGTTTTTTGATTGAAAATCCGTTTTCCAAAAACGTAAAAAATTTCAATCCGATCTTTTTTATAAAGACACAGAAATAAAATGACAAGTGAGAAATAAACACAAATGTGTTATTGTTTATTTGTAAAATTATTTCCAATTCGTGAAAATAAAATGAAATGATTTTGTTTTATTGAGCATGAATAGAAAAGATTTTTTGAAGAAAATTTGTTTAACTTCTGCATTGATACCGATCGGTTTTGAGTCTTGTACCGAGAAAAAAAAGAATGATCATGAGTCTCTGTTGCTGCTCTTAGCCTCCGGCTCCGATAGTAGTAGCACCGGGCAAGCCTGCACTACAACCTGTGCCAAATCTCCCGAAGAAACAGTTGGTCCTTATCCTTCCAATTACCAAACTCTGTACAATACATACTTCCGTTCAGATATTCGCGAGGACCGTTCCGGCATTCCTCTTACTTTTAATATAACTTTGGTAAATTCGAATAACAACTGTACTGTTGTTAAAGATGCTAATATATATATTTGGCATTGCGATAGAGATGGTTATTATTCGCAGTATTCCCAGCCGGGTTATTTGGGAACCAAAGACTATACGGCTTCTACTTTTTTAAGGGGGATCCAAACAACGGATGCTTCGGGGAAAGTTAGTTTTTCCACAATTTTTCCAGGATGGTATACAGGCAGAGTATGTCATATCCACGCAAGGGTGTATGTATCCGGCAACCTTGTTGCTACAACTCAATTTGCTTTTCCTGATGCAACAAACACGACTGTAAATAATTTTACAGGCTATTCCTCTCATGGCCAAAATTCCATAACAAATACAAGTGATGGGATTTTTTCTGGATCCAGTACCGATCTTGCAAAGCAGTTGATTTGTATCAGCGGAAATACTTCGGGATACACAGGTTCCGTGCAACTGGGGATTTCGGTTTAGTA
>NZ_RQHV01000060.1 GCF_004771005.1 Leptospira ilyithenensis
TCTACCAATGAAAACAACGAAAGAATGGCTGACAAAGAACAGGAAAAATTACTCAACCAGATCACATACGGAATCAAATGGGAAGACCGCGTTGTTCTCAAATACAATGACAATGGAGTGTTGGAAGGAAACAAGGAATTCCAACATATCTTGAATCAGATGAATGATTCTAAGTGGAAGCCAATGACCGATTGTATGGCGGAAAAGGGAGCGACGCAGGAAGGTTGTTTTAAGACTACCTTCAAGGATTCGATCGCATATATGCAAGGTCAAGGTTTTGAATACCAAAATGGAATGATTGTCAGGTCGCTTAACAAGATGGAGAAAATCCTACTTGGTCAAACAACGGGACTTACGATGACTGCAGAAGAGAAGGCATTGACTGGCACTTGTTATGTGGATCCGAGCCAGTGCAAGAGCCTACTGAGACAAGATTATACTTATACAGTCAATAAAGAAACAAATGTAGCAACACTTACAAAGTCGATTAGCAATGGTCAGATTGGTGGGAGAAGAGATGGAAAATACATCAGTGGAGCACAAACTGAGACTCGTTATGTGAGCTTGGCAGAGGTAAAACCTGTGATGGCTCCGAAGGGAAAAGATTTATTTGACTCTTGGGGTGAAGAGGAATGGGACAATATAGGATCCCAACAGAATGCAGTGCTTAAGAATTTCTATGATGTGGGTCTTGCGGGAGATGTTAAGAGAATCTCCGCCGCTGCGAATGATATATCTGCGGTCAAAGAAAGAAACGAGAAGAAATTCCAGGAAGCGAAGATTGCGGCTGAGTCAGCGGATTCATTTATCAAAGATATGATTATGGCTTATATTTCCGGTGGTGTGGCGGGGATTAAGTCTTCCATTAAAGGCAAGATAGAAGATCAGATTAATTCGAGTTTGGCGGGAGCATTTATCCGGGCTACGGGTGGAAGTGAAGATCAGATTGCGTTTGTTTCCGATATCATGAGCTTTATGCGTGGTAAGATGCAAGAAAAGCAAGTTAAGGCCCGTGCGAATACTATGTCTATGAGTAATCCGTTGCGGTCGATAGAGAATATGGTTTCTAAAACCTATAATAAATTGAACCAATGGAGCGGAGGGATAACGGGAGCAATTACTGGCTTTATGATGACTGGAGTGACAACTATAGTAAGCGCAGTGGCAAGTGCCGCGACTTCCGTATCCGGAGCACTGGGAAATATCGGAACCGGATTTGCGGCAGTGATCAATCCGATAGGATCAGCGGTGGGAGCAATGGCTGTAGCGACGGATAATTATCTGGAGAAACAAAAAGAAAAGATGACCGGTGCCAAAGATGCGATCAGTGGAATCCGTGCGGGCGAACAATCTATCATAAAAAAACATGTGACAAGCGTGGTAGCGAATGCCACAGGAATACCGCCCGAGGTAGCAAGTAGTATAGTAGCGGATTATAAAGGTTCACGGGATGCAAAGAAAGCAAGACAAGCTGTGAATTCCAATCCACTTGCGAATGTTACCAGTCAAGTTGTAGGAGTGGTAGGTGGAATTATCAAAACGGCGGCAGTGGCGTTTGGGGCAAAAGAAAGAGATATACAAAAAGCATTCGCAGACGGATCACGAATGGCAAATGCGGGAAGCTTGGACTATGGTACCGCAGATATGCAATCGGAAGCATATTCCCAACAGATGTTCGGACTCCGGTCGTCTGCGCTTAGTTATAGTTCCGCAACCCCTACCCTTAAAAACAGAAAGGGCTTTGTAGAGGAACTGGGGAAACGAATCGTAGTGGATGAGATTGTCAAGGCAACCGGCTTTGACCGGGATATAGCAAATGCTAGTTTCCGTCAGCAATATGATGGGATAAAACAGAAGAAAGCGGATAAGAAAGCACAGGCTGATGCAGCGAGGTCGACTGCGATCACTGCCGCAGTAACGGTATTGACACTGGGAGCAGCGACCGCAGTGACAGGTCCATTGGCAGCTGTGAATAGTGCGCTCAGTGCAGTAGGACAATTTTTTGGAGCAGTTGGTAATGCAGCTGTACAACTAGGATCAACCATCATCAAGACCGCCATACAGGTGATAGATGGAATTCGAAACGGCACTGAGGGAATGCTTGCTGGTCTCGCGAATGGAATCCTGGGTGGACTGACCGGTGGTGGCAAATTCGATTTGAGTAATAGTTTTACCTCTTCCTTGGGATCGACACTCGGTCCTCTTCTCAAGAACACAGCAGTTGGTTTGGGAGTGAGTTACGACAAACAAGCTGGTTGGGGTGGAAGGCTAG
>NZ_RQHV01000064.1 GCF_004771005.1 Leptospira ilyithenensis
TGGCTAGGGGACTTTACAAATTACAATCTGCGGCAATCATGTGGAAGTTACTTACTTATGGGTAACGGGATGGGTGGATAACCCCACCCAAATCAGGGCGGGGTTACCAGAATCTTATCCTATAGCAGTCCCAACACTTCATGGATAACTATATAAATGAAAATTTGGTTTCTTTAAACCAAAATTAATACTTTACAAATGATTAGTATCCATATAAACTTAAAATCTATATGGATGTCGGTGGAAAAAAAACAGAACAACCAAAACCCAGACGTGGGACGTTTTCTTCCATTCCTGGGCGATTTACTACGGTTTTGCGGGAAGATTGGGAAGAAGACAGATCCCCGGAGGAAGAATCCTCCCATAACAAAACAGAATTCTTTTCCGAGTTTCCTAAGACACTGATCACATCTAACAATTCCCCGGATATCCCTCACGGTTCCAGCATCAATCCCTATAAAGGATGCGAGCACGGATGCATTTATTGTTTTGCAAGACCAAACCATTCTTATGTGGATTTATCCCCCGGGATTGATTTCGAATCGAAAATTTTCATCAAACAGAATGTAGAAGAAGTTCTGATAAAGGATTTAAAACGAAGGAAAGGAAAAGTGGAGCCGATCCTGCTTGGAACCGCGACAGATCCCTACCAACCTATAGAAAGAAAGACGGGGAATACTAGAAAAATTCTGAAGACATGTCTTGAGTTTGGTCAACCGGTAGAGATTATTACAAAGTCTTCTTTGATTTTGAAAGATTTGGACATTTTAAGTGAAATGGCTAAATTGAATCTCATCCAGGTTTGCGTTTCCGTCACAACTCTAAACAAAGAACTATGGTCAAAGCTGGAACCAAGAACTGCATCGCCTAACAAAAGAATGGAGGCGATTGCAGGGCTTTCCCATGCTGGAATTCCTATCATACTGATGTTTGCTCCGGTGATCCCTTTTTTAAATGACCACGAAATGGAATCCATTGTCCGTTTGGGAAAAGAAAACGGGATTTCATTTGCGGTTATGATTTTGGTAAGACTTCCCTATGAAGTGGCGCCTCTTTTCGAAGGCTGGCTTTCCGAACACTACCCTCTTAAAAAAGACAAGGTGCTTGGACTCATCAGAGATACCCGGGAAGGAAAACTATACCAGTCCGATTTTAAGCAGAGAATGACAGGCACCGGAAACTATGCAGACCTTTTGCGAGCTAGGTTTCGGTTGATCCGAAAACAAACAGGTCTCACAGGAGGACCCAAGATCCTGGAAACCGCCCTCTTTCATATCCCGGAAAAGTTTCAAATCAAAACAAAGAAAGGTGAGAAAACCCTTCCCGGGCTATTTTAGTTTTTTAGGCAGAAACTTCAACTGCGTCCAAAACTTTTAAGAATTCTCTATTTTCAAAGGTTTCTATTCGCAGTAAGTATTGGTCCAAAGATTTCAGCCGATCGGAAATATCCTTTAGATTGATTCGCAAATCCGCTTTGAATTTGTGATGCTCTGAAATCAATCCTCTACAGTTTGGAGAACCACAACGGCACTCAAAAGACTCGAAATGGCCAAAATAGCTGCCATAATCCTCTATAATCTCTTCACCCGCTTTGATGTCTCGGAGAGCAAGACTGACGTTGTCATATTGCAATAAACCGGTAGAATTGGGATCACAGGAATGATTCACATACTTTCCTTCATCCCAAGGGACAATGACTCTCTTTTGGAAATCCAAATATCCGTAGATATTGAACTTTACTTTTTGTTTTTCATCGATGGTTTCAAAAACATCCAAATCAATTTTGATATCATGGTCATCTAGGATCCAAAGGATTTCTCCCCGGGTAAAATCACGACTTGCGAAAAGTCCCATACCTCGATCGGTGGGTTGGACAAATGTATCTGGATGAATCATGAGTGTGTTCTTGTTTTTATGCGCTTTGGCAGAGTTAGAGCAACTAAACGAATCAAACGAGTATAATTTTTGTAAAGATTAAATTCTAATTTCTTTTGGAATCTTTCTTAGATTCGATTTTTTCCTATATCCCTGCTGGTGGGTTCTTCGGATACTTCTTCTCGCTATATTGGATTTTATTCTGGTATCCCCGCCCTGATTTGGGAGGGGAACTGAACCCATCCCGTTACCCATAAAGTTCTTGTACGTGGTATAGCATTTAGTGATCTGTTGTTATGGAAAACGAGCAAG
>NZ_RQHV01000044.1 GCF_004771005.1 Leptospira ilyithenensis
AAATCATTTTTCCGTTTAGAGGATGTGTGACCACTGCTTCTTCGAAGCTGTCAGGTGAATACTATATCAATACAGGAATTGCTTTTCTACCGAGATCATATGTTTCTTTTTCAGAACAGTCTCAAAGATATTTAACCAGCGTACTTATAGTGGTCTTCTCCTTTACCACAACCACAGGATGTTTTCCGTTGCTCATGGGAGGAGGGGAAGGTGAGAGCGGAACTCCTATTTGGTTGCTTGGAATGACAGGGGTGCCTGGAACAACTCAATCTGTGGCAGAAGAAAATAATGCAAGTGGAGGAGGAGGTGGTTCTTCTACGGCTGGCAATGCTAGGGTAGCAGGGATGTATTTCTATCATCCTGATCATTTGGGAAGCATTTCTATGATCACAGATGGAAATGGAAATGTGTTAGCTGGTGGAGAGCGTGGTGGAAAATCGCATATTTCATATAAACCATACGGTGAGATACTTCGAACAGATTCCTATGGGCCGGATATTACAAAATTCAAATATACAGGACAAGAAGAGGATAGGGAGACCGGATTATATTATTACAAAGCAAGATATTATGATCCGGCTTTGGGAAGATTTTTAACTAATGATAGTATGATTTTTCCTAAGCAAATACAAGGGTTGAACAGGAGTATGTATGTCGAGGGCAATCCTATTGGAAATAGAGATCCAGGTGGTAATAAGCCAATAAAACCTTTGACATGGGCGATTGCGGGATACTTACTCGCGCCAGACGGTCAAAAGTCTGAATACGCTACGTTATTGTATTATTTGGCTGACCAAAAGAGAGAACAGAATAGAAAAAAAGAGTTTTGGCTAAATCGTCAAATTATTAATCCCATAATGAGAATGAATACTACTCAGTTGGTTCTTGGAGCTATCGGAGTTGCTGCCGGATTCTATACAAGCGCTTACGTTAACGAAGGTATTCGTAATAAATGTGAGGAGAAATACGGACAAGGATATTCAATGGGCGAGTTAGGGCCAAGAGAATTGTGTAGCTTAGTTGTTGGGGGGGGAACGTCTTTGATATTTCGAACAGTTACAAAATCGCTGGTTAAAGAAACGGTCAAACTGATTGGAGATAAAAAGAATGTCGAAAAATATATGGTTACGTTTAATGATGGGTTTTATACTGGCGGACTTCTTACAAACCTAATTATCATTCCTACTGGAGGCATTGGTAATATTGCGAACTTTAAGGATTATGGTTTAGATATTGATAAGCTAACAAAGTGGTATACTTATCCTTTGGCTGGAGCAAGTTATTTTTTAGGAAAGGAATTAGATAAGGCAATGAAAAAAAATGGAATACAACAATAAGATAAAATTATATATATTTTTTGTTTTTTTGAGCATTAATTGTTCTATGAAGCATGATTATACACTACCAGGCTATATTAGTTTAAGTCACCAAGATGTTTCAACTCATCAATATGCTGAAACAATAGAACAAAACAAGTGCACTTTTCGTGGTTGGTTTGCAAAGGAAGGTAACGCCGGAGTTGTTCAACTAATCGAGGAAATGGAGAAAAGATCATTGAAAAAGATTGTAGATGTTAAATATGAAACTATTGTTAAATTTAGATATTATATACCTTTCTTGAGGGAAACATGCATAAAATTAAAAATCATTGCTATTCCTTAATTATCTGTTTTATTTTGTTTTCATGCAATAGTGGAAAAGCTCCAAATAAATTTAAGCACTGTAATTCCCAGGGAATTATTTATGAAGATTTTCTTCATCTTCATTTAGAAGGTTTATTTGATGAAATTTGTGAACAAATAAACATTAGAAAAAATACATGTGATCAAGAAGTTTCGGAAATGAAGATTATAAAAAAAATTAAACATAAATGTTTTGGAGTGCAAGATGGGTCACTTATTCCGATGAGTGGTTCTCGTTTGCTTCTTGATCCGAAAGAGAAAATAAGCCAATCTTTCGAAAACAATCTGCAAGGAATGTGTATCTTGCAAGGATATATAGATATCAACTTGCAAGAAGAGGTTTTTCCTTTTGTAACTGCGTATTGTGTACAGATATAGTATTCGCCGGTCACAATCCTCTAACTTTACTTAGGTCAAATGTTCTCTACCGGTTCTAGT
>NZ_RQHV01000028.1 GCF_004771005.1 Leptospira ilyithenensis
AAATACCGAAACAGCAGAACCACGTAACAGAGATTGGTGGGTCTACGAGAAATTTCCTCACAAAGTAATAGGGGTGACTTTGAAGATCAATCCGACCTGCGCCGCATTTTCTGTAAAATATTCGGATAAGTTCCGGGTAGAATCGCACTGCGGAGATGGAATTATGTTGATTGAGTTTGGAAAGAATTCTGTGACACATACGATTTCCGAAAATGCAAAAAAAATTGCGATCGGTTGGGAAGTTTCACCGGGAATGGAGGGGTCGATGCAGGTCGTCCAGTTGGATTCCCGTGGTCAATCGCTTAAATCTTCCATAATATATGATCTTATTTACGGGTCCGGTTTTGAAGATCAAAAACAAAATGATCGGCCTATAATTCGAATTCAAAACTTGGCAGATACGGTTGTACCGAATCATTCGAGTGAATATCTTAAAAAGTTGGAAATAACAGGTATTACGTTTGCGGTCAGAGAAGATATCTCCGGTCAAAAATCAAATTCCGGAGATCGTCCGACTCGTTCACTTACAGAGCTTGCTTGTTCCAATCCACTTTTGGCATTTTTTGATTTTCTGTTCGTCAATGCTTGCGAAAAAGTAGGAGCACCACCTGCCCATAACATACAGCAACATGTTCCGGATACGGGGGATCCTGTATATGTCTCCGGATCTTATCCTAACCAGGTGCAGGTGGATGATAAGCCAGAACAAAACCCAGCCGATGAATTTTCACTCAGGCGGGTAGTAAGTAGCGAAAATGTAAATCTTGTCGCAGCTGTCACAACCTCCGTTACATGTAGGGTTCCGTACCGTGAAGTGATTGCACATCGCAAAACACGAGAAGACGATGAGTCGGTTTCCCGACGCTGCATACGTAATAGTTTGGATCTGATAACCTCTTTTGTTCAGTTGTTTTGGGGCAGAATCAGTACGATGTTTGCTGATCGCACGACCATCAATGATATGGTTCAAAATATCCTTGGCGGTCGGGGAACAGGCCAGCCTAGTTCTTCCAGTCAGGCAGACCCGGAAAATCAGCTTATTTCCTCTGTCCAGGAACTAACAAGAGATAGTGGTGATGGAGGGAGGGAAGCACGGTATTTACTTTCCTCCGCTGTTCAAGTCAGCAGGTATTGGGAAGCGGTACAGTTGCAAGATTATTCCGAAGAACAAAGAAATGACGTAAGGAATGAATTCATCCAAAGGATCGATACTAATTTTGCAAGTGCAGATTCCCAAGACCTGTATATTGGAGATTATGAACTAGATATGAGTACCTTGACAAATTGGGTGCGGCCTGACCAGATTCCTCAGGTTTTGTCAGCTAATAATCAGTGGCGATCTTCCCCCGAGAGGTTTACCAGCGACATTGTATATAGCAGGGATTTCCAGCCAGGGGTTCCCCGGTCCCCTTTTCTAAATGATGTTATATCTATTTTAGAAGATTGGGACGCGCAATATCTTAGAGCTGCGGGAATGGGCGGTCTTTCTAAGGATAAAAAGAGCTATTATTCTTCTGCAAGTTGGCTCGCTAAGCTCTTTCGGGAATGGACAGATTCATTTGATTCTGACAAAAATCTGATTCTGATTGTAACTTATTTCAAAAATAGACCTGTATCTTTACTTTTGGGGAGCATGGATTCCCCGGATAGAGTTGCGGAACTCCAATTAACGCTCAGTAGTCCATATGATGTTGTTGAAGAATATCGTCGGGAAGGTTTCTCAATACGGGGTGGGGGAACGCAAATGATGCGCTTGTACTTGGAAGAAATGAAAAAAAAAGGAGTAGTGCTCATAGTGTCCGATGTAGTGACTCAAGCTTCCGCAAGGTTACAATTAAGATGGGGCTTTCTGCCCGCCTTTGCTCCTTATGCTAACATGACTCCGTCTCCTCCGAGTCCTTTTAGGTAGTGGAAAAGTAATGTTCGAAACAATCCGGCAATAAAAGATAGGATTTTTTCGAAGCAAAAGTTTTGATAACTATATATTTTAATATTAATATATAAAAATATTATGATAAATATATGTCATTGTCACGGTAGTG
>NZ_RQHV01000024.1 GCF_004771005.1 Leptospira ilyithenensis
CTGATAAAGTAGCTGCGGAACTACCAGCTCATATTCGAAAACAATGGCTGGAATCGAACGGCTTTAAACTAGACAAAGCTAATGCAGCAGATATTAAGAAATTAGATGCCACTTTAAGACGAGAAAATATCTCCGACAAACAAGCCAATAAATACATCGCCGAATTCAACAATAAGGGTTATCTAAGCGAAAGTAGTAGTCTGGTAAATGTTGAAAGAATACCTACTAAAGTAGAAACAATGTCTGTCGGTCCTGGACAAGGAGAACTTAGCAAAATCTATCGTGAAGGCACTGATGGAAAAACGATAGAAGTAAGATATCCGATTGATGTGAAAAACAACGGACTTACGATTACTTATCCTTATGATGTGCAGACGGGAGATGATGGTGGAGGTAGAACTTTGCCTATTACAGATCCAAATTCTGTTAAAAGAAATCATAACGGCGTAGATATTTACGTGAAAGAAGGGACACAACTTGGTTCTCTTGGAACCGGACAAGTTATCAAAGTTGTAAATACTCCAGAGAGTTTCTTAAATGGAAGTCCCGAAACGGGTGCTTCTGTTACTATTGAATATGGTGAAATACCGAATACAGTAAGAGTAACTTATGGACATTTAAGTAATATAAATGTTAATCAACATGATTTTGTCAAACCTGGTGATTTAGTTGGATTATCCGGGAATTCTGGTCATTCAGAAGGACCACATTTACACTTTACAATTATAAAAAATGGTGTACTTCAAGATCCAGAGACTTTTGATTGGAGCACTATAAAATGATCGGGTTTAGAAGAACGGTAATTCTGTTTCTGTTTTTATTGATTGGGTGTGAGAAAAAAGCAGTAGAAAAGAAAGAAGAAATGACCGCAGTTAAGAAGGAAGAAACTTCAGGGATTGCATTTGAAGAAAAGATTAATAATTCAATCTACAACTGGTCTTTTTTTGAAAGAGTCGGCGGAGAGGAATGTTGGGAGCAGTTTCAAATAGTTAATTATGAAGCCTTTGAAGCGAGAAAGAACGGACCAGGTCCCAGACAAGCAGTTCGGGATTTCGTAGCTTGTAGTTTAGAATTTTATACCTTACCCGGCGGCACTCATATATTTAACGGAGCATTGGGAGGCTGGTTTGAGGAATCACCTAAAGCAATCACAAAATTAGAATGTAATAGAAATAAATGTGAAATGTATTTTGGAGATTATACGAATGGGAACCCTAGAGTAGGCAAAGGCGGCTATATTCCAAGAAAAGGCAAGTTTACTTTTGTTATATTAGACTCTAAACACCTAGAATTAGTCAACTATCCCAAAGATGTGCTTGATGGAAATCGCGATATTCGTGGAATTTATCGCTATTTCCCCAATGCCCATGACCTACCCGCAGAAGCATTTTGTCAAATTGATAAGGACGAATTACTAAAGAATAAAGATATATATCCCCCTAAAGAACTAGAATGTATAAATCCAGATGATGCCAGGAAGGCGGCTGAAAATGAAGAAAAAGAATAGTGTAATATTAAAACCAAACCCCGCGGCAGTGATCGGAGCGGGACGACCGAAAGGTCGTCGTCCGAAGGACCGAAGCCGATAGGCGGAGTCGCGGAAGAGCACGGTCGTTTAACGAAAGAGAGGAACTGGAAAAGAAAAGATGCGAGGCGCCCAACAAAATATAGATAAAGTCTCTCTTCTCTTAAAAGCAAGAGAGATGTTTCTCGCGGTAACGGAGGCCAGGGATGGCCGAAGTTTTTTCGTCGGAACAGGAAGTTCCGCGAAAAAGAGCGTGAAGCATCGAACGCCTTGTTATGTGGACCTGTGCCTCGTAAAAACTATAATAGCGGACAAAACGTCCGCTAAACTGGAGGAATTTTGTTTCGATGGAATGATTTTGGTAAAAAATAGCAAAGTTCGACCGATTAGCTCGTATTATTTCCGGGAATCTTGCCGCAAATCGGTTTTTAAAAAATCAAATAGGCATAGCCGATCCTTCCCAGAAAAGGGCCTTAATCC
>NZ_RQHV01000068.1 GCF_004771005.1 Leptospira ilyithenensis
CCGCCACACCACCGGAAATATAAGCCATAATCATATCTTTGATAAATGAATCCGCAGACTCAGCAGCAATCTTCGCTTCCTGGAATTTCTTCTCGTTTCTATCTTTGCCCGCAGATATATCGTTTGCCGCCGAAGATATTCTCTTAACATCTCCCGCAAGACCCACATCGTAGAAATTCTTAAGCACTGCATTCTGTTGGGATCCTATATTGTCCCATTCTTCTTCACCCCAGGAGTCAAATAAATCTTTTCCTTTGGGAGCCATGATCGGCTTGACTTCCGCCAAGCTCACATAACGGGTCTCAGTTTGTGCTCCACTGATGTATTTTCCATCTCTTCTCCCACCGATCTGACCGTTACTGATCGACTTTGTAAGTGTAGCTATGTTTGTTTCTTTATTGACTGTATAAGTATAATCTTGTCTCAGTAGACTCTTGCACTGTGTCGGGTCCACATAACAAGTGCCAGTCAATGCCTTCTCTTCTGCAGTCATCGTAAGTCCCGTTGTTTGACCGAGTAATATTTTCTCCATCTTATTAAGCGACCTGACAATCATTCCATTTTGGTATTCAAAACCTTGCCCTTGCATATAAGCAATCGAATCCTTGAAAGTAGTCTTAAAACAACCTTCCTGCGTTGCTCCCTTTTCCGCCATGCAATCGGTCATGGGTTTGAACTTGGAATCATTCATCTGATTCAAGATATGTTGGAATTCCTTGTTTCCTTCCAACACTCCATTGTCATTGTATTTGAGAACAACGCGGTCTTCCCATTTGATTCCGTATGTGATCTGGTTGAGTAATTTCTCCTGTTCTTTGTCAGCCATTCTCTCGTTGTTTTCATTGGTAGAGAGCAGTTGGGAATATTGGTACACTCCGTTCGCTGTGTTGCTGAAAATAGTACTGATGTCTTTGCCATCCACCTTCAAACTTGTCTCAACTTTCTTTTGGCTCGCCGCATTGAAAATAGAATACGATTGTCCACCGGATGTATTTCCTGTAAGAGAAGATACAAATCCTCCTACAGCTCCCGTAGCAGATTCTACCAGGCTGATTGTTTTATAAATAACAGGATCTGTCTGGACAAGTCCTATCCCCGCAGCTACACCGCCTAACGAGAAACTTCCCATAGTGGAAACTTTATCAAATACAGATATTTTTGACACTTCCGACAGACTTCGGTCCTTAGAGAAAAATTCTCCGAGTCCCATACTTGTATTTTGAGTGATGACAGCTTGTTTCTGAACCGGTTCGTTGAATACAAATTCTTTTGTAGTAAGTCTTGTTAGACTATCGTCATAACTACTCAACACAGATTCCGTTCCTGTGGAAAAGTCGGTCACGGAGGACTTGGTTGCTTTTAGCTCTGCCTTGAGGGTGGCTATATCCGATTTTGATTCCGCACTCGCAGCTTCCCTTTTCAGTTCTGCCCATTTTAAGATTCCATCCTGTCTTTCCGCTTCCAACTTGGAAAGCCAGGCTGTTTTCTTTGTCTCAAGGTCGGCGAGTGAATTTTCATAATCAGTCTTGGCCTGTTCTTTCAGTGCATCCGCGTTTGTTTTCCACTGTTCGTAAAAGCTGCTATAGCTTGCAACTTGACCTTCCCAGCTGCTGATCGCTGGGTTTATATCGTTTGTATATTTGCTGAGCTGACCTGTGAGAGATGTGGAGTTTGAGTCCCAGTATGAAGCCATGTCCGCAGAATGCTGGTCATGCATTGTATACAAAACACGATATCCTATGGCACCCATTTGGTTTTGAGGAACAGCCCAGTGCTGGTGTTGGTACCAAATGTCGTAAGGATTTCCGGCAGCGCTGTCTACTAACAGATTCCCTTCTGTATGTGATACGCTATTCCATCCATAAGGGGATCGGTTATAAAGATTGTAACTATCCGTATATAGGTTGGCAACGACTACGCTTGTGACCCAACGATCGGGAGTTCCCATAAGGGAGTGCA
>NZ_RQHV01000012.1 GCF_004771005.1 Leptospira ilyithenensis
TGAAATTTGTTTTACTTTATATTTATGAACTTGCTCGCTCCCATAAGTTTTGAACCGAATCGAATCTTTGGATACAATCACACGATAGTTCAACCCTCCTCCATAACTCTCAATTTCATCAAAAGTAATTTTAAATCTTTCCGTTAAAAGCTTCAAAAAAACTTTATCTCCTCCTCCCCATATAACAAAACATCTTTCTGCATCAGAGTTTATATAATATTCTGATTTTCCTGTTTTTAGATCGGTTATATGCATATTGTTCTTATTACTACAATATTGTAACAACAAAGACCCGATTAATATTATAAATATTCTAATCAACATATGTTATCCTTCTGATATCTTGTAAAAGCCCCATTTTTGGATCAAACGGATTTGACCCTCTTCTTGGTTGATCACCACTCGTATGATCCACTGTTTCCCAAGTTCCAGTTTCAGAGTTTCGCATGATCGTAATATAATGATCTCCTTCTGATCCATCCCTACCTGTATCAATATGCAATATGGCAGTCTGTGCGGAACTATTATTTAGTTTTGTGACAGATCTTTTAACAGCAGCTACATCCTGGTGATCAATTCTTAACGGCTCTTTATACGTTCCATAATTCACCCCGTTTACATTTCTTCCATCACCATAAGTGTAAGGATTCACGTCGCCAGTTCCTTCAAAAATCCCTGTGCTTCCGCCTTGAGTTTCTCCGGAACCGATCCGTCCTTCATTTACGTTGTCTACATACCACTGAGAAAATGATCTTGTTTCTATTCCATTTGCTTTCTGCATCGTATAATTCACAAATGAGTAACACATTCCTGACGAAGCGCCCGCTGCAAAGTTCGGATCATTGAACATCGCACGGATTTTTGCCTCTCCTGTTATATAGTCTAGTGGTTTAGTTCCTGCAATTCCTATCTGTTTAATCGGAAAACTGCCCTCAGGAAACTTATTTAACTCTTGGGCTATATTCGCCATAATTTTACCCATATGATCTTTATCCTGCGTAAAATAACCCGAAGTTAGCATTTGCTTAAGATCATTGGTATCGATAATCGCTCTACCTTCACCAAGCAGTGATTCTGGTTTTATGTTACCTAAAGCATCCCTCTGAATTTCCAACGGAGTAGATCGAAGCAAAACTTCCTGAAATTTGATTTTTCCTGACAGTTGATCTAAATCCTTCAATGCAGCTTCATATTTCAATCTTTCGGCGGAGCTCTTTTTCAAAGTATCTCTCTGCGCTTCCAAATCAGTTTTCTGTTTTGTAAGTGCATCCAAATCTTTCTTTATCTTATCTACCTTACCACCTGCATCTAAATCATTAAATGCTTTATCAGAATAACCTTTTCCTACTTCACCTAACTCTATTCCAAGTTTACTTAATTTGTCATTTAGTTTGGAGGCATTCTCATCAATTTGAGATAATTTATTTTGAGGAAGACTGACTTCGTTCGGATTTCCCAGGGCGGCAGTTTCTCTCACAGGTAAACTAACCCCGTTCATGTTAGGAATAGTATTAACTCCCATTGCCCTAGCTACATTTCTTGTAAATTCAGAAAGAGCTTTCCTGGCTTCACCGGCTTTTGCTTTAGCAGCTTCCCAAAATGCTGTATTTGTATTTCCATTATCAGCTACTAAACTAGCACTCTCAGCGGCACGTTCCGCCTCTGCCGCTTCTTTAACAAGACGATCATATTCCGCTTTATCTGTTAAAGACAGTCTGTTCGGATCGAAGTCAACATCATC
>NZ_RQHV01000072.1 GCF_004771005.1 Leptospira ilyithenensis
CTGATAAAGTAGCTGCGGAACTACCAGCTCATATTCGAAAACAATGGCTGGAATCGAACGGCTTTAAACTAGATGGAGCTGATGCGGCAGATATTAAGAAACTGGATGCAACTTTGAGACGTGAAAATATCTCAGAGAAACAAGCCAATAAATACATAGCTGAATTTAACAATAAGGGTTATCTAAGCGACAGTAGTAGTCTGGTAAATGTTGAGAGAATACCTACCAAGGTAGAAACAATGGCTGTCGGTCCTGGACAAGGAGAACTTAGCAAAATCTATCGTGAAGGCCCTGATGGAAAAACGTTAGAAGTAAGATATCCGGTTGATGTGAAAGCAAATGGACTTACGATTACTTATCCTTATGATGTGCAGACGGGAGATGATGGTGGAGGTAGAACTTTGCCTATCACTGATCCAAATTCTGTTAAAAGAAATCATAACGGCGTAGATATTTATATGAAAGAAGGAACACCACTTGGATCTGTTGGAACCGGAAAAGTGACCGAGGTCGTGAATAGTCCGGAAAGATTCTTAAATGGAAGTCCAGACTTGGGTGCGTATGTAGAAGTCGAATATGGCTCGGGATCGAATACCGTAAAAGTTAGATATGGACATTTAAGTAATATAAATGTTTCGTTAAAACAGGATATTAATCCTGGGGATTTGATCGGATTATCCGGAAATTCGGGCCATTCTGAAGGGTCTCATTTACACTTTACAATTATGAAGAATGGTGTACCTCAAGATCCAGAGACATTTGATTGGAGCACTGTAAAATGATTAGAAGTATAGTAATTCTGTTTCTGTTTTTATTGATTGGTTGTGGGGAAAAAGCAGCAGAAAAGAAAGAGGAAACTGTAACGGTTAATAAGGAAGAAGCTCCAGGGATTCCATTTGAAGAAAAGATTAATAATTCAATCTATAACTGGTCTTTTTTCGAAAGAGTTGGTGGGGAGGAATGTTGGGAAGAGTTTCAAATAGTTAATTATGAGGCCTTTGAATCTTTGAAGAAAGATCCGAAACGAGGTTTTAGTAAGCATGATTTTGTATCTTGTGATTTTGGGTTTTATACATTGCCTAATGGAACTCATATTTTTGAAGGCATTACTGGTAAATGGTTTGAAGAATGGCCAAAGGCAATTACAAAATTAGAGTGTAATAAAAACAAATGCGACATGTATTTTGGAGATTATACGAATGGGAGCCCTAGAGTAGGCAAAGGAAATTTAATTCCAAGAAAAGGCAAATTTACTTTTGTCATATTGGATTCAAAGCATTTCCAATTGGTTGACTATCCAAAAGATGTATTGGATCGAAGTAGTAATTTAAGAGGGATATACCGTTACTTCCCTAAAAGCCATGAGTTGCCTAGTGAAGCATTTTGCCAAATTGATAAGGACGAATTACTAAAGAATAAAGATATATATCCCCCTAAAGAACTAGAATGTATAAATCCAGATGATGCCAGGAAGGCGGCTGAAAATGAAGAAAAAGAATAGTGTAATATTAAATGAAGCCCCCGCGCCAACGATCGACCGAGCGTTGCCGTCGAGGGAGAGCGTGGTCGGTTAACAAAAAAGAGGAATTGTAAAAGAAAAGATGCGAGGCGCCCAACAAAACATAGATAAAGTCTCTCTTCTCTTAAAAGCAAGAGAGATGTTT
>NZ_RQHV01000043.1 GCF_004771005.1 Leptospira ilyithenensis
GGCAGAAAGTTTCTTCTCTACTTTAAAAAGAGAATTTACAAATCATCGAAGATTCAAAAATCTTGATGAAGCCAGATCAGATATTTTCTATTATATTGAAATCTTTATAATAGAAAAAGGTTACATTCGGCTATCGATTACAAAACTCTTGTTATGTTCGAACTGGAGTTGGCTGCCTAAGCAGGTGTCCACAATATCGGTGGAGGGTATACGAACGTCGGATAACACACAAAACATGCGGGATAAACGAAACAATAATGAATGTTCAAAAGCGTGCATTCTTAAAGATTGTAATAATCCGATCAAAAGATAAAGTATACTACCTACTCTAATATTTAATCGAAAATCTATCAATTTCAATGCATAAATACATTTTTAGTTTAATCGCAATAGGTTTGACGGTATTTGCCTTCTTCCCCTATATCCGTTCCATTTTGAAAGGAAAGATAAAACCCCATGTTTTTTCTTGGATCATTTGGGGGATGACTACATTCATAGCTTTTTTAGCACAATTAAAAGATAATGGAGGCGCGGGAGCTTGGCCTATTGGAATTTCGGGATTAATTACAATTTACGTTGCTGTGATTGCTTTTATCAACAAGTCGGATAACTCAATTACCAAGATGGATTGGCTTTTTTTTATATTAGCAATTTCTTCCATACCTTTTTGGTATTTGACATCGGATCCTTTGATTGCCATTTTAATATTAACCATTACCGACTTGCTCGGGTTCGGACCCACTATTAAGAAGAGTTACTATTTTCCTTTTGAAGAAAAAATATCGTTCTTTCTTCTTTTTCTAGTTAGAAATATTATTTCAATCTTCGCATTAGAGCACTATTCATTAACAACCGTTTTGTTCCCTGGGTTTATCGCGTTCGCTTGTTTTTCGTTAATACTTCTGTTGTTGATTCGAAGAAAGATATTAAATACCGACGAAAGTTGACACTGCGAATCTTATTGGCAGCCTATCCGATGTTGGATATATATTCTATTTCATCAAAACCAGCGTTTTAAATTTCAAATATCCAACCCGATAAAATCACGAATTTGCCTAGCATTCGCGCGAGCTTTTTCAATCGTTTCTCCTTTGGCAAGAGCCACACCCATTCTACGTTTTCCTTGAATCTCCGGCTTTCCGAACAATCGAATGTCGGCATTCTTTACTGATAATGCTTTCTCCATTCCTTTAAAACCGGGAGAAGAAATATTTCCTTCGAATAAAATGGCCGCTGAAGCCGCAGGAGTATAATATTCCAATTCAGGGATAGGTAAACCGAGCAAGGCACGGACATGAAGTGAGAACTCGGAATAATTTTGGCTGATCAAAGTGACAAGACCGGTATCATGCGGCCTCGGAGAAACTTCACTGAAATAAACTTCATCTCCTTTGATAAATAACTCCACTCCGAAAATCCCATAACCGCCCAAACCGGTTGTTACTTTTTCCGCAATCCGCTTAGCAGACATTAGTGCCAAATCGGACATACATTGAGGCATCCAGGATTCCACGTAATCTCCGTGAACTTGTTTATGCCCGATCGGTTCTAGAAAATCGGTTCCGCCTATATGACGTATGGTGAGTAAAGTGATTTCAAAATCGAAGGAAATGAACTCTTCTATGATCATTCGCCCTTTTCCCGATCTTCCGCCGGTTTGGCCGTATTCCCAGGCATCCGGAATGTCTTTCTCTTCCCGGATGAGGCTTTGTCCCTTTCCGGAAGAACTCATGATAGGCTTTACCACACAAGGCAATCCGATTTCCTTAATAAAGTTTTGAAATTCAGACGGATTATCCGCAAAACGATAGTTAGATGTTTTTAATCCGAGTTCGACACTTGCAAAATTCCGAATCCCTTCCCGATTCATAGTTAGATTCACTGCCTTGGCACTGGGAACAATTTTAAAACCGTCGACCTCCAATTTTTCCAATGTTTTGGTATGAATGGCTTCAATTTCAGGAACGATAAAATCCGGTTTGATCTCACGAAGTGTGGACTCCAAAACGATCGGATCCAACATATCAATGACTCTGAATTCATGCGCGACTTGCATTGCGGGGGCGTTGGGATATCGATCAATCGCTATGACATGGATTCCGAATCGCTGTGCTTCGATAGCGACTTCTTTACCGAGTTCCCCCGAGCCGAGTAAAACAAGTTTTGTAGAGGAAGAAGAAAAAGGAGTTCCGATTTTTTGCATGACCCCGCCAGAGAAACATCCAATCCCTCAGTGACAAGTGAAATTGCGAATTTATGCTTCCTATTCTGCCTGTTTTTCGGAAAGCTTTAAAATTTCCGCAATCTCAAGCTTAACATTCATTATCTTTCGATTCACGGTATTCATGGAAATATAAGTCAATTCCCCGGAACAAATCAATCGGTCTTCTTTATAAATACCTATACTCCAAAAGATCTTCGGTCCTTTGTATTCTCCTCCGATGTACAAATCCAATTCATCATCGAATTTTGCAGATGATTTGTAATCAAGAAGAGATCGGATGACATGAAAGTCGTTAGAATACTTTTCTACAAAATGATGGTATGAAATTCCTTTGGATCGGAAATATTCCGTAATCAGGACATCAATATAATTCAGATAATTTGCATTGAATACAATCCCTTGGGAATCAACTTCCGAATAACGAACTCTCAGCGAATATTTGAATTTAAATTTTGTTTTGTCAATCTTGTCTTTCATCAAAGACATTTCCTCCGGAATCTAAAATCGATCCATATCTTTTAATCGTTCCAGTTTCCTTAAAACCGAATTCGCTGCATGATAGCCGCACATCCCATGAACGCCTCCTCCGGGAGGAGTGGATGCAGAACAGATAAAAATATGCGGATTCGGCGTACTGTAAGGATTCCATCTTGCAACCGGACGAAGAAATGCCTGAGGAATGTCGGCAACGCCTCCTGTAATCGCACCTCCCGCATAATTATAATTATACGTTTCAAAATCTTTTGTATTCATTTTATGGCGGAATAAAATCCGATCCTTAAACCCGGGGGCAAACCGTTCAACTTGATCTTCAATCGTATTTGTCAAATCAAGGGTTGAACCGAAAGGAACATGGCAATAGGCATAACCGGTATGTTTCCCTTGAGGTGCGCGGGTGGGATCAAACTGACTTTGCTGAACGAGAAGTACATATGGTTTTTCAGGATGTATTCCCCGCCAAACAGACGCTTCACCAAAAACGATTTCCTCCAAGGTTCCACCCAAATGAACAGTAGATGCCAATAAACAATTCCGGTCTTTCCAAGGGATAGGACCGTCTAACGCCCAATCCAGTTTAAATACTCCAGGTCCGTACCGATACGACTTCAATCGTTTCGTATATCCGCCGGGCAATACCGAACCCGCAATATTTGCCAATTGAACCGGATCCGTGTCAAACATTATGACCTTGGTTTTGGGTAGTTGGCGTAAACTGCCTACATAAAAATCAGTTTTGAATTCGACTCCCAAGGTTTTCAAATAGGCGACTAATGATGTGGCGATTCCTTCGGAACCTCCCTTCACCACAGGCCAAGATTTCATATGCCCCGTAATAGCAAATAACAGTCCTAAGGCGGCAGTAAGAAAACTGTCCAAAGGAAGAATGGAATGAGCAGCAAGTCCCGCAAACAAAGCCTTTGCCCGCTCTCCTTCAAAACGACTCATAGCAAGTCCTTTTGCGGAACGGATCCCCAAAAGTCCGAATCGTAAAAGAGATAGCGGATGTTTTGGAATCCCCAGAGGGGCCAGCGCGTCCGCAAGCAAACCTTCCGGATGATTCAAAAATGGCCGAATGAGTTTTATATACGAATTCTCATCCTTTCCCAAACCTTCCGCTGTTTCTTTCAAGGAAGGATAAAGCATTACCGCAGGCTCGCCATCTAATGGGTGTGCTACGGATGCCGTGGGTTCGATCCAATGCAGGCCATGTTTCTCCAAAGGAAGTGTTTTCAAATACGGAGATAAAATCCCCATGGGATGAGCTCCGGAACAAATATCATGCCGAAAACCCGGAAGGGTCAACTCACCCGTTCTCATTCCACCACCTAACCTATCTTTTACTTCCAAAATCAATACGGAATAACCCGCATTGGCAAAAACGGAAGCGGCAGCCAAACCGTTGGGGCCGGAACCTACGATACAAACATCATACCGGTCTTTGGCAAAGTTCATGATGAAAACAATCTCAATGAGCCGGCCAAGCCTGAAGTTTCCTTAGCTCCCGAACATCTACCGTTCCCGAAGACAGCAGTCCTTTTTTAGCGTCATAAATCCGATACTCTTGTGTGGATTTTCCGATTGGCTGTGCCTCCAAAAAGATACATCGAAGCTCTCCTTCTTCAAAATTGCATTGCGCCTGAACCAAACGTAATAGTTGTTCGTTGTGAAGATGACCTTCTCCGAAATTCCAACCTAACACAAGCCCCGCCACGAGTTCGCCTTCCATCCATTCGTAATCTTCGGAGCGATCTACCGCCTTGGGAACCAGTTGTTGGAATGCCCTTCCATGCAAGTGCATCAATCGAAATGCCATAACCTTGCTTAAAAGTCCGACGGAGGCATTTCTTGGATAGAAACGATCCAATTGTTTATAAATCCCGGCGGATGTTTTTTTCAACTGATCCAGTTTGTTTGCGCTATCTCCTTTGAAGAGCCAAGCACCGCATGCCCAGTTCCCCGCATAATACCGCATAGCGAGCAAAAACGAAACCCATTCCGGTTTTATATTTCCCAAAAGCGGAAGAACAAAACTAGTAAGGATGATAAACGCCAGAATAGGATAGGAATCTACCGCAAAAGGAATCACATGGGAATTCATACCAAACAGAAAAAAACCCGCATAAACTACAAGAAAATTCCATTCGATAGGAACACCCATAGGTACATTGCTTGTGATATAACTATGAAGTAAAACCATCAATACCAAGCCGAATACAACCACATCATACGAACCGAGAATACAACCTAACAAAAGTACAATCGGAGTTCCCATCTCCAAGGCAATCCCCATTCTTGCTTTGAGAATGGCAATCGAGGAAGGATTCAAATCCTCCGGATAATTGCGGTACATTGCTTTCCTATACCAGCTGAAAGGAGTGAACGGACTATTACTCGCCATCACACATACAACATAAGGGAAATGGTGGTTGAGTTTGGAGAAGCCGGCAAAAAACCAAAGTGCAATTTGCACGGCCATGGCACCGGCAATCCAATTTCCGGCAAAAGCAAACACTACTACAGTCACCCAATAGTGTTCAGCCCGTGCTGCGAGAAATACCGTCTTGTCCAAAACGCCTAATATCGGTAATATGACTATGATAGGAAGATATTCGTTCAATCCGGGATTCGGATGAACCAAAGCCAGATATAAAAATACCAGGAGAGCCAAATACAGACCTACTTCCAAAATACTCCGGGTTCTGTTTCCTATGATCGGAGCTCCATCAAATAATGGAAGTTTGGTGGTTCCGGGGTAAAGAAAATATAAAAAACCACCGATCGGCGGAAAGTATCTTCCTGTAAGAGGCCCGCTTCCGCAGCCTAACCCCAATACTTCGAAACACAAACTCCATACGATCGCCTTTTGGAATGCAATGGGATTCCACCACCATGAGATGGAGTCCCAGGCTCCAAGACCGGGAGTGAAAGAACAGAAGAAGCCCCAGGCCCAAATATAAAAAACAAGTTTCAATGCATACACAATGTACGCACCCAAAGGCGAACCATACCCTTGCACAGCCCATGCCTGGCAGGCGAGCTTTGCTCTTTGGTTGAAGGATTTTTTAGCCCATTCCAAGGCATCGTAAGGTGGAGGAGTCGGAAAAAGAAACATGGGAAACCTGCCTTCTAGGTCAATTCATTCGAAAGGAGACTACACAGGTCCGTTTTCAATTCAATCATTTTATAATGTTTATTTTTTTCTTCTTAAAAATTTCAAGCCGGACCATACTTCGGATACTGCGCATACCTTTACATCCACAACCCCCAAAGACAAACCGATCTCTCTTACTGTATTTTCGTTGATATCCGTGAGAACTTTCGAAGAACCTTTGGGCCAGGAAATCCAAATCATTCCCTTCTCGGCCAAATGGGAAACCAGTTCGGGGAATCTTTTCTCCAACTCTTTTTTCTCTTTGGTGAAAAGATGCAAATAGTCAAGAGGTCCCTTTAATGTTTTGGAAACCTTCACTTCGGACAAATAAGCGGAAAGATCGGATTCCACATCATTCGGCAAAGAATGAAAAAAAATATTCATGCCTTCCTTAATTCCCAGTTTGTCCCCCAAAGTCTTTCCCGAATAACCGGCTGTCATTTTTTCTTGCCCGACCTTTTCAATTCCTTTTCCATATAACTAATGTAAGCTTTTATTGTTGCGGTGTGACCGAAAATATATTTGGAAACAAACCGGAAAACAGGAGAAAATACTCTTCCGTTTTCCGTAATCGTAAGTTCCGTTCCATCGGGAACGATTTTTAGTTCAAACGTCCAGGAACCGCCGAAAGGTTTGTCCTCATCCATAATTTTGGATTCAATAAGACGGTTCTTTTCATCACGGACGAAAGAATAGGTCATAACATTTTTATGAGAGTCAGTTTCCTTCCAAGAAATAGAATCCACCGGTTGAATCAGTTTGAGATCGGGACGCCACAAAGGATAATCTTGGAAACTTTTGATCTTTCTGTAAATGATTTCCGGAGAAGAAGGAAATACCCGAGAGAGGCTCACAGTATGAGCCACAGGAAGAAATCTCCCGATCAGGTAAATGATAAAACCGATAACAACCAGGAAAACAAATATGTATATTAAAATATTATAAATCATAAATTACTATATCCCGGGTTGGACAACCCTCAAAGAAAGAACGTCTTGAGATAAAATCTAGTTCCTACCAAAACCGAAGTCAATTTATTTATTCATAGAAATCGGTTTTATGAATTAACATAAACTATATGACAGTTCTTAAAAGAAATTGTTCCGGCTTCTAATTCCTTTTATACCGGATTTTACAAAAAACCCAATGAAAGCCGGCAAAAACCGAAATAGGTTTTGGCGCTGAAAAATGAATTGCCCCGGTTTTTCCGACAGCAGATTTCAAATTTAAGACTAGCCATAACCGATACTTTGTTCGTCTAATCCATACTATGGGTCAAAGAAAAATTTTATACAAAACAAGTGGTATTGAAGCAACCGATGGAGCGGGAGTCAAATTACGCAGGATGCTTGGGACGGAAGAACTTCCCAACCTTGACCCCTTTCTTATGTTAGATACATTTAAAAGCGATAGTCCTGACGATTATTTGGCGGGGTTTCCAAACCACCCTCATCGGGGATTTGAAACAGTCACCTATCTTCTGGATGGAGTGATGGAGCATAATGACTCCAAAGGCAACAAAGGAGTTTTGGAAAAAGGCGGAGTGCAATGGATGACCGCAGGACGCGGGATTGTTCATAGTGAAATGCCCAAACAAGAAAATGGAATGTTACGCGGCTATCAGCTTTGGCTCAACCTTCCTTCCCAGTTGAAAATGATTGAACCAGGTTATTTTGATGTTTCCAGAAAAGACTGGGCGAGGCTGGAGCAGGAAGGCGGACATGCGGACATTCTGTCCGGAGAAATCTCAGGAATAAAAGGACCAGCCCAGTCAAAAACGCCGATCCTCTACATTCATTGGTTCCTAAAGCCTAACGGTAGTTTGCAGATCCCGGTCGCTATAGATTGGAACGGTTTCATCCATGTATCGGAAGGTGATGTGGAAATCGGAGATACAAAACTTCCCAACGGTTATTTGGGGATCTTCGGCAATGGAGAAGAAATCACCATTAAAAATCCGGAAAAACAAACCGCCGACGGAATTCTTGTGATCGGCCAACCGATCGGAGAGCCGATTGCACAGTACGGGCCTTTTGTGATGAATACCAAAGAAGAAATCATGCAAGCATTTACAGATTTCCAATCGGGAAATTTCGGCCGTTGACAGAAGTATTTTTCGAAAATGAAGTTCCGATCTCCGAACGATTCGGAGACGTATATTTTTCCAAACAAGGCGGAACGGAAGAGTCCGCCTATGTTTTTTTTGAAGGAAATCGGATTCAGAAAAAGTGGAAAGAAACGAACTCAACGGATAACTCTAGTTTTACGATTGGAGAACTCGGGTTTGGAACAGGGCTCAATTACTTCATCAGTTTGGAAAACTGGAAGAAAGAAACGTGCCCTCCGAATGTGTCTTTTTACAGTTTGGAAAAATTCCCACTTGAATCCTCCACTTTAAAGATTATGAAAAATCATTTTCCGGAAATTCCTACCTGGGAAATAGATTTACTGGATAGCTATGAAAAAGTTTTGAAAAATGACAAGGATACTTCCGGTTCTAACATTTGGACTTGGAGCGTATCGCACCCTTCTCATAAAACACGGTTTGATCTACATGTTTATTTCTCCGACGTACTTGCAACATTAGGCGATTGGAAAGAAACAATTGATGCCTGGTATTTGGACGGGTTCTCTCCTGCAAAAAATCCGGAGATGTGGACCGCGGAAGTATTCCAAAAGATAAGAAACCTGTCCAGAGAAGGGACGAGCTTCGCTACGTTTACCGCAGCAGGTTTTGTCCGACGCAATCTGGAGTCAGTCGGATTTCAGGTAAAAAAACAAACAGGCTTCGGTCGCAAACGGGAAATGTTAGTTGGTGGAATCTGACAAACCCCAAACCTACGAAGCGGTGATCATCGGAGGAGGTGTCGCCGGTGCCTCGGTAGCTTATGCCCTTTCCAAAAGAAAAATCAAAACTCTCCTATTGGAAAAAAAACAAAATCTTTCCGAAGGAGCCAGTGGAAATCCAAGCGGTTTAATTTATCCGCTTCTCACCAAACATAAAACATCCGAAAGTATCTTCTCATTATCCGCATTCCGTTTTTTAAATGAGGAATGGGAAAAAATAGAAAACATTGCAACTTCCGAGAGATCCGGTTTCTATAAAAACGGAATTTGTTTTTTAACGGATTCCGAATCGGACAAAGACAGATACTTTCACTCTTTGGATTCTCACGGATTGGGAAAAGAAGAAACATTTATCAAAAACGATATTTCCTTTCTTCCCGGAAAAGAAGCACTCTATTTTCCAAAAGGAAAAACGATTTCCCCTCCTCTCTATGTTTCCCTACTTTGTAAATTGTCATCTCCTCACCTAACAATTCATACATATGAAAACTTTTTGGAATGGGAAGACAAGTCCCCCCTGCAAGTCAATACGGACAAGCGAGCCTACCAAACAGACAAACTCTTTTTATGTCTGGCCAATGAAGTCCTGGAAATGCCGAAAACAAAATGGCTTCCTATCAAAAAAGTTCGCGGTCAAATTGTACTTTTACCCAAATCGGAATTACTTTCCGAGATCACAAGCTCGATTCTCTTCGGACACTACTTAACGGAAGATATCGGATTCGGCTCCGTGCTCGGAGCAAGTTTCGATGAGTTTAAATACGAAGAAACTACCCGTATCTATGAAACAATAGAATTACTGGAATCCGCAAAAAGAAGTTTGCCCGTTTTAAAAACCTACTGGGAAGGTTTGGAAAAATCACCCGAAGTTCTCAGAACAAGAGTTAGTTGCAGATCCCAAACCCAAGACAGAAGACCTCTTCTTGGAAGACTTCCTAATTCGGAACAATTCAAAATAGACAACCCTTACAAAAAGGGAGAGTCTCATATCCGCAAACCTCCGGTAATCAGTTATTACAAAGATGTTTCCATCTTAGGAGGACTCGGTTCCAGAGGACTCAATCATTCCCTATTCGGCGCGGAAATTGTCGTCCGGGAATCGTTGGGAGAAGATCTTCCTATCGAGCAGGAACTGTTTGAAGATTTCAAACCGGAAAGGTTTTTGATTCGTAATTGGAAACGAGGGACTCCAATCGAAGATTGAACGCATCCGTTCCTTCTATCCTTATCTCCAAACCGATCAAAACAGGATAGATCTTTAAGTTTTCCAATTCGGATAAGAATTTGGGAAACTCTTTCCACTTCACCCAATCCTTTTCCGTTGTCACCAAACCGGTATTTTTCGGAAGCTCGGACAAAATAGAAAGCAACTCATCTTCTTTATAATGATGATGATCCGGGAAAACATGGAGTTCAATGTCTTTTGTCTTTAAACATTCTTTCGCAGTCTTCAAAACAAATTGAGGGTTCCCCACTCCTGTCACCAATCTGTATTTTTTTTTAAGATTGGAACCGAAAATCAAACTTCCCAGGAACCTGGAATAAAAAACGGAAAGTCGGGGAAATTTCTTCGAATAAGTGTCACCTAACTTCTTTACTAGATTTGCAGTTTCGTCGGTAATTTTTGTAAATAGAAGCAAATCCGCTCGTTTTAAAGAAGTGTCCCTTTCCCGTAAAGTTCCCAGAGGAATCGTCCATCCGTTTCCCAAGGGACGGTTTGCGTCCATAAGAACAATATCGAGATCTCTTTGAATTTTATGGTGTTGGAAACCGTCATCCAAAATGACTATATGTTTTTTTCCGAGAACCGAATTGTGTTTTTGAAAACTTCCGAATCTATCTCTGCCTATAATGACTTGTACGTCCGGAAAACTTTCTTTGTGTAACTTTGGTTCATCGCCTACTTCTCCGGGAATGGAATGAAGTTCCACTTTAGCGCCTTGTTTGCTTAAAGTAGCGCCATACCCACGGGAAAGTATGGTGATCGCATAATCTTTGTGATGCTTTTGAATGTAACCGATTAAATACTGAACGAAGGGAGTTTTGCCTGTTCCCCCTACAGTGAGATTGCCGACGCTGACGACCAGAACCTCGCCTAGTTTTAAGGATTCCGTTCTGCTACGATCGAGATAAAATAAAAATTGGTATAAGAGAGAAAGAGGGCTGAAAATCCACAATAGACTTCGAAGTAGAATGAAAAAAAACGTTCCCAACGAAGCCCGCTTTCAGCTGTGTCGTTTCTCTAATTCTTTAGCGATAACGTCAAGACTGAGTCCTTTTTCAACAAGAAGTACTTCGATATGAAAAATCAAGTCCGCCACTTCGTGGATCAGTTCCTTTTCATTTGTATTCTTTGCAGCGATGATCACTTCACCTGCTTCTTCCCCGATTTTTTTTAAGATGCGATCAATTCCGTCCCGAAATAACTCGGCTGTATAAGATTTTTCAGGAAGGTCGTTTTTGCGCTTTTGTAATACTTCTTCTAATTTTCTTAAAAATTCCATAATGATTGTCTTTCCTACCAGGGAATCTTTACTCCAAATTTCGAAAAAGCGAAAATTACCGATTGAGAAGAATTCACGCCCCGTCTAAACTAAAAAAACAATGTTTGTCCATCTTCGCCAAGCTTCCATTTTATTATTTCTATTTGTTTTGCCTCTCCATTCGGAAACAATCTGGGAGACGTCCATAGGAAAAGGTCTTTCCAAAGCAAAATCGCAGAATAAGCCAATACTCATCGATTTATATGCGGATTGGTGTGCGTATTGCAAGGTTTTGGAAAAGGAAATTTTCCCGGACGAACAAGTCTCCAAAGTCTTGGAAAGCTTCGTAACGATTCGGTTAAACGGAGAAGAATTTCCAAACCTTATACAGAAGTACGGAATCGAAGGTTACCCCACCATTTTATACATAGACAAAGATGCCAATTTCCATACAAAACTGACGGGACTTTCTTCAAAAGAAACAGTGTTGCATGTTTCCAAAAAAGTTTTAGCAAATCCTGATATCGAATCCAATCTTAAAAATGAATTAAAGAAAAATCCGGATGATAATGATCTGCATTTCCGGTTGGGCAGTTTTTACTATCAAACGGAAAAACACGAACTTGCAAAAATTCATTTCACAAAGATTTTAGATTCAAAATCCGAGAACAATAAAAAGCTACAAGAGGATTCTCACTTCAATTTAGGTTTGATCTACACTCGGGAAAAAAACTGGAACGAAGCCATAAAATCCTGGAAATCTTTTTTGAAAGAATTTCCAAAATCAAATCATTCTCTGGATTCGGAATTGTATTACGGTTTGTGTTTGAAAGAAGTAGGAGAAAGGAAACTCGCAAAAAAAATACTTACAGGGCTAAGGCCCCGCCTAACAGATCCTAAAGATGCAGAAACCGTAGACGAAACCTTAGAGTCGATCAGAAAAGGATTCTAACGATTTCCTATGGAATAATAGTTAAATCCCAGTTCCTTCATTTGATTCGGTTTGTATTGGTTTCTACCGTCAAAAATCAAAGGCGAAGAAAGAAGGGATTTGATTTTGCCGAAATCCGGCTCTCTAAATTCCCTCCACTCCGTTAGAAGCAGCATCGCATCTGCACCTTGTAATGCGGAATAAGGATCGTTCTTGTATTCGACTTTACCGTCAAAGTAATACTTGGATGTTTCTTTTGCCGCAGGATCGAACACCTGAATTTTCGCTCCGTTTTTGTGAAGTTCGAAAATCAAAGGAATCGAAGGAGCTTCCCGCATATCATCCGTTCCGGGCTTGAAAGAAAGTCCCCAGATTCCGAAAGTTTTACCTTTCATATCGGTTGTTTTAAAATGTTCGAAGATTTTATCAGTAAGGCGTGTTTTTTGTTTTTCATTTACGTCTTCCACGGATTGGATGATGTGCATGGAAGATTTGTATTCTTCCGCAGTGCGAAGGAGAGCTCTTACATCTTTTGGAAAACAGGATCCGCCGTAACCGATACCCGCATACAAAAACTGTCTTCCGATACGGGAGTCTGTTCCCATACCTTTTCTCACATCTTCGAAATTGGCACCGACCGCATCACAAAGGTTAGCAATTTCATTTACGAAGGAAATCTTTGTAGCAAGGAATGCATTGCACGCGTATTTAGTCAACTCTGCGGAACGAACTCCCATCACTAAAATCGGATTTCCGTTCAATACAAACGGAGAATAGAGTTCGCTCATTTTTTTGGAAGCGATGGCGGAATCGGCACCGATCACAACTCTTTCAGGACGCATAAAATCATCTATCGCCGCGCCTTCTTTTAAAAATTCAGGATTGGAAACCACGTCGAACGGATGAGTTGTATTTTTTGCAACGATGGCTTTCACTTGGTCGGCGGTTCCCACGGGAACCGTGGATTTATCCACAATGATTTTATATCCGTTCATTGCCTTGCCGACTTCTTCCGCGACCCCGAATACAAAACGGAGATCCGCCGAACCATTGTCAGACGTAGGAGTTCCCACTGCGATAAAAACAAATTCGGAAGTTTGTACTCCGTCTTTGAGAGAAGTGGTGAATTTCAATCTCCCTTCCGCAAAATTTCTTGCTACAAGTTCGGAGAGACCGGGTTCGTAAATAGGTATGATCCCTTTTTCTAAGTCTTGAATTTTTTTCTCATCTTTGTCTACACAGATGACATCATTTCCGTATTCCGCAAAACAGGTTCCTGCAACCAGGCCAACATAGCCCGTTCCAACTACACAAACTTTCATATTGTCTCCAGAATTTTGAAACCTGAGGGTTAGGAAACTGTTTTTCGAAGCAGATTTGCCTGAATTGGGCGAAGAACTTTAGTCGAATTTCACTTGAACCGGCAGATAAGCAAGTCCCACCGATTTGGGAACACCTACCCGTTCCACTTCGAATGTATGAAGGGATTCACCCCAGAAATAACTTCCTTCTATATGATTCTCGCCCCTGTGCAGAGAAACTCCCAGAGAATATTTGCCTTCTGCAAAATTAACTGGAAAATCAAAACTGATCTTTTTTTTCTGACCGGAGCCTATGTTCCCCGGATTTTTGCCTAAATGGAAAGTATTGGTTCCAAACACCCGGACTCCCTTTTCATCATCTATATGAAATCCGACGGTCAAATCGTCTAACTTTTGCTTGGTTGCAAATTCGATGCAGAGGGAAATTTCCGATCCCACAAACAAAAGATCGGGAGATCTGTTATTCTCCTTGGAAAAATATATTTCCAAATTTTCCAGATAATCCCCGAACGAATGAGAATCCTTTTTTAAAAAATCGGGATTTTCGGGATCGGCGAGTAGTAACATATAGTTTTCGACCGCTTTTTTCGGCTCTCCGTCAAACAGAAGTTTGCCTCTTTCCAAAAGCAATACCCGATTGCAGAAATGAGAGACCAAACTCAGATCATGGCTTACCAAAATCACAATCGAACCTAGACTCAGGAAATCCCTGAACCGCCTAATACACTTTTGTTGGAAACTTGCGTCCCCGACAGCCAAGGCTTCGTCTACAATCAGAATATCGGGACGTTTTGCAGTAGCAAGACTGAACCCGAGCCGCATCCCCATCCCGGAACTGTAATTTTTCAAAGGAACTTTTCTGAATTCGCTGAGGCCCGCAAATTCAAAAACGGAATTCATTATCTCCTGGATCTCATTCGGTTTATATCCCCAAACAAGTCCGTTATAATATACATTTTCTTCTCCGGAAAGTTCGGGGTTGAAACCTACACTGAGCTCCAGTAATGCCCGGATAGAACCGCTGACTTCCATATTTCCACTTTCAGCCCGTATAACACCAGATAGTATTTTCAGTAAAGTAGATTTTCCGGCACCGTTCCTACCGATAATTCCGATCGCATCCCCCGGATTTGCTGATAAATGGATACCTTTTAATGCCTGAAACTTTGTGTCGATTCCCAGATAACCGAAACTAAGCCCGGCCAAGATTCGGTTCTTCGGAGAAGAAAAACCCAAATACTCCTTGGAAAGTTCCGAGATCCGAATGAAGCCCATTTTTAAAGATGATCCAAAACAATGGAATGGAATTTTCTTTTGGCCAAAAGATAAACCAAAAAGAAAGAAAAAATAAAAGGAAAGATACCATACCAATCAAACTGGGGAGAATAGCCGACGAGCACTACGGTTCTGAATATATCCAAAGGAATGGTGAGAGGATTGAGAGCGTTGATATGATGCAAAAAACCAGTAGGATAGTATAAAACGGGAATGCCCCAGAACAGTATCTGACTCACCAAACGAATCAAAGGCGAAATATCCTTCAATAACACGTTCAATCTGGACAAATAGTGGAGCAAAAGCAACAGATAAAATCCCACAAATACAAGGCAGATCCAACCGCCAAATGCGCCTAAGATGGTTATCTTGCCATAAAAGAACAACAGAATATAAACAGGAAGGGATGTTACGGAAAGATGAATCACATATTGTACAAACGGAATCCAAATAAACAAATCAATTCCAAGAGACGATCTTTTGAGTAAGGAACGATTGTCCGTAAGAATCCCTGTGCCCCTAACCAAAAACTCCTGCAAAGGAATCCAAAAAAGAAGACCTGTAAGCAAGTAAGCAGTAAAATCGTCCTGGGTGTTCGGCGTCTTTAAATTCAAAACCAAGAACACGACGGAATACATGGAAATCAAAACCAAGTTTTGGAGAAACATCCAAGAAATCCCCAAAAAGGAACCCGCATATTGCAAAGCGTAGTCCCGTCTTACCAGTGCCCAAAGGATAAAGATTTTCTCCATACTACTATTTTCGGAAAACGGGGGCCCGGTTCTGGAATGGGAAAGGAAACTAATCCAAGTAAGGAAGATTTTTAGATAAAGGGAAAATAGAGATCAGGGAGAAGGAAATTCTTTTCCGCGTTCTGGCGTTTCACGCGGGGGCCTTGCGCGGGGTTTGTGTTTTGGATCGCTGGAAAAGTATAAGAAACTGCCCCCTTGGCTCTTTAGAGCCTAGGAAGGAATAGAAACCTTGGCATTATTAGAGGCCAAGGTCAAATCAAAGCTTGCGGAGGTTCTTTTGGCCTAGATCAGAGAGTTTAGGGGATACCCACTCTCCTTTCTGAACCACTTCCCCTTGGAAAGCTTCTAGCAGATATTCTTCGAAAGATTTTCCACCAGAATTGTTTGCGAACCCTTTTTTAGGTCCTTTTCCTGGAAGTCCACCTTCTTTGCGGTTATAAGCGGGTTGATGAATGGATCTAACGATCATATTGTTTTCCTCCGCGTCTGTATCTTAGACGACATAAAACTTAAAAAAACTACCAATAATATACTATACGCTTGTTTACACTACTTAACGGATGAGAAGCTAAGTCAATGTTTTTTTGCATTTTTTATCGGTTTCTGCATCTAATTTACCAAATACCTGGGACAAAATACCTTCTAGTGATTCTTTTTCTTAAAAAAAAATAGATTTTGTCGCCTTTTTATCTACAAATCAAGACTTTTTAGGGCCGTTTATCAATTTATTTCTCCTTATTCTGTGTGAAATGGGGAAAATTCAGGAGAACTGCCAGTATCTTAGCACTTTTTTATCTATTTTTTTTCGGAAAAAATTTATTTCCTGAAACAAAAGAACCTGTTTTGACCACCCAAACCTGGATGAAAGAAGGATTCTCCTTACGGGAATCCATACAATTGGCTTCCGAATTCCAAAAAGGAAAAGAAGAGTTCCGAAAATGGATTCAAAAAAGACAAAAGAAAGAACAAGGCAGAATACATATAATATTAAAAAAACATAATATTTTATTGTATGTGGAGCAGAGCGGCGGAAGGCCGCATAACAAAAAACAATCGAAAGAGAACTGGAAAAACACGGGAGCTTCCGAAATGCCTCCGCCCGAGAAGGACTATTTTTTCATTGGAGGGAGTTATCAAAATCTGGACACTCGTTTTCTACCGAAGTCGGAAAAGAATCATTCAGGATTTTATTTGGGTAAAAAAGGAGAAGATCATAAAATCATCCTGGAAAAAAGGGATGAAAATTTTTCGGGAAGTGTCAGCTATCAGTTTTCCTATCTTCAAACGCATTTGGGAAACAGATACAAGCCCATACCTCATTTCTATTTTGCAAAAGATCCTGATTTTTATTCCGCATTTGACAGAGCCGGTTCTCCTCTCACCCAACCCATACTCAATTCTTATTTTTTAGGAATCAATTCCAAGAAAAAGGAAACAGGTCATAAATTCGGTCTTTACCATTCCCAAACCGTTTCTCTTGAACCCGGGGTATATTACGCTTCACCTAATCAATCTTATTCATTGACTTGGGCACCCTACTCCCGAATAGGAAGTATCTATATCAATGATTCTTATAAAAATCTATTGGGTTGGGACAGCAGCCTTCAGGGAGAAGCAATGGGCAGGACGGATCAATTTTACGGATTTTTATACGCACGTTCTGAAAAAAAATCCTGGGACTTGGGAGCGGACGGCACTCTCTATCGGGATTATAACGGAGCACTTTCCCTGCCGATGCAAAACATGGTGGACCAAACAGGAGTTAGACAGGACTTGCAATTCGGACGACTGCGATGGAAAAAATTTTTTGTTTTGGAGGGATTGCAGTCCAAAGAAGGACTTCGTTATGAATCAGGCTTTGGTGGACACGTTCCCTTGTTATTCGGAGATTGGGGAGCCGTTGTATTTCGGTATAGAGACTATACGGAAGAAGGATTCAACAAATTCCATGCGGCCGGAAGAGGATTATTTTATGAATTCAGAAAAGACAAAAATACAATCAGCATCGGAGGGGAGGTCAGAGCGGGGAAACAGCAATTGGAAACAAAACTTTCTTTTCCTTTGCAACAAGGATATTTATTGGAAATCAGCGGGATCTACAGAGACAAAAAAATGGAGATGCGCTCCTGGTTCGAAAACTGGAGTTATGCGGCGGATTATAATGTAAATCTAATGGAAAGAAACGAACTTTGGAAATTAAAACTGGTCGGACCGGAGTTCTCTTTAAACCTAAGTCTATCCCAAAAAACAGAGACAGTTACCTATATTTATTATGCAAACCTTCAATTTTTATTAAGGTTTTAATAAACGATCAGTTCGTAGATGACCCAGCCCTCAAACGACCTTACATAAAAAAATTCGTAGTTTTTATTGTCTTTTTTGAATTTATAAACATAACCGGAGACACTTCCCTGAACCCTCAATTGAGAATCCAATAGATGGGAATCGTTCAAAGCTCCGATTTCATCCAATAAGAAATCGATTTCTTTCTGTTTGTAAAAGCTATAGAACGATTTTTCAACCGGGTATTCTTTTTTGGAAAGAACAAACAAAGGATCGTAAAAAGTCAAATCCGCTAAGGAGAAATAATCTTTCCCCCGGGCCGACTCTAGGAACAAATTGTAATCGGGATAGTCTTCCAATATTTCCGAGTCGGATTGTTTGTATTCTATTTTGATACTGGATAATTTGTTTTTCACAAACTCCAAGCTAAAATTCGATTTTTGATTATAAGACAGATATAATGTATCGGGAATTTCCGCTTTGGTAATCTCATCAGTCGCATTTCGTCTTATATCCGGCGCACCGAAGTACCGCATACATTCTGTTATGTCCTGACCCAATTGGATTCCATTCAAATGGTATTCGGCAGGAACACCTGAACCGGAAATTTGAATCGCCCAAACGATATCCTGACGGATATGATTTGCCTCGAATACCAGATTGTATTGATTCATCTGATAAATATAAGCAATATAGCCGTTAGGAAATTTATGAATCTTGGTAGGCTCTCCCAATTCGTTTTTAATATTTTTAATATTCTGGCCTATCTTAAAACCGTGCAAAACAAAATGACTGGGAGCAATGTTTGATTTGGGTTTGTCAATCTGAGGCTTTGGCTTGGCGGCGGCACATTCCAAAAGCAGAAAAGCAAGGAATAATAGAACAAAACTTTTTCTTAACATGTTTAACTTTACCTGGTCAATACAACAGTTCGTCCGAAAAAATTTCCTCATACTTTGTAAGTTTGAAAATAGGAATCGTATGAATGTCCGCAAATTCCTCTTTATTCGCGGGAAGAATTTTCTTCTCGTGAAATGCTTTTCTTTTTCCCCGCGCATCAAATCCGAAATAATAATAACCCATCCAAACTCCCGTTACACGGTAAGGGTTTCCGGGAAAAAGGTCCTTTACGAACTCTTCTCCGTCTAAATCGAATTTATTCCTTCTGTATTGATAATGAATTTCGTGTCCGTTCCAATCGTAAAAGACGACAAAATCCCCTTCTTTTCCTTTATAGTATAACTTCCATTCTGCGGGAAACCGACTTGTTTTTACCCATTCTTCTTTTGCCTGAAGGATTCTTTTTTCGGAAAGTGAAATAGAACCGGAATATTTTCCCTCTTCAGTAGAAAGAGGGAAAACAAATACAATTAAAAGTATAAATCCGAAAATCCGATTCATCTATTTCTCATTCAAAGGATCTTTTTCCTGGGCTTCATTGGGATCGGGCGCAAGCTCTTCTTTGATTTCTTTTCCCTGAATTTGATCGATCGCTTTTTTTGCCGCTTTCTGTACTTTCGGGCTCGGGTCCCGGTCTTTTTTGTATTCCAATAATTCCAAAGCAGCAGGGTCTTTCATATTTCCCATATGTTCGATCGCACGAAGGCGAACCATCGCATCATCATCCCGGGCGAATTCATTCAATTCCTGGAAGATTTCCTTATCTCCCATTACAACCAATGCACCGATCGTATAAATCTTCAACGATTGTGCTTTTTTGGCATCCAGTTTTCCTGCTGTTTTTTTGAGAGAGTCCAATAATTCGAATAATTTCGGTTTGGCGGATGCGGATTTCAATTTTCCCAGAGAGTTGATCGCATAACAACGGAGAGTGATCGGTTGGGATTCGTCAAATGCCGCTTCCTGCAGTATCGAATCCGCGTTCGTATTTCCGACAGTTCCGAAATAAAGTGCGATCTGCGCCCTCATATCGGGATGATTGAATTTTTCCTTGAACTTGGTTTCCAAAAATCCTGATGCATCTTTCCCGCCGGGAAGCTCGGCAAGAGCGTTGATATAAAGAGTGGTAGCGTTTGAATTTTTAGCAAAGTCTTCTTTTTTCAATTTTTCTATCAGAGGAGAAACAGCTTCGGTTAACTTCAATTTTTTGGCAGTGGAGACAGCCTGTTTGGATACGTCTTCATTCGGATCTTCAAACAGAGAGATGATTGTGGCTTTGTTTTCCGAAAGACCAAGCTCAGAAACGGTGCGAAGCATTACCACCTTCATACCCAAATCCTTTTCCACTTTCAACATTTCGGCCAATTGAATATGCAATTCTTTGGAGTGTTCTTTCGGAAATTTCAAAAGTTCGAATAACGCCTGTTTTCTTTCCTGGGAGGTTCCGTATTTCAATACCTTCGAAAGTACATCCTTTTTTTTATCCAGTTGTTCTTTGGTGAGTTCCTTCTTAGCCGGGTTGGCAGGAATAGTCGCAGAAGAAGTTGTTGAAACGTTAGTCGTCGCAGTTGTAGCAGGTGTTTCAGTGACGGAAGGTTTTATATCCAAGGCCGATTTTTTCGAATCGTTCCCATCTGTTTTACTAGATTTGACATCAGTCTTTACCGGAATGATTTCTTCTTTTTTCGAGACCGGTTGTTCTTTGGAAGCCTGTTTCGAAACAATCGGTTCCGAAATGGTCTGACTCGAAGTGGTTTTGTTAGCCGATTGAACTTCTTTCCCGGACTCTTTTTTAACCGACTTTTTTTTGCCAGGTTTTGCGGAAAGCCATGAAAAGGAAACCGTGATTAAAAGAAGTACAATTGCATTAATTGTTTGTCCCTTCCAATTCCATAATGCGGCGGTTGAGAGCTTGGATAAGATGCTGGTTTTCCAGATTTTGTCTGAATTTTTCGAGAAGGTCTTGTATGTCCCTGGACAATTCCTCGATGTTCCATGGTTTTTCCACATACCGACTGAGTCCCCCGTGATTGATGGCATAGATCGCAGAATCCAAACCAGCTTGACCGGTAAGAAGAATCTTGATGGCATCGGGAAGTTTTTGATGCACCTGCTCTAAAAACTTGTCCCCTTTCATCCCTGGCATCACCTGATCGGAAACAATGAGTTCCACGATGTCGTTTCCCGACTGAATTTCATCAATCAAAGAGAGTGCTTCTTCCGCACTGCTTGCCGTTTCAATCGAATGGGAATGCCCAAAACGAGAAGCAAGTTGTTCTGCCAAAGTTTCTAATACCGATACTTCATCATCGACACAAATGATATAACCTTTACTCATTATGGTAACCCTAAGCGATATTGAACCGGTTTCATAAGCTGTCGACCCTCTTTTTAACCCAATTGGTAGCTGGTTTGCGGAGGAACTGTAGACAAAAGTGGAACCTTCCAAATATCTTTTGCGTATTCCCGAATGGTTCTATCTGACGAAAACTTGCCGGCGCGTGCAACGTTGAGGATCGCCTTTTTGGTCCATTCTTCCGCGTTTCGAAAATCCTCGGCTACTTTTTTTTGCATTTCATCATACGCTTTAAAATCAGCCATCAAAAGATAGGTATCCGTATAAAATAGACTATCGTGAATCGGCATAAAGATACCTAATTCGTTCTGAGAGAAAAAATTTTCTCGAATCATTCTAAGGATACGGCCCATCTCTTCATTTTTTTCGATCCAATCCCTGGGATCGTATCCGGATTGTTTGGTGGCAAAAACTTCTTCCGTTTTCAATCCGAAGATATAAATGTTTTCTCTTCCCACTTCTTCCAACATTTCCACATTGGCACCGTCCAAAGTTCCGATGGTAAGTGCTCCGTTTAACATAAACTTCATGTTGCTTGTGCCGGATGCTTCCGTTCCCGCAGTTGAAATCTGTTCCGAAAGATTGGTTCCGGGAATGATTTTTTCCGCCAAGGAAACACGGTAATTCGGCAAAAAAATAACCTTTAGGCGATCAGCAACATCCTTATCGTGATTTACAATAGAAGCCACATTATTGATCAATTTGATGATGAGTTTCGCCATATAATATCCCGGCGCCGCCTTTCCTCCGAAAATCACCGTACGGGGAGTGATTGTGATATTCGGATTTTCCTTGATCCGCCTGTAAAGAGCGATGACCCGCAAAATATTCAGAAGTTGTCTTTTGTATTCGTGAAATCGTTTCACCTGTACATCAATCATGGAGTCGGGATCGATTACGATCCCGGTATCTCCTTTGATGAGTTTGGCGAGGTTTTCTTTGTTCACCTGTTTCACTTTTGCCCAGTCATTTCGAAACTCAGCATCTCCTATGTGATTTTCCAAATCTCTTAATTTTTCAAGATCGGTAGCAAATGACGGTCCGATTTTTTTGGCGATCAAAGCCGTCAAACTGGGATTAGACTGGATTAACCAGCGTCTGGGTGTGATACCGTTTGTTTTGTTATTGAACTTGTCCGGGAAAATTTTATAGAAAGATTTAAAAATTGTTTTGATGATCAGGTCGGAATGCAATGCGGCAACACCGTTCACTTTGTTCGCACCGACCACTGCCAGATTCGCCATCCGAATCCGCTTCTCATTTCCTTCCTCAATGATACTGACCTCTTCGATCTCAGTCTCGTTCAGTTTCCCCGATTTACGCACATCTTCCAAAAATCTTTGATTGATCTCATAAATGATCTGCATATGTCTGGGAAGAAGGGTTTCGATAAGACTCACCTTCCAGGTTTCCAATGCCTCCGGCAAAACGGTATGGTTGGTATAAGAAAATATTTTTGTAGTCAGATCCCAGGCATCATCCCAATCCCAGTCTTCCTGGTCCATTAAGATCCGCATCAATTCCGAAATTCCGATACTGGGATGAGTATCGTTCAACTGGATTGCAATTTTATCAGACAAACGATCCAAACTAACATTTGCTTGTTTGTATTGTGCGATGATATCCTGAAGAGAAGCGCAAACCATAAAATACTGTTGTTTGAGACGAAGCATTTTTCCCTGTTCTGTAGTATCATTGGGATAGAGTACTTTGGAAATATTTTCCGAAATGGATTTGTCCTGAACAGCTTTCATATAATCGCCGTGGTTAAAATAATCCAAATTGAATTCTTCGGAAGACTTGGCTGTCCAAAGGCGAAGGTAATTCACCGTACTCGTGTTAAACCCTGGCACAGGGCAATCATGAGCGCTGGCAAGAACAGTTTCACCAGGGATCCATCGGTATTGCAATTTGCCTTTTCCAGTGATATGAGTTTCCGTATGGCCGTAAAATCCTACGGAAAAAGTGATATCGGGACGAACCACTTCATATGGAACTCCGTCCGCGTCCCAATGATCCGGCATTTCCAGCTGGGATCCGTTAACAATAATTTGGTTGAAAATCCCGTAATCGTATCTGATCCCGTAACCGAAACCGGGGATATTCAAAGTCGCCATCGAATCCAAAAAACAAGCGGCGAGCCTTCCCAAACCTCCGTTTCCGAGTCCGGCGTCCATTTCAAATTCCAAAATGGATTCCAAATCAAATCCGAAGCTACCTATCATCTGTTTGATGATGTCGTACAGTCCCAAATTGATAAGCGCATTCATCAAAGTACGACCCATAAGAAATTCGAGCGAAAAATAATATATTTTTTTGGGGTCTTCATTCAGATAACGTTCGTTAGTTACATTCAAACGATCGATTAAAAAATCTCTTACCGTATGGCCTAATGCTTTGTATATATCAGTATTTCCGAGTGTGTATTTGTTTTTGCCGATCGTATATTCCAGGTGGTGGGCAAATTGTTTTTCTAAAGAAATTAAGTCTGCTTTCTGTTCTTCGGAAAGTAATGTGATGAGGCGGTTATTTTCTACGATCATGGAGGAGAAGTCTAACCCCTCCCTGACCGCTTTCAAGTAAAAAGAAAGGGATTAATCCCTCGCGGAAATTTTCTTTTCCAAAATCAGAATGGCATCTTTTCCGATTTTGTTTTTGGCAAACCAACCTTGGTTCACTTCCAAGGCGTATTTGGCAGGATTTAAAGAATTGTAAACCTCTGTGGTTTGGTTGGGCTTCATATCATGGGTTTCCAAAAGCCTAAAATCTTCTCCGAAATAACCGACGGTCAGGGGGATCATGGTATTTTTCATCCAAAAGGAAAGGTATTCCGCCTTGGGGAAAACAAATAACATCCCTTCATCCTCTCCTATTTCCTTTCTGTGCATAAGCCCCACCGCCCTTGCGCTCGGATTGTTTGCCACTTCCAATTTCAGAGAACGGCTTCCGATCGAGGCAAAGATAACATCCGTCTGAACCGGGGCGGATTCCGTCGGCCCGCAATTCACCACAAACCATAGAATAAAAATAAATGTTATCCGAGCTTTCATCATTTAACCTCCGAAATTCGGTTTTCTTTTCTCGAGGAATGCCCCGAGTCCTTCTTTGGATTCGGTATTTGCAAAAAGACCACCGAACAATTGTTTTTCCCAGTCCATTCCCTTGTCAAGCGTTGCTTCCAATCCCTGGCGGATTGCAGACTTCGCAGCTTTGATCGCAAGAGGACCCCGGGTAAGAATAGTAGAAATTAATTTCTCCGATTCTGCAATCAAATCCTCGGGAGCGATAATTTTATTGATAATTCCCAAACGATACCCTTCGTCCGCGGTAATCATATCTCCGCTGAAAATGAGTTCGCTTGCCCGTCCCACTCCGATAAGTCTGGGCAATCTTTGGGAGCCGCCGAATCCGGGAATGAGTCCGAGAGATACTTCGGGGAGTCCTAGCTTTGCGCCGGGAACCGCATAACGAATATCACATGCGAGAGCAAGTTCAAGTCCACCGCCCAAAGAAAATCCGTTAATGGCTGCAACCGATACAAGTGGAGAAAGTTCCAATTTTCTGAATACGGATTGGCCCAAGTCGGAAAATTGATTACCTTCTTTTTCTCCGTATTCTTTCATCTTGGCAATGTCAGCGCCCGCAACGAAGGCTTTGCCTTCACCGGTAAGAATAAAAGCACGAATGGAAGGATCGGATTCAAGAGTCTTAACCGCTTCACCGATTTCAGTGATCAGTTCCGCATTCAATGCATTCAATGCTTCGGGTCGTTTGATCGTTACCAAAGCGTAATCGGTTTTTTTTTGTATTTCTAAAAAAGGCAAAATGGATCTCCGTTTGTTTAATCTACTTCTAATAATAAAAACATAGTATCGTCGGCAAAAGCTTCAATTCCAAATTCTAATTTCAATTCTTGTAAAATCGCATTTTCCAGTTCATACAACTCTGTCAAAGCCCGGTTTTTGTTGAGGATTTGCAAAAAACCATCCGCACCTAATTCTTCGCCACGTGAAGTCACGGACTCAATCAAACCGTCCGTATAAATCACAAACCTGTCTCCCGATGCAAAGTTCAGTAATTTTTCCTGAACAATGGGAGAACGGATATTGAATCCCAAGATGGCACCGTCCGTTTCAATCTCGGAAAAAAGAGCGGCCTTAGGTGCGTGAATCAGATAAGGATGCCCCGCATTTCCTATGTTTAATCTTTTTTCTATAAAATCAAAGAACAGATACACCGCAGAGGCATGGTATTTGTTCAAATCCTTGGCTAACCTTTCATCCAGATATTCCAATAATTTCCCCGGCGAAAGTTTGAAACGATAAGGAATCGTAGAAACCAAAACCTTCATAATGGAGGCGACCATCGCGGAAGAAATTCCATGCCCAGCAACATCGGTAAGAAACACTCCCACGTTCCCTTCCCGGAGTTGTACAAAATCGAAAAAGTCTCCACCGATCAGGTTTGGATTTTTTCTATAGTATTTGTATTTGATACCGGGAATTTTCAGATCTTTGGGAAAGAGTGCGTCTTGTACTTTTTTTGCAAGTTCCAACTCCTGCTGCATGTATCTTCTTTCTTCAGATAACTTGTATAAGTCGGAAATGTTCTTTCTTTTGTTTAAAATAAAAACACTTCCCACAAGTCCGGATCCTATAAAAATAAAAATCGGAAAGATGCGCGAAAGAAGAGAAGTCGAGTAGGTTATGTTTGTCGGTATAAAATAAATATATACCAAATGAAAAAATACAAAATAAACTGCCCCGTAAATACAACTCAAACGGCCCAGTCGCAAACTATAAAGCAGAACGGGAACACTCATTGCCATCAAATAGGCGTTAGACAGATAAAAATTTTCAAGACTCGGAGCACGAATTAATGCTGAACAAACAGCCGCATACAATAATCCGTCGGAAACAAATCCGCTGAAAAAAATAATAAATCCTAGTTTGGTTGTTTTCGTATAATTTTGCGAAAGTAAAACAAGTCTTGCGATTGTGATCCCGAAAAGATAGGGAAACATATCTCCGATAAACGAAAAAAACGGAGGAAGGATGAGCAAAAAATAAGTACTGAAATGAATTAGAAATGCGTATAAAATATAAACCCGATCATATTTGAGTTCTACTAGCTGAAAAACTTGCGTATCGGAATGATTCGGCTGTTTGAATAAATCGTGAAAATAACGAAAAAAAGTCTGAGACAATTATGGTTCTCCCCACAGCAGGCTACGAATTTCCGAACCGATTAGGGTTATGGTGAAAGCCTTTCCAGAGTCAAGGTAATTGTCCAATGTATTCGCAAGTTCGAGAGCTTTTTTCTCATCTTCCAGTCGAAAGAAAAACGGATGGGAAACCGCTTTGTAGTTGTAAGGAAATCTCTCTGCGACAAGAAGAGTCACCCGGAAATGATCCGTCCTCGCTTCCAGCACGATATGACTCACGTCTTTGCGGGATAGCACCCTGGTAGTCGGCAGCCGATTCCAAGGATTCGATTGGGAAAGTACCGGCAAAAAAAGAAAAAAACTGAAGGAAACCAACCTTGCCATATGTTAGAATTTTCGGTATTCTTGGTGAATCGATACAAATGAAAAATATTTTTAAATCCGTTCTCTTCTCAATATGCCTGGCTGGTTTTCAATGTAAGCCCCATCCTCCCAACTTTGGTCTCAATCCTTATGCGGACTGGAGTTTGAATGACCCGGGGTTGCAACGGAATTCCCTCTATTTTCCTTTGGCGGAAACTTGGCCAGGCAGGGTCAGAACTTTAGACAAAGTCCACAAACAAACCTTGGTCAACTTGAATGAAATCGACGGATACAAAGAAGTCCCGGAAAGATCCGACAAGGAAGAATTATTTGCGGCAAGACTCGCTTTAGTATACCAAAGCCTCCCTGAAAAAGTTTCAGTTCTCTTGGATCGGTACTTGTATGGAATTTACTTTGTAAAAAATTTAGGGACTACAGGAGTAACAGGAATTATACGATACAACAAGGAGCCTATCGGAGGGATTGTTTTTTTAGATACCGATTTTTTAAATCAAAAGGCAAACGACTGGGCCACGTTCAAAGAAAAATCGGTTTTTACGGAACCGGAAGGAAAACAGATCCGGGTGATTTTGGAAAACGAAGAAACCGATACGGAAGCAGCGGCACTTGAATTTATATTGCTGCATGAATTCGGACATATACTTGCCACGGTAGAATCCCATGCTCCCGATTATAGTGAAACAAAGAGAGACTATAGAAATTTACCTTTTTTCAAAGGAATTTGGATCGGAGAATCGATCTCGGAATTTGACGAAGATGATTTTATCGAAAGAAAAAAAATAAAATTCTACAGTAAAGAAAAAATCAATCTGATCCCCGAAGGATTAAATCTTTATAAAGAACTTCACGACTTGCCCTTTGTGACCTTATATGCAGCAACCAATGCGGACGATTCGTACGCAGAAGCATTTGCTTCCTATGTTCATCTGGTATTGCAAGGCAAACCGTATGAAATTCATCTGATCGAACCGAATGCAAAGTCCATTATTTTCAGAAATGGAATATTAAGAGACGAAGGCAAACAATCCAGGAAATTTTTTGACAAAATTCTAAGCTCAAAATAATTGATTGCTTGCCGAAATTCCGCATCTATTTAGAATTGCATCTCCGATGAGACAGTCCTTTTTCCCCGGTTTGGTTCTAGTATTCGTTGTATCCACCTATCCGATATTTGGTGAAACAGAAAAGGAAAAAGAACCTAAAAAAGTATCAGTTGAAGCTTCTGCCGAAATCGTTTCCGACTTCCTTTGGCGGGGGATTTCTCTTGCGGGAGAAAATTTGCGAAGAAGAAACGGAGAGTCCTACTCGTCTTTCACTTACGCACCCGCATTACAACCTACCGTCAATATATTCTCTCCTGAAAAAACATTCCAAATCCAGTTATTCGGAAATTTCCAATTAACGGACCGCGGGGACAAGGATTCGGATAAAAGATTATTCCAATCCACATCGGGAGGGGTCGGCCCTTCTTATATTAGCGAAGAATCCAAATACTGGGACCCTTACAACCAGGATTCTTGCGCACAGACGATGCAAAACCAGCTAACTAACGCAAACGGAGATCTTACCCAATGCGGAAGCAGAGTTCCCGGCAGAGATGTGAACCAGAAACAGGAGCCGAACGGGATGAGACGTTCCGACGGATTGTTCGTAGTATTTGCCTACCACTTTGATCCGACGAAATTGGGGAGTTTTTCGGGAGGGATCTGGTTTTATAACACATTTCACAAATCCCCCGCATTTGCCATGGCGGCGCCAATACAAACTCCCAACGCATATGTTTCCGGAGGAACAGGGCTTCCTTATTCACCGAATACATTCAATGCAAACAATTCGAATGCGATCACAAGACTTTCGTGGCATGAATACTTTATAGTTTGGAAATTCCCTTTTTTGAAAGATTATGAGCCGACTCTTTCCTTTTTCACACAGTATTCCACGGAAAACGGAGGGTATATGTCCGGCAGGAATTATATATCTTTCAGCGTTGCAAGAGAATTCAGAAAAGATGAATTTTTCAGAATCCATCCTTCCGTAAACGTAGGTTATGCGATGGGGAATAATGCGATCGACAATAAAAACGGAATCCAAGATATAACGAGTACACTTACTTTCTTTTTCGGAGATTTTTTCGTCCGGGGAGGAAATGTCTATCGCCCGGATCTTTATATCTGGGATACGAACAATGCTTTCGGATATGCAGGGGGAGATCCCAACAGAGCGACCTGGAACAGAACGGCATCCGACGGATTAGTTCCCGATCCGTCCAAAATGTACGGTCCGGCCAATAGTTTTGTCCTGAATTCAATCGAATCTTTTTCTTCCGGAAATGCTGCAGTCGATTCCGTAGCAAAGATATGGGCCAGGGAAAAATACACTCTCCAAAAAATCCCTCAGATGTTATTCTACTTTAGCTTTGGTTATACGCATACTTTTTGAATTTTAGTTCATATCCCAATCAAAAAATCTGATTTCCTTTCTAATTTCTTGACAAATTAAAAACGATAAAGACAATCTTTCCAGCTTTGTGAGGTACTTATCCGTATGAAATGGTTTAGCAATCTTAAAATCCGTACCAGGATGTTGCTTGGTTTCTTTACTACATTGATTTTAATGATTCTAATTGGCAGTATGTCTCTTTGGACTACCCAAAATGTTTTGCATTCATTACAAACAGTTTATGCGGATCGAGTGGTTCCCATCAGTCAACTCAAGGATATTTCCGATTCCTATTTGATCGGCATTGTGGATGTTGCACATAAAGTGCGAAGCGGAAGGATGAAATTTGCAGACGGTTTACAATCCATCGCGACATCGGAAGAGAAAGCGACAAAGGTATGGGGCGAATACATGCTTACCTACCTAGTACCCGAAGAAAAAGTAATCATCGCAAAAATGGAATCGGAATTACCTTTGCTTAAGGAAGGAATTCGCAAATTAGAATACATCCTTCGTACGGAAAGCCAGTCCGAACTGGCCAAATTCACGTCGGAAGAAATGTATCCCAAATTCGAACCTTATACAAATCATATAAACGATTTAATCCGTGTTCAATTGATCATCGCGGAAAGAGAATACAAAGAATCGGAAGCCGATTACAAAGATTCCATATTTCTATTCTTTTCCGTTCTGGGACTAGCCATAGTAACAGTCATCTTAATTTCATTTCTACTATCGGCAGCGATCGCAAATCCGATGAAAGAAATCGTATCTATCGCAAAACAAGTATCAAGTGGTGATCTGGCGGTCCAACTTTCGGACAAATTGCTTCTCACTGATTCTCAAATTTCAAACCAATCGAAAAATAGCGAAATCAAAGTTCTAGCGCACGCCTTTTCCGAGTTGGTTGAATTCATCAAGGAAAGAGCGGGGATTTTGGAAAATATTTCCATGAGTGACCTGACAATGGATGTTTCCTTGAGATCGGAAAAGGATGTTTTAGGAAAAAGTTTGAGACTTATGGTATCCAATCTTTCCGAAATCATAGAAAAACTCCACTTTTCTTCGCAAGAAGTCGACTCAGGCGCTCAGCAACTAACAGATGCAAGCACCGCTTTATCCGGTGCTGCAAGCGAACAAGCGAGCGCTGTGGAAGAAATTTCAGCAACGCTCACTGAAATCGGAAATAGTTTTATATCCAATGCGGAAAATGCGGAACGTATGACCCAGCTTTCTCAGATCACAAACACACAGGCAGGAGAAGGAAATGCAAAGATGGCGGAATTGGTCGTTGCCATGCAGGAGATCAGCTCCTCTTTTGAACAAATCTCCAAAATCAATAAAGTAATAAACGACATTGCATTTCAAACAAATATACTTGCACTCAATGCGGCCGTAGAAGCAGCTCGCGCCGGACAACATGGAAAAGGTTTTGCCGTAGTCGCGGATGAAGTTAGGAATTTGGCACAGAAAAGTGCAAATGCAGCAGATGAAACCACAACACTGATTGAAACTTCCTTGAAAAAAGTAAAATTAGGCGGCCTTGCAACCGACAAAACGGCAGAGGTTCTCGCAAAAATTTCAGAAAGCGCTCAAAACGTCAATCAACTAACAACCGATCTATCCATATCGATCAATGAACAAAAATTGGCAATGATGCAAATCACGCAAGGAGTGGATCAGGTTACTACCGTTACATCAACGACTGCTGCATCTGCGGAAGAAGTTGCAGCATCCAGTGAAACTTTAAAACGTCAGGTGGAAATCATGCGTTCAGTCATACTCGGATTCAAGTTGAAAGCTCATACTTCCACCGCATTGGCCCGTATCGACCGCGGACAGATTGTACTGTAGAGAGGCGTTTTTGTGAACTCTAAAATTTTTACAAGAACTTGGGAAGAGGAATCGAACGAAGACACGATGGAGGGTCTATATCTGACCTTTTCATTGGACAATCGGGATTATGCCTTTGAAGTCCGTTACCTGGTAGAGATAGTGGCCTTACCTCCCATCACCACAATTCCGGGAACCGCAAGTTTTCTAAAAGGAGTGATCAATTTAAGAGGGAAAGTGATTCCCGCTTTAGATGTACGATTGCGTTTTCAAATGGAGTCAATGGACTATCATGATAGGACTTGTGCTCTTGTCGTCCAGTTGGAAGATCTGATCATTGCACTCATTGTGGACAGAGTAAACGAAGTGATCCGTATTCCCAAAGATCATATTGATCCTGCGCCAAAGATAGGTGATTCGGAAGCGAGCAGATTTATCATCGCGACAGGAAGGGTGGAAGACGATGTTAAAATCTTGGTAGACTTAACCAAACTTTTGTCAGATGAAGAGTCACACGCAGCCAAACAAACCGGGGCTCTCGGAACTTAGATGGAAAGAGATCGCAATGAAGTCATAGAGTTTCTTGCCGAGGCTAGGGAACTTTTAACCGGCATAGAAACCGAGCTTCTTCGATTTGAAAAACTCACCGATGCCTCGGGGAACATCGACAGGGAATCTTTGGATACTCTGTTTCGTTATTTTCATACGATCAAAGGCAGTTCCGGATTTTTCGGACTCACAGGAGTTGTAAAGATCGCACATGCTGCGGAAAATCTACTTGATTATCTCAGGATTCATCCCGAAGCCCAAGACAAGGAATCCCTTGAACTTTTTATAGAAGCCCACGATATTCTAAAAGAACTATTCGATACGGAAGAATCCGAACCTTCCGATGGTGACTTGCACAACCAACAGCATTGGGATTATTTGCAAAAATTAAATCTCAAAAACGAGCTTATCCGAAAGAACAAAGACGCTGATTTTCAACTAACCACAATTAAAGAAAAAGAATTCGAAATATTTTCCGAAGTAAAAAAGAAAGAACCGGAACCGGAGTTCGAGATCTTTATTCCTTTTAAAAAAGAGAAAGAGAAGGAAGTTGAAAAAAATATTACCACCAAACTGGCAAAAGTTGGTAAAAAAGATTTGCGAATCGATACGGATAAACTGGACAGTTTGCTGGATTTGGTGGGAGAAATCGTGATTGCCGAGCCAATGGTTACAAGCCACCCGGATCTAAAACATTTATCCTTTGAAAATTTCAACAAAGCCTCGCTTCATTTGAAAAAACTCGTTCGCAATCTCCAGGAAGTAACATTGAGTTTGCGAATGGTTCCTATTGCAGGGGTATTTTCAAGAATGGAGAGACTGGTTCGCGACACTGCAAAGAAAACAGGCAAACAAGTAAACTTAAGAATCATCGGAGAGGACACTGAAATCGACAAATCCATCGTAGAAGAAATATACGATCCTCTGGTTCATATCTTAAGAAATGCAATCGACCACGGATTGGAAACAACAGAAGAAAGAAAGGAAGCGGGAAAAAATCCGGTGGGAACAATTGAATTAGAAGCAATCCAATCAGGGAAAGAAGTTTGGATTTCCGCATCTGATGACGGAAAGGGATTAAATAAAGAAAAAATAATCAGTAAGGCAAAAGGACTCGGACTTTTGCGGGAAGGTGCAAATGAACTTACTGATAAGGACGTATGGGATTTTTTGTTTCACCCGGGATTTTCCACCGCTTCGGAAGTGACTGATCTTTCCGGGCGGGGAGTCGGCTTGGATGTGGTCAGAAAAAATGTGAACGCCTTAAAAGGGTTTGTGGACGTTCATTCCAGTCTGGGCGAAGGAACTACATTTCTGATTCGAGTCCCACTTACACTTGCTATAATAGAAGGTATGGTTGTCAGAAAGGGAGACGGTTTTTTCATACTTCCGTGCATTGATGTGAAAGAAACTTTTTATCTATCCAATGCACAGTTCAGCGAACTTTACAAAAACAATCATATGTTCTCATACCGTGACGTCATGATCCCCATTGCCGACTTAGATCTGTTATTTGGGAACGACTCTTCTTTAGGAAATACGGAAAGTTTCAAGAATACGTATGTGCTGGTAGTGGAGTCGGAAGATAAAAGAATAGGAATTCCTTTCGATGAAATCATAGGCAACCAGTCCATAGTAATCAAACCGATATCTTCGATATTTAAAAATATTTCCGGGCTGGCGGGATGTACGGTGCTCGGAAACGGGCAAGCCGGATTGATATTGGATGTTAGAAAATTGATTTCCAATTATTTTTCCCAAGACCTTCGAGGGACAAGATGACAGTTCGTAAAGTACTGATTGTAGACGATCAAAAATCAGTTCGTTCCATGATACGCAAGTGGATCGAATCCGATCCTGAATGGAAAGTTGTTGCAGAAGCATCTAACCCGTTTGAGGCGAGGGATCGGATTCTGGAAACCAATCCGGATGTCATGACTTTGGATGTTCATATGCCGGGAATGGATGGAATTGAATTTTTAAAGAAACTTCTTCCTCAATATCCTCTACCAGTAATCATGTTTAGCTCACTCACGACGGAAGGAGCAGGCACAACACTCGAAGCACTCGAGGCCGGAGCATTTGATTTTTTATCAAAACCCTCGGGCACACCCGAAAGCCTGGAGGAAACAAAAACTGATTTGTTGGAAAAACTAAAATCAACAGTCGGATTCAATGCAGAGTCAAATCTTCTTCGCAATACTTCCATCCCGAAAGCCAAGATCCAACAGGAACCGGCTTCGACTTACAAAAAAAAATTCATTCTAATCGGATCTTCCACAGGCGGAACAAACGCTTTACGTACGGTTCTTTCTTCATTTAACGAACATATGCCTGCTACTCTTGTAGTTCAGCATATGCCTGAAAATTTCACTTATTTATTTGCGAAAAGATTAAAGTCGGAACTAGGACTTGAAGTTCGGGAAGCACAAAATAACGAGAACATCCAAGCAGGAACTATATTGATAGCTCCGGGAGATTTCCATCTAACGATTCAAAAAAATGGAAAAGATTATTTTACAAAACTGACAAAAACGGAAAAATATAATGGGCACAGACCGTCGGTGGATGTTTTATTTGAATCGGTGGAAGCTTTAAAAATCTCAGATCAATCCGTAGGTGCCATATTGACGGGAATGGGCGGAGACGGAGCAAAAGGACTTTTGAAACTTAAAAATAGCGGATGTTTAACCATCGGTCAAAACAAAGAAACATGTGTCGTTTACGGAATGCCCAGGGTCGCCTTTGAAATCGGTGCGGTCGGTCACCAATTGCCCCTGGATCAAATCGGAGAAAAAATCAAAGCTTTGGCGCAATTATGATTCCTCATATATTAATATTCGATCCCTCCCGTTCTTCTGCTGAAGTTATTTTAAAATATATTGAAGAGCTGAACTATACCGCAGAACATGTAGTAGACGAAAACTCCTTTCGGGCATCTTTGAGAGAAGGTCGTTTTTCCATTTCAATCATCGAAGCAACAAGTATTCCTTCGGACGGTGATACGTTTTTCGAAAAACTAAAACAAAATTATCCCGATTTGTTGATTTTACTGACTGCGAACGAATCTATGTGGAACCATGTTTCCCAATATTTAAATCAACATCGTGCTTACGATTTTATACCTAAACCCGTCGAAAAAGGAAAATTCAAAATCGCAGCAGAAAGAGCTGTCGATTTTTTCATTTTAAAACAGAAAGCAGAGACTGTAAAAGAAGGAGAAAACGTCCTCTTTCGAAAAATGATAGAAATATTCGACTGGAAGAAGTCGCTTACTGGAAAAGAATCAGACAATATTGCAGGACATCTTATCCACCAAATGAATATTAGTTTGTTTCAGGGAAGCGGAATCGGAACTTTAATGAGTATAGTGAGTGTCCTTTTAAGTAGATCAAAATTCGACGAATCCACATCCACCTATAATTTTAATAAAAACTTATTCGACCTCATCCAGGAAAACTATGAAGCAGCAAGAGGAATGATCGATAGTATGACCATATCCCAAACGATCATAGACGATTCGGAAGACGTTGAAGACTTTCTCCCTTCGCAGATTCTATTCGAGATAACAAACGGAGAAGTTTCGGATTTGAATGAAGCTTTGAATTTAAAAAACCAGAAAATCTCAGTCAGCGGGCTACCGAGCGGTCTCTCCAATTCGACATTAAGATGTAACACGGAAAAGATGAAGAATGTAATAAGGGAATTGCTCATCAATGCGATGAAGTATTCCAAAGAAAACGATACCATCTATATTATATTTTTTCTAAAGGAAAACTTCCTGGAATTAAAAATATTGAATCCCGCTTATGAGAATCCCGATCATTCCGTGGGTGTTACGGGAAAACACGAACAATTGGTTTTCGAACCGTTTTATCGGATTTCTTCCGTTGTAGATGACAATTATGCAAAATATGAACAATTTCGATTCGGATTGGGTTTGTCTTTGATTCGAAAAATCATGGAACAACACAACGCCAATATTGAAATCTATACTATTGAAAATAATATACGCGAAAATAAAGCAAGTGAAGTTTGTCTTACCTTACGTTTTCCTTTAAAGAGATAAAGCAGGAGTTATTTTATGGCAAAAATACTAACAGTGGACGATGCACCGGTCGTATTAAAAATTTTGAATCTGGTTTTGACAACGGAAGGACATGAAGTGACCTCTGCATCAAACGGAACCGATGCTTTGGCAAAAATAGAAAACGAAACTTTCGATATCGGAATCTTCGATGTGAATATGCCGGGGATGACGGGCATCGAACTCACAAAAAAAACTCTGGAATCAAAGAACGGAAAAAACATGAAAATAGTAATGTTAACAACGGAATCAAGTGAAGAGATGAAAAAGAAAGGGCAGGAAGCGGGAGCCATAGGTTGGTTGATCAAACCGTTTGCCAATGAGTCTTTGATCAAATTGATTCAAAAACTTACATAGATTTTTTTAGTTGAATCATTATGGATAACCAAACTTTCGTTTTAGTCTGGGCCGTTTTATTCAACCTTATCATAACATCTGCATTATTTTATATCTCGACGAAAAAGGATTTTTCTTTCGGATTGAGATCCATCTCCGTTGCTTTTTTTATTTTAGAACTGAGATTCTTTTGTCTTCTTTTCGATGAAATATGGAGAACTCCGATCCTATTTCCCATGGCGGAGATTCTAAGTCTGTCCTCCGGTTGTTTTTTGATTCATAGTTATTTTAAATTAGCTAAGAAAAAAATCAAAACCAGCTATCTATATCTTTTATTCGTATCGGGAACCGCTTCCATCCTGATATTATATTTCCTCCAAATCGGATTGCCTTATCTGGCAATACCGAATGTAATCGTCACATCCGCCGGATTTTTCCTGCTTGGGCTAGGTTTCTTTTTTCATAGGGAATTTTCACCTAATCTAAAAAAGGTTATCGCCTACATTGCGTGGATCATTGCAATTCACAGATTGAATTACCCGATCACACTTGGCATAGACTACTTAAAACCTTGGGGATATTTGATCAACGGAACTCTCGTATTTGCGCTAGGAGTGGGAATCATTATTATTTTTCAGCTAATCCATCAAAAAAAGTTAATTGAGTCTAACGAAGAATTGGAGGCGGTTCAAAAGAAAATAAAAGAAATCAATCTCCGTCTTCTGATTTTAAACAATCAAACTCCCGCAATACTTTATAGCATTCGGCTTGATCCGTCACCTCACTTTGATTATGTGAATTATCAGGCGTCCAATTTGACTGGGTATAGTATCCAGGAATTTTACGAAGACAAGGAAATCCTGGAAAAGATCATTTTTCATAGGGACAAAGAAAAGTTCGCGCTTTTCGTTGAAGGAACCTCCCCTATTTTGCTAAGATGGGTTCATAAAAACGGAAAAATACTTTGGACTGAACATTATACTACGATCGTCTCCGATGAAAGTGGGCACCCGATTTCCATCGACGGAGTTGCGTTGAATGTTACCGAAACAAAGAACGCTGAGAAATCCCTTGCTCTGGAAAAAAACCTGAACTTGACCGTATTCGAAAATGCGGCGAGCTTGCTGATTATCACTTCCAAACAAGGATTGATCGAAAATTTCAATTCCTCGGCAGAGCATCTAATGGGGATTAATCGGTATGAAGCGATAGGAAAGTTTATTTATGATATCATGCTGCTTGCCACAGACAGAAAGGCATTACAGGATTTGATCGAAGACATTTCGGATTTTCAATATATCACGGAAAGTATCACTCTTCGTTGTATTTCCAAAGACAATCAAATCAGATTTTTGGAATGGAGACTTGGTACGATCAAAAACAGAACAGGCGAAATCATCAAAATCATTTGGATCGGTATCGATCAGACTTTAAAACGAAAAGCCGAAATTGAACTGAATGAACTCAATAAATCCTTGGAAAATAAGATTCTGGAAAGAACTCTTGAGTTGCAAAACAAAAATTCGGATTTGAATAAGGCCTTGGAGAACCTCAGTAAAACACAGGAAAAACTGATTCACTCAGAAAAACTAGCGTCCCTCGGACAACTGATCGCCGGGTTATCCCATGAAATCAATAACCCGATAGGAGCCATAAAAGCATCGACCGAAACGTTACATAGAGAATGGGAAGATGACTACAGTTCAAAAAACAGGCAAGTCATAGAAGACAATATTTTAGAACTGACGAAATTATCTGACATTAATATTGGTTTAACGACAGGGATTACGAATCGGAAACTGCGGAAAGAACTGAAGACAAAGCTGGAAACAAAAGGAATCAAACTTGCGGAAGCTTATGCGGAACTTTTAACGGATGCGGGAGTAGTAGACGTTGGTAACGATGATCTAGATTTGATTTCCAGTTGCGATAGCCCGGAAACTTACAGCCAATTGAGAAGAATTTTGGTGATCAACGGATCAATGAATCATATTTTTTCCGCAACCAAACGACTTGCTAGAATTACATACGCCTTAAAGAATTTTGCAGGGATTCAATCCGATAGCGCGTTAACACCTTACAAACTGGAAGATACGATTTATTCCGCTCTCAATCTTTACAAAGATCATTTTACAAAGACTGTAACCTTAGTCACCAAATTTGAGTTTGATGGACATATCCATTGCAATCCTTCCGACTTGATTCAGATGTGGTCCAATTTTATTTTGAATAGTCTCCAAGCGATGAATTACCAGGGAACTCTCACTCTTAGAACCGGAGTCAAAGGAAATTTTATCGAAGTTTCAATAGAAGATACCGGTTCGGGCATAAGCGAAGAGAACAGGTCAAAAATATTTCAACCCTTCTTTTCAACGAAAGAAGCCGGAGACGGTGTCGGACTAGGGCTTTATTTGATTAAGGAAATTGTAAAACACCATCATGGACAAGTTTCCTTTGAATCAAAGGAAACAAGAACAAAGTTTTTAGTCCAATTTCCTATTTAAAATGAATCTTGGCACTCTCATCCACTTCGCCAATCTTCACGCCGGATTCTCCCAAAGTTCGTAGCTGGGAAAGTAAATTTGATTCCTCTTTCGGATCGACAACCAAAATATAGCCCACTCCCATATTGAAAGTGGCAAACATATCTTCTTCTTTCAGCTTATGATCTGTTTTCAGTTTTTCAAATACATAGGAAGAAGGTAAGTTGGTTTTTGTGATTTGCGCTCCGAGTCCTTTAGGTAAGACCCTTGGGATGTTTTCATAAAATCCCCCTCCGGTGATATGAACCATTCCTTTGATGGAAACTTTTTCAATTAGCTCCAAAATCAATTTTACATAAATTTTTGTGGGAATAAAAACATGTTTTTCGATAAATTCCAATTCGGAAGAATTTGTAGGTAATTTACCATTTGGCAAAAGCAATTTTCTAATGAGCGAAAAACCGTTGCTATGTGGTCCGCTGGAAGGCAACCCTATGATGGAATCTCCTTTTTTAATGGATCCTCCATCTATCATTTTGGATTTTTCCACAGCACCTACTACAAATCCGGCCAAATCGTATTCTTCCGCATCCATAAGCCCCGGATGTTCCGCAGTTTCCCCTCCGACAAGAGAGCAGTCCGCGAGTTTACATCCTTCCACAATGCCCGAAACGATCTGTTCCATTTTTTGTACATTCAGTTTTCCACATGCAATATAGTCTTGAAAAAAGAGGGGTTTTCCTCCGTTTACCAATATATCATTCACACACATTGCTACCAAATCAATACCAACTGTGTTGTGTTTGTCGAGCTGTCTTGCGATTTCCAGTTTGGTTCCCACCCCATCCGTGCCGGAGAGTAAAATCGGTTGATTGTAATTTTTTAAAAAACTAACATCATAACATGCGGCAAATCCACCAAGCCCGCCTAGAACGTTCTTATTATGTGTGGAAGCTACGTTTTGTTTGATTCTTTGGACAAACTCTTGTCCTTTTTCGGTATCAACACCGGAATCTTTATATGATATGGGACTTGCATCAGACATGTCTTTCACTTCCTTTTAGATCAATCAGTACAATTTTAGAATTTTCCGCGAATTTATTTACGATCAAATTTGTTGTGTGGATATATTTTTCATTGGAAGTATTCAGAAAAATCTCCAAATGATTTTGTCCCCGGGAGTTCAACCCGAGAACATTTTTGATATGAATGGCAGTTCCCGAATTTCCCTCATAGACGGATACATCGGGATAATGTTTCAAAATACGTTCCTTTAAAAAAACATAATGAGTGCATCCCAAAACAAAAACGTCCGTCTCTTTTATTACAGATAGAATCTTTCCATTTAAAAGATCCCAAGCTTCATCTAATAAACATTCATCGATCAACTTGGCAAGTCCTTCGCAAGGTACTGCAATGTAGTTGTTTCGTTTTGGTAAAGTATCCAACAGGTTTTTGAATTTTTCCTCTTTCAATGTCAATTCCGTAGCAAAAATTGCAACCGGCTTGTTCGGATGGGAAAGAGAAGCAGGTTTGACTGCAGGCTCCATTCCGAAAATAGGAATCTTATGTGTATCGCGAAGAAAACCGGCGGCAGCGGATGTAGCGGTGTTGCACGCAAATAGCACCGCCTTACAATCCTTACCTTGCAAATACCGAAATGCATTTTCAGACAACTCAATTACCTTTTCTTTGGACAGCGAACCGTAAGGGCTATTTTGCAAATCGGAATAATATACAAAATCGATATTGCCCAACTCTTTCCAAAGCGACTCTAAAACGGAAAGTCCTCCGAGGCCCGAATCAAATAATCCGATCCGATATCTGGAATCCGAAGCCATCAAGACCTTAGATATTGGCTAATTGATTCGGCGAGTGTTTTGTAAATCCAATCGAACTTAGAATCGTCTTCTTCCAGTAAGGTGACCCTGAATCCGTTCAGAGAACAACAGAAAGAACTCAAAGGAACCACACAGATTCCGGCCGATGCAAGCAAATGTAACACAAACCTTCGGTCCAAAGCGGCTTTGGAAAGAAGAGGTTCCACATATTCTTTCACTTTAACGTTTGTTATTGGCAAGGACATATTGTCTTTCAATGCTCCTTCGTCGAAAAGAACCGTCAGGTAAAACGCGCCCTTGGGTTGTACTACCTTCACACCTCCTATTCCGTCAAAGGCTCTCGTAGCTTTTTCCGCCCGTTTTTTAAACTTTTCATTCCTTCGTTTTAAATGAGGGATAAAGTCAGGGTGGGAATACACCCTCGGAATGGACAACTGAGGAAGGGTGGTAGAACAGACTTCCAACATCTTTGCATCTAACAGAGATTTGATGTATCTGTCGAAGACAGGATCGTTCTTACGATTGAAAATTTCAAGCCAACCGCAGCGTGCTCCCGGCCAGGGAAATTCTTTGGAAATGGACCGAAGAGAAAGCCCGCACACCGTATCACCGATCACTTCGGAAAGATGGATGGAACCACCTTCGGAATAATTTACATGTGCGTATGTTTCGTCACAGATCAGAATGATATCGTATTTTTCACAGATCTTTACAATCTCGTGCATCATTTCCTTCGGGTAGACTGCGCCTGTGGGATTGTCCGGATTGATAAGTAGTATCCCCGCAATGGAATCATTGTATTTCACTTTATTTTCAATGTCTTCCAGGTCAGGCATCCACTCGTTGTCAGGATTCAGTTTGTATGTTAGGTGCTCATACCCGGAGTGTGCAGCCTCGGCGGAAGACAAAGTGGAATATGCAGGCGATGGCCCGAGAATACGCGCTTCCCTTCGCATAAATCCGAAGATCTTTGCTACGGCATCACCTAGTCCGTTAAAAAATAAAATATCATCGTGGGTAATCCTGGCCCCACCTCTTTCGTTCACTTTGTTCGCTAAGAATTTTCTTGTTCCTTCGTCCCCTTGCGTGGCGGTGTAGGCCCAAGACTTATTTTCCTGAACGAGACCTTGAACGATTTCTTTCATCCAAGGTACAATGGCTTCACCCTTCTCGATCGGATCGCCAATATTTTCCCAGGTGATCGAAACACCTAACTCTTGTATGTTCTTTGCGATGCCTACGATTTGTCTGATCTCGTAAATGAGTGCATCTGCTCCGGAATGGACTATATTTCTTCTCATAGTATTTAAAAATCACGGACCTTTGCGATACGAAGTCTCCACAAGAGGCACGGATAATTCCAACTCTTGGGTATCCCTCAATATCTTCAACCGTAAGACTCCCCCAAGGCCCACAAGACCCACCTGTTCACGCAAATCGTTTATATTATGGACCATCATCCCGTTGGCGCCCTTGATAAAGTCGTAACGGCGGAGCCCCGCTCTTTCGGCGCTCGAGGTAGGCTCAATATCATAAACAAGTACTCCGATCGTATCTTTTGGAATTCCCAGAGATTTGCGATGGTCGGGAAGAGGTGTGGTTGCCATTACTCCGAGAGTGGCAGGACGGATATTTTGGCCCACATTCTGCTCGATTTGGCGCAGGACCTTTTTGGCATAATTGATGGGGATGGCAAATCCGATCCCGGAACTCGATCCGGAGGCAGAACGAATCATCCGATTGATCCCCACGACTTCCCCATAAATATTAAGAAGAGGACCACCGCTTGAGCCGGGGTTGATCGCCGTATCGGTTTGGATATGGGTCTGCCCCGTTTCATCCAGATCCTCTCTGGACTTGGCGGAAACCACTCCGACTGTAAAAGTTTTTTCCAACCCGTAAGGAGAACCAACTGCAATCGCCCAGTCCCCTACTTCTATCTCATCCGAATTACCCAAAAATGCTGGCGTAAAACGGTCATTACTCGGTATTTTTAGAAGTGCAATGTCAGCCCTTTCATGGCTTCCCACATAACGTGCAGGAAAGATGCGACCGTCTGGCATGATGATTTCAATGATCTCCGCATTTTTGATCACATGGTAATTGGTCACCACAAATCCCCTCTCATCGATGATAAACCCGCTTCCCAAAGAGGAAATCCTTTCATCTCTAGTTTCTCCGAAAGCATAAGGGTGAAAAATCATCTCCGTTTTTTTGGTGCGAATGGAGACTACGAAGGCTTGTGCCACTCTGTACACATTCCGAAAACTCGACTGAAGTTGAATGGCCTGGTTTTGTTTCCCGGAGGAAATGGGCTTTGGAGTTGCGAAAACTTTAGAAACGGAAGAACGGATCTCCGGAAAGAAAATCGCAATGAGTAAGACAAATACCAACCCAAAGTTAATGTAGACGACAGGCGGAATGGGGTATTTTCTTTCCATACAATGCCAACTTACCTCCCACAATCTCCAGTTCAATTTCTTTGTCTAACGAAAAAGAAAATCCATTCGGGAGCCGTTTTTTTAATTCTATTTACCCAAATCCAATGTATCCCCTACTTATTTCATCTCGGCAAAGAACAATCCAAAATCATTTTAGGAAGAGAAAAGATCGAATCCGTTTTGAAATCTCCCCACCTGGAACCGAAAATCAAAGAAAAATTAAAACTGATTCAGGATGCCAGAAAGTTCGCAATCTCCAAACTGGCGTTAAATGAAAAAGGCGGATTCGAATATTTTACAATGCTCGATCGGGATGAAATCGGTTGGAATGTGAGTGCTTCTTCCCCCATTGCATTCGAATCCTACACATGGTGGTTTCCCATTGCAGGCAAAGTTCCCTACAAAGGATTCTTTGATAAAACTTATGCGGAAGAACTGAACGATGAATTAAAAAAAGAAGGTTATGATACCAGAATCCGGGTCATCGGAGGTTACTCTACCTTGGGCTGGTTCTCAGATCCGGTATTGTCCCCCCAGCTAACATGGAAAAGCCACCGGCTGGTCGGTTTGGTATTTCATGAGATGGCACACGCGACTGCCTACTTGGCGGGAGACAGCGACCTAAATGAGTCTTACGCCAGTTTTGTGGAAGAAAAAGGAGTAGAAGCGTATTACACCGAAAAGGAAGGAAAGGATAGTTCTCACATTAAAGAATTTTTTCAGGAAAAAAAAGCCAGGACATCTTCTTTGAAAATTCTAAAAAACTATGCCTTAAAACTGGACTCACTCTACAAAAAAGAAATTCCAAAGGAAGAAAAACTTGCTGAGAAGAAAAAGATCATAGAAGAATTCAAAATGGAAATCGTGCGATTGAAATTCATACCTGAAGAAAAAATTGCAGAGTTTCGAAAACGCGAATGGAATAATGAAGACTTTTTAGGTGTTTTGCGTTATCATTCCGGAGAAGGTTCGTTTGAAATATTATTCGGAAAAGCAAACGGAGATTTCAAAACATTTCATAAACTGGTGCGCGACTTATTTCAGCTTTCCGCAGAAGAAAGAAAAAAATTTTTAGAATACTGAAGTTTTCCATTCCCGATAGTAGATCGAACTTATATTAGGCGGTCGCTAAGTGCGATAAGGATCTAGAAGCGGGAAATCCGTAAATCAGTCCTCAATCAGCTGAGAAGTGAAAAGTTTGAACCCAGTCCAATAACGATCTTCCGGGGCCATGACTCTGGCTTCTTCTTTTGCCTCTTCCAAACGTATCTGCGCCGGCTTCGGAAGTTCGGATCTCTCAAAATATTTTTTCGCAAATTTGATATTATGAAGTCCTTTTTGAGTTCCCGAATGAAAAATGAATAACCCGTCCGTCCGATTGCTCAAATGGTAACTCATCACGGGATAATCATTGGAATAAAAAGAAATCGTTCCCATTCTATTATTTGAGTAAAAGATCTGCCCCTTTCTTTTTGTAACATCTTCCGATGCGATAGGCAATCCCCCAAGGCTGATAAAATGATCCGGACTCCAATCAATTTCGGTAAAATCCAAAAGAGACGAATCCATTCCTTTTTTTGCATTCGTTTCCCAAACAGTCAGATCTCCCAAAATCTTATCCTCTGCATTTAAGTTCCGAGGATCATCAACATAACCAAGATTAAATGAATTTGCGGTGAAGGCTGATTTTTTTATAGAAGGCGAATCAAGAAATTTCGGAATATTTCCCAAATAATAATATTCCAAATCCGGCAATTGAATGGGAACCTTGGAATGAATACCGGTAAGATAGATGTAATGTCTTTTTCCTTTGGAAAGCCGGAAGGAATTTTTGTATTTATCGGAAACAGCATCTCGTAGTAATGTTTCCAATCCACCGGTCTCGGACTCCAGGAAATATCGCATGATATCTCTGCCTATATCCCGATTGTCCGCAAAAAACTCACGACCGGAGGATTTATTCCCGGCAAAGCCGAGCAAGTAAGTTTTTGTTCCCACATCAATCAAAGCGGAAAGATCCTGATGCTCGGGAATCTTTTTCTTAAGCCTTTCGCTTAAATCCGAAAACTTGGGAATCTGTTTTCCGAATGTTTTTTTCCCCAGATAACGATCATCATACGCCGCCAACTGGTCCCTGGCCATAGCGACATCGAAGAAAACTTCGGAAGAATTCTTTGCAAGAGATTGTTTCAACATATGCAAAATCAAAAACTCCCATTCTTCGCGAAGATTTATGCTATAATATTCGTTTTTGAACTGTTTGGCGATCTCATTGAGAAAACCGATATAAGTGGAAGGATTAGACTGGGTAATCTTTGTATAATATGGAATAAATTCGCCTGCTTTAAGCACATTCAGGGGAATTGTTTTTCCGTAAATATGACCGACCTTCCATTTTAGACCCAGATACTCTTCATCTAAGAATTGATTTCCGAAACCGATCTTTTCATATCCGGATTCGAATTCCTTAAGATAACGATCTCCCGATTCCACATCTCCCCGAAGATAGAGTTTTTTTGCGTAGAACAATTGGAAGGTGATCATTCTCATAATGCGCCCCTCTTCTTTTTCTTCCTGCAAAATCAAATCGACCAGAGAATTGACCTCGTTCTTTTTTTGCAAGCCGACGGACCTGCTCATGAGAGAAAACATAAGAGTCCGGTTCAGATGGGAAAGTTTGCTTAAAACGGAATCGCCCGTAGTTAAAAATTCGGGAGTCAAAGCAAACGGATCAAAATACCCCTTGATTTGCAAATCTTTCCAACTTTGGTAGAGTTTACGGCGATATTGATCGTAAATGGAGTCCGCATAACCGAACTTAGTGAATTCGCGGGAATTGATTTTTTCATCATAACCTTTCCAGTCTTTTCTGAATCCGTAACTGTAGGCAGAAGTGGAAGTCAAATTGGTCAGATAAATTTTCTGATCCCCAAAGAGAAATCCTCTGTGAAATAAAATCTCAAGTTCTCTATTCTTTACTACGTTTTTCTCTTTTGTCGTTTTTGCAAAAAAGTTTAACTTCTGTAATTCGCCTTCCGCTTCGTAAATCAAGTAATTTTGTAAGTATAAATTTCCTATGCGAAACGCCTGTAAGAAGGAATCTTCCGATTTTTCCACTTCCATTCTCGCCTGGTTAAACTCACCAAGCCCGTTCACCGATCCTTTCCTAAGTTTGGCGTAAAAACCGATTGCTTTTAGAAAAACATCGGCGTCCGGACCTTTCCAATCTGCTGACGAATCCCCGCAGTCTTCCGTAGTTTTTGCGGAAAGACAGCTCACCAGATATTCATACCGGATTCTATTCCTAAAATCGGAATTGTCATAACGTTTCCAAAGCGGCTCAAAAAATTTTTTCTTTTCTACCTGAGGAAATAATTCCACCTTAAGTTTTGCCAAACGCAATTCCAGCTCAGGCAATTTCGGATCGTTATCCCCCAGCAAAGTGGACGCCGTATAATAGTAATTATACGCTTCATTGAAATCTTTTTCTTTTTCCCGGGCAAATCCTTTCTGAATGAGTTCTTTTGCTTTGGAAGAAAGTAACTCTTTATCAAAAACCTGCTTATCCCAATTTCCCAGAATGATTATATTTTCCGAATTTCCCAGAACGGACAAAGAAGGATTTCCTGACAACAATTCGTCTTCAGCAGTAGAACCCGAGTAACCTACTACGTTTTGAATCCTTTTGGAACGCAAAACTTCGAATAAATAACCGAACCTTTGCCAATCTCCGTTTTTTATGTTTTCCAGAGGGACCGCCGCCATTGAAATTTCAGAACCGGAGGCGGAAAAAATTTCCCTCAAAGGCAGAAGTTCGGAATGGGAATCGGAAAACAAACTTCCATTAAATGTTCGTTTCTTGTCTGATACCAGAATATCAGTATCGTACAACAGTGGTCCCAATTCATTTTGAACATTCTGGCGAACTTGGGAAGGATGTTTTTTATCGGTCTTTTCGGTAAGTAATGTCACCCATTTCCAATTTCTTTCATTCCTTTCCGAGAAAAGAGCAGTATGATTTCTATCATATATAAAACTAACTGTTGTTTTTGGGGAATTTGCCTTAACCCATTTCGAGACTTGAGCCGTATCCGATTTTGAAAATTCATTTCCCAAAACCTGAACAAGCAATTTATCTCCCGTAATATGATCCCATTTACAAGTTTCTTTGGAAAGAGGACTAGGACAGATTTCCGATTCCAATTTTCCGTTTACAAATCCGAACAAATGATTTTGACCTGAATAACCGAGGATTGCCATCCAATCGGAACTCTCTTTCGCATAACCTTTATGATATGGGTCAAAGAAAGAAATTTTTTCCGGACTGACAAAATTCACCTTTTCTAATAAAGACTGAAATTTTTGAACCTCTGATTTTTGAGCGTCGAGTAAAGAATCCAAATTTTCCCTACTTTGCGCCTTCTCTTCCAATGAAGTGACCAACTTCTTATAATTTTTTACCCAGCTCACCAAATCCGCATAGGCAAGATTCAATTTTGAATCTTCAAATTCAAACTGAGCGCCTATGGTTTCCCTGAATAAATCTACATTTCTTCTTTCTTCCCAAATGGAAAGGAGGCTCGCGTATTCTTTCGCCTGCAGATAATACTTTGTCAGAACTTTTACAAACCGATCCAATCTGGAACGTTTTGCAAATAAACGAAGCTCAGGTCTTTTTTTCCAGGAAGAATTCAATTCGGAAATGGAAGTCTTAAGTCCTGAAACAAATTCCTGTTTGCGGTTTGAAACGGAATCGGAAGTATAAATTTCCGATTTCAGAACGTTCAACCAAAAGATCTCATCATCCAAACGGAATTCATAAGCAAGTTCATAAGCTTCCTTCCATTTGCGTTCAGACAATGAAATATCACCTAACTTAAAATAAATAGTAGCAAGATTGTGTAAATTACGAACCCTTTCTTTTCTGGACAAAGGATCGGTATTCAAACCGATTTTTTTAGGATCCACAAAACCGGGATTTTCCAATAATCCGGCGGCAAGTGCGTAGTTCTCCTGTGCATTTTCCGTTTGTGAATCCAAAGAATCAAGTTCAGCAAGATAAAAATAAGCACTGCCCAACATGATATCGTATTCTATATTTTCGGATCTGAATTTTTCGTCACATAACTCTTGTTTTTCGCAATCAAAAGAGGAGGATTCTTTCCATTTGCCAAGATATGAGATCAGATTTTTCAAGGCTTCCCGGGACAGATTATGATTCTCCGTATTTGCCTCAACAAAGGAGAAGACGGAATATGTATAACCGATGAAAGCTTTTTCTTTACTCGCCTTCGTTCCGTTTTTCAAAACCAAATCGGCAAGATATTGATAAGAAGCAACGGACAAAACATGATCTTTATTTTCATAATGTATTTGCGCTTCCACTTGTTTTGATTTTGCAAGTATGTTGGAACCCATTACCGTTTTATGAATGGATCTATCCTTTATAAAATTATTTCTGGCTTCCAATTCCTTTAAGGCTACGGAAAATTCTTTTTGCTCAATATGGTTTTCAATCCGAATTCCCAAGGTTAAAAGATATTTAAAATCAGTTGGAAAATCACCGGGAAAACGTCCTTCTCCGATCACTCTGACACTGTCGGGTAAAACAAGATTCCAAGGAGACCAATTTTTAACCCGTTTCCAAAGACCTTCTTTTTCCCTTTGGTATTCTTTTTCCGCGAGATTCAACATCGCATAAGAATCACGGAAACGACTGGATTTCTGGAATGCAATCGCAAGATAATTGTAAAGATTGATCGGGTTTACAAAATTAATTTCGTTATTATAAGCAATCGCAGTTTGAAAGGATATGGATGCATCCGCATAACGCTGGCTTTCCAATTCAGACAATCCCTTCAGAGAAAACAACAAAGCGAGCTTTGATCGAACATTCTTTAGGCGATCTTTGTTGAATTGGTTGTCTTCGGAAGTAGCAGAGTTAACTGCCTGGTAATATTCTTTTTTAAAATAGATATCAATCGACTTTTCAAACTGTTCTATTGCCTTTTTATACTGCCCTTGATATATCAGGGAACGGCCGAAATTATACCGAAAGACAGCTTCCTGTCTGTATTCTTCAAACTGATTTTTGGAAAGTAAAAATTTACCGGCGTCTTCCACCTTCGTATAACTTTCATTTGCTTTCGGATAATTGTTCAGTAAAAAATAATTGTTTCCTAAATTCAGATTCAAGTCGGAAACAACCTTGGAATCAGGATAGGAATCTCCCAAAAAGACCGAAATCTGAGTATACAATTCGACATTGGCTTCAAGATTTTTCTCAGGAAAATACTTTCTATAAAGAGAAAGATATTTTTCCTCGTCAGTTTCGCCGGTAGAATCTTCTTTTCGCAGTTTAATCAAATCGACATATTGATAAAGCCAACCAAGCAACTGATAGGCGTCGTAATATGTAGGATCGGCAAAAATAATCCATTTCAATTCCCATTCCGCTTTTTTATAATTTTCCAATATCTCATTCTTTCTCGCATCCGTCATTGTACCTGTGGCATAGTAATAGGATTCGAAGATAACGTATTTATTAATTAAAAAATAAGCATACCCGTAAAGTGTGGCCAGATCCAAGTAAGGCCTTGCACGAGGCACCGACTGTTTATAATAAAGTTCAGTCCAACGAAGCGCTTCACTGGAAAGAACTTCGATCTTTTCAAAGTCCTTTATATTGACTACGCTACGAAGGTATTTATTGTCGGTTACGACGGAAGTTATATCCGAAATATTTCCAATCACATTCAGTTTGTCTTTGCCAAGAATATTGATCTGGTTGAGTAGAGCGCTTTCTTCCTCTTCACGTAATTTTTTACCGTAGTCGAAGATCGTATCGACCATCTTTCTCTGGTAATATACCGCATACTCTTTGTAAAGCGAGTCCAGATACAAATTTCTAGTTTTAACGAGAAACATATTCTGATTATTGAAAAAATAATGAAAAGAAGACTGCAAAAGATTCCCCAATCTTTCGAATTCCAAAGCTTTGTTTTCAAAATAAAAAAAGGCATTTTGAATCTCTTCCACCTTAAGATCCACTCCCAAAATCGGATCGTAAAACTCCAAATAGATCTTCATATTACGAAGCGCATTGGAAGTATTGCCTGTTGCCTTTTCATTATAATATTTCTGAAGATTTGCCCGTAAAAGAACCGGATTTTTATAAACGGACTGAAAAGGAACCATTTCGAAAACCGAAGGCTGGCCTTGCGGCTCCAAATCAATGTTTGCAGGTATCGGAATGATCGAATCCAAAATTGCGTTTGACTCGGCGTATTTACGATCCGATGCCAAAGTCTTTGATTTGACGTACTGCAAATAAATGTTGAATAGTTTTATATTTTGATTTTCAGGAATAGAAAGTAATTTGTCTGCCCAAGCACCTAACTCTATGTAGTTTCTACCGTCTTCGATTTTAATCTGAATATCTTCAAAAACAAAACGAAGATCACGGATAACATCCGGCGAGAATTTTTCCTTGGGATCGTTTTCAAAACGAATTCTCTCTTTTTCCCAACTCCCGAAAATTTCCTTATACACATCAGGCAAGGTTTGCGAATCCGCATAAAAGGAATATCCGCCCAATCTTCTTTTGATTTCATAAATTTGATGGTAAGTAGGATAATTGGAATAAATTCGATTTAGAATCTCGAAAGTTTTTTTAAAATCTTTGGTCTTTTCGTAATCATCAGCTAACAAATGCAAAAGACCCGGAACGGTATCCCGCGCGCTGCTCTGATTTGAAATTTTTGAGATATAGTTTTCCAATTCCAAGTTTCTGCTTTTAGGATTTCCCAACTCCCATCGCCCCAAACCTTTTTCATAAACTGTATTCTCATTCGGACCTCGGTCGGCCATGGATTGCAAAATTTGTTGGGCAAGGTTAGCCTTTCCTACTCCAAGAAGGGCCTCGGACTTGATCCATTTCACTTTAGCTTGGTAAATGGGATAGAGCGGGTCGTCTGAAAAAAATAGCTCAACCGAATCCAAAGCCAAAAAGTAAGAATCCAAGGATTGTTTTTCGGAGAAACCTTTCGCATATTGATATTGGTCCGAGATGGAATTCTGTTTGGGAACAGCACCATTCTCAGGCAAAAAATAAACATTGATCGAGTTATAAAAAGGAGCGGAAAATAAAATAGAACCACCGTTAAACGAAGAATATTTAACGTCGAAATAGGAAGACTCTCCCGAAGAAAGAACTCTTTCCGTTCCGTCCTTCAGACTTTTCATAATCAAAAAATTATTATCACGTTCATCCAAAACACCGTTCCCATTCGTATCCTTTCGGATCGAGGAATAGTATAGAAAACTTCCTTTGGAATCCACCGTAGGAGAATAATCCAAAAAATCGTCGATTGTGATTCTTTTTCTTTCCGAAGTAATGATATTTAAGGAATAAATCTCTCCGCTTGCAACATCGCTATAGGATAAATAATAAACCGTAGTGCCGTCTTTGGACCAGGAAGGGTTCACTCCGCCTTCTTTTGTTAGTTGGATCTGCTTCTCCGGTTTTTTAGGATCAATCAATGCCAGGTTGGGAAGACTAGGCGAAAATCGATCCGTCACGTAGAGAATCAATTTTCCGTCAGGAGACCAAATCGGGTCCGTATCCACTACTCTCTGTTGATTCGTATCTTTCCGCGCGTTCGGATTGGTAAGGTTGACAAAACTTTCACTTGGAAATCTGTTTCCTTGCAATAATTCCTCAATCCATTCCTCCAAATTCATTTCTAAAAGAATCAGATCTCCGTTCGGATCATATTCTTCCGATACGAAAACAAGATAACGTCCATCAGGTGATATAGCCGGCTTGGATTCAGAAAAAGGATGATTTGTGACCGGAACTACAACGGAACTCTCCAGATCCCTGAACCAAATATCAAAATTACCATTCTGGTCGGTCGCATAAAACAGATACTTTCCATCGGCGGTAGTCGAGTTATATAGATTATTTCCCCTTTGTACGGTGAGCGGGAATGGTTTTGACTGAGAGGGAGAAAAATAGTTTTTGGAAATCCCCTTATAATCAAAATTAACAGGTGTTATCTTGACAGATCTCTGAAAAAGAGAACAAGCAAAGGAAAAAATACAAACGAATAAAACGATAAGAACGCGAAAATACATTTACATTCGCTCCCATTTTCCGGGCTTACTCTCGTAAAACTCTCCTGCAAGAACGGATTTTTGATAGGAATCAATCAAAGATAGTCTGAAAGCAGATAACTCTTCTTCTTTTTTACCTTTTTTCTTTTCCGCTTCCAGTTGTTTTTCAATGATTGTTTTCCTTGATTCATTGATGAGTAAAACGACATCTTCGATTCTCTTTTTTTTGGCAGGGTTTTCATATTGAGAATAAAAGGGAGAAGTATTGGCAATCGGATTGAGTTTTAAAATCCCACCGATACCCTCTCCTATCATCCAGTGCATTTTATAACGTTTCACTTCCGGTGTTAAATATTGAATGCGTAATAAATTCCCTTGTAAGTCGGAGTCGGGATTCCCGGAAGTATTGATTTGTTTGTTTCCGTTTGCCCCACCCGAAGAAGATTGAATTGACGAGACCAACCATCCGTCCTTTTCCAAATCCCTATCTTCGCCTACCATCTGTTTTTCGGCAGCGGTTTGCGCATTAGTAATCGTAATGGGAGGGACCTTCAAATTGATCAAAGCCTGGCATTGAATTAAAAAAACAAAAGTAAAGACCGGTAAGATACGAATCATTGGGTGTCCCTCATTGGTAGGATTGGATTTCGGATTGTGCTCGTTTTAAAAAGTTGGCAAGGGGCATTCGTTGTTGGGAGATTTTACTGTCTTCCAGGTTTGCAAAAAGGGAAAGTAAGGATCTTCTGAAAAATACGTCCGCATATACCAAACCCTTGGAAAGAGATACTTCTATCTTATTGACCGAATAACTATCTGTTATACGATCCATCAGGAAGTTCTGCGTGGAAATCACATTCAATGCACTCTTTCCGAAATCACTCCCGATTTGAAAAATGGAAAAGAACAAATCAAGATTGGCAACCGGTTCCGTCAGATCTCTGCCGGAAAGATTCAAATCCGCTTTCAGTTTTCCATCGTCAATCTTATCGCGGGTTTTAGGAGGCATCAATTGTTTTAAATCAATATCCCGAATCTGGATGTTTCCCCGAAATTCCATATCCTTGGGTTCTCCCGCACCTACATTTAAAATTATATTTTTGCCGAGTACCACTCCATCCAATGTGTATGCCTTTAAAGCTTCGATTGTTGCGTAATTTTCCCTGTAATCAATACGGGCGGATAACCCGGGGGAATCCGATTGGTTTTTAATATAAACAAAGGGAACGTCCGCTACATAAGGATGGGTTCCTACAATTTGCGAAATGGAAAGATTCGACGGAGGGGTTCTCCCGTATGTTTTTATAAATAAGGATTTATCTCCGATGATGAGACTATCTTGTTTTTTCCAAGCCAGGTTGTGATGAAAGGGAATATCAGAATTGATATCTTCCGCAAGGAACACCTTACAATTGACACCGGGACAGAGATTGTTCGTATATGTAAAGCTAGCCGATCTTGACACCAAACTACCGTTAATGTCGTAGTCCCTGACTTTGGCGTCCAAAGCCATATCTCCCTGAAAAGAAATGCCTTTCAAAATATATTTTTTTTCCGATGAATGCAATTTAACATCCGCATCCAAGCTCGCAAAATAGGAACCGAAAGGAGGATTCGGAACATTCACCCTCTCTTCCAGGCTGCCTTTTAGATTCATCGTAATTGTTTTTTGAAATGCGGAAACTTGAAACTGATTGATGGAAATCTTCTGTTCTTTTCCTTTTTGAATCACCACATCCGTAACAAGGTTCAGATCTTTGATTTCCAGACCGGGCAATATCGCAAATAAATTCGCCTTTATCTTTTGAACGTTCGAGCCGAGAGTCACGTCTAACTTCGTTTTGATGGAAGGATCGGCTCCCAGAATATTTTGCAATGGCGCTATCTTTTCCTTTAAAACCAAAGGCAAAGTCAATAGAAGATTCGGAATGTTGAGATTCAAACCGAGCGGACTTGCGGTAATGTGAATCTCTTCCCCGAGGCCTACGTTCCCAGTCAGATTCAATTCGACTGCCTTTCCGTAAGTTAAAGTTTTTTGGTTCAATGAAATGGAACTTACCTCAACGGAACTGATTCCGAACGGCTTGGAAAACCGGGCAATCACATCTCCGTTCAAAGCCAATCGGGAAGAAGGAGAACGGGAACGATCCAAGGAATAACGAAATCCGTCGATCGCAACATCCAAATGCACGGGAAGATTTGCAAAGTCTTTGGCATTTACGGAAATATCCGCCTTTGTTTTTCCTGCAATCGCATTCGAAAAATCTGATAAATTCAAATCTTCCAAATGCGCTTTCAAAGAAACGGATTCTTTGCTTTTGATACTTCCGCCTAACACTAACTTAATGCCGTTATAAATCAGATCGAAATTTTTAATATCCAGATCCTTTAGAACAGGAATCGGATCCTGGGCGGACGCTTCTTTTCCGGAGGCAAAATTCAGATTGGCGAGTAGGCCTATATCCGCTTTCGGAACTTTATGCGCCTTCGCATTCGCTTTGGAAAAATAAATATCCTTTGCCTGAAGATTTAAAAATACGCTGAGAGAATTCCACAATCCTTGCACGAAGGTTCCTTGTAGTGACAGTTCTCCGCCCAAAGTCATTTCAGGAACAAGACCTTGCAATTGGGATATGGTTCGATTCAGTGATGTTAGCTGGATCTTTGATTCCCCAATGGTAAGACTTACGGACCGTTTGTCTTGAAATGTATCGCCTACTTCTCCTTTGATGGAAAGCCAGGTATCTCCCATTACTTTTAAAATAAATCTTTCGATCTGAACCTGATCTTTTTCAGGGAAATATTCTATCTTATTTCCAAGAGAGGCTCCCAGATGAATCGGTTTATTTTTGTATTCAAAGTTAATATCATCGGAGCCGATTTGCATCGAAGACAAAAATACAGGATGATCGGAAGCACGTTTCCAATCCAGAAGAACACTCACCGGTAAGGTTTGTTTCCATTTCAAATCTTCCGAATCCCATTCGATAGGAAGAGCTCGATCCGGATTTAAAGAAAAATAAAAAGAATCAATCTGATCCAAAAGAGAAACGGACAAAGGAATGGAGATAAATCTGTTGGATTCCAAATCCAATCGAAAGGAAAGATCCGACACCTCTCCCGAAAATCTTTTTTCGGATTCTTTCAGAATCTTTGCATGAAAGGAATCCACATGGACATGAGCTTCGGCAACTAACGGTAAGTAAGTATTGATTTCTTCCAAAGGTTCGGATTTTTTTCTGGTAGGCTTCGTTGTTGCGGCGGACGGTTTTACAAGAGTGCTGAAATTCCAAACCCCTTCTTTCTCATGCAGAAATAAATTTCCATTTTCGATCGCTATTTCGGAGACTTTTAATTTTAAGAAAAGTAAGGATAATAAATTATAACGAACGGCAAGACGTTTGGTTCGAAACAAAACCTCTCCGTCAAACAGGCCTTTGGTTTTTAATTCGATTGATTCCGCTTCTATCCCGAAAAACAAGGAAAAGGTTTTGAAATTGCAAGAGAGAGTGGATTCTGTGAATCGGGAAACCACTCTTGGAACGACAAAATCCGCCGTAAAAACATTGAATATCAGTTTGTAGAATAGGAATAAAAAGAAGAGGAGACGAAACCACCTCTTTTCGGCGATCCTGATAATTGTTTCCCGAATTAAGGAACCCACTCCAAGAATCGCCTCGCTAAGAATTAATATTCGAAAGAGTCTTCCGCCTCTTCCAGAGTTTTATAAATTTCAAAAACACTGGAAAGTTTGGTAATTTCCATTAAGTTTTCAATATCAGAATTCAAATTGGCAAATACAAGTCTTCCATTGAGCCCATCGATATGTTTATATATGTTTAAAAATGTTCCCAAGCCGGCAGAGTTAATAAAAGGAACCTTTTTCAAATCAATAATAAATTTAGGAACCTGCCCTTTTTTTATATATTGTTCGATCTTTTCAGAAAGTTCAAATTCATTTCCGGCTTTGATGGCACCCTCAATTTTAATGATGTGCACGTCGTTTTTACTAGTAACTTTGATTTTCATAACCCTTCGGAAGGTGGTATACGCGATAAAATTCTTTTAAAAATCGGCTTTGTAAAGCAAATTTTTATGCACAGTACAATAAATCTCCAGCCTTCAATTGCAGCGACAATATACCTTTTGCCTGATGTACTTGGACAAGTTTCCTTGTAATACCCAGTATGCGAGCAATTTCTCTTTCTGAGAAAAAACTTTTATTCATTACTCTCATTCTATGGCGCATCCACTCTTTCTTTTTATGAATGTACCATTTTCTTCTGTCTGATTCGGGGTATTGGTAGAGAAGTCGAGTGTATCTTAAGACCCTTTCTTCAAACAGACAAAGCTGTCTAAGCCAACCCTCTTTTTTCTTATCATAAATCCTTTGAAAATAGGAAAACTCCCTGCCTATTTCTGCCAATCTCCATTCCAAATATGTTTTGCGTTGGTTCAAAATAGGAAGATCATACTGGAAACATACAACAAGGCAGGTCAAAACAGGAAGAGAGTCCAACTGGACATACAAACGGTCCCGATTCGTTTCCCAAAAATGCACAGAATGCATACAACTGGGCTGTTCTTCCCTCCAAAGTTCCAATAATCTATTATGAGTTTGAATCTCACCATTCTTCCTTTGCAAATTACGAAATAAATTGAATGTATAAGTAACGAAAAAGCCCAATACCTGTGTTTCATCGTATTTGCCAGCAAGGCTCCAGACTTTATCCATAGTCTCAATCACTACAAGTCGGATTTCAGATTTTTCATCTTCAGTCACTCTTCTCTTTTTAGCCAATCGATCAGCCATCCAAATCGGCAACTTCACCATCAAATTTTCAAGTTTTTTGTCTTTTCTTGCCTGCAGAATACAAGCTAACATTTCTTCGTTGGATATCTTCGGTAACATAGGTAAGACTATACCGAAAAATGTTAGCTGTTAAAGAAAGAAATGAAACGAGGGAACTATCCGTTAGGCGAAAATCCGAACAAATAAGTCAGAAAGCCGAACTATTTTTCTTTTTTTCTATTCCAAAATGCAGTAAAAATAGCAAACGTTATATGAATGATGTTGAACCAGACAAACGGCAAATAACTGAAAGTGGAAACTTTGAGAGAAGTTGCCATAAAAGCACCGCAACTATTCCAGGGAATGAGAGGAGAAGATATGGTTCCCGAATCTTCCAAAGCACGAGAGACATCCTTAGAAGGGAGTTCATAATGATCCGCAAGATTCCGGTAGGCACGGGCGGGAATCACAAGAGAAAGATATTGATCCGCAGTTGTAAGGTTCAAAAGAAAAGAAGTGCCCATGGTCGCAAGTAAAACATCCGCTTTTTTCCTGATCCAATTTCTCAGATAATGCAAAAGTTCCTGCAAATACCCCAGACCTTCCAAAGCTCCGCCAAACCATACAGCGGAAAGAATCAAACATTCCGTTGGAAAAACAGCAATCACTCCTCCCCCACCTAATAAAATATCCAAGCTTTCGTTTCCGGTTTTGGATGCGAACCCGAAACTGAGCGAGGTAAGTACCGATCCGATGTTATGCCCTAGACTAAATGAAATCCAGTTGGCCGAAAAAATCCCAAGAAGCAGAGAATATCTGGGTGGAACCCGAAAGAGAGAAGCGCCGAATACAAGCATGATGGGGATCAAACTTGGATTGATAAAACCATCTGCTTCTGAACCGAAACCTAAAAATCCCAGATCCGTAGTGTGGGATGTGGTACCTCCCACAACTACAAACAAGTTCGCACCATAGAACAAAGCTAATGCGGCAAAAAAACTGGGAATCGTAGTCTTTGCCATATGAAAAATATGATCCAGTATCGGAACACCGGTAAGGGAAGAAGCGAGATTGGTGGTATCCGACAAAGGAGACAATTTATCTCCGAAATAACACCCGGAAACAATTGCCCCGGCGCAGATGGATTCGTCCACACCCAAAACCTGCCCCACTCCCATAAGTGCAACTCCCAAGGTCCCGGCAGTGGTCCAGGAAGAACCGGAAATCAGTGAAGCAATCCCTGAAATCAAACAAACTCCCGGTAAAAAAAATTCAGGACTGAGAACCCGAACTCCCAGTTGGATCATGGAAAAAAGCACTCCTGCGTCCGCCCAGGAACCGATCAGGATCCCCACGAGTAACAATATTTCCATGGCGGGCCATACGGATAAAAAATTCTTTTTCCATGCAAGTAGGAACGCTTGTTTGGCGTGGTGTATATTTCTTCTTTGCCAGATAGCGACCGCACCTGCCAGAATCAGGGATAGTTGGTGCGACCCGTACAAAGGGTCTGTAGTAAAAATCTGCCTAAATAGAAAAATAAAACACAACAGATACAGAACGGGAGAAAGAGAAAGAAAGATATCTTTCGTCTTTCTCATTCTTCTTTAGGAAAAGAAACGAACCTGAAGAAAATAAATGGAAAATCCGAATAGAAACACAATTCCGAACCAGGAAAGCAGATTTACAAAAGGAGAAGGTCTATGTTCTTTAGGAATGTCTTTTCCGAATAAAATCAAATGATGAATCAGTGCAAGGATCGGTGCATTCAAAAAGGAAGCCGTTGTGGCAAAATCGACAAGTCCTTTCATACTGGTGAGAAAAAATGCCAAAATACCCACAGATCCCAAAGCAACCACAACGATCCAAATCCAATACAACTTTTCTCGCGAAACAGACGCTAGCCTAGGAATCACTCTCTGGCTTGCATTGGCAACCACTCTGGGATAGGCATCAAAACAAGTCAGTGTTGTGGAAAACATCGTAAAAAATGCAGCGAGTAAAATAATGGGATAAGCCCAAGACCCGAGAGATGAAGTATAAAGACGAATCAGCTCAGAAGCAAAAGTAACCGCGTTGGTGGAAAACTGACCTCCCGTATTGTACATCATATTTGATCCTAAGATCAGAAAGAAAATAGCAAGCACTGTCGTTCCCCAATATCCTATATGGAAGTCGAGTAACGCCCATTTCATGGGAGGAAGCTCTCCGCCGTTTTGTTCTTTTTTAGCCAAGGTCCAATCGGATTGCCAAACCGCAGCTTCGATCGGGATCGGCATCCAACCCATAAGAGCAATCAAAAAGGAAACATCCACAGCATCCGACAAAGAAAAACTTTTTGCAGGAGTCGAAAGTTTGGGAACATTTGCAAAGAAAGAAAAAAAGACCGCGAGAATGGTTGTGAGAGTGAGACCGATCACAATCCATTTCATCAACTTGTCCAAAGCGGAATATTTACCGACAGCAAGTAACAAAAAACAAAAACTCAAGATAATCGCACATAGCAACCAAGGTTGGATTTCAACTCCCAGGATCGTTGCAAACAAACCGGATGTAACAAGCGTTACAGTCGCTACAATCACACACATGGTTCCGAAAGAAATAATGAAAAAAATCCAAATCGGCCATCTTCCCAAATTCTGGTATCCGTCCAAAAGAGACTTGCCTGTAACAATCGTATAACGGGTTCCGATTTCAAAAAATGGAAATTTTATGATATTCGCAAATATAACTACACCCAACAATTCATAACCGTAAACCGCCCCCGCCCTTGTGGATTGCACCAAATGGGAGACTCCTACCGCCGCGCCGGCATACATTAACCCAGGTCCGAAGTATTTCAGGAAAGTTTGCAATTTGCTCATAGATTCTTATCCGTATCCACTACTTTCATTTGCCCGCAAAGCTAAAACTGAAAATTTGATTGTTTTTTTTATAAAACGGTGCCTAATCATTTTTACAAAATCGAAGGTTAGGAAAGAAGGATTATGAACGCAGTCGCAATTTTCATTTCGGTATTAGTGCAACAAGCCATCGGCGCAGTCTATTATGGAATCCTGGGCGGGGCATGGGCGGAATCTCTCGGAAAAACCCGCGCCGATTTTGAAGCAAGTGCAGGAGATCCGATCCCCTATCTCACCGGCATCATCTCTTCTATCTTTCTTTCCCTGGGGATCTCATGGATTTTCCGACAAATAGGAATACGAACGCTCGTTACCGGAATAAGGTATGCTATTTTGTTTTTCCTATTTTTTTCCGTCTTTGTTTCCACCATGCATACCTACTATGCCCATCTTTCTCAAAAAAGATTACTCATCGACTCAGGCTATGATTTCCTTGTTTTTCTTGTGGCCGGTGCCATCATCGGAGCTTTTCCCAAAAAAGAAAAATCCACTCGGTCGATATCTTCGATTTAAGATCAACACTCCAGGCTTTTGGGCGCATCGGATGTGTTAGATGAGATGGCTTCTGTTGACTGCCCCGACCGGGCTCTTTTGCGACTTCGCCTCTCGGCTTCGGTCCTTCGGACGGCGACCTTTGGTCGCCTCGCGTTGATCCCTTGCGGAAAATGTTTACCATAACGAACATTTGTTTAAGATGAAACTGATAATCGTTTTACTTAACTATTTCAGTTCTTGGAATTTTTTCTCTGCAAGTCGCATCATTATTACAAATTGTTCATTACTTAATCTGTTTTGTTCTCCTAATTTACTCGAACCGAGTTCGCTATGATCATGAGTATAAGGAATGTTTAATGCTTTCAGATCCTCAGGAAAGACATAGACAATCTTGTCTTTTTTGACGATTGCCAGATAATCTCTGTCATTGACCCGTCCCGAATTGTTACTGAGATTCTTTAAATCAATTTCTCCTTCACAATGACAGGTCAATGTCATGTCTCCAACTACGGAAGTGAAAAATTTTGTTCCTCGGACACCGGCTACGGTCGTAGGAGTCTTTAGATTTAATGTTCCGTCTTTTTTTAACTTAGCGGATTTCAGCCAGGATCGGCCGCTACTCAGCATAAATTCTTTGTTTTTGCCAGTGTCTAAAAAACTGAATTCAGAATTCGATTGAATCTCTATGACCGCTTCTTCTTCTCCAAACTCAACGATGGCCGCTGATTTTTCGCCGGATCTGAGAGTGTCTCCTTTTTGGATGGAATCTCCTGTTTTTGCTGAAATTTTCTCCCCCGATCTTTCTATTATTATATTACCTAAAGTGAATGTGAGGATTCCTTCCGTTGTGCTCTTTGACTTAGTGCAGTTGATTGCAACTGCCAATGCTATAATAAACGTTAAAGTATATCGACCGTTTGTTTTGTTGTCCATAAGTTCCCTTTGAAATCTACTGCGATTCATCAAAAGATATAATGACCTAAATCCGTTTGGATAGAAAAAAATAAGGTATTTTAAAAAAAGTTTTTTAACAGTAAAAATTTCGAATTTGTAACTTCACGATTTATCATTTAACGGAAGTTATCTTTTCCAGATACTCTATCAAAGAAGATAGATTCATCGGTTTTGCAATATAATACCCCTGTGCCGTGTCACAGGACAAAAGTTTCAAGGTATCCCAATCTTGTTTTGTCTCAACCCCTTCGGCGATACTTTTCATCTGAAGTTTAGTCGCCATTTTTATGCTGGAATTAACAACAATGCGCAAAACCCTGCTTTCCGTAATATCTCTCACAAAAGAACGATCTATCTTAAGCTCGGTAAAGGCAATCCGTGTGATCTGTTGCATACTGGAATAACCTGTGCCGTAATCATCAATCGAAAGCCCGAATCCTTTCATACGCAAGCGTGCCAAATTTTCCAAAGCCGGCGCCATTTCGGTCATAGCAGCGGTTTCTGTGATCTCCAAAATCATTTGGCGCGGCTCGATTCCGGATTTTATTACCAAGTGAGTGATCCTATCCGCCAAAGAAACATCTGCGAGCGATACTAGCGAAAGATTCACTGAGACGGTAATTTTATGGCCTTTGTCATGCAATAGGCGGCATGCGGTTGCGGCTTTTTCGAGCATAACAAAAGTTAGTTCGTCTATATTTCCGCTTTCTTCCAGAATTTCGATAAAGGCATAAGGAGCGATGACTCCGTGTTTAGGGTGCACCCACCTGGCCAATGCTTCGGCGCCGGTTATTTCACCCGTCGCAATATCCACTTTAGGTTGAAAAAAAGGTTCGAATTGTTTATCTTTGATCCCTTGTAATATTTCTTCCAAAGTGAACGTTCTTTCTGCAGGGAACTCCCGTTTTTGTCCGGATTGGTTATTTCGATACAAAGAAATCATGACTTCCAGTTTTGCCGGAGTAATCGGTTTTTCCATTGCACCCAAGAGAATGATTCCGTATGCTCTCGCCATTTTTTTTACGGAAGCAATCAGAGCACCGTCTAACGCACTCATAATGATCGTGGAAATGCTGGAATGGGAATTTCCCAGATGCCGAAGGAACTCCATCCCGTCCATTTCAGGCATATTCAGGTCGCAAAGAACAATGTCCACAGGATTTGCATTACTACCACCTAATACTTGCAATGCCTGCACTCCCCCGATAGCTTCGGATATCCTTGTGATCCCCAGCTTGCGCAATATATCTACAATTACTTGACGCTGAAAATCATCATCTTCCACTACCAAGAACCCCAGATCATTTGCACTCATCATCATTACTCCTTAAATCGTTCCTGTTTTTTCAATTAACGTAAAAAGAAATTTTTCAAATCGACCCACAGCTTCCGTTAGTTTCGGAATCTCCGCACGGGCCGATTGCAAATTGTTTTGTCTGGCAGACCGTTCTATGTTTGCGTATGCATTTGCAAGTTCACTTGCTCCTACAATCTGACTTGCCCCGTTGAGACGATGGGCCTGACTCATTATCTCTGCCGTATTTCCATTGTCCAGTTCGGCGATCAACTTGTCCCGATCCTCCCGATGGTGTGATTGAAATTTATTTAATAATGCAATCTGTCCGGCCCGATCAGGTATGATATTGCGGAGATTTGTAAAATCAACCGGTGAATCCGCATCATCTTCCAAAGATGGATTCGCAGGTCCTTCCGCTTCACCGATACCGGATAACCAGCGCATGAAGGTTCCCCGCAATTGAACCATTTTGGCCGGCTTAACCATCACTTCGTCCATACCGGCAGAATGGCAGAGTCCGTTTTCTTCCCCGAGCGCATTGGCGGTATAAGCGATAATAGGTATGCGTGGTAATGCCTGAGCAGCTTCAATTTCCCGAATGGCTTTCGTTAGCTCGTATCCGTCCATTTTGGGCATATGGCAATCAGTAATGATCATATCGAATTTTTTCTCTTTCCATAATTTAAGAGCATCTTCCCCGTCTTCAGCACCCTCCACACGCAATCCGAGTTGTTCGACTTGGCGTATCAACAAAGTTAGGTTGATCGAATGGTCATCCACAACAAGCACGGTATGTATACTATTTCTATCCTGCGGAATGGGCTTGACAGCTTCCATGTCAGGCCCGACCAAAATAGTATTCACAAAATCCATTTCCGATGTAGGGAGAAAAAGTGTGATACTGAAAGTGGATCCTTTGCCGGGAACACTTTCCAATTCGATCACTCCATCCATTAAGTCCGCCAATCTACGGCTGATGGCGAGGCCGAGGCCTGTTCCTCCGTACAGACGTGCCGTATCGGAAGTCGCTTGCGCGTAACGGAGAAACAAACGGGATTGTTCTTCCTGATTCAATCCTATACCGGTATCCTGGACGGAAAACCGCACCTTTTGCGCGTAGGAAAGATCCTTAACCAAATCAGCACGTAATACAACTTCCCCCTTTGCAGTAAACTTGATCGCATTGCTTACGAAATTATTGAGGACTTGTGAAAGCCTAAGCGGGTCAACGATATGGGCCAAAGTCAATTTTGTATCTACTTCATAGCGCAGCGCCAATCCCTTGGAGCTTGCAACATGAGAATAGGTTTCCACCACCTCGGACGAAAGCTGCGCAATCGAAGTCGCTTGCAAAGAAAGCTCCAATTTGCCCTCTTCGATTTTGGACCAATCGAGAATGTCGCTTAAGATACGCAACAAACCGTTTCCTGAATCTCTCGCCGCCTTTACCATCTTTTTCTGATCTAGATTCAGTACCGTTAGACTGAGTAATTCCAACATTCCCAGTAAGCCGCTCAACGGCGTACGGATTTCATGACTCATTGTGGCCAAAAAGGAGGTTTTCGAACGATTGGCAAGCTCCGCATCTTCCTTTGCCCGCTGCAATGCAAACCTGGCTGCACGCTCTTCAGTGACATCACGAAACACTAGTACAGCTCCCGTCACCACACCATCCCGGTTACGGATTGGCGCGCAACTGTCTGCAATGGCATGTTCCCTGCCGTCACGGGAAATCAAGAGTGAGTTGCTGAGACCTTGGGTCGTTCCGTGTGTCAATGCATCTATCACCGGGACGGAAACAGGCTCGCGCGTTTCATTATTTATAATATGGAAAATTTCTACCACCAAACGACCAATAGCTTCCGCTTGCGTCCATCCGATCAATTGTTCGGCAACCGGATTGAGGCGGGTCACTCGCGCGCCTGCATCCGTAGTTAGTACTGCATCCCCGATCGAGTTCAGAGTAACGGAAAGATTTTCCTGACTATTGCGCAGTCCTTCGTTGGCCTCAATCGCTTCCTTTGCACGGATATAAACCTCAGCTTCCATACGCTCCATTCGTTCGCGCATTTCCTGAGTCACTTCGGTTTGCTCTATTCCTTCTTGTTTGAGTCGGACAAACTCCGTCACATCCTCTACCCGATGAATGATATAGGCAAGAGTGCCGTCCTTGTTCAAAACCGGTGAATTCCTCGGACTCCAGTAACGAGCTTCGAAACCACCGCCTTCCGAATCCGGTTTCCGTATATCGTATTTTTGCATAGCCATCGTACTAGGAACACAATGGTTGCGCACTTGTAACAAAGAAGTCCTGAGATGGCGCACTCCGTCGGCGGCAGGGTCATCTGGGTTGTCGGGAAAAACTTCAAAGATACCTTTGCCAAGAACGTCTTCCCGGCGGATCATAGTGGCATTCGCATATGCATCACTAACAGCTATAATGTGGAAATCAAAATCCAATACAAGATATAAACCCGGTGCAGATTCGAACAATGCGCGAAAATCAGGGCCAGTTGATAAAGATACGGATGAAGACGACGAATCCGGTATTTTTTTACCTGTGCTCATACCAACACTTCCCTACAAAAATCGTGTTTAGCCATAAGAGTTCCCTCTTGCTTTTAAAAATTTTACTCTTTTGGCATGGATTCAGACAAACATTTTCTATTTGTCCGAATCATACCCACTAAAATGTTAAGGTTAAATCATCTTTTCAAAACAGTTCGCCGGTAAGGATTTTTGTCCAACGATAGGTCGATCTTTGCGAACAGTACATACTGTACTAAAAAAACAGTTTAGATATTAATAATATATAAAAAGAAAATAAATAAAAATTTCATCGAACGAATAAATTTTTATACACTTTCGTAAAGGAGGATTTTTTTGCACTGCACTTACATAATCCGATGGCAAGGGCGTGACTGGTATTACATCTAATCTTAGGATTTAGCCTAAGTCAATACATTGTTTCGGGCGTTCCCAATTGGATTGATTCTAATCCTAATTTTTAATAAGGGTCGGGCCACTTCGGGGTATCCGCCAAACAAAGTTTGGCCGCCTTACGGCGCCCTCCGTGTCCCTAACGCATGATCAAATCATCAAATGAAAACTTTCACAAACTATCGTTCTTTTTGGTTCCGAAGATTTACTTCTAATAAGAAATATCACCGCTACAAGTTGTATTTACGTCCGAAGTCGTTTCGGGAGAATAAAAACTAATTACAGCACGACCATTGTTTGTAAGCGGATTTGCAAAACATTTTCCCGTTAGATTTGTACTATTACAAACGGAAGCGGAAAAAGTACTACCGGTTCCCTGGAACGCAGCACAGGTAGAACTGTTAGTCGGACGATTCAGATGATCGGAAGGATAGGTCACACAACGGTTTGCAAATACACCGGTTCCTCCCGAGCAAGAAGTACCGAGAGGAGTAAGAACCAATCCATTCTGAAGTGCATGGAATGAAAATGTCCCTTGGGTTGTTCCGATTCTGCGGACCCGAACCAAGAGATTGGAGCCTAGAATTCCCCCGGAAGCGGTATAAGAACCAAACTCATAATTGTTTGTAGAGTTTGCATTTACATCAGGTCCGATAGTTGTTCCGTCTGCGCGCATTGCAAGTAGTGCCACATCCAATCCGGAAGAAACATGATGTGCACTCAAAGTAAATTTTGAAGTAGTTGAATATATGTAAAAGGAGTAAAATTGCAAAGGAGTGGTATCATTCAGAATTTGATTTTGATACACAGTCCCCGAGCTTGTGCTCATATAACCGGAGTCACTCGGAAGAATCAAAACAGATTTAGGCGAGGGAGAACCGGTTTCCCTGGGGATCAGTCCGTAATAATACCGAACCGGAACCAAAGTCCCCGAAGCCACCAAACCGGTGGGGACATTAACCGTATAACCGCTATTGCCAAAAGTGAAAGTCCCCACTACTGTATCATTTGCATCGAGTGTTGAATCGGTGGAAATTACGATCTGTTTGGTGGCGGTGCTACTCCCCAAGCTGTTATTCACCGTTACATTCAGACTTTGGCCTGAGATTTTCACTGAATCGGAATTGGATTCGTAATAGTAAAAGGAAGGAGTACCCGAGGTTCCCGTAAATGTGATCGGTGTATTTCCCGACGAAGCATTGGAAGAAGAGCCGGAACCGCCGGAAGAACTACCGCCTAATATGGGAAGAAGGAGCGCCGCATCACCGGAGGAAGACGATCCGCCGCCTCCGCAGGAAAAAAGAAGAGTATATGCAAAAAGCGTGATACTGAAAAAAGGGAAATTTTTTTTACGGTTTTTAATTTTTTTCATAGTTTTATCAAATCCTAATTTTGAGTTATCTCTCTTTTCTCTTTTTCCATTATTTGTCAATGATCAAAGAGACCTCCGGGGCGCAGAAAGGATTGCTTTTTTCCGCCCTACTATTCTCATAACAAAGACTTATTACCGGAGTGAATTATATGAACCGAATCTCTTTGCAGTTGATCTTATTATTGATTTTAGTACCTTCTCTGTCTTATTCGGAGAGCCGCCGACAACCCTTAGTCTCATTTGAAGAAAATGATCTGTTTGGATTTAAAAACAAAACAGGCAAGGTTATAATTCCCCCTCAGTATTCCCATGTGTTCGATTTTAACGAAAAGAAAGTGGCTTTTGTTTTGGGCAAAGACGGATGGAGCTGCATTGACTCAAATAACAAACATTTGTTATCCCCTTTTATATTTGACAACGGCCCGGATTATCTGTCAGAGGGGATGGGAAGATTCGTTGAAAAAGGAAAGATAGGTTTTTTCGATTCTGCCTGCAAAAAAAAGATCAAAGCTGACTATGACTTTGCTCAGCCTTTTGAAAACAAATTCTCAATAGTATGTAACGGATGTTATTCGAAAAAATCAGGAGAACATTCCGTCATCAAAGGCGGAAAGTACGGAGCGATTGACAAAAAAGGAAAAATTGTGGTCTCCTTAGAATACGACTCGGTTTCTATTGATGTGGGTAAAAAAACCGCCCAAGTAACGAATGACGGTTTAAAAAAGGAAATCAAAATCAGATAATCCGACAGGCATTCGTTGAAATTATCGGAACAATACGTATAAAAATTCGCATGAATTCAGTGTTAAATGGGCAATAAAAACAAAAAACAGATTTCCTCGTTTCCCAGCAATGTATGCGAAGGGGATTCCAATCACAATCATGGTTATCAAAATGTACCAAAATCCGCCTAACCAGTGAAACATTCCAAACAAAACCGATGAAAGCAGTACGGACATCTTGGGAGAGTAAGCAGTCCCAAATGTTCGTAAGGCAAAATTCCGATATAAACTTTCCTCCACAAAGGGTGCAAAGATTACGTTCGCCAGAAAAAAAGGAAATATCCCTTCTCCGAATTCATTTATGGTTTCACCCGGCGGAATATAATCTCCCAAAGTAGTTTGCAAATAAATATGAATGGGAGAAACGAGATGAATATAAATAGCCGCTAGACTAACACCAAACAGGATCCCCCAATACAAATCCTTATTTAACCTTCCGTCCCAGCCTATAGTAAAAAACGACAAACCATTTCTTTTCAAAGAATAAAAAAGAAAGCCCCCAGTGCAAACTTGTGCCAAAAGAAGAATCAGGGAAATTTTCTTGGAAATCGCAAGAGATATTTCCCCGGATTCCATCCCGGATGATCCAAAGTAAAATCCGAAACAAATAATGATAGGAAGGAACCAGAAAGGAGCAAGGACCAAATTGGTCCATACGGATTTCAAGCTGAGTGTTTGCGTCATGGGAATGCCATAGTTTTACTGTATGTTACAGTTGAACGAAATGGAAAGTCAAATTGTAAAATAACAAATAACCGGACAAGAATTCAGTGTAATTTCCAATCAAGTATGTATCATGGAATATAAATCATATGAATCCCGACAGCCGAACCGACTTTTCGAACAATGATGATCCGATCATTGACTTAACAAAAACCTGGTTGGAAAAAGCGGTGATCGGGCTTAATCTTTGCCCCTTCGCCAAATCGGTGTATAATGCCAATCTGATTCGTTTTGTAGTGAGTCGTGCCGACTCCAAACAAAATCTGACAGTCGATCTAAAACAAGAATTGAAAGAACTATCGGAAGCGGATCCGAAACAAACGGAAACCACTCTCTTGATACATCCGTATGCGCTACTGAATTTTTTAGATTATAATGATTTTCTCGGAGTCGCAGATAAGATTATCATACAACTGAAACTGGAAGGTTTCCTGCAAATCGCAAGCTTCCATCCTGATTATCAGTTTGCGGGCAGGAAAGCCGACGACATCACTAACTTTGTAAACCGTTCCCCTTATCCCATGCTACATCTGTTACGCGAAGATAGCGTGGAGCGTGCAAATGACAACCATCCCGACATAGATTCGATTTATCAGAATAACATCGATACTCTTCGCAAATTGGGACATGATGGCTGGAACGGGCTCGGGCTCAAGAATCCTGCATATCCCGATTCAAATTTGCCCTCTCCCGATTGATTTTTGCAATCACAGCTTCCAGGATTTTAATTACAAAGTTTGAACTTGAGAGAGCCAAATTGCTGCCATCCGGTCTCGTAAGACCAAGTGATTTGGCTGTCATTGTTGCAATGAAAACAAAGACGACTGAGATCGGATTTTAGAAATAAACCAGATGAAAGCTGTTCGCGACGAAGCGGAAAAATCACCTTGGAAAAGATTCATCTGATTGAACTTCCGCTTGGGAAGCAACCCGATCAATTTCATCCGTCAATTCGGAAAATTCCATCTGAACCAATTGAGGCTCATCCATTGTATACACCCCACTTTGGAAATTTTGTGCAGACTACGGAGCGACACAGTTCGATTCGTTTCGAAAGTTCGAAAATGTTTCCACACTTGGTTTTTGCCGGAACAAAAAGAACCCGGGTGCCTCATACATACGATAACATATACTAGATGATAATTCTGATCTCATTCCCTTCCTAAATCCCCACAAGAGCCGACAGTGTATCGGCCGAAGAAACTTTCAACGAGTCAATGTTCTGCAATTCGCTTATAAAAAGTTAGCCGAAAGTTGTGCAAATTTACTTTGGATGACTTAAAATATAAAAATCAAAAAAGAACCTCTTGACAATCAAAAAACCATGTAATACAAGTGTATTACGAGGCCTTTATGATCAGCTTAAGATTACCAGAAGAACTTGAAAAGAAACTCTCTGAAGTTGCAAAAATCGAAAACAAAAGTAAATCTGAAGTAATAAAAGAATCTTTAGTTTACTATATCAATAATTTTGCGAAACAACCTTCAGCTTTTGAATTAGGAGAAAAATACTTCGGATTATACAAAAGCGGAATTTCCGACAAATCAATAAACCATCAAAAATATATAAAAGATGCTTTGATCAAAAAACGAAAATGATAAAAGCAATTATTGACACTGGTCCAATCGTTGCCTTTTTCGATGAATCAGATAATTACTGTCTTCAATGTAGGTCATTTCTAAAAAATTTTAAAGGCAGATTGTTTACCTCACTCGCTGTTGTTACGGAAGTTTCTTATCTATTGTCAGACAATAAAAGAATACAGAAGGCATTTATCGAATGGATTGATAACAATGCAATTTCAATATTAAATCAGGATAATAAACAATTTAGTTCGATTTTGTTTTTTATGGACAAATATTCAGATCGGCCAATGGATTTTGCTGACGCTTCACTCATGACAATTTCAGAGTTCTACGAAATTCCAAATATCTTCACATTAGATAGTGACTTCCGATTTTATAAATCAAAAAAGGGAAAATCTTTAAAAATCATTAATGAAAGCATGATAAAAAATTAATTAAAGCACAAACTTCGGCTAACTACGCCTTACCGCTACGCTGCGGGATTCGCTTCCGCTCACCCTTGCTCGGGCTGAAGCCACATTGTCCTCCGTCACGTTTCTTGCTTAAGCAAGAAATCGCGCCGACGCTAACGCCTCCTCAGAGGCTCAGCTACGGACAACGTCGGTAAGGCTAGTTCGTTATGCGTCATCCCTTTGAACTACTTTTTAGTCTATATCGACTATTTTTTGGTTGATATTTACAGAAGAACTCATAAGTATCAAGTATGATTCTTGATGGTATTTTTGGGAATAAAACTGCGTCAAAAGTGCTTTTGCACTTATTTCATTATAATGAAATTCATTCTGCAGCCATTGCAAACGACTATGGAGTTGCCGTTACACCCATTAGAATGCAGCTGGAGCGTTTCGAAAAGGTTGGCATCCTGGTTGCTAAAAATGTTGGAAGAACTAGAGTATTTTCATTTAATCAAAAATCTCCCTTTATTAAGCCAATCAAAGCAATTTTAGAGATATTTTATAATTCACTAACTATAGAAGAGAAAGAAAAAATCTTTTCTACCCGAAGAAGACCGAGACAAAAAGGTAAACCCATTTATGGAAGAACCTGATTGGTCCAATGTGAATGAAGAGGAACTTTGGAAATTTGTTGGATGGCATCTAGCAAATAAAGGAATTCAATCTATTTTGGTCGGTGGCGCAGTCGTCGCTATTTACTCAAAGGGAGCTTATCGTTCTGGCGATTTAGATTTAGTTGAGCCTCTTCTATCAAGAGCTGCTGATATTAAATCCGTAATGGAAAGCATCGGGTTTAATAAAGTTAATCGTCATTATGTTCATCCGAAATGCAAACATCTATACATTGAATTCGTTTCTGCGCCAGTATCTATAGGTGATGATTATAAAATTGTTCCTGATGAAAAAGAATTTAAAGGAAAGATTCTTAAAATTCTTTCACCTACTGATTGTATTAAGGACAGGTTAGCATCATACTTACACTTCAAGGCTCGCGAATGTTTAGACCAAGCATTATTAGTTGCTAAGACTCAAAAATTCGATTTAGAAAAAGTAAGAGAATGGTGCCTGAATGAAGCTGGCAATGGAAAAGATGTTTTTGACGAATTCGCCAATTTGTATAAAAGATAATTTAATGCTCAGGGACGGCGTATAACTTCGCCTTACCGCTACGCTGCGGGATTCGCTAGGCTCAGCCGCGGACAACGCCGGTAAGGTTAGTTCATTATGCGACATATGTGCAAATTCTTCCTTTGAAAGATTGTAAGAAGGAAAAAACTTATAAGACAAAAATCGCTTAAATTAATTCTCTTTCCAGAAACTGCTTCAAAAATGTATAATTTTTAGTTTGACAAATTGCACGAAATTCGTGTAAAATAATACCTATGAAGAGTATTACTTTTAGAGCGGATGAAAGAGCCATTGAAAAAGCTCGTTTAAAAGCAAGTAAGCAAAAAAGGTCTTTAAATGACATATTTAATGACTGGCTTCGGGCTTATTCTGAGTCCGAACCTAAAGACTTCGATTTAGATTCCTATTTAAAAAAATTTGAATATGTAAAGATCAATAGAAAAGTTTCACGTGAAGAAGCAAATGAAAGGTAAGGTATTCATTGATACAAATGTCTTTATTTACTTCTTCTCTGCTAAGGACTTAGAAAAAAAAGAAATCTCTTCTAATATCATAAAAGCTTCTTTTAAATCTGATAGGTTTCTCATTAGTTACCAAGTTATCCAAGAGTTTAGCAATGTTATGCTTACAAAAGGTCAACCGCCAATGAAAGAACGGGATATTTCAAGTCTAATTGAAAAAATTCTTGATCCGATGTGTTCTTTTTTCCCAAACATTGATTTTTATAAAAATGCTCTTAAGTTAACAGAAAAGAATAAATTATCTTACTATGATTCTCTGATAGCTTTAGCCGCTTTGGAACTTGACTGTGATTACTTATTATCTGAAGATTTTAATGATGGTACGAAGATAAATAAGCTGAAAATCCTTAATCCTTTCAACAAAAATAATCAAAAAATCTTAAGCACTCTTCTATAAAGCACAAACGTCACATAACTACGACTTAACGATACGCTTCGGGATTCGCTTTCGCTCACCCTTGCTCGGGCTAAAGCCACATTTTCCTATACTTTGACTTTTTCTTTGTTATCATGAACTGTGACAAGGCGTTAATTGTTTGGAAGGAATTTGAAGTTTTCTAATAGAATAATTATAATGTAAAAAATTTGTAGACATAGGGAGATAAAAACTATGGCAAAAAACAAATTACTAAGAATGGACAATGTCGGCATCGTTGTAAAATCCCTTGATGACGCAATCTCTTTCTTTGAGGAGATTGGCTTGAAGCTCGAAGGGCGGGCCACCATAGAAGGTGAATGGGCTGGTCGCGTAACCGGACTGGGTTCTCAGTGCGTAGAGATTGCTATCATGATTACCCCAGATGGCCACAGCAGACTTGAACTCTCGCAATTTATCACCCCACCTACTATTTCAGATCACCGGACTGCTCCTGTAAACGCTCTCGGTTATCTACGCGTCATGTTCACCGTTGAAGACATTGACGAAATGGTATCCAGACTCACTAAGTATGGTGCTAGGCTCGTTGGCGAAGTGGTTCAGTACGAGAACTCGTATCGGCTCTGTTATATTCGCGGAACCGAAGGACTTTTAATCGGTTTGGCGGAACAACTCGATAACAAATAAGTATTGACATTTTATAATTATAAAAAGCCTTCACTGAAATATACATTGCTGGAGTATAAATAAAAATAGAAATCAATCCTTTTCTTAATTTTATTTCTCATATCGCCACGCCATTTTCCATAAGTTATCTCATGAGACCAAATTTTGAAGATGAAAATATGTTTTTCGAATTGGCTTTTGCTAGCGCAAGCCGTTATCTTATTACTTCAATTTTTTTAAACAACGCATTACCGGAAAAACTAAAGAAAGCATAGAAACAGGTTTTAAGAATCTAATCTTAAAACTGCAACCATCGGCTAACAATGCCTTATTTTTAAAATTATTTTTGCAAAAATTGCATGAAAAATGCTTGCAGACTCATGAAATAGACCCATATTAAATCTAAGTATTAAAAAATATGGCAAACCTACAAGTCCGAGATATTGATAATAGGCTCTATGAATCTTTAAAAAGAAGAGCGGAATTAGAACATCGATCTGTCAGTCAGGAAGTTGTTATGATCATTGAAAGTCATCTCAAACGAGATAATTTAGAAACTGAATTACAAACTCTTGAGTTTCTTAAACTAGCTAATTCTTGGCATGATGATAAAAGCGCTAAAGAAATAATTTCTGATCTTAAATCTTCTAGATCCAAAAATAATCGATCAAGGATTACTAATGAGTTATTTGATTGATACTGATATTATTATCTATAGCTTGAAAGGAAATGAAAAGGTTCAACAAAACCTAATGAATAAAAAGAATATTTCAAAATCTATTTCTGTAATTACATATGGAGAATTGATATTCGGTGCTAAGAAATCCAAAAGTAGAGAAAAGAATTTAGCTACCGTATACAGAATTGGGGAACTATTTCCTGTAATTGAATTAACAAAGGGAATAGTTGAAACTTTCGGAGAAGTTAAAGCTGTGACACAAAGGAAAGGAAATACAATCGACGATTTTGATCTGCTAATCGGTTCAACTGCATTATTTTTAAATTATACATTAGTTACCAACAATGAAAAACATTTCTCTATAATTCCAGGCTTAAGAATAGAAAATTGGAGTAAATAATTTACTTAATTACAAAAAATACTTCGTATAACTGCGGCTTACCGCTATGCTTAAGAGCGATGCAGCAAGAACTGCTTTTTCCAAATTCAAATCGGATTGTTTTTCCGCATACTCCAAAGCCAAAGTCCAATATTCATAATCAGGGTGCTCCAGCCAAACAGTGCTTAGTTCCTTTTTGAAATCCGATAAAAGCCCTGATCTTCTATATTCTTTTTCGATTTCGCATCATATTGTTGCATTAATTTTTCAGGATGCGTATGCCTTCCGAAAAAAACTTGAATAACATTTCATTTGGTTCGTTGGAGGAAATCACCGAAGACTCCATCCATCGTTTGAACTCGTTCAATCCGGCTCGTGTGATTTTAAAAACTTTTTTCTTTTTTCCGGAACTTTCCGTTTTTTCCAATTCGCGGATCAGACCGTCTTCTACAAGTTTGGTGAGATTAGGATAAAATTCCCAGAAGTGCGTATTTAGTTTTATTTTCTCTTTTCATAAATGCAAACGATCGGATTTGAAAACCGTTTTTGTTTTCCGGCTCCCGAGCCAATAATTTCTGAATCACACTTACTCCCAAATCATGTGAAAAAATATCGACAGAGTTGATTTTCAAAAAGCCGAGAAGTTGATTTACAATTTCAGAATATTCTTCATTGGATGGTCTTCTCCACCTAATAGAGTAAAGAAACAAAAGAACAGATCACAGTCCGAATGATTTAACCGAACTGATTTCTTAAAATTTAGAAATCATTTTCCTTTGAATATGAGAATGCGACTATTATCATGATCACTAACTAACAACTGATTGCCGACCATGTATACACCGTAAGGATAAGCTAACGTCCTTGCTGTGGGACTCGCTCCGGCAACCCCGATTTGCGTATCGTCATTGCCGGCATTGTTTGTAAAATTACTTTGACCTAAAACTTTATCCGCACTTTGGCCGTTCACAGTCGGTAAGGAATCCCAAATCAAAACCCGATGGTTGTACCCGTCACCTACAATCAACTGAGTTCCGTTAGAAAATACATTATAGACACCGCCGATAAGAAAATTACTGCTCGTTGCAGCAGAGACTGCACTCTCCATCGAAGTTTGACCTAAAACCAAATCCGCCGGTTGTCCGTTTGTCGTCGGAATGGTATTCCAAATCAACACTCGGGCATTATTTGAATCCGCAACAAATAGCCTGGTTCCGTCGCTCCAAACCCCTCCCGGTGTGGATAGGGTACTGGCCGTAGGCGTGGGACCTCCTCGATTGGCAGTGCAGGAAGTAAAATCAGCTTGGCCGAGTACAATGTCAGCCGGGGTATAATGGGAAGTAGGGATTGTATTCCAAATCAAAATCCTATGGTGAGTTTCGTCGGAAACAAATAATTTACCATTGGCAACGGACACTCCCTCGCTACCGAATAAATCCGAATTGGAACATGCTGTATTACCTATCGTTGTAAAATTTGAAACGCCAAGTACAACATCAGCGCTGACATTTGTAGTGGCAGGTAAAGAGTTATAGATCAAGAGCCGATTGTTGGATACATCTGCAGCAAATAGTTTCTCGTTAGACGATGCGACACTCCACAGGGAAGAAAAAGAGGTTGCTGTCGGAGGGTTCACCAAACCGGAAGAAATAAAATCCGGCTGGCCGATCACAAAATCTGCCGTAACACCATTCGTTGCAGGAATCTGATGATAACCCAAAATGCGATGATTTCTGGAATCGGATATATATAGTTTGTTTCCGCTGATTGTAACCGGTCCCGGCTGGTTCAAACGTTCTCTCGTTGCCGGAGTATTCGTCCTAGTTGCAAAGTCCGGTTGACCGATCACTATGTCAGCATTTTGAAAATTAGAAAAAATAACACCAGTTACAGCACTTACCTCTTCCGAAAGAGCACCTTCCATGAGACCACCGATGGAAGCCACTCTATAATAAACCGATAAACCACCTTCGAGCCCGGAGTGCAAATAGGGACTGGAGGCACTTCCGATCGAGGAGTCGGACTTTGTTACACCTGGGGACGTTTTCCAATAAATTTTGTAGGAGGATGCTCCCGGAACATTTTGCCAGGAAATCGTTGTTTGGCTGAATCCGCCTACCACGGTAAGAGCGGTTGGAGTGCCTATGCCATTGCCGCAATATGGTGAGCCGTCCCCGATGATTCCTTTTAAAAATAAGGATTCCAGATATGCTTTGCTCTTGGGATCACATGGATTCCCCCATTCGAAATGGGAACAATTACTCAAACAGGGAACGATCGACCAGGCGATCAGACAAAAGTATGTTTTCGATTTCAGAATCAATTTTTAACTATTCCCACCGGTCCCGATTCAAACACTAATTTAGCCTGCCTGAAATTTAAAATGAAGATCCATGTAGACCATTTTAATGAAAAAGAGAGTAATATGACACTGTTTTTTCAACTGTAAAATGACTGGTGATGAGAATTCGTTTGGTCACCTGCACCGAACCACTTCGTTTGCGCGAAGCTCCGATGCAGTCATTCCGGTCTCCTTTTTGAATGCTTCGTAAAAACTTGAGAGTGATTTGTAACCGACATGAAATCCCACATCGCTCACATTTTTTTCCGGAAATTCAAGGAGAGTTTTTTTAGCCTCATTGATTCTATATTTATGAACGTACGAATTGAAAGTAATATTCATTCTTCCGTTTAAAAACTCTGAAAGTTGCCTAGGATGCAAATCCAGTTGCTCTGCCAAAACTTCCAAAGAAAGATCCTCATCAAGGTAAATTTTTTTCACGTCCATCAGATGGTTCAGACGAGTTTGCAAATCTTCCAGATCTACTTGCAACAAACGGGTCTTTGTATATTGACCTGTTTCTAATCTTGAATTTTCTTTAATCCTTATATTATGAATAAGTTTCTTATCCGATTTCGGATTATAAATACGGCGGAAGGAATCATATCTTTCCAAAGCCAAACGTAGACGATCTTCCGAAACAGGCTTTGCTATAAAATCAATCACACCATATTCAAATGCGGATAACGCCTGATCAGTATTTCCCGAAACCACAATTGTAAAAATATTCGTAGTCGGAACAGTATTAAGTAAATCGAATCCGTTTTCACCAAACAGATTAAGATCCAAAAACAAAAGGTCAATTTGACTTTCTTTCAAATAATTTTCGGATTGAACTAGCGATGCCTCATGGAATATCGCTTCGATGTCATTGCCTAACACCTTTTCCAGAAGCCTTCTAAGATACCTTGCATGGATTGGTTCGTCTTCAACGATTAGGATATTCATTGTATATTTTTTTGCTCTAATCTTCGGTCTTGATTGTGATTAAGACGCGATAACCCGTTTTCGATTTACCGTGTTCTAATTTCCAATTTCCAGGATAAGACTCTTCCAAACGCAAACGAATATATTCCATACCGGTTCCGGATCCGTTTTTTGTAACACTTGTCCTAGAATTCCTACTATGATTGTGTACAATAAAACAATAATGTTCCGGGTTTTTATCACTCTTTGCATTCTTTTTTTTCCAAATACAGAATGAAAGTTTCGCTTTTTCCGAATCATCATGTGTAAATGCATTTTCAAGAAGAGTGTGAAATACGAGAGGAGGCACGGTTTCATCACCGACAAAGCCCCTTAACTTCAACCGATACGTCTTTTCCATACGCATTCCCATGACAGCAACATGGCATTCACAAAGCTTAAATTCCTCAATGATGGAAATCTGTTTTTTGTTTGCAACATTCTGAATGATACGCAATTCTCCCGCAAGGGCGTCCAGGATATCCGTAGATCTTTCGGGGTTTTCCATAACCCAATACCGAATGGCAGAAAGTGAATTCATCAAAAAATGAGGTTGGATCGTTTTTTTCAAAAGTTCCAATTCCATCCTCTTGGATTGGATATTAGTAAAAAATAATTTTTCTTTGATTACTACCGATTGTTCCAATTCGATATTTTGTTTTTCCACCGTAAAAAGTACGTTTGTAAATTTCTTTGAAAGGAAAAACGCCTGCGAAAAAAACATCACAAAAGATCCGATTGGTGAATATACTTCCGTCCTTATGATGTTTTTCTCAAAAAGTATATCATTAATGATTGCGATCACGAAGATCAAGAAGCCGGCAAGAAATCCGATCGCACTTTCTTTTTTCCGAATCACCGCACGGACAAATATATACAAAACGAATAAACAACACAACATAACCAAAACTTCGCCGGGAATCAGTGAATATTCAAGCCAGGATGATTCGGAAAATACTACGAAAACAACAGGAATCGCAAAAAGACATTGCATTGTCCGGGCGATCCATCCCGGAGTCTCTTCCGGAAACATCTTTTTTACAAAGCTAAGAAGAACGGGAAAAGTCAAATACACGGAGAGTAAAAATATTTTAACCAACCATCCCCAGTTGATCTCAGGGAATAGCATCACCAGAAAATATTCACCGCTAGTGACTTTATAAAGCACTCCCAAAAAAGCATAAATGGAAAAATACAAAATACTCTTATCCTCAGGCCTTATCAAATAAATGCACAGATGAAGTAGAGAGATCACAAAGAGACCGCCAACTAATACAAGATCCATGACCAAACGCATCTGTTTGGTATTCAAAACATCTTCAGCAGTTCCCAGTTCGATACTTTGACGAAATCCTCCATGCAAAGATTTGAAATTGGAAACATGGATAATGATTTCTATTTCCGGATCCGGAGTGGTAAAAAAAACAGCCGATGGAAGCCAAAACTCCTTTGTCTCCCATGCGTTTTTGCCCGGGGTTCCGTTTTGCAGTTCTAATTTTCCATTTATGTACATATGGTATGCAGTGAAGGCATGAGGTACATACAATCCGAGCGACCTGTTTCGAAGTTTGTCAGGTAATCTTACAATCAATCGATAAGTCGCAAAACCCGTGCCCTTCAGTTTAGTCCCATCGATCATTTTATCATTCCAAAACCCAGGCAAATTAAAATAATATTTGTTAGGTGACGAATCCTTCGCAAAATCGTCTTCGGTATAAAATTTTTCATAATAAAATTCCCATTCCCCGTCAAGTTTGACTAACGAATGTTCATCGGAAGAATGTTCGTTCAAAAGGAAAAGGCCGTTTTCAGCCGTCGTATCAGGTATATCTTGTCCGTTGGAACAAGATATACCGAAAAATATCAGGGCAAAAATGAGAAGAAGATAAAGTTTGTTACCACAGATATACATGTTTAAATCTTAAAATCCAATGAAATGATCTTCAACTTTTCTCTGGAACATTAATTTCACCGTATATTGAAAATTTATCTTTGCCATCGAAATAAAATGAATTCGAAAATGTGGCGATACCACGGACGATCATTCACGCCTAACATTTTTCGCAATGATCGTAAAAAATTTATTTCTCCCGATTCCAGTCCCAGGACGACAACATTTATTTTCAAAGCTATCATCAGTATAACTTGATAAATTTGATGGAGTAAGTTCCGTCAGAAGGAGAATCAATTGAAGACTTCTTTCTTAAAGGAAAATAAAATGCCAAAAAGGTATTTTTCGATTCTGGGAGCATGCTTATTGTTACCGTTATTGCTGAGCTGCAATGATGGTAGTTATGATAAAAAAGATAGTAGCTCGCAAGAGTTATACTCTGCCATTTTGTTGACTCAATCCACTCAGCCAACAAGTAGTACTGCTTCTGCTCCGACTGAAGAAAATCTACCGCAACCGGCAATCAATACTGTGGAAATGACAGTCGGGGAAACAAAGTATGTAAAAATACTGGGAATTTGTAAAGGCAATTTGAATGTAAACGGGAATGATGACGTAGCAATCTCAGGCAATGATCTTGTTTTACCCTCGTTTTATTTACATAGGGTTGATTTTACAAAAAGTACAGGTGTTTCTCTAGCAGCTCTCGGAACATTTATATTGAATGTCGATATGCCAGGAGGCGGCGGTTATGATCCGGTCAGCACTTGCGAAACAAAGATCCTTGAAAACTCCGCTACCATTTATGACATCCAGGTAAAAAAATGTGCTGTTGATAAAATATTTGGAACAATCACACCTGCGACAAATACGATCTCCTTTCGAGCTCGTTGCACAAAAGGACTCTAAGTTTATAACCCGTCAAAAGTGCCGATTTTGTAGCGTTTTTGACGGGTTCGCCAGTCTTCGTTAGTTGAAAAACAAAAAATATCATAACCCAACCCTCCGAATTCCCGTCCCAGGACGACAAAAGTAAAGATTTCGAATATTCTTATGGTTTATAAAAACCGAGATCCGAATCCGCCATGATAAGAAAAAACAAACATGATTTCATTATTTCATTTGATAAAAATCGAAGTCATATTTATAAACAAATATTCGTTAGCTCTATATCGATCTTATTTTTTATAAATTCACTTCTGAACTGCAAACCACCTATGCTAAATGGTGCCTGTGATCCGGAAAGCAAAGGTTTCCTACTTTCTCTCTTTTTAAAAGCATCCCAAGGAGACCCGTCTTATGCCTGTTCCAACATTTCGGCTTCATCCAGTGAAAGCTTATTTGAAATAAAATACGAAAATGATTTTTTAGCTTTAACCCAAAATGAAACCGTAAATGAAATTCTGCCTACCGCGTCAAAGTCGATCACAAGATGTGAAATCACTCCAAGTTTACCAACAGGACTCATATTTGATAGTATAACATGTGCGCTTGGGGGAACCCCTGTTTCCGGCCAAATAACAAAACATTATACGATCACTGCTTATCATGGCACGAAAGAAACAAAAACCATCTTGGGTATTAAAGTTTTGTATATTCCCAAATTTGCTTATGCAGGCAATTACACAGGAGGAAATATCAGTGTTTATTCGATCAATCCCACATCAGGCGCGTTAACGAATCTCTTTACCAGGACAGCGGGAGGTGGGCCCAATTCGCTTTCCTTCACCCCTGACAACCGATTCCTAGCGGTTGCAAATCGGAGTTCGCAGAATGTTAATATTTTTTCAGTGAATCAAACCAATGGAGATATCACTCTCCAATTTACCGAGCCTGTAGGACTTAACGAAGCGATTGCTCTCGTTTACCATCCTTCAGGAAATTATCTTTACGTTTGCACAAGTCTCAATGTACAAACTTTTTCGGTTAACCAACTAACCGGTGCAATAACAAATATTGGTTCGATTGTATTAACCGGAGGCACTAGTTCCGTTGCGATTGATCCGATTGGAAAATTTCTTTATGTGTCCTTATACGGTGCGGCCGCAGTCGCAATATTCAAGATCAGCGAACAGGCGGGGTTACTCAGCGCTACCGAACCACCGACCATAAGCTCCGGTATTAAACCGAGGTCCATCGATATATTGGGCAATGGAAAAACACTCTATGTGTTAAATGAAACCGACAAAACGGTAAACAATTACAAAATTGATGCGAGTACCGGACTCCTCCAAGCAGGGACTCCTCTTACCGCAGCGACCGGACTTTTCCCTCTTTCACTGAACGCGGATCCGAAAGGTAGATATGTTTACGTTGCGAATGAAGATTCAAACAATATATCTATTTTCAAAGTGAACCAGACGAATGGAAGTCTGACCGCCGAGCCACAGACGACTGCAGGGCTAACTCCGACCGCAATTACGGTCGATACTTCGGGACGATTTGTTTATACTGCGAATTTTTCCTCCGATAACATCTCCGTCTTTACAATCTCCCAGGAAACCGGCGGCCTAACTACCGGCACGCCCATCGGAGCTGGTACAGGTCCTACCGCTATCATTACGATGGGAACGAATCCTTAAACTCCCGTGCGTTCCCGATGGAATCAGGATTCAGTATTTGTTTTTATTAAGGGTCGGGCTCTTCCGGGGTGCGCTTACGCTCCCGTCCTTCGGACCAAGCCCTGCAGATCCCTAACGCGGGCAGGGAAATATCTAAAATAAAATATAAAATACAATAAAATGAATCAATAATTTATTGAATTTAGAAGTGGATTCATAGTATTTAAAAGACCATGCGAAAGATTTTTTGTCTTTGTCTCTTAAATAGCATTATCTTTTTCAATTCCTGTCTATTGAACCCGCTCTTTATAGAATATATTTTTCCCGAAACAGACAAATCAATCAACCCATTCCTATTTTTAGCTCTCGGCGGAACAGAAATCGGCTCGGATAGCTTTGCATTAGGTGGCAGCATCTCCGGACTAACCCATTCTGGGCTTGTGCTATCTAGCGGAACCGCAAGCCCGGAATCGTTGACTGTTTCGTCCGGTGCCAGTGCTTTTCAATTTACAAATAAGATCAATCCCGAATCAACGTATAACATTAGTATAACGAATCAGCCTTCAGGAAATGTATGTACTATATCAAATAACACAGGTACGATGAATGGAAATGTAAGTTCGGTTTCCATTATTTGTGAAACAATTACTACACTCTATGTCTTAAATACACAGGCCCAAATCATTCGTGCCATGACTGTAAGTTCAAACGGGTCCCTTTCTCTTTTGAATACATACAGCACGGGGATAAGTGCCGGATTCATGCTTTGGAATGGAAAACATATTGTGATCGGCGGGGGGAGTGATGTAAAATCATATTTGCGAAATCCTGACGGAACGATCACTTCCTCAAATTCACTGACTTTGACAAACGCGTTGGATGGCGGAAGTCAATACTTCGAACCTTCCGGAAAGTTTTTTTATGCACATTCCAGTTCTAATTTCTTTTCAAAGATTCAGATCGATACCGATGGGCTGCTTTCCGCCGAAACAAGTTACGGTAGCGGTTGTTATTTGGTTGTAGGACCGGTTCATCCCGCCTCAAACAATGTATGGACTTTCAATACGGGATGCGGTCAAGCTCAAGGTTATTTTCCAATTGCAAACACAACTACCGGCGCTCTTGGAGGAGGCGTGGCGAATGGTACAAATATCACTGCAACTCCCTTTTTTCCGGAAGCTTGCTCGAATTGTTGTTCCTATTCCCATAACGGCAATTACCTCTATTGCGCTGACGGCGGGGATGTTCCCGGCAGTAAATCCGGAGGAGACATCAAACAAATGTCCGTTACATCTACTGCCCTTACTTCCCTATCACCGTTCAACATAGCACCTGAGACTCCAACACATTACCTCGGTCCGAAATCATTGATTCTTCACCCTAACGGAAATTATATTTTCGTATATGGAAATTCGAATATCTTTTCTTATAATCTGAGTTCTACGACCGGACTCATCGGGACACTGGTAAATAGTTTGCCTGCACCGAATTCTTGCAGTACTTCGAGTAACATCGGCACAAATCTTCAAATCAATGCAGATGGGACTATTTTGTATGCAATTTGTACGATCACAGGTGATGTCGGCGTCTATTCCATTTCGAGTAACGGTGTCATAGGAACTCCCTCTATATATGCAACTGCAGCCAGTAGCGGGACACAACAGCTGATCTATGTTAAGGGGAATTAAATCAAGGTTAACTAAGCGAACACTTTCGCACTTAATTAATGAAACATTTCCAGTATCCGAATATTTTGCCATTCCGAATAAGTGTTACTTCGCCCATTTCCGCCATTACCTTCTCACTTTGCGTAGGACGAAAGAAAACATAATCATCCGGATAAAGATCAGTAAGTCTACTTCCATTCAAAATTCCCTGGTTAGTACTAGCACCAAACAAACTATTGTCGAAGAGCCCTTGCGGAGATTCCTTTTTTGCCGAATAAGATCCACCGTATGTGAAATAAGTTACTTGTAGATTCGGGTTCCATATCGGGAACAAAAACGAAAGTTTTTCTAAAAACGGAATGGTTGTACCTTCCAGTCTCTTTAATACCGGTGCTGCGATGAATAATGCCGGCTTGTGTTCTTTTAGTGTGCTCACGTCGAAGTCAGTTGGCATTACCAACGCGGAACCAACGGAGACATCGTTTACAATCCGATTTTCTTTTTGATAAAATCTGTATGTCTTACTTCCTCCTCCATTCAATATAAGTTCTTTTTCAAAAAGAGACGGGAATGATTTTTTTCCTTCCAAGATAAATCCTTCATAGATGGAAAGGGAGGATTGTAAGGCTTTTTCAACAGCATCATTTTTATCGCCGAAAATGTTCGGAACGGAAGCCACATGTGGTTCATAACCCATAAAGCCGCCAAACTTGAGATGATCTTGGTTTTTATAGATAAAATCCAATGCAATTCCGGATATTTCCGTATTTGAGAAACCTCCTCGATGAAGTCCTATATCGATTTCCAATACGATACTTAAGTTTAGATTTTTCTTTTTTGCGAAATCCAAATATTGAAAGAGCCTTGTTTCCGTATCCACCAACCAATGAATCTTTTGGAATTGAACCGGATTTGTTTTTCTATATACATCTTCCAGTGCACGGATGGGCATCGGTTTTCCCAAAAGTATATCAAAGGGCGAAAATTCAGGATGCTCCAGTAACATCACAAGGTCACCGGAATGAAATACCATCAGTCTTTTCGAATGAGTGAATTTTATAATATACCGAAGCAGATCCAATGAAGGAAGGGACTTAACAACGATTCTATAGCTTAAAGGAGGCGGTAGGTTTTTGGAAAGAGTCGTTAGATTTTGGTCCAATCGGTCCAAATCCAAGATTACCACCGGTTTGCCGGTCCCATTCTCTTTCAGTTCCCGGTTTAATTTTGAGAAATACTCGGAGTAAGGAGACCCTTCGTTCACAGGTCTCAAAAAAAGTATAATTAGGATTGCTAATAAAGCAAAAAAAAGGATACGTAAAGGTTTACGAGGAAACATTGATTGATCAGCACTTTCCGAAAGTAGAGTTACAAAAACTCTACCGGATCCCGGAAGAAATCCAATACTATTTCTTATCCATCGCAATAAAAACTGCTCATCTCTAGCTTGTCTTTTATTCAATACAGTCATTCTAATTTTGGAACTTGATTGAGTAGGAGGTCACGCGCACAGGAGCCCACAATCTTTCTAAATATACAAAACTAAGTCTAAATAATCTATTCTTACAAACAAGTGCAGCACACCTCGCAGTGGAGGAATTCTATTCTTAAAAGCAAGTGAGATGCTTCCGGCGGTGGCGAGGCCAGGACGGCCGAGCTCGTGCGTCGTGACAGGAAGTCACGCGCACAGGAGCCTACAATCTTTCTAAGTATACAAAACTAAGTCTAAATAATCTATTCTTACAAACATGTGCAGCACACCTCGCAGTGGAGGAATTCTATTCTTAAAAGCAAGTGAGATGCTTCCGGCGGTGGCGAGGCCAGGACGGCCGAGCTCGTGCGTCGTGACAGGAAGTCACGCGCACAGGAGCCTACAATCTTTCTAAGTATACAAAACTAAGTCTAAATAATCTATTCTTACAAACATGTGCAGCACACCTCGCGGCAACGGAATTCTATTCTTAAAAAGCAAGTGAGATGCTTCCGGCGGTGGCGAGGCCAGGACGGCCGAGCTCGTGCGTCGTGACAGGAAGTCACGCGCACAGGAGCCGGAAGCATCGAACGTTTACTTCTTAGCGTGCGGGTGGGCGTTTCGATAAACTTCCTTTAGGCGGTCTTGAGAAACACTCAAATACACTTGTGTAGAGGACAGAGAAGAATGCCCGAGCAGTTCCTGAACGGCACGGATGTCGGCACCTGCATTCAAAAGATCAGTTGCGAATGTATGTCTGAATTTGTGGGGAGTGATCGGCTTTTCCATACCCATAAGAGACCTTCTCTCCGCAAGAATGTAACGGATACCCCGGGTAGTAAGTTTACCGCCTCTTTGGTTGAGAAAGATTTCTTCCGCTTTCGCATTTCCTCTCTCTTCCAGATACTCCTGCAGGGCAACACGTGCCTCATCTCCAATGAATACAAATCTTTCTTTTTTACGTTTTCCCATCACCTTAAGACTTGTTAGCTCTTCGTTTAGATCACTTAACTTGGCACCTACGAGCTCGAAAACCCGAAGGCCCGTGGAATAAAGAATTTCCACGATCGCTTTGTCTCTCTTGCCTAGAGCCGTTGGTTTTTCATTATTATTGTATTCTAAGATTTCTTCCGTTTCGATCGGGTTGAAATTCTTGGGAAGTTTCTTTTTTGTTTTCGGAAAACTAACAGAGAGTATGGGGTTCGCGCCGATTTTCTCTTCACGAAATAAAAATTTATAAAAAGTGCGTAAGGAAGAAAGTTTACGGCTTTGTGTTCTTTTATCCAGCTTCTTTGTCGCTTTTAAGTCGGCAAAATAAGCCCGAACGTCAAGAACATCAATGGAAAGAAAGTCGATCTCCTCTTTCAAACAAAACTCAAAAAAGAATTTCAGATCTCTGAGATAAGCAAATAACGTGTGTTCGGAGTAGTTCTTTTCTATCTTTAAGTAAGTTCGGTAACTTCTGAAGAATTCCGACATTTCTGGGGAGGAGTGTTCCGGGAGCGGGACTTCTAGATTGGCAGTGACCATACTTTACACTTATCGGTGATTTTTTTAACTAGGCCCCTGAAATTTTTACTATACAGGTACTTACTTCCTAAATAGCTTTGGTTTTGAGAAAAAGGACATAATTCGAAAAAAAACTTTCGATTCATCCGTTTTGTCCGGGCAATCTGACATAATCAAACCAGACCGGAAGAGAAAAAGACTAGAATTCTTGGACTAGAGCATTTGGCTAAGAAACCAAGGGAGAATTCATTTGGCTGTTGGCAGTTTTTTTGGGACCAAACCTTAAGAAAGCAAACCTAGGTCTTTCGGAGCACCGAAATTTAGGAGATTGAAATGAGCACGAAAAAAGAAAAATCCGAGAAAGCAGCGGAAAAAGAAACCGACCAAAGAAAACAGGCAATTGATGCCGCAGTCGGCCAAATTGAAAAACAATTTGGAAAAGGTTCCATTATGCGCCTTGGTGCAGACAACCGGATGGCGGAAGCTACCGTCATTTCCTCAGGTTCCCTTGACTTGGACATTGCTCTGGGGATCGGCGGATTCCCTGTAGGACGTATCATCGAAATCTACGGCCCTGAATCTTCGGGAAAGACGACTCTTACTCTTTCCGCCATTGCGCAGACTCAGAAGAAAGGCGGGATTGCCGCTTTTATCGACGCAGAACACGCACTAGATCCATCTTATGCCAAAAAATTAGGGGTCAATGTAGACGACCTGCTTGTAGCTCAACCTGATAACGGAGAGGAAGCATTGGAGATTTGTGAATCCCTTGTGCGTTCCAATGCGATCGACCTGATTGTGATCGACTCGGTAGCAGCACTTGTTCCCAAAGCAGAGATCGAAGGAGATATGGGCGATTCTCATATGGGTCTCCAAGCCAGACTCATGTCCCAAGCACTTCGCAAGCTAACAGGAACCATTTCAAAATCCAATACCATGGTTATTTTTATCAACCAAATCCGAATGAAAATCGGAGTTATGTTCGGTAGCCCCGAGACAACTACAGGTGGAAATGCTCTTAAATTTTACGCGTCCATCCGCTTGGACATTCGTAGAATTGAAACCCTCAAAGAAAAAGAGGAGCCGGTTGGAAACCGGGTGCGTGTCAAAGTCGTAAAAAACAAATGCGCACCTCCTTTCCGTCAGGCAGAATTCGACATTATGTATTCCACCGGAATCAACCGGGAAAGCGCCTTGGTAGACCTGGCGGTAAAACATGATATTTTTTCCAAGGCCGGGTCTTGGTATTCCCATGGTGCGGAAAAAATCGGCCAAGGAAAGGAACAAGTTCGCAATTATCTCTTGGAAAATCCGGAGATTGCGCTTACCGTAGAAAACCAGGTGCGGGATCTAAATGGTCTACCTCTCGTCGTGGAAACCTCAAAAATTCAAACCAGAGAGGTCAAATCCATTGAAAGGGAAACAAAACCATCAAAACCGGTCAGTTTTTCCACAGAAAAATTTGACGAGGTTGCAGTAGGAGAGTAAGTTTCCTATTATAGTGCTAACGGCTTTCTTTTTAGGAACCATTGACCGGAGCTAACAATCTGTTAGCCCCGGTCTTTTTTTATAAAATGATCAGATTGTAATTTATTCCGGCCAAATAAGATCCAATTCCAAAAGTTTATTAAGAGCTTGAACCAATCGTTTGGGTTCCCATGGTTTCGTAAGAATGATGCTGTTTTTATCCGACTTATAAACAGAAAGAATGTTGTCTCTCGTAGCATATCCTGTAACAACAATAATGGGTAGATCGGGATAAAACTTTTTTACTTCTTCCACAAGTTTATCCCCGGTCAAAAAAGGCATTTTAATATCTGAGATCAATAAATCAGGTTGGTTCGCTTCCAAAAATTTCAATGCTACTTCAGAATCTTGAAAATCAATAATGTTAAATCGATACCCTTCTGTGTTTTTTGATACGAACATCAATTCTCTTTTCATGGAAGATGAAATGGATTTTAAATCATCCACCATCACGATCTTAATCACTTTTTCATTTTTACTTCCGACATTTCCTTGGTGGTACTTTTGCAGTTCTGCCTCAAAAATTTCATTGATATCACTTGTCATCTTTCCTCTCCGTCATTGGTAAATAAATATGAAACGTTGTTCCCTGACACTTAACACTTTCTACATCAATATGTCCTTGATGTTTTCTAATAATGTCCATACTGATGGAAAGGCCAAGTCCTGTTCCCACCCCTATTTCTTTTGTAGTAAAAAAAGGATCGAATATTCTGGACAAAGCATCTTCCGGAATTCCAATCCCATTGTCCTTGAGTGAAATCTCTATCGCATCCGAACCATTAGGGAAAATCGATTTTTTTATATTTGTTGAAATTTCGATTTTTCCCGGTCTTTCCTTGATTCCCTCGGGAAATAATCCTTTTTCTTTTTTCTCTTCTATCGCTTGACCTGCGTTAGCAAGGAGATTAATAAGAACCTGGCCCAATTCTTGAGGTCTGCATGAAATAAAAGGTAACTCCTCCTGCAAGGAGAATATGACCTCGGATTCATATTTGATTTTATTAAAAATCAAATTTACCGCAGAACGAATCAACTCATTTACATTGGCACTGGACAGACAGTCTTCTTTGTCCGAATGCGCGAAACTCTTGATGTTTTTTACGATTTCAATGACCCGATCCGACCCGTCTTTTGATTCCTCTAAGATAGATTCGGTGTCTTCCAGTAAAAAATCCAAATCTTCCTTCTCCCAAAGATTAAGAATTTCGGGATTTAACCCCGTTGCATTTTCATCAAAGATAGAAGAGCGAATCAACCTTAAAACACTGGCAAAACTCTTATTATATCTTTTTAAAGTATCTAAATTGCTTTGGATAAACGCCATCGGATTATTGATTTCATGAGCAACACCGGCAGCCAACTGTCCAATAGTGGCAAGTTTTTCACTTTGTAAAAGCTGCCCCTCTGTCTCTTTCGTTTTTGACATATCGTTCAAATATACCAAAAATCCGATCTTTCCATTATAGATAATTTCTATCGCCCAAAAACCAAGCCATTTTTTACGTCCGTTTGCAATGACAACTTTCTTCTCCACCAAACTTCCTATTACCGCTTGGTCTTCGTCTGCAATCTGACGAATCAACTCGTAAGGATCTTCGCCGGAGATGATTCCTATGATATCTGAAATCTCTTCATTGATAATTGCAGATCTTTTCTTTTCTAAAAAGATTTCAGCACTTCTATTGCAAAAGGAAATTTTTGCATCTTGTAAAATTAAAATTCCGTTCGGAGAACATTCTACGATGGATTGTAAATTCCATTCACTGGTACGCAATAACGCTTCCGTACGTTTGCGAAGCAAAACCTGACACAATTCACTTCCTAAAAGTTGTATTTCCTTATGATCGGTGCTTTCGAAATCGGTTCTTTTGTTGGCAAGTGTAAGTTCGACGTCCGCATCATCCGATAAAGGAAAATTCAGTTGAAGCATTCTTGATGATTTCGGAAAAGAAAAAGGAGCTTCCAAAGGAAGATAAACGGATGATGTTTCATCTTTATAGGTATATAAGCCGATTTCTTTTTCAATAGTCTCGTTTTTTCGAATTCGAACGAGGCCCCACTCACTCTCTGTTAGTTGCATTGCATATCGAATTCCCAAAAGAACAATACTTTCTTCCGATTCCAGCCCAAGTGTTTTTTGATTTAATGCAAGAACCGCTTCCGTACGAATTTCAGCTTTTTTCCTTTCAGTAATATCCAAATGGGTACCGACTACTCTTTCCGCATAACCCATTGCATCTCTTTTCACTACTTTCCCCCGACTCCAAACCCATACCGTTTTTCCAGTCAGAGAATACATTCTGAGTTCCAAGTCATGGGACTCTATGGTTCCGTTGATATAATCCTGAATCAGACTTCTGGTTTTTTCCTTGTCTTCCCAATGCACCAGAGTTTCCCAATGAGAAAAGTTATTTGGAAACTTGTCAGGATCGAATCCTAAAATGCGGGCATACTGCGGACTGAAATATGCTTTTCCTTCGGTGAGATAAAAATCCCAAACACCGTTTTTGCCCCCTTCCAAAGCAAGCAAGTGCCTATCCTCATCTGTATTTTGGAGATTCGGAGTTGCGCGGGTGGAAGTAAAATTGGAAGGAAGCAGAAGTGCTTCCAAATCAATGATATACAAAACCCTTTTTTCAACCTCTTCCTTTTCCAAGGGTTTGGAAATGATATGAAAAGAACCTGGCAGTCGGGACAATATGGCTGGGAAACAAGAATATCCTTTTGTTTGGGAAAGAACAGAAGCCTCTTCTTGCCAAATTTCATCTTTCCAAAATAAATAAGGGAAAACCTCCCCTTTCAGTTCGAAAAAGGATTTTTGAAAAAGCTGCGCCGCGATTTGGTTGCATCTGAGGATCTTTAAATCTTTGTCCAGAATAAAGGAAGGAATCGGGGTTCCGTCCCAAGCTTCTTCCAGCTCTTCCTTGGCAAAAATGAGTTTTTCCAATGTGGTTTGAAACTCTTTAAATTTGGCTTCTTTTCCCAGCGGACCTTCATCAAGAAATCTTAGATATTCTTCGATCCTTTTGTTTCGCTCACTGAGTCGAATTTTTAAAGATTCCGGACTAGAAGATATTTCAGAGATCATAAGATCCTTCCTTGGTTAGGTATGACGAAAAAACTTATTTTTTTAAACGCATTCGTATATATTATTTTGCTTATCTCATGCAGCGGAATGGAAATCAAACCTTCGGCTGATTCTATTCGCAATCGACAAACTTATGATATTTGGTCGGGGCAAACCCCCTCGCCATTATCCCAAGATCATAACACAGAAATGGATATTTCTTGGAAAATTATGAGGGAAACAAAAGAAAAAATTCAAAACTTTCGGAAAGAAGAAACCCTCGTTTCAAACAAGAACACCATTCTTTATCCATTTAGCGGGATCGATGTTTTAAATCTTTTCTCTTTCTTCCCGGAAGCGAACCGTTACGTGTTATTTGGGCTGGAAGATCCCGGTTATCCGTTTGATTGGGATTCCAAATCGGATTCGGAGAAAAAAATCATTCTGTCCGGAATCAGAAATTTATCCTCTCATCTTGCCGGCAGAAATTACTTTACCTACCGAAAAATGAAAGAAGAGACCAAGAGACCTGCTTTGTCAGGAGCTTATCCTGTCTTTGTCGCTTTTCTAAGAAGGCTGGGAAAAGAAATCCTAGATACAAAAGAAGAAACGATCGTTTCGGGGACAGGAACCTGGAAAGGATTTACAATTGAAATTTATGATCCTAGTTTAAAGAAAAAACAAACTCTCACCTATTGGAAGATTTTCCTAACAGGCAATGAGGGAGTGCCGGGTGACGGACTCTATGAATACTTTAGAGAGCTTGGGAAAATAGCGGTTTTTACAAAGTCCGCCGAATATTTGTTCCACGGAGAAAAAAGAGCGAAATTCAGAGACTTGCTTTTGGAACGCACAAGCCTGATTGTACAGGATGATTCGGGATTTCCTTTGCGACTTTTTCCTTCCTCCGAATGGGAAAAATCTTTATACGGACATTATACAAAATCCTGGAACCTTTCCGGTGCGGTCAAACCGGAAGAACAGCGAGAGATTTTGGAACTTTCCAAAGCAAATCCGGAACCGCTTTCTTTTCCTTTCGGTTATGGCGTACTCGGCGGGAAAGACAAAAAACAATCGGTATTATTTGTGATTCGAAAGAAATAAGAAGGCAAAAAGGCGAACTTATTAAAATAAAATTCCAAGAAAAACCGGTTTAAGTTTACGAAGAGAAGCATATGTGGTAGAAGGAACGCATTGGGTGGCGGGGTGGTTAACCCCACCCAATGTCGATAGGGCGGGGATAGTATTCAAAAAAACCGTCCCCTACTCCACAGTCGTAGGATCCCAACAAGTGCGATAGCCTTCATCCCAAGTCTCGATCTCCATCATATCCGCTTCGCTGATTTGAAAATCAAATACGTCTGCATTTTCCGAAATTCTATTTTTTTTCACGGATTTTGGTATCAACACCATTCCTTTCTGCAAACCCCAGCGAAGTAAGATTTGCGCATTTGTCTTGTTATACTTCTTAGCGAGAATCGCAACGCGCTCATCATCTATCTTTTGGCCATGGGCAAGCGGGCTGTATGCTTCGACCAGAATGCCTTTGTTCTCACAATAATGAAACAATTCATTGTTATTTAGAAACGGGTGATACTCAACTTGATTCATCGCAGGAACGGTGGAAGTTTCCTTTAACAATTCCTCCAAATGGGGGATCATAAAATTGCTCACTCCGATGGATTTCGCCTTACCTGATTTTTTGATTTCTTCCAAAGCTTTCCAGGATTCATTTCTTTTTTCCGTAACCGGAAAATGAATAAGATACATGTCCACATAATCCGTGTTCAAGTTTTTTAAAGAACGATCAATTGCTTTCAAAGCAGAATTATAGCCCTGATCCGCATTCCAAAGTTTGGTTACCAGAAAAATTTCAGAACGGGGGATTTTGGAATCCTTGATCGCTTGACCTACTTCCGATTCGTTTCCGTAAATGGCAGCGGTATCTATATGACGATAACCTACTTCCAAAGCGGAAAGCACAGCCGTGTAACATTCTTTAGGTCTTGATTTCCAAACTCCCAGTCCAAACACGGGAACAGATACGGATTGATTGGTAGGAATTCTGGATTGCAAATTTACTAAGGCTGTCATGTCTCCATTACAGCCTTATTCCAAAAGAAAGGAAATCAAATTTCTACCAGTTTCGACTCTCTTAGTTTTTCAAACCGGACTTCTATGCCGTCCCAATCCCCTCGGTAAACACCTTCTGCCAAATTCCCGGCAAGGATTCCCTTGGAAAGAGGACGGTTAACCAACCGATTGAATACTTGGTTCAAAGGTCTCGCTCCGAACTTCGGATCATATCCCTGTTCAGTAAGTGCCCTTTCCGTACTTTCCGAAAGTTCGATAACAATTCCCTTCACTTTCAATCTTTCATTGAGAAGCTTCAATTGTTTATCTATGAGTTTTTCCATTACGGAAGAATCAATTGATTTGTAAGTCAGAATGGCATCCAATCTTCCCAAAACTTCCGGTTTGAAATCGCCATAGATGTCTTTGGAATTGGTCGTCAATAAAATAATCGTATTTTTAAAGTTAATCGTCCTACCTTTGTTATCCGTAAGCCTTCCATCATCCAAAATCTGCAAAAGTATATCTGCAAAATCAGGATGCGCTTTTTCAATCTCATCAAAGAGAATCACCGAATAAGGTTTTCTTCGGGCTGCTTCCGTTAAAATCCCACCTTCTTCATAACCAACATAACCCGCAGGGGCACCGATGAGTTTTGAAACGGAATGTTTTTCGGAAAACTCGGACAAATCCAAACGTATCATATTCGACTCATTATCGAATAGATATTTTGCCAATGCCTTTGCAGTTTCGGTTTTTCCCACACCAGTAGGTCCTTTTAATAAGAAAGAGCCTAAAGGCCGATTCTCAGCGGAAATCCCCGCATAACTTGTGAGAAGCGTCTCAGCAATCTCTTTCAAAACTTCTTCTTGTCCGAAAACCGCCAACTTCAGATGATTTTCCAATTCCAGGATATTTTCCTGTTTGGTTTTCAATATTTTCTCCACAGGAATCCCTGTTTGGCGGGAAATCACCGAACCTATATGTGACCTGCCCAAGATCCAATTGTTTTGGAAAGTTGCAAGTTCTTTCTCTAACTCTGGTAATACGGCATACTTCAATCTAGAAGCTTCCGTATAATCCGCTCTGGTCTGGGCCGCTTCCAGATCAAATTTCACACGATCCATTTTATTTTTTACGGAAGCCATTTGTTTCAAGGCACCTACTTCTTTTTCCCAAACCGATTTTTCCCCGGAGAATTTTTTCTCCAGTTCCTCAATCTCTTTCAAAATTTCATCGTTCTTCTTTTCTACCTGGGCATATATCTTTTTGGAGCGAATCTCACTTTCCAATTCCGCTAAATGGGCAGGCATTGCTTCCGCAGACAACTTCAATGCGGAAGCTGCTTCGTCAACAAGATCAATCGCCTTGTCGGGAAGATTTTTATCCGTCAAATACTGATCGGATAAAAACACGGAAGCATAAATCGCATCATCCGAGATTTTGATTCCATGATGAATCTCAAACTTATCTCTGATTCCCATCAGAATTTCAATCGCATCTTCTTTGGAAGGTTCATAAACAGGCACGGAACGGAATCTGCGTTCCAATGCTGCATCTCCCAAAATATATTTTTGAAATTCTTCCGGAGTCGTTGCACCTATACAATGTAAGTCGCCACGTGCCAATGCGGGTTTCAATAGATTTGCAGCATCAATCGCACCTTCCGTTCTACCGGCACCGACTAGCTGATGAATTTCATCTATAAACAGAATCGCTTCTCCCGCTTGTGATTTTACAAAACGTAGCAGATGTTGCAATTTTTCCTCAAAATCACCTCTGTATTTCGTACCTGCCATAAGTTGGCCCATATCCAGAGAATATACAGTTTTCCCGCGAAGAACATCGGGAACCTTGCCTTTTACAATTTGTTCCGCGAGACCCTCCACGATAGCGGTCTTACCCACTCCGGCAGAGCCAACTAACACTGGATTGTTTTTTGAACGTCTTCCTAAAATTTCCATCACGGAACGGATTTCTTTGGTTCGACCGATTACCGGATCCAATTTACCAACTTTCGCCTGTTCGTTGAGGTTAATTAAAAAATTAGGAACCTCCTCATCCGTTTCTTTTACATTCAAATCATTATAATCTATTTTTAACTCAGGTAAAATATTGGGCAAAAATTTTAAAAAATCAGCTTCACGTAACTCCTCTCGACCGTTCTCGGCAGCACGTGACCCTGCCATCGTCATCCATTGGGAAAGCTGGGGAGAAGTCCTGAGGTTTTCAAATCCCACCTCTCCTGCGATCTTCGGTAATTTATTTAGGCTAGCCTCTACTACGGCTTTATATTTTGCCAAGGCTTTGCCCGAATGAGAGCTCGGATGGGAAAAAAATCCCCAAAGTAAATGGGAAGGAGTGATCTCAGGATTCTTTCTACGAATCGCCTCGGTTTGGGCGATGTCCAAAGCCCCTTGCACAATAGAATCGAATTGTTTCATGGAAGTAGCCCCTAATTAGCACTCTAAGCATTAGACTGCTAATTCATCAAATCATTTTTCAAACCTCAAAGAAATCAAAGGAAATCAGGAAAAAATCTTTCCATAAAAGCGAAACAGGACAGCATCCAAGAACCATGTCGAGCATTTGTTCTTTGAATCTCTTTCGTTCCTTATTGCTATTTGTCGCATTGTCGCAGTCCCTTTTTGGGGACTCCTTAAAAGAGCAAATTTCCAAACTCCCCAATCCGAGACTTACAAACGGTTGGGTTTTGGACCAAGTTGGGTATCTAAACGATTCCGGTGCCATTTCGGAACTGAATGAGAGGATCTCCCGATCGGAAGCGGAGACTCAAGTAGAAATTGCGATTGTCGTATTACAAAGTGTAGGTGATAATTCGCCTAAAGAATTTGCGACCGCTCTCTTTGAGACATGGGGAATCGGCAAAAAAGGAAAAGATAACGGTATCTTGTTTCTTCATGTTGTGGATCAGAGAAGACTTGAGATCGAAACCGGTTACGGAATGGAATCAATACTAACAGATATTAAGTGTAAAAGAATATTGGATGAATTGGTGATTCCTGAATTTAAAAAAGAAAACTTTTCGTTAGGAATGATAAAGGGGCTCAGCGGTATTCAAAGAGGAATCAAAAATCCGGAGATAGGATTGTCCGACCTGGTGACGGAACAAGAGGAATTTTTTCCTTATATGGATCAGCCTATCTCCCATTATATCCAACCTACGGAAAATACCATTTCCGGAGAAAACAAGGGAATGGGTATCTTTAAACGAATATTATTCGAACCAAAACAAAGTGTGAAGGAATTTTTCATTTTTTTTCTATCATTGGGAATGATTGCCGTTTGGTTTTTATTTGGCGGACTTTTATCCATTCTTCCTTTTGGAAATCAATCCATATATAAAGTATATTCTTATTTTGGAAAATACTTCAGTTGGGTTTCGGGAATAACAGCCGGCTTTAGTTTGCTACCGGCGGAACTTTCGGGATCAGATACTTTCTTTTCCGTATTAAACTTGATTCCGATCGGATTCATATTATATTTCGGAAATAGAAAAATAGAAAACAGATTGAGAAACAATCCTAGAAATTGTCCTAGCTGTTCCAAAAAAATGCAAAAGTTAAACGAAACAAAGGACAATGCATACTTGAGCCCCGGAGAAATAACGGAAGAAAAAATCTATTCTGTTGATTACGATATTTGGAATTGCAAGGAATGTGATGTTCAAATCAAAGAAAGATACACTGGTCATTTACCGGCATCCCTTTGCAAAAAATGTCATTACCAAACGTTTCGATGTATTTCCGTAACGGTAAAAAGAAAAGCTGACTATGACGCAGGTGGTTTGGAAATTCATCATTACGAATGTGCGCATTGCAAACTAACGGAAAATAGGCAAGTCCACACTGCAAAACTTTCCCGATCTTCTTCCGGAAAGTCGGGCGGTGGTTATTCTAGTAGCGGTTCAGGAGGCTCCTGGGGAGGAGGCAGCTCGGGCGGAGGAGGAGCCGGGTCTTCCTACTAAAAGAATATGAAAAAATCATGTTCTCTACCATCTAACTCGCATAAGCTCTCTTATGCAGTGATGGCGATTCTTTTTCTTTCTACGTTTTCACTTTTCGGAGAAACCATCTCTGTTTCCGAAGGAAGCAAATATACCCATATAGGAGAATATTTGGAATATGCCATCCTGCCAAAGGAAAATTCCGATCTTTCAAACATACAAAAGGCGGAAACCGTTTGGCAAAAAAATCCCGGCAAAACCATTTCTTTTTCTAAAGAAAGAAGACCCGTTTGGTTTAAACTCCATCTGAGTTATAAGGGAAATGTACCCCATACTTTTTATTTGATTTTCTCAAGTCCCGTGGTCGATCTTTTTGAATTGTATTATCCATATAAAGACAAATGGATCAAGATGAACTCGGGAGAACAGGTGTTGCAAAAGGACAAACCCATCTATTCGCACTTACCTGCATTTCCTTTGTATCTTTCTCCCGGAGAAGAAACCACTGTTTTTATAAAAATAGAATCCTCAAATCCGATATTCAATTTCGTATCACTTTACGACACACGTTCATTCCTGGCCTACTCCAAAAAGAACGACATTGTCTTTGCCGCCTACTTCGGTGCAGGCGGTTTTATGTTTGTCTATAGTCTATTCCTTGCTTATTCATTACGTTACAAACAATTCTATTTTTACTTTTTTTATCTTTCCACTATCTTACTGATAAATTTATATTCCACAGGATTTATGCAGTATGTGGAAATAGGAGACTCACACACCTGGAAAAATTATCTTTTTCCAATAGCAATTTACTTCAGCTGCATTTTCGGACTATTATTTACCTCTGAATTTTTAAATATTCCAAAAAAATCACCTAAGATGCACAAGCTGATCAAGGTTTTGGTAATAATCAGCATTATCATGGTCTTTTCCATTCTCTTCATAGATTTGAGAAGTTATATCCATATTGCGGTTTTGATCGTAATGATTCCTATCTTACTCGGACTTTTTATATCTTTTTACTTTCTAATGCAGAACAAAAGAAACCTGGAAAATTATCTTTTCTTTTTCGCATTAAGCTCAGTGTTAGTCGGTGCCTCCGTAAACACTTTGACAATACAAGGTTTGGTGCAACCGACTTTGTTCGCCATGTATTCGTTACCACTCGGATCTACGATGGAAATCTTTTTGCTTGGCACAGCTCTCATGGTAAAGGTAAGACAACTTCGCAAGGATACCGAAAACAAACGTGAAATTGACATTCAATTGAAAGTGGCTAGGCAATTGCAAAAGGACCTACTTCCTAAGGCACGCACTTCCATCAAAGGATATCCGCTCGGATTCCGCTATATGCCTACATCCGAGATCGGAGGAGATTTTGTTCAGATCATTGAGAAAGAAGATTGTTTCGGACTATTTTTATGCGATGTGTCGGGTCACGGGATTCCCGCAGCCATAATCGCTAGTATGACAAAAGTTTCTTTGCAGATCTGGGCAGACAAATTGGATGAGCCGGCCCTTGCAGCTCAGAAAATAAGACTTTCTCTTTTGGAAAGTCTTTCCGGGAATTTTTTAACAGCGGTATTCATTTACATTCACCCGGAAAAGAAAATTTTGAAATTTGTAAATGCAGGACACCATCCTTTGATTCTACTGCAATCCAACGGAGAATACGAATATATTTACTCTCAAGGCAGAGCCATTACCGAATACATGCCTTTGGAAATCAAAGAGTTGACCATTCCTTTGCCAAAATCGGGAACTTTGATTTTATATACGGACGGAATTTTGGAATCCAGAAACCCGACCACAGGAGTTTTGTTTGGTGAAGAAGGACTGATTGATGTGTTACAAAAAATAAGCAACCTTGATCCTCAAACAATATGTGATCAGGTGACATCCGAAGTTTCCCGTTTTCAAAAATACAAACGCGCCGCAGATGATATAACGATACTTGCGTTAAACCTCACAAAAGAGTGAAGTTTGTATTTAAATTGTTAAGAATTGTTCTTCCTAATCTGAATTTTTAGTTTGGTATAAAGTTCCTTTGGCAAGAAAGGTTTGGCAATATAATCATTCATACCTACCTCTTTGATTTTTTCCTGGGTTTCCAATTGTGCGGAAGCAGTCAAAGCGATGATAGGAATGTCTTTTTTATCAGGAACAATATCCCCTTTTCGAATCACTTGGGTTGCCTGGTATCCATCCATATCAGGCATATGCAAATCCATAAGAATCACATCATAATGATTTGACTTCAATTGATCCAATACATCAATCCCATCGACTGCATGTCCGATCTCCACACCCCATTTGGTTAAAAAGCGGGCCACGATTTCGCGGTTAATCAGAATATCATCTGCAATCAGAATTCTGGATCCGCGCAAGGTAGTATAATCTATATGCTCCAAGTTGACGTCGGTATCAATGGTTTCTAAAGTTCTTTCAACAGGCAAAGTAACGGTAAACGTCGTTCCTACACCGAAAATACTCTTTACTTCGATCGTACCGCCCATTAGATCCAAAAGTCCTTTAGAAATAGCAAGACCTAATCCCGATCCGCCGAATCTTCTGGTAGTATCGCCACTTACTTGCATAAATTTATCGAAGATCAATTGTAATTTTTCTTCGGGAATACCGATCCCTGTGTCTTGAATTTGCAACTGAATCATATAACTGGTATCAGTTTGTGACACCAGTTTGGCGTTAACGGAAATTTCTCCCTCGCGGGTGAACTTAATCGCATTGGATAATAGATTGTTAAGAATTTGAAGCAATCGGGTGGGATCGGCTTTAACAGTACTTGGAAAATTTGCATCTACATGAGTAACGAGTTTTAGCAATTTTTCCTTGGCTTTCTGATCAAAAGATTTAAAAACAGACCCGAGAAGAGAATCAATTCTGAAAACTATCGATTCAAGACTGATCCTCCTTTCTTCAATTTTACTGAAATCAAGAATATCATTGATCAAAGACAATAAGGTTTCACTGGAAAATTTGAGATTATTTAAATTTTCAATTTGTTCTGCTTTCGGGTTTTCTTCCAACAAAAGAATGGTAAGTCCGATCACAGCATTGAGAGGAGTTCGGAGTTCATGGCTCATACTGGACAAAAATTCGGATTTGGCAAGGTTAGCCTCTTCCGCTTTTTTCTTTGCTTTGACCAGTTCTCTTTCGTATTCGGATGATTTTGTATTATCAATAAATGTGGAGCGGCTCAAAAGCATCTTGCCCGATGCGTCCTTGATCGCAGTCGCGGATAATATAATATCCATGATCTCGCCGTTTCTTTTTAAAAATTGAATCTTAACCTCATCCACATACCCTCTTTCTTTGAAGGCGAGAAATTCCTTTTTAAAGATTTCTTCACTTCCCTTCGCGAGAAAATCAAAAACTGATTTTTTTCCGATAACTTCTTCTCTTGTATATCCTAACCAACGCAATGCGGTATCGTTCATCTTCAAAAAATTGCCTTCACTGTCAAGGGAATGAAATCCTACGGGAGAATTTTGATACAGATCGTCAATTTCAAGAAAGCGGGAATTGATCTCGTTTTTTTCCGATTCAACTTTAGCATTTCGGATGATCAGTAAAATCATCCAAACGATTAGAGCGGATATTGTTAGAAAACCAACCAGGCAAAAAGTAAATAATGTGGTATTTTCCTTTTCTTTTCGTAGTCTGTCTGTTTCTTCCGCTATTGACTTTTCCTTTCTAAGTTTGGCAATGTTTCTACGGAGCTCATCCATCAGGTTTTTGCCAACTTTAGAACGAACCGCAAGAAGAGCCAAATCCTTACGACCAATATCAATTTCTGTGATTCGATTTTTAATTTCCGTTCTTTTCTTAAGCGAAAATTCGAATATACGAATTAGATCCTTTTTATATTTTTCTTCCGCTTGTTCCAACAATACTTTTTCCAGAATCGGGAATTGGGTGATCGCATAAAAATACGGTTCTAAAAAATCCCTATCACCTGTTAATAGGTATCCCCGTTGGCTCGTTTCCGCATCTTTTAGCGCAGAAAGATAATCTTCCAGATTTTGAGACCAGCTGAGTCTGGCAATGGTGACTTTCTCATCCGCTTGGATCGTATATATTTTCCAAACAACTCCGAAACTTAGAATTAAGAACAGAACAAAAACTAATTGTAAGGCGAACTTATAAACGGCAGTCCTGTTGGCAAACATCCAAAATTTCATTCTATAAACCTAGGTGATTTCACGAATGCCATTAAACAATGATAACATCCTTTTGAAAACTTGCCAACTAGGATTCTATTCCAACACATCCCAAGCGGGAAAATAACAATAGAAAGAAGTACGGCTTCCTGGATCTGATTTTACAGTAATAAGCCCTCCCATTCGTCTCATGATCCCGTAGATGATAGGAAGACCCAGACCTGTTCCTTTTCTACCTTTCGTAGTAAAAAACGGTTCAAATATCCGACTCATTACTTCAGGAGGAATTCCGGAGCCATTGTCTTGAAACTCAACTTCCCAATAATAAGTTTGTTTCAAAAAAGGATAATTGCGTAAATGGGATTCACCAATCCAGATCCTTCTGGTTATAAGTGAAATTTTCGGGTGCTCAACTTCGGAGATTGCAAACAAAGCATTCTCATATAGATTGGAAAAAATTTGATATAAGTAGGTTGAATCCGCCTGTATCTGTGCCTTTCCCGCTTCAAAATCAATAACCAGTTTTCCAAAGAAAGGTTTCCCTTTTTGAAGTTCATTCAAAATACCTTCCAATGAAATATGCAGATCTATATTCGTAAGAGTCACTGCATCTTTTTTCGAAAAATCAAGAATCTGACCTGTCAAAGATTTTGCCCGTTCCAACGCCTTCATCATACCATCTAACGCAAAAAAGGTTTTCTTTTTGTCAGGATCCGAACGCGAAGGTTCCCAATCGGAAAGTAAAAAGCTGACAAAATTGAACATAGGAGTTAGTAAATTGTTAAAGTCGTGAGCGATACCGCCTGCAAATGTTCCCAAGGCTTCCATTTTCTGCGCTTGCCCGTAAGCTCTTTCCAACTCAATCTTCTCAGTGATATCTTTTCCTTCAAAGACCAAATACATCACCTCGCCTGACGGATCTGCTACGGTGGAAATGTCACAATCCAAAAATATAACTCTTCCCGAAGGTGCAGTATAAGTCGCAAACACTTCCGTAGATTCCATTTTTGTAGCACGAACAATCCCTTGGTCCAGAATTCGTTTCACTTCGGAAAGAGATTGGGAAAATAATGAAGATATAATATGCAAGCCCTGGATATCTCTTTCTTCTCTTTCCAGAAGTGCAACGGATGTGCGGTTCATTTTAAGAATATGACCCTCTAAATCAAGTAAGATGATGATTTGAGATGAGTTATTAAAAATTCCCTTGAATAATTGCGCATTATGACGGATTGCAGACTCCAAAGAATTATAACTTGAGGTATCATGCAAAGTTCCGAAGTATCTCGACTTACCATTGGAAAGGTGTTCACATTCCAAAGTTAGTCGGACGAATTTGGAAGAACTTGGCAATTTCAAACGTAACTCGAGATCAAATTGTTTTGCTTCCGTTCGTGCATTTTCCCAAAGACTTTCCAGATTGGCCCGATCCGCCTCATGCACACGATTAAAAAACTTTTCTTCTGAAGGCATCTCCCCGTAAGGGTAACCTAAAATTTTATAAGTTTCCAAAGACCATAAAATTTTTCGTTCGGGGTATAGGATTTCAAAATGTCCGAGTTTGGCGAGAGCTTGGGAACGAGTCAGCATCTCTTCGCCATGCACAAGCATCTCCCACGCTTTTTTTTGTTGCTTTTTCGCTTGATAACTTTCGAATTCTCTCGCTACGACGTATGTTAGTTTTTCTATTTTTGATTTTTGTATAAAATCATTGGCACCGATGCGAAACATCTCGGTAGCCATCTCTTCTCCGATGAACTCCGTAATTAAGATCACAGGTAAGTCGGAAAATTTCTCCCTAACCATTTCTATAGCAGTTTTACCATCGAAATCGGGTAGATAATAATCGGAAATAACGATGTCCCAGTTTCTTCTAAGAAGGGCTTCTTCCAATTCCTTTTTCCATTCCACTCTTTCCGAATAGACATCCCAACCACCTTCTTTAAGATTGGAGAGTATAGAAGCATAGGCGGCTTTAGAATCTTCGATTACCAGGACTTGTATCTTTCTGTTAGGATTCATTAGTTAAGCTCTGTAAGTTTATGAAACAAAAAGTATACCTGAATATCGGAGAAGCCTTTTTTACATCGAGCCATTTTGAAATCAGAACGATTTTGGGTTCCTGTGTTTCTGTTTGCCTTTTTCAAACTGACAACGGTTTTTCTGCCATCAACCATATTTTACTTCCTGGTTCTCTCGACGCCAAAGAAGAAAAACAAAGCCTTCGCTATGGAATCACTTCTATGGAGCTTATGATCAATGAATTTGTTAAGCATGGAATTCCAAGAACCCAATTGAAAGCGAAAATCTTCGGCGGTAGCCAATCAAACCGTTTAACAACAAATAAGGCCGGTGAAAAAAACATTCAATTTGTAAAAGAATTTTTATCAACTGAAAAAATACCTATCCTAAGCCAGGATATTGGTGGAGAGCAATACCGTAAACTCAGCTTCCATACTGACTCATATGACGTATTCATCACTAAAATCCAGCCTAATTTAGTGATGGAAGTTCAAACACAAGAATTACATTTCGAATCCAAAGTCCGGGAAAGAATGGTAAAAAAATCATCCATTTTTACCTTTTAAACTAGCACAACTGTCGGAATGTCCACCTCAAAATGTACAAAATCGGAAGCACCTAAATCATCCAATTGGTTTTTCACCAAAAAGGATTTGATATGCCCGTTGTGTTTCCGAATGACTTTGTCAACGTAGGTTAAGCCCAAACCAAAATCAAGCGTAGGATACCTTTCGTGCACTAATCTGGACATACGAAAAAAAGGTTCAAATATCAAACTTTCGTAAGACTCAGGAATTCCGTAATTTCCGTACTGATCCCGATTCGGTGGATTCAAAAAATCAATCTTCATTGACTTGGGAGATTTGCTCAAATTGATATAAATCCTGGCATTGGGAATGGAAAATTTGAGAGCATTTAATAATAGTTCCTCGAATGCCTTTCTCAAATATTCCAGCTTTCCGTTGATAAATACATTCTGTTCGGCGATCGCATTTTTTCCGAGAACCACGGAATGATTTTGAAGATTGATCAACTCACGTTGTGATTCTAAAATTTCTTCAAGAGTTTGATGTAAATCGGATAGGGAAAGAAGTTCTTCCGAAAGATCATTTGATCCTATATTTTCCATCTCTTCAAACAAATTGATTACACGTTTTGCAGCCTGACCGTTTTCAAACAAAGATTCCATCAAAGAGGAATCAATAATATAATCCTCACCTTTCCGTTTGGCTTTTTTCTCTATCCTTTTGATCAGACTGACCAAAGCTCCGAATCCCGCCCCTTGGCTAAGTGACGTACGAATGTTTCCGATCAGTTGGTCATCAGAAGAATCATCGGAATTCCCGTTGATGATTTTTTCTTTCCTTAAATTCAAATTCGATTGTTTTCGAACCTGTTTCTTTTTTTCCGTTTCTAATTGATTATTAATGGATCGGAACTCAGCGACTTCCAGTGCTTTTTGAATACGATGAAGAAGCTCTACGGAGCGATAGGGTTTTTGAATGTAATCATAAACCCCGACTTGGAACAAATTGATAACAGAATTAATTTCGCCAGACTTAAAACTAACAAGTATTATTGGTTTGTTCGGAAGAGAATTCAAACGATTAACCAACCCCAAACAGTCCATTCCGTGAATATTTAAATCTACTACAACGACTGAAAAAAAATCATGTGTTATTTTCTCTAACGCGCCCATTCCGTTCTGAACGAATTCGACAAAGATATCGGATCCGAACAAAGCCGATCGAATCGGATTCGTAATTGATTCGTCATCATCGACAAATAGAATTTTTTTTTCATTCCCGTCCAAAAGATTTACCTCCGATTTTAATTTAGACTAAGATTTTACCCAAAACCTCAATCAAATCTTCATCTTCAAACGGCTTTACGATCCAAGCTTTCACTCCGGCTTCTTTGCCTGCTTGTCTCAAATGATCGCTTGATTCCGTAGAAACAATCAGGATCTTCATGTTTTTTCCGTTAGCATGCGCTAATGTATCTTTGGTAAGTTCAATTCCGTTTTTACCCGGCATATTAACATCATAAACACCGCCGTCAAAGGGACCTTTCTGATCAATCAGAATCATTGCTTGTTCGGCATTTTCAGCCTTATGTATTTCATAACCCTCGTCAGCCAAAACCATTTCCATAAGTTTAAGTGCCGTTGGCGCATCATCGCAGATTAATATTTTTTTTGACATATATCCTCTTATTTGAATCTAATCATTGTTAAAATTTCGCTTGGTATATCATTTAAGCTCGCTTGTTTTTCCACTGCACCCAGTTCAAAGGCTTCTCTGGGCATACCGTATACTACTGAAGAAGTTGCATCCTGACCGATGGTCCTTGCGCCCTTTTCCTTCATGGCAAGCAGACCGTTTGCTCCGTCCCTTCCCATTCCGGTAAGTAAAATTCCGAGTGTCTTGGATGCAAGACCTGCTCTTGCGATGGAATCGAATAACACATCAACGGAAGGTCTATGCCCTGAAACTTTATCGAATTTTTCCACTTCCAAATACATCCTTCCCGCCAGCTTCCGCACAAGGAGGTGATGATCACCTGGCGCGAGATAGGCGGTACCGTCTTCCAAAAGATCACCGTTGGCGGCTTCTTTTACAATGAAACCGCTTGTCTGCGCAAGTCTATTTGCAAATAAAGTGGTAAAATGTTCAGGCATATGTTGAACCATAACAATCGGAGGGAGAAAATTCGGCAATTGATTCAGAATATAATCAATTGCTTGCGTTCCTCCTGTCGATGCCCCGATAGCAATGAGTTTGATTTGACTGGTCGTGGATTCATGTGTAGTAATGCGTTTTTCTGAGAGAGGAGTTCTTTGCCCAGCGATCGAACTAGAACCTATTTTTTTGATTTTATAAGTAAGTTCATTTAACATCCGTAAAAAGTCTTCTTCTGTTCCGTTAGGTTTATGAACAAAATCACTCGCACCTTTTTGCAAAGCCTTTGCGGTAGTTTGAGCACCTACCTCGGTATAGGAGCTCAACATAATCACAGGTGTAGGAAAATTTGCAAACAACCAATCCAGAAAATCAAGCCCGCTCATTCCCGGCATTTCCACATCAAGACTGATCAAATCCGGTTTTAAAGTGGGGAGAAGAGTTTTTGCTTCTGCGGCATTGGATGCCTTACCGATAACTTTGATTTCGGAATGTTTGTTCAGTTCTTCTTCTAATACATTCCGAACCAAAGATTGATCATCGACTATTAATACCCTTATCATCGAACAACATCATGCAACTTGGTATAGATTGATTTAACATCCAGAATCAAACTCACATTTCCGCTTCCAAGGATAGTAAAACCGCTCACACCAGTCGCGTTCTCCATAAGGCCATGCAAAGGTTTTATTACAACATTATAATTTCCGACTATTTCATCCACTTGAATTCCGAATAAACTGCCTTCATGTTCGATGATAACAGCCAGCAAATCGGTTCCATCATATTCCAAAGGAATTCGATGGTTCAATACTTGATTAATATCGAAAACCGGGATGAATTTTCCTCTGACATCGATCACCGTCTGACCTTCATCCAAGCGGATTTTTTCTTTATCCGATAGACTGACAAATTCGCGTAACTCGATCGTTTGAATGGTAAAGTATTTGTCTCCGATACGAACGACAGTTCCTTCCATGATTCCAAGCGTAAGAGGAATACGTAGTACAAAGGTTGTACCGAGTCCCTGTTTGGAATGAATATCGATCTTTCCACCCAGTCTTTCGATATTTTGTTTTACGATATCCATCCCGACTCCTCGTCCGGAAAGATCGGTTACTTCTTTTGCAGTTGACAAACCAGGAGCAAAAATAAGCTGAAATACTTCTTTATCCGTAAGCAAACTCGGATCGGTAGTTAAAATGCCGTGTTCAACGGCTTTCGCAATGATTCTATCCCTATCCAGCCCTTTTCCATCATCACGAATCATAATCCAAACTTCATTTACGGATTGTTTGGCACTAAGGTAGATATTTCCTTCTTCCGATTTCAGAGCAGCCAAACGATCATCAGGTGCTTCTATCCCATGATCAATCGAATTGCGCAAGATGTGAATGATAGGATCTGCAATCAAATCCACAATGGATTTGTCTATTTCGGTTTCTTCGCCTGATACGTACAAGCTGACCTTTTTCATAGATTTTTTCTGTAAATCCCGAATCAATCGGGACATACGCTGAAATACTCCCGAAATAGGGATCATCCTTGTGGAAAAAGCGACTTCCTGCAAGTCCGCAACGATTTTCCTAAGTCGGTTCAAAGATAGATGGAAGTCATCGTTTTTTAATCGTTTTACAACCGCATGTTGAGTTACATTCGATTCGGCGATAACCAGCTCACCCATAAGATCCATGAGAGCGTCCAACTTTTCATTGGAAACCTTGATTTCTTTTTTCAGGAGACTGGAACGAACACATGTTAGATTTTCTCTTTCAGGCTGCGCCTGCAATTTTAGATTCGCTGCATTTTTTATAACAGGAGGATCTTCAAAAATTTCATAACCGGATTTTATAATTATTTGAGGGGCAGGATCATTAAAAATCTCATAACTGGACTTTTTATCTTTCCTAGAATCAAAGATTTCATAGGTATTTTTCAGTTTGATTTCCGCATCCGCTTTACCGAGAGATTTGATTTCACCTTGTAGAGCTTCAATCAACGTCAAGGATTCTTCTTCCAGATCGGGATTCACTTTGGTAGCTTCAACTACCTGAAATAATTTTCTTAACTGATCGCAAGTATTGATAAGAATCTGGCATGTATGCGCACTAGGTAAAATTGATTCCTTTCTCAAAATATCAAGAAGCGTTTCGGCTTCATGAGTCACCTGAACTATCGTTTCTAATTTTAATAAACCTGCGGAACCCTTTAAAGTGTGGAAGTATCGGAATAAATTATTGATAAGCTCTTCATTATAAGAACCACCGCTATCCCATAACTCTTCAATCTCCAAGATTGCCGTTTCGGAATCCTGGATGAGATCAAATGCTTCCGGAATAAAATCGAGTAAGAGCTGTTCTCTACTCATACTCTCAAATTAAAACCTTTCCGCAGGACCGCTGATTTCCGAGCTACCGGATTGCGGCCTCGGCTGTTGCCCGTTACCGAAGTTTGGTTGCTGATTGCCGAGCATATAGCCTGCTTTGGATCCTTTTCCGAATTCCAAAGCAATATTTTTCAACTCATTCGGATTTGAAACTTGAGAATGTTTCTTATGACTTGCCATCAATCTATTTTCATCAATCGTAACTAGCGTTCCCATGATCGTGAGTAAATGGTTTGCTTGTTCTTTCAATTCATTGGAAGTGGCAGCAAGTTCCTCCGATGAAGAAGCGGATAGTTGTGTCGTTTGATCCATTTGAGTCATAGCCAACGAAATCTGCGTGATTCCGGCGGATTGTTCTCTCGATGCATCGGCAATGCTGGAAACAAGCTCCGCTGTTTTTTTGATACTGGGAACGATCTCTGCAATTACCCTTCCTGCTTCCTCCGCAAGAGAAACACTATTGGTAGACAATTGATTGATTTCCTGTGCGGCAACCTGACTTCTTTCCGCAAGTTTTCTCACTTCATCGGCAACAACCGCAAAACCTTTTCCATGCTTTCCGGCGCGAGCGGCTTCAATAGCAGCATTTAATGCGAGTAAGTTGGTTTGATAGGCAATCTCTTCTATGATTTTGATTTTGGAAGAAATATTTTTCATAGCTTCGAGAGTTTTCAAAACGGAGTCTTGGCCAATGGTAGCTTCCTTTGCGGAAGTAGAAGCAATTCTGTTTGTTTCCAAAGCGGATTCGGAATTTTGAGTGACGGAAGAAGACATCTCTTCAATGGATGCGGTGGTTTCCTCAATGGAAGCTGCCTGTTCACTCGCACCTTGACTCAAAGTATAGGAAGTGGAAGACACCTGTTGCGCCGCGCTGGACACGGAAGCTGCAATTTCTACGGCGGAATTTAAGGCTTTGGTAATATTTAAAATAATCCAGGTGGCCATACCCATGCTTACTGCAACGGAGATGGCAAATAACGAGATCAAAAAAATAAATGTAGAATTATAATATTCATTCGTTTCCTTATTTACCCGATCCATTTCATCGGATGCAAAAGTCACTACCTGGTCCGCTACTTTTTCAAACTTATCTGCAAGGGGCCTGGTTATGACATTTCCAATAAGACGTGCTTCCGTGTTTTTATTTTGCAATGCCAAAGCGATGAGGGCATTTGCTTCCTTTGAATATTCAGTATAGATAGCTTTCAAATCATTTAAAAACTTCATATCCTGCTTGTTGGAAATTAGTTCCAATTTTTTAAAAAGTTCGTCAGTTTCTGTGATTTTCTCCGTTCTCATTCCGACGAGTTTTGCCATTTTAGCATCTTCCAATTCCAGAATCAGGTTTCTTTCGTTTCGATTCAACCAAACAGCTGCCGTGCGAAGGTTTAACGAAAGTTCTACTTTCCTGCTGTAAATCTCCACTATATCCGTCAGTTTGGAGTTAAAGATATTGAGTGAATATATTCCGGAAGATACACCAATACCGAGAAATACGATTAGTAATGCGAATCCTAAAATTAGTTTAGTTTTTACACTCATGGATTTGCTATTTTTCATTTCCTATCACCTATACTTTAATTTGATAAAACGGTCTCTAATGCGTTAGCATCTTCTTCTTTGATGATCCTGTCGGTATTCAGAAGGATTTTGACATCATTCTTCACTTTGGCAAGAGCCTTGATAAAACGACTGCCTTCCGTCTCACTGAAACGAGGCGCCTCTTCCATTTGATTTGCATTGATTTTGATCACTTCTCTCACGGTATCCACAATCAAGCCGACCAATTGCCCGTGGATATTCAAAATGATCACGCAGGTCTTTTCCGTATAACCGATTTCCGTCATCTTGAAACGATTGCGGACATCAATCAAAGCAACAACTTTACCACGTAGATTAATCACACCTTTGATATAGCTGGGCATATCGGGGATCTCTGTGATAGTCTGCAAACCCACGATCTCGATAATATATTTGATTTCGATTCCGTAGTTTCTTTCGCCTAACGAAAAAATCAGGAATCTACCGTCTAACGTATCTTCATCGTCGTCAAAATCGTCCTGATCGTCGTTAAGGCGATCCATATCAAAATCAGATGCGCTCATTCTTTACCAACTTGTGACATAATTATTTAAAATAAAGACTTTCGGGTTCTATTCTCATCAACATTGAGATGGAAAGCAATCATCTTTGCGAAACTCATCAATTTACTTACTGGCAATGGGAAACTCCAGAGAAACACAAACTTCTGATCCTACTTTGGAATAGATATTGGATTGAATCACATTGAAATAAACCCGAGCGTTCATATCTTCTATCACTTTTTTCACAATCGCAAGCCCCAAACCAAGACCGAATTCTTCCGCATCATAACGTTCATCCACTGCTCTACTCAATCGGTAGAAAGGCTGAAACAAAACAACTTCTTCCGACTTTTTATAATCCAAATTTTGGATGGCCGGATAAGCGGGTGGATTCATTACCTTGATGATAAAATGACTTTCCGAACGCATAAAAAGAACAACAATCGTTGATTTGTCCGTAGAATACTTCATAGCGTTGATTAAAACTTCCCTGACTACGTTGCGAAGAGCATGTTCGTTGATCAAAACATAGGATGAATCCGCATTCTTGAGAGTAGACACGATTAGATCCTGTTTTTTGATGGCGAGCATGGGTTCTAAGTTTTTTTGTTCTTCTTCAAAGTACTGCATGATTTCCTTTAAAGATTTTTTTTCCTGCGCGGATTTGGTTTCTTCAAAAATTAACTGAGCTTTGGCGAGAGTCTCTACCAATTTTTTAGTACTTCTAAAGTTCTCTTCCACCATTTCCAAATGAGTCAAAGGAACAGTTGCGATTTTTTCTTCCTTTTTGGATTTCCTGAGCATAGCTCCGATCGAAGTCACCAAAGCACCTAAGCCCGAACCTTGCATCAAAGAAGTATTCAGATTGGGAAGAGCTTGCTCCATCCACTGCTTATTTCCTCCCTTTCCTCCGATCTCTTGACGCCAGTTGAAGATTTGAATGATTTCTTTATGCAAATTTTCCTCATATTCAATGAGGGTGCCTTGCTTCTCCAGAATCTCAAACATCTGTTTCTCAATCCCTTTGTATTTGGTGATGTTTAAACCCGAGAACAGAATGAACAGTTGTGCGGAGCTGGGAAAACGGATCGGTGAAATCTTGACAAAATAGGTTTCATCGTCCACGCGATATTCATCTTGAAACACTTCACCGTTCAAAGCGTTCCTAAAATGAGCTTCCCAGTGACTACGATAACTTTGTGGAACTTCAAAAATGGTTTTACCAACGAATGCATCCGAATGATAACCTCTCGCCAAGTAATCTTTTCCGGTAATGAGTAGGAATTGCAAATCTTCGTCTAAGATAGCGTAGTTTCCATACGGAAGTGAACTAAGTACTAATTCTAAGTATGGTGCTGTTTCGGATTCCCACGTGTTTATGTTCATGTGTACAAATTGTATCTTTTGATTATTTTGGACGAACTGAAATCAAATTTCCTGAGGGCAAAGATTAATATGATATAATAAAAAAATCAAGTATTAAACCAAAATCCTAACATTATATAAGGCTTGAAACAAGGATCCGAAACGATTGAAAGTAAGCAAGTATGAGCATACGTTGAAACAATTTTAATCGGAATATTTCGAATGGAAAGAATGCTGTAAAAGAAAGAATCTCACAACCAAACATAAATTCGAAACACCAGCCCAATTTATTGATAAGGTATCCGAATGATGAAAGGCATTTAACATTCCGGCACGTGCAAAACAGCCGGCCCTGAAAGTTAAAAGTGGAACTAGGATAATTACTAAAATAAAAAAGAACTTTGTTATCTTTATTGAAGAGGAATCTATTTTTATTCGTCTAAAATACCCAGACAACGCAAAGGAATATAAATCAGATAATCTCATTTTTTATCTCTATGTTAAAGTATAACGTAATTTACACGCCAATTATGTCGACGTCTTTTATGACGTATCTTTATCGTCATGGCGTAATTGTCTAATTTTTTCTAAAATATAGTTATGGATTATGTAACATTTCAAGAAAAGGTCTGTCGGCGAATCAAAGATTTGCGTTTAGAGAAAAAGATGACTCAAGAGGAAGTTTCCGGCCTGGAAATGGGTGTTAGAGCTTATCAGAGGATTGAATCAGGCGGAAACGCTCCCAATCTTCAAAGCCTTTTCAGAATTGCAAATGCCCTGGGAGTTCACCCTAGGGAAATATTGAATGTTCCATTAACGGAAGATTTGCAAATTAAGAAAAAAAATATCACAAATTCCAAATAAAAATCAAATAATCGGAAATTCCAAAGTGATGCAAATTTCGGAAAGAAGAGAGTGCTGGCTATCGGATCGCAGTACATTTTTATAAATTCCCGATTGGATAGAATTGATATGAATATGACCTTTCATATCTTCTATTACTTTTTTAACAACTGCTAGCCCAAGCCCCAGACTGAATTCCTCTTTTTCGTATCTTTCATCGACAGTTTTGTTCAACCGAAAAAAAGGCTGAAATAAAGCCAAGTCTTCCGCTTCTTTGAAATTCAAAGATTGAATGCTGGAATCATTTGTCGGATTGATAAATTTGATGATAAATTTCCCTTCCGACATAAGAAAAAGAACTATAATGCTGATCCCATCCGGGGAGTATTTCATAGCATTGATTAATATTTCCCTAACAGCTGTTTTAAGAGTATTCTTATTGATATTTAAAAAATATTCTTTGGTATTTTTAAGTATGGAAACAACGACATTTTGTTTTTTGATAGAAAGCATGCCTGTCAAACTACGACTTTCTTCTTCAATTAAATCTATCACATCCTGCAAATCAACTTTCTCAGACAAAGAACTTGTTTCTTCAAAGAGAACTTGTGCATCCGCGAGAGATTTTACTAATTTTTTAGTACTCTTAAAATTCTCCTCCACCATTTCCAAATGCCGAAGAGGCACCATTGCATGAGTTTCCGATTTTTCAGCCTTTCGAAGCATCGCACCCATTGATGTAACAAGACCGCCTAACCCTGAACCTTGCATAAGGCTGGTATTTAAATTCGGCAGTGCTTTACGCATCCAAACTTTGTGCTTCCCTTTGCCTTCCATTTCCCTACGCCAATTGAAAATTTCAATTATCTCCCGAAACAATTCTTCCTCATACTCGATCACCAAGGATTGTTTTTCTAAAATATCATTCAGATTGCTCTCCGTTAGCTTGTGATTTGGAGAATGAAAACAGGAAAGTAGGATATATTTTTTTTCTGATTCGCTAGTATTTGTAACATCCCGACTCTCATCAGGCAGCGATAGCGGAGATATGGTAAATGAATATAATTCCTGTCTTATGATGCTATTTTTCTCGTAAGGCACACCGTTCAGTGCGTTTCGAAAAGATGTGATATCAAGATTGGAATCTGAGAAAAACGGCAAACCGAGAATCTCTTCGAGATCCTTGTCGATCATTCCGTCCTTATAGAAATCGTCGATAGCAAAGTCTTTTCCCGCAATAATTTTACACCTCAGATTTGAATCAAATATCGCATAACTGCCTCTAGGTATAGTATCAAGTACATGTTTTAAACTTTTATAGAAATATAATTCATTCAGCAGCGGTTTAAATTCCGATTCAAAAGAGACATTCATTTCATCATCATCAGTAAAACATAATATTATATCTCACAATCAAAATACTAACGTTTGCTACCAAATACAGCAAAAAGGACAGGACATATTACGGATTGGATTGGATAATTTGCGGATTCTGTTTTTGTCGGAATTCCGAAGGAGTGATTCCTATTTCTTTTTTAAAAAAACGGGTAAAATATGCAGAATCATGAAAATTCAATTGAGAAGCAACATCTGAAATTCGAGCATCGGTATATTCTAATAATCTACGTGCTTCCCGGGTTACATTTTCCTTTATAAAGTCAGAAGCGGAACGACCCGTTACTTCTTTAATCGTATCATTTAAATGTCCCGGAGTGACTTCCAATTTCGATGCATAATATTGGACTGAACGAATCTCTCCTTGCGAACCTTGCAAAAGAGAAATAAAATCATAAACAATTCGATTCACCTTGGTCGGCAATTCCTGAAATGGCAATATATTACAGCGACCGGCGAATAACAGTATCAGTTCGGTAAAATTTTTGATGATAGCCTTTTCCAGTTTTGATCCCAAATTCCATTCTTCTTTTAAAAAATGAAAACTATTTTGTATGGAAGAACAATCTTTGATATTTAAAATCACCGGAGTCTTTGTCCTGAAAAAAGTGGGGTATTTGTAAAAGGACCCTATTTTTCCTGACCCGAACAGAAAGGACTCCTGAAACTTGATGGAAACTCCTTGTGTAATTTTGTTCCACTCACACTGATGAGAAAGATAAGGAGGCAGATAAAACAAATTTTGTTCAGAAATCATATAAATACGGGAATCTATTTCGATTTTAGCCTCTCCTTTTGTGACAAAAACTAAAGTAGAAAAGTTATGAGTATTTAAGGCGGTCCATTTGAAATTTTCAGCAGACGGATTTTCAAAAATACAAATTGAAAAATCTTCGTCCTCTGACGCACCCATATCCTCTAAATTAAATATCTTAAGTTTGCGATGTGCCACCAAATGACTCATAAAGAAATGAATTCTATGCTTCCTAAACAAGCCCTATCACAAATTAAGTGAACCTTACTTAGACAAAATCAGGAATATTCATAAATATTTCTTAAATTATTTATATTTTAAAAAACTACACATAATGTTTATTAAATGCTCAAAAAAGATAAGAGCCTAGTAAAAACCCCTATCAATTAAAAAAGACGATTCACGTGGCACTTAACAAGCTTATCAATCACTTGATAACTCTCCGCATTAGAGTCCGCAATGAAAATCATAATCGGTGCTAGAGTATAAATAAAAACCAGTAGGACAAAATGCGGATAAATTTGGATAATTTACGGATTTCCATTCCATAAAGTGAAATACCACATTAGTATAGTTTTATATTCGGAAAGTAAAAATATAAATTACAAAAACAAGAAAAGGAAAACTCTAGAATGGGAAACCCGGTAGAACAAATTGTCCCAAGATTTGATCCTTATTTTTATAAGCGGTACCTAATCCTTCCGCCAAAGCAAACTTCCCTTGGGAAAAATCGCCAGGCGATAAAAACGGAGTATTCGTAACCAATCGAATCAGTTTTTTTCCTCTGGCTTCCGCGAGTAAAGTTTTCAATTCTTCATTTTCAGAATCAATAATCTGGAAGGAAGAATCCAAGGCTCGTTTGATAACGGAAGAAGCGAGAGGTTTATTATTATTAATTTGATGAATGATGATTCTGTCTATACTTGGGTCCAATATCAATTCTTTGATAGGCTCCCCATCGCCTATTCCTCCGTCTAAAAAATCATCTCCTTTTACGTTCTGAACTTCGTATAAGAAAGGAAATGCGATGGACGCCATCACTGCATCCAATACGTTTCCTTCCGCGACGAGTTGCCTTTTAGCTTTTGTTAGATTTGATACTGCGACACCTAATTTCATCGGGAGTTCGGAAAAGGTTTTTTTTCCTAGATAAGGATATAATAATTTTCTTGTAGACTTGCCGGTAAGAATCCCGCTATATCCTTTGAATCCTTTTTTAATCAATCTACCTATTTGAGTGAAGGAATTGCCTTCCCAAAAATCGGATTTTTTTAAACCCAAAATCATCATCTGGACTTCTTTCATATCCGCACCGGATGCAAATAGAGCGCCGATCAGAGCACCCGCACTGGAGCCAGTGATGACCGAGGGCTGAAATCCTATTTCTTGTAACCCTCTTACAAATCCAGTATGTGCAAAAAAACCGAAAAATGCGGAATTCAAACAAAGTGCGGAATGTTTTTTCGGAAAAAAAAGTTCAATCATAGGTAAGACCCATTTCTTAGATGTATCGGTTTCATTGCACGACTATTGCAGAGGAAAATTTGGATTTTTCAATTCTTATTTCTAAATAATAACTTTCCGATTTCGAACCATATTACACTGAAAAAAGAAACGGAAAAACAAATCAATAGATCGACGAGGCCCATAGGTACGAAATGAAACAAAGTCTGTAACCAGGGAACATACAAAGAACTAAGAAGTACAATCAATGTCCCGACCACAACATATGGCAAGGCACGGTTCTTCTTTCGAAAAGATTCCCAAACGGTTTCAGTCCAATTACGATTAATCAGAATCAAGAGTAAATTAGAAAATACCAATGTTACGAATGCAGCCGTACTTGCTTTTTGATTTTGATTGAAGCCGTCACGGACAATCACTATCCAATAAACAGAGATTACAGCAAATAAAGACAATAACCCTTGTAAAAACGAGATGATAAATAGATTTTTATTGAGTAAGGGAACGGATATGTCTCTGGGCTTTCTTTTTAATAAATCTTTCTCAGACTCTTCTTTTTCAAAAACTAGAGTACAAGTGGGATCGATCACAAGCTCCAAAAATACTATGTGGACTGCAGATAAAATCATACTCGGCCAATGAAAGAATACGGGCAAAAACGAAGCCCCTACGATGGGAATATGAACTCCGATGATATAAGCCAAAGCTTTTTTGATATTGTCATAGATCTTTCTACCTTCCGAGACTGCATCCAGTATGGAAGAGAAAGAATCATCTAACAAGACTACATCGGAAGCTTCCCGCGCAACATCCGTTCCTCTTTCCCCCATCGCCACTCCGATATGTGCAGCTTTCAGTGCAGGGGCGTCATTCACACCATCTCCGGTCATAGCAACGATTTCACCTTGCGCGCGAAGGGCACGGACGATCCTCCATTTATCTTCGGGAGTCACTCTGGAAAAGACGTTTGCCCGAAGAATCTTTTCCTTTAAAAGGGAATCGTCCATTTCCTTTAATTCCTTACCTGTGATTACGATGTCGGGAGATTCCAATCCGATCTGCCTCGCAATACTTTTTGCAGTTTCTCCCGAGTCGCCTGTGATCATAATCACTTTGATTCCCGCTTCTTCGGCCATACGAACCGCTTCCGGTATAGAATCACGGATGGGATCTTCAAATCCGACAAGTCCGACCCACTCAAATGCAAATTCATTTTGAGATTGAGGAAGCTCATCTCCCCGAAAAATTCCTTTTGCAACAGCTAACACTCGATAACCTGCATTTGCAAACTTTTTTGCTGCTTCCAGGATTTCATTCGTGCGGATCGTATCCATACCACAAAGGATGGAGATAGCTTCAGGCGCGCCCTTACTTGCCACAATATAATCTTCAGATCCGCCTTTTTGCCAGACCTGGGTCATCGAAAAAAATCCGGAAGATAGAGGGTACTCTTTGATTGAATTTCCTTCCGAATGTAAAAATTTTTCAGGATAGGAGTCCGCCATTTTCAGAAATGCTTTTTCCATAGGATCAAACGGATCTTTTTTAGAGGCAAAGTTTCCGTATCTGATCAAATCATAGAACCTCTCGGGAACTTCCGAATCGTTATCCAAATAGAAGGATTCTCCGTTTTCACTAGTCAAACATTTGATCGTCATTTTGTTTTGAGTGATGGTTCCCGTTTTGTCTGTACATAAAACCGTAGCGGCACCTAACGTCTCAATGATGGAAGACTTTCGAGTCAGTACTTTTTTCTGGCTCAACCGGAATGCTCCGAAGGCAAAAAATATGGTCAATACCAAAGGAAGTTCTTCCGGAACCAAGGCGATAGCGAGAGTCAAACCGGAAAGAATTCCCTTCATCCATTCCCCCTGCCAAATTCCGAAATAAGAAGCAAGCGCCAAACAAAGAATCACAGCTAGAAAGAATATCCTTCTGACCAAAACTCGTACTTCTTTTTCAAGAATGGTCTTTTCAGTTTTTTCTTCTCCGATAGTTTTTCCGATTTTGCCAATTTCTGTTTTGTCTCCTATATTTTCTACAATACCGATCGCGTTTCCGGAAACTGCCAAAGAACCGCTGAAAATAAAGTCTCCCTTGTCCTTCAAAACGACTGCGGATTCTCCGGTCAAAAGAGATTCATCCACTGTTAGGTGGTTTGATAACAAAATCTTGGAATCAGCGGGGATCCTGTCTCCTTCATTTAAAATTATAATGTCTCCCGGCAACAAAATACGTCCGTCAACACGTTTCACAACCCCGTCACGAATCACATTGGTTCTCGGACTTGCCAAATTTTTCAAAGCATTCAGAGCATTTTCCGTTCTCGTTTCCTGGTAAATTGTGATCGTTATGATTACAACTACCGAACATAAAAGCAGGATAGCTTCGCCGGAATCACCTATAAAAAAGTAAACGATACCTATTGATAAAAGCAAAAATATCATCGGTTCACCGAGGACGGCAAAAAAGTGGAAGATACCGTTTTTCCTCCTGGAGCCGGAAAGCTCGTTGAATCCGTGTTTCATTCTCAAAGTTGAGATTTCAGAACCGGAGAGACCGTTTCTGTAAAAAGATTCGATTTGATTAAACATATAATGCCATGATTTTCCAATTGATCCATATCCCGGTTTTAAGTCAAAAATAACGGAAATGATCTTGTTATTTTTTAAAAACAAATCACATTCGAAGAATGTGTGATACTTCTCTCGCGACCGAATTATTTACAGGAACGGAAAAAAGAATTTTTGCAAAAAACTCGGATCGGGAACCAAACGAAACACAATTGATCCTTCATATTCCCAAACAAAATTATAAAAAGGGAAGTTCCGTTCAATGTACATTTATTTCCGTTCCTCAAGTAGAAATCACAAACGAAGTATTTCTATCCAAACCGTTTCATATGTGGGGAGCAGAAATGGGAGTGAACGAATACGGACTTGCCATCGGAAATGAAGCTGTATTCACAAATTTCAAAATCAAAAGGAAAAACGACGGTCTCACAGGGATGGACTTACTCCGCTTAGCACTCGAAAGGTGCAAGACCGCAAAAGAGGCATTAGGTCTTATTACTAAATTATTGGAAAAATACGGGCAAGATGCCTGTGGTGGTTACGAAAACAGATCGTTTTTCTATCATAATAGTTTTATCATCGCGGATAGGTCGGACGGCTTTATACTGGAAACGGCCGATCGGCTTTGGGTGGCAAAACCGATTGTCAAGTTCTATGCGATCTCGAACGGATTGACCATTGAGTCGGATTACACCATGTCCAGTAAGAATTTGGAAGAAGAAGCGATCAAAGCCGATTATCGGATGAAAGGAAAAGATTTTTCATTTAACAGAGTTTTCTCCGATTGGTTTTTCACAAGAGTGGGTCAATGCAAAAAAAGAAGACAATTGCATGAGACCAATGCAAATGCAAGTTACAAAATAAAAGGAAATTATACTGCCAAAGGCGCAATGGATGTTTTACGCTCTCATGCCACCCAGGATTCCGAATTTGAAGTTTCTTCCGCAAGTATGGGCTCTTTATGTCTGCATGCAACCGGTCTCATCACACCAAACCAAACGAACGGATCACTGGTAGTAGAATGGAATACTTCGGCAAAAAGCAATGATCCGCTTCGGATATGGTACACTGGCACATCCACACCTTGTCTGAGCGTATTTAAACCTTTTTTCTTCGGAACAACGACGATCATAGATCCTGGTCCTCTGAATCCTAAAACTCCGAATGATATTTCGTTATGGGTCGAACATGAACAAATAGCAAGAAGAGCGAATTTCGATTACCAGACGGTCAGGGCCATTGTTGTGCCGGAAACAAAACCGATGGAATCCCAATTGATTGCTTATACAAACGAAACTTTGACGGAATCAAAAAAAAACGAGATTCAAATCAAAGCATTGAAAGACCATCTGGAGCTCATTAGAAAATGCGAAAATGAATTGAAACAAAAAAAAATAGGGAAATCAAAATGGACCTCTCCCTTATTTCAAACATATTGGCAAAAACAAAACAGAAAGTTGAAAATCAAATTATAAAGTAGCACTCACTTTATCAAAACTTTGATCGAAAATATTTTGTTTTCCGAAACTTAAAACTTGAGTCGGACAACTGGAAACGCAAGCGGAACACCGAACACATTGTACGCTATCCATGGGACGACCGATATTTGCATAACTCATAACATCAATTCCCTGATGGCATACCTTCGTGCAAATATTGCAGGAAATGCATTTTTTCTTTTCAGAGAAAATCCTAAACTTGCTAAACCTTGCATAAATATGCATAAGGCCGGCAAGAGGGCAGAACATTCTGCACCAAATCCTTCCTGAAAAGAAAAAATAAAAACCCACTCCTACAACTCCGGCAAGTCCTATATCCACTACCAAATCGTAGATCCATTTGACGGAATCCGCAACATACTCCGCATTGATCAGGTTGGGAATGATTGATTTTCCGTATACGCCAATTAACTTCAATAAAGTGATGATGGATGCTACCAGCAAAATCCATTGCCCGGAATGTTCCAACCGATAAGCCCATTTTCCATGAGGCATCTTTTCCCTTTGTTCATCGCCCAATGTTTCGGCAAGCCCACCACAGGAACAGATCCAACCGCAATAAGCACCTTTGCCGTAATGATAAACTAAAAACGGAATCACTCCGAAACTGAATGCCAAACCGTAGATAAGCCAGAAATTGGTTATTCCGCCATCGTATAACACACCCATGCTGAGGGGCCATGCAAGTATAAATCCGTAGGCCTTCCAATATGCTTCTCCGGGAAATACTTGGGTCAGTAGAAACCCGTCCTTTGCTCCCAGATATCCCGCTTTGCCCAAAAAAGGTAAAATGATTTCGGGAAGTAAAAACAGAAAAAACCACTGAACAAAAATCAAACTGAAGGTTTGCAGTTTAATGTATTGAGTCTGTTTGACGGTAATACGCCTAAGCCCGAATACCAAAATGGTCATGGAATACAGGAAAGTATAATGAAAGCTTGGATATTTTTCAAATAACAAATAACCGCCGTATGTTGCCGAAAAATAAACAAACAAAAAATAAAAACTGGCAAAGATCAGATAAATGTTCCGAAACAACTGCCATCCCTTAGGAAATCGGATTCCATTTGACTTTGTCCAGAAGAAAAGCCATAAAACGGAAGATATCAAAAATACTCCGGCACTCGCACTTGCCAAAGGAGAAAACCAACCGGATCCATAGAACGACGCCTTACCGAAGTAAGCTGTCATCGCAAAAAAGAAAACGGAAATAAGTCCGATCCAATCCCGAATCGATTTTGAACTTTGAATTCGGATTCCCAACTTTTTTAAAAAAGGAATAGGAGGGGTCGTTCCTAGCAAAAGCAGAACATCGTCTGCGGGAATCTTTTTTGCACCGAAGGAAGTAGCACAGATCACATTGGATTCTCCGATTTCACGTAAGTTGGATTCTTTTAAAACTTGAATCTTGCCTTTCTCCGAGAGAGATTCCAATTTTTTTATATTTTCCTGCTTGGGTCGGGTCAGTTCTTTTCCCCTGGTAACAAGCGTTACCGATTCGGCAAATTCCGAAACGGAAATGGCAGCTTCGACTGCAGAATCCCCTCCTCCCGCAATTACCACTTTCTTATGAGAATAATCTTTTGGATCAATCAAACGATAAGAAACATGAGGGAGATCCTCACCTTGGATCCCCAGCCTTCTCGGGTCGCCGGATTTTCCCATAGCAATGATGACTCGATTCGTATGAAACTTTTTTCCGGATTCTGTCCCGACCGTAAATCCGACGGAATTTCTTATCACGGAATTCACCCTCTCTCCTTCCAGCAAAGGAATGCTATGTGATCGCAAAACGGAATTTAAATGATCAAGAAGGGACTCTTTGGTTCCGTCGAAGATAGGAAGAGAGGATCCGACTTTGAAATCTTTAGGTTCGGCAAAAATCGGTTTGCCTTTGGGGTAACTATGAACGGTTTGAAATGCTTTGCCGGCTTCCAGGAGAACGATTTTTTTTTCTAATTTTTCGGCTTCCAATGCTGAGGAAACACCGCTCGGGCCAGCACCGATGATCACCGCATCAAGTAATTCGTTTTTTGTCTCAGGGATGAAATCCCAAATTTTCGCTCCGCTATGCGAAGCAAACTTCAACAATGGAATGCCCGTTAGGTCCCCTATGATGAATATACCCGGAATATTGGTGGAAAAGTCGTTTAATACAGTAGGATAAACTTCAACTTGTCCCTCGGGAGCGTTTTTTTTTAGCCAAGTGAAGTATCTTGATAGAAAAGGCATAAACACAAATTGCCTCCGATCATTTTAGAAAGAAAGTTGAAATTAAGGAGACTTAGGGAGAAAAAGAGTAAATTTGCTTCCTTTCCCCTCACTATAAAGTGTATAGCGGCCATTTTGTTGTGCAATCAAATCAATGGCCAAAAGTAATCCGATTCCGGTTCCTTTTTCTCCTGCCGTTCCGAAAGTCGTACCGGGTTGCAACCTGTTTTGAATTTTTTGGAGTTTTTCGGAAGGAATTCCCACTCCGAAATCTTCTACGGAAATTTCGAATTCGGTTTCTTTTTCCAAACTGGAAACAATCACATAGCCCGAATGATTGGAAAATTTCACCGCGTTGGATATAATATTACGCATGATAGTTGCCGTCATTCGTTCATCCGCATAAGGCAAATGTGAGAAAGGTAAATTCAGTTCCCATTGGATATTTTTTTCCGCACATTGAATTTGTAATAACTCAATGGTACCGGTAACAATCGCAGAGATCGAAATATAATCCGGTAAAAAATGAATTCGATGAGAATCATTTTTCACCCAATCCAAAAGATTTTCCAGGATCACATAACTTTGAAACGAGTTTTTACGAAGTTCTTTCAAACCTTTTCGCATTTCTTCGGGAGAAAGCCTCTCCACGGACTCCATAAGGATACCCAGAAAAGTCCCCATACTTCCCATCGGGCCTTTCAAATCGTGGGCAAGTATGGAAAATATCTTGTCTTTATAAGCATTTGTTCTTTGCAATTCGGATTGGTTGCGGAAAGTATTTCTCAAAAAATACAGCATAACAGTAGCTATACCGAAGTAACAGATAGAGATAGACAGAATCCTATAAAAATTCTGAATCCCTACGAAATAAAAAGAACTATCTGTCGCAAGGAAAGGAGGCTTGGAAAGGTATTCGATATAAAAAAAGAAAAATAAATTCAAAATAAAAAAGGAGATACTGGTGATCTTTGCATTATAAGAATAAATTACGAACGGAAGCAAAGCAAAGATCAGAAAAAAATAATGTCCGCCGAGAAGATTTCCGGAAAACAAACCGGTAGTTGTAAACGAATCCAAAGACAACGCAAGCATAAGTAAAAATTTTGCATAATCGTATTTGCGAATATAGTTGAGATAGATGGGAAGGCCGATGAAAAAGATAAAACCGAGGTTGAGCAGAGGTGGCAAAATGCCGCCGGGAAATCCCCACAAAACAAAAACTATAGAATAACTGATATTAGATGCTACCCCGAATGCTGCGGCAAAATTGGTGATTTGAAGTCGTAAAACGGTTTCAAAATCCAGATCTTCCGTGACCCCGATGTAAATCAGACGACGAAGCCAGTCCGGTACAAAAAATCTGATCAAGGCATCTCCACAGTGAAAAAAGTAAGATCATCCGAAAGTTTGGGAGAGTAAACCCTCACCGAATCCAAAATTTTTTTATTTAAAAGGTTAGGTTCCAGGTTGCGTCCGTCGCTCAATAATTCCAAGAGGCGTTCTTCTCCGAAAAGTTCCTTATAAGAGTTTTGGGCTTCCGTAATTCCGTCCGTGTAGAAAAAATAACGATCTCCCTGGCACAGGTTCATTTTCCAAGACTGAATCTTTGCTTCTTTGATCCACCCGAGAATCGGCCCTTTCCCATCAAGGATAACGGGAGCCTTTCCTTCCCCGCTTACAAAAATGGGATTCGGATGTCCCATCACTGAATACCTTACTTCCATTGATTTCAAATCGAAACTACATGCAAGAGCCGTAATGTAGTTTTTGTCCACTACCGGGATCATTTTTTGATTCAATTCTTCCAAAAGCCGATCAGGCTCCTTATGTTTGGGGCCAAGTTCTAAAAAGCTGATTTTCAACATGGAAGCGATCAATGCCGCAGGTATCCCATGCCCCAAAACATCACATAACAAAAACATAACGGTGTCCTGATCGTGAATATAAAAATCATAATAATCACCGCCTATTTTTTCCATAGGAATATAGACGGAATTCACCTTCAGTCCGCAAACATCTCCCTGCATACTCGGTATCAGCTTTGATTGTAAACTTCCCGCCATGTGCATTTCATCGCTGAGAATACGGTATTGTTTTTCAAGTTCCTGAGTCCTTTGACCTACAATCATCTCCAAAGACTCATTCAGATTTTTTAATGCCTTTCTCGTCCTTGCATTTTGAATTCCTATTGCAAGGATTCCGCTGAACATAAATGCAAAGATACCATATTGGCTTAAGTATTGATTTTTTCCGATGGCCAAATCCGAAACAATATCCAAGATTCCGAAACAGGTTGCGACCAAGGCTCCTATCGAAACTACGATTGCTTCTGATTTTTTATTATAAAATCGGGCAAGAAGTGTAATGAGCAAAGGAACTTTAAAAGCAAGCAAAACATACCAAAGATATACAAATTGAAATCTATAATCCGGTTTCAACGGAAAAAATTGTATGAACGCAATGATCACATCAAGAGAAAGAAGTGAAATTACGATACGGGAAGGTTTTTCTTCAAAAAGAGAATAAACAAATAATATAATCGTACATGGAAACATACACTGTGAAAAAAATAAGGTTCTCACCAAAAGCTCAGGATCCCAATCCAGAAAATGAATCTTATGCAAAATGGGAATTCTCCAAGTTACAAATAAGATCGCGGTCGCAGCCAGATACAATCCCGCATGAGAAGACCGGTTCAAAATATAACTGATTGCCTGCTGTATAAAAATCCCGAAGAAGAGTGATGCAAATATCAACTGCCTCAAATCTTCGTAGATCAATTCATCCTTTATACTTTCATACGAACCCATACGGGGAATGTTCCGAAAGATCCCACACATGAATTCCACTTCTCTGCATTCTATCTGAACTTCTAAAATATTTTTTCCGAGAGATATACTACCTGCGGGAATGGAATAAAAACGGGAGCTGATCCAATAAGGGTAGTAGTCAGGACTAAATCGCCCAGTGGAACCGACGGGCTTTCCGTTCCAGTAGGTGCTGTCCACGGAATGAAGCCTGTCCAAAAAAATCCCTTGGGTGTAAACGGCAGATTCGGTAATATCTACCTCCAATCGGTATACTCCTCGGACGGGAACGGAATACCCTTGCTCGACCAATCCCTTCCCTACTTGAACGGGTTTTGTCTCATTCCTCCGGAAATCCGTGAATGTCCAACCGCTTTCTAACCGCCTTACCTCTTCATTTGTTTGCGCAGTAATGCCCGCACATGCCAAAAGAAAAAAGCAGATGAATAGGAAACGAAGCATTTCAGCAAATGTTCATCAATCCATTTCCGTAGTAAAGGACTTTGCAGACCCCTTTTCAAAATCTAACATTCGTTCCTTTGTAATGCCGATGACATTATGTGTTAGAGTTAATTTGTCCCCGAGAAATTCAGGACTCAATCGGATCTCCACCACTCTGTACCAAAACTCTCCCGGAGGAACCGTAAAAGCATGGTTCACGCATAAACATTTGAACTTAAAACCAAAACTATGTTCTACGGGGTGAGCCTGGTGAGGAGCGGCGAAAAAATACACCGGTTCTTTGGTTTCATTTTTCATAACCAGTAAAAATTGTTTTTTCGCACCCGGCTTTAATAGAATTTTAGAATCGGGGATTGGTGTGGAAAAAGGAGCGTTCTTTCCGAAGGCAACAGAACCGGTCGTCCAAAGTGCCAGACTTTGGGAACCGGATGGTTCCCGGATTTCCATTTTCAAAGGAATCTGGGTATATTGCCAACCAATCTCAATCTCTACGGAATTACTCTTCGTAGGAGTGCCAGGAACGGATACAACCTGACTATGGTTATGTGAATCCTGATTTCCCTCCCCGCAAAAAGCGAAAAGAGAAAGGGAAAGAATTAAAAAACGAAACAGATAAGAAAGTAGGGTCATTGGATGAATTATTCCAGACTTAACTCCAACGTGGAAAAATCCAAGTTCTGTTGTTTCGTATTGGTCAGATAATAATTTTTTCCGCGTGCTTGTAAGGTAATGAACTCTTGGAAGATTTTTTCAGTATTGTTCGGGTCGGAGTTTTTTACAATATTGCAATCTCTACCACAACCGTTACAATCTCCTTCTCCGTAGTCCAAAAAGCTTGTGAATGCCTGTTTTCTAAGAAAACCAAATATGCGTAAGTCGATCTTGCCGCCTTCCGTAGACTTCACTTCATAATTTCCCATACCGTAAAATTTCTGTGATTTTTCCTGACCTTCTTCGTAATTGGTGCGCAAAGTGGATCCTTCGAGGAAAAAAGTTCCGTCGGAACGCAAACGAATGGTCCAGTCCGAGGAAGAAGGTGGGTCAACATTCTCTTCCACTTGCATTTCAGGGGAAGCACCTTCCGGCAAATCGGTGACAGCTCCTTCCACAACTTCAGTTATTTCACGTCCTGTCAAACCGCGGTTCAGTACTTTTCTCAAGGAAGCTTTTGTGAAATAATCGAAGTTTTTTGCGGCAAGATCTTTCGATTTTGGAAGAGTATCAAGTGCAAACCAACCGTCGTCATTTCCGAAGCGAAGTTCGGATAACACGAAGCCCTTTTCCGAATAACCTTCGTATAACGAGTCTACGGTAAGAGTCAGTTTTTTGCCTTCAAAAGGTTTTGGAAGTGCAACCTCCTGACTTCCCATGGAATCTTCAACGGAAAGTTTTGCCGAATAACCGTTGTCACCCGTTAAAATAAAATCTTTGATCCGTCCGTTCTTGATGCAATGAACGTCCGATCTTTGGTATCCATTCCAAAATTTCAGCTTTGTGATCTCCTGCTCTTTTTCGAAATCAAAGTTAAGGGTCACACCTTTCCCGCCTTTTACGGAGGCATAAGCATTTTCATATTTGGAATCAAACAGGTTTAGGACGTTATAACTTGCTTCAGGACTTGCGGTTTCCGACGCCTTTGCCGTGCCTTTTATAATTTCGGGAGTATATGTTCTGTATGTTTTTTTCTTTTCATCGAAAAATTTAACCTGTTTCAAACATACGTCCAAGTTTCTTTGAAAATTCAGGGTAACGGAACGCGCTTGCACGACAGGCTCGAAAACAACTTCCGCATTTGATTTTTCAACATCCGTACTTCCATACACCTCATCAAAGTTAACGTAAGCTGCGACACGATCTTTAAAATTTCCGTTACAAGATTCGAAACTTACTTTACTCAAGGAAAAAGGTTCATCCGCATAAAAATGAACTTTTACAAACTCTGCGCCAGGTTCCGCGTTCCACTGTTTACCATCTAACACCAGAAACGGAAGCCCGTTGTCCATGGAAGTGGCCGTGACCATCGAAAAATGAATTTTTTTACCACAAGCAATTGTGAATAAAAAAACAAATAAGAAGGGAATGATTTTAAAGAATCGCATAAATCCTGCAACCTCGTAGAAAAATATGGGCTTCATTAGGGGATACCTCTCCTTAGAAATTGGCAAGAAATTTATTTGGAAGGGAGAGTTGCTTTCAGGATTTTTTCAAAAGAAACAAGATCGAGCGCTCCCACGATAAATCTTCCGTTTACAAGAATCGTAGGAATCGCCCCCACACCAATGGACACGGCTTCCGAATGGTCCTTTCGCACGACTTCCTCAAATCGGGAAAGGGATTTTTCCGATGTACAAGATTCTATTAGATTCCCCGGAACGGAACTAGCCTCCAGTTTGTTTTTCATCGAAGTTAAGGAAAAAAATTTAAGTTCGTAAACAGAATCCAGGCTTTGCCAATAAAGGGGCGGACGTTCGGAATATATGCATCGCATAACGCTTAATGCCAAGAGCCCTTCTTTAGTTTCAGACTCCAACGGATAGTCCTTTCTGATCCACAAAATATCCTTTCCGTATTTTTTACGGATTGCCGCGGATGCGGGATGGCTTTTCCGACAAAAACTGCAATTGAAGTCACTCCACTCGACAATCGTCCATTTCGGGTGATCGGAATTGCCTGTTGTGATCGCATTTTTCAAATTGATTTTGGAAATTGGAAAATAGAAAGACTCATCCGAAGAAACGGATACATTCGCAATTTTAAAAATACGTGTCCAGGCAAGTCTGCGGCGGATCCCTTCTCTTTTGCTATCAATCATATCGATGGAAACGTCAAAACCGGAAGGGCCTGTTTTTTCTTTCGCATAATAACGATTAATCTGAGAATCGTCGATTTTGTTTTTTTCCGAATCTTTCCACTCCTCAAGGCTCATTCCTTTTTGTTTGGAAACGGACTGCAGCTTTCTCAGATTTTCTTCTTTTCCCAAAGTCGTTTTGACGGAGACTTCAGCGGGAAGAGACTCGGGAAAATAAAGATCAGCGGTTTTTGAATCCTCAGTGCAATGGGAAAAAACAAATAACACACCGAAAACCAATACAAAGAAAAGATAAAGACGAAGCATTTCCAAAAGGATAAAAATGCATTGGAAGACTTCAAGATAAAAACAATCCGCCTACATCAAATACCTTTTTCCCAACCGGCCTCTTCGATTCGGATTGGCTCCGTATTCAAGTAACAAATCGGAAATCTCACCTAATCCATCATAACTATTTGCAATATGCAAAGGAGTCACTTGGTTCGCATCAAGACCGGAAGACGGAAGAGTTTCTAAAAAATAAGGGTAATCCGAATCTAAGAATCGGAATTGTAAAAATGAGACATTAACGACAAACTCAATCTTCGAGTCCTGTAAGTATCGGACAATCCGGTCTATGGTCTCCGTGACAATGTTTGGTAAGATGTTTTAATGTGGAAACCATCGCCTGCAATTCCTGAATTTTAGTTTCCATATTTTTTAAATGTAACATCGCAAGAGTTTTTACCTGTGAACTTGCTCTTGACTTATTACGCCAAAGGCTGACCAATTTTTTAATATCCTGCAAAGGAAAACCTAAGTTTCTCGCTTTTTTTACAAATCTCAAAATATGCGCATCGCTCTCGGAATAAACCCGGTAGCCCGATTCCGCACGGAATGCTTTAGGGATGAGTCCGATGGATTCGTAATGACGAACCATTTTGGAATTGATCCCCGAAACCTTTGCCACTTCTCCAATATTCATGACCAATCCTCCCGATTTACAAATGAATGGATTTTCTCAACCTTCCTATGATTAGAAGGTTGAGAAAAGAAAGTTAAATTTTTTTTAGAAAAATCCGTATTTTTTCCAACATTCATCTTGACCTTCCCATCATAGGAAGGTTGAAAATGAAATAAGACCATCCGGGATCATTTTCACTGTTAAGGAGATTCATTTATGGAAATTTCGGAAAAACAAACAAACATTACTCTGGATCTCTATGGAATGACATGTGCCAACTGCGCTCTTCGAATCGAGAGAGGATTGCAGAAAACTCCCGGAATCAAGGAAGCAAGAGTCAACTTTGCAATGGAAAGCGCATTCGTGAAACATGACTCAACAGTTGTAAATGAGGATCTGATAAAAATCGTAGAGTCTTTGGGCTATAAGGCGGCAAAGCACGATTCATCCGATCCTTCCTATCATGAATCCGAGCAGGAAAAAGAAAAGAACCGATTGAAAACCCGATTTTTCATTTCTTGTCTTTTTTCTATCCCTCTGCTTTATACAATGGTAGGTCATTTCAAGGCTTTATCATTTATTCCGATTCCAGAATGGCTACTGTCTCCTTTATTCCAACTTGCACTTGCCACACCGGTTCAAGTTTGGATCGGTTTTCCCTTTTACAAAGGAGCTTATCGCTCTTTAAAAAACAAGATGGCCAATATGGATGTTTTGGTTGCACTGGGAACATCGGCAGCATTCGGTTACAGCTTGGTGGCTACCGTTCTTTGGTATCTGCAGAGAAGTTCAAACCCGATTCATACGGAACACTTATCTCTGCCTCATCTATATTACGAAACTTCCGGAGTGCTTTTGACTTTTCTATTAGGTGGAAAACTTTTGGAAACAATTGCGAAAAACAAAAGCTCGATAGCAATTAAATCATTGTTAGGTCTAAAATCAAATTTTGCCTCGGTCAAAAAAGGAGATTCGTTCGAAGAAGTTCCCTCTGCATTTTTAAAACCGGGAGACATCATCCAAATCCGTCCCGGAGAAAAAATTTCCGCGGACGGATTTATTACGGAAGGACATTCCGATGTCAATGAATCCATGTTAACCGGAGAGAGTTTTCCTGTTGAGAAAAAAATCGGAGACCCGGTGCTCGGAGGAACGATCAACGGAAACGGTTCGTTGATCTTCAAAGCAACAAAAATCGGAGATCAAACCGTTCTATCATCCATCATTCGATCCGTAGAGGAAGCGCAAACCTCCAAAGCTCCCATTCAAAAACTGGCAGACCGGATTTCATCCGTATTTGTTCCCGTAGTTGTGTGTATCGCCTTAATTGATTTTTTAATTTGGTTTTTCTATTTAGAACCTGGAAATATCGGTTCCGCTTTGGAAAAAGCGATCGCAGTACTAGTAATCGCATGTCCTTGTGCTTTGGGGCTTGCCACACCTGTTTCTTTATTAGTAGGCACGACAAAAGCTGCAAAGTCAGGAATTTTAATTCGAGATGCAGAAAGTTTGGAAACTGCGGCTCATTTGAAAGTAGTAGCGTTTGATAAAACGGGAACTTTGACGGAAGGTAATCCGATTGTCACAGATTACGAAACTTCCGGAGAAGAAGAAGATCAGATTCTCTCAAAGATTGCTTCGGCTGAATCTGCCTCCGAACATCCGTTAGCAAAATCAATTGTAGAATTTGTAAAATCAAAAGGAATATACATCATCCCTCCAAGAGACTTTCAATCGGTACCCGGGGGGGGAATTCGCGCAAGAGTGGGAGACGATTTCATATTAGCCGGAAAACTAGATTATATTTTGACAAGCGGCGGCAAACCTCCCGAAGAACTTCTTGAAATCGGTAAATCCTGGGAAGAAAAAGGAAAGTCCATCGTCTGGGGAAAATTAGACGGTATCCGTTCCCTATGGGCCCTATTTGGCTTGGAAGACAAAATCAAAGAGTCGGGCAAAACAGCAATCCTTGCTTTGAAAGAACTTGGCATTGAACCAGTGTTATTGACCGGGGATTTGGAAAAAAATGCAAAATTAATTGCCGATCAAGTAGGGATTTCAAAAATCCATGCATCCCTCAACCCGAACCAAAAATTGGATCTCATTTCAAATTTTCAGAATTCAATGGGCGCAGTTGGAATGGCAGGAGACGGGATCAACGATGCGCCGGCACTTGCCAAAGCTGACGTTGGTTTTGCGATGGGAAACGGAACAGACATTGCGATGGAAACAGCGGGAATCGTGATCATCAAAGGTGACTTACAAAGATTAGTTGATTCTGTGAGAATCAGCAAAGCAACCGTTCGAAATATCAAACAAAATCTATTTTGGGCTTTTGCCTATAACGCAATCGGAATCCCTGTTGCGGCCTCCGGTTTGCTTGCACCTTGGGTGGCCGGCCTCGCCATGGCCTTGAGCTCCGTCTCAGTGGTATTGAATGCCTTACGACTGAGAAGAGAAAAAGAGACATAATTTTCCGTAGGGTGGGAGAGCCCCCGCCCCTTCGAGCGCCCATAGAAGCGAGAAGTATCCGAAGGATCATCAGCAAAGCTGATCTTAGGGTGGGGAGGTGTGGATCGTGGGAAGCCGCGCTCCCCAAACCCCTACCACATCCCGGTCGATTTCACAAACCTTATCCTGCTTTCGCATAAAATAATTCTAAAAAGTTCGCCTTTTTGTCTCAGGACGATCTGAAATTCACACGTCTAAATCCGGTTGACTTTTAAAATTTTTAGGTCAATTTATTTCTCCAATTCCCAAATAGAGGTTTTCATGAAGAATATTCTTTTATCAGCCGTTCTGCTATTCGGTCTTTCTGTATCTAGCTTGCTGTTCGCAGAGGAAGACACCGCTCCGGAAAAACCACCAAGCTCAGGTTATTATATAATATTGTATAAAGGTTATTCGATCAACCTGGATGTAACATACAACGGTTATACGGTTACGAGTTCAAAAGGAAGCGATATTTCCGGTCAAGCGGATGTAAACTTTTGGACAGTTCCCGGAAAAAACGAAATCAAAATCAAAATTTCCGCTCGTAAAAGTAAAGATAATAAAGAAGATTCTTTTGGAAAAAAAGCATCCGTTCGTTTGCTCATCGGGCAACAAGGCCAATTTCCTGATGAAGGGGAGGAGGTTTCCAATTTCGAATGGGAAGAAAAAGAAGATTCCACTTTACCATTGGAAAAAACAATTGAATTCACTCCCCCTTTTCTTCCTCCATCTAACCTTTGGAAGTCGGCAGAAAAAATAGAATGGAACTCTGACACTCAAAAATCGGCTTTGGAATTTGTAGATTCTTTTTCAAAAGCATTGAATAGCAAAGATTTCAAACAGATATATCCTTTCATCGAATTTAGAGCCAAAGACACTTCCGAAACCAGATACTTCCCTTATAAACCGGAAGAAGAAAAAAAAGCATTGGAAGGAATGATCAAAGCAATAGGATCTACCTGGAAATTGGAAAAGAAAAATGTAAAATTCGGAACCATTTGCAACGGAATGATCGGAACATTAACAACCGCTAAAGGAGATCCTATTCTTACTGCGAAAAAAGGAGCGGCTCTTCCCCTCAATTTGGGAAAGATCGCAGGAAAATGGATGATTGCCAGGTAATCAGGGTCATTTTTCCCTGGGGAAAAAGTCTCCAGGGCTTTCCTTACGGTAGTTTCGTATCACTAAGGGCATGTTTAATTTCTTTCATTTGAATTTCCTTTCCTCTGAAAAAAACTTTTGCCTTTGCAGGATCTATATCACCTAATAATGATTTTCCTTTTAAACATTTGACCAAACAGGTTTCCAGATCCTTTTTCAAATCCGTCGCCGAATGTATATTTTGCGATTTCAATTGTCCCCCGCTTCCTCCGAAGATTGTGGCTTCAAAAAATTCGGATACTCTGGAAATCCCGAACAAACCGTCCCAATCCAATCCCCAAAATTCATTTAAGTAAAGATAGGCGGACTCAACTTCCTTTCTAAGTTTCTCCGAAGGATTCATTCTCCAAGAAACGAGAGGGTTCATCAATGCATTGAAAACTACATTTAAAAAAGTATTATCCCATAGGTTGGAAAATCGGGAGTCTTCCGCACGGAGGAGTGCGTTGAATTCAAGTTCCATCAGGGAACCTGCCTCTTTCATTTGTTTTTGCATTCGTTGGAAGTAATGTTCCATCTGAGGATTGGATATTACCCCTTTCCCATCGGAGGAAAAATCGCTTCCGCTTTGAAGCATTTTTTCCAGACCATTCCGCATTACTTCACTTAAGTGAGATCTGGACATTTCCAAAAACAAGTTTTCTTCTTCCAATTTGCACAAAAACTCAGGACCAGTCCTGCTTTCCTTTTCCAATTGAAATACTCTCTCGTATACCTTTTTGGTTTCAGATAAATTTGTATCCTTAGGTAAGGACTCATATGCAAGATGATATCCCTTTGCAATCTCAGAAGGAGTGGGAATCGTAGTTCTTCTGGGAGATAGTTTGGATTGTTCCAGCGCTAATTTGCTATAGTAGCCGATGATCCGATTGAAATGATCTTTGGCGGATGCCTTTTCCATAAATTCAGTATAAGAGTTTTTCTCCGCCAGTTCCTCCATCTCTCGGATTAAAGCTTCCGCCTCCAAAGCGATTTTATTTTCTTTCGGAAGAAGATCTATATAAGGACTGATCCCAGCTTTATATCCGTCGATTAAGCCGCGCAAACCCTCTTCCATATTAAATCACACTCCCTATTGTTTTTTCGAATGTTTGTTTCAATTGAAGAAGTTTGTCCTTCGGAAATACGTTTATATACAAATAAGGTTTTTGAAAAAAAGATTCGAAACCGAATTCCGGATCAGAGTTTTTGATTTTTTCCCATTCCTCTTTGACAAGTGCAGCGAAATGCAATTTATCTTTCTTCTCAGGCTTGATTTGCAATTCTGCGAGATAGTTTAAAAATAAAAAAGCAGAGTTCAACCGTTCTGAAGCGATATTCTCCAATCCCATTCCTATGGGAAGTTTTGTTGCCAAATCAGAATAACTTTGGCAAGACTTTGCTGTCGTATATTTATTGTTTGCTGATTCGGAAAATTCCTTCAAACCGAGGGATTCATACAGCTCTATGATCGATTTGTAACGATCCAAATGTTCGGAACGAGCTACCGGAAAAAAATCGGCGAACTCTCCCAATCGTTCCAAATACTCTTCATAAGATCCTCCTTGTTTGGCATATAGGATGATTTTTTCATAGACCGGGATTTGATAGGAATTCAATTCAGGATTCTTTTTTAATTTGGAAAGTCTGGATTCCAAATAACGTATGTGATATGACATTTCCTCGGAAAGCATTACTTGCTCCTTTAAATAACTGGAATCTTTGCTAATTCCTGAAATTCTTTCCATTGATAGACCGTAGTTTTAGGAACGGAAGGAATTTTTTCAGTCAAAGCAATTTGTGCAATCGACTTACCTAAATCGGAAACCGTTACCCCGCGCAAATTGGAAAAACCACCGAAAAATAAAGGACCTATTTTCGGCCAAAGAAATAAAACCACAGCCTGCATTTTTCCGTAACGATTATTAGGTGTCAATATCATGGAAGGTCTGAATAAACTTAACACATCAAATTGCAAAGCACGAAGTCCTTCTTCTATTTCACCTTTGGTTCTCAAATAAAAAGAGGACGATTTTTTATCGGCTCCTACCGAACCTAAAAGTAAAAAATGTTTTACTCCTTTCGACTTGCATGTTTTGGCAAAATCCAAAACAGCATCCTTATCAATTCGAACGAACTCCTCCCTACTCATTTTGGAAGGTTCACCTACTCCTAGCGTACATATTGCCGTTTCATATTCAGGCAAATAGTCCGAATAAGAAGAAGGATTCAAAATATCAATGTTATGTTGTATAAGAGTGATTGATTCAGCCAAACTTGCGATTTCTATTTTTTTCCTGCCTAAAAAAGCCAAATGAGAAATCATACTCGAGGAAAACAATGTTTTCCAAGTCTCCGTTCCCACAGCTCCGGAAGCACCTAGCATCAAAATTTTCTTTTTTTCGCTCATGACTCAATTCCTTCCTTTTTGCCTCCACTGAATTTCAATGGACAAGAAAATCTATCTATCTTAAAATTTTATGTCAAGAGTATATCCAGTCTATGAATTTTAGAGTTTATTACTTTTTGGTCTCTCTTTTTTTATTCGCCTGGACCGTGAGCTCACTCTATTGCGAAGAAAAAGAAACGGAAACCGGCAGCAAAAAGGAAAAAATATCTTCCTTCGAATTTTTTCTCAAAAGACAAACCTATCACTTCACTCCTTATGAATACACTTCTCTAACGGAGACCCCAGATCCAAACCGACCCGTAAGCGCAGGAAAACTCAACCAAAACTCGAAAGTTTTGATACCGTTTGTATTCAGTTATGATAACTATGAAAAAAATTACAGACTGGAAATTTCTTATTTTGAAATGGAAATCGTAAATCCGAATAGCGTCGTTCTACGAACAGAGGGGAATCAAATTTCAATGACCAGGGAATATATAACGCCAGTAACGCGATCTGAACTGGAAGTAAACGCTTATAGGAAATTTTCCATAGGGAAAGGCTGGAGTCTTTATACTGGAGGAGGAATTAGAAATATTAATAAATACAAATACGGAAGTTATGTAAGTGAAGGCGCTTTCCAGGAATATTTTTTCACATACGGACCGCAACTTTCGATCAAATCCGTTCATTCCATCACATCTGATATTCAATTTTCAATCGGTTTGGATGGTTTTTATACACAAGGAAATCGTTTTTTAAAAGATCCGATTCTCAGTTCACAAACCTTTCTCTTGCCCATAAGCACTGCAGGAACGGAAGGAATTTATCGGGGCTATGAATTGGATCTATCTTTGAGTTATCGTTTTTTTGAAAATTTTAAGTTCTACATAGGATACAATCAGATCGAATCCAAGTTTAGTTATCTTGACTTGCACCAAGTCAATGTTATCTATCTAAATTCGCAATGGAATGGAAATAATTTTTCCTTAACGGGAGTCCCTGCCGTTTCGCAACCGATCCGTTCGGGAAACTTTGAAATATTGAAAGGAGTCTATTTCGGAGGTTCCGTTAATTTCTAAAAATTCGGGTTCTTATAAAAATCCTTCTTATTTTTTCCTTTAGCTGTCACAAACCGCATGCGGCCTTCGTCTTTCTTTCAGGAAAAAATACAATAAACCCAAGATTTAATCACACAAAAGCTTATCCTGAAGCATCTCAAATTATGCTGAAAAACGAAGAATTTGCCCAAAGCAGCGGAATCGAACCGAAACTCTATGAGCTGATCAAAATCCGTGTTTCTCAAATCAACGGTTGTGCCTTTTGCATAGACATGCATACATCTGACACGAGAAAGGCGGGAGAAGAAGAAAAAAGAATCTATCTACTCAATGCCTGGAGAGAAACATCCTTTTATTCGGACAAAGAAAAAGCGGCATTGGAGTATAGCCTAGTTTTTACTCATCAAGAGCAACTCTTGCGATTGTTTTCGGATGGAATGTATATTGTCTTCCAGATCGCGAGAGGTTCTTGATATTTCATTTACTTCCACTTCCAAAGATTGGATCCCTTTGCTCGCTTCCTTCTGGCCCAGGATTTGCTCGGTGGTGCTGATGGAAATATTGGATGAAAGTATATCGATGTCGGACAGTTCCAATAAAAAGTTTTCTATAATACGTTTTTGTTTGTCATACATCTGATTCATGGCAGTGATTTTTTCCAATGTATGAATAAGTTTTCCTATTTGCGAATTCGTCAGATTACCGGTGCTAGTTGATGCATTTGTGGCTTCCCGGATATAGGTTCTGGATTCGGTGACTACAGTCGAAATGATTTTCGCATTTTTTGCAGTGAAGTCGGCGAGTTTACTTACTTCCGTTGCAACGACAGCAAAACCCCGGCCGACATCTCCTGCCCGTGCCGCTTCAATAGATGCATTTAATGCCAGTAAGTTGGTCTTGTCTCCGATCTCAGCCATGATTTTGTTGATTTCGTCCACTTTATCGAAAGATGAATGAATCGATTCCAAAAATCTGCTAGTTTTTTCAGAAACATGGGCTACGTTTTCCGTATCGGCTTTGTTTTCTTCCGCGATCTTCACCAAATCCTTGCTATACTGAAAAATAGTTTCCACAATTGATTTCAACTCTTTGGAATCTGCGGATAATTTCTTTACTTTTTGGTTTTGGTCTTCAATCGAATTGGAGTTGGAAATAAAAGAGCTGGAAAGTTCTTCGATGACTGCCGTGATCTCTTCAAGTGATGCAGCCTGCGATTCCAATTTATTCGAAGTATTGGATACGTAATTGCTAAACGCACCTATGGAATGTTCCAGTTGTTCCGCAGAGTTTTTAATGATATCTCTGTTGGCATTGCTACTATCCAATAATTTTTTCGCCTCTTCCGCTTTGACAGACCCGATCCTTCCTATTTTATTGAATAAATTTACAAGTACGGATATGATCAACCCGCCGGTAAAAATAAAAACAGGCTTCAGAACCTCTGTAGATAGTCCCGCATAACCCGGCTGCGACGAAAGATTCGGTTTTTCAGTAAGCTGAATTCCTCCGATCTTCACTGCAACAAAAAGCCCGATGCTTGCTCCTATGGCGGCGACAACAGATGTAGTTAGAACGAATCGTCTGTCTCCCAAAAATCCCGAATAACTTAAAATGAAAAAATAAATGAAATAAACAACAATATTGGACAAGGCCGACTTTGCTTCCACCGTCCCGAGGGCAGAATCCAAGATGATCGTAAGAGAAAGAAGGATGATATCCAAGATCACGAGTGATTTGTGAAACAAATCGGGAGGATTGCCTTTTTTTTGCCAAATATAGGAAACTAAACAATAGATCGCCATAATTACGGTTGCCCAACTATGAATTTGAAACATAACGGGCTGAAATGAATCTTTGGCACCAGCCAAAGACAATGTAAAAAGAATCACTAGTCCAAAACGGATTCGATTGATAATGATTTTTCCCTTAATCCATAAATCTTCGATCTGTTCAATCTGTCCGTGCAAAATTTACCTACCTTAACGCCCGAAGGGCAAATGAAAAATAAGACTTAAGCGAATCATTTAGCATACCCATTTGCAATCAATAATTTGCATTTCAGTTTTTACTTTACGATTCATCTAAGATTTATCCTTTGCACTCACAAGTTACACTCTTGAATTTTTATTTGGATATACGCACCTTATACTTTTGTTATGCCACAATCTGCGGAATTGCATTTCTTCAGCTTTGGACAATGTTTGAAACAAAAAAAAGATACGAAGGCGTTTCCATCTGGCTTTTTGGAATTTTATTTCTGACACTTGGTTCGCTTCTCGCCGGACTAAAAGACATCATTCCCGATTACATCATCGGCGGAAATACGTTCATTCTGGTTAGTTTTACTTTCACCACACATGGGATTCAAAAACTGAAAGAATCGAAACTCCCTACCTGGCCAACTTATTTGATTCTTACACTCGGTATCATTACATTCGTAGTCGTTGCAAACGCGAACGATAGGATGAAACTGATCAGTTATTACGGAATAAACAACCCGGAAACGGATTACCTGAGTATGGGATCTTCCCATGGCGTCCTATCTGCTCGTTACGATGGCCGTAATATTCTTGTTAATCGTTACATTCGTCCTGCTTGTAAACGAACGTTTGGAAACCGAACTCATTGATGCAAATGCAATGAAGAATATTTTCTTCTCCGTGATCGGGCATGATTTGCGCGGTTCTATCGGAGGGCTCAAAACTTCTTTGAAAATTCTTTCCGAAGAATCAAAAAGACCAACTGCGTTTGCAATATTCCGAAAACAATCCGGAAGATCTGGTATCCGAGTCCATTCGTTATCACGAAAAACAGGCGTTACACAAACATCTTTCCATCAAAAAAGAATTAAGCAATGAATCCGTATTTTGCGACAAACAAACAGTCACAACGATACTTAGAAACCTTATCTCCAATGCAATCAGATTTTCCCCGAAGGGAAAGAGATACTGATACGAACTTCTCATGAAAAAGATTTCGGAGTCGTGTCCGTTTCCAACTGCGGAACCGGACTCAGTGAAACGATTATGCAAAATATAGTCACTGGAAACACAATTTCGATTTTACTTCCTTCAAAACAGTAGAAATAAATTCGAATCAATGTATTAAGATTATGTTAAGATTTTGTAGAATTCCTTTCGTTATTTTATCAATTTATTTTTTTAAAGTAGTCGGATTTGCACAAACCTTTTAGAAAACTAAATGAATGGCATTTGCGAACAGGATTATATTCCTTATTTTTCCAATCTGCATCTTTCCTTTTTTTTTGCATGCAGAAGAAGAAAAGAAAAACAAAAGAATCGAACTTCATGAAGATAAAAAACTGGATGCGGAAGAACTTGCATTTAAAAAAGAAGGATTTTATTTCAATGCGCTTCCTCTCTTTAGTTCCGATCCGGTTCGTGGACAAGGCGGTGGTATCAGAGCAAATCTGTTTTTCAACGGAAAAAAGACGGATGAATATTTCGAATACCAACCGTATCAATATAAAATATCCAGCCAACTATTTCAAACAAACGAAGGAGTTCGAAATTATTTCATTTCACTAGACACACCCTATTTATTTGAGACGGCATTCCGATGGAAAACAAGTCTAGGTTGGGATTACAATCCCAATTCACAATATTTCGGTGTCGGTGAAAAATCATTAGAAGCTTTAACCCAACGTCCCAGAAATCAACCTGGTTACGGAGAATTTCGCAGCGCCAATTATAATGATTATGAAAACACACAAAGTTTAATGAGACCTCCCGCTTCATCGGGAGAAATCTACTCAAAATATTCCGATCAAGGATACAATCAATATACATTCAATTCCACTACATTGTTTAACAGTGTAGATTATACTTTCTGGAAAGCTTGGAAATGGATTGCAGCAAACGAAATCTCAAAGAATATAATCCGTCATTCCGACAAAGGATGGAATCCTTCAAAAGATCCGTTACTAGACAATTCCATTTGGGAAACTGCCGTTCCGAACAGCGATTCCAAACTCACGGAAGATTACAAAGAAGGAAAAATAATCGGCTACAACGGCGGCCAAGCCAATTACTTCAGAACCGGTTTGGCTTATGATACAAGGGATTTTGAACCTGACCCGGACAGTGGAATTTTAGTTGAGTTTAACATTGCGAATGTTTCCAAAAGAACAGGATCAAGTTTCAATTATAATAAGCTTTTTTTTCAGACAAAATACTTTTATAAAATATTTCCATCCGTTTTCGAAGAACTGGTATTTGCCACGAGGTTAGCGGCTTCCTACTCTTCTTCAGGAACTCCTTTTTCCGAGATTCGTTATATGTGGAGTGTCGACGGACCATTTACGGGAATGGGAGGTTTACAAACAGTGAGAGGATACAGACAAGACAGGTTTGTCGGAACTATGGTCGGCTTCGGAAGTTTTGAACTGAGATGGAGATTCGCAACACTTACATTAGGTGATCAACATTTTACATTCAGTCTGGTTCCTTTTTACGATTATGGCAGAGTCTGGGATTCTGAAAAAAATATCGGTTTGAAAGGATATAAGTTTTCATGGGGACAGGGACTGAGAATTATTTGGAACCAGGCAACGGTGATACTGATTGATGTGGCAAAATCAAAAGAAGACACTCAGATGTTCGTTGATTTTGCACATGCATTTTAATTCTAACTCTAATTAGGTTTTAATTCTTTTTTGATCTTGGGAATTTCATAAGCACAAATGGAATATAACATCTTTTTATCAATGTATTCATAAGCACGGGTAAGATCTTTCGCCCAAAAAGAATCCATTTTGTCCCAAGGAACTTTGGGATATTTCAATTTTTCGGATTGAGGGATTTTCAAGGATTCTTTATGAATCATTCCCAAAAACTGTTCCGCATAATAGGCATCGTCGTTTTCATCGGAAAATTCCTGGATTTGGTTTTTATAGATGAAATTTTCCAACTCGTTGCAAAAGAAAATCAATTCAGAAAACATAATTCAATCCTCACCTCATTGTTCCTTCTATGGAAAATGCCAATTCCTACCGAACCATAAAAATTTTCATTGAACCGGATAAATGGGCCCGTATAATCTTTCCATTCGATTCGCCATGCAAACTAGTAACACGACTCAGAACGTTTTTCCTAAAATCGCCATCCTGGGAATGGGTGCAATCACTCTAAGCATCGCACGTGCACTATTCCTTAATAAAGTTCCCTATTTTGTACTCACTAGGGATGCAAAAAGAAAATCGGAACTACTAGCAAATCCTCTTTGGTACCGTTACAGCTCCGGCCCGAAGGAGCAAATTTCATTCGAAGGAATCGTTTCCACTTTGGAAGAAACCAAAGATAACTTTGATTATATCATCTTAGGTGCCAAGTCGGCAAATCTGGAAGATTCCATTCGAAAATCCATTCCTCTTTTATCGAAGGGAGGCAGATTTGTGCTGATCCAAAACGGTTTGCCCGAAGAAATCGTTTCTATTTCCGCAAATCAAATATTAGGCGGTGTTGTGGGTTGGAACACTCAAAAACTACCGGACGGAGTTTATTTTCAATCGAATGCGGGAGCACTGATCCTCGGTGGTGCCGATGAAACCACTCCGGAACCATTTTGGAAACAAGCTCTCGAACCCTATATCACGGTGATTCTATCTTCCAATTTAAAAGGCTTTCGATGGCATAAGCTGGGAATCAATTCGGTTATCAATGGTCTTTCCGCAAGTTGTCAATTGACCTTGGGGGAATTGTTCTTTAAGAAATCGGGAAGATCAGCAGCTATCCGCGTTCTTACGGAAGTGCGGAATGTCATGGAAAAGATCGGAATCAAGGAAGAAGTGGTTCCTGGCTCAGTATCTGTCGGAAAATTAGGCGACGGGAAAGGAGCGCTTCCCTTTCTATTAAGACATATCATTTTGTTTGCAATCGGAATCAAATACTACCGTATCCGAACGTCCATGGTACAAGACTTAGACGCTGGTCGCAAAACAGAGATAGACGAACTTAACGGACAGATCGTAGCAAAATCCAAAACATTGGGAATAGGCACTCCGGTAAATGATGCGATTGTAAAAAAAATAAAAAGCCTCGAAGAAGAGAAAGAAAAACCTGCGATCTTATTTTTGAAAGAGCTTGTCCGCTTATGACGAAGCTGTTATTCGTAAACTAAAAAGTTAAGTTACCTTCGTTTGCAGTTTTCCGGCAAGTACTGACTCAAATAGGAAATCGTAGCTTTTTTGGTTTCTTCTACCATCCAAGAAGTGAAATCACCATAACTTCTGTAAGAATGTTTGAGAAGAGAATCCGCAATGGAAAACGCGACTGCAAAAACTTGATCAGCTTCTTTCCAAGTAGGGATTACAAATCTTTCATCCAAACCCACCTTCGCCAGATTGGCAAGTCTCGAATCCAACTCCTGTCCTACTTGGCGCATTTCCGGGTGGCTCACCCGGTAACCGTAAATCAATCGGGGAAATGCTTTTTCCTTTTTAGTGACTTCGACTGCCACTTCAATCGATCTTTCAATGTAATCTTTCCATGTAACAAACGTTTCATTTTCAAGGGAAAGGGATTTTTCGATCAGGATTTCCGCATGGAGTAATCTGATTCCGTGAAATATGGCTTCCACATTGGGGAAAAAATGATAAGCGGAGGGTCTGGGAATTTTTGCTTTTTTGCAAATACCAGCGAAACTGATTTCTTCAGGAGATTTTTCCCTCAAAAACTCGAGTGCAATGGTAAGCAATTGAGTGCGTCTGTTTCTACCTTGGCGGCTTGTAAACTTAAAAGGACGGGAAGCAAGCTCAGGGGATAACGATGCGTCGACCAATTTATCCATACGATCAGACTCATTTAGAATCTCTCACAGTCAATTCCGTATCAAAAAGAAAAAGCTCCTGACCTTAAAAAAGGTCAGGAAAAAATCATTTCCTATTGTACTAAGAAACTATTCGTCACACCCTGATAGGAAGAAATTGCTCCTGTCCAACCGGATTTCCAATGTCCTCTGTGACGGATTCGGTAAGTGCCGGTAGGAAAAGAAGTGGTTTTCCAGGTAACGGTTACTTTTGAATAAGCAATTCCGTCCCTTTGCCATTTATACCTGGTGCTTGGATCCAAGTCGCGAACTACGGTCACCCAAGTAGATCCGTTCCATTTTTCCACATCAACAAAGCTGCTTCTGGTAAGAAGATTGTTTTTAGGGTGACCACCCCAAAAAACAGCTGTTACGGTAGCACCGCTGGAATACGAAGGAGATGTTTGAGTGACTATATCTCCAAAACTTTTAAACAAAGGAATATCGTCAAATACGACACCTGTTTGGAAAGTAGCCTGATAATTGGTAAGGTCCGGAGGAGTAGGACCTGCGGGAACAGCAGTGCCCTGACGCAAGGCAATTGCCAATTTGTCAAATTCCTGTTCGTAACCGTACAAAGTGTTCGGTCCGAATTGAGTGGAAGCACCTTCATACTGTTGGGAAGAATATTCTTCTCTTGTAGTCAAATAAGATGTGTAAGCATTGGAAAGTCCTGCTATGACGGTATACCCTATTCCATTTAACTCGGTTGCTACGATCGAACGAAGTCTACGCCCTGCCATAGTGGATACTTCGGCCGGAACTCCCAAAATAGCCAGGTTTCCGATCTTTATGATTTGTAATGGAATGATGGGAGGGGTCCAGGGATTCCCATCAAAGGTTGCAACACCAGTAGGAATGAGAACCGGTTTTTCCGCATGACAGGTTTTATACGACTCGCTGAGGGAAGCGGGCCAAATGATTCCCAGTGCTCCTCCGAGAAAACTGGAAAGAAATGCGGATCTTGCGTCTTCATTCCAGTCCAAAGAATCCACAGTGACCCCTTCATCGAAAAAGTCAACGGACACTGCATTGTCTTCCGTACTTCCCGCAGCAAAAGATGCACCCATTCCGGCAGCGCATGTGGTAGCCCCCACGGAGCCGACATATAGGTTGGAAAAATTCACATAACTATGGCGAAAGTCAACAGAGCCTGTCAATTGAGTTGAAGCGGCTGAATAAAGTGAAAGCGCTTTATTGAATTGTTTTCCGGCAATGATGTCTTGTCTTTCAAAATCATGAACCCCATCCGCAGGTCCCCATAGATTTGGAGTCACATCCCCCGCATTCGATTGTGCGAATGCCGCGACGAATGTATTGTCGGATGAATAATTGGTTCCTTTCAACTTTTCAAATGTATAAGAGGCCAATCCCTTATTATCACCACCTATCAATTTGTTTGTTGGTCCTACGTTTGTAGGATGGACTGCAAACCAATTCACCGTTCCTATTTCACGACCGTCTTCCGCCACCAGTTTCAATAAGGTCATGGTAGTATCTACATTGGAGGAATAACTGTTTCTTTCTGCCAAAGGATTCTTGTCATAAGCGACAGAAGATCTGTTCTTGCTAGCATCAGTTAGTTCCCCCTGCCCTACGAAAACCTTCCCCGGTACCAGGTTTTTATGAGCCAATTTGATGGAACGGTAAATACCATCTACAATCACATCGTAGTTTTGTTTGATAAATCCCGCAGTAGTTACGTTGTATAAAAAATAATGTGAGTATCCTCCAGGCCCGCTATGGGTGTGGGTCGCGGAAAGCAAAACATTGGATTCATTATAATAAGGAGATAGTTCCGAGTCCGAAGCAATCTTACTGCTTACACCTTGTTTTATAGATTGAAATATCATCGCCAAATCGGCACTGACAAAAACCACCCGTTTGGAAGCGTCCCCGATGATAAAGGCTCTGGACCAAAGACGCATATAAATCCCTTCCGTCTTTTGCGCCGATTCTGCAAATCCCATCATACCTACTTCTGCTGCAGGGCCTGTGATATCATAAATCCCTGCTCCTACCAAGTAAGGAGACGAACCAAGGGAAACCGCTTTTGTGGTACCTCCCACATTTCCGGATAATCCGTCTCCTAAAGAAGAGCTATTGCCGGTTTCTGCAAGACCAAGCAGATGGGACTGGGAAGTTTTTTTGTCCGAACAAGTCAGAACAAATAAAACAAGTGTTAGGTAGATGATCCCTCGGATGAGAGGGTATTGTTTAGAATTCATATGCTATCTCCAAATTTTGATTTCTTAAATGGTTGTTTTCGCATTTTCCCACCCCAAACCGGACCCGGGATCAAATTAGGGATAAATGCTAAACGATGGAAAAATTATGGCAACAAAAATAACCGACAATTGTCGGCTTTTTTCTGATCACCGTTCTTAAAACAAAAAGTTCCTAAAAAAGCCATAATTGGGCAAATCAGGGGACTTGGGGATCACCAACAGTGAGGGATAAGTTCTGAAGTAGAGAGACAAGGCGGGGATTTTCCGGGAACTTTGTTTCCCGGAAATAAATCAAAAAAGCTTCGGATAGATGCCTTTCTTTTCTTTCTTATTTTTTCAGTTTATAGCCGGTTTTAAAAATCAGCCAAACCAAAATCATACAAATGCTCAAAAATAAAAACACAGCAGCAAGGCTTACATAAACGCTCACATCGGAGATTTCATAAAAACTATATCTGAATCCGCTTACCAAATAAAGCACCGGATTCAATAGACATAGTTTTTGCCAAAAGGGAGGCAGCATACTGGCTGAATAAAAACTTCCGCCGAGAAATACCAAAGGAGTAATCACAAGCATAGGGATGATTTGCAACTTTTCAAAATTATCCGCCCAAATTCCTATGATGAACCCGAATAAACTGAATGAAACGGATGTTAGTATTAAGAACAGAATCATTAGCAAAGGATGTGCAATTTTCAAAGGAACAAATAAAGCCGAAGTGGCAAGCATGATCAGTCCGAGTATCATGGATTTGGTTGCCGCAGCACCCACAAACCCGATCACAACTTCCAACATGGTAACGGGAGCGGAAAGGATTTCATAAATCGTTCCGGTAAACTTCGGAAAATAAATCCCGAAAGATGCATTTCCGATACTTTCAGTTAACAGAGATAACATGATAAGTCCGGGAACGATAAAAGATCCGTAAGGAACTCCGTTGACTTCCTGAATCCGTGAGCCGATGGCCGCACCGAATACTACAAAGTAAAGAGATGTGGAGATTACAGGAGAAGCGATGCTTTGCATCAAAGTTCTCCAGGTTCTTGACATTTCAAAGATATAGATGGATTTGATTGCGTATAAATTCATTTTTCTTCCTTCACCAACTGAACAAAAATTTCTTCCAGAGAACTCTGGGTGGTATTTAGATCTTTAAAGGGAATTTTCGATTTTCTCAAGACATCAAGAAGATTTGTGATCCCGTTTTCCTTTGCCTGGGGATCATAAGTATAGATCAACTGTTTGCCACCGGAAACAAGTTCCAGTTCGTATCCCTTCAAAGCAGCCGGAAGTTTTTTCACTTCTATGGTCAGATCCAAACTGAGTTGCTTTTTGCCCAACTTCTGCATCAGAAGCTTTTTATCTTCAACAAGTATGATCTCTCCCTTGTTGATCACTGCAATCCGATCGGCGATCTCTTCCGCTTCTTCGATATAATGAGTAGTCAATATGATGGTTACGCCTTGTTTTCGAAGATCGCGAACGATATTCCACATGTCCTTGCGTAGTTCCACATCCACACCGGCTGTCGGTTCATCCAAAAACAAAATCTTCGGTTCGTGCGAGAGTGCTTTTGCAATGAGAACTCTTCTTTTCATTCCTCCGGAAAGAGTCATGATCATATCGTCTTTTTTTTCCCATAGAGAAAGTGATTTCAAGAGTTTTTCCAGATAACTTGGATTTGGTGCTTTTCCAAAAAGCCCCCTCGTAAAACTCACGGTAGTCCAAACCGACTCAAAGGAATGAACGCTCAGTTCTTGAGGTACAAGGCCGATCCGTGAACGTGTTTCTTTAAAATCTGCGATAATATCTTTGCCGTCGACAATCACGGAGCCATCGCTTGGATTTACGATTCCACATATAACAGAGATTAGTGTGGTCTTGCCGGCACCGTTCGGTCCCAAAAGAGCAATGATCTCTCCGTCTTCGATTTCCAGATTTACTTTCTTCAAAGCCTGAAAGCCGGAAGGATAGGACTTGGAAAGATTGACGACGGAGACTATGGATGGTTTCTGTTTTTTTTGCATAAGGTAAAATCCCTATTCCGAGCTATGATTCTTTGACCAAAAATAACATTCAGCTAAAAACAGACATCATCATTTTCAATCCGTAGTTTTTTTGCATGACGTTCACTTGTGCTAATGGAATGTCATCTAATGGATACTCTTACGATCCAAGTCCTTTTGATTCTGACAAATCCAACATAAGACTATTCCTATTGCACTTTACCAGACCACCTTAGCCATATATACGATTTTTCAAAACAAAAAGGAATACAAATCCGCAACTTGGTTCGAAAAAATATAACTGTCGATGCAGATACATTTAACGGGAGTTTGACTAAAAAATCAATACTTTGCATCCTTCTCTCCGTCTTTTCAATCACCGAAATCCATTATACATGGATTTACAAAAGCAATCTTCCCTCTTCGATTCAAACAATTACAATCTTATCAGGGTTAATATTTCTGGTATTTGTCGCTTACACTCTTTACTGTTCAAAGAGAGAAAATCTATTCAGAAGCATAGAAAGGATTTCTCAATTGCATTGGGGATGCCAAATTTGGTTGTTAAATGTCGGATCGATTCCGGCAAAGTTTGCAAGCTGATCCTAATCAGTTCTTTTCCGAGAGACATAAGCCGCAAGAAAAGAACCGAAGTTCTTATTTGTATCTTTTAGCATCCGTACATCCGAAAATTAGATGATACGGTTTTTCCTATGCAAAAAGTTTTTCAAATCTTGATTCTAATCTCAGTTTTTATATCCGGAACTGAAAATTATTCAAGCAAAGGAAACCTACAAGTTGCATTCGGTGCGGAAGAAAACCAACTTATCCTCAAATCAATCGATTCTTCCGTTTCCAACTTTGGCGACGAAGAGGAAAAAAAACTTTATAAAAGATGCATCCAACATTATATAGAATTTCAAAGTCTGCACACTGCCGGTGATTACGGAAGAGCATACGAAAGTGTCCGAACGACTCAAAGGCTTTTGGTGATTCTCTATGAAAGGATATTAACCAAAAACATTCTATTTATCCGTTTCGAAATCAATCGATTGGCAAGGGTTGCAAAAGGAAAAGAAAGAACGGAAACAAATGCCTTTCTACGACTTGCACTCAGAGATCTGTCCGAAGCCGAACAAAAACTGATCATAGCCAAAAATACGCGACCTTATCTATATCTTTTAAAACTGAGAGATATGCTTTTTAGCCTGAAGATTCTAAAACACTCCGCAAAATTCTTAGTTTTACTTGCACTTCTTCACAACACGGACTTTCCCATCGAAATAGAAAATACAAGCTTTGAGTCGTTAAACGAAGATATCGACAGGGCAATCTCACAAGACAAAGAAAAATACCTGACCATTCATTGGGACAATCATTTTAAAACCTATGTCGGAGACGGAATTTATACAATGACGATGTACGAACCGAATATGGAAGAGTTGGCAAAACCATTGGATGAAATCGATCCGGCTTATGTGAGAAGGAATATTCTAAAAAAGAAATAATTTTGCAAAACCACCGCTCCTTCGCCGGTATACCGATCTAAAAGATTGACATTGAATTCGATGAGTGCCAAATATAGGAGATTGAATTTTTAAGTAATCATTCGGAGAGTTTGCATGGATGCTTTTAATAACGACAAATATTTTGCAAAGATGGTGTTTTTCAAACTTTTTGGAAATACAATCCGTATTTTCGACGAGAAGAAAACCACGCTCTTACTTTTCGTAAAACAAAAAGCATTCAAATTCAAAGAAGACATTACCGTCTTCAGTGATGAAACGGAAACCAAATCTTTACTGAAAATCAGTGCCCGAAACATAATAGACTTCGGAGCAACTTATGATGTAACCGACTCCGTCAGCGGAGGAAAAATAGGAGCACTTCGACGCAAAGGAATGATGTCTTCCTTTGTTATGGACGCTTGGGAAATTTTAGATTCGAACGATACGGTGATTGGAAAAATAGAAGAAGACAACTGGATCCTCGCATTGATACGCCGTTATCTGATCAATTTCCTTCCGCAAAAATTTCAATTCTATTTGAACGACAAGGCTGTTGGTTTTGTTGAACAAACATGGAATCCTTTTTTGCCTCAAATGAAAGTCGACTTTTCAATGGATAGCGGGAAACATCTCAATCGCAAACTCGGTTTGGCTGCCGTAGTATTGTTGCAAGTTGTCGAAGGCAAACAAAACTAATACGGCCTTTGCCGATACAAACAACAATCTGTGTCCTTATCCATGCGATCGGTCCTGGTTTAGAGCTTTCAATTCTTTTTCAAGAATGCCAAAAGTCCTTTTGCCACAACTTCAGGCGCTTCATAATGGGGAACATGCCCCAAAGCATCCAGAGGAAAAAATACAGTATCCGGCAATACTTCCAATGCCAGCCGGCTATTTGAGAAAGGAACAACTCTGTCTTCCCTTCCCCAGATCAACAGTTTGGGAATTTTCATTCCACCTAACAGTCTATATTCTTCAAGAAAGGATTCCAATTTCATATTTCTCAAGCTCGAAAGTATCGCTCTCTTAAAACCTTTGAACTCCATCTGTTCCGAAAACTGCCGATTGAAATCAGGAAACTTTTCCATATTGTAAAAACCGGTTTTAGTTCCTTTGAGTAAGGTTCTATCTCCCAAAGTCTTCATCAAATACTCTCCGATCCAAGGAAGTCGTGCGATCTTTCCGACGAGCGGCAAATTCATTGGAAAACCGGCAGGTGCAATCAATACAAGTCGCTTCACTCTCTCGGGTTCATCCAAAACGAATCGACTGACTACAATTCCCCCCATGGAAGTTCCTACAAGATTAATAGGAGCCCGGATTTTCAAACCGTCGAGAGTATTTAAAATCTGGCGTTTGAATAAATCGGGATTGTAAGTTGTATTCGGTCTATCCGATAAACCCCTTCCGAACAAATCGAGCCGAAGAGTACGGTATCCTTCCTTTTCCAAAAGTTTTGCCAGAGGTTCGAAGATAAAAAGAGGTGTGGAAAATCCATGAATAAATACAATGACTTCTCCGCTCGGATTTCCACCTAACTGATAATGTACGAAACCGTCAGGTGTTTCCAAAAACGTAGATCCTGTTTTTTTGCGGTAGGCCTCGTCCAACGAAACCCGCTCCTTATCATTGATAAACGGCAAAACAACGATTAGAATCAAGATCGAAAAAAGCAATACTTTCTGAAGTCGTTTCATATGAAGAAATTAATATAAGATTCTACAAAACAGTCAAATAATTTTTACGGACGGATCTCATTTCCGTTTAACAACTCATTCACTTTTGCCAAAGAGCAGAAATCCTCATCCTCCAAACCCTGTCCCATTCCCGCTTCATAAATGGATTTTAACGCGGAAGAAAGAGGAAGCACTGCCTTCAATTCTTTCGCCCTTTGCATGGCATGATTTCTGTCCTTATTCATATTTTTCAAAGTGAAATGAGCACTGTAGTCTTTCCGCATAACATTCCCCAGTTTGAATTCCAATAAAGGAGAAGACGCTGCCGATTGTTTCAGGATATCAAAAAATGTGGAAGCGGAAATCCCGTCCTTTGTCGCCAATTGAAACCCTTCCATGTAAACCTGAAACATTCCCGCCTGTATCATGTTCAATGCTATTTTCGCTCTTTGCGCACTTCCGACAGGCCCGCAGTGAATCGTCTTTTTACCGCAAGCTTCAAAGAAATAATTCAACTCTTCTATCCCCTTTCGATCACCGCCCGTCATAAATAAAATCTGTCCGCTTTGTGCCGCAAGCTTGCTTCCTGTCATAGGAGAATCAAAAAAAACAATCCCTTGGGATTTTGCCGATGTGAACATTTCCAATGTAAGTTCGGGAGAAGTAGTGCCAGTATCAATGATATGATTCGGTCGGACATCCAATAAACCGTTCCTAAAAAAAGCATTACGCACAGCATCGTCTTCGGTAAGACAAAGAACAACAAGATCCGCGCCTGTTACCGCGCTCGAAATGGAATCAAAAATTTCGGCACTAGGACCTTTAACAATTGTTTTAATATCCTCAGGAAGCAGATCCAGTTTTTCAGGAGACCGGGCGTAAAGACGGACTTTATGCCCGTGAATGAGTAGTCTTGCCGCCATTCCGCTTCCCATAATCCCCGCCCCGATCATCGCGATTGTTTTCGATTTGTTTTGCATTGGTCCTCCGTAAGATCCTGCCTAATCTAAAAAAATAAGGATTTTATTCTTTTCTTATTATCCTGAAAAAAATTAAATAAGTAAAATTATGAGTTCTTTCAATTATGATGATGATGAAAATACGGAAGATTTTGAAGAAGTGGAGCCGATTGAAGAAATTCGAAACCCACTCTCATCTTTAAAATTGCAATTAGACAAACTAAAACAAAACGACTGGGAAAATACCGACCAGATAGAGATATTATTAAAAGCAAATGAAGACGAAGATTTATTCTTTCATTTCGAATTTGATGAAGAAGAAGGATTGCATATGTATTGTTATCATTTCAGCATATGGGAAGACGAAATTTCAATAGAAAATTGGCATGAGCGTCTGATCAATTGCATTTCATCCGATTTGAAAATCGAAGAAGGAGTTATTTCCGACGAGACTTTAGATATAGTGAGTTTTCCTGTTGAAAAGATATCTTCGGAAAACATCGCAAAATTGGTATTTGATTTGCTCTCGATTTGTTATCCGAAACATTTCAAAGAAGATCTGTTGATTTCAAAATATCTGCGCTTCGAATAAAAAAATGGCAAAATCGATTAGAATGTTTTTACAAAAATGATTTGATATTTATTTCATATTTGATAACATTCTCATTTATGAGGGATCTATTTTTATTTGAGCCTCCAGGGAAGTGAGATGGAGATTTCAAGGAAAGAGTTTTTGACGGGAACAGCCGGACTACTTGCACTGGAAATTTTAAATTGCAATACCACTTCTCTGCTAAAAACCGGACGATACCGTGCGAAAATAGCCGAAAGGAAAACAAAACAACCAAATATCCTGCTGATCATCACGGACCAGGAACGGCATTCCAATTTACTGCCGCAAGGCTTGAGCTTGAGACACAGAGAAAGGCTCTACGAAAGAGCCAGTCTTTTTTCAAACATGCAGAATGTATCGGGCCTTTGCTCCATGGCTAGAGCAAATATTTACACCGGCCTTCATTACCAACACAACGGGGTGTATGAAAATGTTCCCATCCCTTTTGCACACGACCTTTATGATCATGTTCCCACCCTGGGAACTATGATGTCGGACCTGGGATATGAGACCGCTTATTTCGGGAAATGGCACTTGACTCATATTCCATTTATGGAGCCTGTAGGAAGGGACAAAATAAGATCCATTTTCTCTTCATACGGCTTTGAGTATAGCGACCAGGCTTATGAAGTGGAGGGAGTTCAAGGCGGACACAAAAAAGACAAAGCGACTGCGCAAATGGCATCCTCATTTATCCGATCGAGATCAAATCAAACAAAACCTTGGTTTGCCTGTATAAATTTTTTAAACCCGCATGACATCATGTATTATTTGGCAACCGAAAAACAATTGGAGACCTATGTATTCAATGAAATGTTAGGTGAAAGAATTGCAAAATCTCCGGATACCCCTTTATATAATCGGAATCTGGGTTTTCCATTATTACCGAATTTCGGTATTGAGGGAGAAACAGACAAACCGGATGCTCACCGCATATTCCGCGATGTAATGGATGTTACACTTGGTAAAATCCACTTGGATGACAAAGAGGCTTGGCTTAATTACGAAAATTACTATCTCAATTGTTTAAGGGATGTGGATGATCACATAGGGACTGTTTATGATACTCTGGACGAAACTTCCTCCTGGTCGGATACCGTTGTTATATTTACATCCGATCATGGAGAACTATCGGGAGCTCACGGACTCAGAGGAAAGGGAAACACAATATACAAAGAGAGCGCCTCACTTCCGTTTGCCGTTTGGCACCCTGATATCAAAAACGGAAAAGAAATTCACGGACTTGCTTCGCAGATTGATATTGCTCCCACTCTTCTTTCTTTTGCCGGATTACAGGACTCTGAAATCCAGGAATACTACCCGAATCTAAAAGGCCACAATCTTGCTAAAGTCATGACTTCCTCCGCAAAGAATGCCCATGATAGCACAGGTAGAGACGCTGCATTGTATCAATGGGACAGCAGGGTATTCGGATCGGCTTCTACCGCAAAACACGTCGCAAATGCATATAAACAAACGGGTATTTTGCGGACACTAAAATTGATAAATGGTCCGATACTGGAAGGTATGGAAAAAAGGCATTCCATGCGGGGTTGTTTTGACGGAAGATATAAATTTGCCAGGTATTTTAGACCGTTAGACCATCATGTTCCCAAAACTTGGGAAGAATTGAAAAACTACAATGATTTGGAACTTTACGACACCCAAAATGATCCGATGGAAAGAAAAAATATAGCGAATCTACCGGAAAACAAAGATTTGGTTTTCAAAATGTCCCAAAAGACAAATGATTTGGTCAAAAAAGAAATAGGGGCAGAGGAAACTCAAATGTTGCCCGGCCCGAAATTCCTTTGGAATTTGTAAATACTTTCCTAGCTTGAAGGAAGGGCACAACCTAACAGTTGGATTGTGCCCTGAAATAAAAAAAGATTAAATCGCTTTTCCGCCCCTCTCTCCGTTTCGGATTCGAATCACTTCTTCCACAGGCATTACAAAAATCTTTCCATCTCCGATTTTGCCTTCTCCGGATTTTGCCGATTTCAAAATTGCGTCTATGGTCGGTTTGACGAACTCATCATTGACTGCGATTTCCAAACGGACTTTTCTGAGTAGGTTCACTTGGTATTCATGACCTCTGAATATTTCAGTTTTTCCTTTTTGTTGCCCGTATCCTTGGACATCGCTGACAGTAAGTCTGTAAATTTCACTCTTGGTTAATTCATTTTTGACTTCTTCCAATTTATGCGGTTGAATGATTGCTATAATTAGTTTCATAAATTCTCCTTAGATATCGTATCCTTTTTCTCCGTGGATTTCCTGATCTAAACCGGAGATTTCCTTTTCTTCATCAATTCTAAAACCGATGGTTCTATCGATCACAAGTGCCAATACATATGAAACTACAAAAGAATAAGCACCTGTCGAGATCACACTGAGAAATTGAACGTAGATTTGGCCACCTCGGGTTACACCTTCCGCAAGCGAACAAGCGAATACACCTGTAAGGATTGCTCCGAAAGCCCCGCCCACACCGTGGATTCCGAAAGCGTCCAAAGTATCGTCATATCCAAATCGACCTTTCAAATAAATCGCCGCATAACAGACAGGAGACACTAGCAAACCCATAATCAAAGCACCCTGCACTCCCACAAATCCCGAAGCGGGAGTAATGACAACAAGTCCTGCAACGATCCCGGAAGCGGCGCCTAATGCAGTCGCTTTGCTAGTGTGCCACCATTCAATGAGTAGCCACACTGTTCCTGCCGCCGCAGGTGCGATCAAAGTTACTAAAAATGCACGGGCAGCAACCCCATTGACTGCAAGGCCCGAGCCTGCGTTGAATCCGAACCAGCCGAACCACAATAGTCCCGATCCGATCAAAGTATAAGTCATGTTATTCGGATGAGTCAGAGATCCGGGTTCTCCTTTTCTTTTGCCAATGACCAAAGCTGCGGCAAGGCCTGCAATCCCTGAAATCAAATGGACCACGGTTCCTCCAGCAAAATCAAGTGCCCCCAGTTGGAAGAGCCAACCGTTTGAAGCCCAAACCCAATGAGCGACCGGATCATAAACAAGAGTCGCCCATACTAATATAAACACTACGTATCCCGAAAGTTTTACCCTTTCCGCAATGGCACCGGAAATCAACGCAGGTGTGATAAGTGCAAACATGCCTTGGAATAAAAAATGAACGTATTTGGGAATGCTTCCTTCCAAAGTGTTGAGATCGACTCCCTCAAGGAAAGCAAGACTAAAATCACCGAAATAAGGACTGGAACCTGAGAACACAAAACTATATCCGAAGATAGTCCATTGCAATGTCATCACTAGAATTGCCACAAAACTATGCATCATTGTGGATAGTATATTTTTGGACCGGACGATCCCGCCGTAAAACAAAGCAAGGCCCGGAATCATAAAAAATACTAAAGCGGAAGATACAAGCATCCAAACGGTATCAGCCTTATCCAGACTCGGTGCTGCCGCTTCCGGCATAACACTCGTTTGAGTTTCTTGTCCGTAAATCATCAATGGAAATAATAATAACAATAAGAAGATAAAATTCTTATTTATTTTTTTCAGAAACATTCCTTTCTCCTTTGGCTCATTGGCATTGAATAGTGTTTTTTCAATCTTTCAACTGATTATTTCCGAAGCAGAAGTACGGAAACAAAATGACAAATTTAAAACTCAATATCTTAATGATCGAAATTCAATACAAAACGAGAGATAAGTAAAAAAGGCGATCAAAATTTATGGACTCAAATTACAGCAGATCCTGTTTATGCGGCAAAATCAGATATGAATTCGCCAAATTCAAAACAAATCCCAGCCATTGCCATTGTTCCATATGCCGCAAATTTCACGGTGCAACTTACGGTATGGACGGATGGGGAAAGAGGGTTTTGCAGTGTTTGCTGATCAAGTTTGTATTACAGAAGAACGACCCAGAACAAATACATTGATATCACGATAGGAACTTTAGATCAGGATTTGAAAACGGAAAATCTACCTACCCAACATATATTCGTTCAAAACAAACCTAATTGGTACCAGATAGATGACGAACTGGAAAAATACTCCGCTCTTCCCGAGCGCTTAAAACGAATATAGGCACCATACATATAACAATGATTATATCTTTTTATTCCCTTGTCCAGGTATCGTGCAAAACTTTATAAAAACTTTCGATCGATTTGTTCAAATGTTTGGTTCTCCAATAAGGATTTTCCTGAATGGCATCTTGCACGTGTTGCACAACCGCACGGATAAAGGAAGTTCTATCCGGTTTCGGGCTGATGTTTAACATCTCCATAGTGATATTTCTTTTGGTTAATTCTTTTTTGATACATCGGGAGATCAGCTGAATCGCTTCTTCATTTGTCAGATTGATTTCCCTTACCAATAAATGAGCGGATTCTTTGATCAACTCCAATTGTCTTTCACTGATGCTCATGAGTTTGCCATCCCCGGTCCTTATCCTATTAGAAAGTAGCACTTAGATCAAACATAAATCTTCTTCCTTCATTGATATAGTCGAACGGATAAAGATTGTTCTTGATCAGAGGTTGGTAATGATTCAAAAGGTTCGATATGAAAAAGGCAAAGTTAACATTCTCCATCAATTGATATCCTATTCTGAAATTTATACTGACCCATTCCGGTACGGATTTGGAACGGTGAACGGGGTACTGTGATCCGTAAAAAATCGGCTGATAGGTACTTACATCGTTTTTCACAAACGTACTCGGGTCGAACGGCCCGTAACCCGAAACCGGATCGATGGAACCCAGATCACTTGCCCTTCTTCTCACTTTACCCTGCCAGTGTATGGAAAAAGAAGACGTCAATTTTTCCCATTTAACATTGATTCCGCCATTCGCAGTTTGCGCAGGCACCCAACTTACCTGATTCGGTTCCTTTGCCACAGTACTGTCCTGGATGTGTTCGTTCCTTCGTCTAACAACGGAAAAATTGGCAAACCCGGAAATCATTTTATAAGAGGTCAGAGCTTCCATTTCCGCACCGTCATTGACCAAGGTATAAATATTCGTGCTTAAATTGTTATTGGCAACGCTATAAGCGATTTGATTTTCAAAACGTGTCAAAAAATAATTTGCTCTCAGGTTCAAATACTTGAAGGCAAGCCAGTCTATTGCCAATTCTGAAGTACGTATGATTTCGGGTTTTAATTTTCTAGGATTGGAAGCAAGCGAGAATGTATTCGCTCCGAAAAGTTCCGTTACAGAAGGTTCCCTGTATGCAGTCCCGGTCATTGCTTTGATGGTCAGATTGGAAGAAGGAAAAAACACAATCCCAAGCCTCGGGTTCGTTTTTCGGAATACTCTTTTTTCATTCGGAATAAACGGGGGACCAAGCGCCTCATTGATGTAAGGTGTATTGGGGGAATTATTAGGATCAGCGGGGTTAATGAAAAGAGATGCAGGGTTCCCCAAACTGTCCTGTTTGGGTTGGTCGATTCCCCTGTAATGGATGACGGTTTCATCATACCGCATCCCTAATGTGAATTCCACCAAACGATTGAATACCTTTCCGGAAGTTAACTGAGCAAAGGCGGCTCCCTTTTGAATCGGTTTGTCTTTGATCCATTCCAACCAAGACCCAAGTTTCCTTTGTCCGTTGTCAGCACTGAAAGGGGGAAATCCGTCTACGGAATTGTTTACATTGATATTGCTATAATGTTCTTTGTCTCCTCCGTATTTGAAAATCGTTCCTTCCACACCACCGAGTAGACTCCCCCCGTTGGGAAGAATATATGTCCACTGACCCCTCGACAAAATATCCTTTGCTCCCGTTTTCAAATATTCCGTCATCCCTGCAGGATAAAAACCATCATAAGCTCCATTCTCGGCAAATCTCATATTCCAATTGATATTATGTTCCTGGTAACGAAGCACATATTCCTGTGTTAGTTTGTCAGTGATGTTGCTTGTGTATTTTACGGAGGCCATTTGCCTCGACTCGGACATGTTCTCCTTTACATCAGGAATCCTCCAAAGCCATCCGTGTCCCGTTTGAAAATTCCAATTTTGGCGATGGTATTGAATGGAAAGACCTTTTAATGCACCTTCCCCATCCAGACGAAGGAACACATAATCGTTTCCTCTTGCATCGTTGGTCGTGAATTTTTTGAGGTATCCGAATTCATTCGTTCTGCCGGAACCGTCATGACTTTGGTAACCATTCCCATTCGTAGAATAGTTGTTATATGTCATTACATAGGAAAAAATCTGTCCTGTATTTCCCGTTGTAAAATCATAAATCCTGGTTCCATTATCGCCGGCCCGCACACGCGTTCTGATTTCTCCTTTCAAATCTTTACCCGTGTAGGTATTGATATTGATGACTCCATTCGTTGCGTTGGAACCGTACAAAGCGGAACCGGGACCGCGGATCACTTCCAAAGATTTGATCAGACTGACCGGAGTAATCTCGGATGTATAGGCGGATCCGTACAAATTGTCATTGAACTGGACCCCATCCATAAGTAGCATTAGGTGGTTGTTATTCCAACCTTCATAAATTCCCCGGGAGGAAACAGTCCTTCTGTCATAGTCCATGGAAGGAGAAAATCCGGGGAGCTGGTATAATATATCGTTGAGACTGATCCTTCCGTAATCTTTGATTTCCTTATCTGAGATCACCGAAACGATGTTTGGTGCTTCACTCGTTTTTCTGGCAATCTTCGTCGCGGAGGTAGTGACCTGGTTTGCAAGCAGGTCGAATACTTGTGCGGCTGCATCTTCGGATGCTTTTTCATCAGATGTGATTGCAAATTTATTGTTAGAACTGATTTTGGAATTCAAAATATATTGTTCTATATTTTCCCGATTTTCTTTTTTCCGGGAATTGGAGCGAAGAAGCTGCGCCAATTTTTTGGAAAACTTCCGGATCCTTTGCGAATCAGGTTCCAGCAAATCCGCCGAATTGATATTCAATTCTTTTGTTTGAAAGATCTCATCCGTTACATTGAAAGCATCAACCACAAAGCCGGTAGAAGGATCATAAGCTTGCGCATAAAGATTCAAACTGGAAGATTCGTTTTGTTTTTCATAAAAACCTTCGATAAGAAACAAAACATTTTCTTCCTTAGCCTTTGTCAGGCGGTCCTTTAAAGTAGAACCTTGACTTTTTTCTACAGTATAATTTTTTTCACGTAATTCCTGAGAGAGAGTTTCAAATACCTGGGTTGCCAATTTCTGATTCGGATTTGTGGATTCCAAAGGAACAAATTCGGAAACCTGGATCAATTTGGAAGTGTTTGTAACCTTTGGATCTTGTGAGTGAACGGAATGCGTCAGAATACACAAAAACAATGAAACTAGGGCCAGATTCTTAATTTGCATTTTAATCCCTCGATTTCTCAGTCATCAAACGAAGCGCGTCTCTTTTTTTGTATGAGAGACGAAGATATTCGATCGCCTTTTTGTCACCCGGATCGACTAACAGGATATCTTCAAATATCTTAATGGAGAGTTCATATTCTCTTTTATTGTATTCCGTTAGGCCCTCTTTAAAGTATTCAGGGATCTTGGAAAATTGGTTGTTTCTGAAGCCGGCAAGATCGGAAACAGCCTTCAAATTGGAAGGTAATGTTCGGATGGAAGCAAGAGCCATTTTAATCGCATCGTAAGGTCTGTCATTGCGGAACAAAGAATTTGCCTGAGCTCTTTCCTGTTCGCTTTGAGTTAACAGAGTCGCCTGGATGCCTTCTCTAGCGGGAATGATATTCGGATTGATTTGCAATACCTTCTGGTATTCGGTTCTTGCCTGGGAATATTTTCCCTCATCGAAATATTTTTTCGCGGAAGCCATGAGCTCCTTTGTTTTGGTTCCGGTCATCTTTTCAACAATCAGATTCAAATAGGAAATGGCTGATGGATTTTTTGCATCTTTTTTCAAAATAGACTCAAACACGGATTTGGCGGCTTTCAATTTATCATCGTTGAGTAAATTGACTCCCGCAGCAAGTAAACCGGTAAGTTTCGCACGATCGGCAATGGATTGGGGAATTTTTAGACCTGATTCGTTTGCATATTCCTCATTAAGATAAAAGGAAGTTTGATCCGACCAGATCACTCCTTCTTTTTTACAATGGGAAGATCCCGATAAGATTCGATTCGCCATGGAACCGGTCAGTACACCTATCTTCGTATAATCGGGGCTAATCCCAAAAGTCGCTCCCGTTTTGACAAGTGATGGAAAAGGTGTCATCAAAACGATCCTGTGTTTTTTGCAGAACGCGGAAAGAATCTCAAAATTCTTGCGATCGTAAATAGGATCGCTTACCATATAGAATCCGTCTGTTTCTTCCGAAATCGTTTCCAAATATTTTGAAAACTCCGCGCCGTTTGCAGTCTTTTTGGCATTGAACAGGAGTTTGTTTTTTAAATCCTCATATTCTCCTTCAGTCGCAGAGTATCCTCCCTCTTCTGTAGAATAAGCGGAATACACATTTCTCGCATCGGGATTGATTTCTTTTAAGGTTTGAAAAAAATCCTGGATCGATACGTCCATACTTACACCGCAAAGCCTGCCCGATTCCAAACCCAAAGATTTTGGAGAATTCACCATGGTAAAAACAATCGGTGTCTTATTCAAATTTTCTTTCGCCGTCTTTGCCGCCAAAGGACCGACTGCAATCAAAAGAGGAACATCTGAAGATTCCAATTCACGGAAATATTTTGCCAAGGCCCCCTGTTCTTCATTTAAAATATTCAAGTAAGTGATCCGAACTTCGGAATCAATTACGGATTGAATTCCGTATAAGCTCTGTTCGTAGATTGTATTGTCCAAAGACAATAGAACTTCCACATAACCGCCGGACTTGTTTGCGACCGGAATCGAAAAAAGAGATTTTTTTTCGAATAAAAATACAAACAAAAAAATTGCGGACACGGCAAAGCATAGATTGATTTTTTTAAAACGCAAGAATGAGTTCATGATTCTACCTGAATCAAATTTTCTTGTATGAACTTTTCCAATTTGTCCAAATTGATGCGTGCCGTTTTGAAATCGGGTTTCATCTGCAAAGCGATCTCCCATTCGTTTCTCGCTTCGGAGTACCTTTGAAGACGAAAGAAAATACTTCCTAAATTATTTCTGGCATGGTGATTGTTCGGCACCAGTGCGAGAGAGGTGGAATAAAACTCGATCGCCTCTTCCATTCGCTCCAATAAAGAAAGACAATTGGCAGTTCTGAAAAGCAGAAACGGATTTTCTCGGGAACGTTTTAACGCCTCCTTGTATTCGCTCAATGCTTCTTTGTATTTTTTTTCTGCGTACAAATTGTCCGCAGATTCAATCACGGATGTAAGACTTCGGATTTCCACAAGCGGTTTCGGAACTTTTTGAATCTCTTCGGGAGTGAGAGTGTTTTTGAGACTTTCGATTTTTGTTTGGATTTGTAAAGCGACCTGATCATCCGGATTCGACTCTAAAGCTTTCTGAATCAAAAACTCCCCTCTTCGATAAACACCTAACTCAAAATAGATTTCGGCCAGACTGATCAGATTGTTGAAATCGAGAGGTTCTCGAAGGTACAACCTTTCGCCCACATCTGCGGCTTCATTCATTAAATTCAGATTTTTGTAAGACAAAGAAAGAAGATAAACGGATTCGTTATTTGCAGGATTGATATCAATGAATTGATTCAAACATTCCACCGCACGGGAATATTCTTTTGTTTCAAAATATAGTTTTCCAAGCAGTTTCAACAGATCGGAGAAATTCGGATTTTCTTTGAACAACTCCTCAATGGATTGAATGGCTTCTTCCGTATTTCCGCCGCTCAGCAATTGATGCGTATCCGTAAGACCGGAAGGAAGTTCCGGTGTCGGAAAAAATTTTGCCTCGCTTATGTCAGGGTCATAACTAATCTTCAAAAGAGAAAGATCGTCTATTAAAAAGCCTTTGGACTTGATCCCTTTGAAAATTCCTTCCAGGTCGCCTCCCGCTTCTTCCACACGGTACAAAAACTGCATCTCATCCGTATTGATAGTCTCGTAACCCGGATCGTCTTCCTCCTGCGCAAAATCATCCCTTCCATCGGATCCGGTGATAACAACATCATCCGGCATCAGTTGAAACATCCGAACGAAAAATTTCTCTTCTATATCCGGGGTTCCCAATTTGCGAATCGTAAGCTCCTCTTCCAAAAAGGAAGCTTTCCCATCTCGTAAGAGCACAGTCCAGGGATGTTCCGCATTGATATAATACATAACGCCTGTTTTTGCTTCTACAAGCCCCATACAGACAGAAATGAACATCGAACCTTCAAAGGAACGAAATACGTTTTGAAGATCCAAAAATCTTTCTTTCAACCAAACTTCAGGATATACCTTCTGATTTTTTGTAATCCGCGAGCGCATAAGTCCCGCATTGAATACGACACCTAATACGAGAGCACCGCCCGCTCCCTGGATGGATTTGCCCATCGCATCACCGTTGATAAATACTGTATATTCCTGGTCTTGCAATGAAATAGTATCTGTGATGCAAATATCTCCTCCGATCTCGGACTTCCATTTCCTAAAACTGAATTTTTTCTTCTGATCGATCAGAAATTCCGTTTTGACCGTTTTTGAGTTATTATTGTTAGGCTGCAAAGGTTGCAACAAAAGTGAGGTGAGATAATAATCCCCGTCCTGTCTCTCCTTTAAATCCTGAACCACTTTCAAACTCTGGTTCAGTTCCTCCGTCCTTTGTTCTACTTTGCTCTCCAGATTTTGAGTGAAGTCCTGAATCTGCGAAGTCATCCGATTGAAAGTATTGGCAAGTTCACCGATTTCATCCTGATTTTGCAAGGAAATCCGATGACTCAGATCCCCCGATCCGATCAATTTGGCTCCGGCGGTGAGTTCTTGGATGGGCCTTGAAAAAAAGATAGCACTATAAACCGCAATGATGATTCCGATAAAAAACAAAATACTTGCGCCTAAAATGATGGTAGTCCTTGTCTGAACTACGGGTGCGTAAACTTCTTCTTTATCAAACTCGAATATAGCTGCACCCACGCGGATTTTTTTGTCCCTGTATTCGATAAAAATGGGATAAGTGAAACGAAGAATGGATCCGCTCGGGGATTCTACCTCTTTGAAATCGAGTTTTTTCAAACTGAAATAATAATCCAACTCATTCCGAGGAACGGGTTTGCCTAAATGGTTTTCATTGATTTCTGCAACATAACGTCCGTCTATATTGACTACATAGGCATCCAACAACCCGGAAAGCTGGGATGTTTTTAAACGGGATAAGGCAGTGCTTGTTGCATCAAACGTTTCATTGATCAACAACTCTTCCGTGGCGAGATTGGAAATATTGTCTCCAAGGTTCAAACAAACTTCAAATGTTTTGTCAAGCAAGATCGCTTGATTACGATAGAGAATGATGAGTGAAAGGGGACCTACGCATAAAAATACAACACCTGTAACAATTAGAATCATCTTGGTTCGGATCTTTATTTTTTGGAACGGGAGAAAGATTCTTTTCATCATTTATAATTAACAATATAAAATATATAAAAACGACAATATGATTTCTGGAAACTGGGTAAAAAATAGTTTCCTTAACAAAAGTTTTAATTCTCCTTAAACAAATGCATTGGTCAAGTATTAAAAAAAATATAATCATTTTAAATCAGAAGAAATTTTTTGACTGATTTCATATAGCATAACAAATGATATATGGCAAATGACTAAACAGGCTGAAACACCGGAATTCTCGCATAAATCGAATGAACGGAGTTCACAAAGTGAAATCAAACTGACATAATCAGTTTGAATGAACGACTGTTCACGAAAACAAAAAAGATTTTTTTACAAATCAAGGAAACTTTCTGATGCGGAACGTGAGCGCTCCCGATTGGCTCCACTTCACACATGTTAACTGTCAATGGTCGGGCTGTTCCGGGATCCAGCGTTCGCTCCCGCCAAACATGGTTTTACCTATGGCAAAGCCCGAACCTGTTACAGTTCGGGCTTTGCAAAAAAAAGAAAGTATTGAACTAATCTACAGGATAACCTAATTGTTGCAATGTTAGGTTGGTGATTTTCTTATAAAAATAACCAGATCTAACGGTATTTTGTCCGCCGACAAGGCCGCCGAGAGCATAAGAGATCTCAATTTTATGTTGGTCGATCACTTTTCCTTTTGCATCTTTGATTGTCAGATCCAAATCGATGGAATCCGCACCTGCAAGACTACCGATCCAAATAGCAACTCCTTCGGAACGAAATCTGGCATCATTGATTTTGATTTCGATCGTTTCCTTCGCTTTTTCGGAAATTACGCCTTTTTCTTTTAATGCGGATTTATAATAATCAAGAAAACTATTTTCATTGAAAATATTGTTACTTTTTATTTCTGCTTCCGCTTCCGGTAAATAAGAAACCGCAAATTTGTCGCCTAATTTAACCGAACTATAGTTTGGTGCCTGAAAATCACCCACTCGCTTTGCCGTTGTACTACAGTTAACGGTAAGTCCGATAACGAGTGCTAAAATAATATATGTAGATTTGTTAAAATTAATCACATAATCCTCCTTTGGTTATGCCCATCGTTCCGAACACTTGTATGGGAAAAAGCAAAAAAATTTTAAAACGGAGAATATAAAAACATGACAATACTGCAAAAATAATATAAATTCAGACTATGATCCCTGCATTGGCTTTTTGTCTGGAACATCCTGAATTGATCCTCAGTTCAGTCCCTGAGGATTTTGCCAAGGCCAGGGAAAATTTACCCTTTCACAAAAGAAAAAAAATCGCAGTTTATTTTGGCTTTCTGCCTAGTTCAGTGAATGTTCTGGGGAAGATAACGGAAACTGCCATTCTGGAGGGTTACCTTCCCGCATTTCGGAAGTTATATCGCATCTCCATTTACCAAAAAGCATTCCATCATCTAGTATTTCTCAATCGGTTTCTCTTTGATTTTTTTGGGCTCGCTCAAAAAAGAGGATGGAAGGAAAAATGGGACATCCTCTTTCTAAAGGATCTTTCTTTTCGGTTTCCTGACTCTTCTTCAAAGAATAACAAATATCAGTCTGTATTTCAAACTTATGAGGAAGTGAAACGGTTTTGTCCGGAGTGGAAAGTGCATTCCCTTGCCCATTTGTACGAACTGGAAAAAAAGATGATCTATCTCATTGGAAAAAACGAATTTACAGGTCACGACGAAATCTATCCTTCCCCACCGACCGAAGGAGAAAATTGGATGATTCCCGTCGGCACAAGAAAACAGTTGTTTGATGAATCCAAAGCCCAACACAATTGTGTTTTCAGTTACGATTCGGACATCTTGGCGGGAAAATATTATATCTATCGGATTTTAATCCCGGAAAGGTGCACTCTCTCACTGCTGCGAATCAATGGAGATTGGTATTTGGACCAAGTTTCCTCCGCATTTAACAAAAAAGTTAAAAAGGAAACCGCAGAAAAGATAGAGCTTTGGCGGATGCAAAATGGAATTCTAATCCTCGGTGATGTATTTCGAATCGGGATTCCGCCGAATTGGGTCTTTACCAGGTAATGCGTTCTAAGTTCCACGCTCCTTTGCGCGAAACATTCGTTTGCTTTAATGGAAAAATGGAGAGATTGACATATTGCTTTTGGTGTGGCGCATCGGATGTGTTAGATGAATCAGATTTGATCGGACCCCCGACCGGGCTCTTCCGCGACTACGCCTTTCGGCTTCGGTCCTTCGGACGGCGACCTTACGTCGCCTCGCTTCGATCCCTTGCAGGGGGAGGGGGTCGTTTAAATAGGGTTAGTTTTTAGGAGGCGCAGGGGATTTATGGAATAAGTTGATTTAAAACCAACCATTTCCCTCTGGAAATCCCTGAGGACTTGCTTCTGAAGAACGATCATATTCAAAAGAAAATCCTGCTCCTTGTCTTCCCATTTCGCTTCAGTTGTGATAAACGTCTGTTTTGTGACGGAAGTGAAGTTTACAGAATCAACAATATCTGTTTTTATACCGGAAGATCGGGATTCCAAAGCCTCCTGCTCCAATTCCCACTCAAAGCTTGCGACCACTATATCCGAATTTGCAAAAAGAAAAGAAGGACTTATAAATAAAAAGAGAAACAAAAATGAATTTCTAACCAATAATAGTTTTGTTATTTTCCGCAAGAAATCCACAGTAACAGCCATTACAACCTAATCAATTTAGATAGAGCAAGTTTTTTTATAAGGGAGATTTGTTTTTTTGCACTTCTTGTGCTGGAGTTTTGCTTTGGCTAAGGGACTTTACAAGTTACAAACAGCGGCAATCATATGGAAGTTACGTATTTATAAATGGAACTAGACCCGCCACCTAATGCATTCCTACTAGCACATATTATGTGCTTTTTCCAGTCCATTTCCCTTTCCAAGAAAATTTTTACAAATAAGTTTGTCTTTTTTAACTTATAATGCCTAACCCATGTTCGTCCTACTTCCACCCCACTCGCTTTTCCGCTCCGCGGGCGAGTGTCCGAGCCTTGCTCCCTATGGGTCGCAACTCTGTCATTTCGCGAACAACTTCTACTATACCATTGGGTTCGCTCAGGTATTCGATCTGGGCATAAAAAAAGCCAACCTTTCGGCTGGCTTTTTTACGAGTATGATTGCTAACCCGGCGATGTCCTACTCTCCCATTGAGCGAACCCAATAGTACCATCGGCGATGAGAAGCTTGACTTCCGTGTTCGGAATGGGAACGGGTATTGCCTTCTCTCCATTATCACCAGGAGTATTTACCAGATGCCTGGATAATACTCCTATGTCAATTCCATTTATAAAAAAAGTTTCTCATTTTCCGCTTAAATTGATGTCGTAAGTGACTCCAAATTTGAGACCAAAGATTTCCGTTTTCTTTTCACTTCCAAAAGCAATTGCTTCCACAACGGTAGGAACAATGATTCCGGCGGAGGCGGCACCCGAAGGCGTTGCGGAAACAGAAACTCCGATAGGAGAAGTAGACTTAGTTTTGATGGATTCGCTATCCAAGCTGGCAAAAACACGAAGACCGCTTAGCACCTGTACCGTGGCTCCTGCAGCTATCTTAGTGCTAGACATCTGGAATCCACCACTTCCTGTTTCGTAAGTAGCAAGTCCCGTTGTCGTAGTAAGACCTTCCCTATTATAAGCTCCCGAACCTTGGATTAAAAAAGGCCCGTATACAAGCACATCGGCAAATACGGTCACAGTCGGATTGACATCGTATTCCAAACCAACACCGAGCAATCCGGAAGTTCCTCTTGCAGATAAGGTTTCATCGCCGATTCCCAGAGGGCTTCCCAGATAGATGGACGATGTTTGTAATGAATGACGATAGTTTCGAATGACATACTTCGGCACAATACGCAAGTTAGTTTGCGGAGAAAGAACGGCACCAAACGTAAAGTCAGTGAAACCCATATAATATTCTCCCTCCTTCAATCCTATTCCGGTTTGATACACGGAATTCCATTCATAATTTTTCGGGAACCTATTGAAGTTAATTCCCGCTACAATATGAGTTAAAACACCCGCATTGATTCCATGATAATATTCGGCCCCGAATTGATTAAAAAGTCCCAAGCCGCCTTGGTTCTTCCAATCCAAATCAAGCTGACCGCCAATGATATTTGCAAGTTGGTAACGTTTTTCCAAATCAGACTGAACAGATCCTAGAAAAAGACCTCCTTTGAGTCGAAATGCATTTCCTTCGACCTTGCCTTGGGCAGAAAGATTTGCCCCAAAAAGTATAGCCGTTAAGGCTATGAAAGCTAGATTTCGGTTAAATTTCATATATGTTCCTTGTTAGGAGAAATTCTCCCCCTTTTCCATAACAAATGAATCAGGAAAATTTTACTACTATTTGGACTGTTTTGATATGCTATTAAAAACGAAAAATAGGAATACCGAAAAGAAAGAAAAATAAAATTCAACCTTAAGAACGTAGCAATACATACTACTTCACAGAAAAGAATTCTCTTGAATTCCTTCCTCTAATAAAATTATTTTAAATTGAATATGGCACGATTCCTTTCATTCTTAACTTGTTCCGGATGCAAAAACCAACTTTGTCTCGGATTCAACGCATTGCCGATTCCAAAAATAGAAATTTTTTTTTACGAAAAAATTCCAAGGCTAAATCTTGGTTTGCTATCGTGTTCAATAAGACAAACCTGCCCGGAATTTCTTTAGCAGGATCTGTAGACCATTCGATTCTTTCCCCAGGAAATATCCAAACATCGATTAGTTTATCTGCATTCAAATCATATTCAATTCTTGCAATAATTCCAGAGAGCATCTTTGGCATCGCAAACTTATTGAAATAAATCGTGGTTTCCCAAAATTCGTCATCGTTCTCGTCTAATTTTTCAACAAGTTTCAGGTTTCCCGGAGCAAACCAAACCCTACGATTTGGCTGTTTCCCCTTTTCATTCCAGAATTCATTGAATAACAAAATGGATTCACTCGGATTCATTTCATTACCCCGTATCCACAAAAAATCCCGAGGGACGCCTGTTTCAAATTCATCAGTTACAACAAAGAAAGGAATTTTGAATTCTTTCAGTGCGAAGAAAGGAAGAAAGAGAAACAAAGTATAATTATAAATTTTATTTTCATCATAAAAGAAATAGAAAATGATCATAGTAAATAGCAAAAAAAGCCCAGGTATCCCGGGCTTTTCCGTTCAAGATTTTAAAAAAATCTTAGAAAGCTTCATATAACGAAGTGCATCTGTTAGTTGTAGTAACGGTAGCAGCAGTAATTGCTCCGGAAGTAACGTTCGTTGTAGATGTTCCGCTCAAAAGTGAAGCAGCGAACGCCATTTTAACATAGGTTTGGTAATCAGACAAGGAAGCGGGGCTAAGAGCGGTAATAGCAGGGAAAGTAGAATTTGCTGTTTTAATCGCTGTTAAAGTTGCCGCCGATTCTGTTACAAGATTCGATATCAAAGTGTATCTTGAGTTAGTTACTGAAGTGTCTACAGCTGTTTGAGAAGTCAAACTGCAGCCTGCTTTTGGAACCGGAGTTAAACTAACTGAGTATAAACCGGTAGTTGAAGTACTTTTGGTAATTGTAGTACAATTTCCGGAAGTTTGGTCGTTGACGTAAAGAAGCAAAAGAGTTGCAGGAGAATTGTCATCCTCTTCTTTTTCTTACAATTTACAACTAGAACAGAAATCAATGCAACGCAGATTCCTAGTTTGATAAGTGAGTTTTTCATGGTATATCCTCTGTTTTTTCAGAATCAAACTAAATATAAAAAGATCATAATCTATTCATTTTTGAAATAGATCCGTCGCAGCTTGCACTTGATATGATGTGAAAACGAAGACGATTTTCTGCCATCGTTCATAGAATCCTACGGATAAAAAGATGTGCCTTAGTTTGTACCACTTGTACTAGTAGCAAAGTGGAGATATTTAGTAACAGGGTTTAGGTTGATCGAGCCATTCTCCGAAAAGTTTTTGTTTCATAGCGAATGCAACTATACGAAAATAGATAAAAATATTCTTTTTTAGAAAAAAGTTCCCTGTTTTGGAATATGCTAAAAGCTATATAATGTTATTCGAGAACTACTGTGATCGCTTTGACATTCGCAGTCGTTCCCGTCACGACGAAAAAATAATCTCCAGCGGTAACTACAGTATAAGTGCGAACTCCGGTCAGGCTGTCTTCTGCGGAAGAAAGAAATGTTCCGGCAGCAGATGCGCTGGAATCGGAAATTTCGCAAACAGAACCGGAATAGACATTGATGGAAGGTGTTGCTGTTTCGGCGATATTATTAAAAACGATCTTCTCGTTTGCTTTTAATCCCTTGGCAAGAACGCCTGCATAAAAATTCCCATTGCTGGTTCCTACCAAATTCTGCGAGGAGGTAGTGAGATTCACTCCATCGAAAGAAAAAGAGGTGCCGTTGGTAAAATTGTTACAAAGACCACTAACGCTCGTATTTTGCTGGGAAGCCAATCCTAAAAGTAGATCCTCGTCATCTTTTTCGTTTTCACTTTTGCATGCCGAAACAGAAAAAAGAACTAGTAAAACGAGTAAGGTAAGAATTATTTTTTTAGATTTGAAAAAAACGACCGCAAGATCCATATAACAGAAAGGATGTTAGTTTCCTTTCTGTTTTCAATCAAAAAACAAAGGCAAAAATCCGCATCATTCATTTGCCATAAATGAATTTATACCGCTCAGGATGATTTGTTTTCAAATAATCTTCAAAAAGACCCAATTGAAATGCGCAAGGGAATCTATCCCTACCCCAAAAATGCAACGGTTCTCCCAGAATGATCCAAGGAATCCCCACTCTACGATGATATTTAAGAACAAGCATTTCCATTTCAGAAACCCCCAGATACGAACTGCCATCTCCCGCAAAATCTTTCGTTAGGCCTCTGAGTAAAAAATCAAAAATGAAAATGGATTTTTGTTTGGGTATATTTAAGTTCTGAATGGCTTCCTTGTCGATTGCAGTTCTCCATCCGTTGAATATATAACGCGCAGAAGGTGCATTTGCATTCTTCAAAATTTGTTCCGGTGTCAAACCATATCTTGTCTCAATGGGAAGAGGAAAAAAATCTTTTTCAAGATTTTTTAACACCAACCCCCATGTTCCGAGTAGCACACCGCTCGGATGTTTGATCCCACAAACCTTCGTTTGATGAAAATAGATCGAACTTTGTTCCACAATATCGGAACGGGTAAACGGTAAATTTCCATTTTCACCGAAAGCTTCCGCATAAACCCGAAAGATAAAATCATTGAATTCGTTAAAATGATCGTTCCCCAATCTCCAGAGTTCCAAACCTTCTATCTCTTCTATGAAAATCGATTTTTCAAGATAATAACGATTATTAACCGATTCAGGCAATATTTGATGATCCATTTTTGTTTCCTTTATTACAAGATTCAAAAAACTATCTTGACACTATACCTACCGTTCGGTATATTTTATGCAAGATATTTTTTAATATTTATGACAAAGTTAAATACTAAAGAAAGAATTCTGGATTCAGCAGCGGATTTGTTTTATTCCAAAGGTTATGTAAATACGGGAGTGGAAGAAATCATCACTTCCTGTGATATCAAAAAGCCTTCACTCTACTATCATTTTGAATCCAAAGCCGCTTTGGGTTTGGCCTACTTGGATTTTAAGGAAAAAGAATTTTTGGGGATTTTGGATCGTTTGTCAGAGCGGGCGGAATCTTTATCTGATTTTTTTACCAATTGGACAACTTTGATAGAACGAGCCGCGCGTGCTAAAAAATACTACGGATGTCCCTTCGGATCTTTTGCGTCCCAATTACCAACACAAGACAGAAATGTGTTCGAATCCAAATTGCGCCTAATCAAAAAACATTGGCTTGCAACGGTAATCTCCGTTTTAAAAAAACATTCCTCCAAACGTAAAAATTCTTCCGAAGACCATGGTAAACTCGCATTGGAAGTTATGGTAATTTACGAAGGCGCTGCTAGCCTCTATCGAATGAGTGGTGAAATCGAATTTATACATATGATGCGTAAACAATTCGAACAAATCGCAAAAAGAAATTAAGCTGGGAGGCGTCGGATCTATTAGGTGAAGATTCATTGGATCCGTAGCACCGACCGGGCTCTTTCGCAGGCGGGAGCCTAGCCGGCTTCAGCCCTTCGGACGGCGGCCTTTGGTCGCCTTGCGCGGGGGAGAAGTCCATTGGCAAAAAGGCGAACTTTTCCTAAGAATTTTTGGTAAAGAGCAAAGAAGGATTGTCCTATCAGATTGAATATGTTAGTTGGGACTCATTGGGTGGCGGGTGGTTCACACCCCACCCTAATCAGGGCGGGGATAAACAAATCAATCCTAAAAGCGGGGAGCATCGAACGCTTGCGGATCTAGACCCATTTCATTATTCATAAAGTTTTTTCTATGTGAAAGAGCAAACCTTAGTTCGTTCTACTTCCACCCCACTCGCTTTTCCGCTCCGCGGGCGAGTGTCCGAGCCTTGCTCCCTATGGGTCGCAAGTCTGTCATTTCGCGAACAACTTTTTACAATACTACTATTGGGTTCGCTCAGGTATTCGATCTGGATATAAAAAAAGCCAACCTTTCGGCTGGCTTTTTTATGGGTATGATTGCTAACCCGGCGACATTTCGCAGCGACCCATAGGGAGCGAGAAAAGGACTTTCGCGGAGTAAGCTTCGCTTACATAGCGAAAAGTCCAGGACATCGGCCGGAAAAGCTTGCCGCCCTCTAGACATAAAAAAAGCGAGACTTTCACATCTCGCTTTATTAAACTATTATGACGAACCCGGCGATGTCCTACTTCCACCCCCACTCGCTTTTCCGCTCCGCGGGCGAGTGTCCGAGCCTTGCTCCCTACGGGTCGCAAGTCTGTCATTTCGCGAACAACTTTTTACAATAACTACTATTGGGTTCGCTCAGGTATTCGATCTGGATATAAAAAAGCCAACCTTTCGGCTGGCTTTTTATGGGTATGATTGCTAACCCGGCGATGTCCTACTCTCCCATTGAGCGAACCCAATAGTACCATCGGCGATGAGAAGCTTGACTTCCGTGTTCGGAATGGGAACGGGTATTGCCTTCTCTCCATTATCACCAGGAGTATTTACCAGATTTCCCATGAGAACGGATCTGTCAAATAAAAATACAGGAAATGATTGCAGGCGAAACGGGGGAATTTAAATATTTTCTTATGACAGATCTTTCCGAACCTCTGGTTTCTACGGAAACATTCACGGTAATGGGTTTAAAGGTGAGAACCACCAACAAACCGGGAGAAGCCGATAAAATCATACCTTCCATCTATTCTGATTTTTATAAATTGGATCTTCCTAAAAAACTAGAAGTGATTCGCAGATTCGATCCATTGTTTGCGGTTTACTTCAATTACGAAAAAGACGAATCGGGAGCTTACGATTTTTTACTGGGTTACGCGGTAAAAGAAGAGGAAATGATATTGGACGGTCTGGAAAAAATCACCTTCTCTCCACAAAGCGGCCGTTATTTTGCCATTCACCCGGGCGCTCCTGAGGAAGTAGTTCCCAAATTTTGGGCGGAAATTTGGAGCCATCCGGAAATTCCCAAGATCAGAAGTTTTCAAGTAGACTGGGAAGAATACTCGGAAGCGGGAATCAGAGTTTTTTTATCAAGTAGATAAGCAGTCACATAGACTCGCCAATCACGAACAACCCATACCCAGATCCCAACAAACATGGCTGAGGCGACCCACTGCCCGAAGGATGCTCCGGGGATCAAAAGAAAGTCAACGACTCCGTGCTGGAGAACTGCGAGTAAAAATGCGAAAAAGAGATATCTGACTTTTTCTCCTACTTCTTTGGAATTAGACTTTAATAGAAACATACCAAAACACAAATTGATCAACAAATGAATGTTAGAGGAATGGATCGTTCTTGCCAGAAATATATCCAATTTTCTTTCCGAAACTTCGCGGACAATATAATGAGTATTTTCAATAAAGGAAAATCCCATTGCCACAAAGCCCGCAAACAATGCTGACTCCGGCAAAAAAGATTTGGTTTTAAAATCAAAACTCAGTGCGAAACTAAGTAGCAAAATAAATAAAATTTTAAAACTCTCTTCCATCATTCCCGCTTGAATAAAAGCAAGATGAGCGGTCTGCGTGAGCATACTTACCTTTTTTTTGGTAACAAAATCAGTCTGAGGCCAGATGACAGGGTGAAGCCAAAGGATAAGAACCGTTGAGACCCAACCGAGTAACAACGCCATCACGATACCGATTTGCGCATTGCGTGATAATTTTTTCGGAAAGGACTTCCACAGCACGATCCCCCAGGGAAGCACGCTAAGCGAACCGATCAGGTAATCCAATAAGGTCAATTCGATTTCTTTCATTCGGGTAACTCTTCCATGTATCTTCCGTCAAACATATTGATCATTTCTTTCTGAAGCGGAGTAGGAACAAATTCGGGATCAATGGGCCCGTTCCAGAAAAGTTCGGTAACCCGGATATCATTCTTAGAGTTAGGCGGAGGTATCAAAGGGCCCAAACTTTCCACGAGTTGCAAAGTACGCAGATCTTGGTCCGGATAATCGGATCCTTCCACGAGTTCCACATCAATGATATCTCCGTCTTGTGTGATCGTATAAGCAACCACGCTGGAATAAGGATGAGGTGCTTTGGCCCAATAATCCATATAACTTTCGGGAATTCGCATCTTAGCCGAAATGTAATTGGAATAAGTGGGCGGTATCTTTTTACCTCGGATTTTTTTTACATACCCCGCCTTGGGTCCGTTATCTGCGGCTTTTTCGTCGCTGATCTTTTCACCTTGGGTTTTGTTATTCGTATCGGTTCCGGTGACCACTCCTCCGTTCAATCCGTCCATCTCGTCCGGGATGTTCGGGTCGATAAAATAAAACTCCATCTTCTCAGGTTGGAAGTGGTTCTTTTTGTCGGAAGATTTATCTTTCTTCTGTTGGTTTCTTTGAAGTGAAATAGGAATGATAAATACCAAACAAATCAAAATCAAATGAAAGAGAAGGGACATGGGAAGAGTATTTCGAAACCCTCTGCGAATTCCAGGTTCGAAAACAGGATCCAATTCCTTTTCACCGGGATTTTTAAGCCCTAGATTTTCCAAAGAGAAACTACGGGTGAGCAAATGATTTGAATAAAAATAAATAAAAACCAAAGCAGACAAGGTCAAGACCGAATAAGCAATGTTTTGCGCAGCAAGAAAGAAACTTTTATCCGGGATCCCCGGCTTCAAACCCATTCCTCCCAGGAACTGAAGCCCGAAAACAGGGCTGATAAAAGAGAAAGTCCAAACCGCGAGAAAAAGCCAGAGAAGCAGCGTAACAAATAAAAATGGAAAACCCCGCCAGAAATCTTCCAAATAAATATGACCCCATCCCGGGACCAGCCTGTCTCGAAACAATGCTCTTTTTTTAACTTCAATTTCTTTTAGGAAAGGAAATTTTTCCGATTTGTTTGCCGCTTCCTTCCAGGATTCCCTCAATCGTATCCCTTGTTCGTATCTGATAAAGGAAGAAGACAAAATCGAAGGGGATTTATTGCGGTTGAAACCCAAAAGCAAAATACCGCAGGAAAGCAGATAATTGAAAAAGAACATATATAGATTTGCGAGAGGCAAAATCGGATTATAAGCCGACTTCGGACGAATCCAATCGATTAACAAATCGAAGGCGAAAGTCAGAAACAAGCTGAGAAACAATACGAGTAAAAAATAATCAAACTTGGAGTCCCTTACTCTTTTTTCAGTCCGAAGTGTGGAGCCTGGAGAAGTTCTTTGCAAAAGCAGATTTCTTTTTTTATCCCGGGCATTCTGCCTTGCGGAAGAATGTATGTAATTGAGAAAAAGAAAAATACCTACAATCACAAAAACACAAACTTTGATTAGGTTAACATTGGATTCTAAGCTCAAAAATTCATTGATTCTCGTTTCCCATGCCAGGCTTGATCTGTGAAAAAGCTCGATCGGATAAAAAAAGATCCAGGAAAGCAAATGAATGAAGATAACAACCAGGGCTTTTCTTTTTAAACGAACTGCTTTGGGAAATGCGAATAGTACTCCCAGTGCAAAAAAGATGCCGAGGGAAAACATGGGCGACATCCAGATGAGAAAGCTAAGACCTTTCTCATGAAATCGAGACAAATGACTTTGGTTTGGGTGGTTCATTCAGTGACAATCTCTAGGAAAATACTTTGAATTTTAGTGGAAAACAAAAAATTTGGCGAATATGGCACAGCCGAAAGAGAAAGAAGAGCAGTCCCTCAAATCCATCGTTGCAGTCTCCAAACGGAGAGGTTTTGTATTCCCCGGTTCCGAGATTTACGGGGGGCTCTCCAATACATTTGACTATGGTCCGAACGGTGTAGAGGTATTAAATAACCTAAAGAGGCTTTGGTGGGAGTATTTTGTTCACAGAAGAGATGATATTCTGGGACTTGACTCCTCAATTTTGCTCCACCCCCGTGTTTGGGAGGCATCCGGCCATGTTTCCAATTTCAACGACCCTCTTATGGATTGCAAAAAATGCAAAGCCAGAGTGCGTGTGGACAAATTCCTCGAAGACAAGGAAGGAGAAGGTGCTGCCACGGGAAAAACCCTGGAACAGCTCACTTCTCATATTTTGGAAAAAGGATACGCCTGCCCTACTTGCGGAACTGCGGGAACTTTTACGGAAGCACGCCAATTCAATTTGATGTTCAAAACTTCCCATGGTGCATCGGAAGAAGGGGCAGTAGATATTTATCTTCGCCCGGAAACAGCACAAGGTATCTTTATCAATTTTAAGAATGTTTCCCAAATCGCTCGGAAAAAAATTCCCTTCGGAATCGCCCAAATCGGAAAATCCTTCCGAAACGAAATCATGGCACGCCAGTTTATCTTCCGTACCCGTGAATTCGAACAAATGGAGATGGAATTTTTCTGCGAACCGGGCACCCAAAAAGAATGGTTCAAGTATTGGGTGGACTATTGTATGAACTGGCTCGTGAACGTTGTGGGCATCAAAAAGGAAAACCTGCGGGTAAGAGAGCACGAAAAGGAAGAACTTTCCTTTTACAGTGATGCCACAAGCGATATCGAATACAAATACCCGTTTGGTTGGGGAGAACTTTGGGGAGTTGCTTCCAGGACGGACTACGACCTTACCCAACATGAAAAATTTTCTTCTGAAGATTTGAAATATCATGATTTGGAAGCAAAGAAAAAATACCTTCCTTATGTAGTGGAACCCGCACTCGGACTCAACCGGCTTTTCCTAGCCGTTTTATGTGACGGTTACGAAGAAGAAAAATTGGAAAACGAAGAAGTAAGAACCGTGCTTCGTTTCGGAAAAAGAGTATCTCCCATAAAAGTAGCAGTCTTTCCTTTGATGAAAAAAGACGGGTTGGATGCGAAAGCAAAAGAAATCTACGAAGATCTGCGCAACCACTGGTATGCGGATTATGATGATGGCGGAGCCATCGGAAAAAGATACAGACGCCATGATGAAATCGGAACTCCTTTCTGCATCACAGTAGACTACGATAGTTTGCAAGACGGAACAGTCACTATTCGGGAAAGAGATTCCATGAAGCAGGAGCGGATTGCAATCACTGCGATCAAATCCTACATTATCGATCGAATGATTTAGTGTTACGAGAGTTAAACGAATCAGATAGAAACCAAACGATTGAACTCGTAAATCAGTTCTTTCGCAAGGTCAACCAGCTCACCCTGGACGGACTTTTCCAGATCCGCCCCAGAGCCGCTACAAAGTTTACGGATATTTATTTTAAACTTTTAGGCTCCGGGAAAGTTTACATGAAAGGAATCTTCGAGACGGAAGAAAATTCCCAAAATGAAGAGTTGGTTTCCTTGGTAATTGGACGAATCGAAGAGAAGCCCCACCTAACGGAAGAAAGATCTTTGTTTGTTGACCTTGCCGTCACGAAATTGGGACAAAAAAAGAAAGGCCATATGAAACGTTTGCTTTCGGACGTGGATCTTTGGTGCAAAGAAAAGGGAATCCCCGCCATTGAACTCCGCGCTATTTTAGGAAACGAAGAAGCGGTTCAATTTTGGGATCATTCCGAATTTGAAAGGTTTTATATCAGATACAGAAAGAAAGTATTCTAAAACAAATTTAGAATACTCCACTTTTCAAATGATTCGAATTTTTTAATTTCCTTTGACTAACCTGTACAACCTTAGAATGGAACCGATCACGGTTTTAAAAAAAGGGAACTTGGAAATTTGAATCAATTTAAAAACCATATCCAATGATTCATCTACAATGAGTTTTGTCCTTTGGCTTGATTTCGAACTATCGGAAATCCAAAAGTAGACAATGCCCAATTGGTACAGCCAAAGTAATTCTGGTAGCAAAGAAACAATTTCACCTTTGAGTTTCAGATTGGACGACTCCAAAGCTTCTCGGATGATTTGGATGGCATCTTCCCGGATGTGTTTTGTTTCTCCGCTGAAAGGAGAGATGGAGTGGTTGGGGTCCCCGGCATTTTTTGCAAGGACAGATACAAAGTTTTTATACTTCGCAAAGGAATCGATTTTATAAAGGATTATATTTTTGAATCGTTTTTTGAAATCGTTAGTTGATTTGTTGAATTCTTCAGACTGGATCTTGGCATCTTCCTGAGAAAAATAATAAAACTGCAAAACAATGTCTTCCTTCGATTGAAAATAATAATAGGCGGAACCCAAAGAAACACCTGCGTGGGAGGAGATGCTTCTCATTGTGGCTTTTTCATACCCGTCTTTTTGAAAAAGAGAAATTGCCGTATTGTAAATCAACTCCTTGGTTTTTTTGGATTTTTCCGTATCCTTTCCTTGAGTCTCCGGCAATATATCTTTTTTTTTCAACTTTTCCATCTCCTGCTTTCCAACTTTGTTTAAAATCAATTTTAGGATTCAACTCCCAATTCTTTTTTCAAGAGAGTTCGTTTACGCAGCCTTCCGAATAAGTACAAATTGAAAAAATGCATACAACCCAGCAGTAGAATGACAATCCCTACTTTGTTACTCAAAATTTCTACTGCCTCAACCATATCATTCGGCTTTAAACCGATTTTAAGAGCCATTGTGATATAACCTAAGTTGATTAAATAGAACCCTACAACTAACAAATGATTTACGGAATTTGCCAATTCCATATCTTTAAATGCATCTATCAAAAAAACTTTTCCATTATTGGAAAGAGTTCGTGCCACCCAAACCGTAACTAGAATACTTAGTATTATATAAACAAGATACAACCAAATGGTAGTGGTAGATGAATCATTTCGTTTTTTTGAAATCCCGCCATGAGTGCTAAGTAAATCGATCAAATCGAGATATCCTGCAGCACGCGCTATATCAAGCGCTGTTTCTCCATTTCGGTCTTCCAAGTTCACATCCGGGCTAAAATCCAAAATCGTCTGAAGCATTTCTTTTTCGTTCAAGTTCGCCGCACGATGAAGGGCAGTATTCCCACCTGCATCCACAAGAGAGATGACTCCCAAATCGTTTTGCAAAATGAGTCGGGCAACTTCCGTATTGTTGTTCTCCACTGCAATGTGCAAACTTGTTTTCCCTACACCATTCTTTCTGTATAAATCCACGTAGAGATTGTTTGTTAAATGGTGATTCAGACATTTTAAATTTTGGATTTCACAATTCTCATTAGACTCTGCAAATAAGCTCCCGCCCGATAACAAAGCCAAAAGTAAAATCAACGATAGAAAACTTTTCATAAAAAACTCCTTTTTTGAACACGTTCAATTATCTTGGACAGGAATATTTTTGTCAACTTTTTTTGAACGCGTTCAAATATGAAATAAACAAAAGAAATCAGCACCTCATCCAAAAACCAAGCAGGTGAACCGGGGAATTCCCTTCTCCTAAGCGAAAGATGCAAAAATAAAGCCTAAGTTAAAACCAATCAAATTGAGGATAGAATCCTGTAGATATGTGAAAAAGAGACTCCAAAGACGGTCTCGACGATTAAAAACTTCATTAAATTACAGAATGAGTGATAAAAAGATCAAAATTTACATTTTTTTTAAGTATTTTGAACAAGATTCAAATTTTTTCTTGCACACTTTCCTTATTTTTGCCATAATTATTCCTTAGAAAATTCAGAGGTGAAAAAAGTATGAATCGCAAGGCAATTTTAGCATTAATTACGGCAGCATTATTAACAGCTCCCGCATTCGCAAGTTCAGGATCTTCGTCCAAACCATTGGCAGGAACTTATCCTATCGTATTATCCCATGGTCTATTCGGTTGGGGCGAAAACTCCGGTGGAGTGATCAGTATCCTCAGTTATTGGGGAGGAATGGACACTTATCTGCGTGGCCAAGGAGCAACTGTATTTGCACCTGCAAAATCAGCAGCTAACTCCAATGAAGTGCGCGGACAACAACTCAAAACATTAATCCTTAACTATGCTGCAGCAAACAACTATACTGGCAAATTCCACATCCTCGGTCACTCTCAAGGCGGATTGGATAGCAGATATACCATTTCCAACCTTGGACTTTCTTCCAGAGTTTCCACTTTGACCACTCTGAACACACCTCACTACGGTTCACCGATTGCAGACATAGTAAAATCTGTTCTACCTAGCTGGCTCCAACCCTTCGTTGCAGTCGTTCTGGAAACTTTAGTAAAAATAGTTTGGGGTGGAACCAACCAACAAGATGCTCTGGCGGCACTTTCTTCTTTAACAAAAGAAGGACTTGTAGCTTTCAATGCAGCAACTCCTAACAGTTCCGCAGTAAAATATTTCTCTTACGGATCAAGCATTACAATTCCGGATCTTATCCAACACCCTCTTATGGGAATCTTGTACCCAGCTACGGCAGCCGGTGGAGTTTTCCAAGGACAAGGACTCACTAACGACGGTTTAGTTCCACTTTCTTCTCAAAAATGGGGAACTTGGAAAGGCGGACCATCTTACGGAATTTTCACAACAGGTATCGACCACTTACAGATAGCCAATACTTTGAATTCAGGTAACCTATGGTACGACGTGGAAGGTCACTTCCTTAATGTTGCAAAAAACATGAAGTCGAACCAATAAATACAATCAAACAAAACGATTCAGGAAAACCCGGACAACTTAGTCTGGGTTTTTTTTTGTTTTCATATAAGATTTATCTTATATAATCTCTATTGTTCTCAAGTTATCACCAGGAAACATTTTATTATTTATGAATCGCAAAATAGTTCTATCGATCGGAATCGCCCTTCTCTTCCTCGCCTTCTATCTTTTTTACCGATTGTTCACCCAAGCCCAGATAGCGACTTCTTCGGAAAGGAGTGAAAACGATAAGGCAAAATCTTATTTTTCCCAAGCGAGTGACGGATTCGAAGTGGATTCGTTTTATCTGGAAAGCTCCAAAAATCTTTTCCAATCGGACGGTGGTTTTCTCAGATTCGATGAAATTATGGCACGTGCAAGGACAGGGGAAATCAATCTGGTATCCGAACTTTGGACACTGCGACGCCAATGCCCGGAAGGAAGCACAAGAGAACAATGCAATGAATACGTAAAGGCATTTCTCAAAAATGAATATTCCGGGGACGAAGCGAATAAGCTTATCTCACTACTCAACAGTTACCTTCGTTATGAAGAAGCCATGTCCCATTACGAACTTCCAGCTAACGCAAGTAATGAAGAGAAATACGAATTGGTCAAAACCTTCCGCAGAACTTTTTTTTCCAGAGACGATGCGGATTTTGTTTTCGGTTTGGAAGAGGCCACGGCGGATTTCAGTTTCAATCGTAGGAAATTTTTGGATGAAACCAAAAATGTAAGCGGTGACGAAAGAATGCGTCAGTATGAAAATTACCGCAAAAAAACATTCGGAGATTATTATGATTCCGTTTCGGCAAGAGAACCGAAATTCGATCGTTATGAAACCGAACTGGAACTCAGAAACAACGAACTGGCAAAACTGGATCCTACTGCAAAGGAATCGAAAGAAAGGGAAGTTCGAACCCGTTACTTCGGTAAAGACGGAAATGATCGTATGGAAAAAGTAACGCGGGAGTTGAAACAAGAAGAAGAAAAAGAAAACCAACTGGCAAAGGAAGAAGCCGAATTTCTTCGGAAAAATCCGAATCTGAAAGGTGATGAAAAAAATCGAAAATTGATGGAACTTCGTACACAAGTCTTAGGAAGCAAAGAATCTGCAGAAGAATATTCCAGACGCAAACAGTACGAAACAGAAATGAAAAATCTGAGTGAATGATCTATTTTTAATCCTGCTCGGAAGCATATTTCTCGCACTTGGACTTGAACCGATAGGCTCAAGTCTGGCAAGCGCACTCGGGCTTGTTTGTTTGATACTGATTTCCGAGGAGATCAAAACCTCGGATTCCATCTTAAAGCCAATCCGCCTCGGTCTTTTCTTTTCCCTTTCCATTACCATTTTCGCATTTACCTGGGTATATACTTCCATTGGCAACTTAACGGGCGCAAGCTGGTTTGTATCGGTTCCCGTATTTATCGTTTACGCTTCGTTTTCCTTCTATAAAATTTTTTTTATTTTTGTCGGAGTTTGGATTTATAAAAAGACCGTTTCCAAAGGAAAAGGATATGATTTTCCTTTCTTTTTGTTTTTAGGTTATCCCTGTCTTGCCGTGCTCAGCGATTGGCTTTCTCCCATGGTATTTCCCGTCTATTGGGGAGATTTTTTCCGAGGGAATTTGATTCTCAGACAAACAGTATCACTTTCCGGAGTGGAGTTTTTAAGTTTTTTCGGATGGTTTCTCGCCGCAGGAGGAATCCACTCCTACCGGTTTTGGAGATCCGGCCGTACCGCAAAAACTGCGAAGGCAAATAAAAAAACAAAACTGGTCAAACCCATTCTCTCAAAGGCTCCGATCTACGTTTATTTAGGGATTTCCTCTCTTATACTATTTTATAATATTCACTCATTGTTTCGAATCCCTGAAACAAGCTCCAGTCTGTTTGCAGCGATCATTCAACCCAATACCAAATACGCTACCTTGGAGAAAAGAGAAGACCAGAGATTTATCCAAACGGCCTTACAATCGATCTTGGATCTTGGTAAAGAAGCGATCCTTCGTTCTCCGAAACCGATTGATCTCTTGGTATTTCCCGAATCAAGTGTTCCCTTTCACGGAACTTCTTCCAAACCGGAATCCAAATCCACATACTCTCCGACTTTCTTAGGAATCTTGGAATATCTGTCCAAAACGGCGAACGCCCCAGTCCTTTATAATGAGCTAATAATCGAAGGAAAGATGCATAACACCGCTAGCCTACTCCAGATGAACACCCTTTCCATCGAACACTATTACAAACAAAACTTACTACCGTTTGGTGAATATCTGCCGATGGAATCTACTTTCCCAATTCTAAGAAAGATATTTCCGGAAGCATCCTCTCATACACCTGGCTTGCGTTCAGGTCTTTTCCAAATTCGGAAAAATATTTCCCAGGTCCAAGCGGACAAATTGTTCTCCAAAAATGAAAATCCATTGCCCTACACTGGACTTATCCAAAATCCCGAAAATCTTGAGGAGCGGCAAAATGATCCCAATGCAAATCAAACCAGGGAAGTGGATTTTACGGTATCACCTTTGATTTGTTATGAGGCGATGGATCCGGGCCTTGTATTGAAATTGTTTCAGGTCCCTCCTTTGGCAAACCAACATACGACTTCCCCGGACCTTTTGGTCAATCTCACCAATGACAGTTGGTTCGAATCGGAAAGAGAGACTTGGCAACATGCGGGAAGCGCCATGTTGCGGGCTGTTGAAACGGGAACACCACTGATACGTTCGGCGGTGACCGGAGTGACAAGAGTGAATGACCCTTGGGGGAGAGAAATTGTTCCTCCCGGTCCGATGGAAGAACAAACGATTCTCTATGCGGAGATTCCCATCATAAAAGGAGGGATTCCGACTATTTATCGGAGCATTGGACGAATTCCTCTTCGAATTTTTGCCATTCTTACCCTGATTTTTACTTTTTTAATGGGACATTATGGTTATACTCTTTCCAACCGAATATAAAAATGAAATTGAAATTTCTGTAGGTAAAGAAAGGCTATTCGAATATGGAATGGGAAAAAGTACTTCGCGACGCTGTGAAAGAGAATTCAATCAAAGAGCTACACTTAAGGAAGGTACCTTCTCTCAAAACTTGTGAAGATTGGAATAAAGTTTCCGAACTGGGAATGGTAGATCACAAAACAAAGTATGCCTATTATAAAGGCGGACTTGTGAAATACGGAGACAGATTATTTTTTGTTTCCCAAGAACGTTTGGATGCGGTATCCGCATTTCGCAAATGGGAGTTCAAATCCAAGATCAAAGTAACTGATCCTGAATTGGTCTCTGATAAAAAATAGATTTTTAAATACCGATTTTAGCGATTGAGGCGAATGATCATATTCAATTTCTCAGCGATCGCTATCACTTCCATCACTTTCGATTTTTCAATGATGATTCCTGTCGGACTCACTTCTTCCAGAACAAACTTTTTGCCTTTGATCTGACCCAAAAGTAGCTCCATCACCAGAGGATCTTTGGTTCTGAGCAAAACGGAATCTTCAGTGATCGTAACGATCGGTAAATTGTTTCCCCAATCATCCAATAAAAATAATAAGTTCTGTGCCAGTTCGGCTTTGCTCGACTCTCTTAAAAACTGAACAAAGGTGTCTTTTTCATATCCCAACAAAATTCCCAATTGGAAAGAATCTTTGGTCAATACAAACGTATACACCCGATCATAATCTTTCAATTCGCAGAAAGCTTTGAGTAGATGAATTCCATTGATGGAAACACGATCAGGGAACGCAATAATGGAAAAGTCAGGGTTGATTGTAATTCCGCCCTTCTCCGTTACCGTAGTAAGAGGATCATGGTTGAAATAATGTTTTCCAAGTTCGGCTAAGGTAAGATTTCTCTGCGGATATTCTACTTCGATGAGACCGAATAACTGAAGATAGAAGATGGCGGAGATGATTTCTTTTCTAAGATCGGCAAGATCTTCTTCATAGGTTTTGATCTGAAACGTAGGAGAAAAAACCAAATGATCACGGACTATATGGGAAAAAATAACGGATACGTTGATCTTTCCGTGTGCCATGATCAATTTTACGGTTTTGTCTAAGATCCCTTTTTCATAAAAAGGAACCTCTGCCGCAGTGAAAACCTCCGGAGGGCTAAGTCTTCTGGTGCGCGCTTCATTCACTTCGTGAATCACGGTTTTCATAATCTCAAAAATATCTTTTTTGAGAAACTCATCCGTTTCGCTGGTTAAAATTACGTTTTCGCCTTTGATATCAACATAACCTAACAGCTTCAAGATGGGAAGGATCAGTTCGATTTGATATACTTGGCTTTTTTCCGGAAAAATTTCAATGTCAGGAGAAAGTAACTCGGTCTCAGTACGTTTGTGATCGGCTTGTTTGATTTTTCCAGACTTGGCGAGGTTCAAACCTTTTCTGGAGATATAGGAAATGAGTTTTTTAACGTTTAGGAAAAAATCCAAACCATTGGCACTGAGTTTTTCCTGACGGACCCTTGTTCCCTTTTTGACGGGAGGGTGGATGGGAGAAAATTGCAAATGATCCAAAACTTCTTTCGGAATGACTACGACACGAATGAAACGGTCTTCTACAAAGTAAATATCCCGAACCAAATACAACGATGTCAGTAGAGGAATCGATTGTTCAAAGCGCCCGCGATTGACAGTGATATAATTTCGGATCGTATCCGCTTCAATCACACCACCATGAGTATAAATCTTATGAAGAACATCACGATCAAAGTCACCCAAAGAATCCAATAACGCTTGTAAAACATCTTTGGAAAGAGCATATTGAAGAAAATTTTCAATAGTGTCTGATTTTTTAGCACCGATTGCTTCTTTCCATTCCGATGGAATTTCCGCATAGGTAGCTTTTGCGAGCGCCTTCTCAATGGAGAATTTGAACTTTTCTCCTTTGGGATTGGGCTCGACTTTGATGAGTTTAAGATACTCATCGTAAGCATGGTATTTATCTAAATTATTAGTAAGACGTTCTCTGTTCTTTCTTTGGTAGAGAAGATAGTATTTGCGTAAAACATTCAATTCCATCTCTACGTTGATGGGAGGAATGTTGACTTTTCGGGAAATTTCTCCGAGAGTCATCACCCCTTTGTTTTTCAAAATCGAAGTCAATATATTGACTTGGAGGGGGGTGAATTTTTCTAAAATCCCCTTTAGGTAAAACTCATTTTGGAAAATCTCCAAAATGCCTAAAATCGTAGATTTTTTGTCCTTACCTGGTAATTTTTGAATGTTCCAGAGAGATGCGACTTTCTTGATTTCGTTCAGATCGAGCTTTTCCAGCTCTTGGTACAATACACTCTCTTGGCTCATAGTGGGCATTTTTCGTGTTTGGATTAGTTTTTAGAGGTCGGCTAATCCTGCAACTCTATTTCAATTAGAGGAAGGATGCGGATTTTCGTGTTTCTTTGGCAAGTTCCCCCACTAAATTTGCCCTATGGAATCTCTATCAGACTACTTTTCTTTTGGAATTCACTCCAGTGCAAGGGTGATGCACTCAAGTATCGTTTTCCTCGGCCAAGCGGCCCAGATTCTTACCAAACTTGCCACAGGCAAAGCAAACCATAAAGAAATCGCAATTACGCTCAGACAAACATTCGAATCCTTAGGTGCAACCTATATCAAGCTGGGTCAATTCATAGCGAGCGCTCCCTCCCTCTTTCCGGAAGAGTATGTGGAGGAGATGCAAAAATGTTTGGATTCGGTCCGCCCGGTAGCTTACAGAGACATTCGGTCCATTGTAGAGCGGGAATTAGGTGACAAACTGGAAAATCTATTCCGCTATTTTGAAGAAGCCCCTCTTGCTTCCGCATCAATCGCTCAGGTCCACGCAGCAATCACCAAAGAAGGATTAGATGTTGTGGTAAAAGTACAAAGACCGGATGTACATACCACTTTGAAAACGGATATGCAGATACTCGGACTACTTACCAAAATTTTAGAGTGGATTGCTCCCGAATTCAAAAAATCGGGACTTACCGGAATGTTCTCTGAATTCCAAACATCCATCATGCAAGAAGTGGATTTTATCCAGGAAGCCAAAAACATAGAAGAGTTTGAAGCGTATCTCTTGAGTGTAAATGAAGAAAGAGCAAGAGTCCCAAGAGTCTATCACGGGCTCTCCAACAAACGAGTGCTCACTATGGAACGTTTTCACGGAGTTCCCATCACGGATGAAGCAGGGCTTCGCCAATATTCGAACAATCCGAGAAAGGTATTGAATGATGCCCTGGAGATCTGGTTCTCTTCCCTTGCTTCCAAAGGTTTTTTTCATGCGGATGTTCATGCAGGAAATGTAATGATCTTGAAAGACGGACAAATCGGGTTTATTGATTTCGGGATTGTAGGAAGAATTTCACCCAATGTCTGGAACGGACTTATGTTATTCACACAAGGAATCGGGATGGGAGAGCCTAGCCTTGTTGCTCAAGGACTCGTAGCCATGGACTCCACTTCGGAAGGAGTAGATCCCAAAGTTCTCGGGGAACAATTGGAAAATGTTTTTAATGAAATGGAAACAGTTTACCAAGCGATGGCTCTCGGCGAAGCAAGTTCCTTTGATGAATCCAAACTTAATCGTTTGATGTATGATCTCAAAGATGTAGCGGAACAAAACGGACTGAAGATCCCGAGAGAGTTTGCGCTTCTTATGAAACAGATGCTCTATTTTGACCGTTATGTAAAAACTATGGCACCTGAAATCAATCTCTTTCGAGATACGAAAAAATTTGTAAATACCTGAGTCCGTCCTATATACAATGTCAAAAGAATTTTTTGTTTTGTCCGAACTGCCTAAAGATGCAAGAGGTGAAATCATTGAGATGAAAAGAGAGTCCATTTCAGATTCCTTTATCACCGAACTTTTGGAATTGGGATTATTTCCGGGAGCCAACTTCAAAGTTTTGGATAAAATCGAAAGTTTGGGAAAGATGATAGTTCTTACAAACGGAACCAAAATAGGATTACGTTTGCTTGATTGCAGGTTCATCTCAGTCAAAGTTTTAGAAGTAGATCACTCGTAGCATATATGTCACAATTACCCATTTATCTTGTTGGAAATCCCAATTGCGGAAAAACCACTCTATTCAACCAACTAACAGGACTTCGGCAAAAAACGGGAAACTTCAGTGGAGTGACTGTGGAACGGAAGTCAGGTAGAATGTTTCGCGGAGAGGAAAGTGCGGAAATAGTAGATCTCCCCGGAACCTTCGGTCCGGGAGGAGGTTCCAAAGACAAACGGATTACCTACGACATTCTACTGAAAAGAACGGAAGACACGGGAGCAATCTATGTATTGGATGCTCTCCATCTGGAAAGGGGATTACAATTCTTATTACAAGTTATGGATATGGGAGTGCCCATCTTCCTTGTTTTGACAATGAAAGATGTTTTGGAGAAAAAAAACATCAAACCCGATATAGCTTTATTGGAAAAGATTTTGGGTTTGAAGATATTTTTAGTCAATGCCAAGTCGGGAGACGGACTCGGCGAATTGGAAAAAGCCATCTTTGATCCGAATTCTTTTCGAATTCAAAAACGACTTTGGACTTGGGGAAAAAAGGAAGAAAGTTTTTTTGCGAAAGCAAAAGAACATTTGGGAATTGAAAGTAACGCGAGCGAATTCTTTTTATCACAGGCCCTTAAGGTTCTTTCCAAAGAACCGAGCTTGAAAGAGTCCGATTATCTGGACTCCTTTCCCCAAGAAACAAGAGTTTGGCTAGAAGAGGAAATGAAAAAGACGGATTATCTATTTACCTACCAGGAAGAAATCATTCAAAAATCCTTTTACATAAAATCCGTTGTAACTAGAATCCTGACATTTACTTATAAGGAAGATTTCCTTTGGGAAAAGAAAGCGGATTCGGTCTTGCTGCATCCCTTTTTCGGATTCGTATTCTTTTTTACCATTATGGGAATTCTATTCCAAACCCTGTTCAGTTGGGCGGAATATCCGATGGACCTCATAGAGTCGGGAATCCAATGGATGCAAACAAACATCAGTTTGTATTTACCGGATGGTCCTCTCAAATCCTTATTCATAGATGGCATATTAGGTGGTGTGGGGAGCGTGGTAGTATTTGTTCCTCAAATCGCACTTTTATTTACTTTCTTGGGACTCTTGGAAGAGTCAGGGTATTTGGCACGTGCCAGCTTCCTTATGGACAAACTGATGGGAAGATTCGGATTGTCGGGAAGATCCTTTATACCTCTTCTTTCTTCTGCAGCCTGTGCAGTTCCTGCCATCATGGGGACAAGGACCATCGAAAACAAGTCGGACAGGTTCACTACGATTATGGTTTCTCCCTTGGTAATGTGTTCCGCAAGATATCCTGTTTATATTCTGATAGTAGGAACGATTTTTACATTCCCATCGTTTTTCGGAATTATCAATATCCAGGGACTTGTTTTATTCGGAATGTTTTTATTGGGCCTTCTCACTTCTCTTGTAGTTGCGCTTATATTCCGCAAAACAGTGTTTAAAGAAGACTCTTCTTATTTCATTATGGAATTGCCTCATTATATGTGGCCTTCTTATAAAAGTATCGCAAATTCGGTGTATCAAAAAGTAAAAGCGTTCTTGCAATCCGCAGGGCAAATCATCCTTTATATCTCCATCGTATTATGGTTTCTATCCACATTTCCCGCCAGTTACGAAAAGGAAGAATGGAAAACAAGTCCCATCGAAGATTCCTATATCGGAAGACTGGGCAAGACCATTGAACCGGCACTCGTTCCCATGGGATTCGATTGGAAAATAGGAATCTCTATTCTAACTTCTTTCGCAGCCAGAGAAGTGATGGTCTCCACCTTAGCCGTATTATACGGCACGGAAGATAGCGAAGAAAGCGAGGGTCTCCGGGAATCTCTCCGAAAGGAAAAAAGAAAGGACGGATCCAAACTCTGGACCCCTCTGACCGGAATCTCACTCCTGCTGTTTTTTGCCTTTGCAAGCCAATGTATGTCAACACTTGCAGTGGTCAGAAAGGAAACAGACAGCCTTCTTTGGCCTACGGTTCAGTTTTTGTATATGACGGGACTCGCTCTTCTTTCCTCCACACTGGTCTATCAGCTGGGAAAAGCTCTTGGTTTCGTTTAATTTACCGAAAATGAAACTAAGAGGCTCTCCTTGGATTTTAGAATCGACAATCAAGTTTTAACAAGAAATACCAAACCTTACCTAATCGCAGAAATCGGACTCAATCATAACAACGATTCGGAGATCGGTAAAAAAACAATTCGCGCTGCCAAAGAAGCCGGTGCGGACGCGGTGAAATTTCAATCCTATGTTACGGAAGATTTCGTAGATCCCAAAAACCAGGAAGCCAAGTTTCTATTTGATATTTTCAAAGAATACGAATTGTCCGAAACAAAACACAGAGAGTTCCAAAAGACAGCCATTGAAGAAGGATTGGATTTTTTTTCCACTCCGCTTGACTCAATCTCCGTTGATTTGCTTGTCAGTTTGAAAGTCCCTGTTTTGAAAATTGCCTCGGGCGATATTGTAAATTATCCTCTTCTTAAAAAAGCGATCGACACAAAACTGCCATTAGTTGTCTCCACAGGTGCAGCTTTGCCTTTTGAAGTGACTCGTGCCTTGGATCTTTTCAAAGAAGAGAACGCAGAAATTGCCTTATTGCATTGCGTTTCCCTTTATCCGACACCAGCAAACAAAGCCAATCTGCAAACCATTCCTTATTTTTTAGAAACGACTCCTTATGTGGTCGGATTCTCCGATCATACGGACGGATTTCTCGCGGCAAGTGTTGCCGTAGGACTCGGAGCAAGTATCATTGAAAAACATTTTACATTGGACCGGAGTTTACCCGGCCCCGATCATACGATCTCTCTTGACCCGGAAGGTTTCAAACTTCTCACTAAATACATCCATGACGCTCATTCGATGCGAGGTGTGTTCGGAAAAAATACCCATTCGGAAGAAACGAACGGATGGTTTTACGGAAGAAGATCTTTGTATAAAAAAGAATCGGGAATCGTTGCTATGCGACCGGCACTCCATACAAAAGACAAAACCGTTTTGGAAGCTTGGGACTATAAAAAAATAGACCCCTCTTCCATTCGGAAAGAAGGGCCTATTCGTTTTCACACAGACTGAAGTTTTAAACTAAAACCCGAGGAATTATATCTTTTGGATCAAACGATCCAAAAGAGCTTTCAGGAATTTCGGATCGGGAGTTCCGCTATCAATTCGTTTGTCGTTGATGTACAAGGAAGGAGTGGATTGGATTTTTAATCTTCCTGCTTCTTCGATTTCCTTATTGAGTTGATCCGCAGCTTCCTTCGAACTCATACAAGTTTTCAATTGATTTACGTTCAAAGAAAGAGTATTTGCCAAGTTAAGAATTGTGGAAGTAGTATGACCTACACCTTTCTCAGTGTTATCATATAAACCGGTATACATCGCATCAAACTTGCCTTGTTTGTCGGCGCAAATGGAAGCAACGGCGGCAACGCAAGAACTTGCTCCCGGTCTAGGTTCTCCTACAAAACGATTGCAAGATCCATCCAATGGAAAATTGCGATACACGACTCTAACCATTCCGTCGTATTCACCGAGCACTGTGCGTAAAATATGGGAAGTATGAAGGCAGTGGCCGCAATTGAAGTCCGCATATTTAACAATCGTTATTGGGGCATCTTTTTTGCCAAGGCTGGGAGAACCGGATAAATCTATATTTAACTTTTCACCCGCTTCATAATCGGAAATCTTTTTGGAAATATCCGAACTATCAAGTCCTCTGCTGGAACCCATCGTGCCGGCAGACGGTGCTGTGGAAAGTTTGGAAGTTGCAAATCCTAGAGAGAACGTAACCAGGAAAGCGGTGAAAAGAGTTCCAATCGAATTTTTAACGGAAGATTGCAATTCTTTAAAATCGGCACCCGATTGTTTGATCAGTAAAAAACCTATAACGCCAAGTGCGATCGTAACGATATAAGTAAATCCGCAAAGCCTGCAAACAGTTCCGATCAGTCCTACGGAAATTCCAAACAAAACGACATCAACAAACAAGGCCAATGCGGTGAGAGAAAAAATGATCAAACTTCTTTGTTTGAGAGAATCCTGGTGTTTGGGAGAAAGATTCAAACCGAATAGAAAAATCAAGGTTCCGTAAAAACCAAATCCAAGTAATGCGACAGGGATATCACCTATGAAAGGAATACCTCTGATCGCAGAATAACTGCTTTGCGCCACTTGCAGACAAGAGTCACCGCCACCGGTTATACTACAGAAGGAATTTCCCACATTTTCAGTACCTTGGCCGAAATACTCGATCGCCAAGAGAAAGGAAAGTATCACGCCAATAGCAGATACAATCACACCGATAATACTTAATTTTTTAGTATCCATTTAATCCTTTTTTTACCCCAAATTAGACTTTTGAAAATTCGAGAAAAGTTTCTTTTAGATTTATTTTTCCCTCATACACAGCTTTGCCGGTGATTGCTCCGTAGAGTTTACCTTCTGTAATGCGGGACAATTCCTTTAAATCGGAAAGAGAAGAAACTCCTCCGGAAGCGATCAGCTTCAAATCGGAAAACTGATCCAAAAATTCCTTATAGATTCCGAAATTGGGACCGAGCATCATTCCGTCTTTGGAAATATCCGTGAATATGATATGCCGGACACCTGCCTCGTACATTTGTTCCAGAAACTTTGCCGAAGTGATACCGGAATTGGTTTCCCAACCTTTGGTGCGAACATATCCGTCTTTTGCGTCCACACCCACAACGATCCGATCCACACCGAAACGGGAAATTCCGTCTTTGACTACTTCCGGTTTTTCCACGGCAATCGTTCCCAAAATAAAACGATCTATCCCCAAATCATCGAAAAAAAGCATCGATTCAAGGGATCTGATCCCACCGCCTAATTCCAATTTCATACTACAAGAGGAACGGATATTACGAATGGCAACTTCGTTTTTGGACTGACCTGTTTTCGCAGCGTTCAAATCCACTATATGAAGCAACTTGCCTCCGTCTTTTTCAAATGATATTGCCATCTCTTCCGGATGGGAAGAATAAACCGTTTTTTGAGAATAATCTCCTTGGGTAAGACGAACCGCCTCGTTGTCCAGAAGATCGATTGCAGGAATGATAAACATATTATAACTCTATAAAATTTTTGATGATTTGGAGACCGAGTTTATCCGATTTTTCAGGGTGAAACTGGGTTCCGAACACGGAACCTTTTTCCACAACCGCCGGAAAAGATTCCCCATAGTAACGGCAGTTTGCCGTTGTATCCATTCGATCCACACCGATCGGACGATAAGAATGAATGAAGTACATAAAGGATTCGTTTTGAATCCCTTTGAGAAGTTTTGTAGATTTTGTTTTGATCTCGAATAATTTGTTCCAGCCCATGTGGGGAACTTTTGTGAGAGAGGGTTTGCCTTCGAATTTACGGATTTTGCCACGGATAAGGCCGAGTCCGCCGATCAGTTGACCTTTTTTGGAAGTTTCATCGGAGTCTTCAAATAATACCTGATAGCCGATACAGATTCCTAATAGCGGTTTGTTCTCCGCCACGTGTTCTTTCAAAACTTCCGAAAAACCGGAAGCATTCAGATTTTCCATGGCTTTGTTAAAATGACCATCTCCGGGGAGAATGATCTTATCCGCTTTACGGATCTTATCCAAATCCGATGTAAATTCAAACTTGTCAGTATAAAGGGAAACCGCTTTCAACAAGGAATGGATATTGCCCATTCCAAAATCGAGAACTGCGATCACTCTAACATCCCTTTGGTGGAAGGAATCTGACCTAAGGCATTCGGATCGATTGCAATTGCTTGCCGAAGCGCCTTACCCAAACCTTTGAAAATAGATTCGTGAATATGGTGCCTGTTTTCGCCGTAATGAACTACGATGTGGAGGTTCATCTTTGCGTTGAGGGCGAGTTTTTGCATAAACTCCAGAGAAAGTTCCGCATCATAAATTCCGAATTTTCCGTCGATCGGAGGGCCTGTGTATTTGAAGAAAAATCTTCCTCCCAAATCCACTACAACTGTGGTCAATACCTCATCCATGGGAATGGTGAAATGACCGTAACGGAAAATCCCTTTTTTGTCGCCCAGTTGCTTGTGGATCATCTGACCCATAAGGATGGCCGTATCCTCTACGGAATGGTGGCAATCAATCCCTATATCTCCTCTGAGGTGAAGATCCATATCTATCAGCCCATGTTTTGAAATATGGGAAAGCATGTGGTCGAAAAACGGGATTTCCGTATCAAAGCGGTAGTTCCCAGTTCCACGAACATTGAGATCCAATTTGATATCCGTTTCCGAAGTTTTACGGGATTCGATCATAATCGAAGCATGCTTTGCCCAAAAGCCCCCTGTCAACCGAGAAAGAGGACAAAATTAGCTCTTCTTTTCTGCTGAGGGTTCTCTAAGAAAGAACATCCACCAACCCCACCAAATCATAACCTACAAAAATCCACAGGCAGTAGACCAAAGCAATGACTAGAAAAATAAAGATTTGTCTCAGAGAGGAATTCATATAAATGCCAAGAAACTATACTAACACGGCACCTACGGTAGTGTAAATATCCCAATTAGGACAGAATTCAAATTTAATCAGCATGTCATTCGGAGAAAGAAGGAGATCCGAGAGTCAACTCAGGCAAGAGAATACGAAACAATGTTCTACCTTGAACGGATTCCAAAAGAATTTTTCCATTATGCTTATCTATCACTTGTTTGGTGATATGCAAACCCAAACCCGTTCCCTCCCCAGCTGATTTGGTTGTAAAGAACGGTTCAAAAATCTTTTCCTGCAAAGAAAGGGGGATTCCTCTTCCCGTATCTTCGATGGAAATGGAAATATAATTTTCCGATTCAAAATATTCTTTTCGGATTGAGATTTTAATCACTCCTGTTTCTTTCATAGCTTGGATGGAGTTGTGAATCAAATTGGTCCAAACTTGAATCAATTCATCAGGGTAACAAAATATTTCCGGAACCACCGAATAATCTTTTACAATCTCAATTCCCGTTTTGAAAGAATGGGAAAATACAGTCAGAACAGTTTCAATTCCTTCAATAATATCGGTTAGTTTTTTTTCCGCTTTCGGATCGAAGTGAGTAAATAATTTCAAAGATAAAACTATTTTTTCAACTCTTTGAGAAGCGGATAATATTCCTTCCGTTTTCCGAATAAGCCCGAAGAATTCATAGGCCCATTTCCAGACCGGTTCATAGGAAGAATCATTCAAGTATTCCGAATACTCCAAAGGAAGGTGATCAATTCCCATCTCCAATAGGTTTTCTGCCAAAGAAGCAGGATCCTTACTTCCCTTCTCTTCTAAAAAACTGACGATCTCTTTTCTAATGGATCTTTCTTCTTTATAGGAAAGATGTTTTACAGGCAAACGCGCCTGCTCGATCAATTTCAAAAACAAAGCGAGATTTTTTCCATCCAAAGATTTGGAAATCTCGGAAAGGGATTTCATCATAGTTTCCAAGGAAGTTTGCAGATTGTTTGCCGAAACATTAACTACCGTTAGTGGCGAGTTGATTTCATGAGCAACGCCTGCGACGATTGCTCCCAAAGAAGACATTTTTTCCGATTGAACCAATTGATACTGGGCCGCGCGCAAATTGGTTTCGGCAAGATTCATTGCACTCGTGTGCCTTCTGGAAAGATAAAAACTTTGCGAGAGAACAAAAACAAGCAGCCCGAAACTCATAATCTCTCCGCCCAGACTTCCGGTGAACAATAACATAATATCGTGGATCACCGATCCGAAAAAAAAGAGAAGCCCTATCACGAGTGCCTCTCTTCCTTCCAGTTTCGATTTCCAAATTTGATAAATCACATAGAGGCAAACGATAATGGGCAGAAAGGTAACGGAGATCATAGGGTAAAGAGTCAAACTCAAATAATAAGTAGAACCGAAAATGGAAACCAGGATCGGTAAAATATAAATAATCCCGGAAAAATGGATGAATCGGATGGGAATGGCAACGGGGTTTAATGATCTTATATAATATAGTCCGGTAAGTGATCCGGCAAAAAAAGAAAAATAATTGAGCCGCATGCTGATCTCATTGTCTTCCATAGCGGATACAACGGAAAAGATGTTTCTTCCCGTAACTGTTAGGCGGGTGGCCATAAAGAAACAAAAAAGAATAAACAAAACCGAGCTTGGATTTTTTCTGCGAAAACAATAATAACTCAATTGATAAAGTGCGAGTAAAATCAAACCTCCTACAACGAACGACTCTCGCACCAAAGCCAGATTATTTTGGGATTCAAGAACCGCTTTTTTTCCAAGAGTTGGAGGATTCCACATCCCTCCCCGCGCATGATGAAAATTGGAAACCTGAATATAAAGCAGAACTTCCCGACTCGTATCCAAATCAGCCGGAAGGGCAAACAATCGGTCGGTTGTACTGATGACCTCTCCACCATATTCATATTTGGTGATCTTCCCTGATTCTCCGATTTGTTTCCTGTTGATAAAAAATTTTGCAGCGACTCCGTAAACACCGGAGCGGAGCAAAATATCTTCCGTATCTATATTTTGAGGAAGTTTTAGACTGAGAACATACGTGCCCCAAGCATTCCCTTCTTTATCCACCCATTTAGAAATACTCGAATTCCAGTTTTGTTTGCTCGTATCAATGGAAACAGGTTCTTCCGAAGGAAGAGTCTGTCCGTCCAGCCAAAGATAGGGATAAAGTTTCCATTCTCCTCTAAGAGGAACGATTGGTTGTCTATTAAGATCCCAACCGGACAAATCTATCTTGCCATCCGAAATAGGAAATTCCGGGCCCGCCTTCTTGCAGCTAACACTAAAATAGGCGGCAAAAATCAGAAAAATTCGTATATAAGTCAAATTCATATGATCATTCAAAATAAAAATTGAATCATTATGGAACCGTCTTCATTCAGATTTTCCTTTATCACACCGCCGAGTTTTTCCATCAGTTCTTCCAAAATCTCCTTACCCCTCCCGTTTGAGAGTGAATACGTTGTATGGGATATAAAACTGAATTCAAGTCCTTTCTCATCGGAATTTAATTTCCAAACAGGATTTGAGATTCCATATTTTAAATCATTATTGGTAACTTCCGTCAGAAGAGATAAAAAATCTTTTTCCTTAGCTGGAAACAAGGAAGGGATGGAATCATAATCATTCGGAAAATCAAACAGAACCTTCCTGCCGGAATAGGAATACCGACGGATCAAAATAGTCTTCATACCTATAAATAAATTTTCCGAAAGCAGTTTGGTTTCTTCGACAACAGAAATTCCTGCTTGGAGACTACTGATTAAAAATAATGCCGTCCGACGCAGATTGTCTTTTTGTTCGGAAGTAACGGTCTCTCCTTCCGGAATTTTTTCCAGTCCCACAAACAAAGAAGTTAACCCGGCTCCCAGATAATTATGCATATCATCATAGATTGTTTTTCTTTCCTGAAATCTCAGTTTTTTCTGCAGAAGCAGGATTTTGTGTTTTTGAATTACGTTTTGAAGATTGAGTCTATACCACCAACCAAACATTAGCATTGAGAAAATATAAGCGGGGGCACCGTAACTTGCCATCACGAGAAAACGGAAAAAAATTTCTTCAAAAGGCCCGAGAAACGTATAACGGATAAATGAATAGAGATAGAGAGAGTTCCAAAATAGAGAAAAATAAACAGGTCGACCCGGAAAAAGAAATATGGATAAGACTAAAATCAAAAATGTAGAGTAACCTACTTTTACATTATCAAACTCGCCTGCAGGATCATAAAACTGGGTTTCTATCTCCAGGACGATTCCCATAGCAAATAAGAACATATAAAATGAAATGTTTTGAAATGTTAATTTTTTACGGGAGATATAAATCAAAAGCAAACTAAGGATCATCATGGATCCGTCCAAATACATCAGGATGGGGACATTTCTTTTCCATTCCAAATATACGCCCAACGTATTGGCGAATAGATAAACGATCCCGAAATAAGTTCTCGGTCTTTTGGTAATCTTACGAAGCACCAGTTCATATCTTAAACCAGTGTCTTTTGTCATCTTTTGAATTTAAGAATAAGTTCGCTCTTTGAATTTACTTCTAGTTTTCTATAAATACTTTTCAATTGGTTTCGCACAGTACCGTCCGAAGTTCCTAAAGAATGACTGATTTGTTTTGCCGTTTCTCCGTCTACGATACGATCTAAAATTTGTTTTTCACGAACGGAAAGAATACTTACCATTTCATTTTTGCTAGCCGGTGTTTGAAAATGGCGAATGATACGAAGTGCTATGTTTTGGGTGAGCAAAACACCTTCTTCCAAAATCACACGAGTTGTCTCCGGGATATCTTTTAAATCGGATTTCCAAATATAACTGCAAGCTCCGAATCGGATGGCCTGAAAAACTTTTTCCTCATCTTGAAATATAGAGAGTACGGATAATTTTGCATCCGGGTATTTTTGTCTGAGGTAAGGAATGGTGGAAAGTCCGTCCACATCGGGCAGCCCTAAGTCCAAATAAATCAAATCCAAAGATGCGGGTTCGTTGGATTTGAAGTCTTGAAAATTGGAAAAATGAATCACATGATATTCGCTGCCGGATACTTGGAAACGTCGAATGACTTCTCGGGCAAACTCCAAATCATCTTCCAATAATAATATGGACTTACTCATGCGGTCTTCCGATTGATTTGCATGCTGCGGATCAACTAGCTTCCAAAACGTTGCCCAAGCATATGTATCAATTCATGAATGGAATCTACCACATATTTAAAATATTTTGGTTTCATAGGTTCCAAAGGCATCAGGGAATGAACTTTTTTATATCGCTCATAAGACTCACGAATGTATTCCAAATACTTCGGGCCGTCGATTGCATACCTTTTGAATGTTTCTTCATTGGATTGGTAAATCTCTTTGAATTTGGAAGCGTATTCCTCTTCCAATAAAAAATAATATCGAAGGTCTTTTGAAGTTTTAATCACAGCAACTTCGTAAGAACTGAGATACCTGCGGGAATTTGCTGCGGAAGCAATGCTAGGTTTTTCGTCCGTTGCGGAGGGTGCCATTTTCGCAACTGCGGCTTCAATGGCTTTTCTTTCCGTTTCGACTTGTTCTTTTTTGTGTTCCTTTCTGAGCTTTTCTCTCTTAAGGACTTCACTCATCGTGCTGTTTTTATTTTCAGCCATTGGTTTATTGTCCTCATTTTTGAAATTTGTCAAGAAATTACCCGGAAAATTATTTACCCTTTTGCCTTCCTTAAAGCGCAGTTAGGCAGCCATTCACAGCGCAAGCAGATGGGATCTTCAGAATTGTACGTAGAAGGCGGGCAAATATTAGCATTTACCACCTGTTTATCGTGAAGATAGTCCTCAACTTGTTCAAAAGAAGTAAGTTTCGATAATTCAAATAGGACGATTTCATTTGCTTTTTTCTGATCGGAAAACAAATCTTCCGCTCTGGGAAGAATGGATTTTGGTTTTTGGCGTGCAGGGGCCTCTTCTCTCTCCCATTCCATTCCGGGAAGGGAAGGAAGATTTACAGACCGGATTTTTCTTTCCATTAGTTTGAAAATAAGAATGCCTGTGATGGCCCCACCCAAGTGACAAGTGTTAGAAATACCACCGTTTCCGAAAAGGGTGATCACATAACCTACGAGTAAGGATATCCAAACCGCATTTTTCGCCTTCACTCTAAATACCAAAAGAAATAGTTCCGAATTGGGATACAAGAGCCCGAATACGGCAAGTAGTCCGAATACGGCGCCAGAAGCGCCGATGGTAGGAACGGAGGAATGGTCCAGGATAGGAATCTCTCCACCTAATTGATTATTAATGATGGCCGAAATAAGCACCAATAATCCGCCACCCAACTGAGATCCGAAATAAAGCAATGTAAACTTCAGTTTTCCAAGTGCCGGAATCACATAAGTACCCAGCATATAAAAACCGTACATATTCAAAATCAAATGGAATGGAAAAATGCCGGCAGTCTCGTGAAGAAATCCGTACGTGAACAATTGCCAGTATGTTCCCGAAAGAACAAAATCAGGAATCAAGGCAAAACGAAAGATTAACTGCTGGTTAGCAAAATGTTGAAGTAAAAAGACAAGACAATTGAAAATTAAGATTAGGTTGAGGGGATGAGTGAGGGGATTTCCAAATAATTTTGTTCCCTCCCGGTATTTTTCTCTCATAGCTTCTTCCAGTATTTAATCTCTCAAAGAAGAAACAAGGGAAATAAAAAAAGGGGGTTCCCTTTCGGTGACCCCCCGGGAGTGATTTAAGACAAAATCAGGCAACAGATTTTGTCTCGATTATCAATCATTTTTAAGATCGGAAAAAACGAGGGGGGAGTTAACCCGAATGGAAAGTTTTTTGGTCTCTTTTTTTTGCAAAAAAAAGAGTCTAATCCTACTTTCCAATAAAAACCGGCGGCCTTTTTTCTATGATGCTTGCCAAAGTTTCCTTAAAATCGGCAGAAATAAAATTGCGAGCTTGGGACTCCGCTTCTTTTTTTAGGGCCCGATCCAAGTCCTTCCAGGAATATAAATTTTGTTTCAACTCTTGCAAAGCAAGGGGAGCGGCTTCCGCCATATAGACGGCCAATTCTTTCGTTTTTGCATACACTTCCGCTTTAGGATGGGATTGCCAGGCAAGTCCCCAATTTTTAGCGTCAATGCCCGAAAACGTTTCCCCTGAAAATAATAATCTTCCTCCCAAACTTTTGCCCAGAAGTTCCGGAGCCAGGTAAGAACTCCCCATACCCGGATGGATTCCCAACCTAACAAAATTAAACGAATATTTCCCTTCATTGGCAAACACCCGAAGATCGCATGCGAATGCGATGGAAAGACCGGCCCCGATCGCATGCCCATTAACAGCTGCTAGAACAGGAACAGGTAGATTGCGAGCGGAAAGAAAAAAACTGTAGAACTTTCGCATTCCTTTTTTATTTTGAGAAAATGTTTTCTCTGAAAAAGATCTGAGCAGATTCAAATCTCCTCCTGCGCAAAACACATCGTTTTTTCCGGAAATGATCACTGCACGAGGAAGTTTTTTTTCCTTTGAAATGGAACGAATTGCATCGGCAAATTCTTCTCCCATCTTCCAGGTCATGGAATTGCGAGATCCGGGGTTATTTAAAAATACGGATATGATCTGACCGTTTGAGTTTGTATCCTTCTCAACTTCTATAAACTCATACTTACTCATATTAAACGGCGACTTCCTTTATATTAAATGCCTCATACCAAACTTTATCCTGCAAAGAAAGAGGACGATTGCCAAGTCCCAAGTTTTCGAAATAATCCAAAAGAATTTCCAGATGAATGGATTCTTCCTCTTCATTTTTCCAAAGGACGGTATCGATTCCTTTGCTTACCAATGCTTCCGAACGCACATTGTTTTTATAATACTCCGGTTTGCCCGCAAAGATCAAATGTGCGGAAATCAAATCAAAACGAATCGTATCCACAATCTTTCGTAAGGATTCCTCCGTTTCCAAAAAGTATCTGGAGGCAACTTCTGTTTGGAAATAATCCCCCCAAGTGATGATGTCAGGAAGAACGCCGAACTGTTCTTTCAGTTTTTCCTGCACTTCGACCTCTGTAAACAGAGTCGTGGAAAAACGATCCACGATTTCCGCCAAATCCACCAGGATGGCAAGTTTTTCGGGACTGATGAGTCCTTGGCGGATCATCGGTAGGAGTTCTGGGTTGACTTGGTTTGGTAGAACTAGTTCCATATACTTCCTCTTTCGACGTATTTTGTCGTTTTCCCTTAGATTTTTCCGGCTTTGGGTTTGTATTTTGGGCATTTCGGATTCGATATTATATATATGGCGATCGGAAGAACGGACTCTATGCAGGAACTCATTACGATCCTGGAATCTCTTTTTGAAGAGACGATCGTCGGCTCGGACGTAAACATCGTCAAACATCTGTTCTATTATCTAAAAGCGGACAATAGGGAATTCGAATTTATTTACGAAGAGGAAAACCTGGTTGCCGCCGTAGAAGAAATCGAGGCGGACACAGTCACGCTTCTCATTCCCGACATCGTGGAAAAAGGCTCAAGAAGGGCACGTGTCCGGTTTGAAGTGATGAACATAAACTACCAGTTCGAAGTGGTGATTACCGATATCCAACAGGGAAAAATAATCATAAAAACGCCAACCGAACTTCAATCTTATCAGCTCAGAACCAGCAGAAGGATTCCGGTAGATGATCTTTTTATGAATTTTATCATTCTATTCCGTTCCTTGACGGGCGGATCAAGAGAGGTCGGAAAAAACCTTTACGCAGAAAGCAGATTCCCCCACCTAATGAAAGAAATACGGAAGGACCAGCCGGATCTTAAGCTTGTAAATGTAATCCTTACGGAAGCGATTCAAAAAGTTTCCAAAGACTACGAAATCGTTTTTTATAATGAAACAAAACAGCTTTCGGAGCCGGAACAGTTTGTTAAAAAATTTCTGCAACAAACGGGCAAAACCATATACATTCCCGACTGCAGCCGAATGGAGTCCTATATCCAGGAAACAAACAGCGAGTTTTTGTTTAATTTCAATTCCGAATACAAAGATATGATTAAGGAACTGGGAGAAGACTTTACTCAGGAGTTTTTCGAATCCATGAGGAAGATGGAATCAAGGGATTTTTTTGTGTCCTATGTGATCGCACCCATCCGATTGTACGAAGATGTGGTCGGTCATTTAAAAACTTACTCCACTGCCATGGACCGTTTTACAATTTCAAGCGCACAAGCCATCTACATCCACGAACTTGCCGAAATCATAAGTTATGCATTTACCAAAGTAGCAATTCAATACGGTAGCTATGAAACTATGCAAAGTACAACTAGGGTTGTGGATATTTCCCTAGACGGTCTTTTGTTTGAGATTCACGACAAACGTTTGTTCCAGTATCTGAAGCGGCATAATATCATCAAGATGTTTATTCCTCTGAAAAAGGAAGTAACTTTGATTATACGAGGAGAAATCATAAGATATCTGGACAAAGGGGATCATTATCATCTGGGGGTAAACTATTTCAGTTCGTCCTCAAACGATATGCTGTATTTGGAAGATTTTTTATTTGATAAGAGTATGAAAATCCTTTCTGAATAATCGTTCAGAATACTCCGGATTGTTTTTCAGCAAGTCGGATCGCATTTAAAATCTCATCCGCAATGCCGGTTTCACCGGTATAATAAATCCGCAAGAGTCTACCATGTTCCACAAGTTTATCTCTATACTCTTTTTCTTTCGGAGTGTTTCTTGTTTCCTTCCATTTTAAATTATAGAATTCACAGGCAAGCTTATGCAGGTAAAAATCCGATTTGCGCAAATTGGCTGCTTTCAATAAGGCTTCTTCCGCTTTTTCAGACCACTCCTCTTTGTTCTTTCTGGATTCAACTCCGGAAGCCAGAACGTTCGCGCGTACAAATTGCAAATAAGCGGACTCGAAACTATACAACCATGCTTCGTAATTTTTAGGATTGAGACTACGGGCTTCCTTGGCAATCTGAGGAAGCAACTCCAAATTTTTTGTGTTTTCTTTTCCTTCCGTTTTAAATTGGTAAATCAGAAAACGCATATATTCAAGATAAAATAATAGTTGTTCCTGGCCGTTTGAAAATCTTTCCTTATTCTTCCAGGCTTGCGAAAACTCGTATGCCGCAGAAACATAACCTTCCCCGTCATTCCAGTGTACTTTCCCCAAGGCAAAATGAGTGTCAGGATAATTAGGATCTAAAGAAATAGCACGTTTGTAAAGACGGATGGCCTCGTCCCATTTTCCCTTCGCAACAAAATGATCCCCTTGTTTTTTTGCCATAACAGCTTCTTCGTATTTGGTGGCGTCAAGTAACCTAGCAGCCGTTACGGGCCTATCTTCAATCAAACGAAGATAGCCGTCTCCCCTTACTTGCCAGCCGAAAAAAGTCGTCTGAAAAACAGATCGAACCGTCACCATACCGACAATGTTTGCGTCCCGATAAGTTTTATGATCCTGGTTTTTTTCAAGCAGGTATAAGGTTTGACCCACTCGCAAGCCCTTCGGACTTGCCACCTTTAAGGTGACAGTATCGGGCCTCGTATCCACATCCAATTCCGCGGATAATTTATCCGCTTCAAAGTAACTTGCTTTTTCAATTCCTACCACTTCTCCAACTACGATCATACGAAGCGGATCTAGTGAATTTTGGCTTTTGAATGCGAATGCCAATCTCTCTTCCGAAGTTTGAGACCAAAGGAACACAGGTTTCAGGAAGAGAGAAAATACGAAAAAAAAGATTCGGATACGGGAACACATTCTAAGATTTCTATCGGCCAGATTCGACCAATCCCCAGCCCGGAATTTAAGATCAGACAGCGGCAAAAGAGCGGAAAAGCGAACTTTTCCTAAGAAAATTTTCCATAAAAGGGAAAGCTCTGGAAATTACGGAAAGAATAGGATAAGAGGAACACATTGGGTGGTGAGTTGGTTAACCCCAACCAATCAGGGCGGGGAAATCCGTCCTATACCAAGAACCATCTTATTACCATAAGTAAGTAACTTGCACATGATTGCCGCAGATTGTAACTTGTAAAGTCCTCTAGCCAAAGCAAGAATTCCAGGGTGTCCATCTCCTTTTCTACAGAGATGTCCCCAAAGTTTCCCTATCTGGCGCATAACTAAAGATAGTTTCTAAATAATTGTGTAAGGAAACATCTCTCTTGCTTTTAAGAGAAGAGGGACTTTATCTATGTTTTGCTTTAGCGCCTCGCATTGTTTCCTTTACTATTCCTCTTTTTGTTAAACGACCCGGCGTCTCCCTAAGGCGGCAACGCTCGCTTCGCTGGTCGATCCGGTGGCGCGGGAGTTGATTTTTATAAGGCAAGATTCCTTTTTATTCACTTTGTTCGATGTAATTTACTTTTTATCCAATAACATAGTTTCTGCGGGGTTTAGGCTATTACTATTCAAAAACTTTTATACTTCCCTGCTTTTTTAAAATAATCCTTATTTATAAAATTCCGATTCATCACCAGAAAGTGGCCACAAAACGACATAAATACGGATGGACATAATTGATTTCCTGATTTGCTTTTCTTTGCTTCTTTTTCATCTCATTTTGTGTTTACGATATAAAGAACTCCTCCTGGAAAATATCTTCCTTCGAACCCAGCTTGCTGCTTACAAAAGAAAACACAAAGTCTTTCATACAACTCCCTGGGAACGATCGAAGTTGGTCATGCTTTCTTATTTGCATTCCAATTCCATGATCGTCTCCGATCTATTCACAGTTTTCTCGTATAACTTTCGGGAAATGTACAAAGTCATATTTTTTATGGATTTGGAAACAAGGCAAATCCTTCCTTTTGATATAACAGCCAAAACATCCACCACCGGTTCTTGGCGGACTCTATCATACCTATTCCTGGGAAAAAGCAGCTTAAAAAAACCAGCCTTACCGTTATTTGGTTCTATAAAATTAAGGCCCTTTGGGGGAAGGACGAGCTATGCTTATTTGATTTTTTAAAAACCGATTTGCGCTAAGATTTTTGGAAATAATACGAGCTAAATAGTTTTTACGAGGCACAGGAAATTAAAGTTGACAATACTTACCGTCTTGGTATGTATTTATTGGTGATCAAATCCTTTGCTGATAAAGAAACTGAAGGGATTTGGAAGGGGAAGTTCTCAAAGAAATTACCTCCGGAGATCCAGAGAAAAGCACAGATGAAGCTTGGAATGATTAATAATATTCTAGACATTAAGGAATTAAAAGTTCCTCCATCTAATAGACTTCATTTACTGGAGGGTGATAGAAAAGGGCAATATTCAATTTCGATTAATGATCAATGGAGAATCTGTTTTTCATTTCATCAAGGAAATGCTTTCGATGTCGAAATTGTCGATTACCATTAAATTCGAGGAGAAGTTATGAAAAAAAATACTTTTATTAATGTTCATCCAGGCGAAATTCTCTCCGAAGAGTTCCTTATCCCTCTTAATATTTCCGCTTATAGGCTGGCAAAAGAAACGGGAATTCCTGAATCTAATATTTCGGATATTATTAATGGTAAGAGAAATATTACTGCTGCCATTTCTATTAAATTAGGAAAATTCTTTGAACTCAATCCTCACTTTTGGATTGGATTACAAAATGATTTTGATATCAGATTTGAAGAATACAAACTTAAAGAAGTAATTAAAGATATTAGAACTTATAAAGAGGTTTCTAAAACCAAAGAAAAGATTAAAAAAACTAAATCTGTCGCTTAATTTACGTCTAACAATGAATTACTGCGTTTAACTACGCCTTGCTGTTATGCCCGAGACGTAATTATAAATAGTTTGATCTGCCTCGGCTTCCCACTGGGCGCGGAATCAACCTTTCTGACGCAGCACCTGATCCATCCAGGCTTGCGTGGAATTCAGAAAGTAGGACTGAGCGTAGACCTGGTTCATCACATTCGAATTGTAAGTGGAGTTACCCCTCCCAAATCAGGGCGGGGATATAATATCCGCCGTTCTCCCCTCAGGCTTTTCCGAACAAAGCCAGAGGTAAACACATGGCAACAAAGTGAGAGCAAACAGTAATTCAAAACCAAGCCCTCCCACGATTACAGTCGCCATATAACGCTGGATATCGGAACCGACCCCATGGCCAAACATCGCGGGGACCAGTCCACATAACGCCAATACTATTGTCATGATTCTCGGTTTATACTGCAAAACAGCAGCTTCTTTCACTGCGGATTTTTGTTCTTCCAGACTTCCGGAAATGGGATGCTTTTTCATACGGGAAAGAAACAAAACCCCGGTCATCGTACAAATTCCGAATAGGGAAATAAAACCGATGCCAGCTGAGACATTGAAATGGTATCCTCTTAATGCCAAGCTGAGAATTCCTCCCGTTAAAGAAAAAGGAGTACAAATCATCACTGTAAGCGAATAACGAAAGCCTCCGAAATGAAAATAAAGAAGCAAAAATACCAATACAAAAGTCAAGGGGATAATGATCATCAACCGATCACCTGCTCTAGTCAGGTTTTCATATTCTCCACCCCACGTTAAATTATACCGCTTGTCCAGTTTGACTTTTTTGTTCACCAACTCTTGCGCTTCTTTTACAAATCCCGCTTGGTCTCTATCTCGAATATTTGTCCTAACTGAAATAACTCTTCTTCCGTCGTTTCTTTGAATGATGGTCGGCCCGTCTTTCTCCTCTATGGAAGCAAGGTCTTTTAATGGAATGAAAGCTCCGCTTTCGGATTTCACCAACAATCCTTCCAAAGCTTTCACAGAATTCTTATAAGAAGAAGGATATCGAACAACGATCCCAAATCGCCAAACATCTTCATAAAGAATAGAAACTTCCTTTCCTCCTATTGAAGCTTCAACCATATCCTGAATCTCGCTTATATTGATTCCGTAACGGGCAGCATTCCTTCTATTAATTTCGATTACTACTTGAGCTTGATTACCCTCCTGCTCAATTGCTGCATCGACTGATCCCGGAATGGCAGAAATTACCGATAAAATCTCATTTCCTAATTCTCTTAATCTGATAAGATCCGTTCCCCCGATATGAATCGCCAAATCGGCAACACTTCCCGTAGCGGATTCGGAAACATTATCCATAATAGGCTGGGAAAGAAGAAACTTTGCTCCAGGAAAGGAGCGAACCAGTTCGGATTTAATTTCGTCAGCTAGCTCCAGTTTACTTTTTCCGGATTTCCATTCGGCGTAAGGTTTCAAGCCTACCAAAATTTCAATTCTATTCGAACCATACGGATCGGTCCCATCATCATTTCGACCTAACTGTGTAAGTACCAAATCCACTTCTTCTTTTCCCTTGATTATAGATCTGGACTCATCGGACATAACTTTTGCCGTTTGCAGTGAAATCCCCGGGGGCAAAAAGGCCCTAATGTTTAAGGAACCTTCGTCTAACTCAGGTAAATATTCAACTCCAATATTATAAAACAAAACAGTGAATGATAGAAAAGCAGTAATAATTCCACCAATAGCATATCTTCGATATTTAAGAAAGAGTCGATCCAAAATCATGGAATAATATTTTTCCATCTTTAGATAAATCGGATTTTCCCATTGTACCATCCTGTTCGACTTCGATTTTTTAGTAATATAGTATAACAAAATCGGTACAATGGATAATGTTAGGAGAAGGGATCCTCCTATTGCAAAAGAAAGAGTATATGCCATAGGTGAAAACAATCTTCCTTCCACCCTTTGCAGTGAAAAAATCGGAAAGTAAGATAATATAATGATCGAGATGGAAAAAAAGACTTCTGTACCGGTATCCTTCGAAACTTCCATAAAACGTTCAGGAGTTCTATCTTCCGGCTTTCGGAGTGAACGCAGCAAAGCTTCCACCATAACAACTGCTCCATCCACAATGATACCAAAATCAATTGCACCTAACGAAAGCAAGTTTACAGGGATCCCCGTGATGTGCATCATTCCGAAAGCAAACAAAAGAGATACCGGAATTGTAATAGCAACGATCAAAGCCGTTGACCAACTTCCCAGAAAAAAAATAAGTATGATCAATACGAATAAAATCCCCTCCAAAACCGTCTTTGTCACGGTGTGAACAGTATGATCAACTAATTCTGAACGATCATAAATCAAAGTAAGTTTGGCCCCTTTTGGAAGTAGATTTTCATTTATATCATCTATCTTACTTTTAAGACCAATAATTACTTCCGAAGGATTTAGTCCTCTCCGCATAACGACCATTCCTTGAACTCCGGTTGGGTTTTCCGCTTTTATGCCGTCCTTAAAATAATAATAACCCAAAACTCCTGTCGGAGGCATGTAACCCTCTTCTACTCTTCCTAATTGAGATAGAAACACGGGAGTCCCTCCGGAATTTTTAACAACGATCGACTCCAGATCTTTTTGTGATCGGATGGCCCCCATACTTCGGATTGCCAAACTCTGTTCGCCCGAATGAATATAATTTCCTCCTGTGTTGTAATTATTTTTCTGAATCGATTGAACCACATCCTCCAAGCTCAAATTCAAACCATAGAGCCTTTCCGGAAATATAACTGCGTGGTATTGTTTAGACAAACCTCCGAAATTGATGACATCAGCAACTCCGTTTACCTGTAGCAAACGAGGGATAATGATCCATTCTTGAAAAGTCCTTAAGTCCGTTTGGCTGTGGTATTCGTCAGACTCAATCACATAACGTAAAATTTCGCCCACAGGACTCGTAAGAGGGGCCAAATCAAAATCAGCCCCTTCGGGAAGGTCTAGTAAGCTCATCTTTTCTAAAACTCTTTGTCTGGCAAAGTAGTCGTCAGCACCGTCTTCAAAAACAAGTTGATAAACACAAAGACCGAATATTGTTTTAGAACGCCGGCTGATTACACTTGGAACAGAGCTCAGCGCCCTCTCCAAAGGAAGAGTGACCAATTGCTCCACTTCCAAAGCAGCACGACCGGGATACCTTACAATAACCGATACTTGCGTATCTCCGATGTCCGGATAAGCCTCTTTTTTCAAAGCATTCCAGGAATAAATCCCCCACAGAATGATCAATAAAACGACGCAGACTGTCAGTATTTTTTGTTTTTGGCTAATCTCTATAAATTTCTCAATCATTCGTATTACAGTCCAAAACTGATTCCCTTAAGCAAGACAACTCCTTCTGTAATTACAACCTCTCCTGCTTCCAAACCGGAAAGAACCGAAATATCATTCCCGGCTCCTGATAAATATTTAATTTCCCTCCTAACGATCGTATTTATATCCGTTTTTACAAAAACATAATCCTTACCCTCTACACTCACTACGGAAGTTTTTGGTAGAATAAGAAGATCGTCCGTACTGTCACCAAACTCGACATTTGCAAACATCCCTGGTAAAATCTTCTGTGATTTAACTTTCAAAGAAACTCTGATTTTTGCAGTTCTCGTCGTGCTGTCCAGGCTGTCTCCGATAGACTCCGCTTTACCCAAAAATACCTTATCCGGATAAGCTGAAAAAACAATCTCAACCGTCTCCCCAAGCTCCACTTGAGAAAGTTGGGATTCAGGTAACTCGGAAACAATAAGTATAGTGCCGGGAGAATATGATTCCAATTGATTCGGATTGAATCCAAAACTTCTTAATCTCGATTCATTCTCTTCTATCACTGCCAAAGAATCCGTTAACTCAGCTTCCGCTTCAAACATATCCTTTCTAGTGGCAACTCGATTCTCAAACATATCTTTCGTCCTTGCTATATTCTTTCTTGCCTTGATCAAATCCGTTTGAGATTTTTTATAGCCGGAATACAAAGATGCAATTTCAGGATTTTCAAACAGTATTACTTTTTCTTTATTCCGAACAGAATTGGATATACTCGCAATCACATGAGCCGTTGCAAGCACAGATAAGAATCCTGTTCTTTTCTCAATACTAACGGACGTGAATCTTGACATAGATTCCTGATTGGGAAACTTGATTGTCATGCCGTTATCAGATAACACGGGATAGTCATGATCTATAACAGGCTTATCTTTTTCTTTAGAACAAAAAAGTAACAACAATGAAAACAGGCAAATGAATGTTTTATTCATGTATCAACTATTTCTCCAATTCCAAAAGGTTAGAGCCGACGACAAAATTCAAATTTTCAAAGGATTGAAGTCTTTCTATTTGTAAATCCAAAAACTGATCCATACTTTGCCTGTAAGCATCGAAGAAATCGGCAAATTCAATAATAGTTATATACCTTTTATTATAATTTTTAAGCATAATCACCGCAAGAGAATGATAATCTACAACGAAATTTTTCGCATAGGATTTATATATCTTATCCTTTTCGTTCGCTTTTTTCCATGCTGTATATATTTCCTTTTTCAATTTATTCCGAATCATTTGTTTCTGCAACTCGGAAGATTTAACCGTCTGTTCGGCGGACTTGATGTTTCCTTGATTTCTATCGTTGATCGGCAAAGGCATACTTGCGGTCATTCCGAAATAATTAAAACCGAAAGCGCCATTCTTATCCCAGAGAACTCCCAAGCTGACGTCAGGAATTACTTCCGCTCTTGCCAAAGATAAATTTGTTTTTTCATATTTAACCATAAGCTCTGCAATTAAAACATCCGGACGGTTTTTTTCCCCGGAATCCTGCAACTCCTTAACTTTCAAAGCGGCAATATCAAAACGATCCAATCTGTTTTCATTCAATTTCAAAGAAGGAAAACGATCGGAAGACGTTTGGTTGAGAAGCAGCTTTAAATTATCTTCCTGTTCCTGGATGTGTACGGAAAGGTTGGCACTTTCATTATCCAACTGAAATAAAATTGCTTTTAACCTCATGATTTCACTCAAAGTAATATCCTGATCCAAGTAGGATTTTTCCATACGGCTGATCGTGTCAGAAATGGATTTGCTGCTTGTTTGATAAAAGTCCATCTTTGCACGAGAATAATAAAGACTGAAAAAAGCGGATCTCAATTCATATTTTAGTGCGCGAGTCAAGTCATATAACTCATATTCAGTGATGCCCTTCAAAAGCGATTTGGCCTGAATTCTTTTTTCTCTTTTTCCACCCAGCTCAATCAATTGCTGAAATGATACGGTAGACTGACTTCTACTTGTCAAAGACTCTGTAAGAACGTTAAAATGCCTTTCATTATTATAAGTACCTTGCTCAAAGGATATACTGGGATTTTCCCAAAGTCTCGCTTGTAAAATTTGAGCCCTCGAAGACTCGATCTCATATTGTTTAATTAATAACTGCAGATTTTGTTCCTGAAACTCTTTCTCTATATCAGAGAGAGAAACCGGAAAAAGGGCGGGGGCCAATGCCAGGAAAATGATGAATAGACTTATATTTTTCATACAATAGGTGTGCAATGATATTGCACACAAATGTATTTTCGTAAATTAAGTATTCAATGAATAAAATACATTTGCGTTTATGCGCAATACCGTTATGAATCCCTTGTTTTCCTTAGACTGATCGCGACTCGGAAAAATTCGAAAAATTATTTCAAAAAGGGCTTAAATTCCAATCGATACTTACCTTCTGAGTAGCTTTTCTCCGAAAAAAGGATCTTTCTATGCACTCCATTTATATAATCCTTCACCAAATTTCCGTAAAACGGGCTGCCGAGGTTTCCACTATTTCCGATAGGAAGCTGGGTCACAGATTCATCAAACCTTCCGTAGTCGATGACTCTTCTTTTGGAAGGCCCTGATGTAGCGGTCCAATCTTCTTTCATCAATTTGTATTTGAGATTATTAACTACCTCTGCTCCACCGGGACCCGGCAAAGGACCAATATCAAATATTTTGCCGATCAAAGGAATCACTCCGAGAGGGTGAGGGTGTTTGATTTTATATAAATTTTTCCACCGCCAAAGAGATGGGGATCTTGATACATGTTCTTCGAGATAGGAAGCAGTATCTTCCAAAGACCGAATCAATATGTCTTCTCTGGTTTCAATCGTATTTTTTGTATTTTGATCATCCCAAAATTTGGAATCAGGGTTTTGGATGATACCTCTGTATGCATTCCAATATTCCGCAAAATCCCCGTACAGCTTGAATTTATCTTCACCTAACTCATCTATAACGATGTTCTTCAAAGCAAGATAAAAGAACACATCGTAAACCGCACCACCTTGCGAATTCAAATCATGTTCGAAATTCCAGGCTTTTAAAATCCCGAGAGCTTGTTTTGCAGAACGGGACTTCACTTTTTCCAAAGAAGGCAAAGCGATCTCCAGATAACGGGGAGCAAATGATGAAACAGTATCTGTCTGTAGGGAAGCCATATCCTCCAGTGTCCACTTGTCTTGTCTTCCCAAAACATCCGCTAAACGAAGAAATCTGTCCCTGGGTTGCCAATTTCCTTCAGGATATCCGAGACCGGGCAATTTCTGAGAAGTCACCATATTGTTTGCCGTGATGATGATTCCGTTCTTAGGATTGATAATTTTCGGATTTTGTGAAGAAGGCAGATAACCGATCACATCATTTTCCCCTGTGGAACCATCTAAAATTTTACGGGAATTCCCGGACTTCAAAATGGGGAATCTGCCTACGGAATAATAAGCAATATTTCCTTTGGAATCCGCATAACTAAAGTTAAGGCCAGGAGCACCGATCAAAGAAGAAGCACTGTCCAATTCTCTGAAACTGGTAGAGCGGCCCATTTGATAAATTACATCCAAAAGCGGGTTGGGTAGATGATGGTGTGCCCAATACAAACTCACAGGTTTTCCCATATAACCTTTGATATGTTCGGTAATGATAGGACCATGGGAGGAGATTTTGATTTCGAAAGGTATGGGGTCTTTTCCTTTTACCAAGATCGGATCCGAATAGGTTTGCAAGGGAACCCATTTCCCCTTTTCCATTACCTTGTCTCCGGAAACGATCTCCGAATAAAGATTCACATCGTCTTGTTCCAACATGGTAAGTCCCCACGCCTTATCCTTATTATGTGCAATCAACGGAAAAGGGAGAATGGAAAGAAAATAACCGTAATTTTCATACCCGGGAAAACGAATATGCGCTTCATACCAAGCTCCCGGATTTGATAATGCGATATGAGGGTCATTCGCAAGGATGGCACCGCCACTTGCCGAACGGGAAGGAGCAATCAACCAGGAATTACTTCCCTCCAAAGGTTCGATCGGAAGAATCAGGTTTGAGACCTCATCAATTAACCTGCGCAATGCGATCGTATCGGTTCCCGATTGTGGTGAGATATTATTTGTCGAATACTCACTCCTTGCTTTCCAAGTGGAATCATTCCTTAACGTACGATCCGAATCAGAATTGGAAGAAAGTTTGGGAGACCCGGGTTGCGATTCCAGGATCGTCGCTCCTTTTTCCAAATCATACCTTGGAAAAAGTTCATGTACGTTTCTGTCCTTTAATTCCGATTCCAAAATGGTATAGAGACTATCCGTCTTGATTCCTTCTGCAAACGAAAACCCCATATAAAACAGAAAAGAGATCGCATCGATTCTATTAAATGGTCTTGGTTTGGTTCCTAAAATGGTATATTCGATAGGAAAATTTCCCTCTTCCACAAATGCATTTACACCCGTAAGGAAAGCGTCCAATTCTTCCCAAGCCCCGGGATAAAGGTGTTTTTCGGAATTAGCATATTCTTCCGCAGTTTTTTTAAGAAGTAAGGATTTTAAAAATTTGTCAGACTCGAGTAACTTGTCTCCGAATAACTCGGTAAGATCTCCACGACCGATCCGTCTCTGCAATTCCATCTGGAAAAGCCTATCCTGAGCGATCGTATAACCTAACGCAAAATAGGCGGACAAGGAATCTCCTGCATCGATATGCGGAATCCCGTTTGCATCCCGAATTACGGTCACGTTCGTCTTGATAAAAGGATGTTTTTTCAGACCGTTGTATTCCGGAGCTTTGGACGCAACGAGTCCCCAAAAAATAAAATGAAGTAAGACAGGTAAGGCCAGAATAAAGACAACCCCTCCGTAAACAAAGGGGTGTTTTTTGAATTGTTTCGAAATAGAATCTAAAATGGGAAAGTTCATCACCAACTCCTGGTTATTGCAAAGATTTGAGGCTACGAATTCTGTCCTGTTTGTCTTGAGAATCCCAAGCAGTTTTTGAAAATGATTCCACTTGATAAAACTTTGTTTTGTATTCGTCCTTGTAAGGATAAACCAGCTCTCTATCCGGCTCAGTTGTTTTTGCCGCTTGGAGTTTTCTTAAACCCTCCTCTCCCTGATTGAACCATTCGGGGTCAATCGGAAGATTGACTCTATGTCCCCGAAAAGAGGTCGCGAGGAACGGGCCGTCCAAATCTTTATCTCTTAGGATTTTTCCAAAAAATATAAATTCCACTTCATTGGAACCTGATTTCAAATCACCGTCGTGAATCGCATAGGCAATGTATTCTCCGTTTTTCTCGTCTTTCAAATTCGCTTCAAGATGATATTTGCCTTTTTTATAAACATTCACAATTGCTTTTACAACCAAAGAACCGTCTTGCAATGAATCACTGAACACTCCGTTGAATTCGGCAGGGATCGTCGGCGACGAAAAGAAACTACTTGTAACAGTTGTTTTATTGCCTTCCGATCCGTAAGTGATGTCGGCAACAAGAGACATTTGTCCCCAGTCCGCCTTCATAGGCTTCCAAGAGAAAGTGAAAACATTATCGCCCCGAGTTTGATCTCCGTCGACTCCGTTATCATTTACGGAAGCACTGATCGCACCATATCTTTGTCCTTCCCACTCTCTGAACACTTGATGGGAATCAATGGATACTTTCACCCGGTTGCGGGATTTGTCTCTGCACTCGAGAGTAACGTAAATTGAATCTTTATTACCGATCACTGCCCAGGTTTTAGGCTGGAACAAACAAACGTATCCGTTTCCGTCTTTTGTTTTGGGATCCAACTGGTAGTCGGGAGAATTTTCAATAATGAAAGGAAATGCCAAATCATGATTTAAGATCGACATCGGCCTGGAAAAAGGAGGATACTGAGCCCACTCGGTATACTGCTCAAGTACATGTTGCACGGTTGCCCCGTCGTCAGGGATGCCTGCTTCCCCGGAATCACCGGTCCGACCCGCATAATCCCCGCTTGTTGGATCATTGGATCCAGACATTATATCTTGTTTTGATTTTTGTCTTTTTTCCGACTCGGAGTCACTACTCTCTTTTAAAACGAAAAAGAGAACTGCAACAATCAATAACAAAACAACTGCTAGATAAACACCGTATTTACGGAAAAGATCCATACCTCAAACCACCTTTTTTAAAAAACGGTTTTGAGGCTGGATCCAATCCTTTGGATGTAAAGTAAAATTTATTCTTCTTCGAAGAGAGCTAAATCATAAGAAAGAGATCCGGTTGTTTCGAATTCTTTCCAAGTCTGATAATGATTCGCAATCGATCTAGGGTAAGAAGGCAACCCTCCCCACTTTTTCCAACCGCCAAGACCGGCATTATAAGCAAGAAGTGCATCTTTAGGAGAACCGGTTTCCTTCATTAGATCATTCAAAAATAGTACCCCCAGCTTTAAATTGGTGGTAGCATGAAACAGCTCATTCTTGTCCGAATAGGCGATCCCTTTTGTTTTGGATAACCATTTAGCCGTTGCAGGCATAATCTGCATATAACCCAAAGCCCCTTTGTGAGACTTCGCAGTGCGCTTGAATTGGGATTCGGTTTGGATCACTCCCAAGAGAAAAGCGACTTTGTCGATTTCATTTTCTCCCGCAAACTCGGACCGTTTTGGAAATTGGAGCATTCTGGAAGCGGAAAGGATGGAAAGGGAAAGCGTTTCTCTTTCTTCTCTCTCGAGACCAGGACGCACCAGGGAAATGTATTGGGTAATCTTTGCCATTTCCGTTCTTTGTGAGCCAAAATCGGATTCTGAGCTCGCCTTTCCGTAAGATTCTAGGAAGAATACCCCCAGACTTAGACATAAAGCGATGATTTTTGAAATTCGGTTTCTATTTTCGCGTAGCATTGTTTTCGCCCCTCTTGTGCATCGCACAAGATATGGCCAGTTTTTTATGCGACGCACTATTGTCTATTTCTTTTTGTGCGGTGCACCAAAAAGGATCATATCCAGCGAATCGTTTTTCATTCAACCGAGCATTCTGAGCATAGCAGTTACTCCCGCCATCCAATTGACCGTTCCTTTGATTTATCTGATGTTATCCGATCTTATTTAAGTTCCTATCTTGCCGATTTCCAAAAATTTACCTCAGCAAGGGCTCAAATGGGGCCAAATCTCATCGTGGTTCCCTAAAAATGGCATGTTTATGATAAATTTATGTCGAATCTGGCAAAAAAAATTCTTGCCTTAATTTTGCCAAATAAATACAACAATATACTCAGGTTCATAGGAGAACGAAAATGCAAAAGCGAACAATTTTAAATTTACTAACTGCGGCAATGACTCTGGCACTTGCAGGATCACTTAGCGCACAAACTTATACAGTTTTCATTCATGGAAAATCCGGTTCCAACCACAATGGGGTAGGTACCACAGATGTTAATAACTACTGGGGTAGCTCAACAAACAGCGTTTCCGGTTCTAAAATCTTCATCGGTTATGATGGAACGACTGACCCAAGAACTTACGGTTCTTCCCGTGCACAAACAAATGTAACTACAGGACTTACCAACTATTGCAAAAATGGAAAATCTTGTAAGATCGTTTGCCACTCTGCAGGTTGTTACGCAATCGAATATTGGTTGTCCAACCTAGGCGGAACTGCTTCTTCCAAAGGTTTTAGCATCACAAAAGTAACTGCACTTGCTGCTGCTTCCGGTGGGTCTGAACTTGCTTCCGCTCTGAATGGAATCACTTTCGGTTTCGGTGGAAATGCAATGGACAAAGCTTTGATCGTTGGAACTGCTCGTGGTGCCTTCAATCACAACAACACTGGTTCCATTGGTGTTTACCATGTTCCTGGTTACAAAGGTATGATCGGTGCATCTCTCATCCTACCTGGTGAAGATGATTATGCTGTGGCTTACCACTCTTCTTGCGGATACAACCGCACAGGCGGACTTAGCAAATGCCAATCCTCCCTCACTCAAAGCGAAGGAATCTGGCCTTTTAACTCCAATCAAACTTACGTTCAATACAGCGGTCACTACAGAGCTCCTTCTGTTGCAGCCAGCGGTCTTTACTTGAACCACTCTGAAATTAAAGCAGAAGGTTACAGATAGTCTCTACTTTTTAATTTCATTCTTCTCCGAAAGGGGCTAACCGAAAGGTTAGCCTTTTTTTTGCCCTTTTCCTACATAAAAGCCCGAAAAATCATGTTCGGAAATTTATTTCTGCCCTTTTTGAAAATATGTTGCCACACTTGTAATATATTCGTCTTGTTTCTCAAAGAGACTTTGGAGAAAAAAAATATGCGACAAATCATTACGGGAATTGCTGCCATTCTGTTTACAACAGGGATCAGCGCACAAACTTATACAGTTTTCATTCATGGAAAATCCGATTCCAACCACAATGGGGTAGGTACCACAGACGTTAATAACTGCTGGGGAACTTCTACAAGCACCGTTTCCGGTTCTAAAATCTTCATCGGTTATGATGGAACGACTGACCCTAGAACTTATGGCTCTGCCCGTGCACAAACAAATATAACTACAGGACTTACTACCTACTGTAAAGGTACCAACTCTTGCAAGGTCGTTTGCCACTCTGCAGGTTGTTATGCAATCGAATATTGGTTGTCCAACCTAGGCGGAACTGCTTCTTCCAAAGGTTTTAATATCACAAAAGTAACTGCACTTGCTGCTGCTTCCGGTGGGTCTGAACTTGCTTCCGCTCTGAATGGAATCAGTTTCGGTTTCGGTGGAAATGCAATGGACAAATCTTTGATCGTTGGAACTGCTCGTGGAGCTTTCAATCATAACAACACTGGTTCTATTGGTGTTTACCATGTTCCTGGTTACAAAGGTATGATCGGTGCATCTCTCATCCTACCTGGTGAAGATGATTATGCTGTAGCTTACCACTCTTCTTGCGGATACAACAAAGCAGGCGGACTTAGCAAATGCCAATCTTCCCTCACTCAAAGTGAAGGAATCTGGCCTTTTAATTCCAATGTGACATACACTCAATACACTGGTCACTACAGAGCTCCTTCTGTTACGGCAACAGGATTGTATTTGAACCACCCTGAAATTAAAGCTGAAGGTTACAGATAGTCTCTACTTTTTAATTTCATTCTTCTGCGAAAGGGCTAGCCGAACAAGTTAGCCTTTTTTTTGCCCTTTTCTACATAAAAGCCCACAAAACCGTGTTCAGAAATTTATTTCTGCCCTTTTTAAAAATATGTTGCCACATTTGTAATATTTTCGTCTTATTTCAGGAAAGACACTTTGGAGAAAAAAAGTATGCGACGCATCATTACGGGAATTGCTGCCATTCTGTTTACAACAGGGATCAGCGCACAAACTTACACCGTGTTCATTCACGGAAAATCAGGATCTAACCACAATGGAGTAGGTACCACAGACGTTAACAACTACTGGGGAACTTCTACAAGCACTGTATCAGGATCTAAAATCTTCATCGGTTACGATGGAACGACTGACCCTAGAACTTACGGTTCTTCCCGTGCACAAACAAATGTAACTACAGGACTTACTAACTACTGTAAAGGTACCAACTCTTGTAAGGTTGTTTGTCACTCTGCAGGTTGTTACGCAATCGAATATTGGTTAGCTAGCTTAGGCGGAACTGCTACTTCCAAAGGTTTTAACATCACAAAAGTAACTGCACTTGCTGCTGCTTCCGGTGGGTCTGAACTTGCTTCCGCTCTGAATGGCGCTACTTTCGGTTTCGGTGGAAATGCAATGGACAAAGCTTTGATCGTTGGAACTGCTCGCGGTGCCTTCAATCACAACAACACTGGTTCCGTTGGTGTTTACCATGTTCCTGGTTACAAAGGTATGGCAGGTGCATCTCTCATCCTACCTGGTGAAGATGATTATGCTGTGGCTTACCACTCTTCTTGCGGATACAACAAAGCAGGTGGATTGGACAAATGCCAATCTTCCCTCACTCAAAGTGAAGGAATCTGGCCTTTTAATTCTAATGTGACATACACTCAATACACTGGTCACTATAGAGCTCCTTCTCTTACGGCAACAGGATTGTATTTGAACCACTCTGAAATTAAAACAGAAGGTTACAGATAGATCGAAAGATCAATTATCCTTTATCTGAAAGGAAAAGCCCGGACATTTTGTTCGGGTTTTTTTTTGAACTTAATATGATTTTCTACTAGGTATTGAAAAATTTACTGATATTCTTGTTCAGGCTTGGACAACAAAAATGAGCGGCTCTCTTTTTTTATTTCATTATAATAGCATCCACTTTGTAACATTATTTTTTTTCTCAATCGCGTCCTTATTCATTCAATTTAAGTTTCGAAAAGAAACTTTATCCGTTCATTTTAAAAAGTACAGATACTTATCTTTCTTTCTCGCAATCTTTTCCTTGGCCTATGCAGGTTTGTTTTTTGTCGTTACGGAAAACTATGCAATTTATCTCTATGCTATGCGTAGCATAGGAGGATCAGGTTTTGTTTTCTCTTTGGCCGGCTTACTGTTTGAAGTTTCCAGAGAAAAACCGAACACATACTATTACAAAATCTACGGCACATTTGTTTTATTCGCTTTAGTTTCTTTTCTATGGTGTATTTTTCACATTCGATTCCATTTGGATGAATATTCCCATACTTATCTTCCTGTTTTTAATCCGAATCAGAAAATTCATGTGATCGTTTTTTTCGGGTATAATTTATTTCATCTAACAACATATATAGTTCTGATCGTATACTATCTTCTACACAGGAACAAGTTCAAGAATGTATATAGCGAACTTCGCCTGGCATTCGGTTGCCTTATGATAATCACGATGTTATCGGTCACTAGAGATCTGAAGGTCATTCCCAATTCTTTAAACTCCACATTGATTGGAAACGCATCACTTATACTATTTCTCGCGCTTACTCTTTCCTTTTTAAAATACGGAATTTCATCCATTAAGATTCAAACAAGAGTGATTATCTTTGCGATCGGAGTTGCCTGTATCATATTTTCATTTATGAGTTGGTCTCAGTTTTATTTTGTCGTTGAAAATAGAGTTCCACAAAATTCAAGTTACCTGGATTATCGTGTATATATTGATCAGTATGTAAGGCATGATTTGATCATCCTGTTCTTCTGCCTTTTGGGAATTGCGTTCCTATTTCCGATAGTGCTTAGATCCACAATAGAAATTCCGTTTCAAAAATTACTTGCGGGGATTCAAGACATTGAATCCGGAAAATGGAATACGAAACTCACTTCGGAAGGAAGAGATGAAGTGGCGGCCATCCTTCAAACTTTCAATAAAATGACGGTTTCATTGAACGAATTAAAGAACAACCTGGAAGAAAAAATTCAGGAAAGAACGGATGAACTGCAAGTAATCCAACTTCAATTGATTGAGGCGGAAAAGATGAGCTCTCTAGGCATCCTGTCAATGAACATCGCCCACGAAATCAATAATCCGATCGGCGCTATCTATGCGAGTGTCAATAATCTAAGGTCCAATCCTCTCTTTAGCGAAAGTGAACCGCCTCCATTAAAAATCGATTGGACTAAAATTGATGAAGATACCAAAATTCAAATTTTTTCCATAATCCGCAATGCCCCTTCCCCCGCCAGTATGCCGACAGGCTTGGATAGAGTTTATACCAGAAGAAAAATCAGAGAACAAATGTCAGCCTATGAACTATTCAAAGATTCTAATTTTCTTATAGAGAACTTGGTAGATTTGGGTTTCATAGAATTACCTCAGGAATTGGAAACCATTTTGAAACGAACGGATTCCATTACGATTATGGAATATATCGTATGGAACCTACAGTCCCTGTTTCACATCCAACTGATCGAAAATGCCAGCCTAAGAACAAAGGCAACCGTTTCCCAGCTCAAAGAATATGCGCAAGATCATTTCCAAACTGCATCTGCGGAATCCATTGATGTCGCTTCCACTATCCGGACCGCCTTATCCTTGTTCCGCTCTAGATTCGGAAAACAGATTGTAATTCAAAAAAACTTAAAAGAAGGGCTGATATTCGGCTATAAAAGCGAAGTTCTTCAAATTTGGATTCATATTTTGAAATCATCTTTGCGTTGGATAGGCCATAAAGGGAAAATTTCAGTGTCCACCCGCAATTTTGCCGATCATCTTCAAATCAAATGGGAGTCGGAAAAATTCATAGACCTAAGTCCCTTGGATGAATATACGGGTACTCATAACTTTACCATTTCACTTGAGATCGGAGAAGAAATCATTCAAACTCTGATCCAAAATCAATTTGGCGATTATTATGTTTCAGAAGACGGAAACACAAGAATCGTAATCGTCTCTTTCAAAAGAATCTGATAATAACGCGTATTACATTTTGATCTTTTCAGAAAAAAGAACTTTATCATATCATTGTTGCCAAAGATTCCTTTGAGATTTGCAGACGGCTCTGTCGTGATTTGCCGACAAACCAATAATATAAAACCGGAATCGCAAAACGACTGAGAACGGTCGCTGCTATTTCGCCAAATATAAGTGATACGGCAAGTCCTTGAAAAATCGGATCATACAACATTACCGAAGAACCTACAATCACGGCTGAAGCAGTTAACAACATTGGGCGGAACCTAACCAGCCCAGCATGAATAACAGCGTCTTTCAAAGGGATACCTTTTTGTATTTCTTCTTCTATGAAATCCACAAGTATAATTGAGTTTCTTACGATAATTCCGGCCCCGGCAATAAATCCGATCATGGATGTGGCAGTAAAATATGCACCGACGATCCAGTGACCAGGCAATATTCCGATCAAGGAAATCGGGATAGGTGCCATTATGATCATTGGAACAGAATAACTTTTAAACCAACCGAGAACTAAAATATAAATAAGGATCATCACTATTGCAAATGCAGATCCTAAATCACGAAATACCTCATAAGTGATAAACCATTCTCCATCCCATTTGATCACAGGCTTTCGCGTATCCCATGGAATTTCTGCAGTTTGTGTTTGATATCGAATTTGCGGAGCGATCTTTAACATTCCATAAACGGGAGCTTCCTCATCACCGGAAAATTCACTCGTTACATAAGAGACAGGCTTTAGGTTTTTACGGAATAAAGTTCGATCTCCCGTTCGATAAGAAGTACCAAGTATCGATTCTGCAGGAATCACCCCAGTTTCGTTAGAACTTAATCTTTGATTTTTGAAAGGGAAATCAGAAGATCTATCTTTTTGAGAGACGGAAAGATTTACAACTACCTCTTCAGGTTCCATAGTGTCCGCCAAACTTATGATCGAATATTCAGAAAATAGATGTTTGCCGGTCAAAGTTAGTGACGTAGCTTTGATTCCAAGAAGACCAGCCTTTTTATAATCAATCGGGTAAATTATTTTATCCCTTCCGGGACGAAGACTTGTATCCAGATCGACCATACTTTGTTCTTTGGAGAAAATATTAAATATTTCTTTTGTTACCTTTTCTCTTTGGTTTGCGTCAGGGCCGTAAACTTCGGCAACCATTGTCGCCATCACGGGAGGTCCGGGTGGAACTTCCAATACTTTGGAGATTGCTTTGTGTTTGTTAGAAAAGTTTTTTATCTTGTTTCTTAAAGATTCAATAATCTCATGGCTTGATTTTTTTCTTTGATTCTTATCTTTAAGAACAATATGAAAATCATTCATATACTCGTAATTTCTCAAGTATGAATGTTTTACCATACCTGAAAAGGAAAAAGGCGCCGGTTCTCCTGCGAATATCTGAATCTTAATTACATTCTCATCCGTTAACAAATCTTCAGCTAATTCTTCAGAACGATCTATACTTTCAGTTAAGGAAGTACTGGGAGGATAATCAACTAAAACCTGAAACTCTTCCTTATTATCAAAAGGCAACATCTTTACCTTAACCCATTTAAACCCAATAAACAAAAAGGAAACGAACAATAGGAAAATAGTAATAAGTCCGAACAGACTAGCATTCTTTTTTGAAACTAAAAGCCAATTGACAATACGGATATAAATGGAATCCAGTTTGGAAATTTTCGGAGCAACTTTGGATTTGCTTTCGTGTTTATGTTTCAAAAGGCGAACGGATGCCCAAGGTGTAATAATAAATGCAGCAAACAATGAGATGATCATTGCTAAGCTCGCGCCAACCGGAATCGGCTTCATATAAGGTCCCATAAGGCCACTCACAAACGCCATAGGTAGAATTGCAGCTATCACTGTAAAGGTGGCAAGGATTGTAGGATTTCCTACTTCGGAGACAGCATTTAAGGTGGCTTTTACGATTCCAAGCTGAGGACTTTCTCCTAAATGCCTTTCTATGTTTTCTACGACAACAATGGCATCATCCACCAAGATTCCGATGGAAAAAATCAATGCAAATAAGGTTACACGATTCAATGTATAACCCATAAAATAATAGATAGCAAGTGTCAATGCGAGAGTCACCGGAATGGCGACAGCAACCACAAAAGCGGCCCTCCATCCCATCCAAATTGCGATAAGAATGGTAACGGATAATGTTGCAATGATCAAGTGTTCGATCAATTCACGGGATTTATCATCCGCTGTCCTGCCATAATTCCGCATAACAGACATTTTAATGTCTTTTGGAAGTTGTTCCCGAAAGATCTTTACCCTCTCAAGTAGATCTTCAGCTAGAACGACTACATTGGTTCCTTTCCGTTTAGCAAAAACAATCGAGACAGCACTTCTTTTAATACCACCTAACTCCTTATCATACAAGATGGAAGCCTTGGTTCTTTCTTCCGGCCCCTCCCGGATAAAAGCAATGTCCTCCAGCCGGATAGCGCGTCCGCCTCTTTGCACTATAGGAAGATTTTTTACCGTATTTACATCACGAATGATTCCACCTACTTCCACATCTAACACTTCGGATGAAGACCAGTTTTTTCCTGCAGGTAAAAAGCTGCCCTGGTTTTCCAAGCTGGAGGAAACGTCAAGCAGGTTTATTCCGAAATTCGACATCTTCTCTGAATCGACAATCACTCTAACTGCCGTTCTTCTACCACCTAATATTTCTATTGCAGATAAATTGGGAGTTGAAGAAAGCCCTCTTGCAATGGGAGAAACTGCCGTTCTAATTTCATAATCGTCTTTGGAATCGGAACTGAAGCTTAAAGTTAAAAAAGGAACATCATCAATGGAAAATGATCTAATGGATGGGTCGGAAACATTTTTAGGCAATACATTCCGGATTTCCTTCAATTTATGATGGATCTTAAAGAGAGAAGGTTCTATTGGTTCTCCCACTTTAAACCGAACAGTGATTAAAGCTCCGTGCCATTTGCTGGAGGAATAAACATACTCAACGCCTTCCAATCCCCAAACTGCTCTCTCTACTACTTCGGTTAGTTTTCTCTCCGTCTCTTCGGGAGAAAATCCGAATGCAGTAAACTGAATATCAACCATTGGAACACTAATTTGCGGTTCCTCTTCTTTCGGAGTTAGAATCACGGAAAAAATCCCAATAATCAAACTGACGATAATGATGACAGGAGTAAGTTGAGAATGAAGGAAACCTGACGCAAGTTTCCCGGCAAAATCTCTGTTCGGGTTTTTAATCTGCGACATCCGTAATCTCCTTTTTTTGAAATAAATACTTTTCAGTTCTAACCTTAATTAAATCAAGTTCAACATCTAACAATGATTTGCTGATGTCTGCCGATCGATTAATGGTTTCGGTAAATTGAATTGCCGTTATAACCCCGGTTTGAAATAGTTTCAGCATATTCGAAATTTGTTCTTCTTGAAACCTCAGAGATTCCGTCAAAAGCAAATAACTCTCAGTCAATGTTTTTTCCTGATCTCTTAAATTCCGTATGCTTAAATCTTCCTGTCTTTTTATTTCTTCCAATTTTTTTTGGAATGCTTCTGCGTTTAACTTTGCTTCTTCGACAACACCGGTATCTTTCGGATTATAAAGATTCATCTGTAGATAAACACCGGCATTATAGGCGGCTTGAGTATTTCTTGAACCACTGTAAGCGTTCGCTTCGGAATATAAACCCACGCGAGGCAAAAATTTTGCTGCTTCCAGATCAGACCGAAAAGTTTCACCTTCCGCATAAGAAGACATAGCTTTTGTTAAACTAGATTCATCTGTCGAAGCCAATGGGAAATACCGATTCAAGAAAGATTGTAAATCTTCCTTTACCAATCTTAAGTCTTCAGAATTCATTCCCGAAAGGACCGTAAGATTATTCTTAAATTGTTCGGATTGGGTGTTTGTCTGGATTATCAAAACCGATAGACGATTGTCCAGACCTACTAATGCAAGATATCCCGAATACCCGACGGGATTGGATTTATTTACAAACTGATAATTAACACGGAAGCGAGTTTCAATTTTCTTTATATCTTCAATTCGCTGAATAAATTCATTTAACGATTGTAATCCTCTGTAAAGAAAGGCGGAATGAATATATTCCTTTTCTTTTAGCGCTTCCCTTTCCCAAAATAATGTATTTGATCTCCTCTCTTGAATTCGACTAAGTGTTTTTCCCGAGCCGCCTTCATATAAAGGAATATCAACTCCCAGGCTTCCTTTGGTATAAGTATTGGAACCGGGATAGTTAAGAGTGTCTTTTCCAAAGACATTCAATGTATCGGAATTTATATTCGTATACGGCTGGTTATTCGAATCCAAATAATTGCCAGGCCTTGTTTTCATCGAACTAGTTGAAAAATCCGATTCAGTAACAGATCTCTGACCCAATTTTCCCATAAAATTCAATGTAGGATCATTCGTATTATAACTGCGAACATCCGTATAAAATCTGGGTAACCAATGTTTGGTGCTCCTATCCTTTGCGATCTCGGAAGCTTTCCATTCTAAATATTTTGATTTTTGATTGGAGGAGTTTTCCCTTATCAGCACCCAAAGATCGGCGAATGAAATTTGTTCTGCAATCAATAGGTTTGGAAAAGCCAAAAATAAGAATAATATTTGGATTCGAAACATAAATCTATCCTCTTGTGTTTTTACTAGAAAATCCGAATGCGCTTAATATGACGGCCATCGGACAAAAACCAGTGAAAGCAAACAAAGTAAGGTTAAGCCCAATGAGTAAATTGATTACAAACCACCAGTGCGATATGTAAAACCCCAAAACCAAACCGATCAAACTCACTGACCCTGCAATTAGAAAGAGAACCCTTTCCAAATACCATTCTTTAGTTGAAGCCAAATACATTACCATACCCCCTATAGTATATAACTATTAATGTCATATACCCACCAGGGTATATGACAGGTCAATCTAAATTTTTCGGGTTTAAAAAAAGAGGGGTATTGAAAATTAAAGAGAAAATGCGGCTCGGATCGCTTTTTTGGTGTCTGCTTCAAGGAGACTCATTGATTTCTTCTCATCAAAACAAGTCTCAATATTGTCTAAAACATAAGCCTCTCCGAATTTTTTCATAGCTTGGTGGGAGGCTTTTAGCAGTAGAAGCGCCTTCTCGCAGTCTTTTTCTTCATTAAGAATCGAATTTTTGATCGCTTCCAGCTGTCCTTGGATTCGATTCAGTCTATGGATGAGTTTTATCTTTTCTTCACTGAGCGCCATAAACCTATACCCCTATGGGTATTAAAATTGTCAAACTTAAATCGATGATACCTTATCCTTTTACAACAGGCCCCGCCTTTGATTTTCCTCAAATCCATCCTTATTATTTCTCTAACTTCGGTTACTGGGAAAAGGACTTCGATTATCCGACAGCTGCAAAAAAAATGGCAATATTAACCGGAGATGCAGCCGGCTTAAATCAAGATTCCAAATTATTGGAAATTGGAAGCGGACTCGGGGGAAGCGTATTTGTCTGGGCGAAGGATTTTTGCGTACCGGAAATACTTGCAGTCAATCTGGAAGGAGAACAAAGTAAATTTGCAAAAGATCTGATAGCAAAAGAAAAACTAGAATCTGTTATATGGCAGGAAGGCGACTGGAAAATCATTTCTGATCTGAAGGATTCCACTTTTACCCATATCATCTGTCTGGATTGTATTTATCATTTCCAAGACAAATCTTCTTTTTATAAGGAAGTGAAACGGTTGTTAAAGCCGAACGGAAAGTTTGTATTTACTGATCTTACTTTTCCGAGATCAATCGGAAGATTTTCCTTGTATTATAAATTCTTAGAGTTTCTGACTTCCGTAGCCCTTGTTCCCAAAGAAAATCAAAACACAAATAATCAAACCTTACAAACATTAGATGAAATAGGTTTCAAAATCATCCGTACGGCAGAATGGGGAGAATTTGTTTATCCTGGATTTGCGGAATTTACCAAATCGCAAGCGAAGTCTCTGCAAATATTTGCAAATACAATCCTACATTTTTATCATTTCGGTTTTTTAAACTACCAGTTTTATGTGGTAGAGAAATCGGAATATTCTTTATAAAATCAGTTCGGAACTTGTTTTGTTGGTAATGATTTCCGCAATATTCATTGCGGATTTGGCACCGGCTTCCAAAAGAGGAATCCCAAAGAGTGAATAGGAACCGCATAACCAAAGTCTTCGGTTTTCCGATTTATGTAAATTGGCAAGCCCCTTGATTCCATGAATGGTTTTTTCATCTACAATAGGTCTTTCAAATTGAGCCGTCTTCAGTATTTTATCCTTAGGGGGAATCTTATGAGGATTCCAAGTTTGGAATAAATTTTGACCTTTTAGTTCCGGCATAATCCGTCCAAGATCCAAAGTCACTTCCGGCTTATCAAACTTTTCGTTTACCCGAAAAACAAGAGATACATCTCTTTTTTCAAAAAAGGAATTGTCCGTGTGCAAGATCACGTCACTTGGTTCGTATTTAAAATAAGAAAGTGCTTCTTTTTCCTTTGAAAAATAATCACCTAATAACCGATAGGCTTGATTTGCCTGAGTGGTCATGATAACATGTTCGAATTCCCTTTCCCCCGATTCGAATTGAATGACCGGTTTACCCTTTCTGAATAAAATCGATTTGATCTTTGCACTTAATTCGATATTGGAAATTCCACTGACCAATCGATTTGTAATATCCCTAGTTCCGAACTTTGCAGTCTCTTGAGGAGTATAAGCGTATCCTCTGGAATGATACCCGATGATCGTATCGGCGGGATAGCTGCCAACTGTTTCCGTTTTACAAGTATTAACCAAAGCAAAAGTGGGAAGCAAAAACTCATTTATAAATTCTGAAGAGTATTTGTTTTTTTCCAAAAACTGACGTATGCTAATTGAAGTTTTTTCTTTCGACCAGTCCGTTTTGGAATTTGCATAAAACCTAAGCAAATCATAAAATATTTTAATTCCTTTTCCGCTCCGAAAGGAATCAAGTGTGGGAAATCCGAAATTACTTCCCAAGAAGGAATATGAACGAAAGCCGAATACGGGAGATCCTTTTGATTCTACGCGAAATGAATAGTCCACAGGTCTCGTTTGAATTCCCGCCTTATCATAAATTCGAAAGAGCGTAGGATAATAATCCCTTTTGATCGTACGGAAAGGAATATCAAATTCAAAGATATTGCCGTCAATCCGATGATTTGCACTGAATGCCGCCATCCCGATTTCAGAATGTTTTTCATATAAAGTCACGGGATAGTGTTTCGACAACAACCAAGCACTTGTTAAACCTGTGATTCCGGAACCGATTACAGCTATCATTTCATACTTCCGGTTTTTAAAATCGGATGAGCACATTTTGAAATGATCAGTTCCGTTCTTTTTTTAGGAGGGTATTCTCTAATATCAGTTAATCTTTGTTCTTTTACAATTATCATGGTCGAATGCTCATTATGATCCGTATGCGAAACAAAACGAACGATCCCTTTGATCTTGTCAGGTTTTACTTGAACATAATGCGTTCGGATTCGATCCTCGGGAAAAATGATATTGATAGGTAAAGTTCTGGAATGATGAGGAGAAATAAGTTTCGGACAACCGGCTGGAGTAAACCCGGAAGATCCCGAAGTGACATGGCGGGGAAGTGCAAGTGCCACTTCTTCCGGGGTTTTCAATTTGGATTCAATAAATGGGTTCGTAATTGCCATGTTATGGACAAAGATAAAGAGATTGCAGAAAAATAAAAACTCCAAAAAATGAGACTATGGATTTTCTCCTATATTTCTATATTCTGCTATTTGGAATCATTCTCTTATCTCCTTTTTTAATTTTTTACTATTATTTTCAAATAGATAGCTCTCCTTTCGGAAAGGATTCGGAAGAAGATTTACTTCCCTTTGTACAAAAAAAACAAAACCTCTTGGATTCATTGAAGGATGTCAGATCTGATTTTCATTCCAGAAAATTAACGGAAGAAGAGTTTCAATCTCTCTCGGTTCCTTTCTTGCAGAAATTGGATGAAGTGGAATTGGAAATTAAAAATTTCAAAGAGACAAAGAACCTAACCGGACAAACGATCCAAACTCTAGAGCCCCAGAAAACAGTAGAAGGTTGGACTTGCAGAAATTGCGGAACTGCAATTTCGATACCTAACGCAAATTTTTGCCCTTCCTGCGGATCCGGCAAACTCGCTTAAGCAGGTTTTGGGGCAAACTGCATCTCATACAATCTTCTGTATTTCGATCCTTCCATACCGACAAGCTCGGAATGGCTTCCTTTTTCCACGATTTCACCGGATTCCAAGTAATAAATAATATCTGCAATTTTAACAGTAGAGAGGCGGTGCGCAATAATAACGACCGTTTTGTTCTCATACAACCTAACAAAGGCTTGTTGGATCAATCGTTCGGACTCGGTATCCAGTGCGGAAGTTGCTTCGTCTAAAATCAAAACTTCCGGATTTGCAAGTAAGGTTCGGGCGATGGAGATCCTCTGTCTTTGTCCCCCGGATAGCATCACTCCCCTCTCTCCTACAACCGTGTCATAACCTTCTTCAAACCCGTCGATAAACTCGGATGCAAATGCATCCTCTGCCGCTTTTCGGATTTCTTCTTCCGAAGCGGACGGTTTTGCATAAGCGATATTTTCCCGAATCGAACCGTTGAATAAGAATATATTTTGAGAAACGACCCCTATTCTTTTGCGAAGATTGTCTAGCGACAGATCTTTTGCATCGACCCCGTCCCAAAGAATACTACCTGCGCTCGGATCTATGAGTCTCGGAAGAAGATCAACTAACGTAGATTTACCGGCACCGGAAGAACCTACAATTGCAATCGTTCCCCCTTTGGGAATTGTGAAATTAAGATCCCGCAATGCATAATTTTCCGTTCCGGGATAGATATAAGAAACATTCTGATACACAATTCCTTGGTTCAGCGGGCCGAGTTGTTTCGGAGAGACAGGCTCTTTAATAGCAGTATCACGATCCAGGATTTCAAAAACACGATCACTTGCCGAAACCGACGCTTGGATCAAATTGATCAGAATGCTCATCTGTTTGAGAGGTCTCATAAGAAAGATAAGAGTCAGAAAGAATGCAAGAAACATTCCTTTGGAAAAAGAAGGATCTTCCAATAGATAAGCACCTAACCCGAGAAAGATCATCGTGACTACTGACCCGGACAGTTCAATCAATGCGGGACCGATTTGATGATAAAAATGAGTTTTGAATGTTTTTTCGGATAGATCGTTGTTGACTCCGAAAAAACGATCGGATTCTTTTTCTTCCATGGAAAACGCGCGGATCACCCGGATTCCGGAGATCACTTCTTGCAAATCTCCGTTCAAAGCGGACAATTGTTCCTGTTGGTTTTTGGTTGTACGGCGGATTCTGTCAGCAAACGCACTTACCGGGCCTATAACCACGGGAATTACTATAAAAATAAGAAAGAAAAGTTTCCAGCTTAACACTAGTAATATGATTAAATGCGTAATTATATAGAAAAAATCATTTACCGCATCTTTTAAATCGTTGGAAACAACTTTGCCCACCGTATCGACGTCATTGATGACGCGACTCATAAGTACGCCTGTTTTTTCTTTTACAAAATCATTTAAGGGTAATTCTTGCAATTTTTCATACAAGGACAACCTCAGATCCTGGACGGCTAGCAGCCCAGCGGAATTCACATAATAAATCGTGCCGGCAAGACAGATCAGTTTCAAAACATAGATGGGAAGTATGATCAGACAAAATAGAAAAACTAGTTCGTCAGGATTTTTTTTGGCAAGTTCCGAGTTGAGTTTTGATTTTGTTTCTGCAAATTTAAATTCCCAATAGGCGAAACCGGAAAAAACCTTACCGTCCTCTTTCTCTGTCAGTATGGTCTGATCTTTTTTAGTAAGAGCGATTTGGAATTTATAATTTTCCCCCGTTCCCAATGAATCAAAGATAGGAATGAGAGACGTAAGAGACGCGCCATTAAAAATAGAAACAAAAAGAGAAAGGAATATACCAAAACTCAGTCTGTATTTGTATTTCACTAAGTAAGGCCAAAGTTTTCGGTAAATCTTCACGTATGAGAACCTTTTCCCTCATTTTCCTCATCCTGTCCCTCACTTTTTGCCAAAAGAAGACAACGGCAGCAGACGTATCCTTGGGTTTCCCGAGCGATCCCCCCAGTCTGGATCCTCTGTTTGCAACGGATTTGGTAAGCCAAAAACTTTCTGGTCTCCTCTTCGGAGGGCTCTTTAAAATTCAAAATGCCAAACCGGAAATGAATTGGGCTGAAGATTCCAAGTTTTTGAAAAAGGAAAAAAGAGTCCTTTGGGAAATCCGACTCAAATCGGAACCATTGGGTCCGACACCGGACGACGTAGTTTTTTCCATTCAAAGATTATTAAACGAAACATCTCCCAGAGGCGGGGATTATAAATTCATAAAAGAAATCTTCGCAACGCCCGCGACGAATACCATCAAACTTGTATTAGATGACACCGTAAGTGAAGAGGAGGCGAAAGAAAAACTATCCCTACCTTTTGCTTCCATATTATCAAAAAAAGATTTTTTAGAAAACGGGGAATTTCATTCATTCGGAAAATATAGTCTCGTATCTTGGAAAAAAAATGAATCTCTGGAATTGATAAAAAGAAATTCAAACGATAGGAACCTTCCCGACACCATACGCATCCGAATCCTTTCCCAATCCACTACTTCTCTGTTTTTGTTTCGCAAAGGTGAATTGGATTCTTTCAAACTGACCGATTTTTTACTTTCCTTATCCGATGCAAAAGAACACAATACAATCATTAAACGAGGAAGATCGGTACAGTATGTCGCCATCAATCACAACAATCCTTGTTTTGATAAAAATTTCCGACAGGCACTTAACTTCGCCATACCTAGAGAATTGATTATCCGAAAACTATTGGAAAACAAGGCGGACTTACTCAAAGGACCGGTGGCCGTTCCATTTCTTTCGCAACTAACGAGTGATCAAATAGATTTAACTCCCGGATTTGCCTACGACAAAAACAAAGCTGTTTCTCTATTGAAAAGTTCCGTCTGTTTTCCCGGGATCCTGAACAAAACCCTGGAACTACGAATGCGGGGAGATGATGAAAACCAGGCGAAAGGAAGAGCGATCGTACAAGCATTGAAAGAAATCGGATTACAAATCAAATTGAAAGGTATGGAGAAAGCCCCTCTCTACAAAGAAAACGGAGAAGGAAAAGGTGACCTAACGCTACTTACATGGTATGCGGATTACGAATCGATTTGGAACTTTTTAGATCCGGTCTTTCACGAAGAAAAATCAGGAAACGGAGGCAACAGAGCATTCTACTCCAACCGGGGTATTACAAAAATATTAAATGATCGGAAGGAAAGGAACCTGCCGAACGCGCTTAAAATAATAAAACAAATCGAAGAAGACGCTCCTTGGATTTTTCTTTGGTCCATTCAGGAAAATTATCTGGTTTCGGATAAGTTCACTCGGTACGCGGGACTTTCTGAGTTTCTATAACGGGCGGCTCCAATTCTACAGCATCAACACCAGCGGGCGGCTCCTTACCATTTTGCAGTTGATAGGTGGATATTTCCGATTCATTTTCATCCCCCTCGCCTACGATCGTTTGCGGAGGAATTTCCTGTTTTGCAAAACCGGCTCTTTTTTGAGGAAGATCTCCTATATAATAAAACTGGGAATGGAGAGGTAACTTGCAAACATTGGAAGATGAAGATTCCAAAAGAGTTCCATCATCCGCACATACATCCACCTTTACAAAGTCACCGACAAAACTAGGGATGAGTTGATTTCCAAAACCGATCTTGGATTTGACACCTTGCACATAACGAAGCCAAATTCCTCCGGACACTCCCGAGCCGGAACCGGGGAAAGGAGCACCTTCATCATGTCCCACCCAAACAACTGTTACGTTCCTTGGAGCAAGACCTGCAAACCAAACATCCCGAACTCCTTTGATGCCCATCCATTTGCTTTTTTTGGTTTTAGGAGATTGAACCGTTCCCGTTTTACCTGCAAACAGATTCACTTCTCCTTCTTTTTTCTTCAAAGTCATTGTTCCTTCTTCCGTCAGAACCGATTCAAGTGTGTTAATTGCCATAGCACAAGCCACAGGATCTAATATTTGTTCGGTGGCTTCATTGGGGATTGTCTGGTAAAACTCGTTTCCTTCCAAGTCTGTGATTTTTATAATTTTTCTCGGGGTAACTCTCCTTCCCCCATTTGCAAGAGTTGCGTAAATCAACGAAAGTTCCATCGGAGAAAGTTCTCCCGAGCCGAGTGCAAGCGATAGATTTTTCTGAAATCTGGATTCAATTTCTTCTTCGCTCAAAAAAAGAATCTGCCCTAGTTTGGAAAGAAAATAGTTTACCCCTACTTCATTCAGCAACTTAACAGAAACTGTATTTACAGACTGAGCGAGAGCGGTTCGAACCGTAATCTCTCCTCTATAACCTTTGTACCAGTTCTTCGGAGAGTATCCTGAAAAATCCAATTTCTCATCTTTGATTTTTGAGGAAGGATTTACAATCCTCTTCTCGTATGCAAGCGCATACACAAGCGCCTTGATGGTAGAACCCGGTTGTCTGCGCGCATCTTCCGCTCTGTTAAAACGGAAACTATTTGATATTTTATACCCACCAACTAACGCTTCTATGTCGCCCGTTTCGGGATCCATGGAAATGACGGAACCGCTCATCTGAGGAAGGATTTGTTTTGTAACTTCTGCAAGTTCCGGTTTGCCTTTTGCTTCAAGATCTTTTTCCTGTTTTAGTAAATCGGCACGAACCGAATCCACTCCGATACGGAGCGATTCTTCCGCCATTCTTTGTTTGTCCAAATCCAATGTCGAATATACCAGAAGACCTCTTTCTTCCAAGTCCTCATTGGAAAAACTTTCCAATACAAACCTTCTGACCTCCGCATTAAAGTCGGGAGCAAGATTGATTCTGAAATCCTTATCCGCACCGTATTTTCCGATTTCGCTGGAATATCTCGGCTCACCCTCTTCGCCTTTGTATTCTTTTACTTTATAAAAGATTTTAAATTTTTTAACATTGGGCTCGATGGACTCTCCGAATTTTTTCGGGATCTCCAATTGATCGGGATTCAATTCGGGATTGCGGGCCATGTCGTATAACACCCGTTTTTGACGGGAAAGTGCAATCCCCAAATTCCGAATCGGATTGTAAACGCTTGGTGCGGGGATCGTTCCCACAAGCATCGCAGCTTCTTCCGGAGTCAGTTCGGTTGCGGGCTTTCTGAAATAATAACGTGCAGCTTCCTCAACACCGGTATTGCCTTCTCCCAGAAAAATCTGGTTCAGATACATCGCAAGTATCTCTTCCTTTGAAAATTGGCTTTCAATATAAAATGTACAATAAAGCTCTGTTAGTTTATTGAAAAGACTTCGTTTGCCCAGATTCAAAGTGAGTTTTGCCAACTGTTGTGTGATGGTAGAACCACCTTGGGAAAGTCGGAATTGGATTAGATTTGTAAATACGGCCCGGCCGATAGCCGCATAATTCACACCTCCGTGAGAATAGAACTCTCTATCTTCGGAAGACAATACGGCCCATAAGACCATATGGTGTTTTTTCAAATTATCAGTTCGGATGGGGCGGAAATTTCTACGATAGAACTCACCGATCACTTTGCCGCCGCGATCCAGAATCTTAATCGACTTGGGTTGGAAGTTATCATAAAAATTGGAAACTTCGGATCTGTATTTTTCAAGAGAACGTTCTACACGGGATTGCTCTCCGGACCAAACCACATAAGCTCCTCCCAAAAAGAATGCCGTCAAAAAAACAAAAAGGATACTACCTACGGTAATAAGAGTTATTCTTTTCTCCCAAAGTTTCTTTAAAAAATCGAACGAATGTTCACCTAATGCGCGTAAAAATAGAATCCAGGTATCTTTATTGTTCATTTCAAACTACTTGCTTTTTTCTTTTTGGGAAAACCAAACTTGATACTTCATCAAAATGAGAAACAGGGAAAAATTGGACTCCCTTTTTTACATAGTCAGGAATCTCCTTAAATGCACTTTCATTGTCCTTCGGGAAGATGATTTTTTTTACACCGACTCTTTTTGCGGCCACGATTTTTTCCCGTAATCCTCCGATCGCAAGAACCTCACCAGTTAACGTAAGTTCGCCTGTCATACCAAAGCCCGATGCGATTGTCTGCCCCAATACAAGCGAGTAAAGTGCGGATGCCATTGTTATCCCCGCGCTCGGTCCGTCTTTGGGTGTCGCTCCGTCCGGAACATGCAAATGAATGGTTTTATTTTCAAACTTGGACTCAAGTCCCGAATAGTTTTTAATAAAAGAAAGTGCGATGTTTGCCGACTCTTCCATCATCTTCCCCATCTGTCCCGTCAAAAGAATTCCTCCTTTTCCCGGAACAAAGACTGCTTCGATGAGAAGGGTTGAACCGCCTGCGCTTGTCCAAGCCAACCCGAGAGCTGTCCCCGGTTGTTTCGGTTTGGTCATACGATCATCAACAAACGGAGGAGCGCCTAACAAAGCAATCAGATCCTTTTCCCTGATTTCCTTGGAATACTTTTCCTTTAACACATGTTTCAGGGCGAGTTTTCTTACCAATTTATCGAAGGTTTTTTCCAATCCCCGAAGGCCTGATTCTCTGGAATAGGAATTGATCAATGTGATAAGAGTGTTCTTTTGAATGGAAAAATTTTTAGCAAGTAGGCCGTTTTTAGTAAAGATCTTGTTCCAAAGGTATTTTTGAAAGATCTGAACTTTTTCTTCCGTAATATAACCTGACAATTGAATCACTTCCATACGATCCAAAAGCACACGGGGGATCGGCTCAAACGTGTTAGCTGTTGCAATAAAAAATACCTGAGACAGATCGAATGGCAGATCCAGATAATGATCTCTGAATGTTGCATTCTGTTCGGGATCAAGCACTTCCAAGAGAGAAGCTTGCGGATCTCCCTGGAATCCTTGCGACATTTTATCTATCTCATCAAGAAGGATGACAGGATCTCTTTCTCCCGTAATTTTCAAAGCAGTTAAAATCTTGCCGGGCATGGCTCCGATATAAGTTCTTCTATGACCTTTGATCTCCGCTTCGTCTCTAACCCCGCCCACTGAGAATCGGTAGAACTTTCTGCCCAATGCTTCCGCAATGGATTTGGCAATGGATGTCTTACCTACACCGGGAGGCCCCACCAAACAGAGGATAGTTCCTCTTCCCTTTGGATTTAATTTGCGGACGGCAAGAAATTCCAAGATCCTTTCTTTGACATCTTCCAGTTTATGATGATCTCTATTTAAAATTTTTCTAGCGTTAATTAAATTGACTTCTTTGGGTTTCGGATCTTCCCAAGGGAGAGCTTCCACCAAATCCAGATAATTTCGAACTACGTTATAATCGCTTCCGATGGGATCGGTGTTTTTTGCTTTTTCGACTTCTCTTCCCACTTCCCGGATCACTTCTTCGCTGACAGGAATGGCTTTCAGTCTTTCCACCAATTGGTCGTATTTGATATCGGACTTGTCTTCTCCTATACCTAACTCTTGTTGGATGGCCTTGAGTTGCTCTCTCAGAAAAAATTGTCTTTGTTGACTGTCTATCTTGTCATTGATCTGATCCTGGATCTTTCTTTGCAATATAACCAGCTCTATCTCTTTTTTCAGAAAGAGCAAAACTTTTTCCAAACGATCGCCGAGGGAAGTCGCTTCGATGACTGTCTGATATTCTTCTTTTTCCAAATTGAGTATGGAGCAGACAAAATCGGACATTTTGCCCGGTTCGTTTACGTTGACCATAGTGAGCTTCATATCTTCGGTAAACAAAGGATTGTTTTGCGCCAGTTCCTTGGTAAGGACCAGAAGCGTTCTCATCAATGCTTTGATATTGTTTTTGGAAGTTCCAAACTCCTCGGGAGGATAAGTTACGTTTGCCATCAAAAACGGTTTCTTGGTATGAATGTTTTGAATTTGGAAACGTTGGATTGTATTAACTAAAATATTGATGCTTCCGTCAGGAAGATTGATTTTTTTCAGGATACGGGCGACAATTCCCACCTGATAGATGTTATTTTCCGAATCCTCATCCGATTCGTCTTTTTTCAAAAGAATCAAACCAATGAATCCTGCGGACTTTGTTGTTTCCTCAATGGAAGGAATGAATCTTCCCGGAGGAACAATCAACGGAGTAATGATACCGGGAAATACCGGTCTTACCTTGATCGGTAAAAGGAAAATTTGTTTTGGAAGAGCGTCTTCAATTCTTACAAGTTTGGTTGCGCTTTCCCAAGAGTCGTTTTGATCCAATGAGTTCTCCTCAAATTTTACCATATGTTAAGTTTCTATCTTGTCCGGCCCAACGGCCAACATTTTATCTCGAAACATTGCCGCTTTTTCAAAATCCAAGTTCTGAGCAAAACGTAACATTTCTTTCTTTAAAGCTTCTTTAAGATTTTCTTTTGTTTTGTATTTCTTTAAAGTAAAATCCCTTTCCATTTCCTGCAATGCTTCTTCCTGGCTGTTTTTCTCAGCCATCTCACGAGGAAGCATATCATGGATTTCCTTTATAATCGACTGAGGTGTAATCCCAAAACGAAGATTATGTTCTTCCTGAATCTTTCTACGTCTATCCGTTTCACCTATCGCTTTCTTCATGGATTCTGTCATTCTATCCGCATAAAGAATCGCTTTCCCGCTCGCATTCCTCGCGGCGCGACCGATGGTTTGAACCAAAGATTTATAATTCCTAAGGAAACCTTCCTTATCCGCATCCAGTATGGCAACAAGAGACACTTCGGGAAGATCCAGTCCTTCCCGAAGTAGATTGATCCCCACCAAACAATCGTAAATCCCTTTGCGAAGATCCCTGATGATTTCCACCCTTTGAATGGTATCGATTTCGGAATGAAGATAAGCTATTTTCAAACCTATTTCTTTATAATAATCGGTGAGATCCTCTGCCATTTTTTTAGTCAGAGTAGTAATTAGAATCCGTTCTTTATTTTGAATCCGAATTTGCATCTCACGGAGCAGATCTTCTATCTGATTGGCTGTAGGACGAACTTCCACAACCGGATCCAAAAGCCCTGTAGGTCGAATGATCTGTTCTACAATGAGTTCGCTTTTTTTAATTTCGGTTTCGTCGGGAGTTGCGGACACATAAAGTGTTTTAGGAGTCATTTTCTCAAATTCTTGAAAATTGAGAGGACGGTTGTCCAGTGCACTGGGTAGTCTGAACCCAAAATCAACTAATGTCTGTTTTCTGGTTCGGTCCCCCGCATACATTCCTCCGACCTGAGGTAAAGTCACATGGGACTCGTCCACAATCAGCAAAAAGTCCAGATTGGGAAAATAGTCCATAAGACAGGCGGGCCTTTCCCCTTCGGCTCTACCCGTTAGGTGACGTGAGTAGTTTTCTATTCCGTTGCAATATCCCAGTTCGGCAAGCATCTCCATATCGTAATTGGTTCTGGATTCGATTCTTTCCGCTTCCAGATGTTTCCCTTGCGCGAGAAATTTTTCCTTGGATGCCAACATCTCTTCTTTGATCTTTTCGATGGCGTCTTTGACTTTGGGACCGGAAGTGATAAAGTGTTTTGCAGGATAAACAATCACCCGATCCAGTTTGACTTTTGTTTTTCCGGTAATGGGTTCAAACCTGGAAATTCCTTCTATTTCATCCCCGAAAAGTTCGATCCGAATGCCTTCTTCCTGATAAGAAGGCATGATTTCTATCGAATCCCCTCTCACCCGAAAATTTCCCCGACTGAAATCTATATCGTTGCGTGCGTATTGGATATGCAGAAATTTGCGGATGATCTGATCCCGATCGATTTTGTCACCTACCTTCAACATAACGACCGAAGCCATATAGTCTTCAGGAGAACCCAAGCCGTAAATACATGATACGGAGCTGACAATAATCACATCGTCTCTTTCCAAAAGACTGGAAGTAGCACGTAACCGAAGTTTATCGATCTCCTCATTCATGGACATGTCTTTTTCAATAAACATATCCGAAGAAGGAATATAAGCCTCAGGCTGGTAATAATCGTAATAGGAAACGAAATATTCCACCGCATTCTCCGGAAAAAAATCCTTGAACTCGCGGAACAACTGCGCCGCCAAAGTTTTATTATGCGACAGAATCAAAGTGGGTTTTCCCACTCTTGCTATGACTTCCCCCATAGTAAAAGTTTTACCGGAGCCGGTGACTCCGACTAACGTGACTTTATCTTTGCCTTCTTTGTAGGCATTTGCGATAGACTCGATAGCTTGGACTTGGTCTCCAGCTGCCGAAAAAGGGGACACCATTTTAAAATTTGCCATAAAAGACCTGTTATGAAATATTAAGAAAGTGAAAGTTTGCGGGACGCTTTGAGGTAAGCTTGTTTTCGATTGTCTAAAATTTCGAGATCCACTGCATCAAATAATTTTTGCATCACCATCATTCCGCGCATGAGAGTAGCCGTAGAAGAAAATTTGCCTCTTTGGATATCATCTTCCAAATTAAAATCTTTTACAGTGTTCAACACCTCAATTGTAAACAGTTTTGATTTATCTATTTGATAATTGATTTCAACGTTCAACCCATCTCCGTACTTCGCTGCATTTTCCACCGCTTCCACAGTCGCAATACAAAGATCCATTCGTAAATCTTCTATTACCAGATTGTACTTCAGAAAATAGTCCAAGCGGGTGCGCACATACTGCATCGGATTGTATTCGAGGGCACCCAATATTACATATTTTTCCGAACTACCAACCTTGCGGGCCAGAGAAGACTTTTCCGATAAATTGTATTCTCTCGGATCAAACGGATTGGTAACTATGTCTTCGTTAGACTGTAGATGGTTTAGAATATCCTGAACGGTTTCCAAATTTGTGTTGGGAAGGTCTTTGAATTTTCGAAAGACCTCCATTTGGATCCAAGAGAAAAAGTCTTTGGCATTTCCAGAAAGCCCCAAGGAAAAAAGGGTCTTAATTTCTTTCTCTAACTCTGATTGGGAAAGAAGGAAGGCCATAATATTCCCATTTCAGTGAGAAGGAACGACTTGTAAATTGTTTTATATCTTAGGGGGATTTCCTTGGTTTATCTGCCGGATTGCCTCATATAATATTATTGCGACTGCATTGGAAAGATTGATCGAGCGAGATTTGGGAGACATGGGTATGGAAATGATCCGTTCGCTATCGTGAACTTTCTTGATAGAATCGGGCAAACCACTGGTTTCCCTTCCAAAAACCAGTACATCCGTGGGTAAAAACTGTACATCCCAGTAAGTTTTCGTTCCAAATTTGGAAATTAAAAATATTCTTTGACCTTCAGCATCTTTCTTTGACCTAAACTCCTCCCAATCACCGTACTGGGAGAGATTTAGATCATTCCAATAATCTAATCCAGCACGCCTGACTGCTTTTTCGGAAAGATCGAAAGATGGTTTTCCAATGATGGAAAGAGGAACATCCGCATTCACGCAAAGCCGGGCGATATTCCCCGTGTTAGGGGGAATTTCCGGTTCAAATAACGCAATTTCCACGATTTACTTTTTGTTTTTCTTTTCTAACGACTGTTTGAGCAAAAGCCCGAAACTGGATACGGAACCGGTATCGGTATCATTTTTCAGATACTGCTGGTATTCCAATCTGTCTTTTGCGTCTGCCGCTTTTGTGATGGAGAGTGCGATTTGTTTTTTTTCAGGATTCACTTCCAAAACGAAGACTTCTACTTTTTGGCCGGTAGAATAAACAGTGTTAACCGGAGTCCGTCCCGGTACACCTGTTTCTTTATTGGGGATAAGTCCTCCGAAAGATTCGTTCAATCTTACAAAGATTCCGAATGGTTTGATGGATTCGATTTCCCCCGTAACAATATCGGATTCTTTGAAAGGAACTTTTTGCGCCCAAGGATCTTGTAAAAAATCTTTGGCACTCAAGGAAAATTTTCCTTCTTCCCAATTCAAAGAAATGATCTTGGCACGAAGGGTTTCTCCGACTTGAAATTCTTTTTCCAAGTCTGCATTTTTTCGAAAACTGGCTTCGCTTGCAGGAACCAAAGCATCGAATCCGTCCATATCCACGATGAGTCCGAATTTATGAATGGATCTGATGCGGGTAGTAACAAACATTCCTTCTTTCAATTCGTCTCTGAGGATTCTTCGTTTGGCTTCTTTTTCTCTGTCCGAAATTTTCTTTTGAGAAACAACTACTTTGTTTTGTTTCGAATTGAATTCGCTGATGATGAATTTGAATTTTTTCCCGTAAATTTCTTTGCCTTTGTTTTCTGCATCTAACTGGGAAAAGGGGACGAAAGCGGTAACTGAGCCTAGTTTGACTTCATAGCCCCCGTTCACTTCCGTAGAAATCTGACCGAGTATGGGGATTTCGGAGTTCAAAGCGATTTGGAGATTTTCTTCCGTGACGGAGTCCCCCACCAAACAAGATGTAAAGTGGTAATCTCCGGAATCTTCTTTTAAAAAATAAACGGTAAGAACCGCGCCGGGTACGGGAGGAGTTTCTTCCTTCCATTCTTCCGAAGAAATATTTCCTACAATATTGGAACCGTTTGTACGTATGAATACGTAATCGTTTTTGACAGAGATCACTTTTGCCGAATGGGAAGATCCTGGTTCAATGGACTTTCTCTTTTCGAAACTTTCTTCTAATAGGCGCTCAAATTCGCTGGACGGGCTAGTCTTCCCTTTCATGGCTTTTTACCTACTTTTTCAGGTTTGGGGGTATAAACCAATTTTCCACCGAGAACCATAGATTCAATAGCAAATATTCCCAAGGACTTCTTCAAAGGATTTTCCTTAAAAACGGAAAAATGAGCCGGTTTGCCGATGGAGATTTTCCCCTCGTGGTCGGCCCCGATAAACCTGCATGTTTTTTCAGTTAAGATTTGGACCAGTTCCTTTCTTTCGGCAGGCAAAGTTTCCGGATCCGTTTCCACCTTTCGTATTTCGGAAAATTCAGGACGGGCGAAAATCCGTTTCCACCAGGGAAGAGATTCCTCTTCCGTCCGACTTTCTTTTGATTTTGCCAAAGTTTTCCAAGAAGCCTCCCAAAGGGAAATTTCCTGAATCGCACCCACTCCCGGAAAGGATGCCCAATGCCCGGAACCACTGGCAAATAACAGTCGTTCCTTTCTATGTTCCTTTCTGAAAATCTCCCAAAGAGAATAGAATTCCGATTTTGCAAGATTTGCTTTTTCCAAATCTACTTCGTCGGGAAGACCATCCAAAAAATTGGGAAGAAATTTCTCTTTGAAATAAGGGAAATGTTCTCCTATCTGTTGCAATCTTAAGGTGAGAGATTTCGGGTCATTTCTTAAGGATAGAAAGTAAGTCACATTCAATAAAGGTGCCCATAAAAATTGACGGGTTTGCACTTGGGATAAATTCGCATTTGCCGGCATGGGATGAAATATTACCGGAAACCCTGTGTCCAAAGCATCTTTCCAAGCAAGTCTGTCTGCAAATGTATAAGCAAGAGGAGTGTATCCTTGTTTGTCCCATTTCGACTTCCACTGAAAGAGAGTGGTTTGCGGGAAAGACTGGCCTTCCGCTTTTTTTAAAAAAATAGGTTGGTGGCGGGAACGATCCCGTTTTCCTTCTCCCGCTTCCAAGGATTTTGAATCCAATCCCAAAGCAAAATACTGATCCTTAGAGGGAGAATTTTCCCTAAAATTAGCATCATAAACCCAAGGTTTTTGCGACTGAAGTATAAAAGGCCCGATGATTTTGGATTTGGAAATCTCATCCTTAACTTTTGTTAGATCTCCATCTCCCACGGATTCCACATGGCTGAACCCTGTAGCCAAAAATCCAAGTAAAAGCTGAGGCAAAATTTCCCGATTGGTCTCTCCGCCGAAAGAATTTGCTCCAATCGTAACACTTGCGTCACAGAAACCGGGTAGGATATAACGGATCGGTTCTTTAAAATTTGTAGTTTTCCGAGTGATGGAACGGACTTTTCCCCCTGTCACTTCCAGGTCACTGACCTCTCCAAATTGCTTTTTTTCCGACTCCCAAACCCTAACCCCCAGCATTTTCAGATTTTGGGACAAAAGAAGAGAGGGGGAAAAAGCCGATAAATAAATAAATAAGAGGAAACAAGGGAGCCTTCGGTTTTTCATACTTGCGGTCTTAGTACCTTGACAACAAGGCTTAGAATGAAAATGATTTCTTTGTATGGGTAAGGAAACAAGCGAGATTTCTGACCACATCAAATTGCACGTGGAAAATGGAAAAATCCTATCCCTAAAGACGCATAGGGTCTCGAAATCCGTCGAGGAACATATCAAAGAGGCCGTAGAAAGGATACTGGATCGCCTTACACACTCTACTCTCATCCCTACTCTCTACACAATTATCAAAGAACTCGCCATCAATGCCTGCAAAGCGAACCAAAAAAGAGTCTTTTTCGAGGAGAGAGGCTACAGCATGTCCGATCCAGCCGAATACGCGAAAGGAGTTCGGGAATATAAGGAGATGTTTTCCGAAGAAATGTCCAATGAATTCGGAGCAAAAGCAAAAAAGAAAGGATACTACTGCCTTATCAATTTCAATTATACGGATGGTGGGATCAGCATAGAGGTGATCAACAACGCTCCTATCGCCAAACAGGAAGAAAAAGCCATCCGGGAAAGACTGGAAAAAGGGATGGCCTACGACGACATTGCACAATTCTATATGGACAACGCCGACAATACCGAAGGCGCAGGTCTCGGCCTTGCACTCATCTTAATCATGTTAAAAGGCGAAGGGATCGATCCCAATTTTTTCCGAATCATCATCGGAGAAGATTCCACAACTGCAAGATTGGAAATCCCTCTTTCCAAAAACTATACACCTATCCGTCAAACAAAACCCGCTTAACTTCATGTCGCTTCCTCTTTCCGCTACCATAATCACATTCAACGAAGAAGACAATATCGTGCGAACCTTGGAAGCACTTGGTTTTATCGAAGATATCGTAATCGTAGATTCCGGCTCCAAAGACAATACTTTGGAACTGATCAGAAAGAACTGTCCGAACGCAAGATTGTTTGAAAGAGAATTCGATACGTATTCCGATCAAAAGAATTTTGCACTCAGCAAAACCAAAGAAGACTGGGTTTTGGCTTTGGATGCGGACGAAGTTGTTTCTCCGAAACTGAAAGAAGAAATCATTTCACTTTTTGGAAATGATATTTCCCGGTCGGACGGATATCTGATCCCCCGCCTAACCTGGTATTTGGGGAAATGGATCCGTTTCGGAGGATTCTTCCCGAACTACCAATTGAGATTATTCAGAAAAGACAAAGGCAAATTCGGAGGAGGACTGGTTCATGAAAGAGTCAAACTTCCTTCCAAGCCTCTTCCTTTGAAACATCCTCTATTTCATTATTCGTATAAAAATATCTCCGACCATTTAGGCTTTATAGACAGATACTCCAGTCTTTTTGCGGAAGAGGAACACAGAAAAGGCAAAAAAAGTTCGGTGACTTGGGCGGTATTGAAAGGCTCATTCAAAGCCTTTTATATGTATTTCATTCGGATGGGAATCTTCGACGGGAAAGCGGGCTTTGTTTTGGCAGTGCTCGGGTTTTATTATAATTTTCTAAAATACTTAAAGCTTTATGAAAAGAACAACAATCTATCAGTCTCTTCTTTCTTTATTATGGTTGATTCGGTTCATGATATAAAGAGCAATGAATCCGCCGAGAAAGATAGCGACCAGATTCACATTGGAAAGCTGAGTTGATCCGATTTTAGGAGACATGAGCCACATGATGATGTCTCTAATGTATGTTTGTAAGGTGGCGAATACGATCAAAGCGCCGATGCCTGCTACGAAAGTAGATCCCCAAAATTTACCCAGCAGATCTTTTCTTTTATAGTAATAAAAGTAATAGGCACAGGCAGCGGAGGCGAGAAAAAAGAAGAGTATATCTACCAGAATCGTCCAAGGTTCAGAGGGAACTGCTAATGGGATTTGAATCATAAATCTTTTGCCTTCAGTACTAAATTTTCGGTATCAAAGCGCAAGTCCATAAGATAAAACTATAGAAATCCAAAAAGGAGAGATCTTTGTATTCAAGACAAACAAAATTATTTGGTATCCTGGGATTCCCCTTGGGTCATACCTTGAGCCCCTGGATTCACAATCATTTATTTTCGCTTTCCGGATTTGACGGAGTTTATCTCGTTTTTGAAGATCAATTTTGGGATGAGAAAGGGGTATCTTCTCTCTTGGATTTAAAAGTCGAGGGAGTATCAGTAACCATTCCTTTCAAAGAATGGGCATTTTCAGTCGCAGATACTGCGTGTGAGGCATCCGCCCAAATGAAAGCTTCCAATACACTTTGTTTTGCTGACGGCAAAATCTCCGCACACAATACCGACGGAGAAGGCGCCATTCGATCCATATTGAAAGAAAATAAAAAACTATTAAGCCCGGAAGATTCTTCTTCCATACTGGTGATAGGAAGCGGAGGAAGTGCAAAAGGAATTCTATTTTCATTGGTGAGAAAGCTCAAGGAAAATGCCGCAAATCATCTAACGTCCATTCATTCCTCTTTGCCAAAAGGAAAAATCCGTATCCTGGCAAGAAATAAATCCGCAGTCATGGAAATCATTCGATCTTTGAATGCGGAGGAATTGATTTCATCTATCTCAAAGGAAGAAGCCATGGAAGAAAGAAAAAATATTTCTCTTACCATCCACACTACTCCCGTCGGAATGAAAGGGGTGGGAGGAGAACCGATCTTAAACCGGGATTTTTTTCATAAACATTCGACTCTATTCGATATTGTTTACAACCCTCTGGAAACGGATTTGGTTAAAGAAGCAAAAACCAAAAAAGCAAAAATCATCCCCGGTTATTCCATGTTATTGTATCAAGGGATCCGGCAATTCGAACTTTTCACCAAAATGGAAGTCGAAAAAAAATGGATTGGGAAAATCGAATCAATTCTCCTGAAAGAATTGAAAAAAAGAAAATGAAATCATTCTTATCTTTTTTATCCCAGTTGGAAAACCCGGAAAAAACAAGAAACTTCAATATATTCAAAAATTATAATTTAGATGAATTCACATCTATACTGGAAACGATTCGGAATCGAAACACTCCGACTGGGCTTGATTATAAGCCTTTCCGAATCTCCGTTGTAGGCACCAATGGGAAAGGTTCCACCTCACATTTCTTAAGTGAGATTTTAAAACTGGCAAACCCGACAAACAAAATCGGACTTTATACTTCCCCTCATTTGATTTCTCCTTTGGAAAGAATCAGCTTTCAATCGGAAGCGATCCGGGAAGAGGAAACCAATCAGTTGTTTGAGTCCTTGGATTCTATGACAGGATTATTATCCAAGCTCAGTTATTTCGAATGTCTGACTTTGTTTGCATTTTTATATTTCGAAAAACAAAATTGCAATTTCGAAATCTGGGAAGCCGGACTCGGTGGAAGACTGGACGCTACAAAACTTGCAAACCCGGATGCGATTGTTCTTACAAAAATCGGCTTGGACCATTGCGAGATTTTAGGGAATGATTTGGAAACAATCGCAAAAGAAAAAATAGGAATCAAAGGAGAGAGATCCAAAACCTTATTTAGCTTTCGCCAAAGTCCGGAATTGGAAACATTCATTCGAAACGAATCCGAAAGACTCGGTTTAAAAGTTTATTTCCAAACGGAAGAATTTCCCAATGATTATCTGAAGTCTAACTTCCATTTTGCGAAGTTCGTATTGGAGACTTTAAATCAAATCGAAAAGGACAAAGTCCGTTGGGAAAACAAAAATTTCCTTTTGCCCAAGGGAAGAATGGAAACACTTCACACTTCCCCAACAATCGTTTTTGACCCGGCACACAACCCGGACGCCATCCGAAAAACCCTGGAATGTTTTTTGGATTCCCTTCCTCCGAACACTCCTTTTGATTTTTTGGTAGGTTCTCTTCCCGACAAAGATGCGGAAGGGATCTGGAAGGTGATTCAAAAATTCCAAGTGGATTCCGTTTATCTTTGGGAAGGAACCGGTTTCCAAAATTGGGAGTTTTTAAAGGGAAAAAATACCGACTCCTCCTTAAAAAAAGAGAACCATTTTCAAATTACTGGTGAAACCAACTTAATCGACCTCCTTTCGGAGAGGGAGAAACCACTTCTTGTTTCAGGAAGCTTTCGACTTTACGGGTTCTTACAAGCCGCAATCCACAAAAGATTTGCTCTTTAAATTTCAGCTTTACAATTCCCATCGGATCCAAAATCTTCTTTTAGGAAACAACGTTCAGGATCATGCAGACCCCGAAAGAACACACAAGACGAGAGATCTTGCAAGCCGCAAGAGAAGAATTCATCCAATTGGGCTTTGAAAAAGCGTCTATGAGGACGATTGCCAAAAAGGCAAAAGTCTCAACGAGCAATATATACAATTATTTCGAAAACAAAGAACACCTTCTTGTTGAGATACTTGGTCCCATTCTTTCGGGTATGGAAAAAGCATTTCAGTTCATTTCCCAGCCAAACTACTTTGAAAAAAGATTCAATGACTCTTATGAAAATTGGAAAGAACGATTCAATATTGCACTGGATTATGTAGATGCCAATAGGGATGACTTCGTCTTACTTCTGCTAAAGTCCCAAGGATCCACATTGGAAGACTTTCCGGAAAAAGCTCTCACCCGATTTACAAAAATCAGTTTTGATCAATACCAGGAATTCAAAGCGGCGAACGCAAATTTTCGCGGAGAAATTAACGAATTTGTAGTTCGAAATATACTATCCTTCTTTTTGAATATATTCGTACAAATGATCCGCCAAAATATCACCAAGGCGGAAATGCTCAAATACGAAGATAGTTTCCTGAAATTTTTGCACTACGGATACAAAGGTTCGATTGCCTCCGATCTGAATTGATACAATCTGGCTCCTATGGGAGCCAAAATTAAAATCTGCGGGATCAGAACTCCTGAAATCATACAAGTTTGTGCGGATTTGAAAGTAGATCTGATCGGTCTGAATTTTTCTCCGAACTCTCCCAGAAATATCAAAGAAAATGAAATCCCAAATCTGATTCGAACGAGACATACCGAAGGTTTTCCCAAAATCGTTTTTCTGTTCTACAATAACGAAATCGCAGAGATCCGATCCGTTATCGAAAAATACGAGCCTGATTACGTACAATTCATTCAAGGCGATAACAAACTAACGACTGATATATGGAACCATTATCTGAACAATAAAAAATTACTTCCTTCATTTAGAATCAGTGAAGAGGTAAAAGACGAATCCATTCTTTGCCCCGAGTTGCCCTTTGTGATTTTGGACAGTTACAAAAAAGGATTGGGAGGGGGAACAGGCGAAAGTTTTCCTTGGGAGTATGTAAAAAATGTAAAACGTCCCTACTTACTTGCCGGAGGGATCACTCCTGAAAATGTTCGGGAAGCATTGGATTATCTGAATCCTTTCGGAATCGATGTGGCAAGCGGCGTGGAGACAGACGGAAAAAAAGATCCGGAAAAAATCAGACAATTGGTGAAAAATGTCAGAGGATGATGCACTAAATACGCCAGTTATGCGGCAGTTTGCGGAAGTAAAAACGCAACACCCCGATTCCATTGTTTTTTTCCGAATGGGGGATTTTTATGAAATGTTCCAGGACGACGCAAAGGACGCGAGTCTGCTATTGGACATCACCCTCACCAAAAGACAAAATCAAATCCCTATGGCAGGGATTCCCTATCATGCTGCGGAAGGTTATATTGCAAGACTGCTTTCCGCAGGCAGAAAGGTAGTAGTCTGCGAGCAGGTCAAGTCGGATGATCCGAAAGCGAAAATCATGCTTAGGGAAGTGGTGCGCATCATCACACCCGGAACCGTCGTTGAAGATCATTTGCTCAGCGGATACCAAAACAATTATTTGTCAGTGTTTTGGCAGGAAAAAAATACCGTCTATCTGGCATTTGCTGATGTCACCACGGCAGAGCTGGTTTATTTTTATTACACTGCCACGGAAAAAGAAAAAATCAAAGATACGATCGAAAGATTTTCTCCGAAAGAATTATTGTACGCGGAAACATCCAAACAATCCATCCCGGAACTCGGGCGGGACAGGCAACTCATCCTAACTCCTCTTTTACCTGAATTTCTACCCAGTGACAAACAAACAGGGGCTCAGGTGCTTGTGCATGTTTTGGATTGTTATCTCAAATACAATTACCGCCAACATAACTTTAGTTTCAAATCTCCGAGGCTCATCGACGAATCCGAATTTTTAGGATTGGATGAAAGAACCATTTCCCATCTGGAACTGGTTGAAAACGAAAACAATAAAAATCATACTCTATTCGGAATTCTGAATCGTTGTACTACCCCGAGCGGAAAAAGATACCTGAGACAAAGAATTCTTTTCCCTACAAGAAATCCGGAGATGATCAGATCCCATTGGGACAAGATTGAAATTTTAATCTCCGGCAAAAAAGAGAGAATCCAAGTCCAAACAAAACTATCGGAAATGATAGATATGGAACGGGTGTTAGCTCGGTTTCGCGGAGGCAAAGCGTCTCCCAGAGATATGAACGGAATCCAAAAAACCATCTCTGCATATGGATCCGTAAAGGAGACCCTGGATACCATAGCCTTTCCTTTCGCCGATTTATCCAAAGAACTGGTCTTATTCGGAACTCTACTCGAAGAAAGAGTTTTTCCCGGCGAACTTCCTGTCTTTTTGGGAAACTCTCCTTTTATCAAGGCAGGTTACTCTAAAGAATACGATCTTGCCACACTTGCCAAAGAAAAAGGAAAAGATTGGATCTTGGAATTGGAGGAAAGGGAAAAAAAAGAATCAGGCCTCTCTTCTTTAAAGATTCGTTATAATAAAATCTTAGGTTACTTTTTTGAAATCTCAAGGATGCAGGCAAAAGACGCTCCCGACCATTTCGTAAAGAAACAAACTCTTGTTACAGGGGAAAGATTCACTTCTCCCGAATTGGAAGAAAAAGAAAGATCGATCCTGGAAGCGGATGAAATTACAGAAAGGATCGAAAAAGAAGAATTTGATTTTTTAATTGCGGAAGCACTGAAGAGCTTTCCCAACTTTTTACAAATGGCAACCGAGGTAGCTTCCCTGGACTACCATATCTCCCTCACCCAATGCAAGGAAGAATACCAATGGATACGACCTGAGATCAGAGAAGACGGCAAGATGATCCTGACAGATGCCCGCCATCCTGTTGTGGAAGCTTTCCTTCCTTTGGGGGACAGGTTTGTTCCCAACTCACTGGATCTGGATCCGAAAGAAGACTCCATTGCCATTCTGACGGGGCCCAATATGGCAGGTAAGTCAACTTATATGCGTCAGGTGGCGATCAATCAGATTCTTTTCCAAATGGGATCTTATCTTCCGATCAAATCGGCTTCACTTCCCATTGTGGATCGCATATTTACCCGAATCGGTTCCGGTGACAATCTTACTACGGGAGAATCCACATTCTTCGTGGAAATGAAAGAAACCGCTTATATTCTGAGCCAATTTACGGAAAATAGTTTGATTCTTTTTGATGAAGTGGGACGGGGAACATCGACTTACGATGGTTTGTCGATTGCCTGGGCCATTATAGAATTTTTATCCGGTAATTTTCCCAGACCGAAAACGATCTTTGCAACACATTATCACGAACTTACCGAGCTTGAAAAAGGAAAAGGGATTTTTAATTTATACCTGGATACTTTTGAGAAAGAAGGAGAAGTATTATTCCTTAAAAAAGTAAAAAAGGGAAAATCAAAACAATCCTTCGGAATCTACGTAGCCAAACTCGCAGGGCTTCCCAAAGAAGTGACGGAGAGAGCATCGAATATACTTCTAGGACTCGAATCCAAAAAAAGAGAAATCAAAGTAAGAAAGGAAGAACCTCTTCTTTTCGGAAATCTATTGGAGTCCACATTGCCTGGAAAATCCGTAAGCGAGGAGAGAATTTTGAAAAAACTGAAAAACCTATCGATCAATTCCATCCCACCGATCGAAGCCTTGCAGATATTGGAAGAACTAAGCCGCTGGTCGAAAGAGAAAGAGTAAAACGCTCATATCAGAAAAATCGATCCAATTCAAAATCTGATCTTTTAATCCCTGCTTCGCGTGAAAACCGATTCCGATAGATGCGGATTGCAACATAAGACCGTCATTGGCACCATCCCCAACGGCAACAATCTGTTGTTTGGTGATATTTTGTTCATTGGAATACAAATTCAGATACTCCGCTTTCTTTTCCTTACCGATGATCTCACCCAAGATCTCTCCGGTAAAGACACCTTCTTTTTCTTCCAGATGATTTGCCCGGTAAAAAGAAACCGGATATTTTTTTGCAAATAGATCCAACACAGGAGTAAAGCCTCCGCTGAGAATCGAAATTTTTGTTTGAAACTTTGGCAGTTCTTGGAATAGGATATCCATTCCGGGATTCAAATGAAGGAGTTCGTAAACTTCTCCGAAACTTTTTCGTGACAATCCGTTCAGAAGAATCACTCTTTTTCTAAGTGCTTCTTCAAATCCCATCCCGCCGTCCATCGCTTGTTTGGTGACAGAAGCGACTTGTTCGTAAACTCCGTGTTTGCGGGCCAATTCATCAATCACTTCTTCCTGTATCACAGTGGAATCCATATCAAAACAAAATAGATTCGGTTCCTTCGGATTTAAATGATTTTCTATCTGCAACACATCAATCCGATCGGAAGAAACGGCAGCCCGTAGTCCCACGAGCTCTTCTCTGGGGAGAGAGTTTTCCAACCGGATCTCAATACAGGAATGATCGAAAGAAAAAGAAGGTACTGGATTTACGAGAAGTTTGCTTTTTAAGTCTTGATTTTGGATGGAAGAAACAAAGGAAAAATTCTCAAACTTTCCCTTTTTGATAAATAATAATACAGACATGAATATAAAACTTTTATGGAACGAGAGGACGGAGTTTTTTTCCCCAGATTTCGTAACCTTTTTCATTAAAATGAAGTTTGTCCCCGTTTTCCCTTACAAATTCTTCTCGTAAAAAAAGTTCGTCCGGTTTTCGGAGATCATCCCAAACTTCCACATATTCCACATTTTTTGTTTTACGGGCAAAATTTGCCAAAAATAGATTATAAACAGGAACGATTTGATTCAGCTCCCGCACTTTGGTAGGAGGAACTGCCATCACAATCACCCGAATGGACGGATTCTTTTTATGAATGGTTTCTATGATGGATTGAAAATTTCTTTGAACGAGAGACAAACATTTCCCCTGGATCATGTCATTCCCTCCTATCTCCATAACGATCACGGAAGGAGAGAGAGTTAAAACATCATCCTGGATACGGGAAAGCAATGTCTCAGTCATATCACCACCTATTCCGCGATTGGTGACATTCTGATTTGGAAATTCTTTTTTGATTAATTCGGGTAAAAATAAATGTACGAGGCTGTTTCCAACAAAAACAACCCGGGAAGATTTTCTAGATTTATTGTCTTCACTGTAAAGAAGCCTTACGGGAAACCAAATCTTTTCTATGTACTGTTTGAAATCCTTTTGGTTGCGCCAACCAGGCTCATTGAAACATACAAAGTTTGGATCGTAATAGTCTTTGCTGGGTCGAAGGCTACAACCCACTAAGGAGAAAGAGAAAAACACCCAAAGAAGGAGATGGGTGGAAATTGAATTATTCTTGTTCGCCCGGCTCATTCATTCGGAAGCGCTTTTGCCAATCTTTGATTTGCGACTGAGCGTATTCTTCCGTGTCGCATATGCGAAATTCAATCGGATTGTTTGTTGTAGTTTCAATGAGTTTAGCTTCGATGTATCCATTCTTCAGCTTGGTTGTCTCTATGCGATATCTCATCTATCTATCTCCGAATACCAGATTTTATTTATTACGTATCTTGGCAATCTCTTCTAAAGTCTCTTCTTCTCGATATTTTCCGAAAAGAAAAATTGCCAAAAGGCAGAACCCGGAGGCCAACGGTCCTGTTAAACGAACACCCAGTTCTCCACCATTCTCTTTTTCTTCGACTTTACAGACGATCTTTTCTATTAGATTTTTATTGTTTTCTCTTATATTTTTCGCATCTGAACCGGATTCAGATTTTACTTGCAATTCTTTCGAAGAAGTTTCAGCAACAGAAGGCGCAATGATTCCGGTAACATTCGGAGAAACATGTTTTTTGGATTCCTTATCCAATCCTATCAAAATGACGGAACTGAAAATAAGAACTGCTAGTGTTTGTCCCAACTTTTGCATAAAGGTTCTGCCTGCATAGAACAACCCTTCCCGTTTGGAACCTGTTTTCAATGCATCAAGTTCCGCAATATCCGCGAGTATTGCATTTGGTAGAATGCCCAAAATCGCAATGGGAACCGCAGCGACTGCAACAATCAAATAACCCTGGATATGTGACGGAATCGGCAAACTGTCTTTTCCGATAAAGAAGATGGATAAGAAGAGTATTAGAAAAATATAAAATCCGAAAAGAACCGTACGTTTCTTCCCTACTTTTCGTGCTACGATATTTACTACCGGATAAAAAGCAAAAGAAACAAGAAGCATAATCGTAAGAAGCTGAGTCACAAATTCACGCTCTAACCGGAGCAATACGGTAACATAATAGGAAATACCTGTAGTTAATACGGTTAATGCGAGAAAATAACAGAGGTCGGATAATGCGAAATACAGAAAGTTCTTGTTTTTGAAAGTAAGCACGATCGCTTCCCGGAAAGGAACGCTGGACGGCTCCGACTCGCAGTATGTTTTTTCTTTAATGGCAAACACAGGAAAATACATGCAAATGGCCGCAAATCCGCAGAGAATTCCCAATGCATATTGACGGGAAAAGAGGGACTGGATGGCGGGATCCGGAGAATACGAAAAGGAAGCACTCAAAACATTGGCAATCATTGGCTCTGTAGATGCCACAATGATCCCCAGTGCGTAGGTAACGGATATATAAGTGGAAAGATTAAGCCTTTCGTTCGGGGTATGGCCTAGCTCGGGAATGAGTGCAAAATACGGAGTCACATATATAGTGAGAAACAAATAAAATAAGAGCATAAATACCGTCATCCAGACAAGATTCAGCCCTGAAATGAAATGATTCGGAGGAAGAAAGATCAGCCAGCAAAAGATTGCTGCGGGAATTCCACCTAATGCCAGATAGGGGATTCGCCTGCCGAACTTTGATCTGAATCTGTCCGAAGAATTCGCCACAATGGGATCAGTAATTGCATCCCACAACCTTCCCACTGCCGCTACCACACCGATAGTAGAAAGCCCCCAAAACGCCATCTTTTCTATCAGGTCGGGAAAACAGTCTTCTCCTGTTTTCGGTGCAGGAGGGAGATAAAAATAAACTTGGTGAAGGCCAATGATATTGATCAGTGTGGACCAACCGAGTTGGCCAACTGCATAACTGATCTGTTTTCCAAAAGGAAGAGAGGGTTTTGACATTCTATTTTCTCTGGGAAAGGGAAAGTAGAAGAATATTACCCTTCTATTCTAAAAAGGCAAACTACTTTTTGAATTTATATAAGTCCGGAAAGTTTTTTTCCTCATACAAAAATTCCTTTTCATAGTTTTCCCAACCTTGGGGAATCCCTTCTGAAAATTCAGGAACCATTCCGCAATCTCGGATGAGATTCATGGTTTGTGAAATCTCACTTCCCTTTACATTCAGGTATCCATCTGCAAACAAGGAATTCGCAACATAAAGACCCATGGATTGCAATGATCCGAGATGACCTTCTCTCCCCGCTCCGATTCGGATTTCAGAATCAGGATTTACCAATCGGAATACGGATAGCACACGAATGCAATATTCAGGCGTCAAACTGGTGTTTAATGCAACAGCGTGACCTTTGATAGGAATGAAGAAATTAACCGGAATCGATATGACTCCCAGTCTTTTTAATTCGAAAGCAACTTGAACCAAATCGGAGTTTTGTTCTCCCATCCCGACGATGAGTCCTGAACAAAGACCTATTTCTGCGGAAGATGCAGCTTCCAAAGTTGAAAGCCTGTCCTTGAAAGTATGAGTAGAACAAATTTCATTATAATTGGATTCGGAAGTATTGAGATTGTGATTGTATCTGTCAAGTCCCGCGTCCTTCAATACCCGCGCTTTCTTGGCATCCAAAATCCCGGCAGAAAGACAAACCTTTAAACCTAACTCTGAATTGATGCGGCTTATGGTTGTTGCCAATTTATCCACAGCTTTGTCCGTCGGACCACGCCCGGAGGTTACCATACAAAAACGATAAGCACCGCTTGCTTTTGCCAGCTTGGCATCTTCCCAGATTTCTTCCTCGGACTTGAGAGAGTATTCTTTGATTCCGGAATCTCCACCCTTTCTTTGTGCGCAGTAACCGCAATCTTCCGGGCAATACCCGTTTTTAATATTGTCCAGGATATGAATGCGAACTTTGTTTCCGAAGTATTTGAATCTTTGGTCACTTGCTTCCTTGAGGACATACAGAAAAGGTTCTTTCCCTTCCAGGATGGCAAGGGCCTCTTCTGGGGTAATGACGGAAGGTTCGGAAGAAATAGTCGCTATAGACTGGGTTGCAATCATGTTTGCAATGTCAGTGGAAGAGTCGGTCTTGTAAACGAAGAAATCAGAGGGAACCGATCGCTTCGTCTAGTGCGAAAAAAATCCGGTCCAAAGAGGAATCCGAAATATTATAAGGAGGGGTGATGTAGACTGTATTTCCCAAAGGGCGCAGAAGAATGTTTTTATCCAATAATTTTGCCCGAAGTTTTTTTCCGATCGGATTGAGGTACTCATCCTCCCCGATCTTCTGATTCAATTCGAACGCGCAAATACTCCCGAGGATCCTTGGATTCAGGATTTTGCCAGGGTTTGAAAAAACAAGTTTTTCCATTCGTTTACGAAAGGATATCTCCAGATTTTTTACCTGATCCAAACCCTCTTTTTCCAAGATGCCGATACTCGCCAAACTGGCGCTACATGCCAAAGGATTCCCTGTCATTGTGTGCGCATGGAAAAAAGATTTGTACGGATCTTCTGTCAAAAAAGCAGTATAGATTTTTTCCGTAACAAGAGTTGCGGCAAGAGGGAGTGATCCGCCTGTCAGGCCTTTCGCAAAAGCAAGCAAATCAGGAACCGCATCCGCCTTTTGAAATGCAAAATATTCTCCGGTCCTTCCCATACCTGTAAACACTTCATCAAAGATCAAAAGTATATCCAATTCGTTTGTAATCTTTTTTAACCCGCGAAGGAATTCGGAATCATAAAATACCATCCCTGCAGCTCCGAACACCAATGGCTCGATGACTACACCCGCATATTCGCCAGGGTGTTCCGAAATTGCATCTGTTACCTGTGAAAGAATATCCGTATAATGTGCGCTAATTTCCTCTTTCGAAGAAAATTGAAACCGGTTGGGTGCACCTATTTCAAAAACAGGAAACCTCAACTCGGCAAAAATCCGATTGAAATAAGTAATCCCCGAGACATTCATCCCTCCGATGCTATCTCCATGATAAGAAGAGGAAAAAACGATGAACTTGGAACGATGCCTTCCGCTTTTTTCTCCGTCCCTGTTTTTGTAATATTGAATGGCAAGTTTAAGTGCGATCTCTACCGCATTAGATCCGTTATCTGAATAAAATACTTTTTTGTAGTTTCCTCCCGCGAGATCCAGAATCTTCTTCGACAAAGATTCCGCAGGCTCATGAAGAAACCCTGCAAGCATTACATGATCTAAAACTTCTGTCTGCTTTTGTATCGCTTGCATAATTTCCGGATGGCGATGTCCATGAATGCAAGTCCACCAGGAAGAAATCCCGTCGATGTATTCTTTTCCGTCTTTTCCGTAAAGAAATTCCTTAGATGCAGATTGAATCTGCAAAATCGATTCTTTAGTATTTTGTATTGTAAGCGGAATCCAAGTGGAAGTTTCTTCAGAAAACAAATTCATCCCCTTCCATATCCATAATCGAATTGATCACGGAACGATCCGTATCAAAAAAAGATTCCGCATAGGAAATAAATTCAAGTGGTGAAAGTTTTTGCATAGGAAAGGAGGTATGACCGAGACAAGGCGTACCACCAAACTTCTGTATGATGCTCTGATTGTCTTCGATCAGCTCGTTTTTGGGACCTACCAGATAAAATCCGATTACGGGAATATAACGATTCAACAAACACTCCAAGGTCATCAATGTGTGATTGATCGTACCAAGTTCGGAAGAACCGACTACCACTACTTTAAGATTGGTTTGTTGGATTCCTTGCCATCCTAGAAAATTTTCCGTCCAAGGAACAAATATTCCGCCTGCACCTTCAATCAGAATCCGCTTATGTCTCTGAGAATTGATTTGATTCAAAACCAGTTTGGGATCTATTTCATTGGATTCTTTTTTTGCGGCATAATGAGGACTGGAGGCATGGGAAAAGCCGTAAATCGGTTTTTGAAAGAAACTATCTTCGAAGTTTGTAACTTTTCGGATAAAATTTGTGTCGTCTACTTCGGAAAGTCCGGTTTGGATCGGTTTCCAGTACTGATACTCGTACTTACGGGCATACTTTGCCATAAAGAGTGAGGAAAAAAAAGTTTTTCCTACATCCGTTCCGGTTCCGGTAACAAAAAAAGCCTGACTCACATATCTCAAGATTTTTCAATTCCAGCCCCCGTCTATCCGATTTATATAAGAGAGGATCTATGCAACTCCCACTTTGGAAATCGATTTTAAAACGTGACGACAACCCCATTACAGAAATTTCACATTTTCTCCGGGAAACTGCGATCTTCCAAGGATTGCCCAGGAGAACTCTGCGGGAAGTCGCAAGGCTTATTCACAAAAGAAAGTATTATGCCGGAGAAACTATTTTTTTCCAAGGCCAAGCGGGAACCGGAGTATATCTTATCCTTAACGGTAAAGTGGAAATTTCTTCGCAAAGAGAGGGAATTACACTCAAGCTCGCAGAACTGGAGAAAGGTGCTTTTTTCGGTGAACTTGCGTTATTTCAGGATATTCCCCGTTCAGCAACTGCGGTAGCAGTAGTTGATTCCATCTTGCTTGGATTTTTTCAGCCAGAACTGAAAACCCTACTCGAAACAAAACCGAGAGTGGGAAATGATTTGCTTTTGAGTTTTGCAGGAATCATCGCAGACAGGCTTCGCAAAACAAACGATACATTGGAAACCGCGTATTTCAAAAGCAAAAGAGCTAAGAAAAAAAATGCAGCCGAATAGTATTTCTTCCCTAATCGTTAAAATTTCTTTTTTTACCCTGATAGGAATTACCATATGCATCGGGCTTATCGGAGTAAAATTTTTAGCAGTACCTTTGCTTATTTCCGGGATTCATTTTTATATTTTGCATGGTGTTGTGGATCATTTGGAATCCAGAGGGATTCCAAGATGGATCACCATACTTGTATTATTCGGAGTTATCACTTCGTTCGGATATTGGTTTCTTGCCTACTATATTCCCAATCTGTTTGAAAAAGCGCAACCGGTCATAGCCGACTGGTCTTTGAAAATGTCGGATCCGAATTTTCAAATTGTAGACTTCAATGAACTGCCGATCGTTTCCCAAAATCCTGAGCTTTGGAAAAAGATCATTAATCCGGAAGAGATTGCAAAGTTGTTCACGGAATCTTTGGAAAGTTTTTTGAAAGAACTGGTCTTAATGATCCCTACTTTCCTAAGCTGGATGATCATCATTCCGATTATCAGCTTCTTTTTGTTACTCGATGCAAACTTGATTTACAAAACATTTATCAGTCTGATCCCCAACCGGTTTTTTGAAATGTTTCTAATGGTATTGTATAGAACCAATCAACAGATCACAAGTTATCTGAAAAGTCTTGTGATCCAATGCGGAATCATGGCAGTCGTTGCTTCCCTTGGATTTTATCTGGTTGGTGTTAAGTTTTTCTTTTTATTCGGATGTGTTCTTGGAATCGCAAATTCGATTCCATACCTCGGACCGCTGCTCGGAGCCCTTCCTCCTCTATTATTTTGTTTTTTATTTCCCGAACTTTCTCCTTCACTAGGATCGATCATCGGTGTGGTCGTTGTTGCGCAATTGATTGATAATGCAGTCGTGCAACCGGTCGTCATTGCAAACGCGGTCTCCCTTCATCCTCTTGCGATTTTAATCGGAATTGCAGTCGGAGGAAACTTTTTCGGAATTTTCGGGATGTTGCTTGCGATCCCTGTACTTTCCATTTTAAAAGTTACAACCGGAATTCTTTACCAAACCTTAAAGGAACATCAGATCATTTAATCTTTTCTTTTGTTCCACTTTCCCATTTCGGATAATAAGACTCCGAAAAGGACGAATGCGGAACCGAAAGTTCCTATCGCGGTCAAAGTCTCGCCTAAAATCAAATAGGCGAGCAAATAGGAAAAAACCGGTTCGAGTGAAAAAAGTATCCCCGCCCTCGCCGGCGAAATCGTTTTTTGATAACGTGTTTGGATTTTAGTAGTGAGTATCGTAGCAAAGATAGAAGTATAAATCACACCTACCCAAAAATAGCCATCCAATCGTATCGCTTCCGATTTCGGAAAATAGTAAAATTCAATGGGGCAAAAAATCGTGGCAAGAAGTCCTGTAAATAAAATCTGAAATGACACAAACGAAGTCTCGGAAACTTTTTTACTGAAATAATCAATTTGGATCATATACACTGCAAAGCAAAATGCGCTAACTAAAGTTAGAAGATCGCCTAAAGAAAACTTTATCTTAGTAAGCAAGTGAGCAAAAGAGGAATCATTTTGGGAAATAAAAAACAGCCCTGTTAAAACTATAAAAGTGGCAACCCATGTGCGGAAAGAGGGATATTTGCGTTCAAATATAATCTGTAAAATGGGTACGAAAATGACATAGGAGCCTGTAATGAATCCGGATTGGGTTGCGGATGTGTAGACGAGTCCCAATGTCTGAAAAGCATATCCAATAAAGACGGAAATTGCGGTTAATAACGAAGGAAACCAGATCGACTTTTTTAGATTTTCCTTTTTGAATATGGATTTGCGAAATAAAATGAGTATGACAGATCCCGCAATCCAAAATCGGATCGCGATAAAGAAGAAGGGAGGAACTGAATTTAATGCTAGTTTTATGGCAACAAAGGTGCCTCCCCAAAGTAGTGAAGCGAAGAGAAGAAAAAACTCGGGGGAAAATATGCGAGACATGTTTAATGAACCTTGTATAGACTAACCAAATAGATCAAGGAAAACATGAACTGGAAATACAGAATTCGAAAACCGGAAGCAGGAACCCCCCTCAATTGGGAGATCTACTTTCCCCCGGGACTTGCCACCTGGGCCTCCGAAAGAATAGACTCCCTGTTAGCTGAGATTAAGTTGCCGAATCAGCCTCTGCCCAAACTCAGAACTTTTACGGAAAAAATCAAACTGGAAAATGCGAACTCTCACCAGATAGCTTATCTTTTTCAATATGCACATTTTATCAAAGACATCCGACTCGTTTTGGGAAAAACAGAAGACTGGAATCACTACGCATCCGAAGCACAATCGGAATCCCAACGTATCATTGAAGCATCCGTTCCATTAGCCAGGTCCATCTTCCCGAAATCCGATTCATTCCTTCATAGCGAAATTTTATCTTTTCTCCATGGGAGCTATTATGAAAATGAAATCACGGTTACGCTCTCACTATTCGGTGAACCGGCTTATATTCGGGGAGTGAAAGGACAATTCGCTTCCAGCGCTCCTGTGCCGGAAGACCTGACATCTGCTATGATTCAATACGGATTGGAATTTGCCGGTTGGGAAACAAACCCGCAATCCATCGTATATCTTCCGTTTGCTGGTACAGGAACATTTGCAACGGAATGGGAAATTCATGTTCGTAAACTTCCTTCCCTCTCCTTGAAGAGAAAATTCGTATTCCCAAACTTGCAGATTTTTCCGGAAAAAACAATCACACATTTTGAAAAAACAATTCAGCAAAAAAGTGAAACGGATAAATCCGGTTTACAAAAAATTTTCTGGAAAGATACCGATCCGGCGTTATCCACATATTGGTCCAAAGAAAAATCCAATTGGAAGGATATTTTCAAAGAAGATCCGAATTGGGAATTTTCCATAGAGGATTTTTTCCAACCTAAAGTTCCTTTGGGTTCCCTTCTAAAGGAAATCCATAAAAACGAACCTATCTCGGTTTTTCTCCCTCTCAATCCTCCCTATGGATTTAGAAAAAAAGAAATCAGTAACGACGATGCAAATTTATATCCAAAAATCGGATCTACTCTAAGTAGACTGGGAGATGAGTTTTTGTCGACTAACCGATCTATAGTTGGTAAATTTTCCGGTTTTTTACTTTGCCCGAGCGAAGAGAAATGGATGGAAGTAAGAAACAGTTTGAAAAAGTTCTCACAAAAAACAATCCATGTTACCCATGGCGGAATTGATTTGCGCGTTTTATTTTTTGATTTGAAAAAATAAGTTCGCTTTCTAGTTTGAAATAAGATCGGAACCGCTATGAAAGACGTTCAAATAGAAGAGGGTTGGAAAAAAGCGCTGGGGGACGAATTTCAAAAACCCTATTTCCAAACATTAAGAGAATTCGTAAGGAAAGAATATCAGTCTTCCGTAATTTACCCTCCCGCCAAACAGATATTTGCCGCATTTGACCACTGTCCTTTTGACCGGGTGAAAGTAGTGATTCTGGGGCAAGATCCTTACCATGGACAGGGACAGGCAAACGGACTTTGTTTTTCCGTGCAACCGGGCATCCCTTTCCCTCCTTCTTTGCAAAATATATTCAAAGAGATTCAGTCGGACTTGGGGAAACCCATTCCCAAAGACGGAGATTTGTCCCGCTGGGCAGGTCAAGGCGTATTATTACTGAATGCAAGTCTCACTGTAAAAGCAAACCAAGCTGGCTCCCATCAAAATCAGGGTTGGGAAGATTTCACCCATACCGCCATACGAATATTAGCCGAAAATACAAAAAATTTGGTTTTTTTACTCTGGGGCTCCTTTGCTCAAAAAAAAGAAGAGCTGATTGACAAGTCCAAACATTTGGTTTTAAAGTCCCCTCACCCTTCTCCTCTCTCCGCGCACAGAGGTTTTTTCGGAAACAAACACTTCAGCAAAACAAACGAATATTTGAAACAATTCGGGAAAGAACCAATTGACTGGTAACGAAAGGAAAGGGTATTTTTTTGTATTTCTCACGGGTGTTTTTTTTGCTTTCGAAGTCATAGGTTTCAAAGAAATCTTTCGAAGATACCAACTCCCTCCCGAAATCGCAGCATTTTACGGAGTTTTCGGATCTTTCATATTAGTATCGACATTTTTTTTATTCAGAAAAACAAACAGAGACAAGGTGATCCTTACCGTAAAAAGAGATGGAAAGGTTTTACTACTGGGAACCTTTCTAAACTCAATCGGGATCATATTGTATTACCAAGCTCTTCGCATTTCCGATCTTGGACCTTCTGCGATACTAATCAAAACGACTGTTCTCTACAATGTATTATTGGGAGTTTTATTCCTAAAAGAAACACTAAGGAATTTCGAAGTCCTTGGCATTATACTTTCGTTAGCTGGAATTTATTTTATATCCACGCTCGGCGGCCAAATCAGTGTAGAGTCCTCGGTTTTGATTCTTATTTCCGCTTTTTTCTTCGCCTCCCAAAGTTATCTGATCAAACGGTTTGTTCCCGAAATTCTGGGTTTGGAATTTGCTTATTTGAGATTATTATTATTATCCGTATTTTTTATCGGATATATCCATTCCATAGGAACTTGGGAAGTTTTATCCACCGAAGTGATTTTGGCCCTTACGTTTTTTTCCCTTCTAGGCTACTTTTTAGGTAGAGCTTTTTATTTTCAGGCGCATAATTATCTACCGATCGGCAAACTAAACGCCACTTTACTGATAGAACCTATTTTTCTTATGGGAATAGGAATTCTGTATATGGAAGAGCCATTTAGCGCCCGTAAATTGGTCGGATCCGGTTTGATTTTGTTTGGGTTGTATCTACTTGTATTTCACAAAAGAAAACAAACCAGACCCGCATAAAGTCCGCTAACTGAACTTAGTATTTGTATAATTTATTATAGTTCCAAGGAGAATCCATGAGCGCCAATCGTCCCCAAGCCCTTACCCCGACCGAGCTGGAGGAAGTTTTAAAAAAACTCACCCAATGGAAAATCGTAACGGAAAACCAGATCCAAAAACTAGCACGAGAACTTCGGTTTAAAGATTTCAAAGAAGCGTTTGTTTTTCTAAACAAGGTGGCCGAGATCTCCGAAAAGTTCGACCACCATGCAGAAATCTATAATACATATAATTTTGTTCGCATCCTTCTCTACACCCATACCAAAACAAAGATCACCGATTTGGACCGGGAAGTGGCGGAAGAAATAGAAAAGTTGATTTAGGTATAAAAAAACCCCCGAAGTTTTCACTCCGAGGGTTTTCATAAGAGATAGAAAGAATCTAAATCTTAGTTGTTTGGAAAGTCAGCAAGAGTTTGAAGACCAGTGTCACCAAATTTCGCTGCACCCGCTGCTGCTGCTTGAGGGCAATGAGGAATACCTGCCAAAGAAGTAGTGCTAAGTAGTGCACTCGCAGTTGCACGACTTGTTGCAGTTCCACCGTAGAGACAAGCTGTCAATAAGCTGGAAGTAGCTCCGTCACCGGAAGTAGCATCATTTAGTACAGGAAGTTTTCCCCCGCCGATTGCCAAAGGAAGAGCAATTTTAGCTCGGAAGGAGTTGTTACAAGCTACTGCAAGTGTCGCTGCTCCGGCTTTAATAGTGTTCACAGTAGCATAAAGAGTCGCTGCAGTATTCTCAGTCGAGAATGCATAAACGATCTCGGGAGTAGAAGTAAGCGGTTTCTTCGCTGCCAAAGTCGCTGCAGTTGTAGCAGGAGTTGGAATCGGACCGTAAGCACCTAAACCGAGAGCCTCACAATTATCAACACTTGTAAGGTTGATATTAGAAGCCTTATAGTAGTTGATTGTAGAAGCTGTCGCTGCAGTTGTTCCTTCTGCAAGTGGAAATGCTACGTTGAAAGCCGTCCCTAAGCCAGTCAAAGCGGACGAAGAAGGATACGAATACTCAGAAAAGATCTGATTGCTTGAGGCAGTAGATCCTTCCGAAATCGCAACAAATGCATCCGACGGGCTAGTAAGAATATCACCACGGGAAGTGAATCCTGTGATAGTAGTGTTTTTAGGAATACCAGTAAACTGAGCACGTGCAACCGCATTGATAAAGTCACCATCTGTTTTTTTACAGTCAGGGTTGTTTGCAATCAAGTTGTTTGCCTTTACACCGTTTGCAATCGCAGTCGCTCTATCAGCAGTAGTGATCGCAGCGAAAGTACAGCTTGATTTTGGAATACGAGCACATGCAAGAACTCCTGTTCCATTCGCATATGCTTGACGAGCTTGGTAAAGGCTGGCAGTAGCTGTTGAGCCACCAAAAGCAGTATAGACTGCAGCCAAACCACCGGCAATCACACCGCATCCACCGGCAAATGCACCTGTTATAGTAGCAGTATTTGTACCTGCACCAACAAAGATTGCGTTGATAGCGGTTTGTTCAGCAGTTGTAAATGTTGCGAGAAAGTTAGTTGCCACAGTTTGCAAACCAGCACCTATTGCAGGAACTGAACTACAAGTTGCTGCTGCAATTCCAAGAAGAGAACCTGCATCTACCGTAGCTTTCGCTGTAGCAATGTCAGCAGTTCTAGCAGTTGCATCATAAGTTCCGCCGCCTTTGATAAAAGCGTCATACTTTAGGTTGTAAGGAGTAACAGCATAACTTGCATAACCTAGCGCAGTAACAGTACTACCGTTAGCTTGTTCAAATTCAGCTTGTGTGAATGTAGTCGCTGTTGATGCAGCAGCCTGGAGGATCGCACCGTTGTAAAGTGTTCCTAAGTTTAAGCTGATCGCACAGTTTCCACTTGCAGCACTTTTCACAGCTTGTGCAAGAAGTATAGCCAAAAATGGTTCTTCTTTTACAGCTTCTTTAGCACATGCAGTGAAAGCAAGAGTGCTAACAAGTGCAATGCCTGTAAATTTTATAAAATTGCGTTTCATCTATATCTCCTGATTATAGCTCGAGTTTGTAACCGAAACGGTAGGTTTGACCACCGATTACGACCGGGTAGGCTGCGGTTGGTGCAAGAGCAGAAGCTCCACCCACAGATCTTGTCATAGCAGTTCCCATACCAGCAGAAAGGATAGTTTCTAGTTCAAAGAAAATATGTCCTTTTTCCGCTACTTTTGTTTGTGCACCGATTAACCAGTTTAAACCAAATCCACTTGCGCGGAATTGTGAGTTTTCTTTGTAGATTCCAGGAGTAGGAGCATCGCTAAGGAAGGATCCACCAGGACCAGCTACACCAGGAAGAGCGTTTTTAAGAGTGTCGCCATCGATTGTTCCAGCAACTCCCCATCCACCTTTGTAGTAGTTCACACCACCGGCAACATACACAGCGGTGTCGTTTGCAGCGTTGAAAAGTTTAATTCCTAAATAAGTAGGAACTGTCCAAGCAGTGTAATTCCACTCTTGTTCCAACCACTTATAACCTGCGAAAGTGGAAGTAGTGTAACCACCAGCAATTTTAGTAGTATAGTTTACGTTAATTCTCCAGAAGAGATTGTTAATTCCGAAAATACCTTCTTTTTCGTAACCTACGTTCAGGTTTAATCCTGTCATAGCTCCGCTGTCTTTCACACCTACTAAACCGTTAGTAGATCTGTTCAGACCAATTAAAGTGTTTTCTGCATAGATGGCTTTTTGTTGTCCGCCAGCTATATTGCCTTGTGAATCCCTTACAGGACTGCGAGAGTCAAGTCCGTCTTTTAAAATGGTTCCGCCCATTTGAGCCAAATCAAATTGACCCCCGATACCGAACATGACATAAGAACGAGGTCCTGCTTGAGCGCTAAGGCTAAGAGCCGTAGCTAAAAACAGAATCCCCATTATACCTAAACGAAGTGAGTGCAACATTCGATGGTTACCCCTTGTGAGTTTTCTTTCCTGAAATTTGGTTTCCTTGCCAGCATACTTTCGCCAATGTTAGAAGTAATGTTCCGACAATTGGAAGGACATTAGACGGTAAAAAAACTTCTGTCAAATAAAATTGTTAAATCTGGATGAAAAATGTAATTTTTATGGAATATGTGACGCATTGCACCAATGACCTAGTGGTAGATCTGAGAAAACATACTAAAGGCGTACCTGCCCCTGGTTTTTTGCTATTTTTGTCTATAATTGTAGCAGCTGGTTTTTCCCTGGACGCCAGGGAAAGAAAAGTTGTCCGATTTTCGGGAAAATTGATTCAATTGGAAACATCCGGGCCGGAAGCATTTATAGAATATGAGGATTCCACTTCCCAGAGAATCAAAAAAGTCTATTGTGATGCAGATACCATGAAAGGTTTTTCCGAATTTGCGGGAAACGAATCCGGATTATTTGTGGAGGGAAAAGCCGCCCAACTGTCTTTAACCTCCGATGTTTGGGTATGCGTAGGAAGACCGAATATCAGAAAAAAATATTCCGTGGAACCTCCCAGTTCGAAAAAAACAAACCTACGCGCAATCTACGGGCAGGTAGTGGAAGCGGAAGAAAACGGGCAAATCGTTTATACTTCCAATGGAAAAAGAAGCCATCTGAGCATTGACCCTCGCATCGCCGCTGGGTTTAAGAAGAAATTGGAAAGAATGGAAACCGTAGAAATCCGGGGAAATTTTTATTACGATCGGGGAAAAGGGTATTATGTGGAGGAATAAGGGCAGGATAGGTAAGAAATGATTGGATGGGGGTTATGTCGCATTTGGCGGTGTCCCCCGCCCTTTGTTTTGGGTGGGGGGTGTGGACCGTAGGCGACCGCACCTTACGATTTCTCCTTTACCACGGCGGGCATTTTTTGTAAACTCCGCATTATTTTTTTTATCTTTTAGTTCGCCCTTTTGACCTCATCCGGCGGAATGGAAAATCAATGAAGGCTTTTTTAGTTTTAGAAAATGGAATCGTGATGGAGGGGGTATCTTTCGGAGCCGAAACGTCCTCTCTTGGTGAGGTGGTTTTCAATACCTCCATGGCTGGTTACCAGGAAATTCTAACTGATCCGTCTTACGAAGGTCAGATGATCAATCTTACTTACCCCATGATTGGTAATTACGGCATCAATCCGGACGACATGGAATCGGATCGGATTCATGCTTCGGGGCTCATAGTAAAAGAATACGTTTCGAGACCTTCCAATTTTCAATCCAAAGAAACACTAAGTGATTTTCTAATCAGATTCGGAATTCCCGGAATTCAGGGGATCGACACAAGAAGACTAACAAGAATTATACGAAATTCGGGTGCCATGTCCGGGGGCATTTTTGTAGCCGATGCCTATTCGGAAAGTTTTTTGGAAAAAGTGAAAGCAGCGCCGAGTATGGTGGGTGCCGACTTGGCCAAAGCAGTATCGACAAAAGAACAATACAAATTCGGCGATCATGCAAAGAACAAGTACGAGCTTGCAGTATACGATTTCGGCGTAAAAAGAAATATTTTAAAACTATTGGATAGTGCCGGTTTTAACGTGCACGTTTTTCCCGCCGAGACGAAAGTGGAATCATTATTGTCTGAAAATTTTGACGCTTATTTTCTTTCAAACGGTCCGGGAGATCCGGAACCACTATCATATGCGATTGATGCTGCCAAAACGATTATGAAAGAAAAGAAACCTCTTTTCGGAATCTGTTTGGGTCACCAAATCATAGGTCTTGCACTTGGGAAAAAGACCACCAAACTTAAGTTTGGTCACAGAGGTGGAAACCATCCTGTCCGAAACGAAGAAACCAAAAAAATCGAAATTACTTCTCAAAATCATGGTTTTCATGTATTAGAAGATTCCGATAAAGACACTCCCACGACCAGGATCAATCTATTCGACAATACGGTTGCCGGTTTGAAAAAAACAGGTCAGCCCGTAATGGCGGTTCAATACCATCCGGAAGCAAGTCCCGGGCCACATGACTCAGCGTATCATTTTCAAGAATTTTATGAAATGGTAGACAAAACTATAAAAGGATGACAGGAGAAAGCTTATGAAAAGCCAAGATGAAAAAAATTTTTGGGGTATACCTTACGGGACTGAAATTAGCACGGAAGCTCTAGTCAAAGATCTCTGGGACCCGACAACTGACGAGATCCTAACTCCTAAAACTTTTCTAGGACTAGGATGGGGAATCAATCTCCATGCGGTGGGGAAAAAGATCGGACTAGTTCGTTAATTTTTTCCCCAGCTAATTAGTATTTGGTGCAACACATCTCTTCCCTTTTCATTGAGGTGTGTCCAATCCTTAAACAAATTCATTTCTTTGAATTTTTCTCTGTTCAACCGGATCCTTTGACATCCTTCCAAATCCTCCAGTTCCCGCTCAAACAAATCTTTTACACCATGTTCTTCCATATCTTTCTCTAAAGAAAAAGAGAAAGGAATATCCAAACATACGATGGAAATATTTGACTGTTTCACTTCATTTATCAACTTGCGAAATATACGAATCGAAGCTTCCCTTTTTTTGGTAAAACCGATCGCACTCCCTCTGGGAAAAATAGAATTTTTATTTATCTCTTGTTTGGTGCCAAAATCCTTCCATACCCAGGATCTACCTAAACTATCCCAATGTTTTTCCAAATATAAAGAATCATTTTTTCTAGTTTTTAAAATTTCCAAACTTGGATTTTTAGAAAGAGAAGAGTTTGTTTCGGGATCAAATTCATAAAACTGGGAATTGGAGGGTAGGATCGAAAAGACAGAAGAAAAATTTCCATTCAAGCCAAAGAATGGGAAAACTTCGATACCCCATTTCCAGACCAAGTCGTAAAAAGAAGAAAAATAAGCCCTTCTTAAATCTTCGTCAACTAACTGGTGTATCCGAAATTCTCCGAAACTATAATATAATTGTTTATGAGCATCCGTTACCGAATTCCGAGTAATAGAGATGGGAGAAATATTCAGATAAATCTTTCGAATCGAAGGATACTGTTTTTTTATTCGGTAGTATTTGTCCAAAATACCTTCGGGTTGTTCACTAGGTCTGGGTTCATAAACAACCCTATCAACATTTACATTTTCGATTTCTGCAATGGTTTCAGGTGTGATCCCGCTGATGATTTGGCTATCACCTAACACTAATATTTTCGGATTTTCATGCCAGGAATTAACTCTTCGATCCAAATACCAATAATAGGAACTGATTTCACAATAAGGAACCAAGAAAAAATAGGTGATATGCATCAAAGCGGATGTAAAAATAAGGATGAGCAGGGATTTGGCGATTTTTTTCATATTAGAACTGAAAATAAAAAAACTCTTGTTTGGCGAATGGAGAGATAAGTGAAAAGGCAATAAAACCGAAAACAAATAAAACTGGAAACAGATAAGGTCTTTCCTTCAATTTCCAATCTGTTTCAACGGTTTTTTCTTTTTCCTGCCAAAAATCAAAAAGGACGATTGGCAGGAAAAAAATAAAAATATAACTCCAGCTAAATGCTTCTTGGGAAAACGATAGTATATTTTTCATACAGACAAGTAAATCCTGAAAATCATCCACCCTGAATAATAAAAGCCCGAAAGCAAAACTAAAAAAAGTCAACGTTCGGCCTAAATATTTTAAAAATCCATTCTGAAATTCAGAGATATTTTTCGGAATCCATCGTTTGAATGTATTGTACAGAACAATGCAAAATCCCAAATAAATTCCCCAAATCAAATAACCGTAAGTTGCCCCGTGCCACAAACCTCCTAGAATCCATACAATCAGTATATTTATATTTTGTCTTAAAAAACCAAATCGATTTCCACCTAACGGGATATAAACGTAATCTCTGAGCCAACTGGAAAGTGAAATATGCCATCTTTGCCAAAACTGAGAAGGGTTCGTTGCAAAAAACGGTCGATGAAAATTATTCATCAACCGAAACCCCATCATATAGGCGAGTCCCCGGGCACAGTTGGAATAACCAGAAAAATCCGCATAAACCTGAAAAGCAAATGCAGGAGCAACGATCCACAACAAACCTTCCGGTAATTGATTGGTATTTGCCAGAGACCCGTCTACAAATTTTGCCAACGGATCGGCAATCAAAGCTTTCTGAAAAATTCCCCAACAAACAAGACTTATGCCATGAAAAAACGAATTTTTTTCTATTTTCCTATCTTTTGCCAACTGAGGAAGAAGAGAATTAGGTCTTTCGATGGGACCTGCAAGCAAGAGCGGAAAAAAAATATCATACACACTGAATTCAACAATACTTCGGGAAGCTTTAATTCTTCCACTTTCCACTTCTACCAAATAACTAATATTATGAAATGTATAGAATGAAATTCCAACCGGCAAAAGAATCTCAGGTCTCCAGATACTAAATCCCTCATTGAATAAATGAATGCCGTCTCCGACTAGTCCCAAAAGAAAAAGTGCATACTTAAACCAGCCAAGTAAAATTAAGTTAAGGGCAACTCCCAGATACAAGGTTCTCTTTTTTCTTTTTAGGTCGCTTTGTTTTTCAATATGAATTCCAAGTAGGTAGTTCACCGAGATGGAGAATAAAAGGAGAATTGTCATCTTCCAATTCCAATAGGAATAGAAGTAGATCCCATATAACAAAAGTAATATGTTTTGTTTTTTTCTATCCAGGAACGAATAGATTATAAAAAAAATAATGAAACTTACTAAAAACGGAATCGAATTAAATAACATAAAAGAGCCAGCCCCTCTATGCTTCTTCGATCATTTCCAGGAATTGATTTTTATCTTTCGTATCCGTCGGATAAGCTAAAGTCAGAATCCGATAGGAAGGTTTGAAGTTCGCATCGAAAAAATCATCCTTTTTGGCAAAAGAAGATTTTATCTTTCGAATCACGATTTCCGATTCTTCTTTGTCCTTCCCATGCAGAACAATGGCAAACTTGCCTTGCCCTACTCGAGTAAAAAAATCGTTTTCGCCGATATGATCAATGATGGTTTTACGCAAAGTATCCGCATAACGCGCAAATTTTCCCGCACCAAATAGGTTGATCATTCTTGGAACATTCTGGATTTTGAATAAAGATACGGTAAACGAAAGATTTAAGTCCTTTGCTTTTTCAATTTCAGAAAGAATTTTCGATTCCAAAGGATTGAAAGGGTTTCTAAATAACGCTTCTTTTTCGGAAAGGATCAGAAGGTTGGCAAATACGGGTGCAGATGTTTCCAACATGGCAACTGCCACGTCGCGGGTGATATCCGTCCATGGTTTTCCTGTCGAATGAACAACGACCATACCAACTAACCAATTCAAGTTGATGATTGGTAAAATGGTAAACTCGGACATTACTCCCAATTCGTCGTTGGTGAATATGGATTTTAGCTCCACATCGTCACGGAAATTTTCCAATTTGTAAACACCGGGAACATTGGAAACCATTCCTACTATATCCGAATCTTTACTAAGCTTGAAGTCCTTTGCTCTTTCCGGTAAAATAAAATTGGACCCGAAAATAACATAATCGGAACGGGTTTCAGAATCTAGGACCAAAAAGGAAAATTGTTTCACTCCCAGTTTTTTCTTGATGCTTTCAATCAAAAGATCATATGCATCGTCCATTTTACGAACGGACGCAAACTCTCTTGCAAACTGGAGGACAGATTCGTTTGTCTCGATGATTTGTTTGGCATTGTCCAATTCCTCGGTTAATTTTTCAAACTGAGCAACCCTGGTAAATACAGATCCGGCTATATCACCGACTATTTTGACAAATTCCAAATCATCAGTGATGTATTCTTCACCATTAATGAGTTTTCCAAGAGATAAAAATCCGTAACACTCCTCTTTATTGCGAAGAGGAACCAAGATTTCAGCGTCTAACTCATTTAAGATGGTAAGTTCTCTTTCGGGCAATCTGGATCTTTTTAAATCCCCTGCATATATTACGGTCTCACTATCCAAAATTCTTTGATAGATATCATCCGAAGAAAATAAAGACCAATTTTCTTTTATATCCAAACCTTGCGCTTCCACAGCATCCCATCTGCTTACTTCGGGGTTTGTTGATGTAAAAATTACTACGGAAGAACATCCGACTTGGCCAATAATACTATAGACCAGGTTTTCGAAATATTCGGAGAACTCATTTGAAGATGCGATTTCTTTTGTAATTTCAAAAACGGCTTGGTAGTTTTCTATTCGTTTTTTGGATGCAAGATGATGCGCCATGGGTGCTGTTCCGAAATCGGATTCATCATCAAATAAAAACTGTTTGTCACTTGATGCCGCATCTTCCTCAGGGGGTTGGATAAGATGTTTGGATGATTCCGTTTGAGCTTCATTTTCCCACTCGTCGAATAAATTGACTTCCGGTAACTCGGCAAGTTCCGGTTTTGAATTGTCCTCCGGTTCAGGAGGTAATTCGAAATCTGGTTCCTCTTCCTCTGAGGAAGGCTCAGGTGTCTTTATCGGTTCGGATTCTTCCGGAAGATCAAAGGATAGGTCTTCTTCCGAAATCTCTTCCGGCAGATCCATAGAAAGATCTTCTTCGTCAGACTCTACATCTAACTCCGGTTCGTATTCCAAAAGGGAATCATCTTCGGCCTCATCCGGTGTTGAAACATTTTCTTCTTCACCGAACAAATCGCCTATATCGGAAGTATCTTCTTTGTGTTCTTCGTTATCATTCCAAAAGTCATTGTCATCCCCATCGGATAACTGGTCAAAGTCGGGAAGATCGCTTAAATCAATTTCTTCTTCCCCGTCGGGAACAGGAAGATCGTCACTGATCTCACTTGCAGGCAGAGAAAGATCATCATCAATCCATTCGGTAGTTTCCTTTGATTTTAAAAAATCTTCCGCTTTTTTAAGTAAGGAAGGTGGTTTTGCAGAAGCTTTGTGACTGGCAGGACCTGGTTTGATCTCGGCAGATTGAACCTTCTCTGCTTTATCTAGAAGTCCCACCTCATAACTCCAATTCTTTCATTAGCTTTTTATAAAGATCAAAATAATCAGACTTAGAGAACTCTTGAATAACTTCATCGGGGAGATTGCCCAAGAGGTTGTCTAAATAACCTAAAACTTTTTTACGTTCGACTATGGAGAGTTCGGAGCCGGCTACTTCGACAGTTTCTTTTGTCTGTTGTGAAACAGACTCGAGAGGAGTGGCTTCCGCTCTTAGTTCTTCTAGAGGAGAAAGTTTCCCCTCCAAAGCGTATTCATCCAGATCAATTTCTATTCCTTTGCTTAAGTCTTCTGCCAAAGTAGGAGGCAAGCCCCCATTAACAGGTGCTATATCTTCATCGGATTCTTCAAAAGAAACTAAGTTCTCCTCTTCATTCAAATCCAAAGGATCGAGTGTGAGCTCGATTTCATGATCGTCTTCGGAGTCGTCATCGTTTGTCAAATCCAAGCTGGGAACATGTTCTTCATCAGGGAGTTCTGCTATATCATCTAAGTTGTCCCCTGGAACTTCTCCCAACAAATCATCGATACTTTCGTTGGATAATGTTTCTACTGCATCTTCTTCACCGGCAGTAATATTTTCCAGTTCTTCCATAGAGAGTGCAATGGATTCGTCTTCAAGATCCTCTTCCAAGAAAACTTCTTCGGTAGTCGGCTCTTCTTCATAAGGAAGCGGAGCTCGATCCAGACTGTCCACCAACTCTTCGTCAGGTGCCTCTTCCGCGTCACCGGCAATGGATTCCAATTCTTCCATAGAGAGTGCAATCGGTCCATCATCATCTTCCAAATCTTCGGAAAGGATATCGTTTTGAGCTTCTTCATATTCGCCTTCCAAGCCGGAACTCGATTCGGAAGTCTCTTCTTCAGAATCCAAATCAAAGCTCATCTCAGGAAGTTCGTCAGATCCTAAATCAATATCAAAGTCAGAATCTTTCGAACTTTCTTCCTCTTCTTCTGATTCTTCATTTCCGAGTATGTTACCAAGTTCATCTGGACTTAAAGTAATGGTTTCGTCTTCCGGCTCATCATCTAAAATATCAAGTGCAGTTTCTTCTTCAGCTTCTTCGCTGATATTATCCAATTCTTCCAAAGAAAGTGTAATCGGACCGTCATCATCCTCGTCTTCCGCAAAATTAGTGCTAGGTTCTTCTTCCGACAAAGAGGATTCTTCTTCCAATTTTTCAGTTTCTTCATCAAACGAAAATTCCTCTTCTCCGAATTCGGGGAGGGATTCAGTCTCTGCAAAATCTTCATCCGAACCTAGAGTTTCTTCAAGACTGGCTTCTCCGTTGGAACCGAGTATATTGCCCAATTCATCATCTGACAATGTTAGATTTTCATCTTCTTTGGCGGAACCGAAGAGTTCTTCTTCTTCGGGATCACGAATCGGTTTAAATCCGCCGGATTCTTCTTCCTCTTCCAGATCAAGCTCCGGGAGACCTTCTTCGTCAAATGTAAGTTTAGTGTCGATTTCGGAATCGTCCAAATCCAAGTCTATATCGGAGAGAGTATCATCTGCTTCTTGTTCGTCGGGAATGGAAGAAATACCTAAATCATCTTCGGCTTCGATTTCGTATTCTTCCTCGGAAATGCCTGCAATATTTTCCAATTCTTCCATGGAAAGTGCGATCGGACCGTCGTCCTCTTCATTTACATTGAAATCCGAACCAAATTCTTCCGTCGCAGTTTCGTTTCTCTGAGAAAGAATTCCGTCTTCTCCGTTCAGAATCGCATCAATTTCCTTATCTAAATCTATAATATCATCATCGAACTCTAATTCCAATTCGTCATCAAGAGAGTCACGTGGAGTTTTATGAGAGGGGGAAGATTCTTCTATATCGTAATTTTCAAAATCGGAATGTATATCTTCGTCGTGAAGAATAGGATCTTCTTCACCTAGTAAATTCAAATCGGAATCCAAATCAATATCCAGAAAATCATCGTCTGAATCATCGGAAGAGGATACGATCAAATCCCCCAAGCCGTCTTCGTCTTCTTCAAGAGGAGTCGCAGCAAGTTGTGCATCATTATGTTCGATATCTTCTAAACTGGGAGGCTCCATTCCTGGAGTAGAATCCAAATCATCATCGCCTAAATCAAAATCATCAAGATCAAGCGAGAAAGTATCCTCATCTAAAATTGGGTCGAGATTTTCTAGATCTTCGTTTTTATTTTTTTCCTGATCCGCCATTCGCTTCGATTACCGTTTTCCCAAATCTATAGCCTGGCCATCGACTAACAATTGTTCCAAGCTATTTTCCTCCAAAGATACATACACATGGGGCAATAATCCCCCTGCTCTTTCAATCAAATCCTTCCCGGTAGCTCCTGACTCCATAGTATAAATTCCCGGGTTTTTCACTGGTCCCGTTATTTTAACATGAATTTCTTCCGGAGAATAGATTCTTTTTTGCAGAGATGGATGTTCCTTCAAGTAAAATGCAAAAGCAAAAACACTTACAAAGAGCGCAGTACTTAGTACAGATTTTCGAATCAAAGGAATAGTCCCCTCTTGTTTATTTTCGGCAACTAGAGGGGAAAAAAATTAACGTTGGTGAAGTAAAATGCGAACTTTTGCTTTCTTTAACCGAATTTCTTTTTCCGGTGAATGAGGTAGCGCTTCGATCTCTTTCAGTATTTCTTCCGCGTGATCGTGAGTGATATCGTCCTCAGAATCACCATCTTCCGTCAAAACCCGAATCTCGTTGTTTTTCACTTCGCAAAATCCACCATCAATGGCAATTCGGAACTCTTTTCCTTCAATTTTCAGGCGCATAAGTCCATGATCCAATTGAGAAACCAAAGGAGCGTGTCCTGGCAAAACCCCAAAATACCCTACCGCACCGGGAAGGATGGCAGATTCCACCTTCCCTTGGTAGAGAATTTTATCAGGAGAAATGATTGTAAGAGATAGGTTTTTTTCCATGGATTGGCCTTAAACCCTTAAGATTTCAACTGTTTTGCAGCTTCCACCACTTCATCAATTGAACCGACCATATAGAACGCTTGTTCCGGAAGACTATCGAATTTGCCTTCAATGATTGCTTTGAAAGAACGAATGGTATCTGCCAATTTCACATACTTTCCAGGGCGACCGGTGAATTGTTCTGCCACATGGAACGGTTGAGACAGGAATTTTTCCAATCTTCGCGCGCGGGCCACAAGAACTTTATCATCTTCGGAAAGTTCATCCATACCTAGGATCGCGATGATATCTTGTAAGTCTTTGTACCTTTGGAGAATTCTTTGCACTTCTCTTGCAGTATCATAGTGCTCATCCCCAAGGATCGCTGAGTTCATGATTCTGGATGTGGAACCGAGCGGATCCACAGCAGGATAAATCCCTTTTTCGGAAATAGCGCGAGAAAGAACCGTTGTTGCATCCAAGTGAGTGAATGCAGTTGCAGGAGCCGGGTCGGTTAAGTCATCGGCAGGAACGTAGATCGCTTGCACGGAAGTAATGGAACCTTTTGTTGTGGAAGTGATTCGTTCTTGTAATCCCCCCATCTCTGTTGCAAGAGTCGGTTGATAACCCACCGCAGAAGGCATACGACCCAAAAGAGCCGAAACTTCGGAACCTGCTTGGGAAAAACGGAAGATATTATCCACGAATAATAGAATGTCAGAACCGGATTGGTCGCGGAAATGTTCCGCCATTGTTAAAGCCGAAAGAGCCACTCGAAGACGAGCACCCGGTGGTTCGTTCATCTGACCGAAACACAATACGGTTTTGTCGATTACTCCGGATTCCTTCATCTCATGCCAAAGGTCGTTTCCTTCCCTTGTTCTTTCCCCCACACCGGCAAACACGGAGAATCCGCCATGTTGTTTTGCGATGTTGTTGATCAACTCTTGAATGAGAACTGTTTTACCAACTCCCGCACCACCGAATAGTCCGGTCTTTCCCCCTTTGATATAAGGAGCAAGTAGATCGATGACTTTGATTCCTGTTTCGAAAATCTCAGTCTTTGGTTTGATTTCTTCGTAGCTGGGAGCATTTCTATGGATCGGTCTTTTTTCGATGTCTTTCGGCATATCGCCCAATTCGTCGATTGTTTCACCTAACACATTAAAAATACGTCCCAGAGTTTTTGTTCCTACGGGAACGGAAATAGGAGATCCGGTATCGGTAACTTCCAAGCCTCTTTTGAGACCGTCAGTGGATTGAAGGGAAATGGCACGAACAGTATTGTCACCGATGTGTTGTTGAACTTCGGCTGTGATTTTCACATCATTACCGTTCACTTTCGTTTTGATTTCAACTGCATTGAAGATTTCAGGAATGTTTCCTGTTTCGAAACTAATGTCTAATACCGAACCGATAATTTGTTTGATTTTGCCTTTATTCATATATTACTCCGAATGATCTGATTAAGAGATCGCTTCCGCGCCTCCGACGATTTCTGATATTTCTTGTGTGATCTTTGCCTGTCTGACACGGTTGTAACCCCGAGTGAGAAGTTTGATCATGTCACCCGCCGCATCTGTTGCAGACTTCATTGCAATTCTTCGTGCAATATGCTCCGATGCTGCCGTTTCTAGAATGATCTTTACAAAAGTAGTTCGAATCACAAGTGGTAAGAGATTTTCTAGAATGGTTTTGGGATCCGGTTCATAAATGATCTCAGGACCGGAAGATGACTTTGTTTGGTTTTCTTGGACCTGCAAAGGAAGCACAGTGATACTCTCCGGCTTTTGGGAAGCTGCGGAATAATAATGTGTAGAAATAATTTCTACCGTATCAATGTCTTCTTTTGCAAAAGCACTCATAAAATAATTTGCGAGTGCATTTGCTTCCGTTGAACCGGCTTTGTCATCAATGTTCGTATAACTGGACTTAAGCGTGATCTTGGCAAACTTAAAATAAGAAATCGCTTTTTTGCCGGCAGCATGAATTTCCACTTCCACACCTTGGGATTTCCATTCTTCAATGCGACCACGAACCAATTTCAAAACATTGGAATTGAATCCGCCGCATAACCCGCGATTGGCCGTAATTGCAAGAATGGCAACTTTACGAATTTTGTCCGGTCTACGAAGGTAAGGGCTTTGGATAACGCCCGCCAATCCCGAAAGCGATTCGACAAGTTCCATCGTAAGTGCAGCATATGGTTTCGCCGCATTTACTTTGTTTGTTGCTTTTTTCGCCTTCGCAGTGGAGACCATCTCCATAGTACGAGTGATCTTTCGGGTGTTTGTGACCGAAGTGATCCTTTTTTTTATCTCACGCGGTGTCGCCAAGATCTTTCCCCTTACTTATTCTTGCTCAAAAAATGTTCAACAATGGCTTTGATCGTTTTCTGTAGAGCCGCTTCGCCTTTCACTTCTTTTGCAGTACGAATCTCTTCCAAAATCTCAGGGTGTTGTTCTCTTATGGTTTGCAAAAGAAATGCTTCAAACTGGCGAATCTTCGCAGTAGGAATCGTATCGGCAAATCCGCGAGTCACGGCAAAGATAGAAATCACTTGCTCTTCCACGGGAGAAGGAGAGTTGTTAGGTTGTTTTAAAATTTCTAAGATTCTATAACCACGATCCAACTGTGCTTGGGTTACCGGATCAAGTTCCGTTCCTAATTGTGCGAAAGCTTCCAAGTCACGAAACTGAGCCAAATCCGACTTCACAGTTCCGGCTACTTTTTTCATCGCTTTGATCTGTGCAGCAGAACCTACGCGGGAAACGGAAATCCCCACGTCTACCGCAGGACGAAGTCCCGATGCGAATAGGTTGGATTGTAAATAAATCTGACCGTCAGTGATGGAAATTACGTTGGTAGGAATGTAAGCGGAAACCTCACCTTCTTGCGTTTCGATGATAGGAAGTGCAGTCATAGACCCGCCTCCGAATTTATCATCTAACTTTGCAGCTCTCTCAAGCAATCGGGAGTGAAGGTAGAATACATCTCCCGGATACGCTTCACGACCCGGAGGGCGTCGAAGCAGAAGGCACATTTGGCGGTACGCCACAGCTTGTTTGGAAAGGTCATCATAAACAACTAGAGTCGCCTTTCCTTCTTCATACATAAAGTATTCTGCCATGGAAGCACCGGAATAAGGTGCGATGAAAAGTAGTGGAGCCGGTTCAGATGCGTTTGCCGTTACAATAATCGTGTAAGAGAGAGCACCTTTTTCACGAAGCATTTCGATAGTAGAAGCAACAGTAGATGCCTTTTGACCGATCGCTACATAAACACAAACTACATCTTTTCCTTTTTGGTTGATAATGGTATCGATTGCGATGGATGTTTTTCCGGTTCCTCTATCTCCAATGATGAGCTCTCTTTGGCCGCGACCGACAGGGATCATGGCATCAATTGCTTTGATACCGGTTTGCATTGGTTCTGCTACTGATTTTCTCATAGCGATTCCGGGAGCAGGAGATTCGACCGGACGGGTTTTTTTAGTACTTAACGGGCCTTTGCCGTCAATTGGTTCACCTAACGGATTTACTACGCGACCCAAAAGCTCGGGGCCAACCGGAACTTCGAGTACTTTACCGACTCGTTTTACCGTAAATCCTTCCTGAATATGGATATAGTCTCCAAAGATAATGACCCCAACCGAATTTTCTTCTAAGTTGAAGGCTTGTCCGCGAACTCCATTTTGGAATTCCAGAAGTTCACCCGACATCACGTTGTTTAATCCGTAAACACGCGCAATACCATCCCCTACTTCGAGAACGGTTCCGACCTCATCTACTTGGAGATCTTTGTTGAAATTTTTAATTTCTTGTTTGAGTACCGATGTTACTTCGTCTGTTTTAATTTTCATACATTGCTCCGACAGGGATTTTCTTTTGGAGGAGTGCCTCTTCGATTCCGTCTAGTTTGAAACGGATGGAGGCATCGATTAAATAGTCGTCTACATAGAGTTTGAATCCGCCAATGAGTGTTGGATCCAAAAACTCCTGCACCCGCAATTGACGTCCGAATTGGGATGTGATTGCTTTTGCGATTCTTTCTTTTTCAGAAGTAGAAAGAGTTTCCTTTGAGTAAATTTTCAAAGATGTGCGGTTGCTAAGAACATCCACACCTTCTTTAAAATCCTCTAATATTGCGGGCAGAAACAAGAATCTATTTTTGCGTATAACTAATGTTATAAAATTGGCAACTATCTCGGACGTTTGTCCTTTGACTGCCTTTGCAGCAGATTTTTCTTTCGTGATCGGGTCTACCAATGGAGAAAGAAAATAGTGCCGAACGGAATCATCGGAAAAAAAAGCGGTGATTATACCTGCTAATTCTTCTTCTGTAGCCTCAAGAGAGTTAGCATCTCTAGCTAACTCAAGAAGGGCTGTGGCATAAACCTTTGAAACCTGGCTTCGACTCATTTTAATTTTTGTTTTTCGAGTTTTGAAATCTCTTTTTCAACGAAAGAAGTATATTCCTCTTTCTTCAGTTGTTTTTCCAATATCTCACTTGCGATGAGAACTGACATTTCAACAATTTGAGTTTGTAATTCAGCAAGAGCTTTTCCTTTTGCAAGATCAATCTCGCGAAGGGCACCATCTTTTAAATTTTTAACTTCTTTATTTGTTTCCTCAACAAGCTTATTTCGAAGCACACCCGCATCGCGTTTTGCTTCTTCGATAATCTTATGAGCTTCGTCAGTTGCCGCATAAAGTTTTTCTTGGTAATCTTTTAGGGACTTTTCTGCTTCTTTGCGGAGTGCCTCAGCTTTGTCGATGTCCCCTTGGATTCCCGAAGAACGCTCTTCAAGTGCATGAAGGATTTTGTCCCAGGCAAATTTTTTGAGAACTATGACTACAATTGAAAAAGTGACCAGGGTCCAGACAACCAGACCCGGATTGACTTTCAGCAGATTGAAGCCGGAAGCCGCAAGGATAGCCAAGACTATTGTCCTTGTTCTACTTTAGGTGCAGATGCACTTGATCCAATGGTCTTGTCGATTGAACCATTGAGCTTAAGAGCGATAAGTAGTGCAATTACGATTGCGAAAAGTGCAGCACCTTCGATCATACCTGCCGCTACGTAAAGCACAAGTTGAATCTTTCCTGCCGCTTCTGGTTGGCGACTAATGCTTTCTGCGACAGAACCACCGATTCTACCGATTCCGATGCCTGCGCCGAGCATTGCTAAGCCAGCTGCGAGTCCTACTGCGATGTATCCTAAACCGAATTCCATGTCTTCGTTTACTCCTGTTTGTTTTAAAATATAAATAAAACCAAAATCTAATGTCTATGCATTACCGTTCCAATGAACACGGTAGTGAGCAAAGAAAATATAAACGCCTGTAAGAAGGCGACCAATAGCTCCAAGAAATAAATCAGAACCGAACTCAATACTGAAATCGGAGCAATGAAATAACTTTGGCTCATAAAGATAAACCCGAGCAGAGCCAAGATCATAACGTGACCTGCGGTCATGTTTGCAAGTAACCTCATAGTGAGTGCAAAGGAACGTGCGATATGAGTCACGATAAATTCCAAAGCCCACATCAAAGGCCAAAGAGGAAGAGGAACCCCTTTGGGAACTGCATGCGCTACGAAGGAAATCCCTTGGTAGGAAAAAGCAGTTCCGTAGATAATGATTAATGTTAAAGAAGCAAGAGATAGAGTCACCCCGATGTCTCCGGTAGGTGTAATACCCGACCAGATCTGTCCGAACGTGTGCAGTGAGTGAGGAGTGTGCCCGTAAGCTCCTACGGAAACCAAAAAGTCGGATGCCGCAACAGTCAATTCCCCTACGGAGGGAATCAGTCCGAATAGGTTACAGAAAAGAATAAAGAAAAACAAACTGAAAATGTAATGATAGTAAGAATGCCCGTGGTGTTCCAAAGAAGAATCGACTACGTTTTCTTTCAGATAAGATACGAATGCTTCCACCCCAGAAGTGAATTTGTTGTACACTTTGTTTGGGTTTTTGGAAATCAAACTCGCCGCAGGGATAAAAACGATAAATAGGAAGAAAGATGCAATCCACATCATCGTTACACGTTTTGTGATGTGCATGTCAAAACCACCGACATAGTGGTAAAGTTTCCCATCATGATCCGCAAATACATCATGTTCTGCCGGATCAAATCCAGATTGTCCTTCGAAAACTTTTTCCCCGCCAAAGTTCAATGGAAAAATGGGTGCATCACCCAAATGGTGTGCCATGACTTCACTGAAGTCAAATTCCTCAGAGTGAGAATCGTGTTCTCCTCCGGATGCCCAAAGACCAGAAAAAGTCAGGAAAAAAAGTAATAGAAATGAGAAAAATGCCCGATACTTAGACTTATTTTTCACTATAATAGCTCGCAAATACAAGAAAAAGTAGGTGTAGGAAATAGGCAATTAAAAATCCGGCTATGGATTCAAAAGGAAACTCTAAAAATGCAAGTGCGGAAATAGTTCCCAGGTTCACAAAAAAAAACAAAACTACAGTAAAAAAGGGAAATCCCTTTTCCCCTAGTCCGGGGGAGACCCTTGGCAAAAAGCGCAATTCCATCGCTGCAATTTGAAGGAAAGAAGAAATCCCCGCTCCCAGATAGAATACTAAATGCAGGTTTTTATCTACCCAAAGGTCAAGCAAAGGAACAGAAACCAAACAACTTAACAAAAGATAGACGAAGTAAAGTAAATGAAATTTTTTAAGATTGATCCGGTATAAGTCCATAAGCTTTAAAATCAGGATACATTCTTTGGCGGAAAGGTCAATTTGAATCGGGTCATTTCTCTTGATTGAACGCAGACAGAAGATTCAAGTGCGAATCCGGTAAATGGGTTCGTTAATGCGAACTTTTAGAAATGGGAATGGAAATTGCAGATTAACAAGTGACAAAACGGATTCTTTGGTTTTACAATTATAAATTTCCTGGTGATAAAGAAATTGATATTTTATGATTTTGTTCAACGCCTCAATCTGACTGTTGGAAAATGTACCATTCTTCTACGCAATGATCTTGTTGATTGCAACGCCACTATGAGGCGTTAGCGTCGGCGCGATTTCTTGCTTAAGCAAGAAACGTGACGGAGGACAATGTGGCTTTGGCCCGAGGAAGCGAATCCCGCAGCATTGCGGTAAGGCGTAGTTATACGAAGTGCCAGTGAAGTCAAAGTTTTTCCCACTTAGCATTTCTACCTCTTCCTAAGCTTCTAACTTTATTTTCGTTTTGTAAATCTTTTAATAATTTCCGGATTAGTTCAACACTTACCCCGGGCAGATTATATTTAATGTCTGCTATACTAAATGGTCCAATTGAATTTCCTATAAAATTAATAATAAGTTCGGATTTATTTCCTCTATTATTAGGAAGATTTTCTAATCTGGTATCCAATTGTTTGTATGATTCTTTGAGAATAAATAAGATATAGTTTACGTAAGGCCAAATATCATTTTTAGCTTCATGCCATTTATTTGAGCTTTGTTCTAGGGTTTCATAATAACGATCTTTATTTTCTTCGATAATCCGCTCTATGCTAATATAGCTACCGATATCATAACCAAGTTTATATAATTGCAATAAGAGGATTAGTCGAGAAACTCTTCCGTTTCCGTCTCGGAATGGATGTATGCATAGAAAATCAAAATTGAATGCTATTAATAGAATTAAAGGAGGGATATACTTTTCTTTAATTTGTTCATTCCATAAATCAATAGCTTTTATTAAGAAAATTTTACTTTCCTTGATTCCTGGTGGTTTGAATCGGATTCTTGATTTTCCATTTGGTAGTATCTCGGTAATATCAATTTGTTTTTCTTTTAGTTGTCCTGCATCCCAGATGTCACCTCTACTTAACTTATGTAATTTTAAAATCGTTTGTAAATTAATATCAATTCTGTCATGAGATTCATGAATCCAACGTAACGCTTGCTGGTATCCTCTGATTTCTTCTTCGTCTCTGTCTTTTAATAATGCACTTCCAAAGATTACAGTTTCAATTCGAGCTTGAGCAACATTTACGCCTTCCATACGATTTGATGAAATAGAACTTTCGATTAGGGCATGTTCTTTCAGATGTTTTAATTTTTGAGGAGATTGTTTGTTATATAGTTCTTGTTTTCCTTTAAATTCATCTAAAGCAGAAAGATACCAAGATGTAGCAAGAGGAATGCTTTTGAGTTCATTTTTTAATTTTTCAAGTGTTTTCATTTTGCTTGGAATATTATCTATATTATTGGACTTTTAATTAATATTCAAGTATTTTACCTATTTAATTACCTAATTTATTGCGTTTACCTATTTTCCGGAATAGTCAAAGTTTCCTGGCATTTCGTATAACGAACTAGCCTTACCGACGTTGGTCGTAGGTGAGCCTTCAGAGAAGGCGTTAGCGTCGGCGCGATTTCTTGCTTAAGCAAGAAACGTGACGGAGGATAATGTGGCTTTAGCCCGAGCAAGGGTGAGTGAAGCGAATCCCGCAGCGTAGCGGTAAGGCGTAGTTAAACGAAGTGTGTGAAGTTAAATTAACGGTTTGAAATAACCTTTGATAGATTTTGGATTTCTTATGCATAACTGAATATGATTTTTGTCATGAAATCCAGCGTTAGGATAGATTTCTTTACCCTCCCTGAAATAACCTCTGACTGAATCAAAAACTGGTAGTTCTAATTCTTTTCTCATTGCATGAAGATTTTCAATAACTGCACAATCGAGGTTTCTAAGCAAAAGATCTTTTTCTAAGTCTATAGATTTGTTTTCAGGAAGTGGATTGCCTGTTGTTTTACTAGATTTTGAAAGCAAATTATAGCTTTCTTTTAGGAGATCAATGGATTCGGATTCTAAAAGATTAAGGCAGTTTCCTAAATCTATTATTGCACCAATGACTGCTGGCTTTTTTATTTTTCCTTTGTTTCTTTTCGGATTCGATTGCAAAAGTTGAGCGTATTCAAGTGCTCTAGAATAATTTCCTTCCCAAAAATAGATTCCGTGTCCAAGCCAGTCATAACTATTTTCGCTTTTTGAAAGAGCCAATTTACCTGAAATTACTGAATTGGCTACTTCTTCATCGCAACCGTGAAAGCCAAAAACTAGACCAGGTACGGAAGAATACACTATTTTTTAAATGCGCTTTTGAGTTGCCCAGACTTGGTATAAATACCAGTTTTTGCTAGATAGGCTTTTGTTGAAACTTTTGAAGCAGTTACTTTTTTTGTAAGTTCTTGCATTTGCTTCAACTGATCCTTTAAATCAGAATTTTTTACTACTTTTCCTGACATAATAACTAGATTCTAAAAGTGGCAAAAAATTGTGTATAGTAATTAATTTGTTTAATTTTAAAATTTTCACACATTTCGTATAACGAACTAGCCTTACCGACGTTGGTCGTAGGTGAGCCTTCAGAGAAGGCGTTAGCGTCGGCGCGATTTCTTGCTTAAGCAAGAAACGTGACGGAGGATAATGTGGCTTTAGCCCGAGCAAGGGTTTGCAGCAAATCCCGCAGCGTAGCGGTAAGGCGTAGTTATACGCTGTGGAAAATTAAGTTATTTTTGTTTGCTTATATTAATCTTATATTCAGGGGAAAATTTGAATTTAACATTTTGGGAGTTGGTCAACTTAAGTTCTATTGAGAGTTCACCAAAAGATTTTATCGGAAATTGATCAACGCCAATGTTTAATGTCAAGTGTCTCATGAGTTTACCTATTGGCAATGTTCCAGACATTGAATGATATTGGCTTCCATCCATTAGGAAATTTAAGTCAAATTTATAATTGTCAGATTGGACATCCATAAATCGAAAGATAAAAAAAAGTTTTAGGTATACTAATTTTTCTTCGCTTGTTGCTTCAACAATAATGTCATCATAAACCCCGATGAATATGTTTTTTCCATTTTTTTCAGTTCTAACATCATCGCAAACGAGAAAGTTAATCAGTTTCATACAGTTTGTAAACCCAATGTAACAGTGGATTCAATATTTTTTGTTTCTCTTCCAAGATCATTTATTGAAATTGTTGCTTCAAATTCATTTGAAGCAAATGTATTTTTAAATTTTAGAATACTTTCCAACTTGCTGAGCAAAACTTCATATTCAATGTCATCAGATATCAAAGATTGGTTTTTTTCAAATTCCAAAAATCCAGCAATTAAAAGATTTTTCAATTTAACTTTTGGATCAAAATTGTAATCAGAAACATCAACTAACCAAGGGAAATTAGATATAATATTAATATAAGACATTGCAACAGCACTTAAATCTTTTTTAGATTTCCATCTTGAAAATGTACGATATGGAATTCTTAAAGCTCGCTCCAAATAAGTATAGCTATAACCATAGGTTTTTATTTCTTCAATTCCTTTTAACGAATTTTCAATATCTAATTCTTTTAAGAATTTTGCCAAATTTTCATTGAAATTATCTTCTCTAATTTCCTCCCCGCAATTTTGGCATTCTAATAATGAAAATTCAAATTCTCGCTTTCCCAAGTTGGTAAAGTTATATTCAATTTTTTCTTTTTTATAATCATTTTTAATTGGAGCACCGCAAGAGGGACACTTCATCTCGATTACTTGAGTGTCCATTTAATAGCCTGCCTTTATAAATGCATTTTTCATTGTATCGCCTTCAAATTTATCGGGTTTGAGTGATTTAATAACAAGTTGTCCATCATTGCTAAAATAGAATGCAATATAACCTTTTCTACTTCCAGTCTGAAAGTTGTAAGCGTCGACTACTGGTTTCGGGTATTCATCCGTTTTATCTAACTCTGTAGTATTAAGCAAAACTAGATTTTCAAAGCCTCCCCGAAGAATAAAATCTGCTACATCTTTTTCAGTCCTTAATCCAAAGGTTGCGGCAGTACCCAGAGCTTTTCTCTGTACTTTAAATTTTCCTTTTCTTAAAGCAGAAAGGACATCTTTCTTGGGATACTTAGGCTCTTTAGTCATTCTTTCGGTTGCTTTTGTATTGTATCAATACATTTTTCTTTAAATCAAGCATTTTTTCCATAGCGCATAACTAGTTGATTGCTACACCAATATGGTTGATTTCGGGTATCGGGATAGGTCTTCCTCAAGTGAGGTCCGGAGACACCCGGTATTTGAAATTGATGTCGTATTTATTTTGTTTTGCGGTCAGTTTGTGATGATAAACCGGAACTTTTTAAATAAAGATTACTTTAAACAAATAGTGAAGTATAAAAAATTTGACTAGTAATAACAACCCCCGCGTCAGTGATCGGAGAGGGACGACCGAAAGGTCGTCGTCCGAAGGACCGAAGCCGAGAGGCGGAGCCTGCGGAAGAGCACGGTCGGGGATTCGATCGAATCTTTTTCATCTAACAGATCCGAGGCGCCCCACAAATATAGATAAAACCCCGGATCGAAAGAGATATTATAAGTTTGCGATTATCAGAGAATTCGTTGAGTCTCGTAAAAACTATAATAGCGGACAAAATGTTCGCTAAACTGGAGGAACTTTGGGTTTATGGAATGGTTTTGGAGAAAAATATCAAAGTTCGACCGATTAGTTCGTATTATTTCCAGGAATCTTTGGCGCAAATAGGTTTTTAAAAAATCAAATAAGCATTGCTTATCCTTCCCCTTAAAGGCTTAAGTTTCATAGAACCAAACAGCAGTAAGTCTGGTTTTGGATTAAGCTGCTTTTTTCCAGGAATAGGTATGATAGAGTCCACCTAATACTGGATGTGAATGCAGTTTATAATCTCCATCTCTAGGTTTGTGTTGAATGGGAGAAGATACAGGAGTGTCTTTCTGCAAAGCAAGATGAGTTCTGTTGTGATTATAAAACCGTATGAACTCTTCCAGCTTGACCTGCAGATGATATTCATTCAATGGAATAAAATAATCCAAAAATTCTTCCTTACAGGTTTTAACAAATCTTTCTGCATATCCGTTTTGCCAGGGGCAACGAACGGCTGTTTTTTTATGTTTGATTCCTAACCTTTCCAGATACTTGGAGAATCTTTTTCCGAATAACGTATCATTATCCGTCAGAACATAAGAAGTATTCTTCGGATCTTTTTTTCTAAGTGCTACTTTGATAACTTTTCTGACCCATCTGGTGGACGTTTTGGCTGTTATGTCAAAATGAAGGATTTGCCTTGTTTCCAAATCCATAAAAAATATGACTTTATACATTTCTAGAAAGTTATACGAGAAAACTGTAAATAGATCGGAGACAATCATGGAACCTGCATGAAGGGCGTAGAAGTTTTTCCAGGCAAGCCTTTTCCTGGGATTTGGTGATCTCCGAAGAGTTTTGATATATTTGGAAACTGATTTTTCCGAGATCAGAAATCCTAGTTTAACGATTGTTCCATGGATTTTGGTAGCACCCCAGAGAGGGTTTTGTTTTGTAACTTTGCGAACAAGTTTGATCAGATCCCATCGAATGATGGGTCTTCCTAACTTTTTAGAGGAAGAAACGAGATTCCAAAAGTTTTCGAATTTTCTTTTTCTCCAGGAAAGTAGAGTATTCGGAGTGACCAAGATTAAAGAAGATTTCCAATCGGAATGCAAATAGGAAAGTAAAACCAGCTTCGATCGTTCCCAGGGGGATGTGTGGAAGGCTTTATTTTTTCTTTTGTAGGCAGCAAGTTGGGTTCGAAGGAAGATATTTTCCAGTAGAATGGCTGTATGAGAAAATTGCAGAAAGAGGTATAAGACCGGAGTGAATAAGAAGAGAGAAAAAATTATAACCACTTGGAAAGGTACGGCGTGTTTTGCGTTTTAATAAAGATAAAATAAATTAGATTGCCAGGAATCAACAGAACATAAATTTTTAGAAACGAGCTTTCTTCCTTGAACACCAAAACAATCTCCAACAACAAATACAAAGCCCTCGCCCGGATCGACCGAGCGCCCGCGCCTTAGGGAGAGCCGGAATCAGCGTCCGAATAACAAGAAATAGCTTCCTACTCTACTCTTCAAAGTGAGTGAAGCACTTCTCGCGGTGGCGAGGCCAGGACGGCCGAAGCTCGTGCGTCGTAACACGGAGGTTACGCGCACAGGAGCGTGGAGTGCGAAACGATATTAGTTCTGAGATAACTTATCTGCCATTTCGAAATTTCCAACCTCTTTGTACATAAACAACAATTGTTTTAAGTTGTTATCATGATCGGGGATTCGCAATCTTAATCTTTCCGCATAATCAATAGCAAATGGCAGTTGATTTAAATGCAGATAACAACTTGAAATTAAAAATAAACATTCTTCATTGGAAGGGTTGGAATCACTATAAGGAATCGCATAAAAAAGCGCCCTCTGGTAATCACCGGCTTCAAATTCCGAGACGGCAGTCTCATAAGCAGAATGAGTATGATTCGATGATTGATAATTCGTTTGATCCGGTTGCCCTTTGAATTCCACCCGTATCAAAGACAAATCGTCAATCAATTGTCCGTTTGTTTTTATGGACTCTTGGATACTTCGGATATTCCCTTGGTCTTCTTCCACTGTCCTAAGAAATAATTCTTCGTCTTCGTTGATTTTATCGTAACCGTCTTCCGTACCAAGATACAAATCGTCCCTGCCGTCCGATCCGATGATCATTACATCATCTTTTTGCAATTGATAGGTGGAAATCTGCATTTTCTTTTTTCTTTTTTTGGTAAGAAGCATCCCCAGTTTCGCATAAAATAAGTTATGTGGTAAAAAATCGGCGTGCCCGTCACGGTAAATGACTGGTCTCGGATGTTCCGCATTCATAAAATATAGGAAACCGGTTTCTTCGTCAATCAGGCAGAGAAAAATCGAAACAAGCATAGATCCGTCGAATGTAGTGAATGTATGATGAAGTTCTATAAATGCATTTTTAAGCCATCTTTCCGGAAATAAATTTCTATTTTCAGCAGTATCTTTTCCTCTTTTTAAAATCGCTTCAAATACGGAACCAAGTACAAGTGCACCACCTGCTCCTTGGATGGATTTACCCATGGCATCTCCGTTCAATACGACGGTGTATTTACGATCCCTTAATTCCAAATTGGCGGCAACGCAGAGATCTCCTCCTATCTCGGACTTCCAATCTTTGAATTGAAACTTTTTCTTTTGTTCGATCAGAAAATCAACGTAAACCGCCTGGGATGCAACATGGTTTTGTGCCAGAGGTTCGATGAGAAGAGAAGTTAAAAAATAATCGCCGTCCTGCTGTTCCTTTAATCCGCGAACTTCCGTTAAAGCATCATTCAGGTCCTGAGTCCTTTCTTTCACTTTATCTTCCAAGTTCGCATAAAGAATCGAATTTTCAATGGAGACCGCAATTTGAGAAGATAACAATTTCAAAATCTCTATCCGATCTGGTGTGAATGCATCTGTAGTCAGATTATTTTCCAGATAAACGATCCCAACCAAATTGCCGTGATTGATAATCGGATAACAGAGAATTGATTTCGGTGATTTTGATTTTATATAAAAATCGGTTACAAACATACCTTCGTGAGAGGCGTCGTTTAAAATCACAACCGATTTGGTTCGAATCACATAATTGACAATGTTCGGAGAAAGCTCCAGTTGGGAAACATCCGTTTGATTGGATTGTAAAGAGTCCAATGTCTTCGCTTGCAGCACTTCTATCTGGCCTGTACTTGATTTGCCTTCAGCTTGGATCAGCCAGTTGGACTCGTCCTTTAAAATAAAAAATCCCCTTTCCGCCCCCGCATTCTCCAAAAGAATCTTAATCATCTTTTCCAAAAGCCTTCCCAATTGGATTTCTCCCGAGATGGTATGAGATGCCTTGATCACAGTATGCAAATCGAAATAACTGTCCGAAGTGCTTGTCACCTCTTTGGTAGTACTGGTAAGTGTAAATGTTTCCATCGGATCATTCACACTTCGTTTGGAATATTTTTTAAGAAAGGAATATTTCCCTTCCAGCTCTTTTACCTTGGGGTCGCATCCCCACTTGCGGTAAAGATGGTGCGCTTCCACCAAATGAACGTTAGCATACATGGATTCACCCTGGCTAAGGAGAATGCGCGCGGAAAATTCATTTGCAATCGCTCCTTCCAAAGTATAGTCGTTCTCTAGCGCAAGAGCGATCGCCTTCTTCCAATAGGAAAGAGCTTTTTTCGTATTCCCTTCGATCTCGGAAATAAGACCTTCCATAATATGGAATTTATGACCGTAATTATACGGAGAACTCTCCGCCCATTTTTTAAGTCTTTTTTGATTTTTATCGATTCGTTTTTTATATTCTTTTTTCTTTGCCTTATTGTCCGTAGTTTTCAAAAGAGAAGCGGAAATCAAAGAACCAAAGAACACCAGTTCGGGGATAAACATCATTCCGAACATCGCACCTTCAAAAGGTTCGCCTAATAGATAATATTCGTATGCTTTTTCCAAATCTCCGAACAAATAGTCCAATCTCGCCTTACAGAGATAATAATCAAACAATGCATTGGCATTTTTCAGAGTTTGCCATTCGACGGCGATGACAGACTCGGAAAAATAATTGCCGTCTAACGCAAGCAGATTTTCCGAATTTCCTCTCAATATAGAAGTGACCTGCCGATTCAATTGAAAAACCTGATAGGCATTGCTTTGTTTTAAAGAAAACAAGGAAGATTCGAATTTATCGAAACTATTTGCGAGCTCATCCAGATTCTGTCTGCGCAATAATGCTTGAAAATGGATATTATTCAAAGAGTAAGCGGCGTATTGCAAATCGCCTGTTTCCATTCCCGACTGAAAGGACTCTTGAAAAATAGCGATTCCTTCTTTGGCATGAAACTTCCAATGACTGATCATACATCCGAATAAAAAGAGAGTCCTGCACTTGAATGCCTTTGCATCCAACTTATCAATCGAGTCTACCGCCAATTTTCCGAATTCATAACCTGCTTCGAAATCTCCCAATCCGAAACCTTGAATCATTCCGAAAGCGACAAACCCGAAAGGACTCAAAGGAGAGAGTCCGTGTTTTAAAGTCAACCGCACCATCTTGAGTACAATAACCGGAAAAAGTGCCGGTTGCGCGAGAAAAGATGCGGCGATACAAGCATTTAACAAACGCATAATGGCAAGATAATTTCTATCGTGGGATATGGGAAGGTTGGCGAGATCGGAGATAGCGCGTTTGCCCAATTTCAACTTGAAGCCGATGATGTCAGGAAGAGGAGAGAGTTCACCCGGATTTTTAGGCAAGTTCAATCCCAAAAGTTTCAATGCTTGTTTTAAAATCACAAGTACGTCCAACATCCTGTTTTGGCTTACGTACATGGAAGATTTCAATTCAAAGATCTGTATCTTGTCCAATGTGTCCTTTGCATTTGCCGATATGATATCGAAAGTTTTTTCGGCAGCATCATATTCTTTGGAAAGGTACTCGGCCTCGGCCTGATTTGTGTATAATTTCAAAGTGGAATCGTACCGGCTCTCCCAGGAATTCTCCGGCAAAAACTCAACAGCTACCTGGAAAAAACCGAGAGCCGCTTCATAAGCGGAAGATGCCAACGATTTGTTCCCTGCCATCACATTTAACTCTTGTAAGCGGAGTCTTTCTTCCGTCGTAATGATATTGGCAATACCTTGGTTCAATTGGTTGACAATTGTAAAGATATGATCTTCCAAGCGGTATTCATCTATCATTCTCAGATAGGAATTTCCTATATGATAATGTATCTTTTCCCTTTCTTTTTCGGGAATTATGGAATAAGCGGCTTCTTGGATTTTATCATGAACAAAGTTAACATCCGTTTCACTCAGTAGAAAAAATTCATCATTGGCAAGTTCGATCAAATCCTCTTTGACTTCTTCCAACGACTTTTCGGCAATTGAAGCGTATACTTCCTGCTTGAACCAGCTCCCGATACAAGCTGCCAGTTTCAAAGTTTCGATTCTGGATTCGGGGAGTTCTTTGATTTTTTCGACGATTAAATCGATTACGTTTCCAGAGATATTCACATCTCTGATTTTTTGAATATCCCAAACCCACCTATCATCTTTATAAACAATCAATTCCTTATCATAAAGACTTTTGAATACCTCATTCACATAAAAAGGATTCCCTTTTGTCTTTGAATGTAAAATCTCAGCAAGACTCAAGGATTCGTCTTTCTTGCAAAAAAGAGTTTCGGAAACAAGCGAATTGATATCCTGGATACCCAAAGGATTAAGATTGATTTTCTGATGATAAAATCCTGTTCCTTTCAAATCATCCAAAAGAATGGAAAATGGATCCGTAGGCAGGACTTCGTTATCCCGATAAGACAACATCAAGAACAGATGTTTCATTTCAGGATCAGATAATATAGCGCGTATTAGGTTTATACTGGGAGTATCCGCCCATTGCAAATCATCTAAAAAGATTGCGATCGGATGTTCTTCTCTGGAACATGCTTTGATAAAATTTTGAAAAACAAAATTAAATCTGTTTTGAGATTCGGATGCGTCCAGAGAAGCGATCTCCGGCTGCTCTCCGATCAAAGTTCCCAATTCGGGAATCACATCTACAATTACTCTTCCGTTGGGACCGAGTGCTTTGAGAATATGTTCTTTCCAAAGGGAAATCGAGTCTTGGCTTTCCGCCAAAATCTGCTGGATTAATTTTTGAAAGCTTTGAGTGATTGCCCGATAAGGAATGGAGCGCTTTAATTGATCGTATTTCCCGGAAGAAAAATAACCTTTATACTCTGCTATCGGTTTGTTTACTTCATTGATTAAAACCGATTTTCCTATCCCGGATCTTCCCGCAATCAGGATCAGTTCCAGATTGCCCCTTGCCACATTATGAAATGTATCAATGATTCGGGTGACTTCTTTCTCTCTTCCGTAAAGTTTTTTAGGAATTTGAAATTTTCCCGAATGGTCTTTGGAAGCAACGACCATCTCTAATTTTTGAACCGATCTGATTCCTTCATGCCTTAGAACTCTCTCAACTTGCTCCAGATCATAAACAAGCCCGGTGACGGTTTGGTATCTGTCTTCCGGATTCTTCTCCAATAATTTCATTATAATATTAGAAATTACTTTTGGACTTTGATTCTTCTCATAAGGAGATACGGGAGTTTTTGCAATATGCGCGTGCACCATCTCCATGGGATCTGCATACTGGAACGGAAGTTCGCCGGTCATCATTTGATAAAAAGTGATTCCCAAAGAATAAAAATCCGTTCGGTAATCCACAGTACGATTCATCCGTCCCGTTTGTTCGGGAGAAATATGAGCAAGCGTTCCGTGAAAGGATTGATTCAAAGGAATAAACGAATTTCTTTGGGCAAGAAAAGTCGAACTACCAAAATCGATAATACACAATTCGCCGGTCTTTTGATTTATTACGATATTTTGCGCTTTGATGTCGTTATGAACGATATTTGCCTTATGAATCCTTTCCAATACTTTACTTGCTTTCAAGGCGATATTCAGAAACTCCAGCAAACTATAACTATCGTTATCTTTATATGTGAAAGAAAGCGCATCCCCGCCCATATCTTCCAATACGAGAGCGACGGAATTGTTGTATTTTTCAAATGCCAGCGGTCTTGGAATTCCGGTGACTTTTAGATTTTGTAAAATATCGAATTCGTGTTTGAACCGGTTTAATTCATGAGGTTCCGGGTAGTCCCGATTTAAAATTTTGACGATTACAGGTTGGCTCGATCTTTCCCCTCGGTAAACAAGACTTTTTTTGCCGGAATGAATTTCCTTTAGAGCTGTGTAACCTGCCAATTTTAGCATCAAAACTCTCCCAGAGCTTACGAAAGGAAATAATCGTAATTAGGCTTACAAAAATCAACTTCTAAAGATGAATCTGATTCAGAATTGGCATGATGTTTTATCTAGCTGTTTTTCCTCCGTCCACAGGGATGGATGCACCCGTAACGAAAGAGGAATCTTCGCTACACAACCAAGTGGCGACCCTTGCCACTTCACTCGCCTCCGCCATTCTTCCCAATGCATAGGATTTCATCCTTTCTTTGCGAAGTGCTTCCGGATCGGGAACATTTTTATAGAACAAATCGTCCATTTCCGTGCGGATTCCCCCCGGACAGAGTGCATTGATCCTGATTCCAAAACGACCGTATTCAAATGCAGCACTTTTAGTAAGTCCGATGATTCCGTGTTTTGTAGCTGAATAAGGCGCGATATTTTCCTTTCCCCGAAGCCCGATCGCAGACGATACGTTCACAATCACGCCTGCCTGATTTTTAAGCATGGCTTCCAGTTCGTATTTCATACATACGAATGTGCCTTTTAAATTTACATTCACAACATTGTCCCAAACATCAATGGGATATTCCGTGATCGGTTTCATCACTCCGGCAAAACCTGCATTATTGATTGCAAAATCAAGTCTTCCGTAACTACTAACAGCCGTTTGGACAAGTTTTTTTACCTGCTCGGGAACGGAGATATCGCAATTTACAAACTCCGCTTCCGCTCCCAAAGAACGGATAAGAGAAAGTGTTTCGTTGCCTTCTTTCTCCCTTCTTCCGCAAATCACCAGCTTTGCTTTTTCCCGAGCAAACTGAAGTGCAATTTCTTTTCCCAAACCGGAAGTGGCTCCGGTGATGATGACTACTTTACCTTCGATTCCCTTCATTTCCATTCCTTATCTGTTTTGATTCAAGCGGTGGTCTAAATGATTGAATCGTAAAATCCATACTTTGCGATTTTGAAACCGATTAGTTTAAAAGATTTCTCTTTCTTCTATCAGTCTTCCGTAACGGGCGATACTTTCTTTCAAATTTTCCGTATCCAGTTCCGAAATCTCTTCAATCCCGAATCCTGCGAAATAAGTGTCTTCATTATGATCATCTTCTTTCACCCATAACAATTTGCATTTGCCATGAACAAACCCTGCGATATCAAAATGCATAAAGAATTCGAGATTGTCCTTATCACTCAGATCACCCGGATGTTTTCCGGAAGCCTTCACCATAAAACCGTTCTGAGACATGTTTTCGATTGTACAAACGAACTTCTTTCCGTTATCACGAATGGAAATATTGTTTTTGAATTTGTCTATCAAACGAAATCTAGGATCGATTTCATATACTTCTTCCTGTCCCGATTTCAATCTTTTATAAACCTTCAAAGGAAGAATCGTTGCGGCCATACTGATTTTACTGATCTCAACGTTTTCCTGATAAACAGTGATCTCAAGTGAGGAATAGTTCCACTGTTTCTCTTTGTTGTATTTCACTTCCTTTAAGATGGTTCTCATCTTGATGGGCATGTTTAATTTTGCGTATTGGAAAAATTCAGCGTTTAAGTATTGGAGTAAAAAAGTAACTCCTTCGAAAGGCACGCGACCGTAAATATGATGGCAAGCTATTCCGAACTGCCTTGCAGCTTCGGTGATTTGCATTCCCGAAATATGTTTCAGATTGGGCGGAGAGAAAAACTTATGAGTAGGAGGAATGTAAAGGTTGGCAAAAAAAGTATCTTTTTTGGGAACCTCGGGTATCCTCTCTAAAATCTCCGAGATCATAGCCTTTTCCACATTTCTGATATGAAATGCTTTTTGTTTGAACATCTGTAGGATTTTTATTTCATCCGCTTCGGTGACTGTACTTTTTAAGATGTATTTTCCTTCTTCTTCGTTCAAAACATAGAGATTGAATAAAAACTTTTTCTGTTCCTCATCAATGTTCGCTTCTCCGAGAATCGTTTCCGCAGTTTCGATGCTGATTTTCAAAGGAATGCTCTTTAAACTGTAAACAAGGCCATTTATCCCGTTCCGTTTTTCATAGTAATTCGATAGAAAAATCCTTTCTTGGATGGTAGTTGCGGGAATTACCCTGGATTCGAATATATCTACGGGAATTTCTCTTTGCAGAGCTCTACGGATATTGGATACGAGTGAATCTTCCTGGAAAAATGTTCTGGTGTAAATTTTACTTAAAGGAATTGTATTCGGAATTTCAATTTTGTTCGGACTAATCATTTTAATATAGGAGACGAAATATATTCTAAAAACTTAATATATTAATGGTTTTAAACGGCCTTCCCTTGTCAATAAATTTCATATTTTGCAATGAAAACGGATGTTGATTTTATTTATTTTTTCGTAATCAAACTTTCATATAAGCTTTAAAATAAACATTTCCTATTATTGATTTCGTAAATTATTTGTCTCTATGACCAAATCCGTTGCTCATTTTTTAGAATTGGAATCATCTTTCGGTGCTCCCAATTACCTTCCTCTGGATATAATCCTTGAAAGAGGCGAAGGAACATGGGTTTGGGACATACTGGGAAACAAATATCTGGATTGCCTTGCCTCCTACTCCGCCTTGAACCAAGGACATTGCCATCCCAAATTAATAAAGGCCGTAGAAGCCCAAGCTAAAACACTCAGTTTAACGTCAAGAGCTTTCCGTAATACCGAATTACCACTGTTATACGAAATATTACATCGATTTAGCGGAAAAGATATGTTTTTGCTGATGAATTCCGGAGCGGAAGCGGTCGAAACAGCGATCAAAATCGCGAGACGTTGGGGTTATCGCTCCAAAGGAGTCGAAAAAGATAAGGCGGAAATCATCGTTTGCGAAAATAATTTTCACGGTCGCACGACTACACTGATTTCCTTTTCTTCGGAAGAAACTTATAAAAAAGATTTTGGTCCCTTTACCCCGGGATTTAAAATCATCCCTTTCGGTGATCCTCTTGCTTTGGAAAAAGCAATCACCAAAAACACGGTTGCATTTCTAGTCGAGCCCATCCAAGCGGAAGCAGGTGTTCTTATACCGCCCGATTCGTATTTAAAATCGGTCGAATCCATATGCAAAAAGGCAAATATTCTGCTTATCGCGGACGAAATCCAAACTGGGCTAGGTAGAACCGGAGAAAGGTTTTGTTTTGAAAGGGAATCCGTAAAACCAGATTTGATCACTATAGGAAAGGCCCTTAGCGGAGGTTATTACCCCATATCCGCTGTCCTCGGTGACAAACACATCCTGGAACTGATGGAACCGGGCAGCCATGGCAGCACATTCGGAGGAAATCCTTTCGGGTGCGCTATCGCAAAACAAGCATTAAATATATTATCGGAAGAAGATTTGATCTCCAAATCCAAAGAATTGGGAATTTACGCTTTGGAAAAGTTCAGAAAGATAGACTCTCCTCTGATCAAAGACGTTCGGGGAATGGGGTTACTGATCGGAATCGAACTGAATGTTTCCGCCCGTTCCATTTGCCTCAAGCTCGCCCGGGAAGGAATCCTGTGCAAAGACACACACGATACTGTAATTCGGTTTACTCCTCCTCTTGTCATCACCAAACAAGAGATTGACTTTGCAGTGGAAGGGTTCAGGAAAGTTCTGAAATGAGATTTCAAATCTCTATTTGATAAAATTTAGTCCTTCGATCCAAACAATCAATATGTGTGACGGAAGACTTTCCGTCCAAAGATCTCAAAGTTTCTATATCCGGCAGACGGGAATGACCTACGATCTGATGGAATCCCGCCAAAAAAGCACCGCTTTCCGAATCGAGATTTTCCATATAGTCGGACCAAAAAATACCGCCGAATCTTTCCCTACCTCCGCGAATGGGTCCGATTGATGCCAACTCGTTGATAAATCCCTTTTCCCACATAACAGATAATACATCAGCACCGAAATTCGGAATGTTATTTTCTTTTTGAATCTCTTCTATTATCTTTTGATTGGATTCATACCAACCACGGTTCACTCCCGCATGGGTCCAAAGAAAATTCCCATATTGGTAGGCAATTTGAAACAAAGAAACCGAATCCTGCAATAGGGACTGCACGGGCTTAGCGTAACTATTTCTATATCCTCCCATAAAAAAGTTGGGAACCTTCGGATATAAATACATCAGATCGTGATTTCCCAAAAGCAAAATCACCTTATCTGGGTTTGCCGATTTAAATCGAATGATCTCTTTCAGATTTTGAATGATTTCTTCATCCGAAAGATCGTATGAGTCCACATAATCTCCCAAAAATACGATTTTTTCAAAATCAGCCGGATTTATGTTTTTCCAAACTGATCTGCCGTGGATATCGCCTATGGAAATGATGTTTGTCATGGTATTCGGTTCTAAGGCAACATGCGTAAATCGGTAACACTGTATTCCCGGGAAATCATATGTATAAAGTTAATAATTAATTTTTTTCCGATAGCAACATTTTTTCTAAAAGCACCGCAGGATTTGTATCCACGATTAATTTTTCTTTTTGCCTAAAACTTAAAAAACCTTTCAAAACCATTTCATCAATAAAGCGAAGCAAAGTATCATAGTACCCGTTAGTATTCAAAAAAGCACACGGCTTGTCGTGGTATTCCAATTGGCTCCAGGTAAACGCCTCGACGATTTCTTCCAAGGTTCCTATGCCGCCCGCCATTGCGATAAAACCGTCCGACAATTCCGCCATTTTCGCTTTTCTTTCATGCATGGTTTCTACTACGATTAATTCCGTTAGGTGGCTGTGGGCAATTTCCTTTTTTACAAGTTTATGAGGGATGACACCGATCGCTTCTCCGCCCAATCTTAAAACCTCGTCTGCAATTCTGCCCATAAGACCGCCGCTCCCCCCTCCGTAAACAAGCCCTATGCCTTTTTCAACCATAATCCTTGCTAAACGATCAGAAGCATCTCCGAATCCGGAGTCGGTTCCAAAATTCGATCCGCAAAATACCGCGATTCTTTTCATATACGATTCCCTTTCAAATTTTAAAATCAGATGTCATGGATTTGAGTTCGCTTGCCTGTTTATATATGATATCCGATACGATTGCAAGCTCGCTGGAATTAGAGGCAATGGATTGAGATTCGGAGGAAATCAATTCGATGCTGCTTGCGATTTGGTTTATGGATATCTTCTGTTCATTCGTTGCAGTTTCAATTTGCAAAGATTCATCCGAAACATTTTCTATAATCCTTGCAATGGAATCCACTTCAACTACCTGTAGCCGAATCAAATTAACCATATCATCTAACTCTTTTTGTATTTGATTAATATCGTCGATTGTCTCCAACAATGCATCGGCAGCATCATTTACATCACTTGACCCCTGATCGACCGCACAGTTGGCTGAAGAGATCAGATTGGAAATATCATTTACGCTTGATATGGATTTGTTTGCAAGTTTTCCTATTTCATCCGCAACAACGGAAAATCCATGGCCGTGCTCTCCCACTCTCGCCGCCTCAATCGAAGCATTTAAAGACAATAGGTTGGTTTGATCAGCGATATCTTTGATCAGATGTGTAATCGAATTGATTTTGGACGCAGTTTCCCGCATTCTCGATAATGACTTGGTAGCTAAGTTGATTTTCTCTTTTCCTTCGAGAGCTTGAGTAGCGCTCAGTTTTGCTATTTCACCTAACTCAGATAAACGGGAACTCGTATGTTCGATATCTGTCTGCAGTTGAGAGGAACATAAATTGGCGTGTTGTGAATTTGCAGCTTCCGCAGCTACCAAAGAAGTTACATGAGTCAAACTTGCAGCTATTTCTTCAATAGCAGCACTCGACTCTTCCGTACTTGCCGCTTGTGACTGCGATGCTTCTGACAAATAATGAACGGAACCTTCCATTTCCTTCGATATTTTATCCAAAGAAACGGAAGTAGACCTCATTTTTTTGAAAATATCACCGATATATCCGATGAAGTTTTCTATGTTTTTTGCAAGACGTCCGATCTCATTATCGGAATGAATTCCGATCGTTACGGTTAGATCCTTGTTATGAACAATCTGCCGCATGCTGGATCCTATTGCATTCAACTGCTTTGTGATTGAGGAAATCAACAGGTAAGACATGACACTGCTGATAAAAAGCAACAAAATCAGCAGCATTATATATAAGTTTCTTCTATTTTCCAATTCCTCTATTCTTTCACCCAGTCTTGTTTTCCCTACTTCCTGCAGAAAATCGAAAATAAAAAAAATCTGACCTAAAGAATTCGAAGAGAGTTTAAAAAAATCCTCATACGTAAAATTCGGTTTATCCGATAGGATAAATTCGCGGTTGACTACCCGCAAATAATTTTCTATTTGAGCAAAATTCTCCTTAAGAGCTGAAATTTTATTCTGCAACTTCGGATCTTCAAAAGAAATTTTTGCAAGTAAGCTATTACTTTCGGAAATACTGGTTTTAGCCAGCCAATAGTTTTCGACAAAAAAAGCATGATCATCTTTCGTCATCTTTTGATTAAAGGTAATATTTACTCCCCTCGCTCTCATTCTATTAATAATATTGATTAAAGGAGGAAGATGAAGGACAGAGATGTTATAAATGGAGTGCATATTCATTTCATAATCCAAAGTCAGCTTTGCATTATCTTCCACAAATGTCAGGAACAAGTAATTGGTTTCGAACAATTTTTGGGAAAGCTCGTGGTTGGCTGTGGCTGAGGTCAATACGTTTGTATTTTTCAAAATCAGCCAATCTTTCTCCAATCTGAAACAAAAATCATTCGGCTCAAAACTTGTTTCATATTGAGCATTCACCGATTTTATTTTTTTCACTGTTTCATCGATCAAACCGCTCACTTTATTAAATGATTCAATCTTTGTTTTATCACCGAGTATAATCAGATGACCCAATCCTCTTCTTTCTATAATTAAGTCCAACAATCGACGAATAGGAACCTGGAATTCCAAACCTTTCCTTTCCAGACGACTTATATCGCTAAATCGTTTCATTTCGTGAAGAAACAAAAAAAACAATATGATCAGAGCTATCGCAAGCGGAAAAACAATTAAAAGCAGCTTTTGCCAAATTTTCAAATTATCGATAAGATGTTTCATAATATAATATCTCCTTTTACTACATGATCTGTCATTTAATCGTATTTAATGACGTTGATAACTTTAATTTTCGAATACTGCGTGTTTTTTCTCCAAACCATACCATTAGAATAGAAACAGTTTTGTCAAATGTGTAAAATCACTCGTCCCAATCTTTATTTTATGTTACCCACATAACAAATAATCATATATAGATATATGATTATTATATAACATGCAAATGTTAAGACATTATATTTGTTAAGCTGTATCTGAAGTTAATGCCAAAAGACATTCTGCCAACACCTGCCCATTGCGAATAAATGTTTACTCATCCATATGATGATTTTGGTTCTTTGTTAACATTATTTCGAGGAAATTTACAATCAATGGCAGATAAGGATAGCGGTATGTTTCTAGCTACCTGCTTCCTATAATGGAGATAAAATCTTCCGCCCATTTTTTATAAGGAACACATTTCCTTCCGCCGGAACAATTTGTTACGGGAGTACGCCAAAAAGAAATCTTTTCAAAATTATTGAAACCATTGACAGAACAGCCACTTTCACCTAACAAAGGATTTCCTTTACAAGCGGTGGGAACGGAAGGAACAGACCCGAACCAGGAAGCCAAGTCCCCTTGCAATTTCAAGCTGATGGAATGTTCCAACCATTTATAAGCACAGTTTACATGTTTCGAATCTATATGAAGCATCGTTGTGTCCGCCCAACCGGTTGCACCTTCTACTGGTACCACGGAACCTACCGGTTGTTTTTCACCGACGAGCATATTGACTTGAAAAGGCCAAGTGGAAGAAGCAATAAGATTTCCCTTTTTGAAATCGTCCACTTGCACCATGGCATCATGCCAATATTTAGGAACAAGTTGCCTTTGTTTTTTCAATAATTCAATGACTGCATCGTATTGTTTTTCATCCAGTTCATAAGGATCGCTGATTCCTAGTTCGGGTTTTGTATGTTTAAGAAAAAGTGCCGCATCCGCAATATAAATCGGACCGTCAAATGCCTGTATTCTGTTCTTGTTGGATTTGCCATCGGGGAGTTTTTGTTCCTCAAATACCACAGTCCAACTGGAAGGAGCCTTTTTGAAAATTTTCGTATTGTACATAAGAACATTGGGTCCCCACTGATAGGGAATTCCGTAATGTTTTCCTTCCACTGTATGCCAGGCCGCATTTTGCAAACGGGAGTCTACTGATTTCCAACTGGGAACCAAATCGATATTGATCTCCTGAACTTTTCCACTTGCCACCAAACGAAGAGAAGCGTCTCCCGAAGCCGTAACCAAGTCGTAACCGCCTTCAATCATTAACGCGATCATTTCATCCGAAGTCGCGGCGGTTTTAACATTCAACTTACATCCGGTTTCTTTTTCAAAACCGGTAACCCAATCGTAAGATTTGTCGGTTTCTCCCCTTTCGATATAACCGGGCCAGGCAATGATGGAAACCTCTCCTTCCAAAGGTCCGATTTCAATCAATCTGGATTCTTTTTTCCCACAAGCAGCCGTTAGGCTAAAAGCTAAAACCGCGATGGAAGATATGATAATATAATTTCCTTTCATGCCCTTTCTCTCCTAATGGTTCATTCTATTTTTATATGGAAACTAATCTAAGGCAAAGTATCCTTATTCCAAGCCTTTTAAAAAAAAGCTGTGAATTTTCCATGAAAAGGATAACAATCAACCTTTATGAAATCCATCCGAGATAAATCTCTTTTTCAAGACAGAAATTACATTGGAGGCGACTGGGTACATTCGGACTCGAAAGAAACCCTAACCGTAAACAATCCTGCCTCCCTTGAAATCTTAGGCACAATTCCCAAATCGGGAAAGAGGGAAACCGATCGTGCCATCCAAGCGGCAAAAAATACATTCCCTTCCTGGAGAAAAAAAACCGCAAAAGAAAGATCCGATATTTTACATAGATGGTTCCTGCTCATTCTGGAAAACAAAGAGGATCTGGCGAGGATCATGACTCTGGAACAAGGGAAACCGATTGCTGAAGCCAGAGCAGAGATTGTTTACTCTGCTTCTTATCTCGAATGGTTTTCGGAAGAAGCAAAACGTTCCTACGGAGATATCATTCCCTCTCACAGAACCGATACCCGGATCTTTGTTTTAAAAGAACCGATCGGTGTCGTAGGCACAATCACTCCTTGGAATTTTCCTACTGCGATGCTTGCGCGAAAAATCGCTCCTGCACTTGCCGCAGGCAACACGGTAGTATCCAAACCTTCGGAATTAACACCTTACTCTGCTTTGGCGCTCGCAATCCTCGGTGAAAGAGCGGGGATTCCTAAAGGAGTTTGGAATTTGGTAACGGGAGACCCGGTTGCCATCGGAGAGTCCCTATTGCATAGCAAAGATGTCCGTAAACTCAGTTTCACAGGCTCCACAAAGACAGGAATGTATCTGATGGAAAAATCGGCATCTACCTTGAAAAAGCTCTCACTTGAGTTAGGTGGTAATGCTCCATTCATAGTATTTTCAGATGCCGATATGGACGAAGCCATAAAAGGCGCCATAGCATCCAAATACCGAAATACGGGACAAACCTGCGTATGCGTGAACCGTTTCCTGGTTCAAGATTCGATTGCGGAAGAATTTGCCGCCAGACTTTCCCAAGAAGCTTCTAAATTAAAAGTCGGATCCGGTTTGGAGCCTGGTGCGGAACAAGGTCCGTTGATCAATGATGCCGCATTGAAAAAAGTGGAATCTCATGTGCAAGACGCTGTTTCCAAAGGCGCAAAAGTCCTTACGGGAGGCAAAAAACACGCGCTTGGCGGAAATTTCTACGAACCGACTGTTTTATTTCCTATCAGCAAAGATGCGTTAGCTTTTAAAGAGGAGACATTCGGCCCGGTATCTTCCATTATGACATTTTCTTCCGAAGAAGACGCAATCGCAAAAGCGAATGATACCGAATTCGGACTCGCTTCCTATGTTTATACGAAAGACATTGCCCGTATCTTCCGCGTTACGGAAAATCTGGAATACGGAATGGTGGGAGTCAACGAAGGAGTCATCTCCTCGGAACAAGTTCCTTTCGGAGGAGTGAAATTTTCAGGAATGGGAAGGGAAGGTTCCAAGTACGGGATGGATGATTATACGATAACAAAATACGTCTGTTTGGGTGGAATTAGATAAGATCGTAAATATTATGTGACCTCGTACTGGTGTTCTTTGCGCGGATGAATTTCAATTTTAAAACCAGCGAGACCCAAAGCAGTTCTAGAATTTATTCAGTTCGTTCAGAACTTCTTCCAATCCACCTAATACAAGTTTACCGCCTGACTGTAAAATGGAAAACTCCAACATCAGATTGATTGCATTTCCGAAGTCTTCATTGAGTAGATAACCATTTTCATCCATCCTATAACCGGAATCATGTTTTGTCGTAGAAATGAGCTCCGCCGTAATTTGATGCAAGGGAACCAAACTGTTTCTATATCCCCAGATCTTTTTTCCTAACGAAAATCCATAACCGATTTCAAATGCGGTTCCGTCATCCGTGCAAGCGCCTCGGAAAAAATTGCAATTGGCAATGATGATATCCGACTTGCGGATCAATTCGCAATTCACTTCAAAGATTTTTTCTGCCATAGAACGATCTCTTTCGATTCCGGAAGGAAGCTCTCCGTCCAATGGAGTGAATGTTATGTAACCTTTCGATTCGCACAACCGTTTGTGGCTTTGCAAAACTTCGAAACCATTCGGCAAAAATACTTCGGGTCCTGCGAGATAGATGGAAGGCATATTGAATCAGGAGAAAGGGAATGAATGAAAGGAAAAGAAAATTTTAGAGTAACAAGACTAAACACTCCCTCTGCATTTCCGTGCTGGTGGAATAAGGAATCCGATTCAATTTTTTTCCTTTCCCGTTGATAAAATTCACTTTTTCTCTTTCCAAAAATTTAAATTTAGACTAATTCTAAAAAATAGCTTGATTTCTATTGCTAGAATGATTCTAAATTTAAGTTAAATCTAGAAAATGAAGGTCAATATGAGAACAACACACACTTCTGCCATTGCCATTTTGGTGCTTGCCCTGAGCCAACTGGGAGCTGCGGACACTAAAGAATCTTCGAGTTCGATGGAGCGCCAAAACATATCCAATCAGTTTTGGTGGCCAGAACGACTTGATTTGGCACCACTTCGCCAACATGCTTCGGAATCCAACCCCATGGGGAGACAATTCAACTACGCCAAAGAATTCAAAGACCTGGACATCCAGGCAATCAAGGAAGAGATCAAAACTCTGATGAAAACCTCCCAAGATTGGTGGCCATCTGATTACGGGCATTACGGGCCGTTTTTCATCCGGATGGCATGGCACAGTGCGGGAACCTACCGAATCAATGACGGACGTGGAGGAGCTGGTGGTGGACAACAAAGATTTGAACCACTCAATAGCTGGCCGGACAATGCAAACCTAGACAAAGCAAGACGCCTACTTTGGCCGATTAAAAAGAAATATGGAAAAAAAATATCCTGGGCCGACCTAATGGTTCTCACCGGAAACGTAGCTCTCGAATCCATGGGATTCAAAACTTATGGTTTTGCCGGTGGAAGGACTGATGATTGGGAAGCTGACCTCGTATATTGGGGACCGGAAAAAAAATGGCTAGCCGACGAAAGATACGAAGGTGAAAGGAAACTTAAAAAGCCGCTTGGTGCCGTTCAGATGGGACTTATTTATGTAAACCCGGAAGGTCCGAATGGAAACCCGGACCCACTAGCGGCCGCTAAAGACATCAGAGAAACATTCGGCCGTATGGCGATGAATGATGAAGAAACAGTCGCCCTGATTGCCGGTGGTCATACGTTTGGTAAGGCTCATGGAAAAGCAGACCCATCCAAACACGTGGGAAAAGAACCTGCGGCAGCCGGACTCGAAGAACAAGGGTTTGGTTGGAAAAATAATCTTAAAAAAGGAAATGCGGAAGATACCATTACCAGTGGATTGGAAGGAGCATGGACGGCAAATCCAACCAAATGGACAACTCAATATCTAAACAACCTATTTGGTTTCGAGTGGGTGCAAACCAAAAGTCCGGCTGGTGCCATCCAATGGATACCGAAAGACGGTGCCGGTGTCAATATGGTTCCGGATGCACATGACAAAACACTCCGCCACGCACCCATCATGTTCACCACGGACTTGGCTTTAAAATTTGATCCAAGTTATAAAGTAATCGCAAAAAAATTCCAAGAGAATCCAAAAGAGTTCGAACTCGCATTTGCAAAGGCTTGGTTTAAACTCACCCACAGAGATATGGGACCACTCTCCCGTTATATCTCTAAAGATTTACCAAAAGAACCTCTCATTTGGCAAGATCCACTACCTACCGTAAATCAAAAGTTAGTTGGTTCTAAAGAAATAGAGACTTTAAAAGGAAAAATTCTAAAATCAGGACTCACCGTTCCGGAGTTAGTAAGGACTGCTTGGGCCTCTGCTGCAAGTTTCAGAAGTACTGATATGAGAGGCGGAGCAAACGGAGCAAGAATTCGATTGGCGCCTCAGAAAAATTGGCCGGTGAATGATCCGGAAGAACTTTCAAATACATTGAAAAAATTGGAGCAAATCCAATCCGAATTCAATGAATCTGGAAATAAAATCTCACTTGCCGACTTAATCGTACTCGGTGGAAATACAGCGATCGAAGAAGCCGCAAAAAAAGCTGGCGTCGAAACAAAGGTACCTTTTACTCCCGGTAGAACCGATGCCACCGTTGAACAAACGGATGCGTATTCCTTTTCTGTTCTGGAACCGAAAGCAGACGCATTTCGTAACTACTATGGTGTAGACAACTCACTCTCTCCGACAGAGATGTTAGTCGATCGCTCCAATATGTTGTCCCTAACCATTCCTGAAATGACAGTGCTTTTAGGAGGGATGAGATCCCTTGATGCCAATTCAGGAAAATCCAAACATGGGATTTTGACAAATCGTCCGGGAGTTCTTACCAACGATTTTTTTGTCAATTTACTCGACATGTCTACAAAATGGCAAAAGTCTTCTCAAACAGAAGGTGTTTACGAAGGTTTAGACCGCAAAACTGGTGCTAAAAGATGGACCGCTACTTCCGTGGATCTAATTCTTGGTTCTCATTCGGAATTGCGTGCTGTCGCAGAAATTTATGCGGCTGATGACGGTAAAGACAAGTTTGTTAAGGACTTTGTTGCTACTTGGAACAAAGTGATGATGTTAGACAGGTTTGATGTAAAGAAGTAAAAATGCCCAAAACTTCACGTAAAACGTTTCTCACCAAATCATTGTTTTTGGTAACCTCTCTCTCTTTTTTAGAGAGAGGTTTGGGTTTGTTTACGGAAGTGATGGCCGGGAACAAACCTTCTGCGCCCATACCCGAAGGATTAACCCCTGTGTCTGAATCCGATGCAACGGCAAAAGCATTGGGTTTTCATCAGGATGCCAACCGAACCGATTTTACCTTGTATCCGGAAAGAAAAGAACCCTCAGCAAAGAATCAATTTTGCAAACACTGTGCCCAATTTACGAAATTGAATGATTCCTGGGGAAAGTGCAATATCATCGCTGCGGGAATTGTCTCTTCCCAAGGATGGTGTTCTGCCTGGTCGCAAAGAACCTAAGTGAAATCAAGGACCAGTTGCGACACAACGCACATCGAAAGAGTTTGCTTGTTTGTTCGTGCTGTTGTTTTTCAGCAAGTTTTCGGATCCCACATTCATGTGAACCACCCAAGCATCGGTTACGGAGGCGAATATCGTAGTGGAAGTCCAATACCCCGTGGAAGCGGCAACACCAGGGAAATAACTTGTGTTAATTGGCACGGTTGTATTGGTAAGATTTACAATTGATTTGAGTTCGGAGACGGAAGGAAGTCTCCAGGTTCTGTTTGCCAAGGTGAGAGAGTTGCAAGCATTGAGTGCGGAACTCCAGATCATCGAAGTAGAACTAACAACTATTTGACACTGATCCCCGCTCAGTCCGACGGCACATTTCTGCCAAACAAGTCCGGTATTGATATCCGTAATCGTTTGATCGCCGTTGTCCCGAAATGTTTCATCAGGAACACTAGCTCCCTGAACACATCTCGCACGATTCGTATTTACCTGTGACGTTCTTCCCGTAACACCTTCGGAAAGGGACAGATACCATGCATCGGTAGAAGGCGCCATGGCAAAAGAATCTCTTGTCCATTGTCCTCCTCCCGCAGCACCGGGAAAGTAAGCATCATAAGTAGCGGGCGTTACAAAATAATTTATAATCGTGGTAAGCTCTGCGACGGAGGCAAGTTTCCAATTTTTTTTATTCGCATAACCGCTGCCTGAATCCAAAGAAGAACAAGCTGTATTCGCTCCGCTCCAGGTAACGTCAGCGGATCCGGAAGGGGCATCGCAACTTGATCCGGAAAAAGCAACGTTTTCATTGCAGGTTTTCCACACAAAACTAGTGTTATTATCAACAGTAATATAATCAGAGGAGTTTACCAAAGTTGCAGAAGAGAAACTCGGAACAGTTCCATTTTGCAACTTCCCGTCCTGACCCAAAGAGGAAGATAGAGAACACGTACTGTCCAAAACTCCGATCTCGTCCCAACATTGGGTTTGAGCGGTTTTCAAAGGAGGTTTCCCGAAAAAAGTCAGTTGAAATGTATGGCTTACACTCCCTCCCGTATTCGCCGCGTTAACCGTATACGACCCCATGGTCCCGGCATAACCGGAATAAGTTCCCGATATCAGGCCGCTATTTGTGTTTATGGAAACACCAGTAGGCAAAGCAGGCTGAATGGAGAATAAGAGTGATTTGCCGGTCACGGAAGGAGAAAGAGAGATAAGGCTTCCGTTGGCAAAGGAAGAGGGAGAAGGATAACTCAAACCGGAAGGAGGAGTTAAGGGAAATATTTTTCCGCAGAATGAATCGTTATTTTCCAACAGGGACTTAGCAAAAACCAGATCCTGGTAACGTTCGCCGAGAGGGTCGCAGATATTTTCCAAAGATGCGGAAGAACAATTGGCAATATGCAACGCAACGAAAAATACCAAGGTTTTCCGATTTCGAAATACTCTCATTTAACGAAATAGTATTACAAAATCAAATTAGGTCAATAAATTTCAAAAACTGAAACTTGTTCAGTCCTGGAAATCAGGCGGAACATCGATCGCTGCTATCTGAAAAAGTATGTTCAAAGTCTTGGATCTCGAGCGTTCCTTCCGAATATTTGACACGCCGGGACTTTTGCCTTTGACCTGCCTCGGATAGAGGTGATTTCTCTTTGAACCGGATTTGAAATTGACTGTCGGTCTCCCAAGAATAATATCCGTTATACGACTCTTGTGCCAATGCTCCTCCGTCTTCAAATGTTTTCCGTGTGTAAACAAATGTTCCATCCTCGGAAAAAGTAAACTGATCCATTGGACCGTAAGCACCCGGACTCGGACCATACCAAATAACTTTAGTTAATATAACTTTTTTTGCAATACCCGCGACTTCATTGAATCTATATCTTCCACGCAATATCTCTAAATCCTGGTCACTCAAAAGTTTACTCTTATAAGCGGGTTTACTTTTGATCGCTTTCTGTAATAACTTATAAATTTCGTCTTCACCGTAAGCATCTTCACATTGACTCAGCAAGATCGAATATGTACAAGCCAAGTTATAATTGGCAAAAGCATCTGTTGGTGAGCTCTTAAGTGTTTCTTGAAAATACTCGATGGCCTTCGGGTAATCTTTTTTGTATAAGGCTTCGATACCTTTTTTATTCGAGTTCGTGCTTGTTTGCGCAGGAAGGGCAAAACTTATCAGCGTAAATAAAATGATTATGCGTGTCATGGTCGGCAGCTCTCCTATGAGATGTTTAATTTTTACAACGGAAGACTGGGGTTCCGGATTATACATATAACTAAAATTTACTTTTTGGGATGATCTATGGAATTTTCGTTCGGATTCGGAAGCCTTCCATTGTCCATAATCATACAATCTAACAAAACCAAGTCAATAAATTTGATCGTTGTTTGACTTATTATTACTTGTGAAATTCGAATTCCCTCCTACAATGTCCCAGCTATGAAGAAAGAACAAACTCCCTATTCTAAAATCATAAACCTTTTAGAACTTTTTCAACTGAACGAAGACACAGATGAAGTAGGAACCATTGAATCCGTCAGAAAAGGCGTTGAATTCAGAGGAACAAATCTCTGGACTTTGATCTTTGCCATTTTCATAGCTTCTATCGGTTTGAATGTGAACTCGACTGCCGTGATTATCGGTGCCATGTTGATATCCCCCCTTATGGGTCCCATTGTGGGGGCAGGGTTCGCCGTTGGTACCAATGATTTTGATTTTCTAAAAAGATGCCTTCGCAATTTGGGAATTGCCACTTTAGTAAGTATAGTTACTTCCACCATCTACTTTTCGATAACACCAATCAACGAAGCGCAGTCGGAGTTGCTTGCAAGAACAACTCCGACCATATTTGATGTGTTAATTGCTCTTTTTGGCGGCGCAACAGGCATCATCGCAAATACAAGAAAAGAAAAAGGAAATGCCATTGCAGGAGTTGCGATCGCAACGGCACTTATGCCCCCTCTTTGTACAGCAGGTTACGGGCTCGCTCAAGGCAATTGGTCGTTCTTTTTAGGAGCATTTTACTTATACTTTATCAATTCTATATTTATCGCCATTGCAACTTTCGTATTTGTTCGTTATTTGAATTTTAGAAAGGTCGACTGGGGACTTTATAAAGAGCAGGAAGCGAAAGTAAGAACCTATCTGATGATATTTGCACTGATTACTATTATTCCGTCAATCTACACTGCATGGGAAATTGTTCAGTCTTCACTTTTCAAATCGAGAGCCAACCTATTTATTACCCAACATTTTGATTCGCAAAAAACAAAAATCATCGAAAAAAACATCATATCCGAGGGAAAAAAGAAAATTGAGCTTACGTTAATCGGTGCAAAAATTTCTGAGGAAAATTTGCAAAATATAAAAAACAAATTACCGCAATACAAATTGGAAAATGTCGAACTGAGTGTTCTGCAAGATCTATCCTCGCCTAATCCGGAATCATTGAAATATGAAATTCTTTCCGAAATTTATAAAAATACAAACGTTACAGAAGAAAAAAAATTGGACCAACTGAGAAAAGAATTGGAAATTCTATATCCCGAATTGAAATCCTTTTCTCTTACGGAAAGTAAAGAGTTTCTTTCCACGGAAAACAAATATGAAAACTTTCACTTGTTTTTAACTCATTGGTCAAGAAAACCTCCCGAACGCGATAAGGAAAGACTCCGTCAATTTGTAGAGATCAGAATGGGTTTGGAAAAAATAAAAATGATGCTCGAATGATCCAAATTCCTGATAGGATTGCCTAAGCAGTAGTGGCTTGAGTGAGGAAATCTTTGAACTGATCCAGGTTGTTTGTAAAATAAACGGGCTTTGCTGCTTTTCCGTCTTTCAATAAAAATACAAATCCCTGGTCATAAAACACAACTTGTTCCAAATCCTGGGACAGATACGTATAACTTGCATTACCCGAATAAAAAACGAATTTTCCGTCTTCTTCTTTTAAGATCGCAGAACCAACTCTTTTGAAATTACGCAAATCTTCTTCGCTTGCGTCCAAGTCTCCCAAGTCCTTGGACCCGAAAGGAATTTTTCCCGAATGATCGAAGTATAAAATCCCATCCATTTCGAATTGAACCACTTTGGCTGGCTCCGGCGGTAAAATCTCGGAAAGCCCTTCCGCTGTTTCTTGCAAAATCGCAGCTTTTTCCACAACCGAAGGTTTGGGTTCGGGACTACGCGCATAACTTAGGCTTGGTTCTTCCCAAGAGGGTCTACGGTCTGCGATTTCCCTTTCTCTTCTGATTCTTTCATCCAATTGGGGTGAAACAGCAGAAGGAGGAGTTCTTCTGTAGGCAGAGCTGTAGCCGCTTCCCGCAAAATCCCTTTGGTCGGGACGGGATCGTTTGGTATTTTGGTCATTTTTTTGTGATTTGGGGCTAAGAGATACGTACAGAAAACAAAGAACCCCAACCAAAATCATCCCGAAGGCTGCATACAACATATCAGTTTGATTATCTTCCCTTTTGCCAAATCCCTTAATTACATTTTTTCTTTACAAGCCCAAGCGATGGGAAACCCTTCCCTTATGTTCGAAGAAGAGCCTAGTTCCCTCAAAGACAAAGTCATAAGAGGACTTGTCGGTTTGTTTTTATTCATTCTAGTCGGTATGTTGATTGTCACCTTTTTGCCGGGTGATGCAGAACAAAGTTTTATAGGCGCCCTCACTGGTCAGTCTTCTACAGAAGCAGGTTCCATTGCAGGTAGATCGGTTCCCATCGACTATTTCAATGCGGCACGCAAAGACTGTTATTACAGATACCAACAGTATTCAAAAGAAATGGCTTCCAATCCCGAGATGATCCAGTCTTGCGCTTTCTCCACCATACGAGAGCTTTATGTAGCAAATGATATTGCGGCGGCAGTAGGATACAAGGTTTCCGAAATCAGCATCAAACGGGAATTATCCAACCAAGCCCGCCAAATCCATAAGGAATCTTCTTCTCAAGCAGGCTACGGAGAAGAGGACACAAGAACACTTTCTCAAATTTACCAACAGATCCTGAACTCCGCTCCTATGAACTACCGTGTGGATTCCGCTACAGGAATGTCTCTTTTCCCCGTATTCTTAGAACAAAAATGGAATCCTACTTCTGCCGAAAAACAAATCGATACGGAAGCAAAATCGGCAAAAATTTCCTTTCGCATCCTTTCTTTTACGGAAGTCAATCTTCTGAACCAATTGGAGTCCAAGATCCAAATCCCGGACACCGACCTACTCGCAGAGTATGAGAAGGAAAAAAAAGAAGGAAATCTCTCCAAAGATTCTTCCGGCAATGTGCCTAGTTTCGAGTCCAGAAAATCCATCTTAATTTCCAAACTCAAGTTTGACCGCAAAAGAAAAGAATTGGAAATTTGGAAAAAGCGCATCCAGTCTTTGGCCGGTGCAGAAAACGCATTGGAAACCATTTCCAAAGAAATCGGCCAACCGATTGAAACTGTCCCCGCGACCTTTCTTGGAGATTTAAAACAAGTAAAATCCTCAAAAGGAACGACCTATCATCTGGCAAGCGACCCAAAATTTTGGGAAGAACTTTCCTCCAATCCTTTCGGCAAGAAAAGAGTGACAGGCCCTTTTACGGACAATGACAAACAAATTTACGTAGAATTTGGGGATTTCACCATATCTAACACTCCACAAGCCCCCATTCCTCAGAAAGAAGAGAACCAGATGGCCGATTTTATGAAACAAAGACAACTTCTTAGCTTTTTTCTTGAAATAAACCAGTCCCTCTCAGGAGAATACAACATCGAGAAGCAAAAGGCACTCTCCGTAGAATAATGCAAATCAAAGCCGACTTTATCAATCCCTTCCTGGAAGCTGCCACTATTGTTTTCCGCGATGTACTTCAACAAGATTTAATCAGAGGGAAGATCGCCATCAAAGACACTCCTGCCCCCTCACACGAATTAGCAATTGTGATCGGAGTGGTTGGCTCTTTCAGCGGTGAAGTCGTTTACAGCATGAATTACGATGCCGCTTATAAGATATCCCGCAAATTGGTTCCGGGGCTTTCCGACGAAGATGTGCAAAACGAATACAAAGATATCTTAGGTGAAATTGCGAACATGACAACGGGTAATGCGATGAATATATTCACCTCTGCAGGTCAATCCGTAGAGATCACTACACCTAACATCCAAGAATCGAAAAGCACTTCCGTACGTTTCAATAAAAAACCGACTCTCTCCATCAACTTGTATTCCAAGTTCGGGCGAATTGAAGTCAACGTGGCAATCGCTTAAATCCCTGTTTTTTAAATTGACATATGCACAGAAAATGTGCATAATTTGAATTGTGAAAAATATCACTTTCCGAGTCGATGAGATGAATGCGAGATAGTATATTTTTACCGAAGACTTGCAGGCAAATCAAAAGATAGAAACTTTAGAAATCATCAATCCGTTTGAACATCAAAAACCGAAGAGAAAAAAAGCTTAAATCCCGAGCGGGGCTTCAATCAATCGTCTTCTTTCTTTAGCTTCTTTTCTGAAGTCGTTGCCAGGGGAGAGTTCTTTGTCTTCCGATTCCTTCAAGTAGAGATCGTAGTATTTTTTAGCTCTTTCCAAATCCCTTTCCGCCCAAGCACTTTCATAAATTCGTCCCGCGTAATAGTAAGCAGTCGGTCTATCTTTTGAATCTTTGAATTCTTTGATCAGTTTCACCAAATGATGTAATGCGGGACGATATTCCTGTTTTCGGAAAAGTAAAGCCGCAATGGCAAGATGAGTACGAGGTGTAAGTTCAGGATGAACCGGAAATGAAGTAACTAACTTCAGATATTCCTTATAAGCTTTTTCTTCGGACTCAGGTTGGTTCATCCGATCCAAAGAACGTGCCAATTCAAACTGGGATTTGATTTTTGCATCCGGGTTTTCTATCTTTTCCACAAGCCCCGTTCCTTCTTTCTCTTTGGAATCTAACCCGAATAAGTTGGTATTTTCCGTAAGCGAAGGATCTACTTTTTTTCCTTCCTTGGAATAAGATTCGCTGAATTCGGTTTCTGCATTTTTCTTTTGGTTACGAGCGAGGAATGCCTTCCCTCTTTGGAAAGGCGCTTCGGACGGATCGGGAACATCATCTTTTCCCTTTTTCTTTTTTTTGGGTTTTGCAGAAGTTTCGGAACCGGAACTAGTCGTGGAGCCGGAAGTGCTGTTTTTTACCGAAGCGATCGTGCTAGTCTGAGTATTGGCAGTTGTTTCTTTTCCAGTGCCGACGACTGTAGAGGAGACGGAGGAATTCAAATCCGATGAATTCGGATTTGACGAAGTCGCTTCGTTTGCCTCAGTGCCGTCTAACTTGAGTTTTTCGGGAAAAGGAAGGAATATTTCTTCGTTCGGATCTGCGCCTTGCGAGAAGAGTGATGGCACGAAAAAACCAAGAATCAAAAGGGAAACAATCAATGGAAACTTGGTTTTAAGGATCATTTTATTGAATCAAAATGCAGACAGATTTATTGTCTAGGAACTCTTTCCAGTTCTCTGGGTTTACGCCCTGTGGATTCGCTTGCAGGAGAAAGAGAAGGAGTCGTTGTAGTTTCTCTTTTCTTTTTTTCAGCAATTTTCTTTTCCAATTCATCCACCCGGTCCAACATCTTTTTGAATCTAAGATCCTCTGCCGTATCCAAATCCGTATTGGACGGACCCGTAGTCGGAGAAACTCTTTGCGGTTTTGCGGACAGATCAGGGCGTCCCCGATCCAATTGTTTCGGAGTCTCTCGTCCCATCTCTTGCAATTCGTCCGTATTTTGCCAAGCACCGATCTTTTCCACATCTACAGGAGAAGGAATCAAACCGTCTCCGGAAGGAGTGGCAAGTGGAGGAAGAGAAGTGTCCTCTGCCTTCCTGTTTCTAAAATCATATTCTTTTCCTAAAAAATCGGATTCTTCCGGATAAGTCCTTTGCGTCGGATTCGTTCCTTCTCTTTCGCTGATAAAATCAAATTGCATCTTACGATTGCTTTCGTAAGACAGATCTTCCGGGTCCGTCATTTGTACGTCTTTTCTTTTCCGGTTATAATCTCTTTCCACTTCCATAAGAAAAAGAGACCGTGTATCTTGTGCTAGTTGGAGTCCTTGAGGTTTTGCACCTTCCCAACCTTTGGTCCAACCGGTATAAATCGCCATGATTAGAAAAAATATAAAAAGTCCGATCGCAATTTTGCGAAGCAAACTCTGGATTTGAGGAGGGATTTTGTCGACAAGGGAGTCGACTGCCCCAAACATTTTTTTTGTATCTACATTGACTTTGGGAATGTTTATATTTTTAAGATCTACCATAATTAATCTTCCACAATCTTAAAGACAACTCTTCTGTTCTGAGCCCGTCCCTCTTCCGTTTTGTTGTCAGTAACCGGAAGAGAGGATCCGAATCCTCTTGTAGTCAATCTTGCTTCATCCATCTTATGTTTAGACTTCAAATAATTGGCAACGGAAACCGCGCGTTCTACCGAAAGTTTTTTATTGGCTACTTCACCGCCCACATTGTCCGTGTGGCCTTCGATGACTACCTTCAACCTTTCGTTCTTTTTCAGCAAGTTGGCCAAACGGTCCAGCTCCGGTTCTGATTCTTTAACAAGTTCCACGGATCGGAAAGCAAAAAACAGGTTGTTGAGGACGATTTCGTTTCCTTTTTTAATTTTTGGCAAAATCAAAAGAACCGTTTTCTCATGTTCTTCCTTTTCCTTTCCCACCAAATTTAGGTTTTGTGAAACGGGGAGGTATCCGTCTTTCTCCCCGTAAAATCCGTAATTTTCTTCGTAAGGAAGTACGATGGAAAATTCCCCCGTCTTGGGATCGGATATGGTAGAACCGATTCCTTTCTTTTTGGTAAGGGATTCGTAAGTGACGGAAGCGCTCAAAGGTTTTCCTTCTTCATCCACAACTTTTCCTTTGATCACAACCACAGGTTCCGGTTGAAAGGATTTTGGGATCGCAGCAAGATACAATTCTCCATCCCGGGATACGTACGCCCAGTTTCCTACGGCAGGGATGGAGAAAAAGTTCACGCCACGCAAGTTAGGTGACAATTCCTGAGGTTCTGACCAAAGATTCCACTGATCGTTCAATCTTCGGGTAACAAAAATGGAAACACCTTCTTTTCTTCCGGAAGATGAAAAATACAATGTTTTGTCGTCAGGCCCTAAAAACGGCGCCATCTCTTCCTCGGCAGTATTGAGTGTCGGTCCTAAATTGATTCCTTCTTCAAAGACTCCCGTATCGGATTGAAAGGTAACATATAAATCCAGCTTTCCGTAATTTCTTTTTTGTTGCGCGGAGTAAACGATGGTTCTTCCCGTAGAAGAAAGCACAGAACCGCCAAACACTTGCTGGTTTGGATTTTCCGGTTTTCTATACCAATTATAAAAAGACGGAAAACTAATGGTGATCGGATTCGACCAACCTGTTTCCGTTTTATATGATTTATAAAGAGGTGCCCTGCTTTGAATTTTTTCCGTACGTTCTCTGTATTCGTTTTCCAATTTTGCCAACCGGAAATGAAATTCTTTCGGGTTACTTGCCTCTCTGGAAGCCTCTTGCGATTTGAGAAGCATTTCTCTTTTCAGATTCTCCAACATTTCCTCTTCGCCGAAATTTCCGAAGACAAACAATTCGTTTCCTCCGGGCAAAGCCGAAATCACCGCTGACGGCAAACGGTTGTTTAATGGTGTAGCCATTTGTTCGCCTGCCATCCAAAATCCGTATTGGTCTCGTTTGGCGGCCCATATCTTTTGAGTGGATCTTGCCCCTTCCCGGATGAGCGCAGTCCAAAACAAAACCTTACCGTCAGGAGTACACTGCGGGTTAAAGGAAAAATGCCCGCCTGTTACATAACGGGGGATCTTTTTTAAAGTCCAATCGGGAACTTTGGAAGTTTCCAAAGGATCGATTTCATAACGGATGGGGGAACAAGCCTCTCCGTTCACATCGCACAGGATTCGGATTTTCTTTCCGGTTAAGAGTGCGAGCTCCTCCTGCAAGGGACTCGGCTGAAGTCTGAGGATTTGTTTTTCCAGCTTCAGCAAATGGCCAGTGTTGATCACTTCTCCAAACAGCACTTGCATACCGTTTTGAGTGCTTTGAGAGCTAATGAGCCCTCCCCCGAGGACAAAAAGTAGAATGATTACAATCCTGACCATATCATACGAAATGTCGGTTGAAAACACAGTTTCCCTTAGAAAATTGGCAGTATGATCTCTGCAACCAACGTAACTGTGTCTTTTGGCAAAAAACCCCTATTTGAGAACGTCTCCATTAAGTTCAAACCTGGGTGCCGGTATGGACTGATCGGGGCCAATGGGTCGGGTAAATCGACCTTTATGAAGGTTCTCGCAGGGATTCTCCAGCCTTCCAATGGTACGGTGGCTGTAGACAAGGACAGAAAGGTCGGTTATCTCAAACAAGATCATTACGAATTCGAAACCGAAACCGTTTTGGGAACTGTCCTTCGGGGAAATCCTGAGCTTTGGGAATTGATGCAGGAGAGAGATGCGATTTATTCCAAAGAGGAAATGACTGACGAAGAAGGCATCCGAATCTCCGAGATCGAAGAACAATTCGCGGATCTGGGCGGATACGAGGCGGAGTCAATCGCGGGAGAACTACTCGAAGGACTTGCCATTCCGACAAGTACGCATACGAAACCGTTGAACTTTTTAACAGGCGGTTTCAAATTACGGGTGTTACTCGCCCAAGTATTGTTTTTAAAACCTGATATTTTACTTTTGGACGAACCTACCAACCACTTGGATATCAAAACCATTCACTGGCTGGAAGAATTGCTGATCAATTATAACGGTGTGGTCATCGTGATTTCCCACGACCGTCACTTTATCAATTCGATTTCCACTCATATCGCGGATTTGGATTATAACACCATACGCGTCTTTCCCGGAAATTACGACGACTTTATGACCGCTGCGGAACAGTCAAGAGATCAACTGTTAAACGACAACAAGAGAGCCAAAGAAAAAATCAACGACTTGCAGGATTTCGTTTCCCGTTTTTCCGCCAATGCAAGTAAATCCAAACAAGCAACTTCCCGCCAAAAGATGATCGAAAAGATCAAAGAAGAAATGGTGGATGTAAAACCTTCTTCCCGAGTGGCACCGTACATCCGGTTCAAAGCAAAAAGAGTACTCGGGAAAGACGTATTCGAAGCGATCAATATTTCAAAATCTTATGATGATCTGCAAGTAATCAAAGACTTCAGCGTTTCCATATCCAAAGGAGAAAAAGTAGGAATCGTAGGAACGAACGGTGTGGGAAAAACCACTCTGCTTCGTATGTTGATGAAAAAACTGGAGCCGGACTCGGGCCAGGTAAAATGGGGTGATTCCGTCGAAGCTTCCTATTTTCCACAAGACCACCGTGAGGCGATAGAACCTGACGCAGACACACTCATCGAATGGTTGCTTCGCAATGCTCCGCAGGGAACGGAAGTCCAGGAGATTCGTGCGATTTTAGGTAGAATGTTATTTTCCGGAGATATGGCAAACAAATCCACCAAAGTTCTATCAGGTGGTGAAAAATCAAGAATCATCATAGGTAAGATGATTCTTGTAGGTGATAATGTGATCGTTTTGGATGAGCCTACCAACCACTTGGATTTGGAAACAATCGAAGCATTGAACTATTCCCTTTCTTTATTCGAAGGAACTGTGTTACTAATATCGCATGACCGTGAATTCATTTCCTCTCTTTGTACAAGAATCATCGAAGTCACTCCGGAAGGAATCAATGACTTCAAAGGAACTTATGAAGAGTTCCTGGAAAGAGAAGGTGCTGATTTTTACAAACGACTTGCCGGCGGATCCGTAGTATCAGGATAGAAGTTTCGGTCTGAATACAACCAACCGCTTCTTTCTTGATTTCATTTTCTATTTTTGAAATCTATGAACTTACGAATCGGAAATTACTTAGAAGCAAGAAAACATTCCCCACTCATTGCAAAATGGTACAGACAGGAATGGAATCCAATCGGTTTCCCTCGCCAATTTAGGTTTTTCTGTAAAGGCGATCGACTTCAACAAACTCCCCGAACAATCCGTTTTTACTAAATCCCGAACACCCTTTGTGCATTCGTATATAGAAACCGTTTCAAAGAAGGCAAAGGTAAATCCAATTCCATAGCCTGATCTGTGCATTTTTTAAAATCTAAATGAGGAAAATTGGTTCCGAAGAGTATTTTACTTCTCCCCGATGTTCTCATATAATCGAGCAACTGTTTCGGATAATAGGAAGGCAGATATGCCGATGTATCGATATAAACATTTTCATGTTTCATACAAAGGCCTATCATCTCATCCGTCCAGGGATAACCGATATGACCTCCCACGATCTTCAGTTCGGGAAAGGTCAACGCAACTTCATCCAGATAAGGCACAGGCCTTCCCAGTTCGGAAGGCATCAACGGTCCGGTTTGCCCCACTTGAGTGCAGAAAGGTATCCCTAACTCAATACATTCCACGTACAGAGGATAATACAGTTTATGATTTGGGGGAAGATTCCAAAGCCAAGGCAAAACAAACAATGCTTTGAAGCCGTATTCTTTTACAGCGTGCCGGAGTTCTTTCACTGCCTCTACAGGCTTTGAGAGATCGACCGTCGCCACACCTACAAAACGATCCGGATAACGACTTGTAAATTCAAACACCTGTTCGTTGGTACAAACCCAACCTTCCGGTCTGCACCAGGCGCGCAAAAGGATTTTTTCAATCCCCGCCTGATCCAAAAGAGCGATAGTCTGTTCTACAGTGAGATTTTTTTCGGAATAACCTCCGGAGCCGGATCGTTTGAACAAAGAAGCGACTTCAGGCATCTTTTCATACATGGAGACAAGTGCCCTTTGGGTCCAGACATCAATGATAGGAGGTTTTTCCATTTTGATTCTCCTTCCTTAACAATCAAAAAAACTTAGTTTAAAAAATGCAAGATTTATTAGATGTCTAACCATATGGAAGCTTGAGGAAAAATATAAAATACCAAATAAACAAAAGTTAGAGCCAACTAGCTCAATCTATATTGCAAATTGGTTTTTACGGTAGGCCATTCCGTTTCGATGATACTATAAACTACGGTGTCTCTTATGGTTCCATTCGGCATAATGCGATGGTTGCGCAAAATTCCGTCTTCTTTGGCACCTAGTTTTTGAATCGCTTTTCTGGACTCAACATTGAATATATGAGTTCGAAGTTCGACGGCAATACATTTCAAATTTTCAAAAGCATGATCTAACAACAGTAACTTGCATTCGGTATTCACCTCCGTTTTTTGCGCTGATTTGGAATACCATGTGTGACCGATTTCCAACCGTCTCACGTCTTTTTCAATATTCATAAACCGGGTAGATCCCACAAATTTTCCATCCGACTTTCTTTTCACTACAAAAGGAAGAGAAACTCCTTCGTATTCCTCCTCGTTTGCCTTTTCAATCCACTTTCCCATGTTAGCTGGAGTTGGAACGGAAGTGAACCATAACTCCCATAATTTTCCATCGGCGACAGCCTCTTCCAGGAAGGTAGTATGTTCTTTTCTTAACGGATGTAATTCTACGTATTTTCCTATGAGTGTGACAGGCGCTGGCGGGTAAGGTGCATTCATATGGGTGGAAATCCTACCCATATACTAAACGATATTTTATCCGTTTGCGAGAAGTTTTAACTTTTCGATCGGAGTGATATTCAAAATCACCTTTTGATTTTTCCTCAAAATGGTTATGCTCTGAATGCTTCCTATCTTTTCTTTCGTAAGAATACGGAAAAGATCATCTGAAGACTCCACCGGATCTCCATTGAAACCCAAAATAGAATCCCCATCCCTTAAACCGGCGCGAGCCGCAGGGCTATTCGGTTCTACGGAAACAACAAACAATGCCTTGCGATTTCGGATCTCATTGTACTGCATCACCTTCGGATTCAATTCTATTACTTGAGACATGATTCCCAGATAAGCCCGCTTCACCTTTCCCGTTTGAATCAGTTCCAACGCAATTTCTTTCGCAGTATTGATTCCGATGGCAAAACAAAGTCCCTGCGCTCCGAGGATTGTCGCGGTATTTACTCCCACAACTTTGCCTTCCGAATCAATGAGCGGGCCACCGGAATTGCCCGGATTCAAAGGAGCATCCGTTTGAATGATATGGTCGAGCAATCTTCCCGACTGAGTACGAAGTGTCCTACCCATAGCGCTGATGATCCCATGAGTCACAGTGTGTTGGAATCCATGCGGGTTGCCAATAGCGATGACCAATTGCCCGATCTCCAGTTCACTGGAATCTCCCAGAGAAACAGTTTGAAAATCGGAAGCGAATGTTTTTAAAACAGCCAAGTCTGTATCTGGGTCTTCCCCCACAAGCACCGCTTCGGATTGTGAACCGTCATACAAAGTGGTTTTGAATTGTTGGCCGCCTTGCACCACATGACTGTTGGTAAATAAATATCCGTCTGAAGAAAACAAAAAACCGGAACCTGATCCGCCTACTCCGGATTTTCCATTTTGATTTTTAATCGTATCGATTTTTACTACGGAAGATTTGGCCCGGTTGACAGCTTGGATTATGATTTTTGAAAACTCATCCACTTTGAGACATTCCTTAAGAAATACTTTCTTAAAGATTTAGACAGAGGATTTCAAAGGATTAGGTCAAAAAAGAAAAACCAAGATCGAAAATACCGTACTACCCTCGGGTTCGTATTTAAGGGACTTTAGCGGAAAGCCAATCTAAGAATTTCCCCATGGCGACTGCCCTGTGAGAAACTTTGTTTTTTTCTTCTTCGGGAACTTCTGAAAATCGTTTTAGAAAAGGGGGGTAATAAAAAACAGGATCGTATCCGAATCCGTATTTGCCTATCGAATCATAATCATTTGCGATTTCACCAAACACTTGTCCCTCGAATGAAACTTCTTCCTTTTCGGATGAATAAGCAATCACACAAGTATAATTTGCCTTTCTGTTTTGGTTTTCACCGAGTTCTGATAACAATCGGATCGCCCTATCTTTATCATTCAAACCATCCCCACCGTAACGAGCTGAAAAAACTCCCGGTCTGCCGTTGAGGGCATCCACACAAATTCCCGAATCATCGGCAAACGCAGGTAATCCGGTCAACTTGAATAGCTCTTTGGATTTGATAAAAGCATTTCCTACAAAACTGGATTCTGTTTCTTCGGGAGCAAAAGGGATGGATAAATCTTTCGGGGTTACTACTTGAAAGCCAAGAGGTTCGAGAAGCAGTCTCATCTCTTTGATTTTATGAGTGCTGCCCGAAGCAAAGGCGATTTGTTTGGTTGTCATTTGAAAAAGAAGAAACTAGTCTTCTGCGTCTAATTGGAAACCTTCCAATGCGGAAGATAAATCCGGGAAAATTTCGAACACCTTGTCCAACATAGTGATTTCAAATAATTGAATGAGATCTTCATCTACAACGATGACTTTGATGTCACCATTCATCGGCTTTAGTTTTCTTTTTGTAGCAACAAAAATACCGAGAGCCGTAGAACAGATATGATGAACCTTTGTTAGATCAAGAATAATCTTTTTCACAGAGGTCTGAGTGAGTTTGGACAATTCTTTTTCAATTTCGTCCGAATCCACTTTTAGAATGGCACCTGCAAACTTGATGATTCTTACGTCATCCTTGACTTGAATATCCATCGAATTCAATCACCCTCTTTGTTTAATAATACCATACAAGTTACTTTTCTTGCACCGGCTGCTATATACATTTTGGATACTTCATTCAAAGAAGCACCCGTAGTGAATATATCATCTATGATCAAGATATGAAAACCTTTCCATATTCTATCACTTTTTGAAAAAACAAATGCCTTTTTTGCATGAAAAAACCTTTCCTGGAACATTTTTCCCGATTGTTTGTCTTTTGAGACTTTTTTGACTCCGGGCAAAATAGGAATCTTCCACTTTTTGGAAAGTCTCTTCCCCAATTGCCTGGCGGGATGGAAAAAACGCCCTCTTTCCCTATCTATTGACGGCAAAAATACGATACAATCCGGTCTGTCTTGGATTTTTATGAACTTTCTCTTTCGAAAATCCAAGGCAAAGTAATTCTGTAAGATTTTTTCATTTTTAAATTTGCAAGTTTGGAAGATCTGTCTCTCCCAAGACATCCTGGATCGCAAAGAATATATGGCAGAAAAAAACACAAACCGAGAGTTGCAATACTCACAAACCCAATTTCCTTCCAAAGGAGAAGAACAAACAGAACAAGTATGTTCTAAGATTTTAGAATTTTGGACTTTCCTTCGGGAACGAACGCAATGAATGCAAATCCCGATTCGGTTGGAAAAAGAATCCAATCTGCCGCAGGCAGTACAGGGATGAGAATAGAAAAAACGAATGATTTGAGAAAACATAATATCTCCTCAAACCAAGGTTCGGAACCAAGCTGGTTGGTTCCGAATATTTTAGAAAAGTTTATTTTTCCGGGGTAGTAGCCGCAGGTGTTGTCGCTGCAGGAGCGTCAGTTGCAGTCGTTTTTTGGATCACGGAAGAAGGAGGAGTCAAGTCAACAAAGAAGGATACTTCTACAATTGCAGATTCATTTCCTACGTTATCGATCGCTTTCGCTTGAATTTTGTGTTCACCTTGTGTTTCCACAACGATTCCTTCCACATAAGGACGAAATTCAGCCTCTGCATCCAATTTCACTAGAACCTTTTTCAAACCGGATTCTTTATCTACCGCGTTCACATGGAAAACATTTCCGCGCTTAGCGTAAGGTTTGCCGGAGATGTCAACAAGAGGAAGAGAAGGAACGATTTCCACAGTAGGTTTCACATCATCAACAGTAATTACAACGGAAGCTTCAGGAGAAGAATTTCCGGCTTTGTCACTTGCGCTGTATTTGATTGTGTTGGCACCTGCAGTTTCTAACTTGAGTGGGCTGGAGTAAGGTTTTGCAGATTCGTTATTGATTGCGTATAGTACAGTTTGTACACCTACTTTGTCTTCCGCCACAACAGTATAACTATTGTTTTTTGAAGCAAAAGGTACACCATTCAATACGAAAAAAGGTTCCGCAGGTTGAAGAGTCACTTTAGGAGCCGTATTGTCCACTGTTACGTTTAAAATTTTAGGAGCTTCTACGTTGCCGGCTTTGTCTACCGATCTGTATTGGATTTCAGTAACACCTTCTTCAGCAAGACGAATAGGAGCTGTGAAACGTCGGTAATCCCCGGCTTTCGTTTTCCATTCAATATAATCTACTGTTGAAGAATCATCTTTTGCTTCGAGAGTAAAAGCAGTTTTGCTATTAATGAAAAGTGTTTCTTTAGATAGAGCATCCATTACCGCATCTGTAGCCGTTTTTTGAGCAGTTGATGAAGTAGTGTCAGCTTCCGACTCCGCCGCTTCTACCGCTTCGCTTTTTGTGGAAGTATTTGCTTTTGGATCAGCTACCTGAGCTGAGATTTGGCCTGCTAAAAATATAGTTGTAATGGCCAATAAGAACTTGTGCGCCTGCATTCTTTAGTTTCTCCTTTTTTACCGATAAAACATATATATCCTCTTCTTTAGGAATTATTGTCAACATGATTGCATTCAGAATATTTACTTTCCTGAGCATTTTTCTATCGATTCTATCTATATTATATGCAGATGTTACGATCTGGAAGGAAATCCTTCTGGAAAATTTCGAATCCAACAATTACTCAAAATCTAATATTCGCACAAAATTAGAAAAAGATACTCCACTTCCCGATATTTCTCTCTCCCAGAATTTCACGGCTCCCATACCCGGTTCCAAGCAGGCATTGGTGCTTCGGGTTCCGAAACTTTCCAATTTTCCTTTTTCCGTCTATTTTCCGGAACCCATTTTGCTGAAAGATTTTGTAAAAGAGATCAGAATCCCGGTTTATTCCTCCCAATCGAACGGGAACCTAACACTCATAATAGAAAATCAGGATTTTGAAACCCGCCAAATCGCGATTACCTCCTTAAATTACAAAGGGTGGAAAGATTGTGTCATTTCCTTTGCGAACCATATCGACCAAAACGATCGGATTTTTTTACAAGGCAGTTCTCTCAGAATGCTTGGCTTTTTCTACCTTCCCCATGAAAACAATTCCAATAGCCAAGAGGTTTTACTCGCAATAGACGATATAACTGCCATTGTGCGGGACAAATACAGGGCCTTACGAAATAAAGAACTTCTCCTGGAAGACTGAGGATTTTGCCGGATTTCCGGGAACCTTGGCCCAAAAAAACTCTTTTCTTTCCAGACAAGCGAACAATCGTATCTTTAGATGAATCTTGAACTTTCCCTCGAGCAATACGAGACTCTCCTCAAATTAGTATATATGGGGGATTGGGTCATTTCTACTTTGCAAGCCAAAGAAAGAGCGGAAGATGATTCGGATAATGATTCCCGTTTCGCAGAAGTTGTACGCCATGTTTTCAACCAGGCGGAATCCATCGGCCTTGGCAATATTGTTCAGATTGACCAGAACAATGGAGAACCCTACCTCACCCGTGAATTCGAAGAAGAAAGCGGACTAGTCGATATTTTAGAAGATTATGAAGACGAAGTTTTCTGGCAGGCACTCATTGAGCGCCTTGCCCATAGGGATTTTTTGCGTCATTTCGGAGAGTCTTCCATTTCAGAGATGGCGATCGAAGAAAGAATCGAAAAGGAAACTCCTTTTCATGACAAATGGGCGAATGAATTTCACGAAAACGGAATTGAAAGTCTCAAAACGTAAATCCTTTTAGTTTTGGACTTGTTTTTTGGTTTTTGGCCAGAGGATCTTTTCTTCTCTCAATTTTTTCTTTTCTAAAACATCTGCTAGACGATAGCGGATGGCCATATCAATTCTTTCTCTCGTATGGGAAGGAAATTTCCCGAAGGCATCACGGATCTCTTCCTGTTGTAAAGTCAGAATAATATTTTCCACAGTCTTCTCCGCTAGAAAATCCCCATCCCCTTTTTTGGAGATTTTTTTCCATTCATCAATGGCCTGATACAATAACTTGTCATCTCCTTTAAGAATCCCTGATTCCCAAAGGATCCTGCCTTTTTCAAAGAGAGCATCCTGAAGACGATAACCATTCGGAGTATTTTGGATCAAACTGTCGATGATTTGCAATCGCTTGTTTGTATAAGCCGCTTCCGCATCGGAAAAAGATCTGATCTTTTTTTCACGTAAGATCGGTTTGTATTTTTCAACAACCCTGCGAATGGTTTCCACTCTCAGTTCTTTTTTTCTTTCTTCGGAATAAGTTTGATAAAGTGATTCGTTTTGAAAATAAACATTCAAGGCTCTGCCTTGGATCTCGTAAATATTTTCTATCGTGAAAAGGATTTCGGTTCCGGTCTTTGTTCCCAAATGTTCGGACAAAAGCGCCATCATCTGTTTGAGAAAATCTTCTTTGTTCAGGTTCTCTTGGAAATAATCGACTGCAAAGTAAGTGGGATCATTGCTGAATGTATAAGCCAGTCTTTGCAAATTTTCATAATAGAGATCTCTCACAAATGTGGAAAGATCTCCTTTGTTCACATCATACCCTAGAAAACGGGAGATAAATTCGTTTAGTTGTTTTTCCTTCGATTGTTTCAGGCTCTGATCCAGGTATCTGGAACGTTCTTCCTTTGGCATTTGCAAAGGAGATCGTGGAGGTTTTTCACCTTCCAAAGACAAACGCATTGTAATGGGAGGAGATTCTTCTTCCCCTTTTCTGAATTCTTCTATGATTCTGTTTCTTTCCTTATGAACCGCCAAACTGTCTTCGGCTTCTTCAATGTCCACTTTAAAAGGTTCGCGTATACTGTGTAAGGTGGGAAAAACTTCCTTTACGATGATATCTTCGTAGTCTCTTTCCCGTTTGATATAGGAGTCGGAAATTCCCGAAGAAGGAACGATCGAATCCAAATCATTTTTGAAGTTTTTGCGAAGATCGGAGGTGGATTCGAGATCTTTGACAAGCTTATCCCATTGTCCTCCCTCGTATTTGCCTTTTGCAAATCCTTCGTTTTTACCCTTTTCTCCTTCGCCTTCCTCTTCTCCCTCGTCACTTTCTCCGTCTTGGTCTCTTTTTTTGTCACCTTCCAGCTGGTTTCCCATTTCGAAAACGAGCTCCGTTTCCTTTGTTTCTTCCGTATCATAAATCCAACTAGGTCCGCAAATTGTGAGTCCGTAAGGAGACTGCGATTCGTTGTACGACCATATAGCAATAGTTATATGAATCGAAACGGAAAGATAGGCCGCAAAAAACAATCTGTTTGCGTAGAAGAATTTAACGAAATTTCCAAACATAGAACACAAAAAAGGATCCGGAGACTGTCAAAAATAACCAAAGTAGAAGATTTCCGTATCTTCTATAGAATGTTTCATAACCCGGGATCACGGAAACAGTTCCGCGTAAAAAAGCGGAAGAGTCGAGAGGTGTAAATTCGTCTTTTATATTTCTACCCAAATGGTCGGTAAAAACGGATGTGCCTGAGTTTGTGGAGCGAACGATCCATTTTCTAAACTCAATGGCGCGCATTCTTCCCAAGGTATGATGTTGGTAAGTTTCAACCGAGTTTCCATACCATTTATCGTTTGTTACATTGACAATAAAATCCGGATCTCCCTGAAATGTACGGACGAACTCAGGGATGATCACTTCGTAACAGATCAATGGCAAAAAACTACCTGCTTGTTTTTCCGAAATCGCTTCCTTACCGTAATAATCTTTCACCGCCTTGGGGCTAAAATTGGCAGTATCAAACCAATGAAGCGGAGAAAGAGGAGTCGCAGAAGACATGGCCGTTTCCATATAAGGAATGAGAGAGAGTGACTTGCCCGATTCGAATCTTCCGGTTTGCCCTGAAAGAGAATACATCCACTCGAAAGGCATGTATTCTCCGAAGATCAGAAGATAAACTTTCTGATAACTTCCTTTGCGGTCCGCATTCGGTCCGATAAGTGCCGAGGAATTATAACTTCTCAGATTGTCTCGGGTGCGAATACCGTCTTTAAAATCCACATCCAATTCATTATAAAATACATTCGCTTTGTGACGAAGCGCAAGTATGTTCATCATGGATTCGAAACGATCCCAATAGAGTCTGGTCGCTTTGGTTTCTTCCGTTTCATGAGTGGAAAAGAAGGGAACACCTGACTCAGGTAATACGATCAAATCGATTTTGTCTTTGCCGGCGCCCTGTATGGCAAGATTGTCAATCCGTTCCATGAGTAAGTTGATTTCTTCCGCAACGCTTCTACCGTCCCGAAACTCCAAAGGAGCATTCGGCTGAATGATCAAAACTTCTTTTGTGCCGAGCGGTTTTACATTCTCCCATTTATAAAATAAATAGGCGCCGCTCGTCCAAAATCCGAAAAAAACAAGAAAGACCGAACCGAGACCGAAGACGATCTTTCTCTTTCTCGTTTTGTCCTTTCCGGTTGTAAAAAGATAGTTCCAAACTTTTTTCCAACGTTTGGGTTTCAAAGATTGGAATAAAAAATAGGAAAATAGAAATAACAGAACACTCAGTCCGTAGGCACTCACATACTCTGCGTTTTGCGATAGGATATGATTTTCCCCTACTACATTTCCCCAATACCAGGGAAATACCTGGGGTGTAAAAAATTCGGAGAATAAAACGGCGGCTCCTGCAAGCCAGGGAAAAAATTTTCCTACCTTTTTTACAAGAAAGGAAAAGCTAACGAGAAAAACCGGAAACTTGAAATTTAAAATGATGGCTGATATAAGAAAGATGGGACCTGCCAAAAACCAGGGAAACCCACCGAATACGGTGACCATATGGTAGATCCAATGAAAGGAAAAACTGTAAAATACAAGAGCAAACCCGAATCCGTGCCAGATGAGTTTTTTCCATTCCCCACGGTATTTTTTTTCGATATAAAAAAGGCCGAGGGGAGCGATCCAAACCAGATAAGATTGGGAAAAAGGAGCGAAAGCAAATGTGGAAAACCCTGCGGTTACCACATAACAGAGTATTGCAATGAAACCCTCACGGGTAGAGAAGTAACGAAAGAAAGACTTCATATACAATACTCTGACAACAAATGATTACGATTTGTTGTAGTTATTATTACCGTTTTGAACTTTTGTGAAAATCATCTTACCTGCGGCTGTTTGGATGATGGAAGTTACGACAACTCGTACTTCTTTTCCTACCAAATGCCCGCCGTTTTCGATGACAACCATAGTTCCGTCTTCCAGATAACCAATTCCTTGATTTTCGTCTTTACCTTCTTTGATGACGGAAATCGGAAATTCTTCACCGGGAAGAACAACCGGTTTCAGAGCATTGGCAAGGCTATTCAAGTTCAATACCCGAACACCTTGTAACTCCGCCACCTTATTCAAGTTAAAGTCGTTAGTAACTACCGCACCACCTGTGTCACGAGCCAATTTAATCAGCTTCGCATCCACTTCGCGTGTGTCGGAATAATCGGTATAAGTGATCTTTACTTCGATGGAACCTTTGCGCTGCAATTTGTTCAACATCTCCAAACCACGACGTCCCCGAGCTCTTTTGATCGGATCGGAAGAATCGGAGATGAGTTGGATTTCGCGTAACACGAAGTTGGGAAGGATCAGAGGACCATCTAAGAAATGCGTATCCGCGATATCCAAAATTCGACCATCGATGACTACAGAAGTGTCTAGAATTTTTTCTCGGATATTGGAATGACCGGATTCTTCGAGTCCTGGAAGAGAAAAGCTCCCTCCGGAACCGCCACCAAAAATGGCAAGACCTGGTTTTTTTGCGAACGCAACACCCGCTTTTACTCCTGTAAGGAAAAACAAAAATACCAAGGCAATGCCGTGGGATTTATGTCCGTATTCGGAAAGTAAACTTGCGGGATAAGCTGCAATCGCAACTCCCAAAAGGGAACCTAAGGAACCACAGATAAGAATGTCTGCCTTGATTTCAGGGTAGAGTTTTTTCTCACCAAACGAAAGAAAGATTCCATAGAGAAGTACCAAACCCGACAGAGAACCAGATAGAATGAGATTCTGTGATTCTGTGTAGAGAAAGAAAAATGACGCCAAACCGACTGCAATCGAGCCGATGGCTGCAAGGAGGTGTTTCATGACTCAAACCTTTTTAGCCAAAATTTGAGCATATACGGAAGTCTATTCTAAATCTAGATCATCAATTTCTTTCGGGGGAGGTGGTGGTGCCAAACCTTGCACGGAGGCGGCCAGAACATCAGAAACAATATTTCCTGCTTCTTCCTGGGGAACACCTTTACTAAGTGCAATTTCCATCTTTACTAAATTATATGCGCTCTCATATAACTTTCTCTCCATAATGGAGAGCTCTTTGCCATAAGCGCGTTTGTAAAGATTGCGGCATACATCTGCTACTTCAAATATAGAACCAGACTTAATCTTGTTCATATTGTTTTGGTAGCGAACCTTCCAGTCTTCTTCCGTATCGATTTCATCCTTTTTCAGGAGAGTGAGAACTTTTTTGATCTCTTTTTTATCAATGATCGAACGGATACCTACATCGATCGCACGTTCCACAGGGATAGAGACCTTCATCTTGGAGCCTTGAATCTCCATGATATAACAGTCTTTTTTCTTCCCTAGAATCACTTTTTTAGCGACCTCGGTGACTTCACCTACCCCGTGGATGGGATATACTACATAGTCTCCCACCTTGAATTTAGGCTCTTTTACTTTTTCAGTTAATTTTTTTGTTGCCAAGTAAGTATAATAACTTCCGTAAATACTCTTGTCCTTAGTATAACCCGGAAAAAGGGCGATGTCAAGGGAACTAATAAAAATAGTTCAGAAACGGATTGTTTTTACCAAAGCTTCCGTCTGTGCACTAGGAATACGTGTAGTGATTTTCTCCAAAGCCTCTTTTGCATCTTCCATTCTGTAGAAATAACCGGCATAAAGTTTGCCTGTGGAAGTTCTGAAGATTCTACCTTGGAGACTTGGCTCCGAAGTCATGAGATGTTTTCCCACTTGCACAGCCTCTTCGGGAGAAAAGTTTCCGATTTGCACCATATAGTTGATTTGGTCGTTCTTGGGTGGAAACTTCAAGCTGGATGGAAAAGGAGAAGATTCTTTGGAACCGGTAGATTCTTCACTGGACGCGGCCGTATCCGATTCTTTGGGTTCAAACGCCTTTCTATCGTTTTTCTCCGTCCTTTCGGATTTGCCTACATTGGAAAAACTTTTCTCCTGACTTGCCTGAAATCCCTTTTCCTTTTGATTCAATTGGATTCCCACTACCATTCCGGATGTGAAAAGCAAAATGGCTCCGATCAAAAGTACAAATGCGGATTTGGATTTATTGGATTCGGAAGAAGGAAAGGATGAATACGAGTGAGAATGTACAGGGGAGGAATAACCTTGCGGCGATTCCTGGGAATAAGAGGTACCAGGGGACCTGAGCCTACGTGAGTAATCTATATTTTGCATGGCTTTCCGAAATCTCTTTTCTTATAGAATCGGCAGACGGATCTTAAAAAACGAATCGTTTTTTTAAGGCGGAAAGGCCTAATCCGCGGGTTCTTTCCTGAGACTATTAGAATTTTCTTATAGGAAAACACAATGCCCGCAAAGTGAACAGAAGTCAAAAAGGCGAACTTATTGGAATAAAATTTGCAGAAACGCTACGTTCGCTTTACAAATAGGATGTGGTGTGTTAGTTGGAACTCATTGGGTGGCGGGTGGAGTTCATCCCGTTACCCATAAGTAAGTAACTTCCACATGATTGCCGCAGATTGTAATTTGTAAAGTCCCCTAGCCAA